>CAJUKZ010000025.1:1412-1970 GCA_910586995.1 uncultured Muribaculaceae bacterium | reverse complement strand
GACTGGAGTTCAGACGTGTGCTCTTCCGATCTGCGATGGACCGCAACGCGCGCAAGTAGGCGAAGCTGCAAAACAGGTATACCTGCGTAAACAAACATAATAATCATTACACATTAAAATATTATGAAACTTCAAGTTAGCAACTCCAACGAACCCAACTGGCGCTGCATCACCGTCAGCGCCGAGATTCCCAAGGAACTCAAGCCTCTCGAAGAGATGTCCAAGAACCTGTGGTGGGTTTGGAATCAGGAGGGAAAACGTCTTTTCCATGACCTCGACCGTGACCTCTGGCGCCGCGTAGGGGAGAATCCGGTGATGCTCCTCCAGCAGATGAGCTACGAGCGCTGTCAGGAGATCATCGCCGACGAAATGTTCATGGCACGCATAAAAGAGACCTACGCGCTCTTTCAGGATTATATGAAGCAGCCGATGGACGACAAGATTCCCTCCGTGGCTTACTTCTCAATGGAGTACGGACTCTGCAACTGTCTGAAAATCTACTCAGGTGGACTCGGTGTGCTTGCCGGCGACTACATCAAGCAGGCATCCGACAGCCGT
>CAJUKZ010000025.1:0-1402 GCA_910586995.1 uncultured Muribaculaceae bacterium | reverse complement strand
GTCGCTCTCCATCGACGGCCAGCAGATCGCCAACTACGAGTCGCAGAACTTCGATCAGCTCCCCATCGAGGCTGTTCTCGGTGAGGACGGACAGCCGATGCTGCTCGAAGTGCCTTACCCCGGACGCATTGTCTACGCCCACGTATGGCGCGTAAATGTGGGCCGCATGAAGCTGTATCTGCTTGACACCGATCTCGACTGCAATTCCGAGTGGGACCGCGAGATCACACATAAGCTCTATGGCGGAGACTGGGAGAACCGTATCAAGCAGGAATATCTTCTCGGCATCGGAGGTATTCTCATGCTCAACAAACTCGGCATCAAGACCGACATATACCACTGTAACGAGGGACACGCCGCGCTTCTCAACCTCCAGCGTCTTGTGGACTATGTCAACAATGACCATCTTCCCTTCAACGTGGCTCTCGAGATGGTCCGCGCATCCTCACTATACACCGTCCACACTCCTGTCCCCGCGGGACATGATTATTTCGAGGAGTCGCTCTTCGGAAAATATCTTGGCGAGTTCCCCGCCAGACTCGGTATCTCATGGGCTGACCTTATGAACATGGGTAGGGAAAATCCCGACACCAACGAACGCTTCTCCATGAGCGTCTTCGCCCTCAACACCTGCCAGGAGGCCAACGGTGTTAGCTGGCTGCACGGCGAGGTGTCGAAGAAGATGTTCGCCGGCATCTGGAAAGGCTACGCCCCCGAGGAGTCTCATGTGGGCTACGTCACCAACGGCGTCCACATGCCGACATGGGCTGCTTCCGAATGGAAGTCGTTCTACCGCAAGAATCTCGACAAAAACTTGTTCGAGGACCAGAGCAATCCCGAGATGTGGGACAATATCTTCGCCGTGCCCGACGAGGATATCTGGAGCATGCGTATGACGATGAAGAACAAATTCATTGATTTCGTCAGAAACGACTTCAAGGAAAAATGGCTCAAGAATCAGGGTGATCCCAGCGAGGTTGTGAAGGTGCTCGACAAGATCAACCCCAACGCCCTCATAATCGGTTTCGCCCGCCGGTTCGCCACCTACAAGCGCGCCCATCTGCTGTTTACCGACCTCGACCGTCTGGCCAAGATCGTCAATAACGAGCAGTACCCCGTGCAGTTCATATTCTCCGGAAAGGCACACCCGGCCGACGGGGCCGGACAGGGTCTGATCAGGCGTATCACCGAAATTTCCAAAATGCCGCAGTTCGCCGGCAAGATCATCTTCCTCGAGGACTACAATATGATTGTGGCCAAAAGGCTCGTGACAGGTGTCGACATCTGGCTCAACACCCCGACGCGTCCCCTCGAGGCTTCCGGTACATCGGGAGAGAAGGCAGAAATGAACGGAGATCGGAAGAGCGTCGTGTAGGGAAAGAGTGTAGATCTCGGTGGTCGC
>CAJUKZ010000024.1:2172-3495 GCA_910586995.1 uncultured Muribaculaceae bacterium | reverse complement strand
TTTCTATGGGCTATTTCTTCAAATTTTGAGTTGCTCTCCTCGTCGAAGAAACTGTTGACAACAATGACCTTGGAGTCTGCTACATGGTTTGCTTTGAAGAAGCATTCCAAGTCATCGGTATTCCGGAAGGTGAGAACTATAAAAACAAATGTATATTTAGGCTTTTCCATCAAGGACTGAAATTATCTGTTAGGGTCGTGTTACGAACACAAGCATTATTTTCTTCTTTATCGGAATAAATTGCGAATTTTTATATAGTTGTCTTTGCCCACAATGTCGATGAATCTGTATAGTAATCGGAGCTTAATATAATTGGAAGGGCGGAAGGTGGTTTTGGCCACTCTCGTATAGCCGTACTGTCGTATGTCGTCAAAGATGTTATTCCTTATCTCGGGCATCACAGAGTGAGTGACTAAGTTGCCATTTTTTGCAGCTGCCGCTTCTACGTCGGATTCTACCAGATCTAATTCAGGCAATATTCTTCCCAATAGTTCTTTTCCTTTGGGAGAATTGACTAATATCAGAGATACTCCGTGGGAAGCATCCAACTCTTTGAAAAGCTCGCGAGCGCCCCAGAAGTCAGCTAAGGTGATGTCTCCCTGGCGAGGGACAGACGCAAAGGGACATCCATAGCACGACAGGCGGAAAGTCATTGCGTGCATGAAAGAGTAGAGATAAGGTGAGAGATCATACGACGGTAGCCTATACGTCTTGCGGGTTTTCGAATCTGTGATAACAGTCACCGTCTCACATCCTCCCCACGAGGCATTGTCTCTGAACTTATAATCCACCACTTTGCCATTGTGCTGCTTCTCCAGATAGGCGATGTGCTCGTCGAATAGCTTCTGGCTTGGAGTACCGTGGCACACAATATCGCTGGTGAGCAAAGTAGGATAGTCCTTCATCAAGAAGGACTTCAGACCGGCCACCTGACAACCTACGCCGGTGAAGTAGACCATTCGTCCGGCACGCAGATGCTTGCGTATTTCTCGATAAGTGTCATTCAGTTTGCTTTGGACATATTTCGAGCCTCGCAACAGTTGAAGTTGCTCGGTAGATTCCGCTGAAATATGATGCACCTGCATATTTTCGTCTAATGTGGCTCCGTAAATTATGCCTCCTTGCTCTAACACATATTTGGCGATGACGTAGAAGAGAGCCCCACTCGTGCTCTTCATTCGCTCGGCCACATTCTTGGCATACGATGCATATACTGCGGGTGAGTCCTTCTGCTTCATATCGAGATGCTCATAGGGGCACACTCTTTCGCAAAGGCCGCAGTTGGTGCACTTGTCGAGATCCTTGACAGGGAAGATGAATCCG
>CAJUKZ010000024.1:0-2162 GCA_910586995.1 uncultured Muribaculaceae bacterium | reverse complement strand
TGCTCTTCCGATCTGTCGGCGTTTTGCTTCATTTCGAGCGCGCCATGGCCGCATACCTGCTCACAGGCCGAGCAGCCACAGCATTCGTATTCGTTGTGGGTTATGAGGTACATGTCTTTGGGGGATTAATTGATAGCTTGATCCAGGAAGCAGAGGGCAGCAGTGCGCTCGGCATCGAGGATGCGATTTACGTCCACATAGTCGATTTCGGCACTGCTTTCCACGGCAGCATCGGAGAAGATCATTCGGTCGGTGAGGCCAGTCTTTCGGAGGATACTTTCTATACGTGTAGAGAAAGCCGAGGGCTGGAACACAAAGAACTGTTTGTTTAGATTGATAGAAAACGCTGTCCCGTGGAATGAGTTGGTAATCACAAAGTCAGCATAGTGCATTAGCGACAGGAAGTCGCCAGGATTGGCGTACTTAATTGTTTTGTCGGCAAGCGATTCACCTTTCATAGTCCATGAGAAGGTGATTACCTTGAGGCCGCGCTGAGCTGCTATCAGTCGTGCCGCACGGTAGATCATCTCCTTGTCAATGGTATTGTAGGGCGTGTAGACCAGCAGATAAGGTTGCTTAACGATACGCTCGCTCATGAATGGCTCCCACTGGAGTCGGTCAAGCAGGAAGGTCGGGTCAATAAGTTGAGTTGACTCTATGCCGAGTTTCTTCAATATGTTGGCCGCTGAATCTTCGCGCACGGAGATTGCCTTGTAGCCAAGGAGCAATTCCCTAACCTTGGGCTTCTCTTTCTCGTCGAGGTCTTCGCGACCTATCGAACTGCAGAAGGCCATCTTGGTAGCATCCGCCGGGAGTCCTTCGAAATAGTAGTGCCCGTCAAAGCCTTCGTTATGGATGCTGTTCCACACCTGGTCGCTTCCGGTCACATACACGTCTGCCCGAGGGCATTCGACGGCGAAATCGCTGCGAGGAGTTATTCGCTTTGAGAGCTTGCAGTATTTGCGTAGATAAGACAGGTAGATATACTTGTTGGCCAACGCCATCGGAAAATATATCATGCGCCATGCCAACTTCACAGGCGATTTCAAGGCGTCAAGCCAATATCGCCGATAAGTAACTCTATCAGGCCAATAGTCTACCACAGTGACGTCGCAACCCAACTTTTTAAGCATCAAACAAGACGCAATGGTTTGGAGCACTGAACCGAAATTATTGCCTACATGGATAGTAATTAACGATATTCGTTTTGACATCATGGCTTATAAGTTTTGTCTGTTTGCGACTCTTATCTGATATGACGAGATATAAGAGCATGGTCGTTGTAAGATAATGGGCTGAAATAAACCCTAAAACAAAGAATGTAACTATAGTTGTCTTGCCGACAATATTCCCTTTCCTGAAAAGACTCAGGTAGAATATAAACAAGATTAGCGTTCCAACCAAGCCTGTGCGGATTAACGAATTCTGAACTGTGTTGAACGAAAAGTCATTTTCTCTAAACAAGAATGCAACTTTCGACTTCGAAATAATATCTTTTATTACGACTGGATTATTGGCACCTATTATTTTTTGTATTGGTGACAATTCGTCATACACATAATACCCACGGAAAATGCGTATAAATCCAGAAAGACCGGAGGATGCGTTAGCATCGTCACTCAGCTGATCTTGTCGCTCAAGCAATTCCTGTCCTGTCTCAGTACCAAAATAATATGCCGTACCACCTATTGCAATCACCGGAATAAGCAATATCAATAAGACCTTCTTCACCGATGATGCGTATCTAATCAACCAAAACGCATAGCAGACCATAATCACCCCAACTCCAAATAAAGCATTTCCTGATTTCATAAGCAGTAGGCATGCCAGAATGGCAACAACATATAGAATGTTTTTCTTGGATTTCTTGGTCTTTTTGTAGAGTTTAAGAATCAAAAGTGGCATCAAGAACTGGGCAAATTGCGCCGGTTCGCTGAAAAACGAACTCACTCGGACATTGGATGACGTAAGATGCTCAAAATATGCATTTTCATCACTTACATCAAGTGCTAACGGAAGAGATTGAGTCACACCCGGAATATAAATCCCATATACTTTAGACACAAAATATTGAACAAAATAGAAGGCGATACACACAACTCCTATCTTCGAATAATACTTTTCAGATCGGAAGAGCGTCGTGTAGGGAAAGAGTGTAGATC
>CAJUKZ010000023.1 GCA_910586995.1 uncultured Muribaculaceae bacterium | reverse complement strand
TCGTCGGTCTGATAGACCCTTCTGTGACCCCGGAGAGGCTCGAACTCTCGACCCACTGATTAAGAGTCAGTTGCTCTACCAACTGAGCTACGGAGTCTTTTGCGTAAGGGTTATTTCCTTTTTGCGTTGCAAAGTTAAGGCTAATTTTCGACATGGCCAAATATTTTTGCAACTTTTTTCTAAATTTTTTCAAAGAATTTGCCTAAACACTTGATTTGTAGTGCTGTTACATACAAGGCTGCTTTTATCCGATTTTGCTGATATTCAAAGGTAATCAAATCCTTGTTCAATTCACTTTGCCAATTTTTATTGCGCGGATATGTTAAAGTGCTTGCGTATCACACTATTTTTTTGTAACTTTGTATTTGAAATAAAAAACAGCGAGTATCGCGTCACATATATTATATACGCACGTATGCGTGTGTGATGCGCTCCTCTCCCTCTAATTCAATAATTTTTTAATGGACCCAATCGGACAAATAATAAAGGACGAGCTGATCGCGCAGGAGCGCAGTGTGGCATGGTTCTCACGCAAAATCCACCTCGACCGTTCGAATGTCTATCGTCTCTTCCAGAAGAACTCGATCGACACCGACCTCCTTCGTCGTATCTCGCAGGTGCTCCGTCGCGACTTTTTCGCCCTCTATTCCGAAGAATTGGTCGAAGAACTTTCTAAAACACCATGAAGCATTGATTATCATCCTCCTCTGACACCGCAAATGCTGCCGCACTAATGTGGCAGATAGCGCGAATTTTTCCACACCAATACATGTTCTTAAATTTTATTAAATTTCAAGTAATCGCGAAACTCGCATCACTTATGAGCAATTCTTGCTACAACATTATAAGTGATAAACGCTCAGATTGAAGTAATTTTGCACAGGTTTATTTACCGTGCGAATAATACATTAATATCTATCGCAAAAACTATTCACATTTTAATCACCTAATAAATCAATTATGAACAAAGGTTTATTGAAAATCGCACTTCTCTCAATGGTGTGCGCTTCGATGCCCGCGGCTATCACATCGTGTAAGGATTACGACGATGACATCGATAACCTGCAGGGTCAGGACAAGGACCTCCAGGCTCAGATCACAGCCATCCAGGCTGCTGTAGAAAGCCTCAAGAGCCAGGCTCAGGAAGCCCTTACCAACGCTAACAACGCTGCTGCAGCTGCCAAGGCTGCTCAGGATGCTGCAGAAGCTGCCGCTGCCGAAGCAAAAGCTGCCAAGGAATACGCAACATCTGCTGCTGCTAACGCCAAGGCTGAAGCTCTCGCCGAAATCGCTGAACAGCTCAAGGGTTACACCACAAAGGCTGAATACGACGCTCTCCAGGCTCGTGTTAAGGCTCTCGAAGAAAAGCTCGCTCAGGGTGGCACAACCACTCCCGGCACCAGCTACGACGAAGCTCTCCAGGCTCTTCAGACCCAGCTCGACGCTCTTAACCAGTACAAGACTCTTCTTGAAAACCTCGCTGGTAAAGAAGCTTTCCTGAATGGTCTCGATCAGACCATCACTGAAATCAACAGCGCTATCGCCGGTCTTCAGAACCAGGCAAGCAACTTCGATGTTCTCCTTCAGGCTATCTCTAACAAGGTTGCTGCTATCGAAGGCGCACTCGTTACTATTAACGGCGATCAGCTCCGTTCACTCGTTTTCAATCCCGTATTCTACTACCACGGTATTGAAGCTATGTGGGCTCCCACTTTCGCTTACGCACAGCTTGATGTTAAGACTGTAAATGCTGATGGAAACTTCGCAACTGACGCTCCCGTAGCAGGTGATTCTGTATATGTAACACCCAACCTGGTTGCTACCTATCACATGAATCCTTCTACAGCTCAGATGCCTGCTGATGTTAAGGCTTACAGCTTTACCAACACTATCAAGCATGTTGACTTCGTTCGCGCAAGCAACGTTCCCACTCCCACTATCTACGAAGCTAAGGTTAATGGTGGTGATGTAACTGTTAAGGCTAACCTCAAGGACGGTATCCTCCCCTACATCGCAACTGATTCTAAGGTTACTGTACTCGCTCTCGAAGTAAGCCTTGGTGACACCGTAATCACTTCTGACTACGCTGCTCTCAAGCCTTTGTACACCACAGGCTTTGAACTTGCTGATGCTCGTATGGCTGATCATCAGACTCACCTCCACACCACAATGGCTAAAGCTATAGCAGATGAAACACCTTTCGCTACTGTAGCTTGGAACAGCGAAGGTGTTAACATCGCTGAATGGGTTGACACTCACTACAAACTCGTAGCAGATCAGGCTGCTAAGGATCAGGATACTCGTTGGGACATTAACGCTACCAAGGAAACTGTTCGCGAAAAAGGCTTTACCTACGAATATGCTCTCGTTGGTTACAAGCTCGGCGAAAACAAGACCTCTGAATCAGCTCACGCTGCCCTTAAGGTTGATGGCTACAACTGCATCTTCCGTCCTCAGATGACAAATGAAGGTCTCCAGCAGCCCTTCGGTTCTGCTCAGGGTATGGCCAGCATCGACCGTCTGCCTATCGTTCGTGTTGCCCTTAAGGACACCATCAGCGGTAAGTATGCAGCTGTCGGCTACATGAAGATTCAGATCGTTCCCGATACCAAGGAAGATGAATACACAATCATCGATCCCTTCACTTTCGACAACGCTTACACTGCAACATGCCCCCTCCAGTCATTCGGCGAATCTCTCACATGGTGGCAGGTTGAAGAAAAGATTATCGAAAAGCTCGGTATCTCTAAGCAGGAATTCGAAGAACAGTACACACCCGACTACACAGCAACCAAGGACCAAATGACCGGTGAAGCCGATACTTACCTCCTCAAGCAGTTCGACAAGGCTGACAAGGGCGCTAAGGAAATAGCCAAGGAATACTGGATCGGCGAAGTTGGTAAGACTGAATATGATCAGGCTTCTTCTGAAACCAACGTTATCAAGTGGAACATCGGTGGCGAACAGGCTTATAACCTCTTCGTTGACCAGAAGCTCCCTTCAACCAAGGTTATCGTTCGCTTCGTTAAGAAGTATACTGTAAGCATGGGTAGCAACCACACTCAGACTGTTCACCACTACGTTTACGTAACTCTTAACTGGACTCCCAAGGCCCTCAATGTAACTCCTTCAGGCACAATCAGCAACGGTCTTAAGATCGCTGAAATGTGGTACACCGCTTGGACCAACCAGCACGGTGGCTTCGACGAAACTCACCTCAACGTGGCTGTTCCCAAGACAGCAAATGATAAATCAGACCTTTGCACATTCGAAAGCCATCTCCTCTACCCCTGGAAGCAGGAAATGAAGCTTGCTGTATCTGAAATCGCTGAAATGTACAAGGGTTACGGAGATGAATTCCTCACCAAGACTTTCAGCTTCAAGCCCGAACAGGCTGTTGCCACCGCTACCGGTGTATCTGGTGCTGAATACGTAATCACCGTAGAAGGTCAGACTCTCTACGCTGCTCTCAAGTCAGCTCCCGCTGTTAAGCAGCCTATCGCAGTTATCAACAACCCCACTTACTCTTTAAAAACTTGGGGTACTGACGATCCTACTGTAGAATATCAGCAGACTGCATTTGCTCTTGATATTCTCAACGCATACAGCCACACTCAGCTTGCTAAGGGTGAAACTCCCACCGGAACCATCCAGATCACAGCTGTTAACGAGTGCAACAAGCCCATAGCTCTCACCAACAACACTTTCAACGTACGCTTCCTCCGTCCCATCAACATGGACATCAAGGATGGTGCTACAATGATCGATGCTCAGACTAAGGGTTCTGTAGTTAACTTTGCTGACTACATTTCGTTCACAGACTGGCGTTCAGACGATCCCATGAGTTTCTTCAGCACTCATCCCTGGTACTACACCTACTATGGTCTCAAGAGCATTACCGTGGGTACTGTTGATCCTAAGGATCCCAGCAACCTTGTAAATGGTGCAGTTAGTGCTGGTTCTCTCAAGAACGTTGTAACAACAACTCTTGGTGGAGGTACACTTGGCACAACAACACTTGCACAGGTTACTCCCAACATGGATATCATCTTCACACCTGCTACAGGTACGCTCGGTAACTACAACATGGGTACCCTTACTTACTACAACAACGGTGAAAACTTCAATAAGGCCTTCCAGATTGAAGTTCCCCTCGTTCTCTCCTACAAGTGGGGCTACCTCACCGGTAAGATGGTTATCACTGTTAACCCGACTCCCGGTCAGGGCAACTAATCCCTCAATAGAAGAATTTAACAAATCTTCTGCATAACAAAAAGGGGCTGTGTAATGCAGCCCCTTTTTTCAATATTACTGAATTGCAATATGAAATTTACACGAATCTTTCTCTTTATCGCTGCAGTCGCTATCCTGGCAAGCTGCGGTGGAAATAAGAAGGCATCTGAGCAGGAAGAAATGGCCGGCATGCCCAAGATGCATACCGAAGGTGCCGACTCGGCAGCCGTACGCAAACTCGTTAATGACTTTATGGGTCAGATTGTAGCAGGTGAATATGACCTTGCCCTCAATATGATCAATGACGCGTTCAACATCGACTCTGTGACCGGCAAGCCCATGCCCCTCAACGATGCCACCCGCGAGGCCTACATGCAGACCTTCAAGGAATTCAACATCACCGATTTCAGCATTCGCGAAATCATCTTCGACGACTACAAAAACAATGAAGTACGTTGCGAAGTGATACTCGATGGAGCAATCCCCACCAACTGGTACTTCAAGCCCGTGAAGTGCGTAGGCGAGTGGTTCCTCTGCATGCGCGACACCAACCGCGGCGACACCCCCCTCACCCGCTAATGGGGACTCCCGCCAATACGGTTACCTCCGTATGTCATTTTATTACGTTTCCAGTGTGGGAATCGTCAACATGACATCCGCCAGGATGCGAAATAAAACATTTCGGTACACTCTAACCCTATCAAGGGTACCGGGAATATGACATCCGCGAGGATGTCTGCCACACCGTAACCCGGTATGCACGACCGTAGGGAGGGCATGCCGGGAGACAGCCGCCCAAGCAAAAGGCA
Organism: uncultured Muribaculaceae bacterium; assembly: GCA_910586995.1. GTDB lineage: Bacteria > Bacteroidota > Bacteroidia > Bacteroidales > Muribaculaceae > CAG-873. The sequence continues at coordinate 312 of CAJUKZ010000023.1, read as the reverse complement.
TCCGCAGGATGCAGCATACGCCACATTGTCACACCAAACCCACCGAGGGTATCGGGAAGATGGCATCCGAAGGAAGCCTGTGAGCTAGTAGCCGGGTATGCACGCGCGTAGGTTTACCGAAGCGCGGGCATGCCCGGTAATTGTATAAAAAAGTAAAGGCATTCGCAGAAAGCCGACTATAGAGGCAACCGGCCTATATACACGGCTTCCTGCGGATGCCATTTGTTTTGCGATGTCTACCGGGCATGTCCTCCCTACGGTCGTACATACCCGGAAATCTAGGACTCTTGCAAGAAAAAAGTGTTAAAAAAT
>CAJUKZ010000022.1 GCA_910586995.1 uncultured Muribaculaceae bacterium | reverse complement strand
AATTCAGAGTGTAAATGTTAACTCTGAATCTCGTCTGCAAAGGTAAAAGTTACTGGGGGCTGTGTCCTAACGGACACTCCCTGCAACATGTGTGTAGCTACGTCAGGTACACTCTCTGTGGATAGCATGCATCCGGTCCAGCACATCCTGCGGTGCATACGGTCATCTCCCGGCACTATGGATCGGACATGGGTATGTAGGGAACAGGCGTCGCAGAGTCTGGTAGACACTCTGCGATGCATACGGTCATCATCCGACGCTATGACCCAGACAGGTGTATGCAGGCGAGGGCGTCCGGAGGACGCTGATTTAGTAGTAACCGGGTACACCGAAGCCGCAGGCGCAGGTGTGCCCGGGAGGCATGCAGGAGCAGCAGGTGTCCGAGAGGACACCGATTAAAGCAAATAGAGCTGCTATCTATGATCAGACGCAGTAAATCGGCCTCCTATCGGATGCCATAGTTCTGGTAGGACCCCCGGGCACATCTCGCCTACGGCTCGATGTACCCGGTTACTAATGAATCTGTGTCCTGCGGACACTTTTGTGTGGACTTGATTATGCCGGGCACATCCGACTGCGGCTCGATGTACCCGGTTACTAATGAATCTGTGTCCTGCGGACACTTTTGTGTGGACTTGGCTATGCCGGGCGCATTCGCCTGCGGCTCGATGTACCCGGTTACTAATGAATCTGTGTCCTGTCGGACACCTTTGTGTGTACGTGGCTATGCCGAGGGAATCTCGATTGTAGCTCGATGTAGCCGGTTATTGGGGAGTCTGTGGACTGATGGTGCGTTCAGTCTATTTTTGATTGACCGGGTTCGTGGCGGAGGTTGTAGTGGTCGCGTTGTGCCTCGAAGGTATCGGGGGATTGCTTGAGTATGCGGGTGTCGTGGATGGGGTCGTAGCCTGTGGCGCGAACCTTCACGGTGTCGGCTATCAAGAGGGACGGACATCCTGCGGGTGCTGCGGCTTTCATGGCCGGAAGATGGAAATGGGCGGAGAGGCAGTCAAGGCACATCTGTGTGGCACGCACTTTGCCCTGAAGGGAGTAGCCTGCGATGTGGGGGGTGGCAATAGCTGCGCGCGACAGCAGGTCGGCGGATATTCGGGGTTCGCCTTCCCAGCAGTCGATCACGGCACGACGCACTTTTCCGCTGTCAAGAGCGGCGATAAGTGCGAGTGTATCCACAACCGGACCACGCGCCGAGTTGATTATGATGGGACTGTGGCGCAGACTGTCGAAGAATTCGCGGCCGGCAAGATGATATGTAGGGTCTTCTCCTGTACTGGAAAGCGGGGTGTGGAAGGTAATTATGTCGCACCGGCGGGCAATCTCGCCGAGGGAGACGAAAGCGGCACTGCCTTCGCGGCGCGCACGGGGAGGGTCGCAGAGGAGTACTTTCATATCGAGCGCGCGAGCCCAGCGCTCAACGATGCTACCTACATGGCCGACTCCGACAATACCGAGCGTGTGCTGTTCGACCGGCCGGTTCATAAGGGAGACTATCGATGAAAGAACATACTGGGCTACTGCCGGAGCATTGCATCCGGGTGCATTGTACACTCCGATGCCTGCCGATGCACACCAGTCTTTATCGATATGATCTGTACCTATCGTGGCCGTGAGTACCAGTTGCACGTTCGATTCGCCGAGGAGTGCCTGATCGCATCGTGTGCGGGTACGGACAATCATGGCGTCTACTCCTTCGAGTGCTGCGGGTGTTATATCGGCAGGATCGGCATAGACCACATCGGCGTATGGTTCGATGACTCCACGGATGAAGGGCACATGGCTCTCCACAAGAACTTTCAGACGAGCATTCTCCATAAATAGAACGATAGATAAAGCGCCCACAGGCAACTTATAAATATATATCCGCGCGTCTTCTGGCGCATGGCAATGAAATGTCCGGTCTGGAAAGCCGCGCAGGCGTTGAATACGGGTAGATAGGCCATGATGTTGCCATAGTCGGCAGCCATCATCACCAGAGCAGCGAAGGTAAGCAGAGTAATGAATCCGTTGAAGGCACGGTTGCGCGCGTTATAGGCTATCATCTTTGTGAAGTTCATTACCCATGAGCCTATGCCGACTGCGGCGGTAGCGCCGGCTATGAACAGCAGGTGAAGTGTCTCCCCGGTGTCGATGCTCTCGAATATGCTGTTGAACTGCGGGAAGCGCAACTGTCCGAGTCCGACTATACCGAATCCCGCGAGTATCCATATGGGAGTGATGAGACCCATTGCGGCGGCGAGGCAGGTGCGTGCTGAGAATACCCGCATCTGAACCATCCCCAGAAGAAATACGGGAATGAACAGCAGGAATGAGTATTGGCATACCGAGCCGAGGGCAAGGATGAAGAATATGAGGAATATGCGCCTGTTGCCTCCTGCACCGCCATAGCATGAAAACAGCAGTGCCACACACGTCAATACGGCCACAGATATGACACCGCCGCCATAGAACTGCGCCACAATGTCGGGGACTGCCATCTGCATCAGCAGAAATACCGATGCATACAATACGCTGATGCTGCGGATGAAATTGTAGACTCCATTGAGAGTCATCATCAGCACCGCGGAACAGCATGTGACGGCTATACCTGCCCATGCCGATGCTACGGGAGATGCAATCCACAGGTTAGGCGATGGCAAGGCTATGCCACGGTTGCCAGTGAAACTGACAACAATCCCCTTGCGGAAAGCCCAGAATGCCGCCGCCGCACAGACAACGGCGGTAAAGACAACCATGCCGCGCGATTGCAGGACGCGCGTGACGGTAGTGGAATTCATATTTTGACTTATTTTTCCAGCGAAAGGAGATCGCGGCCTATATCGCGGCGGAAGTATTTCCCTTCGAATGATATGGCGTCGACTGCCGCATAGCTCTTGGCAAGGGCTTCGCTGACAGTGGGAGCGAGAGCTGTGGCAGCAATCACACGGCCACCAGAGGTGACGACATCGCCTTCGGGAGTGAGTGCCGTGCCGGCATGGAAGTATATGCAGTCGTCGGGTTCGGAAGACAGGCCTGTGATCTTGAATCCTTTGGGATAACTACCGGGATAGCCACCTGAAACCATCATCACGGTAGTGGCCGCGCGCGGGTCGACACCCATAGGCACATCGGCGAGATCGCCGGAGGCTGCGGCTAAAGCAGCCTGCACCAGATCGCCGGTGACACGAGGCATTACCACCTCGGTCTCAGGATCGCCCATGCGCACGTTGTATTCAATGACCATAGGATCACCACCTACGTTTATCAGTCCGAAGAAGATGAAACCACGGTAGAGGATGTTGTCGGCCCTGAGACCGTCGACAGTCGGGCGTATGATGCGTTCCTCGACCTTGCGCATGAATTCGGCGTCGGCAAAAGCTACCGGGCTGACTGCGCCCATGCCTCCGGTGTTGAGTCCGGTGTCGCCTTCTCCGATGCGCTTGTAGTCTTTTGCCTCGGGGAGTATGCGGTAGCCTCCGTTGCCGTCGGTGAGCACGAATACCGAGCATTCTATGCCGCTGAGGAATTCCTCGATCACGACAGTGGCTGAAGACTTACCGAACATGCCTGATAGCATGCTGCGGAGAGCCTCTTTGGCTTCATCGAGATTGTCGATAATGAGCACACCCTTACCGGCGGCAAGACCGTCGGCCTTGAGCACGTAGGGCGGTTTGAGCGATTCGAGAAAGCGGCATCCCTCCTCGGCGGTCCCGGCAGTGAAGCTGCTGTAGCGTGCCGTGGGTATGCCGTGGCGCATCATGAACTGCTTGGCAAAGTCCTTGCTGCCTTCAAGGCGAGCACCTTCCTTGGATGGTCCGAGCACCGGTACGCCGCGGGTTGCGAAGTAGTCGTAGATACCTGCCACAAGCGGATCTTCATTGCCTGCCACGACGAGGTCGATATTGTTCTCGTCAACGAAAGCTGCCAAAGCGTCGAAGTCGAGAGGCGATAGCGCCACGTTCGTGCCGTAGCGACCGGTGCCTCCGTTGCCGGGAGCGATGAACAGATTTCCGCAAAGTTCGCTTTGCGAGAGTTTGCGTGCCAGCGCGGATTCGCGGCCTCCTGAACCAAGCAAGAGGATGTTTTTGCCTTTAATGCTCATTTTTATTCGGTAATATATGTGGTGGTGAGATTGTTTTTTACTGCTGCTTATCCTGATCAGCGCCTGTATCGCCGGACTTGCGTCCGGGACGCCATCCCCTGCGTTCACGCATGAACGGGCCTTCCTGCGGTGGCAGTGAGGGGCGCTGACCGGTGATCGAGTTGAGCGCAGACGGATTTCTGCGTGCATTCAGCGGGTTCTCGCTGTCGGTGCGGCGGGGTTCGTCGGTGGCAGGACGACGGCGGAAATCTTTCTCGGGACGCCTGTTGTAACCTCCGCCACGGTCGTCGCGGAAAGGCGCTCCACCGTTTCGGTCGAATCGGCGCTGCGATCCCGGCCTGGAGGAGTGACGCCTGTCGTCGCGGGGCTCACGGTCGTCATGGCCGAAGCGGCGGGAACGGGGTGCATCGTCGCGGCGGAAGCGATCACGGCGCGGATCTCCTGAATGTCTCTGCTGCTGAGGGCGGCGGGAGCGGTCGGAGTCATCGCTGTCGGTATGGTCTTTGAGGCGGCCTCCGGATGCGAGGAATGATTTCTTATCGCCGCCAAAGATTACGAATTCGCGAAGCTCGCATTCCAGCGCTCCGTTGAGCAACGGAATCTTCTGCGAGGGTGCGAGGCCGATGCAGTTGAAGTATTCGTCGCGGTATCCGATAATCCATGCGTGCCATCCCTGGAAGACGCGCTTCAGACGCTGTCCGATGGTATTGTAGAGACCTTCCATGTCGGGGGCTGATATGCGTTCGCCGTAGGGGGGATTAGTGATCAGCACGCCTGCGGGTGTGGGAGCTTCTTCCCAGGTAGCGACAGGCTTGACCTGCAGGTTTATATATCGGCCTACGCCGGCACTGCGTATGTTGCGTTCGGCTATGGCTATAGCCCGGGGAGATATGTCCGAACCGTAGATCTTGTAGTCGAATTCGCGCTCGGCGGAGTCGTCGTTGTATATGCTTTCGAAAAGTTCGGCGTCGAAGTCCTTCCATCTTTCGAACGCGAATCCGCGCCTGTAGATTCCGGGGTTGATATTGGCGGCAATGAGAGCGGCTTCGATCAGGAATGTGCCTGAGCCGCACATCGGATCTACGAAGGGGCTGTCGCCTCTCCATCCGCTCATGAGTATTATGCCGGCGGCAAGGACTTCGTTGATCGGCGCTTCGGTCTGTTCGACACGGTATCCGCGCTTATGAAGCGATTCGCCGGAGGAATCGAGCGACAATGTAACTCGTGTGCCTGATATATGGACGTTGACCATAGTGTCGGCATCCTGCAAGCGCACTTTGGGGCGCTTGTCTTCGCCGTAGCGGTCCTGAAAGTAGTCCACGATGGCGTCTTTGACGCGATATGTGACATAGCGGGAATGGGAAAACTCGTCGCTGTAGGCCGTGACGTCGATGGAGAAGGTCCTGTCGAGCGAGAGGACGCTGCTCCAGTCATACCCTTTGACTTTGTCGTAGAGCTCATCGGGATCTTTTGCCTCAAAGCTATAGAATGGCTTGAGGATACGCAATGCGGTGCGGCAACAGAGGTTTGCCTTGTACATTATCTTAAGGTCGCCGTCGAACTGCACCATCCGTCGTCCGGGCAGTACGTTTGTGGCTCCAAGGTCGCGCAATTCCCCGGCGAGCACTTGCTCAAGCCCCTGGAATGTCTTTGCGACCATCGTGAAATTGTCGTTCATTACTTCAGTATTCTATTCGGTTGCAAAGTTAGTTATTTTTTTTGTAAGCGTGTTATCTGACTGAAGTAAAATACATGATAAAAGGAGGTTGTGATACGATGACGGTTAAATTTCTTAAAGATCAATGGTTTATGCAAACATACACATTCAGATTTTATATCTAACCAATGAACCGCAGCCTCTGATGCCTTCCTTTATTATCTTGAGGCATTGCGCCTCCGGTATCTTGATTTTTGTGCCGACGGCTATGAAGTCTTCAAGCGTGGGCTCTCCCTTTCCGTTGACAGATGTGGCATGCTGCCCGTTGTAGCCTTCAGCGCATAGGGTGAGGTCGTAGGCCGGAGCAAGCCTCCATTGCTTATCGACCACCATAAAACTGAAATTTTTGCAGTGGTCATCCCTGTTGTCGGTGAGGTAGTTGAAAATCATCCGACGGTACATTTGAAGAACATCATCAGTATTCTGTGTAATATATCCGGTCAGAGCAAGCAGATTGGAATAGTCGAGAACAGGCTCACTGAGCGATACTCCAAGCAACCCGCCGGCGGTGGCAATATGCAGTCGATTATCATTTGAATCTATGTCAAATCGACGGGAAGCAAAGTATTTTCCGTTGATAAGTCTGAAATCAGGGACAACGATGCCGCAACGTCGCGCCGCCTCATTGTAGTCATATTCTTGCCGTCCTATATCCTGAGGGTCGTATGTGTGGCGAAATTTTACAAGCCAGTGTCCCGTTTCATCCGAGAACACCGCCTTTGGACGAGCGCCGCCGCTATTACCGCTATTATAGAGCAATAATCCTGCGTCGGCATCCTGTTTCTCTTTTAAAACTTCCAAAGCCTTTTGTTGCAGCAAGTCGAAATCACTTATTTCATCTTCTTTCGCAAGAACATGAACAGGTGAGTATGTCAATGCGCCCATTCCGCCTTCACCGACAAGAGCAAGCCGGTCAAGCGAAGACAAAGCCAAATCATCTATACCCTCGCGTTGAAGTGCCTTGTGAAGCAAATAACGGCCATAGCCATCCGGCAGACTGTCCTCGAATATCCCGAAATTACCATAGAAAGGTTGTGGTTTAGCCACAAACACACCCGTTTTCAAGGGCAACTCCAGGGGAGATATGCTGAATCCATCGGCAAGCCACTCCGGAGCGTATTCAAAGACACACAGACGGTTGTCGGGTGTTAGTGAAAGGCGGCCAACGAGTCGGTCGCGATATTTTACTTCGAGTCTGTCTATCTTTTTTATCATTCTTACTTCTTCTGTTTCGGATAAGCCTTTGTCTTACCGGTATTTTTGCGTATCAGCGCCAACTCCTCCATAGTTGAGAATTTCGACTCGGAGAAAATGCCTTTAATCTCACCGGAGTAGCCGAGAGCAGCGGCAAGTTTAATGAGATTGGTCAGAGATATCAATCCTTTCTGCTCAAACCGTGCCACATTACTCAAGGGCACATCAGCCTGACTCGATATTTCCTCCCGGGTCAGTCCCTTTTCCACACGACGCTTCCGGAAATCAGCTGAAATCAGCAGACCTATATCCTCGGCAGACGGCAGTGAATATGTGTCAAGAACTGATAATATATTAGCGGTTTCTTTTCTCATTTAGTAGATACAATTCAAATATTACTACTTACAAAGTTAGTGAATTATATCGAAATGTCCAAATATATCACCAAGATAGTGCGGCACATCACAAAATTAGTGAGGAGGTTTTGACACGGATGGTGGTGTAAATCGGTGTCCTCACGGACACCTACTGCTCATCCATGCCTCCCGGGCACACCTCGCCAATGGCTCCGGTGTACCCGGTTACTAATAAATCAGCGTCCTCCGGACGCCCTCTCCTACATACTCCTGTCTGAGTCATAGTGCCGGGAGAGGACCAAATGCGTCGCAGAGTGTGCTGGACTAGATACATGTTGTATCCACAGATAGAGTACCTGTAGCTACACACCTCATAGGGAGTGTCCGTAGGACATAGATTCATTAGCAATCGGCTACATCGAGCTACAATCGAGATGCCCTCGGCATAGCCGTGTCCACACAAAGGTGTCCGCAAGGACACAGATTCATTAGTAACTTTTACCTTTGCAGACGAGATTCAGAGTTAACATTTACACT
>CAJUKZ010000021.1 GCA_910586995.1 uncultured Muribaculaceae bacterium | reverse complement strand
CAGGTGTGCCCGGCATAACTACTCCATACAAAGGTGTCCGACAGGACACCGATTCACACCATTATCTCTGCCACACATATCAGCCTTTCCAACTCACACACCCACATTATCGCACAAACCCTAAAGTTTGGAAAAAAACCAAAAAACCGCTTGCTTTCTTCATCCCTTTGACTTACCTTTGTTTCCGCGACAATTAACTTAAAAACTCAACATACCTTAACACCACAATCCTATGGACAACCAAGAGCTTATAAAGGAAGTCACAGCCAGAGCACAAGTATGGCTCGGCGACGCATACGATGCAGACACACGTGCCGAAGTACGCCGCATGCTCGATGCCGAAGACCCTACAGAGCTGATTGACTCATTCTACCGCGATCTCGAATTCGGTACAGGAGGTCTGCGCGGCATTATGGGCGCAGGCACAAACCGCATGAACATATATACAGTTGGCGCCGCCACTCAGGGACTGGCCAACTACCTCAAGGAAGCATTCAAGGACCTTCCCGAAATATCAGTAGTTGTAGGTCACGACGTACGCAACAACTCACGCAAATTCGCCGAAATCGTAGCTGACATATTCTCCGCCAACGGAATAAAGGCATATCTGTTCGACAGCTTCCGCCCCACACCAGAGCTTTCATACGCCATACGTCATCTCGGATGCCAGAGCGGTGTCAACATCACAGCCTCCCACAACCCCAAAGAATACAACGGCTACAAGGCATATTGGTCCGACGGCGCGCAGATCATCGCTCCCCACGACACCAACATCATCGACCATGTCAACCGCATCAGCTCAGTCAGCGAGATCAAGTTCCAAGGCAATCCCGACAAGATCCAGATCATAGGCCGCGACATCGACGAACCCTACCTCGAAGCCATCAAAGGACTATCCCTCAGCCCCGAATCCATCAAGCGCCACCACGATCTCAAGATCGTATACACACCTATCCATGGCACTGGCGTCAATCTCATCCCCGAATCGCTCGCCAACTACGGATTCACAAACATCATCCACGTGCCCGAACAGGACGTCACCTCAGGAGACTTCCCCACAGTAGACAGCCCCAACCCCGAGAACCCGCCGGCAATGGCTATGGCTATCGCCAAGGCTAAGGAAGTGGGTGCAGACCTCGTGATGGCCTCAGACCCCGACGCAGACCGCATCGGCTGCGTGCTGCGCGACAGCAAGGGAGAATACCAGCTCATCAACGGCAACCAGATCGTGATGATCCTCCTCAACTACCTGATGACCCGCAACGGAGAACTCGGACGCATCACCGGAAAAGAATACATCGTAAAGACCATCGTGACCACAGAAACCATCAAGAGCATCGCCGACAAGAACAATATCAAGATGTTCGACTGCTACACCGGCTTCAAGTGGATCGCCTCAGTCATCCGCGACAACGAAGGCACTATGCGCTACCTCGGCGGAGGTGAAGAAAGCTACGGCTTCCTTGCCGAAGACTTCGCCCGCGACAAAGACGCAGTATCCGCCATATCACTCATGGCAGAAGCAGCAGCATGGGCCAAGGACAAGAACATGGACTTCATGCAGATGCTCCAGGATATCTACCTCAAGTACGGCTATTCCCACGAAGAAGGCATCTCAGTAGTCCGCAAAGGCAAGACCGGTGCTGAAGAAATCGTGAAGATGATGAAGGATTTCCGTGCCAACCCGCCCAAGCAGCTCGGTGGCAGCCCCGTTGTGATAGTCAAGGACTATGCCGATCTCAATCTCACCGACACCCGCACCGGAAAGGTAGAGAAGATGGATATGCCCGTCACCTCCAACGTGCTGCAGTTCTTCACAGAAGACAACTCCAAAGTTTCCGTACGCCCCTCCGGCACAGAACCCAAGATCAAGTTCTACGTCGAAGTGCACGACACCATGACCGGTGCTGACGACTACGAAGCCGCAAACGCACGTGCTGCCGCCAAGATCGACGCCATCAAGAAAGACCTTGGCATCTGAAAAATCTGAGGATAAGGATTCAAAAATAACCGTTCGGCGATACCCGTTGGAGGCATGAATGCCATCCGGCGGGTATCGCATCTTTACAACAAACATCTGCAAGATTCCCGAACTATGATAACACGGATCGAACTCCACCACGTTCTGCCGGACGTATTCAGCGACGCAACCGACCGACAGCCGGTATGCTCATCGCAGGTATGGCTGCGCGACGTCACATTCCACAAAGGACGGCGTTATATGATCGAAGCCGAGTCCGGCACAGGCAAGTCGTCGCTATGCAGTTTCATCTACGGAAACCGACGCGACTACTCCGGGGCTATCCTTTTCGACGGCCAGGACACACGCAGTTTCTCGCCCTCGCGATGGTCAGCCATAAGGAAGACCTCGATAGCACTCCTGCCCCAGGAGATGCGGTTGTTTCCGCAGCTCACCGTTCTGGAAAACATCGACATTAAAAACAGACTTACTCACCACGCCTCACCTCAGGAAATAATGAATATGCTCGAGCGTGTCGAACTCGCCCACAAGGCAGACACCCCGGCCGGACTGCTCTCTATCGGACAACAGCAGAGAGTCGCCATCGTGCGCGCCCTCTGTCAACCAATGGATTTTATCCTCCTCGACGAACCGGTGAGCCACCTCGACAGCCGCAACAATCAGATCGTAGCCTCATTGATAGCCGACGAAGCATCCCGCCAGGGTGCGGCAATAATAGCCACAAGCGTCGGCAATAAAATAAACATCCCTGACCCGGAAATCATACGCCTATGATGTCAATAAGGAAAAATGTAGTATGGCGTCTGCTCAGACACAACATATCTCCCTGGCAAATAGCCGGATATGCCATCGCGAATCTTATAGGACTTACCATTGTCCTCACCGCCTTGCAGTTCTACCGCGACTTCACAGGCGCAGGATCGGACAGCAACGACGACGCACTCGAGATGCGCGATTTTCTGATCTTATCAAAAAAAGTATCTCTGCTCAATACCTTCGGTGCGGGAAGCACCTCATTCTCACAGGCAGAACTCGACCGTCTCGCCGGCCAGCCGTGGGCACGCCGCATCGGAGAATTCCGTTCGGCTGACTTCAATGTATATGCCTCACTCAACCTCGGAGGCAGAGGTATGTCCACTTATCTCTTTTTCGAATCCATCCCCGACGAATTCTTCGACATAAAACCCGACGGATGGGACTTCGACCCGGAAGCTCCGGTAATCCCGATCGTACTGTCGAAAGACTACCTTACACTCTACAATTTCGGCTTCGCCCCCACACGCGGCATGCCGCAACTAAGCGAAGATATAATAAAGAAAGTACCACTGAAGATCAGATTGTCGGGCAACGGAAATTCCGGCACATTCGACGCGCGCATCGTCGGCTTCTCCTCGAGGCTCAATACCATAGCCGTACCGGAAGCAGTCATGGACTGGGCCGATGGAATATTTGCTGAGGGAACAGAAGATAGTGAAGACCCCTCGAGGATAATTCTCGAAGTCACAAAACCGGGCGATCCGTCCATCACCGAATACCTCGATAGCCAGGGTTACGAAGTGGCAGGCGACAAAGCCGAAGCCTCGAAAGCATCGTTTATACTCAACTTGATCACCGGAATAGTGATGGCCATAGGTGTCATAATCACACTCCTGGCATTCTTCATCCTTACGTTGAGTCTATATCTGCTGCTGCAGAAAAACCGGGCCACACTCCACGATCTCATGCTGCTCGGCTACACTCCCGACGAGGTAGCCCGTTACTACTACATCCTCGTGGGTGCGGTGAATCTTGCTGTCCTCGTTGCCGCATCCGTTCTCGCATCGGCTGCATCATGGTTCTGGGAAGGCAGGCTCGACAGCCTTGACTTCCCCTCCGCTCCCGTATGGCCCACCCTTCTTGCAGGATTGGCTTTGATGGCCGTAGTTACCTCGCTCAATATCACAGCCATACGCCGCACCGTGCGCCGGGCATTCTGACACCCGCATCAGAAATGCCAGCGCTCCGGCGGAGCAAGAACCGCCCTGCTCCGTGGTTCAGGAAGCGAACGCGCCACTTGCAATGCAATCGCACGCGCCATGAGCATATCGTCGTGGCATCCGACCCTGGCTGCGAACACACCCTGGCGCGGTTCCTCATATGTGGCGAACTCATCCACGGCATCGCGGAAGTTTTCACGGAACGCTCCCTCACGGATGTCGCTCTGAAGCCCGGCTATCAGCATCAGTTTGGTAGCGCGATTGGTGTGGAAACCTATCTTCTGCGTGGGCCGGTTGGTGATCTCGTCAAACGCCGGCCTGCGGTAGATATTCCTGTATTCCTCGGCCACCATCTTCAGTATTCCGAGTCCGCTCACGGCATCGGTATGCTCCAGTGTATTGCTCTCCACCACAAGCAGGGCATTGTCGAAATACCGGGCCACATCTGCGGCCTTGCGCACAAGTATGTCATAATCGCAGTGACCGGCCCATTGAGCCACAAATTCTGGAATGCCGGGGCACGTAAGCCCCGCACGATCGAGTACGGCAATGACCGTGCGGTCCGATCCGGCCGAACGTCCGCCAACATCCACCCCGACCACATAGCGGTGGAGCATGCCGGCACACGACTTCCGCCCTTCAAGCACTCCGGGGATCATAAGCAACCTGCCGGCACTGTCTTCCATGAAACGGCTGCCTGAGATCTCGCCCCGCAATAGGACGGACACCTCCGGACAGGCCAGACGCATCCTATTGACCGAAGCCAGGTCGAAAACACTCTTACCGGTAGAAGCGAAAGCCTCGACAGCATCCGACGGAAACTCAGCATGCATCTGCGACGCAAGCGGATATTCCTTGGCTTTGCTGTGATACCAGTTAAGATTCTCAAGGGTGATATCCTCCACCGTATGCCACAGATTCTCCTCATAATCGGTCAGCGACGCGATCAGTCCGGCCTCGCTTCCCGGCACGAGCGGGAGACTGTAGATCTCGATTTCATACCACGGCACAAACACGGGAGTCTTGTCCGACAATCCTTTCTCCGCTCTTAACCACTCACGGTGAAACCAGTTGCCCACACCGTTGGCTGTCGATTCCACTGCAACAAGTGTCAGCGGCTCGAGCATGATTCCCGAACATACCGCACGTATGAAATCGTCGGGGTTGCGACGGGTGGAGTCGCCCCAGAAAGCAGCTTCAGAAAGATGCGCCATTGCAAAATCAGATCCACGTACAGCCTCCTGACTCTCAGCCGAACCTACCGTGACCCGGCATCCCCGACCTACGATCTCGCGGGTATTGACCGAACGTTCGAACGGACGGAAACACGGCTCTGACTGCTTGGGCTCGTCAGACCGGCTGATCCACAGATCCTTGGGATAATTGTCGAGCATGCGCGTATACATTCCCCTGATCGTGGCAGCCGAGTCCTTGACATGCGCGCAGATCAGCGAATGCCAGTTTTCACGCAGCACACTCTGTATCCATGCCATATACATCTGCACAAGAGTGCTGCCACCCCATTGGCGTGCTTTAAGTATTATGATGCGTAGCGGACGCCCTGCAAGACGCTGTTTTTCAAGCACCTCGAGCACTATTCTCTGCGGACGGTTAAGCCTCATGGGCACATCGCGGCCGGAAATCTTGTCCTTGATCCTGACAGCGGTGACAGCCCAGTATTCAAAATCGTGCGCGAAGCGCAGCATCTGCCATGCTCCCGGATCGGAGAGAGTGAGCGCATACGATGGATCGCAGACCATCGTACACGGAATCATGCACACTCGTCCGTCGACAGGCGAAACAGCCTCTGTCCTCTCGCCCGATGCGCCGCGTCCACTTACCGGATCATATTCAGCCTCCCGCGCGAGCCTGCGGCGTCTGTTCTCGGCAAGGACTTCATTCAATGGCATTTCCTTCAGACGCATGGCTCAATGTATTGCAGGCGTGCGCCCGGATTTAGACACATCCTTACTCTCAGGCGTATGCTCCGCAGAGGCGGGGCTACAACCGGAATGAATACAGGTGATGACACCGTGCCACCTATCCGCAGAGAGGCCAAAGGAGAGAGATTCGCGGCTCTGTGCTGCGGCATAAGTGCATCATGCGGTCCGGCACAGACATCGCCAAGCACGTCGACCGAGCCGGATGCATTCATCGCCCGCATTCCAAGTTCTATTCCCCGCAGGCGCACTCTGCGCGATCCTGGCCGAGCCAGAGTGCGCACTTCTGTCCACTCCACATCCACCGGCGCATCGGTCTCGCGCGACAGGTCGTAGAGACGTCCGCCATCCGAGATATCGGAGGCATACAGACTTCCCCCTGCGCTGACCATGCGTCCGAACCGGGGTATTTTCCCAAAGTTCAATTGACGGAAACAGAAACCTCCGCTATCAGGAAGATATATTGCCAGCAATCCGCCGGATGAGATCCACAATTCTCCTCTCCCTGTCATTCCGACCGAGGGAGAATTGAGACTGTCTGAGGTGAATCCACGAGCCAAAGTCCTGATACGCGTCCCAGTAAGACTAACCAATTCATTGCCTGCGACTGCATACACAGTGCCACCGTGGCAGCATAGTGCCGAAGAAGACACCACCGTACGCCTGTCTATGCGCCTTGACGACCGGATCTGAGGATCAGAAGCGTCGGCCGAGATGGTGAGTCTGTGGATGCCTTCGTCAGTAAAAACTGCAAATCTCGGCGAATCCACAATTGAAGATGCCGAAGCACACTCGCAGGCTGCACGCACTGATCCTGTGCCGACCGGCAGGGCAGATGTAATCTTCAGTAAGTTGGCCGCAGGAGATACACAGCAGTACGACGGCAGTTTTTCTTCAGCCACTTCTGAGGCCGGGACATGAAAACTGCCCCCGGCAGAACCTTCTGAAGCGAAAGGCAAAGCCTGACCGGAAGGTCTGAGCCAATATGCCGCCTTGCGGCATGGAGTGGGAGTGAGCGGGAATTCATAGCGGCGGCATTCTCCGTCGACAAGACATATCATGGTGATGCGTACGGCATCGGCTCTCGGATAGCATATCAATGGATTCATATATGGATGTGTGTCTCCGGTCCTTACTGCAGAGACTACCGTCCTGCTGCCATCGGCGAAATCAACAGCTGCGGCAAATCTCGAAGCAGAGGACGCGGACACCGGATCGCCGCACGCGTAGTGAAGCGGTGTATAACCGTAGAACCTTACCGGAGCCAGACCATGCCAAAGCGCGGCATTGCCTGACAGCACAATATCATCAGCCACAACAGAATGCGGCAATTGCAGAGATGTGAGGACTGTATCGGTAGGCTTGCGTCCGGATATGATCGTGCGTATAAGTCCGTAGCGGCCCGACGGTGAAACCGCATTGCCGCACGAGAGGTTATAGACAGCGGATCCGGATACCGGATCGATCTCCGACAGCAATCCGGAGTGCAGCACCTGACAATAGCTGTCGAAATTGTCGATACATGCCGGCACTGCGTTGCTGAACAATATCGAGGCCGAATCAGCCCCAGGCAGGCAAAGCGTGAGTGTACGCTGTGCAGATGTGCGCGGGTTCATATATATCGCAGGCTTCATGGATATATCCACAGGATCGATCTGAGGCGATACCTCCACTACGTAGCTGTGTGCATATCCCTTCCATATGTCGGCCAAAGCAGCCGGTATGAAGGCATTTATCCTGTAGCTCTGCATACGTAAGGTATATTCTCCGACAACACTGCGCGACTTGTCGTCAGTAGAGAGAGGAGCTATGGCTGTGACCTGAGCCTGCAATCCCGCATCGGCTGACGACAGCATCACAAAAGGCGACACGTATAACGTCTGTCCGCGCCGGTCGAGCAGCCGGTAGCGCAATATCACAGGCTGCATCATGGCTGCTCCGGCGTCGGCTGCTTCTACAATCCTCATGTAAGCGTCGGATACATCATTGCCTACGGCACGGGCGTCAGCCTCACCAAGCTGCGTGGCAGTGGAATAATTTCCTGAAAGTGTGCGCCCGGCTACTGTGGCTGAAAGCTGCCCGACCATAAACGATCCGAACACAATCGGCGGAAGTTCGGACGCAGGCGGCAATGCCTTGTAAGCGTCCTCATCAGGATCGTATATAACGGGCATATTGCCTGATGCGGAAATACCAAGAAAGCGGTTCTCGCCAAGAGGAATAAGGTCGCGGACTGCAGATGGAAAACTGACTGTGCCTTCTCCGCCAACGCGTGCCATGATCGCAGGGCCGCCATCTGACGTATGGCATAGAAGATGCATGCATGGATTGCCGCCTGCATCAGACACGTTGATGCTGCGCACCGGCGACAGCCATCCCGGAAGGTCAATTTCGGCAGGATAGCCAACGGCAACCATCGTCCCCGGCGATGCTTCGTCGGGGCGAAGGTTCACAACACGGTTTTCAGTGTCGTGAATGGAAGTAGGAATGTTTTTCATAGCTTTGTCGGTTTAGATTTACCCGACAAAGTTATGCATAAGCCGCGCACTATAGCACGGAAAATAGCCTGCAAGAAGAAACTACAGGCTTAACAAATGACTACATGTGGTTGAAAATAAGAGTCTCAAGCCAGATTACCAACATACCTCCCACATATCCAAGGAAGGCCAGGCCTGTGATCTTGCGCACATACCACATGAATGGAATCTTCTCGATACCCATCGCCACTACACCTGCCGCGCTACCAATGATGAGCATGCTGCCGCCAACGCCGGCGCAGAATGTGAGCAGATGCCAGAACAAGCCGTCCTCCACGAAGATCTGTGTATATGCCGGATCGGCCGAGGCCGCGATCATGGCATCGGTAGCCACCGGATACATGTTCATACATGCTGCCACGAGTGGCACATTGTCCACTATCGACGACAGCACACCGATTATGCCGTTGATGGTATAGGGTTCATGCAGATTATCGTTGAGCCATGTGGCCATCACGTTGAGTATACCTGCCTGCTGGAGAGCGGAGACAGCGAGCAGGATACCGAGGAAGAACAATATGGTGGACATGTCGATTGCTCTGAGCGATTGAGATATGCGTCCTTCCATCTTGCCATCGAGCTGATAGTGGCGCACAATAAGTTCTGTGAGCAACCAGAGCAGTCCAAGAGATATCAGGATACCAAGATAAGGGGGAAGTCCTGTGCATGCCTTGAATGCGGGGACGAAAAGCAATCCTCCCACACCGCAGCACAGGATAAGGCGGCTGAGTCCGCGGTGATGCTTCGATACCTCGTAGCCCACACGTGCATCCTGCGTGTTGAGTTCCTCCATCGGTTCTGTGGATACCGCCCGCGTGGCTATCAGACAAGGTATCACAACTGATACGATACATGGCACGATCAGGTTGACAATCAGATCGACAGACGACACATAATTCTTCATCCACAGCATGATAGTCGTTATATCGCCAATGGGCGACCATGCGCCTCCGCTGTTGGCTGCGATCACAATGACACAGGCAAACAACCACCGTTCCTTATAGTTGGCAAGCATGCGTCGGAGCATCATAACCATGATAATGGTGGTGGTCATATTGTCGATAATACTGGACATGAAGAATGCCACGAGGGCGAGAATCCACATCAGCTTACGTTTGTTTTGCGCATGTATGCGTTTGACTATTATGTTGAAGCCTCCATAGCGGTCGATAAGCTCCACTATCGTCATGGCTCCTATCAGGAACACCACGATCTCGCAGGTGTCGCCAAGGGCTATGACAAGTTCATGGTTTACATTGGGGTCGTGTGTGAAGACAGCGTAAATGGCCCAAAGTACTCCACACATGATCAGTGCGAACGTGGCCTTGTTGATACGCAACACGTGCTCGGAGGCTATCAACAGGTAGCCCAGCACGAAGACAATAAGCATTAGTGCAATCATCGAGATAAAAAAAGAAAGCTTCCGGCGTTCTGCCTACCGCCGGAGAAAATAGTATTACAGGACTGGATAAAACGCTTTAGCGTGACGTTTTTCGTGGCATTTCAAGCCCGTTGATTCTGACTGCTAAATTAGAATTTTTTTATCTAAAATATTGCCGGGTATTCTATAATATTTGTTAACAATCACGGCTCTGGTATGCCTGAATCACTGACATGCCATAGAGTGACGTGTAAATCGGTGTCCTGCCGGACACCTTTGTGGGGGCACGGCTATGCCGGGCACATCT
>CAJUKZ010000020.1 GCA_910586995.1 uncultured Muribaculaceae bacterium | reverse complement strand
TTCAATTAAAATTTTAACACTTTTTCCTTGCTCAGGTCCTAGATTTCCGGGTACATCGAGCCGCAGGCGAGATGTGCCCGGGGGTCCTACCAGAACTATGGCATCCGATAGGAGGCCGATTTACTGCGTCTGATCATAGATAGCAGCTCTATTTGCTTTAATCGGTGTCCTCTCGGACACCCGCTGCTCCTGCATGCCTCCCGGGCACACCTACGCCTGCGGCTCCGGTGTACCCGGTTACTACTAAATCAGCGTCCTCCGGACGCCCTCTCCTACATACTCCTGTCTGAGTCATAGTACCGGGAGAGGACCAAATGCAGCGCAGAGTGTCTACATGACGCTGCGATGCACGCCACTCCCTACCCCTGTCTGAGTCATAGTGCAGGGAGAGGACCAAATGCTCCGCAGAGTGTCTACCTGACTCTGCGACGCCAGCCACTCCATACGCCTGTCCGATCCATAGTGCCGGGAGTGAGGTCAATTTAAATCCTGATTTCGCCGCAGCCGAAAACATTTTTTGCCGCCGTGTTGTTCTACTTTTGATTGCCGACATCATATAGTACAGTCGACAAACCACGATACATACAGACAACTATTAAAAGTATTTATTCATATATTATATTAAAGACCTAAAAAGGAGGATATTGTTATGACGACAGCACCATTACAAGGTATTAAAGTGGTTGACTTCACAAGTGTGCAGTCCGGTCCATCGTGTACGCAGATGCTCGCGTGGCTCGGCGCAGATGTAGTGAAAATCGAGCGTCCGGGAACCGGCGATGCTACCCGAGGCGAGCTTCAGTTCGACCCTAAACTTCCAAGCTATTATTTTCTTCAGCTAAACAGCGACAAGAAGTCGCTGACTCTTGATGCGGCTACTCCCGACGGCAAGGAAATCCTGACCAAGCTGATCGAGGGTGCGGACATCTTCATCGAGAACCTGCACCCGGGAGCTATGGACAAATTAGGATTCAGTTGGGAGGAAGTACACAAGATCAATCCCAAATGTATCTATGGCACGATCAAGGGCTTCCCTCCTACATCGAAATATAAGGATCTGAAGGCTTACGAGCCTATCGCACAGGTGACTGCAGCGGCAGCTTCGACTACCGGATGGTATTCAGGAGATGACAATATCCCTACTCAGAGCGGTGCGGCGCTTGGCGACTCGAACACCGGTATGCACATGCTGATCGGACTGCTGGCCGCTCTGATGCAGCGCGAGAAGACCGGCGAGGGCACATATGTATATCAGTCGATGCACAATGCATGTCTGAATCTGTGTCGTATCAAGACACGTGACCAACTGACATTGGATAAGATCGGATACCTGACGCAGTTCATGCAGTATCCGAATGAGAAGTTCCCCGACTATGTACCGCGTTCGGGAAATACCGAGGGTTCCGGTGTGCTTGGCTGGACTTACAAGTGCAAGGGCTGGGAAACCGATCCTAACGACTATGCGTATATCATCTTCCAGCGCGGAGCCAAGGACTTCGAGAAGGCTTGTCAGGCGTTCGGCTTCGAAGACTGGCTCACAAACCCGGACTTCAACACAGCGGATGCCCGCGACCGACATAAGGATGAGCTTATAGCCCGTGTCCAGAAGTGGGCGTTGCAGTACGACAAATATGAAATCGTGGAGAAGCTTGCTCCGTACGGAGTGCCTTGCGCTCCGGTGCTGAACACCAAGGAAATCATGGAGGACGAGACTCTGTATGACGGCAATACTCTGGTGAAGATCAACCAGCCCGGTCCGGTGGGCGAGTTCGTGACTGTAGGATGCCCGTTCACTATTTCAGGTTATACTCCTACTTACGGCCCATGTCCTGAGCTTGGTGGCAATACTGATGAGGTGCTCAAGGGTCTTGGATACACAGAAGAACAGATCCAGAGTTTTGCAAAGAACGGCACAACCGCCCCGCTGGCCAACGGTCAGATGTAAAGCCTGTACTGAAAAGAGACGTATTCACACTGAAATAACCACAGACGGCCGGCACTGATGATACCGGTGCCGGCCGTCTTCATTTTTTATCAACTTGAACAAGAGATAAAAAGACATGGCAACAACTACGACAAACACAACACAGAGCGGGACTCAGCAACCCGCTACACCTACATATCCAAATCAAGTGACCGGCATGTACGTGCTGGCACAGATGCTGAAAAAGCTTGGCGTGACTGACATGTATGGCCTTGTAGGCATCCCAGTCACGGATTTCTCTTATATCTGCCAGGCTGAAGGCATACGTTTCGTCGGCTTCCGCCACGAACAGCAGGCGGGCATGGCGGCTGCCACGCACGGCTATCTGACGAAGACTCCGGGCATACTGCTTACGGTGTCGTCGCTCGGATTCCTGAACGGACTGACGGCCACGATCAATGCCACGGTGAACTGCTATCCTATGATACAGATAAGCGGATCAAGCGACCGTGAACCTATCGATCTTGACCAGGGCACATATGAGGGTCTCGACCAGCTAAACGTGGCCAAGGGTCTGGTGAAGGCTGCATACCGCGTCAATAAACCTGAAGATATTCCTACGGCTGTGATACGCGCCTACCGTGCTGCCGTTAGCGGACGTCCCGGCGGCGTATATCTTGATGTCCCCACCCCATGCCTCGGCGCAGTGGTGGACCGCGAGCAGGCTATGAGCTGGCTCGAAACTCCCGTAGATCCAGCTCCGGCCATGATACCTTCGGCCGAATCTGTGGACCGCGCGCTGAAGCTGCTTTCGGCGGCCAAACGTCCGGCTATTGTCCTTGGAAAAGGTGCACAGTATGCGCAGATCGACGACAAGATAAAGAAACTTGTGGAGACGCTCGGCGTACCGTTCCTGCCTATGTCTATGGCCAAGGGTCTGATTCCTGATAATCATCCCCAGAGTGCGATAGCTGCACGCTCGACAATTCTGGAGGAGGCTGATGTGGTGATGCTCGTGGGCGCACGCCTGAACTGGCTGCTCTCGCGCGGTCATGGCAAATGGAATCCTGACGGGCAATTTATCCAACTCGAGATCGAACCGACTGAAATCGACTGCAACCGCCACATCGCCGCACCGGTGATCGGCGATCTGGAAAGCTCGGTGGATGCGCTTCTGGCCAAACTACCTGACTACAAGATGAGCATGGATCCCGCATGGATGGAGAAGATACAATCAATCACGAAGGTGAAGAATGCTGAATTTGCCCAGCGTCTTGTGCCGCAGACTGTGCCTATGACGCACTGGAGCGCACTGAGCGCCGTGAAGAAGGTATATGATGCCAATCCTGACCTGATACTTGTGAATGAGGGCGCTAATACATTGGACGACACACGCGATACGCTCGACATAATGCAGCCCCGCCACCGCATCGACTGCGCTACATGGGCTATCATGGGCATGGGTATGGGTTCGGCTATCGGCGCTGCCGTGGCCACCGGCGGACGTGTTCTTGCCGTCGAGGGCGACAGTGCTTTCGGTTTCTCCGGCATGGACTTCTCGACTATCTGCCGCTTCAAACTGCCTGTGACGGTTGTTATCTTCAATAATGGCGGTATCTATAACGGAATAGGTGTGAACGCCAACGGCGACAGTGACCCAGCTCCTACGACGCTCGACATACATGCCCGCTACGATAAACTCGGCGACGCTTTCGGCGCGAAGACATATTATGTGACCACTCCTGCCGAACTGGAGCAGGCTCTGACCGAGGCTGTGGCCCTGAAAGGTCCGGCACTCATCGACGTGCAGCTTGCAGCAGACTCGGGTAAGGAAAGCGGTCATATCGGCTACCTGAATCCGGAATCGCTGCGTCATTTCACGGTATAAACACCCCGCCCATACGCTGCACAAGGAGTGCGGCGTATGGGTTAAATCAACTATTTCATTATGTTACACATCATACTATATGCGATCGTCCCGATATTCGTGGTCATGGGAGTGGCTTTCATCGCGGGCAAGAAAGGCATCTTCACAGGTGCTGACGCAAAGAAATTCAACAAAGTGGTGCTTGATTATGCTCTCCCGGCTGCGCTGTTTGTAAGCATCGTCTCGGCAAGCCGCGAGATGCTTGTCCACGACATCAAGCTATCGCTGATCTCGCTGGTGGTGATCATGGCGTGCTTCATGATCGTCTACTATGTATATAAATACTGCTTCAAGGGCGTGACGCAGGCTGATGCCGCAGTTATGGCGCTCGTGAGCGGTTCGCCGACCATCGGTTTCCTCGGATTCGCTGTACTTGAGCCTATCTTCGGCACTACACCGTATGTGGCGCTTGTGGTTGCTATCGTTGGTATCGTGGTCAACGCTGTCGGTATCCCTGTGGGTCTGTCACTGCTCAATGCAGCCAATGAGAAGACCAATGCCGGCGCGGCGGGCAAACGTCCGAGCGCATGGGCCCCGGTGCTTCATGCACTGGCTCAGCCTGTGGCATGGGCGCCAATATTGGCTGTAGTATGGGTGATCGTCGGTATACCTTGGCCTGACTGGGCTTCGCCTTCGTTCGACCTGATCAAAGGTGCGAACGCGTCAATGGCAGTATTCGCCGCAGGTGTCACTCTGTCGTCAGTGAAGGTGACTATCAACTGGCAGGCTATCATGGGTTCTATCCTGAAGCTTGTGGTTATGCCTCTGGCTGTGCTGGCAGCAGGTCTGGTGTTCCATATGGATCCCGAAAACCTGAAAATGCTTGTGGTCGCCGCTGTGCTTCCTCCTGCTTTCTCAGGTATCATCATCGCATCGGAGTATGATACTTATGTGGCGACAAGTACTTCGTCTCTGGCATTGAGCATGGTGCTTTTCATCGGCTTCTGTCCTCTGTGGATATGGCTGACGGATGTGGCCATAAAGATGTTCGGATAATGTTTTAAAAGATATATAACTGTTGGGGTAGACGTGCAGGGCAGCGCCCGATAGTTGTGGTCAGAGCTGCGGCCCGCACGTCTTCCATCGATCCAAGTCAGAGGATTAATTTTAAAGACATAAGCAGCTTTTTATCTCTATTTCCGAAAGGGGACTCGGCCGGGCACAGCATGCCCTACACGCCGGATGTCCCCTTTCTCATTGCCTATATAAATCGAAAAAGAGCCACACCCTATCGCCGGGTGTGGCTCTTGCGTCAGTTATGGATTATCCGAGAAATTTCAGATGGGTAAGTTGGCGGGGATTAACCGACAACTTCGTCGGCGGTGACGTCAATCACCTCCGGTGTGTGGGCAATGATGGTGTCGATGTCGTCCTTGCTTCCGACCACGAGGCGTTCGTAGTCGCGGAGGCCTGTACCTGCAGGGATGAGGTGTCCGCAGATTACGTTCTCCTTCATGCCCTCGAGGGTGTCGACCTTGCCGTTGATCGCGGCTTCGTTGAGCACCTTGGTAGTCTCCTGGAAAGATGCTGCCGAAATGAAGCTCGAAGTCTGGAGCGCGGCGCGGGTGATACCCTGGAGTATCTGCTCTGATGTGGCGGGAACGGCATCGCGCACTGTGATGGTGCGGAGGTCGCGGCGCTTGAGCATCGAGTTCTCGTCGCGGAGCTTGCGGGCTGTGATGATCATACCCTGCTTTACTGTCTCGCTGTCGCCGGCGTCAGTAACAACTTTCTTGCCCCAGATGCGGTCGTTCTCGTCCATGAACTCGCGCTTGTCGACCACCTGCTGCTCAAGGAAGATGGTGTCGCCCGGATCAAGGATGTTGACCTTACGCATCATCTGACGTACGATGACTTCGAAGTGCTTGTCGTTGATCTTCACACCCTGCATGCGGTACACGTCCTGGACTTCGTTGACGATATATTCCTGAACGGCTGTCGGGCCCATGATGTTGAGGATGTCGGCAGGTGTGATAGCACCGTCGGAGAGCGGAGTGCCGGCACGCACGTAGTCGTTGTCCTGAACCATGAGCTGCTTGGACAGAGGTACGAGATATTTTTTCTCCTCGCCGAGCTTGGAGATGACTGATATCTCGCGGTTGCCGCGCTTCACCTTGCCGAAGTGCACCTCTCCGTCGATCTCGGACACGATGGCCGGGTTGGAGGGGTTGCGTGCCTCGAACAGTTCGGTGACACGGGGGAGACCACCGGTGATGTCACCGGCGCCACCGCTGGATGCGCGTGCGATCTTGACGAAGATCTCGCCGGGCTTGACCTCTGTGCCGTCTTCGAGCATGAGGTGTGCACCCACGGGAAGTGCGTAAGTCTTGAGCACCTGACCGTTCTTGTCGGTAATTGTGGCTTCGGGGACTTTGGCACGGTCTTTGGATTCGATGATGATCTTCTCGCGTACGCCCGTCTGCTCGTCGCCCTCGGTACGGAAGGTGACGTTCTCTATGAGGTTCTGATATTTCAGGATACCACCGGCTTCGCTGACGATAACGGCGTTGAAGGGGTCCCATTCGCAGATCACATCGCCTTTCTTGATGGTTGCGCCATTCTCGAAGAAGAGCTTAGAACCGTAGGGGATGTTTGCGCTTGTGAGAATCATCTTGGTGGTAGGCTCGATGATTCGCATTTCTGCCATTCGGCCGATCACTACGTCGACAGGCTTGCCTGTAGGACCGACTTCGTCGGTGCGTACGGTGCGGAGTTCCTCGATCTCGAGAATACCGTCGTAACGTGATGTATGGGAGGAGACGGCAGCGATATTTGATGCCACACCACCGACGTGGAATGTACGGAGTGTAAGCTGAGTACCGGGCTCACCGATAGACTGGGCCGCAATGACTCCGACTGCCTCGCCTTTCTGAACGAGACGGTTGTTGGAGAGGTTGCGTCCGTAGCACTTGGCGCAAACGCCTTTCTTGGACTCGCAGGTGAGCACCGAGCGGATCTCCACGCTCTCAATAGGAGATGCGTCGATAATATCGGCTGCTGCTTCGTTGATCTCCTCTCCGGCAGCGACGATGACTTCGTTGGTGAGGGGATGTATGATGTCGTGAACTGAGACACGTCCGAGGATGCGCTCGCCGAGTGAAGCCACGACTTCGTCGTTGTTCTTGATCTCGGTGCAAACGAGGCCACGGAGAGTGCCGCAGTCGACTTCGTTGATGATGACGTCGTGAGCCACGTCGACAAGACGACGTGTAAGATAACCGGCGTCGGCTGTCTTAAGAGCGGTATCTGCAAGACCCTTACGAGCACCGTGGGTGGAGATGAAGTATTCGAGCACCGAGAGGCCTTCCTTGAAGTTGGCAAGAATCGGGTTCTCGATGATCTGTCCGCCTTCAGCACCGGCTTTCTGCGGTTTTGCCATAAGACCACGCATACCGGCAAGCTGACGGATCTGGTCCTTCGAACCACGTGCTCCGGAGTCAAGCATCATGAATACAGAGTTGAAGCCCTGGTTGGCCTCTGTCATCTGCTTCATCAATATGTCGGTGAGCCTTGAGTTGACGTGTGTCCAGATGTCGATGATCTGGTTGTAACGTTCGTTGTTGGTGATGAAGCCCATCGCGTAGTTGTTCATCACTTCCTCTACCTGCTCGTAGCCTTCGTTGACGATGGCTTCTTTCTCGGCGGGGATGATCACGTCGCCGAGGTTGAAGGACAGACCTCCCTGGAATGCCATACGGTAGCCGAGGTTCTTGATATCGTCAAGGAACTGGGCCGAACGAGGTATACCGCACTTCTTGATCACCTTGGAGATGATGTTGCGGAGCGATTTCTTGGAGAGGATCTCGTTTACGTAGCCGATCTCCTTGGGTACGTACTGATTGACAAGCACGCGGCCTACGGATGTGTCCTTCACCAGATGGGTGATGGGGTTGCCCTCGGCATCAACGTCGTCGACCATTACTGTGACAGGCGCATGAAGTGTCACACGACCTTCGTTGTAAGCGATCTCAGCTTCTTCCGGACCATAGAATATAGTGCCTTCGCCCTTGTCGCCCTTACGGAGTTTGGTGATGTAGTAAAGACCGAGTACCATGTCCTGCGAGGGGACGGTGATAGGCGCTCCGTTGGCGGGGTTAAGGATGTTGTGAGCACCAAGCATGAGGAGCTGGGCCTCGAGGATGGCTTCGTTGCCAAGAGGGAGGTGTACAGCCATCTGGTCGCCGTCGAAGTCGGCGTTGAATGCCGTACATGCGAGGGGGTGGAGCTGGATTGCCTTGCCTTCGATCATCTTGGGCTGGAATGCCTGTATACCGAGACGGTGCAGAGTCGGGGCACGGTTTAGCAGGACGGGGTGTCCCTTCATAACGTATTCGAGGATGTCCCAGACAACCGGTTCCTTGCGGTCAACGATACGCTTTGCCGACTTCACGGTCTTCACGATTCCGCGCTCGATAAGCTTGCGGATCACAAAGGGCTTATAGAGTTCGGCTGCCATGTCCTTAGGCAGACCGCATTCGTGCATCTTGAGTTCAGGACCAACGACGATAACCGAACGTGCCGAATAGTCGACACGCTTACCGAGAAGGTTCTGACGGAAGCGGCCCTGCTTACCTTTAAGGCTATCGGACAGTGATTTGAGAGGACGGTTAGCCTCGCTCTTGACGGCCGATGACTTGCGGGAGTTGTCGAGGAGCGAGTCAACAGCCTCCTGAAGCATACGCTTCTCGTTGCGGAGGATGACTTCGGGTGCTTTGATCTCGATGAGTCGCTTGAGTCGGTTGTTGCGGATGATCACACGACGGTAGAGGTCGTTGAGGTCGGAGGTGGCGAAGCGGCCGCCATCGAGGGGAACAAGAGGACGGAGTTCCGGGGGGATGACGGGCACAGCCTGAAGGATCATCCATTCGGGCTTGTTGCGGTTGCGTGATGCGCGGAATGACTCCACGACCTGAAGGCGCTTGAGGGCCTCGGTCTTGCGCTGCTGCGAACCGTCGGTATCGGCCTGAGCACGCAGGCGGTAGCTGAGATCGTCGAGATCGAGCTTGAGAAGGAGTTCATAGATAGCTTCCGCGCCCATCTTTGCCACGAACTTCTCGGGATCATTGTCGTCGAGGAGCTGATTGCCTGCGGGGAGCTTGTCGAGTATTTCGAAGTATTCTTCTTCTGAAAGGAGGTCGAGCTGGGCTACACCTTCGGCAGCACCCGGGTTTATGACCACGTAGCGCTCGTAATAGATCACAGCGTCGAGTTTCTTCGATGCCAGACCAAGGAGATAACCGATCTTGTTGGGAAGCGAGCGGAAGTACCATATATGAGCCACGGGCACAACGAGCTTGATGTGTCCCATACGCTCGCGGCGCACTTTCTTTTCGGTGACTTCAACGCCGCAACGATCGCAGACGATGCCTTTGTAGCGGATGCGCTTGTATTTGCCGCAGTGGCATTCATAGTCCTTTACAGGGCCGAAGATGCGCTCGCAGAACAGACCGTCGCGTTCGGGCTTGTAGGTGCGGTAGTTGATAGTCTCTGGTTTGAGGACTTCGCCGCTGGATTTTTCCAGAATCTCCTCGGGCGAGGCAAGCCCGATGGAGATTTTGGAGAATCCTGTTTTTATCTTGTTGTCTTTTCTAAAAGCCATATTTTAGAGTTGTGTCAGTCGAGATATTAATATTACTGTTCGAGGTTGATGCTCAGACCGAGACCACGAAGTTCGTGCAGGAGCACGTTGAGCGACTCGGGGATTCCAGCCTGCGGCATGGGTTCACCCTTGACGATTGCTTCGTAGGCCTTGGAGCGACCGTTGACGTCGTCGCTCTTGATGGTGAGGATCTCCTGGAGGATGTGTGACGCGCCGAATGCCTCGAGCGCCCAGACTTCCATCTCACCGAAACGCTGTCCACCGAACTGAGCCTTACCACCGAGCGGCTGCTGGGTGATGAGTGAGTACGGACCGATGGAACGGGCGTGCATCTTGTCCTCGACCATGTGGCCGAGCTTGAGCATGTATATGACACCTACTGTGGCCGGCTGGTCGAAGCGTTCGCCAGTGCCGCCGTCGTAAAGGTATGTCTTGCCGTAGCGGGGAACACCTGCCTTATCGGTCCATTCATTGAGGTCGTCGAGCGAAGCACCGTCGAAGATAGGTGTCGCGAACTTCTCGCCGAGTTCACGGCCTGCCCAGCCGAGTACGGTCTCGAAGATCTGTCCGAGGTTCATACGCGAGGGCACACCCAGAGGGTTAAGAACGATGTCGACCGGAGTACCGTCGGAGAGGAAGGGCATATCTTCCTGACGCACGATGCGCGACACGATACCCTTGTTACCGTGACGTCCGGCCATCTTGTCGCCCACGCTGATCTTGCGCTTCTTGGCGATGTATACCTTGGCCATCTGCATGATTCCGGAGGGAAGTTCGTCGCCTATGGAGATGTCGAACTTCTTGCGGCGGAGTTCGGCGTCGATCTCCTTTGACTTGCGCAGATAGTTGACAATGGTCGCGCGGATGAGATCGTTGGTATGGGCATCTGCCGTCCACTTCGAGAGATTGACTGTATCGTAGTCGATGGTCTTGAGTGTGGCGGGAGTGAATTTCGCACCCTTGGGTATAACGTCGGTCTTGAGGAAGTCCTGCACGCCCTGCGAAACCTTGTTGGCTGTGAGGGTCATGAGCTTGTCGACCAGGACGTCGCGCAGTGCTGCCAGACGTTCTTCGTATTCCTCGTCGAGTTTGGGAAGGAGCGCGTTGGAGCTCTTGTTTTTCTTCTTCTTCACGGCACGCGAGAAGAGGTTTGTGCCGATGACAACACCCTTGAGCGACGGTGTGGCCTTGAGCGAGGCGTCCTTGACGTCGCCGGCCTTGTCGCCGAAGATGGCGCGAAGGAGTTTTTCCTCGGGAGTAGGATCGCTCTCGCCCTTGGGGGTGATCTTACCGATCATAATATCGCCGGGCACTACGTGAGCACCGACACGGATGATGCCGCGCTCGTCGAGGTCCTTGGTGGCGTCCTCGCTGACGTTGGGGATGTCGGATGTAAGTTCTTCCATTCCGCGCTTTGTCTCACGTACTTCGAGCGAGTATTCGTCGACGTGTACAGATGTCAGAATGTCTTCACGAACGACGCGTTCGTTGAGCACGATGGCGTCCTCATAGTTGTAACCTTTCCAGGGCATGAATGCCACTTTAAGGTTGCGTCCGAGGGCGAGTTCGCCGTTCTCGGTAGAGTAGCCTTCGGTAAGTATGTCGCCACGTACAACCCTCTGACCTTTGACGCATATAGGACGCAAGTCGATGGTTGTGCTCTGGTTGGTCTTGCGGAACTTCGGGAGATGGTATTCCTTTACTGCCGGTTCGAAGGATACGAATTCTTCCTCCTCCGTGCGGTCGTAACGGATACGGATGACAGTAGCGTCAACGAATTCGATGACACCTGCACCTTCAGCAGCTACCTGGGTGCGCGAGTCGCGGGCAAGCTGACCCTCTATGCCTGTGCCGACAATGGGGGCTTCGCTGCGCAACAGGGGCACAGCCTGGCGCATCATGTTCGATCCCATGAGCGCGCGGTTTGCGTCGTCGTGCTCGAGGAAGGGGATGAGTGATGCCGCGATAGATGCGATCTGTGTGGGCGACACATCCATAAGCTGAATATCGGACGGGGGCACAACTGGGAAGTCGGCATCGAGGCGCGCTTTCACTTTGTCGCGGATGAAAGATCCATCCGGATTGAGCGGCGCGTTGCCCTGGGCGATCATCTTGCCTTCTTCGATCTCAGCGGTAAGGTATACCACTTCGTCGTTGTTGAGGTTGACTTTCGAATCGGCCACCTCACGGTATGGAGTCTCGATGAATCCGAGGTCGTTGATCTTGGCATAAACGCAAAGCGAGGAGATAAGACCGATGTTAGGACCTTCAGGGGTCTCGATCGGGCAAAGACGTCCGTAGTGGGTATAGTGCACGTCTCGCACCTCGAAGCCGGCACGCTCACGCGACAGACCGCCGGGGCCGAGGGCCGACATACGGCGCTTGTG
>CAJUKZ010000019.1 GCA_910586995.1 uncultured Muribaculaceae bacterium | reverse complement strand
TTAAAAGAATTGAATCGGTGTCCTGCCGGACACCATAGACTGAGGTCCTCCACCCCGGCACACCTCGCCTATGGCTCGGTGTACCCGGTTAATACTAAATCAGTGTCCTGCGGACACTACCATAAGATCTGTGGAGCATATCTCAGAGAATAGTCTACGGCATGGGCTATGAATACACTCCCTTGCAGCATGTCAGGTTCAAGTACTCCTGTTATGGCAGTGCGACAAGCTATGTATACCACATCATTAGCAGAGGCCATAGCTATGCATGCCATAGCGAGAAGTGTCTCAGCTACACATCATCGGCCCTGTCCCACGTAGCGCGGTGCTGTTGTGAGGTTATCCAGAAGGAGAAATAGAGTGGCATGCGTTCTAACGAATGCTACAATTGGCATACTATTTTATACCGTGATTAGATTGTAAAGATTGCGCCTATGCCGAGGGTTATTATGTCTTTCAGGGGAATTGATGAATTAAGGAATTTCTGACGCAGATAAAGGTCACAGGTGGATACTTCATAGTATAATGATACTTTCCGGCTCATGAAGCGCTTTTCGCGGGGAATCAGGAATGATATGCGTTGTCCTAAACCTAAGTGAAAACGGATACGGCTTGAGAAGCCGTAGTAGCCGTCGGGATATCGAGAAGGTTCTTTCATCCAAAAATCACTGTGGAGAATGGAGTTTATCGATAGATTGACCGATAGAGGTGTTACCTGCCAATGCTGTTTGAATCTTATTTTCCACGGATTGAAGTATTCGCGAAGCGTAAATGTCCAATAATGGTGATAGTTGTAGCGTTTGGGGAGAAATCCCAGCATTAGGTGAGTCTCCCAGCGGTCGCCACATCCGTAGGCCCATCCGAAACCTGCCGAGATCATGCCGATACCACCGGCATATTGCACGGACACCATTTCCGGAATCAGTTTATGCCAGAATTCCTCGCGGCGTTGCAAGCGGCGTTCATATTTCAGTTCCGACAGGTTCTTTTCGATGATTGTCATCGAGTCGGGATACTGTATCGTATCTGTGTCCGTGGCCTGTGCGGAGCCGCTTAGACAGGTAGCCAGTATTACTGCTGCTGTAAGTATTCCGCGTAGCTTAGAACTCAATGTTTTCCCATTCATATCCCTCGTCGTTTATGGTGAATACGAAATATTGTCTTTTACCTGCGTTGGCGCATTGGAAGTATAGAATGCCGTTTTCAAATATATCCTTTACGAACATGTTATGGTTATGTCCGTTGATACAGAATCCGCGCAGCTTGCTTCCCGCGGGAATATGATCATTGATGTCATGATCATGGACCGGAGCATCCTCGCCCATTCCCGGATAGCGTTGCAGGTAATGATTGAACGGCTTGGCCACATTATTGTTGAATTGTTCGTCGTAGGGACGCGAATGCATTGCAACTACGGTGTGAGTGATTGTAGCCGGTTGTGCTTCGTTGATGGCAGCCACAGCCATAGCATCTTCCTCTATGAAATCGAGATCCGGCACAGGATGCGAGTAGTCGTACTCGAGGGCTATTGTATTAAGGCACACAAAGTGTGTATTGCCGACATTGAACGAGAAGTTTGTGTCGCCATATATATATTCAAATGTCTGCTTACCATTGCCCAGACAGTCATGGTTTCCTATTATTGTGATGTAGGGGATGCCTGCGGCGTCGAACATGTCGCGACTCCATACAAACTCTTTCGGCAGGCCGAAGTCGCTGACATCGCCTCCGTTTATTATAAAATCAATATCGCCACGTTCCTTTATCGAGCGTAAGGCTTCTTTCGTATCGTCGTACGAACCTTGCGTGTCGGTTATGAATGCAAATTTGAATGGCGGCTTTATCTTCAGGGCATCCAGCGTCTGTATGCTCTGTCGGTTGATATCGTGATTGCCATGTATGTCTATTGAGTATGGGTGGTATTCAAAATTATCGCACCCGCCGAGCGAGAGGGCTGCAAGCAGGGCGAGGCTACAGTTGCGTATTACTTTCATGATACAAAAATAATCAATCCCGATCTCAATGCAATGCGTTATTTCCATCTTTGCAAATTCATGCGACAATAAGGACAATGCAGTATGTAAGTACATAAACTAAACGTGGAACGGCCTCACGGTAGTTCCACGTTAGATAATAAACCAATCATTATCACATTTCTTGCAATGGAAAAAGTAATTTTGCTTTGTACTAATAAAACAACGTGTGTCTGTTATGGTTCACTTCAGGAGTGATTTTTTTGTAAACTTTTTGCAAGGTCATTATTAATGCTTTGATTTTCAGTATCTGAAATAGCGAAATAAAATATTAATAAAATGATATTTTTTTGTAGAGCCGTTGGAAATGGCTATATTTGTGATACGATAACAGGGGTAGAATGTGCTGATTGCAAATTTTAGCATGACTGTGCATGATTGCTGCACACTACAGACATTATCTTTGTGTTATCAAAACAGACAGAAAAATCAAAACTATCTTATATATGGAAAAACCGGATAAGACAAAGAAAACAGCGAAGAAAGGTGCGGCCACTGATCCCAAGTCGGCCAAGCTCGACGCACTTGCCGCAGCTATGGGCAAGATAGAGAAGTCCTTCGGGCGCGGCGCCATCATGAAGATGGGCGACGAGGTTATTGAAGACGTCGATGTGATACCTTCCGGCTCTATAGCACTCAACTATGCCCTTGGCGTGGGAGGCTATCCGCGAGGACGAATCATCGAGATATACGGCCCTGAATCGTCTGGAAAGACAACTCTTGCCATTCATGCCATAGCAGAGGCTCAGAAGCAGGGTGGTATTGCAGCTATAATAGATGCCGAGCATGCGTTCGACCGGTTCTATGCCCAGGCTCTCGGCGTTGATATCAATAACCTGCTGATCTCCCAGCCCGACAACGGTGAGCAGGCGCTTGAGATCGCAGAGCAGTTGATACGTTCGGCAGCAATCGACATCATAGTCATCGACTCCGTGGCGGCGCTTGTTCCCAAAACCGAGATCGAAGGTGAGATGGGCGACAAGAACATGGGCCTACAGGCCAGATTGATGTCGCAGGCCATGCGTAAGCTCACCGGAACCATCTCGCGTACCAACACTACCTGCATCTTCATAAACCAGCTACGTGAGAAGATTGGCCAGATGTTTGGTCCGACAGAGACAACCACCGGCGGCAACGCGCTCAAATTCTATTCTTCGGTGCGTCTGGACATTCGTTCACGCGCCCCATTAAAGAAAAACGACGTAACATTCGGGCGTCATACCGTAGTCAAGGTCGTAAAGAACAAGGTTGCGCCACCGTTCAAGACCGCCGAGTTCGATTTGTTCTACGGCAAGGGCATCAGCCGCGGAAGCGAGATCGTGGATATGGGTGTGGATCTTGACATCATCAAGAAAAGCGGCTCATGGTTCAGCTACGAAGGCAACAAGATAGCACAGGGACGCGATGCAGCCGTACGTGTGATGGAAGACAATCCCGAACTTTCCGACGAAATCGAAGCAAAGATAATGGAAGCCCTGCATGGCGGCAGTGCGATACCGACAAAGAAAAAGAGCGCTTCTGACGACGATGATGATCAGGACGAGGTTGTGGAAGCTGCCGGCAAGCCGGATATCGACGATCTGTTCGATGCCGACGATGACGAGTTCAAGATTGAGGATCTTTGATCAAATAGTTTATTGAACGATACACAATACAACGCGGGGCAACTGCCGAAAAATGGCACGTTGCCCCGCGTTGCAATTTCATTATAGGCTGCTATTCCGTACCCTGAGCCTCGAGTTCAGCGAGTATGGTGCGCAGCTCGTTCTCCGTAGTCGTGAGTTTGCCTCGGCACGCAGTCAGCAGAGCCGAAGCACGGCGTGTGAGCGAACTGAGACGGTCTATGTCGCAATTGTCTGATTGCATTGTGCGCAGTATGGCCTCCAGTTCGGACAGCGCCTGTGAATAGTTCAATTCTTCTATAGGTTTGAAATCTTCCATATTTTATAATAACAATCTCTAAGTCATTTTACTGTAGATTGCACTGAGCCTTGGGCAAAGGTTGTGGTAATTACTGTGCCGGGGCTGAGCCTGCCCGGATCGGTCACACATGCTCCGTCGGCCAGGGTGATCGTATATCCTCTGCGCAGTGTGGCCTCAGGCGAGAGTGCTGTGAGAAGTTCTCCGAGCGAGTGCAACCGGTCTTTACCGCGTGTGATAGCATTGGCCGATGCGTTGGCCAGTCCTTGAGCCACTAAGTCAAGTTTGCGTCGGTTAATGGCAATGCTGCCAGATCCTGCAGCCGCTATGAGGGATGCACAGCGGTCAAGCCGGGCTGCTGTGCGGTGTATGCGTTCGCGTGCGAGAGCCGGAATCTGACCTGCGTAGAACGCCAATTGTCTTGATGATCCCGACAGACGGTCAGATGCCGCATGCAGCAGGGCTGTTGCTATCGAGTGCAATTCGTCGAGCATGGCATTGCCTCGTGCGATCAGCCATTCGGCTGCGGCTGTAGGCGTCTTCACGCGTAATGCCGCCACATAATCAAGCACAGTCTCATCACGCTCATGTCCGATACCTACAATCACAGGCAGTGGAAACTGTGCCACATGAGCGGCCAGTGAATAGTCGTCAAGAGTGGCGAGATCGCTTGTAGAACCTCCTCCGCGTATTATCACCACTGCATCCCAGGCTTCCTGCTCCGAAGCTATCCTGCCGAGAGCATTAATGATACTCTCTGCGGCCTTTTCGCCTTGCATCACGGCGTCGAACAGGCGCGTCGTGAAACGCAGGCGGTTCGGGTTGGAGTACAGTTGGTGCATGAAATCTCCGTAGCCCGCCGCCCCGCGTGCCGAGATTACGGCTATGCGGTTGACTGGCACGGACCATTCCAGCGTGCGGTTCATGTCCAGTATGCCTTCGTCCCTGAGACGGTTGATTATCATCATGCGCCGCCGTTTCAGGTCGCCCATAGTGTACGACGGATCTATGTCGGTGATCACCAGCGACAGACCGAACACACTGTGGAAGTTAGCCGTGACACACAGCAGGACCTTCAGTCCGGTGGCAAAGTTCTGCCCTGTAGCCTCCCTGAAAGCCGCAGCCATCCATGCATAGTTGTTGGCCCAGATGATGCCACGGTTTCTTGCCAGAGTGCGTCCCGTGGCGGGATCTTTGTCCACAAGCTCCATGTAGCAGTGTCCGCCGCGCACGTTCACGTCGAGCAGTTCGGCTGTGATCCACCGGCGAGTCACCACCGGTGCGCTGACCAGTCTGCCGATCTCGGCATTGAATGCGCTTAGCGATATTGCCTCGGTGCGGTAGTCCATCATTGCTTTGCGGGGGCGAAGCTTTTGCCGTTCCAGACGAATGTTATTTGCTCCTTAAGCAGCGGCTTGAGCATCTCCCTGTCGTCATCGTGGAAATATCTGTCCATCGTATTGGTCAGCGTCAGCAGTCCGGTTTCCGGTTCATAGTCGGCTGTCCACATCATAAAAGGCAGTTTTTCCTCCACCTGTGTACGGTTGGCTGCTCCCTCGGCTGTGAGCCACTGCTTCAGTTCAGGTTCTTTGAATATCTTTTCCGGCTTTGATACCGGTTTCCAGTCCATGTCGTAGAAGCGTATGTTACTGTCCGGCACAGTAAGATCCAGTGTTTCGATCACGGCTACGACGGTGTCGGCTGATGCCGGCAGAAGTGCGATTGTGTAGTCCGAGGACTCCCCGAGTCTGAGCGACAGCTTCATCGGTGTCTCGCCCGTGACACGAGCCTTGCCGCCGATGATAGAAGCCGAAGGCCTGTCGCTGCCACTCCTGTAATAGTCGAGCATGTCAAGGCATGTGAGCGAATCTACCAGAAACATTCCCGGCGAGGGAGTGCGGCATAGCATTCCGGCTGCTGTAGTCTGCGAATGCGCGCAGCAGCACGCAGATGCGATAGCTGCTGTGCTCAGGATCAGATGTCGTAGCTTCTTCATATGGATCAGGATTTTATCTGATTGTCTTTTTCGGTTTTTTAGACTTGCGTTCGGATGCGCGGGCATAGTCTTTTTCCGTATTGGCTATCTCGCTGAACAGGTGCTTTCCCATAAATTCGCTTCCACGCAGGGTATTCACCACCCGGCTTGCGTCGGCTTTGCGGACGTCGAACAGCGAGTATGTAGGCAGCAGGTCTATGCGTCCAACGTCCACGCGGTTGCCCGGGATATTGCGGTTCAGCAGTTCGATCAGGTTTCCGGCGAAGAAGCCGTCGGCCTTGCCTACGTTCACGTAGATACGCGCCATGCCGCGGTCTGCTGTACGGCGGTCTTTCTCTTTGTCGTTCTTGGGCTTCGTGCGGTCTGATTTCTCACCCTTGCGTCCCTTTCGGTCGGATTTTTCGTCTATGAAGTCGATCTTGGGTGCATCCTTGTAATATTCGAGCAGTCGGTTGAATTCGAGCGAAAGCACACGCTTTAGCAGATCGTCGTTCGACAGCCAGCTGAGTTTGCGCGACACGCCGTGGAAATACTTATCTATCTGCTCGTCGTCCACCTCCACACGTTCCAGTCTGTCGGCCAGGTTGTAGAGCTGCTTTTCGATTATATGTTCAGGAGTCGGCACTTCCATGCGCTCGAACTTCTTGCCTATGATGCGCTCTATGTCGCGCAGTTTGCCTTTCTCACGCGAATGGATTATAGCCACAGACACACCTGTCTTTCCGGCGCGGCCGGTACGTCCTGAGCGGTGGGTGTAGACGGCTGTATCGTCGGGCAGACCATAGTTGATCACATGCGTAAGGCTGTCCACATCAAGTCCGCGTGCGGCCACGTCAGTAGCCACGAGTATGCGGGTCACGCGGTCGCGGAATTTTTTCATCACCGTGTCGCGCTGCTGCTGCGAGAGGTCGCCATGCAGAGCCTCGGCGTTGTATCCGTCGGAAATCAGCTTGTCGGCTATCTCCTGCGTGTCGCGGCGTGTGCGGCAGAATATG
Organism: uncultured Muribaculaceae bacterium; assembly: GCA_910586995.1. Taxonomy (GTDB): domain Bacteria; phylum Bacteroidota; class Bacteroidia; order Bacteroidales; family Muribaculaceae; genus CAG-873. Next base: position 5,278 of record CAJUKZ010000019.1, on the reverse strand, counting down.
ATGGCGTAGATGTCGGGCGTGTTGTCTACTATGCGCTTGAGTGCGAGATATTTATCGCGGGCGTTCACCATATAGTAGATATGGCGCACGTTTTCAGCGCCTTCGTTGCGCGTACCCACTACAACCTCCTCAGGGTTGTTCATAAAACGCTTGGCTATCTTAGCCACTTCCGGGGGCATTGTGGCCGAGAACATAAGCATGCGTCGGTCGGCAGGCACATGGTCAAGAATCTGGTTGATGTCGTCGATAAAGCCCATGTTGAGCATCTCGTCGGCCTCGTCGAGCACTACGGTGCGCACATCCGAGAGATTCACCACTCCGCGGTTGATCAGGTCGATCAGACGTCCAGGTGTAGCCACTATTATCTGCACTCCGCCTTTGCGCAACGCGCGTATCTGACTCTCTATGCTCGAACCGCCGTAGACCGGCAGCACCGAAAGATTGTCTGTATACTTGGAAAAGTCGGCCAGGTCGCCGGCTATCTGGAGACACAGTTCGCGGGTAGGCGCTATCACCAGCGCCTGAGTGCCGCGCATCGCTGTATCGGTTCGTTGAATCACAGGTAGTCCGAAAGCTGCAGTTTTGCCAGTGCCTGTCTGTGCCAGTGCCACAACGTCGCGGCCACCTTCGCCAAGCAATACCGGAATTACTTTCTCCTGTATAGGCATTGGGTTTTCAAACCCCATTTCCTCTACAGCTTTCCTCAAATCGGCGCGTACGCCTAAATCTTCAAAACTCATATATATAAAATTAAATTTGTGTGTCCTGCCGTGGCGGGACACGTATGCAAAATCATGCTATATTGCATGAAGATGCAATATAGTACAAATGTACAACAATTATGCGGGTATTTTGGCATTGTGGCATGTAATTTTTCCAGCGAGGCAAAATTCGCTGTCGTGGGCTACACCTTCATATAATGCCCAAATAAATTTGGCATTGCCTCAACTTAATCGTATCTTTGCCATGTAAACCGACACACTGCAACACATTTCCAATACACACATCAACACAATGGACGAGACTGAAAAACATTCTGACCACACGAAATATAAAACAATAAAAACCGTTCTGGCTGTTATGGCATTGCTGCTGATAGCGATCGTTCCTGCATTTGCCTCCTATGCAGAATCCGGGAATACGCAGTTTCAGGACGGAGAGTTCGATTTCGCGTCACTGAGCCGGTTGGAGCATCTTGCTTTGGCCTGTGAGCTTGACGGTGAGTATTATTATTTCTCGCGATATAACTGGAATAACATCCCGGCCGATGTCAGAAGCCGCTTTACCAAAAAGGGAGTGGTAGTCATTGGCAATGGAGAGAAATTTATACTTGACCTGCATGACAATGGGGAAGAACTGACATGGGATGAAGCTATGAGCCGTTACGGCGAACGTCTGCCAACCTTGAGCCAGGGCGAGGCGATGGCTGCGGATTATGATGCTATCAATGCTGCGATATCAGCCTTTGGAGGGGATAAGGATCCGGAGTGGTATTGGACAAAAACGGAGTGTGAATATAATTCTTCCATCGCGTGGATTGTTATTATGTCTTACGGCGATGTCTACGAGAACGATAAGGCATATATCGTCAGGGTTCGTGCGGTGTCTCCTATAGCAGACGATTCTCCAGTGGCAAAAACGGAACTTTCGCAGTTCGATTTTGCGTCATTGAGTCAGTTGGAGCATCTTGCTTTGGCCTGTGAGCTTGATGGTGAGTATTATTATTTCTCGCGATATAACTGGAATAACATCCCGGTCGATGTCAGAAGCCACTTTACAAAAAAAGGAATTGTAGTCATTGGCAACGGAGAGAAATTTATACTTGACCTGCATGACAATGGGGAAGGACTGACATGGGATGAAGCAATTAGCCGTTACGGCGAACGTCTGCCAACCTTGAGCCAAGGTTATGCGATGGCTGCGAATCCCGAGGCTATCAATGCTGCGATAACAGCTTTTGGAGGGGATAAAGATTTTGGGTGGGCTTTTTGGACAAGAACCGAATATGAACGTGATGTTTCCTGCGCATGGAGCATTTTTATTTTAGGAAACCTTGACTTCTATAAATACGACAAGACATATACGCTCAGAGTCCGTGCAGTGTTTACTATTCCTGATGAGGCTCAGCACAAATAAATTTGGCATTGCCTCAACTTAATCGTATCTTTGCCATGTAAACCGACACACTGTAACACATTTCCAATACACACACATCATCACAATGGACGAAACACGCATCAGCGAGGCGGCGCTTCCGTCAGGCACACGGCTTTCCAGTCCGCAGAATACCTATATCATCGACAAGGCCATAGGCGCCGGGGGCTTCGGCATCACTTACCGTGCGTCGGCAACTGTCATGGTTCAGAATATCGAGATCGATACGTTCTTCGCCATCAAGGAGCATTTCATCAACTCGCTCTGCGACCGTCAGGACACGCGTGTGGTGTATTCGCGTCCGGTGAGCAAGCAGGTCGAGGGCAGCCTGAAAGACTTTATTTCCGAGGCGCGCCGCCTGCAGAAAGTTGGCGTGAGTCATCCTAATATAGTGAGGGTCAACGAGGTATTCGAGGCAAACAACACTGCCTATTACATCATGGAATACCTCGAGGGCGAGTCGCTGCAGCGCTTTGTGCGAGCTAATGGAGGCCCGCTCTCCGAGGAGCAGACACGCCGCATCATGCTCCCTATCATCGAAGCCGTGGGCGCGCTCCATAAGGCACACCTAACGCACCTTGACATCAAGCCGGTTAACATAATGATTACCCGCCGCAAGGACGGCTCGCTGCGTCCGGTGCTGATCGACTTCGGCCTTGCCAAGCACTACGACGTGGACGGCGCGCCCACATCCACGATTAATACCCTTGGCTGTTCGGCCGGCTACTCGCCCGTGGAGCAATATGTGGGCATAACCTCATTCTCACCCACAGCCGACATATATTCTCTCGGCGCGACGATGCTTTTCTGCCTCAGCGGAACAACACCTGTAGTGGCCAATCGCATCACCCGCGCCGATATCGAGGAAGCCATACCCGCAAACGTATCAGAGGGCATGCGCCAGGCCATACTCGGCGCAATGGCAAAGAACGACGCTGACCGCACGCAGAGCATCAGCGAAATGCTTCATCAACTCGGCGGCGAACTTCCTCCTGCCGATGGAGGAGATGGCGGTAGCGATGAGCCGCCTCAGAAAGTAGATTCATTCGTAGAAGCTACAGATGTTATAGCAGATGAGTGCACACAAACTAACGCCAAAGGAATGAAGATGAGCGTGGCTTTGGGGATTGCTCTACTTGTGGCTATAGTTACATTCTTCTGCCTACGAAGCTGTAGAGGTGGTGAGGATAAGCAAGATATTCAGGGCATAGTAGATACTCTGTATACTGAAAAGCTAATACATTATGATTTTGAGTCATTGAGCAGTCTTGAACATCTTTCTTTAGCTTGTGTTCTCAATGGAAAGTATTATTATTTTTCTCAGGCAAACTGGAGCAAAATCCCATCAAATATAAAGAGTAAATTCGAGAAAAAAGGAGTTGTGATAGCCAACAAGGGAGAACAATTTATTCTTGACCTGGAGGATAGTGGAAAAGCCATGACATGGAATGAGGCTATGAAACGTTATGGCAACCGTCTGCCAACCAAGAGCCAAGCAGAAGCAATGGCTGCCGATCGTGTGGCCGTAAATGCTGCAATTCTGGCTTTTGGAGGAAATAAGGAATGGTGGTATTGGACAAGTGCCGAATACGATTCGTCTTATGCTTGGCTTGTAGGAATGGATAGCGGAACGATATATAGCTACAATAAGGCTACTACATACAAAGTTCGCGCTGTTTCTCCTATTGTAGGCAGTTCTTCTGAGGCCGAAACGACACTTTCGCAGACAGGTGATAAGGAAAAGTTGCAGTGCGATTTTACATCTCTCAGCCGCCTTGAGAATCTCGCTTTGGCCTGCGTGCTTGATGGAAAGTATTATTATTTCTCTCAGGCCAACTGGAATAAAATCCCCGCCGATGTCAAAAATCGCTTTACTAAAAAAGGTGTGGTAGTCATAGGCAACGGCGAGAGGTTTATCCTCGATCTGCACGACAGTGGCAAAGAAATGACCTGGGATGAGGCGATGAGCCGCTATCGCTATGGCAACCGTCTGCCAACCAAGAGCCAAGCTGAGGTGATGTCTGCGGACTGTAAGGCTATCAATGCCGCGATAACAGCTTTTGGCGGAGATAAAGATCCGGCGTGGTGGTATTGGACAAGCGCGGAGAGTGAGAGTAATCCTTCCCTTGCGTATGTCGTTTATATGGGTAGCTACAGCTTTAGTGACCCCATTAAGACCGGAAAGTACAGGGTCCGCGCTGTTGCCCGTGTTCCGTCGTCGGCGATATAGTCCCTTTGAAATTTGTTTTGTGGATAAATCCCTATTTGCCAAGAAATTCAAAGGTATGTTTATGGCTTAGTCGAAAATCAGTGGAGTGTCCGTTAGGACACTGATTCATGCTTGCGTACCACTGCTGGAAGCGTCCTACTGATGCCACACCCCAGTCCGCATACCATCGGGTGGAGTGTCCGTTAGGACACTGATTAATCAGTAACCGGGTACACCGAGCCACGGGCGAGGTGTGCCCGGTGGGACATCCTCCGCGCTGTGGCGTCCGTCAGGACGCCGATTTACACCACGATCTTTTGTCAGCCGTACCTGTGTGTCGTTAATCGATGTCCTACCGGACACCGGATATTTCCATCGGATTACCGGGCACACCTACACTTCGCTTCGGTGTACCCGGTTACTGCTAAATCGGCGTCCTGCGGACGCCCAGGTGCATGGACCTGCATACCATTGGGGAAAGAGTTATGCGACCCTCCCTCTGTATGGGTTTGTGTATTACTGAGAGAAGCCCCCGTGCTTGTGTACCACTGCTGGAAGTATCCATCGGACTCCTCCATATCCCGTGCTTGCGTACCACTGCTGGAAGCGTCCTACTTATGCCACAGACCCAGTCCGCATACCATCGGGTGGAGTGTCCGTTAGGACACTGATTAATCAGTAACCGGGTACACCAAGCCACGGGCGAGGTGTACCCGGTGGGACATCCCCCGCGCTGTGGCGTCCGTTAGGACGCCGATTTACACCACGATCTTTTGTCGCCGTACCAGTGTTCCGTTAATCGGTGTCCTGCCGGACACCGGATATCTCCATCGGACAACCGGGCACACCTGCGCTTCGCTTCGGTGTACCCGGAAATCTAGGACCTGAGCAAGGAAAAAGTGTTAAAATTTTAAT
>CAJUKZ010000018.1 GCA_910586995.1 uncultured Muribaculaceae bacterium | reverse complement strand
TGTTTTTGTTAAAGAAACCATATTGTCTCCAATTGTCTTCAAGAATATATTCACTGACATCTTGTGTTTCCCTTGCGTTTCTCCAGAGATAGTCAAATGTTATATCGGCTGTCCATTTGCCCCACGTGCCGGAATAGTATCCATCGACCAAATGTTGATAATTATCGTCTCTTTTTGCGGTACTGAGTTCACTATACCGAGTAACATTGACATCTGTTGAAAATGTGGATTCAGAATGGTTATTACCGCGTAAGGGCTTGCCCATCCCCTGATAATAAGCTCCAAATGAATGACCCGATGGTGTCGTATAGTTGAATCCTACTTGCCCATCGTAGATTTGCTGTCTGCTTTCAGATGTCATATTCAGAACAGAAGTTGCAGGAATCGTTGTCCATGTGTTCTGAATACTCTTGCCAGATCCCTTACTTTTTGAATAATCATAGTGCAGGACACTGAAGATATCAAGTCCCCCAATCCGGTAGTTCATGTTTATCTGTTCGTTGGTATATAAATTATCCCTGCACCCTACGGCAGTTTTAGTATCCAAAGCAAAACCGTCGCCAAGATTTTTTAGCGTTGTAATCCTTATAACGGCATTTATGGATGAATCATAACGAGCACCGGGATTGTTTATGACCTTGATATTCTTAATCTGATATGATTTCAATTGGTCAAGTTCAAGAGGATTCCTCATAAGTCGTCCATTGATATAGAACACAGGAGTACCTTTCCCAAATACCTCTATTACGCCATTGTTGTTGATAACTCCAGGAATATAGCCAAGCACATCCTTGGCACTTCCAAGATTTTGCAGAACTGTTCCTTGAACTGCGGTAAGCATTCCATCACCGTCAATCCTCGTGACTTCCTTGACCGCTGTTACGACAACTTCATTGAGCTCCTGTGTTCTGATTGAATCATTCAGCTCATGCGCATTACCTAAAAAGGCTGCCAAGGAGATTATCGCGACCGATAATATAGATCTTTTCATTCCGATAAGGGTGTTAAAGGTGCTGACAGGACAGATATCCTATCAGACCAAGGTTAATTCTAATATTTATTATTAAAGACCTCCTACTACAATCCAGCCATTAGACGGAGTCATATATAAAGCGAGATTATACCGCTTGATCTGTCCGTTGCTGAACTTTAATGTATAAGGAACAAAGGTTACATTCTTTTCCTTTCCGGATTTGAACGGTTTACCGATATCAATCAGTTCTGCTCCTTTATAGGCTCGCCTATAGACATTTAATAACGATTGATCAAATACTTTTCCAAGAATATTTCCATTCCAACTTTTGAATGAATTTAGAATCAGAGATGCAGCTTCTTTTGCATTCACTCCCGCCAGCCCCTCCGATCCCGAGGCAGTGTCTATATTGATGAATTCTATATCTGACGGCAATTTGTCTACATCCTCATTTTTTGAGCCATAAATAATATTATTGAGACGGATCATTTCCACTTCACGACCATCAATTTCAATGCTGATAGATGCTGATATCATCTTATTTGTATGCGCGTCTATCACATATCTTCTATAGCACTCTGATTCATCTATTGAAGTATTCAGCATATAGGGATTCGCAAAATCGCCCTTGGGCAGACTGTGTATGGTCAGATATATCCTATCTTCATCCTTATATATATCATATTCCGCTGTCGGGTCATTGGTACATTGATATAGCTCCGTTTCAATCGTTTTGGTAGGACGGAGGAACACTGATAGATAGCCTAACACATTCCACTCCGGATTCTCCGAGAACCAACCGGTTTTAAGAGCATCAATCCACACATAAGTACCACGATTATTGTGGATTGCCTTGCGGCTGCCTTTGTCAACCTGCCAATTCATTACAGAATCAGTATTGGCAACGCTGATATTATGCTTGATAAAGTCGCATTCAGGATTTATATAACTGAAACTGTCGTTTTTCAAAGTGCGGACCTCCACCTCCATCTCAAAGAAATCCACGCCGGTCAATGCATTCAATGCCGCTTTCAATACTTCTCCGGGCGACATTGCTGAAGCACCCGTAGGTATCAGTACGAGTATCAGCACTGCCGCAGCTATACCGGCACTGATTCCACCAAGTATCCAGTTGCGACGCATCGCAGCACTGTGTTTCTTCTTATCTACTGAATTCAAAACACGGTTTCTCAATTCCGCCGAGGCCTTTATGTCACGGCGAGGTTTAAGCAAATTTTGTATATCCTTATAATCTTCCATGACTATTGTTCTTAAAAAAATATTGTTTTCTGATTTTATCTATTCCTGATTTAAATCGGGATTTGGCAGTAGAACACGGTATGGAAAGAATGTGGCTGATTTCCACGAACGACAGTTCATCAATAATATTCATTCGGATAACCTCTGCTTCCCGTTCGGGAATGCTGTCAAGAATGGCATTCAATCTTTCAGCTTCCTCCGAATCAAGAATCTGGTCTTCTGTTCGATCCGGTATTTCAAGACACTCAAGAGATAACGCCCTTTTAGTCCTGCTTCTAAGAGAATCCTGACAGAGATTATACACAATCCGGAACAAATACAACCGGAGTCCGGCAACCCTTATGTCTTTTGTATTCAGATCAAGAAATTTCAGAATGGCATCATGGACTAAATCCTCCGCTTCTTCCCTGTCGCCCAACCGAAAAAAAGCGAAACGGACAAGATAATCAAGATTATCCTCGATAACCTTATCCATGATCTTATTTCGTAGTTTATTAAGCATATGTGGTCCGTTTGTAGATAAGACGGGAAAAGCATGAAAATCGGCGAATGTAAATTGTTAAAATTTGCAAAATCTAAGTTTAAAGACTTATGATACGCCTGTATATGACCAGTTTGCATGCCTCATTCAATTGCGTAACACCGCATAGAGTGTCAGCTGACGTTATAATCCGCTTGTTTTATCCGTGTTGGCTTAAAAATATTTTGGTGATTGAAAAAAAATGCGTAAATTTGCAAGCCATTACGAATTAGCGTCTTACCAACGTATTTAATTCACTGATAACCAAAATAAAATATCTATAATAATGAAAAAAGACATCCATCCTTCAAACTACCGCGAAGTGGTTTTCAAAGACATGTCAAACGATGAAATCTTCATCACACGTTCTACTATCGCCGCTAAAGAGACTATCGAAGTGGATGGCGTCACCTACCCGCTCGTGAAGCTTGAAATCACCAGCTCATCGCACCCCTTCTTCACCGGCAAGCAGAAACTTGTCGATACAGCAGGCCGCGTAGACAAGTTCATGAGCCGTTATGGCAGCCGTCGCAAAAAGTAATACCGCGCACGGAATACAAGAACATAACAAAACCCCGGAAACTTCAGTTTCCGGGGTTTTGTTGTCATAGGCTTTTCTATGCCCGGCCTCTACGGACAGGCAAATCAATTTATGTCATTGTTCTTTGAAATTGACAGGCAAAGTATATTGAACATTCACAGGCTTTCCGCTTACCTTTCCCGGCTTCCAGGCCGGCATACTTTTCACTACTTTTATAGCCGCTTTGTCGAAACAAGCCATAGAGCCACGGAGAACTTCCACATCGCCTATCGTTCCATCAGATTTCACCACAAAACGAAGAACTACTCGGGTCTTGCCATATCCTTTGGGAGCATCGGCAGGATACTCAATATTCTCACCAAGCCATTTGTAGAGTGCTTCAAGGCCACCCTCAAACTCAGGCATTTCCTCACACATCGTGAGCACTTCATCTGATCCGGATTCTGAAACTGAATTGGATACAGATTCTACCGATACAGATTGCTGCGAATAAATTTCCGAAGCAGCCGGATTTTCATTAACTTTGTTGCCTGCAAACAATGCGGCGGCGTCGATGGAAGACAACGCATTGGCCACAAATGGCAGGTTGACAACTGCAAGCGCCACAACCGCTGCGGGCGCAAGTGCAAGAGCGCGCATGCGTCTGCCCTTGCTTGATTTTGTTTTTAGCATCATAGTGATACGGTTTTTAAGTTTACTGTGATTCAGACTGTTGGCAAGGGCCGGAAAACTTTTGCCAACAGCTTTTTTTATTAATAACATCTGATATTCGCGTACCCCGACACCTCCACTCAGAACAGCCATATCGGCCTGATACTCGTGTATGTCGCGAAGCGAGTCACTCATCATCCAAGCTGCGGGATTATACCAATTGAAGATTATAAAAATACGGGAGAGAATAAGATCTATCCAGTGGCGTCGGGCTATATGACAACTCTCGTGCATCATGATCACATCACCGTTAAGCCGATAATCTTCGGCACTCATCACCATCGTATGTCCGCAACTGAATGGCGACACTGTATCGTCCGGTGTGATAAGAACACGAGGAAAACCACTACGGATGCATTCAGCGCTCCTGACTATTCTCCGAATTCCAAACCATACTGCCACGGTCTGAATCATGAGTATCAACATACCTGCAAGCCATAGCAGAATTGAACCTCCGACAAGCCATGAGACAGATTCTCCTGCTGTCTCACCGCCGTTATGGGCAACGCCTGCAATTTCCGGTGTCCCGAATTCAATATCGCCTGGCCCGGATGAGAACCAATAGCTAAAGTGCGGCAATGCCGGTAATAATAAAGCTACTGCATAAATTGACAGCAGCACAGCTCGGTTTAGCGCCGGCTGATTCTCATTTGAGAGCAACCACCTGTACACTGAATAAAGCAAAAGCGACACAAGCGATACTTCAAGACTATATGAAAGTAGATGGCCCATAATTATTGTGATGGATCAGGATTTAGATTTGCGTTCTACAATCTCGATAAGCTCGCGCAACTCATCCACGCTGATTTTTTCCTCCTCGACCAAAGCCGATACTGCGCCTACATAGCTATTGCCAAAATAATTGCGTATGAAACTGCCAAGGCGACTGCGGCGGAAATCCTCAAGTTTGGCCACAGCGTAATACTGATACGACCCGCCGACGACATTGTGCGACACAAAGCCTTTTTGCTCAAGTATCCGGACCAATGTCGACACTGTGTTGACATGCGGTTGAGGCTCAGGATACATGGCTACCATCTCCTTCACATACAGCGGTCCATTGGTCCACAGGAGTTGCATTATCTGCTCCTCTTTCTCGGTTAATGTTGATTTGTTTCGTCCTCGTTTCATCTCGACTAAAAAATTAGTTACGCAGCAAAGCTACAACTAATTTTTTAGTTGTCCAAACTTTTTAAACTATTTTTTTAGTTAAATCGGATTATAGCCCAACTTCAGCTACGTTTCATTTATTTCTGAAGAAATAATCGTCTATGACCTCAGCAAAGTGACGGCTCTCGAGTTCGTGAACCTTAGCCTCCACATCATCAGGGGTATCAGATACATCTACCGGTACTGATGCCTGGAATATAACCTCGCCTCCATCACATACTTCAGACACAAGATGTATGGTGATTCCCGTCTCCGTCTCGCGTGCTTTTACCACGGCTTCATGCACATGTCGCCCATACATACCCTTTCCTCCGAACTTCGGCAACAACGACGGGTGTATGTTCACCACAGCGTCCGGGAACGATCTTATTATGAACGTCGGCAACATAAGCAGGAAGCCGGCCAGAACTATGACATCGACTCTATGGTCAAGCAATAGCGGCATCATATGCGACTCATCGTTGATCTGCTCACGGGTCAGAACCTCGGCATGCACCCCGAGCCTCCGGGCTTTGTCAATAACCGGTGCACCGACGCGGTTACACACCACAAGCGTCACTTCCGCTCCGGAGTCCGGCCTCTGAAAATACCTGATTATATTCTCCGCATTACTGCCGTTGCCTGAGGCAAACACTGCTATCCGTCTCTTCGCTGATTCCATCTTCATGTATTACATCATCATATCACACCAACGGAATCGCTCCAATACCGGGCCTATCCGGCGATAACGCGATCTTTCCGTCCACAATCTTCACACCGTCAAATAAGTCATTTGAGATCAACAAATTCCCATCAAGATCAGCCCAATCAGCCATAGGCGAGAGTTGAGCGGCTGCGGATATTCCACACGACGTCTCCGTCATACAGCCAAGCATAACTTTCATACCGAGTGCTTTGGCCAAAACAGCCATCTTATATGCTTCATGCAAGCCGGTGCTTTTCATAAGTTTTATATTTATTCCATCGTATGCTCCGGCAGCCCTGCGCACATCGGGCAGGCGTTGCAGGAATTCATCTGCGATTATAGGCAGTGGACTGCGCTCTCGCAGCCATGCGGTCTCATCAATCATCGACTTATCCATAGGCTGCTCTACAAACAGACAATTGCGTTCCGAAAGCCAATGGCACATTTCAAGCGCTTTCTCTTTGTCGGTCCAACCCTGATTGGCATCCACGCATATAGGGACATCCGTCTGCGAGCGTATTATCTCCACAAGTTCCTTATCATTGTCAAGCCCCATTTTCACTTTCAAGACCTTATACGGTTTTGCCTCATCGACTTTCATACGCACTACCTCGGGCTTGTCTATACCGATTGTAAATGATGTATATGGTGTCTTTTCCGGCGACAGCCCCCAGATCTTATACCAGGGTTGACCCATGATCTTACCAATAAGATCGTGCAGGGCTATATCTACCGACGCCTTGGCAGCACGGTTGTCAGGAGCTACAGAATCAAGATATTCGTGTATTTCCTCTATACGGAACGGATCGGAAAACTGCGTCATATCAAGACGGCTTAGGAAAGCCGACACAGAATCCACACTCTCGCCAAGGTATGGCGGCATGGAAGCCTCTCCATAGCCTATAATGCCGTCGTATTCGATCTGAACCTGTACGTCAGGCGTGGTCTTACGGCTTGATCGCGCCAGATTAAAAGCATGTTTCAGTTGCAATTCGTAGGGTCTGAACGATAAGTTGAGTACACCATTCCTACCCCTATGCCTTGTAGGTTGTCCGAATGCAGAGAAACTAACCGGCGAAGCCATAGCCACAGCCCCAAGTGCCGCGCTACGCAAAAAGCTGCGTCTGTCCATGTCGTGAAAATGTTTTAGAGTTGTTTAGAAATACCACGGATGAACCGAAGCTTTTGTTATGCCATCACTACCCTCACTTCCGTGAATGCGCACAGCATGGAGAAAAGGCGTGGGCAGATAATCGGGCGATTCAGGATCAAGGCTATTGCGTTTTACACGCCCTGAAGAATGCACATAGTAACCGTCTCTGTCATAGATCGCCACATGAGTGACACGACCTGTATCCGGATTGCCGAAGAACAGCAGATCACCGCTGCAATAGTCCTTCCAGTCTTCAGGGGCAAGATGCTGCCCTGTGCGGGCTTGCTGCGAGGCATCGCGCATAAGTATCAAGCCATTGGAATAATAGCATATTTTAGACAAGCCCGAGCAATCCATCGCTTTCTGTGAAGTACCCCCCCAAAGATACGGCGTTCCCATTAGGGCATATGCTTTGTCAAGTATCAATTCCGGATCAAAATCCTGAGAAGCCCAGCGGTCAAGGGGCTGTATACTGGTATTGTCGATCCATCCGGCACGCCCGTCCGGAAGATCTATCTTTACCCTACCGGAGGCTACCTGAGGCTTCACCGACAGGATCATTCCGTCCACGGCATCGCTTACCCTGTGGCGCACACCATCGGCATTGTGACTATCGTAAATATAGGTCTGTTCAGGAACTGAGACGATAACGCGATCTGAGGTCCGCCAGTCGGACATCTCTTTATCCGTCTTCAGCGCCAATGAATTATCCACAATCCAACCTTCATAGCCATCAGGCATCTCGGCATAGTACCACTGCCCGTCGCGACGCATCAGCTTCAAAGGAGTGCCCATCACTCCCTGTGTGACAAGCTGCGCGCTATGCGCAGGTTTATCCCTGAAGCAAGCCACAGATACCCTGATCTGCGCCCAACTCCCATCGGGCATAGCCTGTTCGTCGGCCTTCACTGCAACGCAACAAGCCAAGATCAACAGCGAAGTAAGTATAATTCTGAATTTCATAAATTATTAATCGTGTTTTTGATAATTATATTATGGAGCATGAACCGAATACTTCTATGGATAATCATCTTCAAAGCTCCACAGTTTTTATTTCCAATATCTGCAAATGCTGATTCCATACAGGATAGAATAGGTTTCCTCTACTGCACTCCACCTCTCCAAGCTGAAAATCCACTGTCTCCGAACGGATAAAATGCTTAGGCGGATAGAGTGCTCCGCATATACCGGCATTGGCTGCAAGCCTATAGGGATCTATACCTGTGGAATAGAAATTACGTATGTCTTTCCTTTCCGATCCTACATATCGACCGAACGAAACATCTACCGGAATCCAGCCCACACCCTCGAAATAGACCTCAGCCCAATCATGCAGATTCTTTTCTCCCGGATGCAGCATCCATCCGCTTTCCCATCTGGCAGGAATACCCAGAGTGCGCATAAGCGAGATATAGAGCAAAGCTACCTGGCCACAATCGCCATGTCCACAATCCACGACATAATCTGTGATGCAGGGAATAGTGCTGTATTCCCTCGCTCCAGCCCACGGATAATGACTTGATATATATTCATAGACAAGTTCACTCTGCCGATAAGGATTCCGTTCGTCGCCGACTATCGAATACGCCAAAGAATCAAGACGCACTATATGCGGAAAGTCCTCAGAAGTATACATCCTGTACAGAGGACTCTCCCTATCATAATCCTTGATATTCTCAATTATACTTTCAGGAGAATGATATTCGCCGCAGACTGTGTATTCGCACACATACTCGAAATGCGCGGTATCCCCCACCTCCGGTGCTGGCGCGTAAAAGTAGATCGATTTATGTATGCTGGCACTGTCGGGCGATAAAACATACTCAGAAGGGAAAGCCGACACCAACCTTACATCCGGCTGTCGCGCGGTAAGTCTCGGAAAAGGCATCCATACTCTAAGACTATCGCCTGCAATGGCATCGTCATACGGCACATCTATAATAAATCTGTAAAGCACCGACTTGCATCCTCCGGTACTAAGACCTTTCGACCATCCGATCACAGTGTCGGCATAGGCCATACGGGCCTCCGATGCACCGCTGCCACGTCCTCTCCAGGCATCGCCATCTGCCCGGTGTAGAAGACCTACATTGCGTACAGTCTTGCGGTGCATCATCTTCCTGCCATCGATCCGCATAGTTTCTATGACTCCACATGCTATAAGACTGTCTACATCGTCGGAATCAAGATACGCATATCTGCGCAAAATCATTTCCTTGCCATCTTCCTCAGCTATAGAGAAGTCTGACGCAAGCCTCGACGATACTGCAACAGCAGAATCCGCCTCAAGCCATACCGGATCAGCCGACATATTGACAGCCGGCATCACAGCAATTATTAACAATAGCAGAAGCTCACGCATACGGGGATACAAACAAAAAGATCTGTTGTTCAGGGATTATATAAAAATCACAGATTCAAAATTACAAAAAATCCCCGACAGCATACCAATGTGCCGCCGGGAATTTTAGAGTTTGTCTGCGTGCCTATTCCACTACCAATATGCCACTCAGTGCATCATCTCCGGAATTACGGCCTATATACATCTCGAATTCGCCAGGTTCGACTACCGTCTCATAATCAAGATTCACAAGTGAGAATGCATCTGGAATAAGTCTGAAAGTGATAGTTCTTGATTCGCCGGGCTGTAGCATAACCCTGTCGAAAGCCTTTAGTTGTCTGAGCGGCTGGACCACAGAAGCCACCTTATCATGCAGATAGAGCTGCGGCACTTCCTCGCCGGCCATCTTTCCTGTGTTGGTGAGTGTAAACGAAATATCGAATTCAGCCTTTCCCTTTCGCTGTATGTCAAGATTTGAGTACTCAAACGACGTATAGCTAAGACCATAGCCAAACACATACTGCGGCGTGGCGCTCAGTTCCACATAGTCATGCAACTTGGGTGCTCGCTTGTTATAATAAACTGGTATCTGTCCGACAGATCGCGGAGTGGTAACAGGCAAACGTCCGGCCGGATTGTAGTCTCCAAAAATGACATCGGCCACAGCGCGGCCTCCCTCCTGTCCGGGATAATAGGCTGTGAGCAGTGCATCTGCATTCTCGGCAGCCCAGCTTTTATTCAACGGACGCCCCTCTATATATACAACTACGAGCGGCTTACCGGTTGCACGCAATGCCTCAAGCAATTTCTGCTGGTCTCCCATAAGATCAAGCGTAGCGCGGTCGTAACCTTCTCCACTTTCCATATCGCTGATCGAAGTCTCGTCTACAATAGCTGCACCGGTCTCCTTATATGTAGTCTTGAAATCTCTGGCGCTCGAACCACCTACTACCGCAATGATGGCATCTGCACTATTTGCTGCCGCAACAGCGCCGGCTATGTCGCTGGATGATGTATCACGCACTGCACATCCCTTGGCATATACAACTCTGTCGGGCGAGAGTACACTGCGCACACCCTCAAGCACTGTCTGTACAGTCTCGTCGGGCTGCGGTGCGGTATAGTCACCAAGTTGATTGTATCCGGTGTCAGCATTCGGACCAATGACTGCAACACAACCCAACGACTTCGACAACGGAAGGGTTGAATTCCTGTTTTCAAGCAGTGTGACGGATGCTCTGGCCACTTGCAGCGCAAGTGCTTTATGCGAATCGCTGTTGACAGTAGACACTGCCTTGTCAGGATCTACATATGGATTGTCGAACAGTCCCATATCGAATTTCAATTTTAGAACTCGGGCTACAGACCTGTCGATCAGTTTCTCGTCCACCTTGCCCTGCTTCACGGCATTCACAAGGTTACGGTAAGCATCGCCTCCAAGGTCTACATCCATTCCGGCCTCAAGCGCGGCAACGGCCGCGGACTGCATGTCAGGAGCTACAAAATGAGTCTCGCATATTCCTTCTATGCTATACAAGTCACTTACGGTAAATCCATTGAAGTGCCATTGATCTCTGAGCAAATCTGTAAGTAGTTCCTTGTTAGACGTACATGGTACACCGTCGATGGAATTATAAGACGACATCACCGACAGCGCGCCGGCCTCAACAGCATCGCGGAATGGCGGAAGGAAATTCTGAAGCAGATCGCGCTTGCCCACCACAGAATAGTTTCCGTTCTGACCACCTTCGGGTACTGCATAGGCAAGAAAATGCTTTAGGGTAGCAATCGTGGAATTGGGCTTAGACAGATCTCCGCCACCGAGTCCCCTCACTATTGCAGCACCAAGCGAACCGGACAGCAGAGGATCTTCGCCGTAAGTTTCTTCCACACGCGACCATCTCGGATCGCGGGTGAGATCAAGCACAGGGCCGTAGCTTATATGAGCACCCTGGGTACGCACCTCCGCCCCGATAGCCTGACCTACCTGTTCAAGCAACTCCCTCGACCATGTAGCAGCCATGCCTATGCCAGTTGGAAACACTGTGCCTCCGATAGCCATATGGCCGTGAGGTGCTTCTTCGGCAAGAAAAACAGGGATGCCAAGGCGGGTATTCTCAATCACATATTTCTGCAGTGCATTCCCGGCCAAGGCTGCCAGGCGGGGATTAAGTCCATTCTCAAGCGTTTTTCTTGTCCAAGGATCTGCGCGGTAAACAGCCCACAGCATTCCTGCATGATGATTGGCTACAAGATCCTTGAATTTATCAGAAGGTTCGACAGCGGGTCCATTGATTGTATACATTTCCCAACCGAGAGGACACAGCAATTGTCCGACCTTTTCTTCAAGTGTCATACGTGGCAGCAGATCAGCCACACGCTGTTCGCTGGTGAGCCGGGAATCAAGAAACTTCCCCTTGACAGTACGCCCATGCAGAGCAACGCCGGAGGCCAGTACTGCCACAGAGGCTATGGATATTATTTTTCTTATATTCATTTATTTGGATTTTACAGATTGCTTACGGACGACTTTCTGCAGCGACTCCGAATGTATCCGATGGAGTGTCCCCCATCTGGAATATAAGTTCGCCGCCACTGGCTATATCGTCAAACATTATATAGCTTTTCTCATAAGGTTTGCCATTGAGAGTAGCCGACTGTATGTATATGTTCTCAGGAGAATTACCGATAGCCTTTATGGTAAACGGTTTACCCCCTTCGGGACTGATGGTCACTTCTTCGAACAGCGGAGAGCCAAAAATGTATTTTCCTCCTTCCGGCTCTACCTGATACATGCCCATAGCAGCCATAACAAGCCATGCCGACATCTGGCCTACATCCTCGTTGCCGAACAGACCGGCAGGTTCGTTTTTATAGAATCTGTGCATCACGTCGCGCGACCATCTGGCGGTTTTCCAAGGTTGCCCCACATAGTTATACATATATATTATGTGGTGGGATGGTTCATTACCGTGCACATATTGTCCGATAAGTCCAGTCAGATCCGGCGCAACTTTATCGCCAAAGTCGCCCTCAACCACAAAGAGAGAGTCCAGCTTTTCTATAAACTGATCCTCTCCACCCATAAGATCCACAAGTCCATGTACGTCGTGAGGAACAAGCCACAGGTATTGCCAGGCATTGCCCTCGCAATAGTCTCCCTTGGCAGGCTCGGAATGGAAAGGATCAAAAGGTTCACTGAAATGGCCATCGCTCGACAGACCTCTCATGAACTTGGTGGATGGGTCGTAGTACTTCCTATAACTGCGGCTTCGATTACCGAAATATTCCGCATCTTCGGTTTTGCCAAGCTTATCGGCAAGTTTGGCTACTCCTGCATCAGCCAACGCATATTCAAGGCCCTTGGCTACAGTCTCGTGAGCCGGATCGAGATCAAAGGGAACATAACCGTACTTTTTAAGAAGATCAAGAGAACGGTTATCGGCCAGCGCTGAGTTCTTGGCTGCCTCAAAAGCTTTCTCCAGATCCATGTCAAAGCCCTTGAGAGCAAGATCCGTAAGCACGACAACTCCGGGATTGCCCTGCATGCACCATGTCTCGTTACCTACAAGATGCCACACCGGCAACACACCCTGCTCCTCATATATTTTTATGAATGTACGCGCCAGATCGGATTGCATCTCAGGAAAAAGCAGAGTATACATAGGATGCGCCGCACGATATGTGTCCCAAAGCGAGAACGTCGTGTATATGACACCGTCGCCTGAACTATGGATCTCACCGTCAGCCCCATAGTAATCGCCACTCACATCACTGAAGACCGATGGCGCAAACATTGTATGGTACAGCGCCGTATAGAATAGCTTTTTATCTTCATCACTGCTGCCTTTCACCTGTACTGTGGCAAGCGCCTTGTTCCATTTTCCGGCAGCCTTACGAACAACCTCATCGAAGCCCCAACCCGGGTTTTCGACATTCAGATTGTTCAAAGCATTCTTTACTGAAGTCGCCGATAATCCTACCTTCAATTCCACGGGTTCCGATGGCTCTGTGAAACCGAAGATCGCAATACTGTCGCCCTCGAGCGCGCAACTTGCAAAGGGGCGGGAGAAGTTCGCGGCGAAATATATTTTCTGATCCTTGGCCCAACCTGTTGAGAACCGGGACCCTGTGACAGTAGAATCACTATCTACATAGATCTTGGTATCCGTAGCCTTATCCCAACCTATTCCGTAGGCAAGATCCAAGCGCACGTAGGCTGTGTCGGCTGATGCAGGAAATGTATAGCGGTGCATACCGGTACGCTCTGTAGCTGTAAGTTCGGCTGAAATACCGGTGTCTGAGAATACTACTTTGTAGTATCCCGGACGCACAGTCTCATTTTCGTGTGAGAACAGCGATTCGGTCACTGCGGGATTCAATGTAGGTAAGAAAGTCACATCGCCAAGCTCTCCTATGCCTGTTCCACTAAGGTGGGTATGGCTGAACCCTACGATCACCGAATCAGAATAGTGGTAGCCCGAGCACCAGTCCCAGCCTCTGACATGCTGAGACGGACCAAGCTGCACGAACCCGAAAGGCACGTTAGCTCCTACAAATACATGACCGTGGTCGCCTGAGCCAACAAGAGGGTTGACGAATTCAATCAGATTTTCAGACTCTTTGTTATCTTCTGTATTGCTACTGTTGTAAGCGCCTAAAGCGCCTGCAACAGTCAGTCCTGCAATAAATGCATATATTTTAGATTTCATCATTTATCTTGGTACGATTGTAAATCCTGTCGAATATTTTTTCCATGGACGGAGTATGTCCTTCTCCTCGGGCCATGCGCCCCAGGAGTCATATCCTCCGACTCCCTGGTGTGCCGCATCTATATTCACCTCCACAAAATCACGCGGGACAATGTCATTGATGTGATGCTGCCTGCGTAGCACCATATATGCCTCATCATCTTTGCGGTCCTTGATCTCAGCAGCACTGCGGTTACTCCATTGGTACGGATGGTTGCGTGCTTCCTCCGAGTCAAAATCTTCCACGGAATTTCTCAGTGCATTGAATTCAAAGACACTGTCGGCAAGAACCGTCAGACCATGTCCGCTCTTATCCATCAGAGAAAGGCGGCGCGTGTCTGTGCGATGTCCATTCTCCTGAGGACGAACATATGCGTGATACATATCTCCGGCAGTGGTATTGTAGACGCCAATCTTGGCTCCAGATCTTCTGTCTGTATAATTCTCTACAGGTCCGCGTCCATAATATTCAACACGGTCCATTGAGGCAGGCATTCTCCAACGAATTCCAACGCGGGGTATTTCTCCAACTTTTGAATCCTCTGCCAACGGATTATAGTCCATCGTCACATGCACCACTCCCGACGGATAAATCCTGTAGTCCACAGTGCAGCTATTTCCAGTAGGAAGATCGTATCCGACTGTCATAAGCACCGCATCACCATCCATCTTTACAGTAGCTTCACCAACTTTCAGATCAGCAGTAGCTTCTTTCCATACCATCTGACGCTTAGGCGCACCATTGCCGTAATCATTATCGGTCTCTCCTCGCCAGAAATTAGGTTGGAGTCCGAAACCATCATGTATATACTGGCGTCCCTTCACCTTATAAGACGTTACCGCACCCTTGGACTTGTCAAATACAAAGTCAACGGCTGAGGACCTGGCTGCAAGAACATCTCCGTCTGCTTCGGCATTCAGACGCGGACCTTTGAGCGAAGGTGCTGCGGCCGGCTTCATCGGTGAAAGTGCTATCTGCTCATAGGCTACCGTATAACCTGCCGGGATTCCGCGGTCTTCTTTAAGACTTATCAGTTGGAAATTTATAAATGTCTCCTCTTTGTCGAGAACTGATGACGAAGGCAACTTCAATACTATTTCCTTGCTCTCCTGTGGAGCTATGTCAAGCGACATAGAACCTTTAGTCAGCACTTTCTTACCTGCCACTACCTGATAGTCGAGTCTGTAATTTTCAAGAGTCGAGAAGTAGAATCTGTTAGTCACCTTGAATACACCACGTTCGATGTCGACCGGTACGACCGCTATATTCTGGTGCATGTAGGACACTTCTTTCAGATGCGGATGTTCAGTACGGTCCGGACCGACAAGTCCGTTTATCAAGAAGTTACCATCGCTGGGGGCATCTTTTCCATAATCGCCGCCATAAGTCCAGTATAGTCTGCCGTTCTCATCTTTTGCAGCAAGGCCCTGATCCACCCAGTCCCATATGAATCCTCCGGTAAGGTTGGGATAACGGTATATCTCATTCCAAATAAGATCGAAATCACCACCGGAGTTACCCATCATATGCGCGTATTCGGACGGCATCACAGGACGGTCTGTACCCTTGCTACCCTTTTCGGCAAACCATTTCGCACCCGGATATTGCGGCACAATCATGTCCGTGTTCCATTCGTACTCGGCACGCTCGTAGTTTACAGGGCGGTACATCAGAGTATCAGCAGCCTTGAGCCAGAGATAGGTTTCATAGAAGTTATAGCCATTTCCACCTTCATTACCCAACGACCAGAACGTGAGGCTCGGATAATTCTTATTTCGCTCGTACATGTTCACTGTGCGTTCCTTGTGCGCATCGAGCCAATCCGGATTATTGCCAAGCGTACCACCTTTGCTGAGATTATAGCCCATGCCATGACTCTCGATGTTGGCCTCGTCATATACATACATACCATACTCATCGGCAAGTTCATAGAACCGGTCACTCTGCGGATAATGACAGAGACGCACCGCATTGATATTGTTTCTGCGCATGATTTCAAAGTCCTGCCTGATCAGATCCTCTGTCACATAATGACCTGTATACGGATTATGCTCATGCACATTGACGCCTTTTATTTTCAACGGCTGACCATTCACATACAAAGCTACATACGGAGTACCTGTCGTCTCAGCCTTTGTACCGGTAGGTTTGATCTCTATGCGGCGGAATCCGACGTTGAACGGCACGGCTTCAAATTCCTTTCCTGATTTATCATCCAGACTGATCACCAATTTGTAAAGCCCTGGCGATTCCGATGTCCATGTTGTGACGTCGGGAACAATCTTTCTGTCGAAATTGACTGATACTGTAGCATCACTTCCAACCGAGACATTTTTTTTCTGACTCAATACAGTATTGCCTGCTTTGTCGAGCAAAGTATAGCCGACTGTCACTTCCTGTGGCTTTGATCCGGTGTTACCTATTTTTGTTTCAAGAGCAAAAATACCGTTGCGATATGAATCGTCAAGCGACGATACAACTGCAAAATCTTTCAGGGACACCTTAGGTGTGGCATATAGATATACATCCCTCTCGAATCCACTCAGACGCCAGAAATCCTGACATTCAAGATAGCTTCCGGTAGACCACTTTGTCATCTTCACAGCTATCTCATTCTTTCCGGGGACAAGATAGTTGTTAAGGAGATATTCTGCCGGCGACTTGGAATCTTCGTTGTAACCGACTTCCTTGCCGTTTACATAAACGTAAACACCGGATTTCGCACCACCTATATATAGATATACATTATCATTCTCCCATCCTTCCGGCAAGTCGAATGTGCGTCGGTATACCCCTGCCGGTACATTCTCCGGCAATACCGGAGGCTGAGGATCGCGCGGCTGGAAATCATAGAATGTATTTGTATACACCGGTACACCGAATCCCTGCACCTCCCAGTTGCCCGGTACGGTTATGTCGCTCCACAACGAGGTATCAAGGCCCTTATCAGTTATATTAGCCGGCAATGTGCTCTCCGAATCGGTATAATAGAATTTCCATACGCCATTCAGATCCATATAGTTCGGCATCTTCATGAAATTGCCTTTCAAGGCTTCTGCTGTTGTCGGATATACCTTGAATGCAGCCCTTGCAGGCTCTTTATTTACTGATATTACATTTATATCCCGGTAATATGGCAATGTCTCCTGCGCCGGCAACGACAATATACTGCCAGCCGCACAAAACAAAAATATTGTGTTCCTGATTTTCATTTTATATTTATATATTCTTTTATAATCAATTATTTTACAGTCACTTCATCAATGAAGAACCAAGCCGGATGCCCTACACCGTAATGCCAGTCGGGACATAATCCTATACCATCCACCTTTACACGCAGGTAACGCGCTTTCACCGGCGACGCAAGGTCGGTCTTTACCGTATTGAACTTTACAGCCACATCGCGGTCTTCAACGAATTCATGCCTTCCAATTTCCCTGAAATTCTCATTATCGTCAGACACAAGCCATGTGACAGCTTTCGGCTCAAGAATCCATGCTCCGAGCTGATGCAGGAAATCGGTAGTCACCTCATTGATCTCTGTTTCAGAACCGAGATCAATGGTGAAATCAGCATCCGTACCTTCCCAACCTACCCAGCTTTCGACGTAGGTAGTTCCACCATAAATACCGTCGGTCAAAGCCTTGTCGGCAATCTTCATATAACCTTGCTTCGGAGGCTTTGTATATGTTACTTTTGCCCCTTTGGCCTTATTTACAACATTTTCATCAGGCAAGAAGCGCGACAGATAAAGATCGCAATATTCCGAAGGCGAATTCGTGCGCTCGTTCAGCGACGGAACATTATACTTGCCTGTAAGCTCTCTGAACTTCTCGACCTTAGCCCTCAATTCTTCGGGATCTCCACCACCATTAGCACGTGAGATCTCAAGATCGGAATACATCACGGTCAAACGCGCCATCTGCACATGGGCAAGACGCGCCGAATCACCTTCCACGGCCTTCTCTGCCGCATCGAAAAGCTTGTTGTACTCCTTCAGCATATTCGGATTCAGCATTCCATCCTTATGCGTCACCGGAGAGTCATATATCCACAGATCCTTGTTTGAGGCAAGCAATCCACCCTGGCGGAGAAGCAGATAACGATACATCTCACCGGCAGCAGCACCATAATACTTGTCCAGGAAATGCCTTATCGTAGCATCAAGGTCAAGATCAGGATTCCACATAAGTTTGCTCATAAGATAGGCTCGCAATTCTGCCATGTCGCAACCTTCAGGACCACCGATCTGCTCGAAAACCATATTGGCGTGATGATCACGGAACAACTGAATATTGGGTTGTATTATATGGAAGTTAGGGAACGGCGAAAGGTAATTATCGAAATTGATGCCGTAGTCCCATACGAAAATATTATTGCTTATCTTCGACCAGTCGCTTATAGCCCTGACGAAATCGCGTCCTGAAGCATTATCCGTCAGAGGCACTTCGCGCTTGCAATCTATGTCGCACAACATGATATTCACATTAGGCAAAGGCTTCACGTGCTTAGGTGCTTGCATCGAGAAAAGATATGCAAGCGTAGAAAACTCCTTATCAGGATATTTTGCGGCCAGTTTATTCATAAAATGAATTATCGGTCCTGACGGAGCACCCTCATACTCCTCCAGCGCAGCGCATGCCTCACAATGGCAATTGGTAAAATTACCATCATTCTGACTTACTGATATAAGCGACTTATCCGGATTAGCGGCAAATATAGAATCAAGCACCTTGCACGCAGCCTCGAATACAGCCTCATTAGTCAGACACCACTGGCTGTGGTTGCCCGGACGACGCTCTCCATTTATGAAAGAATAATATTCCGGATGCGATTTACCATACTTCTTCGCCGGCAGAATCCGATCCATAGTATGCACCCATAGTCCATCAATAAAGACATCTGAAGGCTGCGCCAGACGCATCCAATTATAATAATCAGGATCTGACAGCGGATAACCCTGCGTCTGCCTGTAGCGGAAAGCCGGAGTCTCGACAATGTGCATGTCGTCGAGAACCGCATCAGCCGACTTATCGAGCATGAAATATCCATACGACAGATAATCCACACCCAAACCACGCTCAAGCAATTCCGACACACCATATATC
Organism: uncultured Muribaculaceae bacterium; assembly: GCA_910586995.1. Taxonomy (GTDB): domain Bacteria; phylum Bacteroidota; class Bacteroidia; order Bacteroidales; family Muribaculaceae; genus CAG-873. The sequence continues at coordinate 551 of CAJUKZ010000018.1, read as the reverse complement.
GATCCTTTGCCTCCGGCTGTCTTTATATGGACATTGCCATCGGCCACTATGATCTCGAATCCATCGTGGCGTGCCTTATCCGTTCTCTCACCGATAAATACATAGCCTGAACCCTTTCCGGCATGATCCACCAATTCAAGTGTGTCACCGGTCATTTCCTCAAGCATTTTGTTCAACAGCAACGCGGCCTCAACTGAATAGCTATCATCCTTATTGCATACTATCCTGGATTTAGCCTTGTGATTCTTCACAAGAACAGATTTCGCGGATAATGAACTGGCTGCGCCTGCAGCAATTAAACTAATTAAAATTAGCAGAAACCCTCTATTTAGCTTCATGGTTATGGTAAGATATTTGATTGGTTCGCAAAATTAGCAATAATTAGCTCAAATTCAAACCATCAGCAACCTAAAAGAACTCAAAAACAGTTTAAATTCATTTTACAATGGATCTTCCACCTCAAAATATAATGAGCCCGGGGAAAGTGTGTTGTCTACGCGGAGTGGGCATATATAAAAAAAGCCCCGTCGGACGTTGTTGTCTGACGGGGC
>CAJUKZ010000017.1 GCA_910586995.1 uncultured Muribaculaceae bacterium | reverse complement strand
CGCGACCCCGACCTTGGCAAGGTCGTGCTCTACCAACTGAGCTATTTTCGCGTTGTTGTTTCTCTCAATTGCGATGCAAAGTTAGGCATTATTTTTGAAACTGCAAATTTATATCGCACTTTTTTTGACATAAAATTTGTCTGTTTTAACGATTTCTCTGAATGACAGAAAGTTATTGCTGAAATTTTTTTGATGTTTTTTTATGTTATGATGCGGAACGCTGATATTAAACTATCGGTGTGATTGGATGTGGCTATAAATCCGGTGTTGCCGGAGCGTTGGGGTTTATCAGCATACGAGCAATGCCGACTGTAGTGAGTCCAAGCGCTTGCAATAGGTTCGGTTTATAGTCTTTCTTTAAATCGAAATTATGCGTTTTATAATTATTGCCAAGTGTAGTGTGGTGATTGCTTTGGGGCGATTCTGTTGATAGCACGAAGTCGACAAGATTGAAATGCACAGTTTCGTACATCATTAGTGTTTTGACTCCTATTATACAATAGTAGTCGCCAATAGTGGAGTTGTCGTTGGTCCTTACTATTAGTTCCGGAGGGAAGACTGTGTTTCCTCCAAGCGAGACTGGCATATCCATAACTTTATAACATGGTGAATTTATTGTGCCGCCTATGCCCGCTTCTCTTATTGTATCTAATTCTGAATTGGAGATTATGTAGTCTTTGTTCGCATCCAGAAAGTTTTTGCTTAGAACACCGAAAGAGGCATTTCCGCTGTCAAGGCACATAAGCATAGGATTTGATAATACAGATCCTATGGAAAGCAGATTCATTGTCGATGAAAAACAAAGATTGGCCGGGACACTGCTCCTTTGTGGTGCTACAACAGGTATAGTTATTTTTCGGTTTGAGAAGTCGATAGTCAAGTCTTTAAGTTGCAGCATAAGTTCGCTGCCGACAACAATGCTGAAAGAATCAATATACTTATCGGCTTCTTCATTGTCTGACGACAGGGATATGACGGTAAAAGGCACGTCTCTTACAATTATATTCCCGATTCTCAATTCTTTGGCTATCGCGATATAGCCATCGCGTCTATTTACTCCTTTTACCGTAATTCTCGTGTTATCGAGTGGAATGAGTTTGAAATGATCTGCCATCTCCGGCGAGATTATGTTCGAACCTGCACCGGTGTCAAAGGTAATGTCTGCTTCGATTCCATTTATATAGCTATCCTGTAAATGCATAAGGACTGAATTCTTGTTTGTAGGACCGACAGGGACTATTGTGAACGGGACAATACCGGTATGTTTATTCTCAAATTCGATCTGGTATGGATTATATTCCGATAAAGCAGAATACCGGTTGGCAGTGGAAGTCAGACCGGCTACAGTCATTGAGTCAAGATATGGTTTTGCCGCATTTAATATAGCGCCGGTCATTGCCGCTGCAGCGTCATTCTTCCCGACACGGCTCAGATCCATACCGAACATATAAGCGGATGATACCAAGTTTCCTAAGTCAAGACTTGCTGATTGTGTATTTAGCAATTCCTGGAACGCCGGAATTGATATGTCCGGTCGGTTAAGACGGTTTCCGATCAGGCAGCGTGAAAATATCTCAAGAAAGTTGTTGATAGAGTCTTTTGGTACACTATTATATATAGAGTCGAGTGCGAACCAGTCGGAATTATTCATTGCATTGCCAATTTTTTGATCGATGGATTGTGCTGATGCACAAATAGCAACCAATGACATCAGGATAAAGGCGATTCGTTTCATGACTGTATCTTTAAGGTTTTGTTTTATTATAAAGCAAAGCTACGAAAAAAATCGTATGCTATGTTTACCTTTAATATTAAATTATACTCTAATTATCAGACATATAGTGTTGCTCTGTGCTAATTTGCTAATTAACAATGTGTTATCGCTCTTAGTGAACTTATGCGCAATCAAATTCGTTAATTTATTGTTAGTTAACAAAAAAATATGACTATCTTTGCACTGATTTTAAAGAATATGCAACTATTCCATATCAGCTCAATCCATTGTCTAACCAAATAATATTATTAAACATGAACTATGAAACCATCGGCAATGCTGCCGGACTTGTATGGAAAGCTCTTAATGAGGCCGATGCACTTGGCGTAAAGCAGATCAAGAAAGTGACAAAACTTAAAGACAAAGAATTTTTTGCTGCTTTAGGTTGGCTCGCACGTGAGAACAAAATCACAATTGATACTGATCCCGAAGACGAGAAAGAACTAATCATTGCTCTTGTTCAGGAATAAAAATTCCGCGAAGCAATTGTCTGTGAATACTGCGGGGCGCATGAAATTCATTTTCATGCGCCCCGTAAGTTTTTTATGCTTTAAATAAATCTCTTAATGCAGCCGGAGGAAACGACGGGTTGCCATAATTGTCGTAGAATCTGATTTCTATATCAGGTTCTCCTGCATTGGCAAGATAATCCATAGCTGCAGACAGAGGGCATTGTTCCGGGCATGAACCGGAGACTATTGCTACGGTTCCATTGACAAAAATTGTAGAGGCTGTCTCAGATTCAAAATCTTCAATTGAGGCTGCCATTCTTCGTTCCGGACAGTATTTAATTGTCGCTAATTTTAAGTCCTTCTGCTTTGAAAGCACGCGGTGGCTCAGGATTCTTATTGATTTCGGCATCTTTCTCTGTCTTTCTGGGTTCGCCATATTTGCGTTGACGGAATCTTTGTGCATATGCCGCCGGATTCTTTCTGTTTCTGGTCAGAGATATGCTGTCGAGATACATGAATCCACCGCGGTGGGGTATGCTTAGACGCGATACTCCGTATATGCGGCGTGCCTCTCTGAGTGTGTCGGTCGTAAGTTGTACGGTATGCCATCCGTCGGCGGATGTTGTCGAATAACTCTGTTCTGTCACACCGTCGGCATAGTCCACGAACACAGACATGGTGAGATTTCCGGAATTATTGAGCGTTTTGAATTTCCAGGAGTATACGTCGCCAGGCTCCCAGTTTTCATCATAATCAAGTGCGAAAGTAAGGAATTCGGAGGGCGAAGTTCCAGCTACGGTCAAGTGTTTGGCTCCATTCCATACGTCTACCGAATCGCCGGCTACAGCCATAGCAGCGGAGGCTGCTGTACTTCTGACTTCCGACAGGCGCTTTTCCAATATCTCGATGGTCTTGTCGTATACTTCGCCGTAAAGTTCAAGATTATGTCCGTACCACATCAGTGATGTATCGACCTGTTCTTGTGTGACTCCATGACGCTTGTATATACCTGCCTTCAGCGCGAGTTTTGCGGAGTCGGTACGGAATGATGAATAATTCTGATCCACCACACCTTCTCCCGTATGTATGTCGGCGAGAAGCAATGCCATGTCGTCAGGTTCGATCACGTATGAAGGCACACGCGAACATGCTGCAGCAGCGGAAATAGCCAATGCTGCCGTAAGTCGCAAACCTATCTGTCTGTGGCGTCTTTTTCGGAAGTCTGCTGACATAATTTTTCCTTCACTTCGGCGAATGTGCCTATGTATTTGTGGTAGAATATTATCAATACGATCATACCTACGGATATGGCAGCATCTGCGATGTTGAATACTGGCTCAAAGAAGCTGAATTCACATCCACCTATGCCTGGAATCCATTCCGGCCATACGAACGAAAACAGTGGGAAGTATAGCATATCCACCACTTTGCCGAAGAAAACAGGTGCATAGCCATCGCCGAAAGGTACGAATTGTGCTACAGTAGGAGGCACAGGATCGTTGAATATCTGGCCGTAAAACAGACAGTCGAATATATTTCCGGCTGCACCTGCAATTATCAGGGCCAGGCATGCGATGTAGCCGCGCGGAATAAAGTCTTTCCGTACAGCCTTGGACATGTAGTAGATCAGCGCCCCGACTACCACAATCCTGAATAGTGTCAGGAACAGTTTACTGCCAAGCTCCATTCCGAAAGCCATGCCTTTGTTTTCTATGAAGCGGAGTTGAAACCACGAGAATATCTCGAGATCCTCGCCCAGATAGAAATGGGTTTTGACCCATATCTTGACTGTCTGGTCTATTATAAGCACTATCGCTATTATCAGCCAAGCAAGGCTTATTGTAGATAATCCGGATTTTTTTGTTAAGTCCACTGTATTCAAGAGGTTGTTGGTAGGGTAGGGGCTGGGAAACACCCTGACAGTACTATTGCATTTTTGCGTCTATACTCAGAGTTGCATGAGGCACTGCACGAAGTCTTTCCTTGGGGATGAGTTTGCCGGTGACGCGGCAGATTCCGTATGTCTTGTTTTCGATACGGACAAGTGCATTCTGCAGATGCTGGATGAACTTGAGCTGACGCTGCGCAAGTCTGCCTGCTTCTTCTTTGCCAAGGGTGCTCGCTCCTTCTTCGAGTATTTTGAACGTAGGCGACGTGTCTGCCACATCGTTTCCGTCTGAATTGTCCAGATTCGAACGCAGCAGTTCATAGTCTTCCTGTGCTTTTGCAAGTTTTTTAAGAATAAGTTCCTTGAATTCTTGCAATTCTTCGTCGGAGTAGCGTGTCTTTTCGGTCTCGTTCATAACTTAGGCGGATTGAAAATTTTACATGTGATGATTTTGAGTCATCCGCTTAAGCCTTGGTGATCTTTACAGTCACCTCTGTGCCGTCGATATCGAATGTTTCTACGCCTTCACTTTCTGTGGTGCAATTGCCTTCACATACGGTCAGTGCCAGAACTTGATGTCCGATATATTCACCGAAAGCTTCAATTACAGGTGTTACTTCTTCAGAAGGAACGAATGTAAGATTGATCTTGTCGGTGATGTCGTAGCCACGGCTCTTACGGATGTTCTGAATGCGGTTGACGATATCGCGTGCGATACCTTCGCGTCGCAGTTCTTCTGTCACTGTAACGTCTAAGGCCACTGTAATGTTTCCTTCATTTGCAACAAGCCATCCGGGAATGTCTTCTGATATTATCTCAACGTCGGATAGTGTGATCTCTGCTTCGCCGTGTCCATCTATATTGAGCTTGATTGAACCTTCGCGCTCAAGAGTTGCTATGTCGTGTTGCGACAGAAGCTGAATTGCAGCGGCGACAGCCTTCATTGCCTTTCCGAATTTCGGACCAAGCTTCTTGAAGTCTGGCTTTATACGCTTTACGAGAACGCCTTCTTCGTCGGATACTATATTTATATCCTTTACGTTTAATTCGTTCATAAGCAAGCCTTTCATCGACTCGACTGTCTCTCTCTGCGATTCGTCGAGTACTGGTATCATCAGGCTCTGCAGCGGCTGGCGTACCTTGATGTTCACCTTTCTGCGGAGGGCCAGAACCATAGATGTTATTATCTGTGCTGTGGCCATGCGTTTCTCAAGTGATGAATCAATGGCGGTAGTGTCTACTTCAGGGAAGCTTGCCACGTGGACTGAAGGTGCTGCTCCCTCGATGCCTGCTGTAAGGTCGCGGTACAGCATGTCGCTGTAGAATGGCGAGAACGGAGCGATAAGTTTCGCCACAGTGAGCAGGCACTGAAACAGCGTCTGATAAGCAGCGAGTTTATCTTGATTCATACCTCCACCCCAGAAGCGTTTTCTGTTGAGTCGGACATACCAGTTGGAGAGATTGTCATTTACGAAGTCATTTATGGCTCGGGCCGCCTTTGTCGGTTCGTAGTCCGACAGGGCTTCATCTACTGTGCGTACGAGAGAGTTGAGCAGCGATATTATCCATCGGTCTATCTCCGGACGCTCATTCAGAGGTATCTGAGGTGCTGATGCGTCGAAATTGTCGACATTTGCATACAGAGCGAAGAATGAATAAGTGTTGTAGAGAGTGGCAAAAAGTTTGCGTGCTACTTCCTGAACACCGGCGCTGTCGAATTTGAGGTTGTCCCAAGGAGCTGAATTTGAAATCATGTACCAGCGCAGGGGATCACTACCGTATTTGTCAATAGCCTCAAATGGATTCACTGCATTGCCCAGACGCTTTGACATTTTTTCGCCTTTGCGATCAAGCACAAGTCCGTTGGAGATTACGGCTTTGTATGCTACTGAATCGAAAACCATTGTAGCTATTGCGTGCAGGGTGAAGAACCAACCTCTTGTCTGGTCCACACCTTCGGCAATGAAGTTTGCGGGATATAGTTCTCCGCTGTCAAGTCCTTCCTTGTTTTCAAAAGGATAATGTATCTGTGCATAAGGCATCGAACCTGAATCAAACCATACGTCGATAAGATCCGTTTCGCGGTGCATGGGGCGTCCGCTTGCTGAAAGCAGGATTATATCATCGACATACGGTCTGTGCAAGTCGATTTTTTCGTAGTTTTCCTTGGTATAGACTCCCGGTACGAAACCACGGTCGCGGTAGGGATTGGACTTCATGAGTCCAGCCTCCACGGCTTTGTCGATTTCGTTGAAAAGCATCTCGACGCTGTCTATGCATACTTCTTCCGAACCATCTTCCGTACGCCATATAGGTAGGGGTGTACCCCAGTAACGGCTGCGGGACAGATTCCAGTCCTGAAGATTCTCGAGCCATTTGCCGAATCGGCCCGAACCGGTGGATGCCGGCTTCCACAGAATTGTGTCATTCAGCTCCATCATGCGTTCGCGGGCGGCAGTTGTTCGTATGAACCAGCTGTCGAGCGGGTAGTAAATCACAGGCTTATCAGTGCGCCAGCAGTGTGGATAACTGTGCACGTGTTTCTCTATACGGAATACTCTGTCGGCTTGTTTAAGGGCCATGCAGAGCTGTATATCAAGGTTTTCCTCGTCGGCAGGAGCGTCGGCGGGACGATATGCGTCTTTTACATATTTGCCTTCCCATTGTTTGTAGACTTCGGTATTGACCATCTGTTCTACAAATGCGGGATCGAGATCTTCGATAAGATAGAATTTGCCGGTGAGGTCTACCATAGGACGGATATTACCGGCGCGATCAGTGAGATGCAGTGGTGGAATTCCGTTCTGCTTGGACACACGGGCATCGTCAGCACCGAATGTGCCGGCTATGTGTACGATACCTGTACCGTCTTCGGTGGAGACATAATCGCCGGGAATGACGCGGAACGCCCCCTCTCCCGGATTGACCCAGGGGAACAATTGCTGATATTTGAGACCGACAAGTTCGCTGCCGAGTTTGGTGTCGACTACCTGCCAGGGAATTATCTTATCGCCTTTCTGGTATTCTTCAAGCGGCATGTCCTTACCTTTGGGATTTAACACAGATCCGGTGAGGGCATCGGCTACAACAATGGTGATTGGGTTGCCGGAATAGGGGTTGTATGTACGCACAACGTCATACTTGATGTTCGGTCCTACGCATAGCGCTGTGTTGGAGGGCAATGTCCAGGGAGTTGTGGTCCATGCCAGGAAGAATGGAGTACCCCAGCCTTGCATGCTTTCTATCGGGTCGATGGCAAGGAACTCAGCAATGCAAGTCGTGTCCTTTACGTCGCGGTAGCAACCGGGCTGGTTAAGCTCGTGTGTACTTAGTCCCGTTCCTGCTGCGGGCGAATATGGCTGGATTGTATATCCTTTGTAAAGGTATCCTTTCTTATAAAGATTGTTGAGCAACCACCAGATGCTTTCGATATAGCGGTTGTCATATGTGATGTAGGGGTCCTTCATATCGACCCAATATCCCATCTGCCTGGTCAATGTCTCCCATTCGCGGGTGTACTTCATGACCTCATGACGGCAGGCTGAGTTATAGTCGTCGACAGATATTTTTTTGCCTATGTCTTCTTTCGTGATACCGAGATTCTTCTCCACACCGAGTTCCACAGGCAGGCCGTGAGTGTCCCAACCGGCCTTACGTTTTACGTGGAAGCCTTTCATGGTCTTGTATCGGCATATTATGTCCTTGATAGTGCGGGCCATCACATGATGAATGCCCGGCATGCCGTTGGCCGAAGGCGGACCTTCGTAGAACACAAATGAAGGGCATCCTTCGCGTAAGCGCATGCTTTCTTCAAAAAGATTCTCGGCATCCCAAAGGTCGAGTATATCGCGGTTGACCTTTGAGAGATTTAGACTGTCGTAGACCTTGAATTTTTCCATGTTGGAGCGAAAATGGTATATTATTGTGGTGTGCGGCTTTTGGGAGAGTCGGCCGCAGCAGATGAAATTTTCGCAAATTTACGTAAAAAATTTCATTCGGCAATGTCGTGGCCGGTATTCTCTTTAGATTATCATTCTATGATGTCGGGATGCGGTGTATGGTTATTTTATTATTGGCTTATGGCAAGCTGTAATAAAAATCAGGACCCTGATGGCAGAGTCCTGATGTGTGCTGATGTATTATAATTTATTATATATGGAGTTTCACGCCTGCTGTGATGCTTCGTGGAAGCGTTGGTCCGTAGATGTATCCGGAATCTCGAAGATAACCTTTGTCGAAGTCGTTCTGATAACTGTTGAATATGTTGTTTATGCCTGCGTTTATCTGAAGCGATGCGTGGTTGAAGATCTTGAAGTCGTATGAAATCTTAAAGCTTGCATCGAAGAATTCTGGAGTATCTACTGCGGTGTCTACAGGAGTGCCTGAGCCTTCAAGATGTTGTACGAGCATTGATCCGGAATATGTGCCTGATAAAGATAACTGGAGCGGCTTGATCGGGTTGTATGAGAATGTGAAATAGCCGTATGTGTCGGGTGTACGGAACATTTTTCGCACTGGAGGAATGTCCGGATTCTCGCTCCAGTACTCCGGGCTGTTGTAGCGGCTTCGCTGCAGTGTGAGTCCTGCCTGGATCTGCATGCGGAACGGGAAAGCGGCTTTGGCTTCAATATTAGCGCCCATCACGCGTGCTCCTCCGCCATTGGTGCGTTCAACTACAGCATTGCCGAGTTCGTCAGTGATATCGAGGTTGCGCAGCACGAATACATCGCGGAGGTCCGTGTAGAATAGGTCTACCATCAGGTTTGTCTGTACACTTCCGAATGTGTGGTATAAGTCCATTGATGCGCTGAGGCTTTGGCTGCTTTCTTGTTTGAGATTGGGGGCGAGAACGGTTATTACTCGTTCGCCGCCGACGACAGCTATGTGAAAGTCTTCGTCGTAGGCTTGCGGTGAGCGGAATCCTGTAGAGTATGACAAACGGAAATTGAGATTTGGGGTAGGGTTGAACCTGATGTTGGCTCTTGGCGAGAATATGGGATTATGTATCATGGTGTGCTTGTCTGCCCTGCACCCGATAAGGAATCCCCATCTGTCGGTGCGCCATTCGTTTTGCAGGTAAGCGCTGTAGATGTGTATTCGCTGGGTGACGTCGTGGTTGTAGCCGATGGTTTTGTCGTGCAGATAGTTGAAGTTATACTCAAGTCCACCGGTGAGTTCTGCCGGCATAAACCATAGACGATCGAACGAATGTAAGTATTGAGCGCCTCCGACAGCTACAATATCGCGTGTAGAACCGTATGCGTTGGGGTCCTGCTCGCTTCCGTAGTAGCTTGTCCTATTGGTGTTTTGCATCGAAGCGAATACTGTGTACTTGTTGTTGCGGTCAGGGGACCATATCTCGGCTGAGAGATCCACGGCGTTGATATTGTGGTCAGTCTGTTCGGCTATCATGGCCTCGTGCGCAGGTTTTTCAAGAGCGTCACCTCCACGCCGGTATTCATGCGTGCCATGATATTCGGCAGTGAGTCGGGAGTTTTCAGTCATTTTCAGGAAAGAGCGGAACCCGATGGTCTGTGTCTTTAACTCTGGTATCTCGGTATATCCGTCTCCATCGTGGTCGTAGCCGTCGCGGACACGGTTCTGTCCGAAAAGGAATATGCCCATCCGGTTGTTTTCGCCAACTACAGAGGCTGAGGCTGTAGTGGTATTGTCAAGCGCATCGCTTATGCCTATCGAGGTAAGTGAATGCGCGACGTCTGCGCCATTTTCGGATGGATCTTTTGTTATTATGTTTATTGTGCCTCCGATTGCCGACGAGCCGAACAGTGCTGATCCTCCACCTCTCATCACCTCAACACGGTCAATCATGTTGGCCGGTATTTGCTCAAGTCCGTATACACCCGCAAGAGCGGAGAATACCGGACGTGAATTCATTAATATTTGTGAATAATGTCCGTCAAGACCGTTGATTCGCACCTGCGTGAAACCACAGTTCTGGCAGTCATTCTCGACGCGGACGCCTGGTTGGAAACAGAGTCCGTCTGCCAGACTGTTAGCGCCGACCATCTCAAGCAATGGTGAACCTGTTACGCTTATCATTGAAGAACTGTTGCGCCTGCGCACTTCATTTCTATTGCCTGTGACTACAACCTGATCAAGCATGAATGCATCCGGAGAAACCTCGAAATTGATTTCCAGAGTTGTGTTGTCGCGCAGTTTTATTTGCTTTCGCTGGCTGGCGAAACCAATACATGTAGCTTCAATAGTGTATTTTCCTTCGGGAATGTTGGTTATGGAATAATGACCGGAGGCGTCGGTCTGCGCTCCGAATGGCGATCCGATAAGCCTGATGGTAAATCCGGGAAGGTGCTCGCCAGTACCTGCCTCCACTACGTGTCCTACGATATTCGCATCGCTTAGCTTTTGTGAGAATGCATTCAGGTTGGCGGATATTATCGCATACAATAAGGTGATGATAACTTTCGCTCGCATGTGAATGTGTGAATAGGTTGAATTCTAAAATAAAAATGCAATCGCGGGTTGCTGATCTGAATTTAAATCTATAAATTTGCAGTGTAAAAATCGCGTATGCATTCGCGGTAGTAGCTCAGTTGGTAGAGCATGGGCTTCCCAAGCCCAGGGTCGCGGGTTCGAACCCCGTCTACCGCTCTTAATAATGCGGAATCATTTCTATAGGCGTTTTGTTTGTGTCCGATAGCTTTGATTCCGCTATTTTTTTGTTTCTTGGGAAGTAAACATTAAAAAATGCATCCCTGCAGACCGCTGAAGCGGAGGGCAGGGATGCTGTATTGTCTGATCCGCAGGTACATCAGATTGCTTGTGGCAATGATGCTGTGTTCCAGCGGAAGAAGTGTAGTAGGTAATTAGAAAAAGCGTCCCGTATTATTTGAGTGCGTCTTTGACGGCATCGTTAGGAACCATTTTTTCTTCGAAGACGTAAGCGCCGGTCTTTGCCGATTTCACCATCTTGATGACTTTGCTATAGGTACGGCCTTCGCCCTTCTGTAGTGATGCGACGGTTTTCTTTGCCATTTCTCAGGGGTATTATTTAATTTCTTTGTGAACAGTTACACGCTTAAGGATAGGATTGTATTTCTTAAGCTCAAGTCTCTCTGTGGTGTTTTTGCGGTTCTTCGTTGTGATGTAGCGAGAAGTACCGGGCATTCCACTTGCTTTATGTTCGGTGCACTCGAGGATTACCTGCACACGATTACCTTTTGCTTTCTTTGCCATCGTTGATTAGAATTCTAAGAGTTTGATATCAGTTAAATAACCCTTGTCGCGGGCCTGCCTCATAGCTGCGTTCAGGCCGAGCTTATTGATGGTGCGGAGACCGGATGCGGAGATGGTGAGTGTAATCCATACGCCCTGCTCAACCCAGTAGAATTTCTTGTTGAAGAGGTTGACGTTGAATTTACGCTTGGTGCGGCGCTTCGAGTGCGAAACGTTGTTGCCGACCATAGCTTTCTTGCCCGTGATTTGACAAATCTTTGACATGGCTGTTTAAAATGGTTTATCTTCTTACTAATTCGATTAAACTGTGATTGTTACGACGGCCGCCATCTCATTCTCATATCACCGACGGGCGCATCTTTCCCGTTGGCTTTTAAGGAGGTGCCGTGAAACAGAGTGCAAAGTAAGTGATTTTAGACGAACTATGCAAACTTTTTGAGAAGTTTGTTGTGAAATCATATGTTATTGGTCTTCTTTTGTCTTTTTTAGCCTTCATTTGCCCTTGTAGGAGGGCATCTCTGCATTGCATTTCTATTGGACTCATTTTTTATCTTCTATTGTAATAGCAAGTTCCAATTATTCTGATTACTTTTGCATTAGGTAGTCATTGCACTTATCAATACATTTAATAAGAAACTAAACCCAATAGCTTGATGTGTCATTGGCTACCGTCAATCAACACTACAAAACAAAGTATAGTACGATTTTTATTTATCGGGCAATCTTGATTCTGTATAAATCCCGGACAAAACCGAATTAAAAACCGCAATTATTTATTCAAAAAATTACAGCCTTGGGGTAATGATTTCGACGGGTCATTTGTCTACTATATAAAAGACTTCGCAATGGAATATTCCACAACAGAGTTTGAGACTCTCTACATACAATGCTTTCCGCTTTCGATGAGGATGGCAATGAGCCTGCTTCATGAGGAGGACGAGGCTCGCGATGTGGTGCAGGAGGTGTTCCTTAAACTTTGGGAGTCTAATATCAGGGTTGAGAATCCTATGGCATTTCTTATTAGAGCTGTCCGCAATGCTTGTTTGAACAGAATAAACGCGTTGGATATTCGCGATAAGATTCACCAAAGGATAATGCTTGACTCGCCTGCTGAGGATTTTGACATCAATGGTCGCAACGATGAGATAGGGTCGGCTATACAGAAACTTCTTACTCCCCGCGAACGGGAAGTTGTAGACAGAATCTACACTGAGGGCCTGAGCTACAAGGATGCAGCCGAAAATCTTGATGTCTCAGTAGCGTCTATCAACAAGAATATTGTTTCAGCACTGAAAAAGTTAAGAGGTCATTTCAAAACCGTAAAATCATGACAGAAGAACAGAAAGAATTATTGATAGCAAAGATGCTTGATACTCCTTCCTCTTTGTCTGAGGAGGATTTGGAGTTGATATTACATGATGAAGAACTGCACGGCATATACGAGGTGTCCGCTGCTCTCAGCGGTGCATGTATTAGGCAGCCGGAACTGGATATGAGAGCCGAATGGAACAGCTTCCGCCCACGCATTAAGCGTAAGCCGACTATGATGTGTTGGTCCATGCGTGTAGCCGCTATTTTTATAGGTGTGATTCTCGTATCCGGTATTGCAATCAGAATAATCGACAACGTTTCTACCAGAAACCAAACATATGTAATCGCCAAGGTCGAACAATCAGAGGAAGCGCATGACTATCCTGTTGTGCTTCAGAACTATCAGGCAACGGAGGTAAAAGAGGAAACTAAACAAGAGCCTGCAACCGTTAGAAGACCTTATGCCGTGACAGACCGGCATTTGGCAAAAGCGGAAATAGACCAATCCAAAACTACTGTAGGTCAAGTAGAGACAGACGTTGATGAGTATTTACGCATTCAGCAAGCACGAATCGACAACGACTTGGCTATGCAGGTTGCAGAATCCTATACTGAAGAATACGACGACCTTGTGGCTATTCTTGATGCAGCGGGTGCGTATAATCCGGAATTGGATAATGTGATAAGAAAAGTAACAATGGAATAATAAAAACTCTTACAATATGAAAACATCAATAATCCGGCTTTTAAGCCTCGTTCTTATTGTCATCCCTATGACAGTATATGCGCAGAACAATATTAAATCGGCGTTTGATGCTATAATTAAATGTCCCGAAGTTCAGATCACATATAGCCATTCCCTAGACAAAGACCCTTCTACGGGTGTAAAGACCGGACAAAGCGATGTGTATCGTTTTGTACTCCCGACAAGCCAGGCCAAACTCATCAAGAATGTGATTTCGGCATTTGACAGAGATGCAGAAATGGCATACAGCGTTAATAGAGGCAGTGGCAAGACTTCCAATATAGATAAGGATATGATTTTAGCAGTAGGTAATGGTGAAAAAGCCGGTGTTTGTATAAACACTCCTGAATGTGAGTATATCTATTCTTTGTTTCTCGCGCCGCTTGCAGATGATCCTAAAGGTATTTACCGGTATGCATATGGGATGAACTATAAGGAAGAAGAAGGGAACCTTGTTGGTAAACTTGTAATCACCTATGCAACTACATTAAAGCATAGGCAAGAAGTAGAACAGCAACGACAGTATGATGTGTTGCGAAGTTTCTCAAATGGTGCGTATGTCATCAATGACAACCATCCATCGCAGGAATCTTGGTTTGATATGCTGATGTCGTATTTTCAGAGCATGACTTCGGCAAGCACCCAGACCAGAATAGCTCTTGCATCGAAAGCATTTAAAGTAATCCGCGACACATCAAAATATCCCGAAGTGACAGCCGCCGACAAAGACGCAGTTCGTGAGATCTTGAAAGGTATGATATCTGACAAAAAATATTCAGAGTCTGTACTAAACAAACTTCTAACTCAGTGTCTGGTAGAAATTAAATAAAACAGTTTTTCATACTCCCCACGGTCGTTTGGATTATCTGAACGGCCGTGGGCTACAAAATTTATATTACAGAAATCAAAACTGCAAGTTTAGCAGGCATACCCCTTAAAAAATATGATGACACGTTTCACTATTCTGATTGCGGCTATATTCTTATCGATAGTCAACATGTCCGCAAGGACGATTCAAGGAGAAGTTCGATCCGATAAAGACTCTACAGTCGTAATCGGTGCAACATGCCGCCTTATGTCCGGCTCTCAATTCATTAATGGTGTTACTACTGACTATAATGGTGAATTCGCTATTTCGACTGCTCTCAAGTCTAAACTCATCCTTGAGATTTCGATGACTGGATTTAACCCTACGGAAATTGTGATCGAATCAGATAATAGTGTCAACGTAGGTACAGTATATCTGTCGGAAGGAGTCACTTTGGACGAGGTTCAGGTAACAGCCAATTCGATGGTTGATGCGAAGGGGCGTACGATAGTATTTCCGGCAGGTTCTGATGTCAAGGCATCTTCAACAGCCATAAGCCTTTTTCAGAAGCTTCCATTGGCCGGGCTGGAGGCTAATCCGATCAATCGGACTCTTACGGTGGATGGTGGGACTCCGGTCATTCTAATCAATGGTGTTCCGTCCTCGATTGATGATTTCAATGCTTTGCAGCCGAAAGACATTGCCAAGATCGAGTTTTCAAGAATTACTCCCGCCAGATATGCCGACCGGGGCAACAGCGGTTTCCTGAACATCACGCTCAAGAAGCGCAACGATGGAGGACAGGTGTATATCTGGGGGCGCAGTGCCGTCAATACCGCATTTGTTGATGGTAATCTACGTGCGTCTTACCATCAGGGACCATCTCAGTTTACTCTTTCGTATGATCCATCGTGGCGTAATTATCAGCAAGTGTTTGATAATACCACTGAAAGTTATATCGGTGATGATTTCCGGGTGAATCTTGAAGAACATGACCGCGATCCTTTCAATTATCACTATCACAACATAGGATTTAAGTATGATTATAGTCCGGATGTCAACACGTTGTTTTCTGCAACGTTCCGCATGACGCCAAGCTATAATAAAAGCCGTTCATTAGCTAATACCGCAGACTCATACCTTGGAGAATATGAGAACCACAATCTTACGTCAGTTAAGGATTTAGCCCCGTCGCTTGATTTGTTCTTCAAGAAAGACTTCAATGATAGAAATGCTTTGGAGGTGCAGGTGGTGGGAACGTTGAGTTCAAGCGACTACCGCAGGAATAATCAGTACTTTTATGATGATGGTTCAACATCCGGCTATGTGATGGATGTTGACAGCCGCCGCCGTTCTCTAATCAGCGAGATTAGCTATATTCATCAGTTCAGCGACAAGACCTCATTGTCGACAGGCTATCAAAACACAGTTTCGCATAGTACAAATAAGTACCTTACGACTGACTATAAACCGGTGCTGACAGAGAATAACAATTATGTATATGCACGATTGGGACAGCAGATTGGTAAGGTTTATTTCTCCGTTGCAACCGGAGTCAAGCTCTACTGGATCAAGAATGATCTTAACAAGCGACACTTTATCCGCAATCTGACAACTGCTCAGATTTCCTGGAATATATCGCAGAAATGGAGTCTTGCAGGCGCTTTCCAGTATTCTCCGAGCATTCCATCTTTGTCGGCGCTCACAGATTATCCCCAGCAACAATCGCCATACTTGATATCAAATGGCAATCCTGATTTGAAGGTTTCGCAGAACTTCAGGTATCAATTAATGCCATCTTATCAATACAAAAAATTCAGCGCATCTTTGCTTATGACATATCGGCATGTGGGAGATTTTGTAATGAACGACATGTTTTACCTCGGAGATAAAATGTTCCTGTCCCAATCGATCAATGCAAAAAAATCATGGTATGCAGGAGCGAATCTCAATATGAAACTGAATGGAATATACGGTTTTGGCGTGAATGTCAATATTGGAGTAGATCATTATGAGACTATGGGGGAGAATTGGTGTCATCATCTCACATCTTTCGATGGTAGTTTTACCCTATGGTGGAACAAAGGTCCATATACAATCTCATATTGGCGTAAGATCCCAGGAAAATATTTGAACGGAAATTATGTAGGCAGAGATGAAAACGGAGATGCTCTCGGTTTTGAATATCAACCTGACAAGCACTGGACATTCGGTGCAAGCTGGATGTATATGTTCGAGAAAAAAGGAACGAAATATCCGGCATGGGGATATTCAAGTGTGAATCCGTACTATAGAGAACGCTATATCAAGAATAATGGCAATATGGTTGTCCTGTCTGTAAGCTATTCAACCGACTTTGGCTCTATCTTCCGTTCTTCCCGGCGCTCGCTCAATAATGCAGACAATGAATCTTCGTTGCTGAGGATGTGAGTGCTGTACGTTTTCATCCCAAAGACAGTGGAGGTTTGTTGAATAGTCTTCTTGTGATTATAATGTATGCGGCGATGACGATCGCACCGGTTATGACCCATGATATTGGATAGACCCACAGAAGGCATTCATAATTCTTTGCCGGATTGATGGCGTAGATCCAAAGCAGTCTGAAAAGGCAAGTTCCGAAAATAGTGATGGCTGTAGGTGTCATTGAGTATCCGAGCCCGCGCAGACAAGCACCACTTATTTCATATGAGCTTGCTATGAACTGAAACAGCAGCACTATGCTGATGCGGGAAGCTGCGTAGCTGATAACTTCGCTCGAGTTGGTGAAGATTCCGGCCATATCATGTCGGTACATGAATATTATGATGTTCAGTATAGCGCAGCACGACACGCTCAAGAGCATGCTTTGGCGGAAGATACGCCTGCACCGGTCGTATTGCCCTGCGCCGTAGTTCTGGGATGTGAACGCTACGGCAGCCTGGGCGAATGCACTGATTACGAAGTAACAATAGTATTCAAAGTTTAGAGCCGCACCATTTCCAGCCACTACGTCGCTGCCGAAACTGTTTACAGCGCTCTGTATGAATACATTGGCGATGGAGAATATCATGCCTTGTAGTCCTGCAGGAAGTCCTATGGCGAGAACTTTCTTTAGTTCTGCGGAATGTATGCGCAGTGATCGGATGTCAAGCTTGAAAGGGTCGGATTCTTTTATAAGCAGCCGTACCATGATGAACGCATTGACAGCATTTGCTATAACCGTGGCTGTAGCTACGCCTGCCACACCCATGTCGAAGATCAAAACGAGAACCATATCAAGTATGGCGTTGACAATACCGCCGGCTATCAGAATGTAGAACGGTCGGCGGGTATCGCCCATGCTTCGCAGAATGGCCGCCCCGAAGTTATAGGCCATCATAAATGGCATGCCTGAGAATATTATGCGTAGATACACAGTTGCCAGGTCTATTACATCGGCCGGAGTGTCCATCCATTTCAATATAGGTCTGGCAAATATATTTCCTGCTACGGCCAGAATTACACCGCTGATTATTGCCAGAATCGCCACGGTGCTTATGGTGCGGCGGATTCCTTGTTCGTTGTTACGCCCGATGTAGTTGGCTATTATTACGTTAGCGCCTACTGAGATGCCTATGAACAGGTTTACGAGCAGGCTGATGATCATACCGTTGCTTCCTACTGCGGCCAGAGCTTGGTCGGAATCGAATTTTCCGACAACTGCTACGTCTACAGAGTTGAAAGACTGTTGCAAAGCTCCGCTGGCGATCAGCGGAAGTGCGAAGATTATCATTTTCTTGAATATGCCCCCTGAGAGCATATCCATTTTTAATGAAGTGCTAAGCATTGTGGTATCTTACCATAGATTGAACCGATATCCTGCCGAAATTTCGAGGTTGGCAACATTTGTTACCAAAGTGTGCAGTTTATCGTATATGAGGGTTGATCGTATATGGCCAATAGCTCCGGCGAAGAAGTGGCCGTTATTCCATACGACAGATAGCCGTAGGCTGTTGCTGAGACCTAAACTTGTGTTCTTTTTAGAATTGGTGTTTATGTATCCGCGCTTTATGCCTAATGTTGGAGATTCGCTTATTGCGAGTAACCAATGTTGCCCGATGGCCCAGTTGTAGGCGTATCCGGCTTTAATGCCGTAGTTCTTTGATCGGACTTTGTATGTGTCGTTCTCCCAGTTGTCTGGAAGTATATGTAGTACATCAGGAGGAAGTGATGAGAAGTCGAAATCATATCGTTGATTCCAATACGAGAACCCGAAGAAAAAAGATCCCGCGCTCTTTTTTTGTATTCTGCCGAAAGAGTAGGCCGCTGCGAAGCTGTATTTATGATGGTTCAGAAAATAATATGCATCGAACAGCAGTGTCCGGCTGTTCATTCCCGGCACATGTATGTCTGCCGGATATTTTTCGTCCCTATAGATAATCTTTTTGATAGTGTTGTCTGTCGTACTGTTGCTATATGATAGCGATGCAGCGAATAAACTGCAGTTGAACTGGAAGTTGAATCGTTTCCGCACATCGTTCGCTCCTTTATAATATTTGGATAGGTTGACGTCATATCCCACGGATAGAGCCATATAAGAAACCCAAATGCCGAGCGAAGTACTTGGGTTGGTGCGCATATACATTTCCGCATCGTCTGACATTCGGAAAGTATAAGAGTCAATCCAGTTGTCTGTTCTCAGCTTCACGTTCATACGGTATCCCGTGGGTTTGACATACGTCGTATCGAAACCATTGAAGAAACTGTCGCCCCAGCGGTATGTCTTGATGCAGAAAGCCGGGAATTTTCCCCATGAAGCTATCGAGTCAAGGTCAAATGATATTGCCGAAGCTCTTGTACTACCCAATATAATGGAGAATAATAGTATGATTGACAGTCGTTTGGCGCTCACCGTATGTTTAAAGTGATGAATTCAGGAGTGCAAAAATAGTTATAATTCACAGTGATTCAAAAACAACAAACGTTTTTTGCCTTAAAGTTGTTTTATATTTGTGAATTTATTTCGACGTTTTTTCTGAGGGGTATATAAGTCTTTAACATCTTTTTTATGCCGGATGGTTTCGGGGCTATGCCCCTTGTGCTACCTTTGTATGGCAAATAAAGTTTATTATACGACGGTATGAATAATATTTTAACAAGCCTTGTGTCTTCTTCAATCGCACGTTTCGGTGCGGACAGAGAGGCATTTGCATATCTTGAAAGCCCTGATTCAGAACTTGTGCGGTATACTTGGGGCGAAATTTCGGAATCTGTAAAAAGTATTGCAGGTGCGCTTCTCCGTGCAGGAATTTCAGAAGGCGACGCAGTGTCTGTGTTTGCTCCAAATATGGGGGATACATTGCTTGTCGAGCTTGCCTGCTATTCTCTGAGGGCTGTTCCTGTGTCGATTTATCCCACTTCCAGCCATTCGCAGGTTGAGTATATTGTTAAAGATTCTAAATCCACGGTGATCTGTGTCGGCGCACAGCGCCAATATGATGTTTTCCGGGAAGTGCAGTCGGAATGCGGAGATGTAAGGCTAATACTTGCGATGTCAGAAAAGATCGAGATAGAGCCTACTGATAATATTTCCGTCAGGTTGTCGGCTATACTTTCAACTGAAGCGTCTGATTCTGAGATTGAAGAAATGAATCGCCGTACAGCAGTTGCCGCTGAGGATGATGTGGCCACATTATTATATACATCAGGTACGACCGGAGAGCCTAAGGGTACAATACTTCCTCACAGTTGCTTCAATGCACAACTTGAGTTTCACAAGAGCCGGCTTGTCTCTTTATCTGAATCAGACACTTCGTTGTGTTTTCTTCCGTTAAGTCATATATTTGAAAAGGCCTGGACTTATTTTTGTCTTTGGCGCGGAGTTCATGTTACAGTTAATAGCGATACTAAGGCTATTTCGGCAGCATTGCTTAGAGTCAGGCCCACTTGCATGTGCGCCGTGCCTCGGTTTTGGGAGAAAGCATATATGGCTGTTCAGGAAAAGTTCGCATCCATGCCGGCGATGCGCAGGCGTATTTTTAAGGCTGCGCTGCAGGTCGGATTCCGCCGTAATCTTGAATATGTGCGGCTGAATCGCAAAGTGCCGTTTTATCTGGCATTGAAATATAAATTGTATGATAAACTCGTGTACTCGAAGATCCGCCGGGCTATAGGATTCGACAATCCGAACATACTCCCGACTGCCGGAGCTCCTTTGGGTGATTCCATTGTAGAGTTTTTCAGAGCTCTCGGAATTCCAATCGTGATTGGCTATGGCCTTTCTGAGACAACTGCTACTGTCACATGCTATCCGTATGAAGATTATAAAATAGGTACTGTCGGTACGGTTATAGATGGTGTGAGCGTGAAAATAGGAGAGGGTGGGGAAGTTCTTGTAAAAGGTCCTACAGTTATGCGCGGCTATTATAATAAGGAGAAGCAGACTGAGGAAGCCTTTACTGAAGATGGCTGGTTCAAGACCGGCGATGCAGGTTGCCTACAGCCGGATGGATCCCTTGTGCTCACTGAAAGGATCAAGGATCTGTTCAAGACATCCAATGGAAAGTATATAGCTCCTCAGGCTATAGAGAGCAGGTTAGGGGGCGATCCTTATATAGAGCAGGTAGCTGTGATTGGCGATCGTCGGAAATATGTTACTGCCATTGTCATTCCGGCTTTCGAGGCTCTTAAAAGATATGCCCGTAAGCATAGGATAAAATATCGCAATCTTGATGACCTGATATGTAACTCTGATATCCGTGATATGATGGAGCGCAGGATCGAGCGATTGCAAAGCGGTCTGGCTGCTTTTGAGAAAATAAAAAAGTTTACTTTGTTGCCGAAGGAATTTACTATTGAGTCCGGAGAGATAACGAATACATTGAAATTATGCCGTCCGGTTATTGCTAATCATTATTCTAAAGAGATAGAGGCAATGTATCGCTAAAATAGTTCTTATTGGTAAATTGCTGTGTATTAGAGAAATTGGGCTTTAGATAATAGCTTTCTCTAAATTTTTCTCGAAAAAAGGGGTAAAAATATTTGGAGGGTAATGAAAAAG
>CAJUKZ010000016.1 GCA_910586995.1 uncultured Muribaculaceae bacterium | reverse complement strand
AAATAGTTAAGTCGCTTTTGGGGTGCCCAGAACAGGACTCGAACCTGCACGCCTCGCAGCACTCGCACCTGAAACGAGCGCGTCTACCATTCCGCCACCTGGGCTTTTGCTCTGCAAAGGTAATAACTTTTTTTGTATATCTCCAATTTTTTTGCGGTATTTTTTTTAATTTTGTAGGTGTATCAAGCAGTTGTTTATTATAAGAAGTTTATGGCTATGAAGTTAGGCGATATTGCCGGGCGTTTTACGACTTCGGTGAAAAGTATTGTTAAGATGGTCCTGCAGTCCCGGAGGGTTAGTGTCGGCGTTGCTGAAGATGCAGACCGGCCTCTGGTGATCATGGGAAATGGACCGTCGCTTGCAGATGCCATACGTGAGGAGTCGGATGTGCTGCGCGGATTTCCGTCGATGGCTGTGAATTTCGCAGCCAATGCACCTGAGTTTGCGGGGCTGCGTCCGGAGTACTATATTCTTGCCGATCCACACTTTTTTGTTAAAGCTGATGATGTGAACGTGAGGCGTCTTATGGACAATCTGTCGGCTGTGGATTGGAGTATGCGGCTGTTTGTACCTTCTGCTTATGCCGGAAAATTACCTTCTGATGTGCGTACTAACGGCCACATCAAGGTGGAGTGTTTCAATGCTGTGGGTGTCGAGGGTTGGCATTGGCTTGAGAATATGGCCTATTCCTCGGGTTATGGAATGCCGCGTCCGCGTAATGTGCTTATTCCAGCCATAATGGTGGGATTGCTTATGGGGTATAAGCGTATATATATAGCGGGTGCTGATCATTCGTGGACGAGGACTTTGAGTGTCAATGAGCGCAATGAGGTTGTGTCCGTGCAGCCCCATTTCTACAAGGAAGATGAGCGTGAGATAAAGCGTGTGACCACGGATTATCTCAACTATCCGCTACATTCGATCCTTTACAGCTTCTATGTGGCTTTCAAGAGTTACCATACGATACGCAGATATGCCGACAGCCGGGGCGTGGCGGTTTATAATTCCACGCCGGATAGTTTTATAGATGCTTTGGAAAGGCGTCAGTTGGCGTCGTTGCGTGCAGAGTTATGAGTAGTCAGCCGGGCGAAGTGCGGGGTAGCCGCAATGTGATGATCCATGTTGTGAGCGTGTTCATGCTGTTTCTGCTTCCAGAGCTGATCTTCAATCTTGGAACTTACAGCCAGGGAATGAACATGCATGTGCGTTGGGGCGCGTATTTCAAGGGTATTGTTTATATAGGGGTATTCTATGTGAATTATTTCCTTATTATTGATGCTACATTGGGCCGTTCGGGCAGGAAATGGCGCTTTGTTGTATTCAATTTGCTCGTGATAGTCGGGGCGTTGATGCTGATGCGTTTTCTGTTGCCGATGCTCAACGACAGACCTCGGCCGCCTAAATTTTCGGATATGCCTTTGCGGTTTCGATATGCCCATGTGGTGTCGGGAAGTCTCAGGGATATTGTCATGATAGTGCTCACGATAGCGTTGAGTGTGGCAGTGCGTCTGAGCGACAAATGGGCGCGTCTTGAACGGCGACGCCGCGAGATGGCCGCTGCGCTCAGGGATGAGGAACTCCGAGGCCTGAAGAATCAGCTGAATCCGCATTTTCTGTTCAATACCCTCAACAGCATATATGCTCTGATCGATGTAGACACGCGAGAGGCCCAGCGGACGGTTCACCGGTTGAGCGGTATGTTGCGGCACATGCTGTATGAGAATGAGTCCATGTCGACGCTTGGTGGGGAGATCGCATTCACGCGGAACTATATCGATCTGATGCGTGTGCGTATGTCGCGCACGAATGTTGTCTTCGATGCGGATGTGGCTGACTATGCCGACCGGTCTGTACCGCCACTGATATTTCTGACTCTTGTGGAGAATGCACTTAAATTCGGTAATACCGGTCGTGGTGGTGAAGATGTGATAATATCGGTGTGTGCCGGAGAGAGCGGTATACGGTTTGCGTCTGTGAATGGTTTTGACCCTGAGATGAGCCGTGATGGCGGTGGGATCGGAATCGCTAACCTCAGGCGTCGGCTGCAACTGATTTACGGCACGGATGCAAAGCTTAGGGTTGGTGTCAGCAATGATGGCAAGGTGTTCGAGGCATGTATGTCCGTGCCCTTTCTTGAATGTGACAAACGTATGGATGTCTCCAGTATACGAAATTGAATTTAATGAAGATGAAAAAACTCCGCTGTTGTGTTATCGACGATGAGCCGTTGGCTTCGGCTTTGATCATGAAATATATCGACCGCACGCCTTTTCTGGAAGGGGTGGGTGAGTTCAATAGTTGTCAGGACGCTGCTGATCTGATCCTTTCGGGCGGTTGCGATCTTGTGTTTCTTGATATACAGATGCCAAGGCAGAGCGGTATGGAGTTTGCCCGTATGATACCTGATAGCTGCCGTGTGATCTTTACTACGGCATATGAGCGTTATGCTTTGGACGGATTCAAGGTCAATGCTCTGGATTATCTTCTCAAACCGGTGGATTATGATGAGTTTCTTCTGGCTGCAAAGCGTGGGCTGAGGTGGTTCGGCGAACATGCCGCGCAGGATGGTTGTGCAAGTGCCGCAGTTGCTACTGCATATCCTGAGTATATCATTGTCAGGAGCGGCTACAAGATGCAGCAGATCCGCGTCGAGGACATTGAAGTGATCGAAGGATTGAAAGATTATGTGAGAATCTTTGTCTGCGGGTCAGATAAGTCTGTGATGACGCTTATGAGCATGAAATCGCTCGAACGTGCTCTGTCGCCTGACATATTCATGAGAGTCCACCGCTCGTATATAGTGAATACGAGGCGCATAAGCGTGATTGAACGCAATCATCTGACAATAGGGGAACATAGAATTCCGGTGAGCGACGGATACCGCGAACAGTTTTCTGACTATCTGGCAGCACACAGCGTGATTGTGGCCTCGAAGGACTATGATGCCTGATCAGGCATTCTGACTGTCGGCGGCGTTGCTTCTGGCGTCCTGGCGGGTCTTGAATGCAAGTGCGTACATCTTCATCTGGCGCAGCATGGCTACCAGACCGTTTGATCTTGTAGGAGACAGATGTTCGGCAAGGCCTATCTTGTCGATGAAGTACAGGTCTGCGTCCAGGATTTCAGCAGGGGTGTGGTGGTTGAGCACCTGTATCAGCAGAGATATTATGCCTTTTACGATTATAGCGTCCGAGTCGGCTGTGTACTCCACAGTGCCGTTGTCAAGCAATTCTGCATTGAGCCATACTCGGCTCTGGCATCCTTCTATCAGGTGCTCCGGAGTCTTGTATGATTCGTCGATCGGAGGAAGAGCGTTGCCTAAGTCTATAATGTAGGCATATCTGTCCATCCAATCGTCTATATCGGCGAATTCTGCGATTATCTCGTCTTGTATTTCGTTTATTGTCTGCATAATAGGATTATTTCGCATTTTCCTCATATATGAGGTTCAGCATTGTCTGTCCGACGGCGTCGAGAGTCTGACGGTCGATATTGGACATATTATCGGAATGAGTGTGCCATGTGGGGTTGAACGATTGGGTGCGCGGGTTGTTGCATTCGATTATAACGACAGCGGGTATTCCGGCTCTGTTAACCTGCAGGTGATCGTCTATGATGCTTCCGGCCACAGAATTGACAAATCGTGCGCCGTTGCCGCTTCTCCTGGCCAGATCCCAGATCTTGTCGTTGATGTCCTTTGCCTGCATGTCGCTCATGGATTCGCGATGGAATTTGGCATTCTTGCCTCCTACCATGTCGAGCACTACGCCGAATTCTGGTTTCACCGAATTGCCGTAAGGTTTGTTGTTTGCCCAATACTGCGAACCTATGCACCAAGTGGCGTCGGCATTACCCCAACTGGCGGAGTTACCGTAGTCCTCGCCATCGAAGAAGATGAGGTCCACACCTATCTGCGGCCGGGTGTTCTGTAGCTGACGGGCGATCTCGAGGAGAACCGCTACGCCTGAAGCACCGTCGTTAGCTCCCGGTATAGGACGCTGGCGTCCGTCGCTGCTTGGATCGTTGTCGCCCCAGGGGCGCGTGTCGTAGTGTGCGGCAAGCAATATGCGTTTTTGTGCATCGGGATTATATTTTGCAATTATGTTTGTAAGCGGAAGTATGTCTCCATTGAATGCTTCCCCTTCAAAGCTTTGCAGGATGACGGTGTCTGCGCCATAGTTGCGCAGGTATTCGGTGATGTAAGCCGTGCATTCGGCGTGACCTTCTGTCCCCGGCACTCTCGGGCCCATCTCTACCTGACGCGATACATGGCAGTATGCGCTGTCGCTGTTGAACTCCGCAAATTCGCTGTAGCTGGATATTTCTTCAGCCGGAGTTTCTGTCTTTTTGTTGGCTGAGCAGGCGAGACATAGAGTCAATGCCATGTAGCCGAGGCTAATAATGTATTTCATGAGTGATTTATTTGCACTTGTGTGATGCGCCACTGTGGACTTTTTCAGTTGTTTCAATTGCCAAAATTACAAAATAGTAACGAAACGGCAACACAAATACAACAAATTAATCACCGCTTTAACACAAATTTGCAACGAAATTGTTGCGACATTCTTCCGGGTGGTTTATTTGGCCAGATTTTTACAGTATTTAGTTCCCGGCTTTAAAGTCAAGGCCATTGTCGCGCTTAACTGGGTGGAAGGCGAAGTATACCTTATATGATAGCGTTCCGGTGCAGTTCCGTCGATTATGAACATTGCAGATGATGCCTTAGGCTCTGTGATTGTGTAAGATGATACTGAGTGTATACGCTCGGTGATATCGATTGAAAAACCGCTGATTGCAACTGCAATGGAGACTGCGTCGGACAGCGGTTCAACGTCTTCGATACCGCTGCGGAGCAATGCGATGGAATTGTCAGGTCTGACTTCGATAGAGATCGATGGTGTGGCAGAGGGGCTGCAGGCACTTAGTTTGCCCGGCAGCAGCAGTTCGCGTACCGGACCGCGCTTACGGGGCATAGCAGAGAACGCCACGATGGCGCCCGCGAGGACGAACATCGTGACGTAGAATTCGGTAGTTGTAAATATTGACAAGATGGTCATATGATTCCTGTTTTACATTCCTGGAGGTGGACCTGCAGGGCGGCCGCCGGGATGTCCGCCAGGGCCTCCTCTGAATTCACTTCTCGATTCAGGTTCATTCCCTTTGCCGAAAGTGTTGAACCGGTACGAGAATGTGACCATGAAATACCTTGTCAGCGAATTGTACATCGTGTCGTCGATGTAGTTTGCTGTGACAGTGCGGCGGATATTGCTCTGCTGCTTCAGCAGGTCATATGCTTTCAGGGTTATTGTGGCGGATTTGTCGCGTAGGAATTGGTATGAAACGGATGCATTCCACATCCATGTGCGGGTGTCGTATCCGTTGGAGTATCCTGATGTAGCGGAATAAGACAGGTCTGTGTTGAGTACAATGCCTATGGGGGTGTAATATGTTCCGTTGAAAGCCCCGCCGTATGAGTGTACGGTGCGGTTTCCTCCTGCCTGTACCGAGTTGGTAGTGTTCTGCAGCCGGTAGAATGGACGCAACTCAAGCATAGCATAGTCAGGACGCCAGGCAAAGCTGAATGATTCGTTGAGGCTGAGCGAACCGCTTATGTTGCGAAGGTTGTTGTTGAAGCCCACAGAGCGGCTGTAGTAGGCCATTATATGATTGTTGAAGGTGAATTGTCTGTTGCGCAGAGGGGTTGAGAATATTGTCATTCCGCGGATGTTCCAGACACCGTTCACATTTTCGTAGTATGTGGTCTGACCACCGGTCTCCTGAGAGAATTCTGTGCGCGACACGATGCTGTTCTGTGCCACTTGGGCATCCATCATTGCCATTATTGACTGCTGCTTTTCCGGTGAGAATGTCTGGAAGCGCAGGCGTATGTGATGAGTGAAGGTGGGGGAGAGGTCAGGATTACCGATCACAACGCGCAGAGGGTCCGACATGTCGGCCACAGGCTGGAGTTGCGACATTGAAGGTTGCGATGCACGCGAGCGGTAGTCGAGGTTTAGCGAACGGTTCTTGCCGAGTTTGTAGCGGTAGCGCAGGTATGGCGCGTAGTTCCATTGCCAGCGCGTAGGTATGTTGCGGTCTGAATTGATCAGGTCGGTCGACTGCATCATTGAAGGCGTGAGCGAGAGACCGACGTCGATTGTCGATGTGCGGCTCACGTGTTTGAAACCTGCTCTTATGTCCTGATTCATGAACGAGTTTCTGAATCTGTTGCTCAGATCAGGATCAAGAATACCCTCGTCGGCTATAACGGGAGGCATGTCGAATCCGTCGGGATATGTGACAGGATAGTCATAGGTGAGTTTATCCGCGTTGTTCCATCTGTATTGCAACCGGTAGGCTACGGTGATGAAGTTGCCGTTCTTTACATTTCCTATAGGCTCAGTCCAACTCAAACGGGTGTTTATGGTGTTGCTCCATGTACGGTTGTTTGCATACTGGTCGTATGTGTCGAGATCCTGCATCAGCATGAAGATGTTCTCGGAGAATGTGCGTTCGCGTTCCCTTACATTGCTGAATTTGTAGTTTGCGCTTATTGAGAACGATCGACCGGGATGCGATTTGAATTTATGGTTGAATATAAGGTCTCCGCCGAATTCAAAGGAATTTCCGCGGTCTACGGAATTGTTGAAGCTTTTTGTGACGAGGGTACGCATCTGGTCTCCGGCATTCGTGAACGACGAGTCGATTGATGAAGACCGGTTGATATTGACCGAGAAGTTCGGTCTGAACTCGAAAGTATTAGATGAGTCGGGATTCCATTGTATGCGGAAATCTGCCCTCACATTGTGTCCGCGGTCGCGCGCCTTCTTCGAAGACTGTTCGTAGCTTGTGGAATCGGCAAAAAGGTATTGTCTTTCCTGGCGGGTGCGGGTGTCTCTGTCGCTGTGCGAGTACATTATGTCGCCTCCGATACGGAATATCTCCTTGTTTCCGATGTTGAAGTTTATGCCGAGAGCCTCGGATGTAGTGAGTCCGTTGCTGCCCCCGAACCTGCGGAATCTGCCTGCGTTTCCGTCGTTGAATCCAAGCTGGTTGATGTTATTGAATGATCCGAGCAGTGTAAACTGGTTATCGTTCCAGAATCGGTTTATGTTGAAGTTGGCTGCGTAGCGGTCGTCTGTTCCATAGCCGGCTTCGGCATTTCCAAACCAACCGTTTTTCATGCCTTTTTTTACAGTGAGGTTTATCACTGTCTCTTCCTCGCCATCGTCAACTCCGGTGATGCGGGCCAGGTCGCTCTTGCGGTCTACTACCTGTAGCTTATCCACCATATCGACAGGCAGGTTGCGCGAAGCCACGGTAGGATCGTCGGAGAAAAATTCCTTGCCATCGACAAGTATTTTTGTCACCTCTTTTCCGTTTGCAGTGATTTTTCCGTCTGAGTCAACCTCCACGCCGGGGAGGCGTTTGAGCAGGTCTTCCACCACGGCGTTCGGTTGTGTCTTGTAAGAATCGGCATTGAATTCCACCGTGTCCTGCATTACCTTTATTGGCGTGCGTATGCCTGTGACGGTCGCCTCTTTCAGTTGAATGGACGATGGTTCAAGAGCAATTGTGCCGGCAGATATGTTTTTGCCGGATACCTTTAGAGTCATTATATACTGCCTGTATCCGAGATAGCTTGCTATCAGCTTATAGTTGCCGTCGGTTATGTTTCGTATGGCAAATCTGCCATTGTCTTGTGTCGTGACTGCGCTGACGTAAGTACTGTCTTTCGCGGTGACAAGGCGTACGGTAGCTGCCGGAAGGGGCAGGTTTTCCTCGTCTACTACAGATCCTGTGATTGTGTAAGCGGCTGCCGAAAGTGCCGACAGCGCCATGATTACGATAAATGCGGCTAATTTCAGATTTCTTGGAGTCCGGCTCGTGTTCATTCTGAAAGATTCTGTCTTTTTTTATGTTGTAAATAATGTGATGCAATGCGGGCGGAGCATACCTCCATCGCCCTATAACAAGACAATGTGCGTAAGCGTTGGTTTAACGCTCTGTCATGGCTATTCGACGAATCGGGGCTTAACGTCGATTTAGCCGCCGGGAATATAGATGAATCGGATGGCGTGAGAAATACGGATTTCTTGCTTCGGATTCGTGTATTCTTACCGACATTCCCCCGCGCGTCGCTTCAGCGGACGGCGGGGGAATGTGTATCTGGGGATATCCGGGAGGGTGCAGGATATCAGCGTCGTTTGCCCTGTTGTTTCTGCTGTTCCCTGAGCATAGCCTGCTGTTTGCGCTGGGCTTCCTCGAGACGGGCCATGAAGCCTGATTTTTTCTTAGGCTTGCGGGCATTGGCGAGCATGCGTTCGCGCACTTTCTTTTCGTCTACGACGCGTCTGAAGATATATGTCTGTACGATCGTGATGAGAAGCGACAGGAAGTAGTAGTAGCTAAGGCCGGATGCATAGTCATTGAAGAAGAACAGGAACATCACTGGCATCAGGTACATCATCCATTTCATGCCTGGCATGTTGTTGCCGCCCGGTTGGTTCTGCATGTTTATTTTGGTGTAGATGACGTTGGTCACAGTCATGAGCAGACAGAACAGTGATACACCTTTGCCGTAGAAAGGAATGGTGAAAGGCAGTTCGAAGATCACGTCGGGCGCAGACAGGTCCTTGGCCCACAGGAAAGACTCGCCGCGCAGTTCTATCGCCGAGGGGAAGAATGCGAACATTGCGATGAGTATAGGCATCTGGAGAAGCATAGGCAGACAGCCTGAGAAGGGACTTGCGCCGGCCTTGTTGTATATCTCCATCGTTTTTTGCTGCCTTATGAGGGCGTTTTCCTTGCCGGGATACTTATCGTTGATTTCCTTTATCTCCGGAGCAAGCACGCGCATCTTGGCCTGCGACATGTAGCTCTTGTAGGTGAATGGGAAAAGTATGATCTTGATAAAGATGGTGAGCAGCAGGATAATGATGCCGTAGTTGGAGATATAGTGTCCGAGGAATGTGAACACCGGTATTACGATCCATTTGTTGATGTAGCGGAACAGTCCCCATCCTAACGGCACGAGGCGTGTCATGTCGAGATCTTCATCATCGGCGCGCATGATCTTGTCGTCGAGCGACGACAGCAGGGGATAGTCATTAGGTCCGAAATAAAAATCAAACGACAGGGGATTCTCTGCTGTAGCGCTGTAGTCGGCTGTGGCAGACATGGTGAGATCCTTGACGAAAAGCACGTCTTCTTTCAGGGGGACACTATGCATCTCGGCTGAATTGAAATATGTGCGCGGTATCACGACTCCAGAGAAGAACTGGTTCTTGAATGCTACCCACTTCATGCGCTCGGTGAATTCCTTTGTCGTCTCCTCGTGGGCGCTCAGGTCGTCGGGATTATCGGCTACGAGTTTGTAGTAGATGCCACTGTTTCTTTCCTCGAATGTGCGACCTTTCTCATTGCGCCCCATACGCTGATGCCAACTGAATCCTACGCTCGACAGATTGGAGGCAAATACCCGGTCCATACCGTTCTGGAGCATGTCCATGCTGATGATGTATTCGCCGGCCTTGAGAGTGTAGCGTAGTGCCAGATAAGCACCTCCGGCCAGGTCAAGACGCATCTCGGCTACTGAATCGCTGACTTTTACAGCCTTGAAATTGAAATCTTCGGTGTTGAATCTGCGGCCGGTAGGGGTGAATGTGAATCCATAGCTGTTGGTCGCACGGTCGAACAGCACGATGTCCGATGCCGGATTTGTAAGCTCTGTCTTGTACTTCTTCAGCACCACTTTGCTCACCTGTCCGCCGCGGGAGTCAAGAGTCACGGCCATTGATTCGTTTTCAAGCAGGATTGTGTCGGCCTTGCCTCCACGGTAGGCGGCGAAACTGCGGTATTTGGCATAGTCGTCTATTGTTGCCCGTAGAGCTTTCACTGCTTCCGATGACTGCTCAGGTGTGATTCCGGGATGCCCTGGAGCAAGCAGAGTGCTCAGGTCGATGTCCGCGCCGGCTACCTTTACTGTTCCACCTATGCCGTCGAATTCGTCGATGTTAATATCTACATAATCGTTCCTGATCACGCGGAGAGAGCCTTCGGCAGCTCCATACTCTTTGAGCAGTGGTACGATCTGTGCGCGTTCGGTGAGTGTCAGAGTGTCGATAAATGCGATACCGGCATTGTTGTTATCTGTATTGTTGTCACTCGCTGCGGCCAGATTCTGTTCCTGTCGCGCTTTCTCGGCGGCAATTTCTTCTTCGGAAGGCTTGTTGAGGTAGAAAAAGCCAAACATGACCAATCCCATCAGCAGCATACCTAAAAGGGTGTTCTTGTCCATTTGTTGCGTGTTTCGGGTTTTATTTATTGTTTTGTTATGTTACGTTCGGTGCACTGTAGGGCATCAATTTCTGATGCTTAATGGTGCGGCGTATGTCGCAGAATATCCATTAAGGCGCAAAATTACTAAAATTTAGCCATTCTGAAAATTATATTGTGAAGTATTCGGGATATTATCGAATACTCTAAAAATACCCGGCAGAGCTTTCGCAAGCCCTGCCGGACGGTTGTGTCTGTTTTTTATTGTATGAAAACTATTTTTTTTCTGATTCAGAATAAACTTCAGGGGCAATTTACATGCCGGATTCCGCTCCTGTGCTCTGTCCGGAAGATGTGCCTCCTATGAGGTCGTCGTTCTGTATGGTCTTGTTTGTCTTCTTGACCTGCGCTTTCATTGAGCCGAATCTGTAGGATACAGAGATACCCACACCTTTCTGGTTGAAGTTGCGGCTGAGAGATTCTCCGAGCACATCGCCGTTGACAGTGTAGTTGATGAAGTTGCGCGAGGAGCGTCCTATTGGATTGTGCGCGCTGAGACTCACCGTGAGGCGGTCATCTTTCAGGAATGATTTTCTGAGACCGGCCATGACGAAGACTCCCTGCATTCCCGGGGCTTTCATATATGAGTATACGCTTGAAACCTGCGGGCCCATCACGAATGAGCCTATTTCAAGAGAGATGTCCCAAGGCAGGCGCTGCTGTATGCGTCCGAAGCCACGGTAGCCCCAGCGGGAAAGCTTCATTCCGTTCTGCGTGTAGCGGGTATTTCCGAAACCACCATTGATCATAAGTTGTGTCTTAGAACCTATGGACCACTGCATGAATGTATTGACTTCGAAGCGTCGGGTGTGTCCGGCGTTGGCGTATGTGTTGTTTATAATACCGTTGTCGTCCACGAACATCTCGCTCACGATGCCGTCGTTCGACATCTCGTATTGTGCCGAGATGTTGAAGTTGAATTTAGGCTTGATCAGCATATAGGTGAGTTTGAATGAATTGTGGCGTGCGCTCTTGAGGTTGGGATTACCGTAGGATACTGATGTAGGCTGCTCCTGCACCACGGGATTCAAGAATTCGATGCCGGGACGGTTGATGCGTGCGGCATAGTTGAATGTGAAGCTTGATGAATTTGATGCCTGCCATGAAGCCGAAGCAGACGGTACGAGGTCGTTGAGGTTGCTGGCAAAGTCGGGAGTATCTTTGTCGTCAAACTCAGCTTTCAGGCGAGAGAATTCGTAACGCAGACCGGCGCGGAGTCCCCATTTGCCGAGGCGTACGCTGTATTGGGTGTAGATTGCCCCGATATTGGTCAGGTGGGTGAATTCGGTGTTTGCTGGATTCTGCTCGCCGTAGTGCTGGACGTTGTCGGAATGATTGCGGCGCAGTATGTATTTGCCTCCGACCTCAAGGGTGTGTATGTCGGCAAACGGACGGCTCCAGTCGGCCTGGAAAGTATGTTCCATCAGGCGGAGGTTGTAGTCTGTGTAACTCTTGTCATAGTCCAGAGGGAAGTTCACGAGGTCGCTGTACCATGTGGTGTCGCGGTTGATGCTCCGGTTTGTGGAAAGCGCATATGATAGAGTGATGTTTTCGCCCTTACGGCTTGTAGACCGCTGGTAGTTGAACGATCCGTCGAAGTCGAGCCAACTGCTTTCTGGTGTATGACTTCTTGTATTGTAGGAGTAGATTGGTGATCCGTCTGCTGCTATCATAGACGCAGAGCCTGAGTTGCGAGTATTGCCGCCCCAGTTGAATCCGTTGAGTTCGAGGGTAAACAGGTTCAGGGAGTCGAGTTCGTAGCTTGCCTCTCCTCCGAACCACACGTAGTAGCCTTTCGACTTGCTATCCGTCTCAGACCTGAAGATGTTTCCGGATTCCTTATAGGTGTTTTCTGTAGTGGAATAAGATTTGCCCTGCTTGCCGCTGTTGTAACCACCTCCACCGTAGATAGAGAATGTGACTTTATTGATCTGTGCGGATAGCCACAGGTTGCCACCCGGTATGAAGTCGTTGGTGGATTGGGCGCGAATGCCGGCGTTGCCCATCACACCACCCATCGACGTGTTTTCCATCGTCACGATATTGAGTATGGCTCCAATGCCTTCGGCGTCGTATTTCGCACCGGGTTCGGTGATTACCTCTATGCGCTTGATCATGGAAGCGGGTATGGCAGCGAAAATGTCTTTTCCGTTGTTTGAGAACGCTTGGTTGGGACGTCCGTCCTTATATACTTTGAAGTTCGTAGAGCCGTTGACTTTTATTGTACCGTCGGCATCGACGCTGACCATAGGTACTTTACGCAGCATTTCGAGCACGGTGTTGGTCTTAGAATCCTCGTCGGCCTGGACATCATAGCCGACACGGTCTATCTCCTTGGTCACGAGCGGGCGTTGCGCTGTCACCGATACCTCACGAAGCATGGCATTGGAGGTGGTGATAGTCATTGTCCCAAGATCAGCGGTCTTATTTCCGGTCGTAAGGGTGAATTCCTGCGAAAGAGGGAGTTTGCCTACTGAATTTACAGTTATGGAGTATTTTCCCGCTTTTGGCAGATTCTTTTCGAAATACCCTAACGAGTCGGTTATACATATAGCCACGGCTTTGGTTGTGTCGGGCAATGCATAAATACGGCACGTGGCGAATGCCTCATCCTCACCGGATTCATCGGCGACATGCCCTTTGACTGAATATCCGGCTACCTGCGCCGACATGGCGTAAGGTGTGAGCAGACAAAACAATATGGACAGGCGTAATAATAGAGTTCTCATCTTTTCTCTTTTTCTCTCATTCAAATAAATCTCTTACGTATAAGTAGACGCACCCCCGCCGGATAAATGACATCTGATGCCAGTTAATAAAGGTTAATGTGGCGAGCGGGACGTTGAGGGGATTGCTTTTTGGTGGTTTAATATGTTGATATGTAGTTGAATGTGTGCGATTGTCTGTATCGTGGCATCTCTTGTTTGCAGAACAGAAAAAAATCGCTAAATTTGTAGTCATTATGGAGCAGCCTTATATAGTATCAGCGCGCAAGTATCGTCCGTCGACCTTTGCCAGTGTCGTAGGGCAGAAAGCATTAGCCATGACTCTGAAAAACGCCATAGCGACAGGACGTCTGGCTCATGCATATCTGTTCTGTGGCAGCAGGGGAGTGGGCAAGACATCATGTGCGCGTATTTTCGCGAAAACCATCAATTGCGAGCGGCGTACCCCCGAAGGCGAGGCCTGCAACGATTGTGAGTCGTGCCGTCAGTTTAATGAAGGTAGGTCGATGAACATAATCGAGCTGGATGCGGCTTCGAACAATGGAGTTGACGATATGCGTGAGCTCACCAAGCAGGTGCTTATGCCGCCGACCACAGGGCGCTACAGGGTCTTCATCGTCGACGAGGTGCACATGTTGTCAAACCAGGCATTCAACGCTTTCCTCAAGACTCTTGAGGAGCCCCCGGCCCATGCGGTGTTCATCCTTGCAACTACCGAGAAGCATAAGATTATACCCACCATATTGTCGCGATGCCAGATCTACGACTTCAACAGGATCACAGTAGGTGATATGGTCGCACATCTGCAATATGTGGCTTCGCAGGAGGGTATAACGGCTGATCCTGCCGCTCTGCAGGTGATAGCGGAGAAAGCCGACGGCGCTATGCGCGACGCACTTTCGATATTCGATCAAGTAGCGGCATCATCGCGTGGCAACATAACTTATACGTCGGCGATAGAGAATCTGAATGTACTTGATCATAACTATTATTCGCGGTTGATGGAGGCTTTCTCGACAGGAGATGTCCCACAAGCGCTGCTCACATATAAGGATATACGCGACAAAGGATTCGATTCTCTGTTCTTCATCAACGGTCTTGCATCGTATATGCGAGATCTGATGGTGGCGCGTACGCCATCCACATTACCTTTGCTTGACGCTCCTGATTCGGTCAAGACCCGTATGGCTTCCGACAGTGCGAAATTCCCCGCTGAATTCTTTTACAAGGCGATGTCGATACTTGGCGATGCGGATCTCAACTACCGTCTTGCCTCCAACAAGCAGTTCCATGTCGAGCTGGCACTCATCAGGCTGTGCCAACTATCAAGCCCCTCCCCGGTAAATAGTGGCGGAGGAGAGGGGCAGTTGAACAAAATCGCTCCCGCCACTGATGGAGCGTCGCGCGGCAGTGTTGACAAACCGTCCGCTGCTGGTCCTGCAAAGTCAGAGATTCCGGTTGCTCAGAAGCCATATGCGGTCGAAAAGTCACAAGTGCCGCCGCCAGTCGTGTCCGCTCCGCAGCCACGGACGGTGCGGCAGGCTCCTGTACCTCAGACCTCCACGCATTCTTCTTCCGGGGCTAAATTACGCACATCACTTCATTCACCGTCATTCTCGCTGCGTGGCGCAGTACAGTCGGACAAGGTTGATGAAGGTGAATCACATCAGGCTATAGCTCCTGCAAGAACAGCCCGGTATACTGATGCGGATATGGCCGAAGCATGGGAAAAATTCATAGCCGCACATCCTACAGAGCATGTGCTCGTGAATTCGATGCGCTCGCATCTTCCTGTGCGTGGCGAGGGCGACGCATGGACTGTGACTGTCGACTCCGAGCCTCAGAGAAATGTCTTTATAGACAATATGATGTCGTTGCTCGGATCTATACGTGATTCATTGTCAAACGACAATGTGACTCTCACGGTGCAGCTTAATACCGGAGATGTAGCTCCGAGTGTGTGGAACGAGCGCGAGGTGCTTCGCCATATAACGGAGTCATCGGACAAGATGCGCGATTTCATAGATACATTCAAGCTGACCCTTACATAATGGATATTTTGTCGGATATAGTGGGCTATATGGCCTCGGTATGCATGATTCTCGGTTATCTGCCGCAGGCCGTGCATACTATAAAAACACGTGATACTTCAGGTATTGCATACAGCACTTTCCTGCTTATGGGATTAGGCGCTGTGTTTTTTGTAGTGCAGGGATTTCTTACAGGCAATGCTCCACTGTGGATAACGAATCTGGTGACAAGCATATCCAGTGGAATTGTCTTCGGAATAAAAGTATACAACGATTGCCACAAAAAATAAGGTTATGGACAAGTTGCCTGAGGAATTTATTCACCAGATAGAGTCGCTCTCGAATCCGGAACTTGTCGGGTTGTGCGATGCCCTTGTCACCACAGAACCTTCGGTATCGGTGCGTGTCAATCCTGTCAAGGGAGTCCATGTGCCTGACGGTGCAGACATAGTGCCGTGGTGTGCCACTGGATATTACCTGAAGTCCAGGCAACCGTTCACGTTCGATCCAGCGTTGCATCAGGGTCTTTACTATGCACAGGATGCGTCTTCGATGATAGTGGGGACAGTAGCATCGGCGCTTGCAGGTGGAAAGCCTGTCTGCTATCTTGATGCATGCGCAGCCCCGGGAGGCAAATCCACCGCGGCGGTGTCTGTATTGCCAAATGGATCGCTTGTAGTAGCCAATGAATATGTACCGGCACGTGCTGCAGTGCTTGCCGAAAATCTTGCCAAATGGGGTAGCGATTCGTGTGTGGTCAGCAAAGGCGATACGTCGCGATTCCGGCGTCTGCCGGGATTCTTCGACATAGTAGCCGCGGATGTACCATGCTCCGGTGAAGGCATGATGCGAAAAGATGATGCCGCTGTGGAGCAGTGGTCGCCGTCGCTTGTGGAGGAATGTGCAGCGCGGCAACGCGAGATTGTAGATAATCTGTGGGAAACCCTCCGCCCCGGCGGGTATCTGATCTACAGTACATGTACCTTCAACCGGACAGAGAACGAGGATATGCTGGCCTATATAATAGAAAGGCATGGTGGAGAGAGCGTTGACTTGCATATAGAGGAACTTGGTGAGGGTATCGTGCGCGGACTCGGGGATGACGATCCGGCCTGCGCAAGATTCATGCCTCACAGACTCAGGGGCGAGGGATTGTTTGTCGGTGTAGTCCGGAAACCGGAAGAAGGGGATACTCGTGTGATGAGACCGACGCGCAAGAAAGCCAAGACAATATCTTCTGATATTAAATCTCTTGTGGCTCAAGCTTCTGCGTGGTTGAATAACAGCGCTGATTACGATATACGTCTGTCAAAAGATGGAAAGACCGTGTTTGCTTGCCGAAAAGAGCATGCTGCGATTGTAGATTCGCTTTCTGAAGTCCTTGATATTGTATCTGCAGGTGTAATTGTGGGCATTGTGAAAGGCCGTGCCCTTGTACCTTCGCAACAATTGGCAATCTCCGCAGCTTTGCGAGCCGATGCTTTTCCTTGCTGCGAGGTGGAATACTGCGATGCAGTAGCTTATCTGCGCCGCGAATCATTATCTCTGCCCACAGGCGTTCCCGCGGGGTTTGTGCTACTTACATATCGTGGCTATCCGCTTGGGTTTGTTAAAAATATTGGCAACCGTGCCAACAATCTCTATCCTCAGGCCTGGAGAATACTGTCTACACATACACCGGAAGAAGTCCCGGTTGTTCTCTGACGTCTATTTTTTATAGTGCATTTATTCTTTTTTCTTAACCACTTTGACTTCATGAACATAAAACTGAAACTTATCAACATCGCTCTTACTGCTCTGGCAATTCCTTTTGCAATGTCAGCGGCTGAGCAGGGGCTGGTTGCTACTGCGCCAAATGGAAATACGGTCACGGTGACTGCGATTACGCCTTATATATTCAAGGTGACTAATGCGCCGGCAGGATATATCCCTCCGGTCTCCAAGGCTACAGTCCTGAATGCTGATACAGACATAAAATGTGAGTATGCGGAAGATTGTGGCGTGCAGTCTATTCGTTTTACCGATGCACTTGCTGCAAGTGTGGATAAGCGTGATGGTAAGCTTACTATCAGCGGAAAAAACTTCACACTTACCGACGATGGTATAAGGCGGCAGGATAATGGGTTTAACTCACTCGTCCTGAAAACCGGCGATGGTGGCACATGGCTTGGCGCAGGGGAGCGAGGGCATGCAATGACTCTGAACGGCGATACGCTTACAATGTATAACCGAGCGAACTATGGCTATGGAGCAGGAGATCCCCGCAATTCGCAGATGAATATATCTATGCCTCTGCTTGTGTCGTCGAAGGGATATGCGTTGCTTTTCGACGATCATGCGGCAGCTACGCTTATTGCAGGAAATCCTGTCGAATACATTACGGAAAATCCGAGCCCGGTGTCGTATTATGTAGTGGACGGCTCCGGTAGCCTCTCAACCACAGTCTCAAGGCTGACGTCGCTTACCGGACGACAGGAGCTTCCTCCCATCTGGGCTTTGGGATATATAACATCTAAATATGGCTATCACAACAATAATGAGATGCTCGGCGCTCTGGATTCTCTCAAGAGAGAGGGTTATCCTGTTGATGGCGTTGTACTTGATCTATATTGGTATGGACGCGAGCAGGACATGGGACGTCTCGGTTGGGATGAGTTTCAGTGGCCGGGACACAGGGCTACTCTGAGTAAAGCCAAGGATATATATGGTGTCAATACCGTACTTATTTCGCAGCCGTTTGTGCTGCGCAACGGCAGGGGAGTTGACAATTTCAATGAACTGCGCGACAGTGGGCTGCTGCTCAAAGATAAGGACGGTAAAATGCAGGACGTGGAGATCTGGGTAGGCGAGGGCGGTATGTTCGACGTCTCTAATCCTGAGACGCGCCGTTGGTTGGCTGATCGTTACCGTAGTCTTACCGACGAAGGTGTGGATGGCTGGTGGGGCGATCTCGGAGAGCCGGAACGACATCCTGAAAGTGCCGTGCATGCAAATGGTCTGCCCGCGCGATTGTATCATAACCAGTATGGCAACGACTGGAGCAGTATACTTTTCAATTTATACGACAGTATTTATCCGCAGAGGCGTGTCTTCACCCTTATGCGTGGCGGTACAACAGGATTGCAGCGCTATGGAGTATTTCCGTGGAGTTCGGATGTGTCACGCAGTTGGGAAGGTATGCAGGCCCAGATACCGGTGATGATACACTCAGGAGTCAGCGGTCTTGGATATATGAGCCATGATGTAGGTGGTTTTGCGGTCGATCCGGAACATCCGTCTGATGCAGAGATGTATCTGAGGTGGATGCAACTCGGAGTATATTCACCGGTGCTGCGCACGCATGCGCAGTATATGGCTGAGCCATATCATTATCCAGACTACAGTGATGCGTTGCTGAAACTGGTGAAAGAGCGTTACCGGCTGCTTCCGTATATCTATACGGCTGCATATGAGAATGCGTCGGCAGGTCTGCCTATTGTCCGGCCGGTGTGGTTCTACGATAATAATGTGGAACGACTTGCGGAGGTGGATGATGAATATCTGTTTGGCTCCAGTCTGCTTGTAGCTCCGGTGATGAAGCCCGGTGTGCGTTCGAGAAAGGTGGTTTTCCCTTCGGGTGAATGGATCGACATCTATGATGCGTCAAAGATATATAAGGGTGGTTCGGAGTATATGGTGGACGCGCCGTTGCACCGCATTCCGGTGTTCGTACGCGCAGGAGCGTTTATTCCTATAGCTGAATATGCTATGGACAATACTTCCGACTACAGGACAGGTGTCTATACGGTGGAATATTACCCAGTTGATGGTGTTTCTTCCGCAGGTCTGCTATATGATGACGACGATCCTTGGGTGAGACATGCCGTAGATGAGAAATCGAGGGTAATAGAATTTTCGGGCGAATCTACCGCAAGAGAAATTGTGATAGACGCCCGCGTGTCCTCTGAATGCAATGATGCTGTCGGGGCAGACAGGCTTGACTTTGTAATAAAGGGTGTCACAGCCGAACCTGAAACCGTGTATGTGGATGGAGTCGATGTGCCTTATGATTATGATGCAGACATCAAGTCGCTTCGTCTCAGCACACGTCTGTATCCATGCAAGATATTGAATATAAAGATTGTAAAATAGATAAAATAAAAGAGATTATGTTTTCCGGTATAGTAGAAGAAGCTGCATCTGTGGTGCGCACGGAGAGAGAGAATGGAAATCTTCACCTGACTCTAAGATGCTCGTTTGCAGAAGATCTGAAAATTGACCAGTCGGTAGCTCACAATGGTGTATGTCTAACGGTTGTGAGTCTGAATGGCGACGGCACATATACAGTCACAGCTATTCAAGAGACTCTTGACCGCTCGAATCTTGGAACACTTGAGGTGGGAGACAAAGTTAACCTCGAGCGCTCGATGATGCTTGATGGCAGATTGGACGGACATATAGTGCAGGGACACGTAGACTGCACAGCGGTGTGCGAGAGTGTCGAGAATGTAGGAGGAAGCACGTACTTCAAATTCCGGTACGATGTACCGGTGGAGATGGCGCGTAAGGGTTATATGACTGTAGAGAAAGGTTCTGTCACCGTAAACGGTGTAAGTCTTACGGTGTGCGATTCAACCGCTGACAGTTTCAGGGTTGCGATCATACCCTACACGATGGAGCATACCAATTTCCATACCATTGAGGAAGGTACGCGTGTCAATCTTGAATTTGATATTATCGGTAAATATCTGGCGCGCCTGGCTGAATTTGCCGTTTAAATACTCTAAAACCTGACGTATATGAGGGCGGTGGCCATTGAGGCTATCCCCTCGCCACGTCCGGTGAATCCGAGATGCTCAGTGGTTGTGGCCTTTATAGATACTGCGTCTATGTCTATGTCGAGATCCTCGGCCATAAGCGAACGCATGGAATCTATGTGCGGACGCATTTTGGGCGCTTGTGCCATAATCGTTATATCGACGTTTCCGATGCCATAGCCGGCGTCGGAAAGTTTTTTTACAACAAGCCGGAGCAGTACTCTTGAGTCGATGCCTTTGAACGCCGGATCGGAGTCCGGGAAAAGAGCACCAATGTCACCCATTGCTGCCGCTCCGAGCAAAGCGTCCACAAGTGCGTGGATGGCAACATCCGCATCGCTGTGTCCGAGCAATCCGAGGTGATACGGTATTTTGACACCGCAGATGATGAGATCACGGTCTTCTGTCAGGCGGTGTACGTCGAATCCTTGTCCGATGCGGAAATTAGGAGCAGGCATGATTAGGGATAATGTGTATTATGATCAGCGGCGTTTGCCGAAAATATCTTTAAGTCCGTCCATATCGAACGTCAGCGTGAAACGCAGGGTCTGATCCAGAGGTGAAGTCTGCGCGGTGGCGATCATATAGCTGGCGTCGATCTTCACTACATTCATCGAGAATCCTGCGCCGAGGGCGAAATACTGAATGTCGCCTTTAGTCTTGTCCTGATGGAAATATCCGGCTCTGAGGAAGAATTGGTCGTTGTAGGAATATTCAGCACCGAGACTCCAGTTTATCTCACGAAGTTCTTCCTTGAATCCTCCGGGTGCGTCCGTGAAAGATTTGAAAATTCCTGAGATGGATGATGTGCTGCCCCAATCGTCCATTGCGTCGCGATATTCCTGATAGCCTTCGGGAGTATCTATGTCGTAGTCTTTCTCGCGAGGCATGGCCGGGACAAGGAGTTTGTTGAGGTCAAGGCTGAGAGCAAGATTGTGGTAGTCGGCCAGGGGGAACATGAATGTTGTGCCGAGACGGAGGTTGGTGGGCAGGAATACGGGATATTCAGCGCCATCGTATGATACCTTTGATCCTATGTTGGATATATCCCAACCCCATGACCACTGGCATTCGTTGCGACCGATGATGGGGAATGTGGTATAGTAGCCCGAAATGTCGGCCGAGAATGCCGAAGCACCGGTGATCTGCTCACCGGCATAGGTGTCAGGGAAACCGAGGTCGGAGTAGATATATCTGAACACTACGCCCATAGAGAACTTCTCCGACAGTTTGCGCGAGTAGCCTATGTCCACCGACAGTTCGTATGGATTCAGGTTCTGTCCGGGATCGCCTGTGATGGAATTTCCGGTGTTCACTTCGCCGAGTGAGAAGTAGCGCAGTGATGCACTGACTGCCTGGTTGTCCTGTGATCCTATTTTCCAGTAACCGGCCAGATTGGCAAGAAAAATATCGTTGACAAGTTTACGCAACCAAGGAGTATAACTCAGCGACACGGCTGCCTTGCTGTAGGCAAACGCATATTTCGATGGATTCCAGAATTGCGAGTTGGCATCCGGATCTGTAGCTGCGCCAAGATCGCCCATTGATGCACCTCGAGCGTCAGGAGCGATTCCGAGCGATGTGACGCCGGTGGTTATGGGGTTGAAATCGTCTTTCTGGGCTGATGCCTCTGAAATTCCTGCAATAGCTATGAGCAGAGGCAGGATATATCGGAAAATTGGTTTCATCGGAGTGATAATGTTAGTGTCTGATAGATATAACTCCGATTGTATGCATTTTATTGCGCCGGACGATGGGAAAAGTGTTAATGAATCGGATGGCTGAGTTATTTTACACGGTATTCCAGAACTTTCACTTCGTCGAGTGTGGCGCTTATTTCAGTGTCTATATCTAACGCTACGGATATGCCGTCGTCGAAAGGTATGATTATATCGCCCATCTTGAGCGTCATGCATCGGCTCAGGCTGTGCAAGGCGCTACATATTCCTGCCGAATTATCGGAGAATTCAATATGGCCGTTTGAATGCGATACGTTATATACAGTGTCGTTTCCGCGTTCTGCTTCAGGTATTTCAATCCAGCGGCCGAGAGCTACAGCGCCGTCGGCTGTCAGTGCCAGCGAGAGCGGGATGGTGTTTTCTGAGGGAAAAGCCACGACCGCAAGTGTTACGGCGTCGAAATACCTTGTTGCGAATCTTTCGGGAATGTTTTTGCCAAGACGGCACACCCTGTAGGCCGGGAGTATCTGTCCGAGCCAGGGAGAACCATCGTCGGGCAGAAATACCGGACGCCAGTCGCGGCTGACGGCAGAGTCCGGCACATTGATTATTTCCGGAAACGGGGATATAGGGGAAGTGCTGTTGCGACGCAGGATGATTGTCTTCATTTTACCATTCTGTTGTATATCACCGCAAGGTGTGCGTAGATGGATGTGTTCTCTATCACTATGCCTGATGGAACGCGCAGGCGGGCAGGCGTGAAATTCCATATGGCTTTGATTCCGGAATTTACAAGCTGATCAACTACGGTCTGTGCATACTCGACAGGTACGGTCACGATGCCTATCTCGGCTTTCAGATGCGGACGCAGTTCATCAAGCCGGTTGCTATGGTATATCGGCACACCAGAGATTGTAGTCCCGGTGAGCGAGGGATTGATGTCGAAGCCGGCCACGATATTGAGTCCATAGTTATGCAACCCGCTGTCGGCGAGCAAGGCAGCCCCGAGGCTTCCGATTCCGACGATGAAAGCATTGTGCTTTTTCTTGAAGCCGAGGAATTCCTGAAGTTCGTGCTCAAGTTTCGATACCTCATATCCAATGCGGGTCTTTCCTTTGAT
Organism: uncultured Muribaculaceae bacterium; assembly: GCA_910586995.1. GTDB lineage: Bacteria > Bacteroidota > Bacteroidia > Bacteroidales > Muribaculaceae > CAG-873. The sequence goes on along the minus strand of CAJUKZ010000016.1, from coordinate 5,991 downwards.
ATTCAGGAACGACAGGTCTTTGGCTATCTGTGAGGCATCTACATTCAGTTCTTTGGAGATCTGTGTGGATGAGACATATTCCACATTCTCCCATCTCAGCATGCTCACATATGCCAGATACCAGGGGAGTCGGCGTAATGTCGGCTCGGGCAGTATCTCTTTCTGTGTGTCGGATATTCCAGACGATGATTTGCGCTGTGTGTCGGTAGTCTTCATGTCTTCTCTCGTAATGTCAGAAGGAGCGTATGCCTCCGCGTAGTGAGTTCATATTGTTGAGGTTGCGTTGCTCAGTGTCGTAACGGTTTGTTGATGTACCCTGATATCCGTTGTTGAAGAAGTTGTCGGTGTCTTCTTCGTCTTCTTCATCAGTGTAGCTGTTCGGGTTTGATGTCCTGCCTTTGAGTTTTGGCTTGTTCTTCTTTATCTCGTAAGGCTTCTGAAGATCAAGGGCTGTCTCGTAGATATTCCACGATTGCTCGATATCCCAATTTGCTTTAAGTGCTATCTTTTTTGGATAGTAATAAACCTCCTCTGGCTGAAGGCTGTCGGCATAGTTGCCGGTGTCCCATTTCCCGTTTTCGTTTTTATCGAGTATCAGGCGTGCATAGTAATTGCCCGGGCGTACGAAGTTGAATGAAGCGAGTCCGTCAATCACAGGGGATTTAGCGACTACTCCGTCGCTCTGGTTCAGAAGCTCCACAATGGCTGTACTGTCTGTGTCGTTGATCCGGAAGAAAAGATTGCCATATTCTTCGAGCGCTTTTATTCTTATTTCCTGAGAGATAGGTTTGTTGAAATGACCGTAGATGCCGGTGATTGAGGCAGAGTCTATCTCAAGTTTGTAGCGTGTACCCGGCTTCCAGTTGTAGGAATACCTGAACATGAGCGGGTTGATTGAGTCCACATCCAAAGTGGGAGCGTCGGCTACGGCTGTCCATACGGTATCGTTGAGCATGCTCAGATGCACAGCCGAGTTGTCGAGCGACCTGATTGGTTCGCTGGAGTCGAATATCAGGGGCAGGTTTATATCCTGAGTGCCGCTTGTTCTGCTGTTGAAACGTATGAAGTCGATCTGCGGAATGGTATCGGCATCGTCGTTTTTCTTCTTTTTCTTTTTGCTGCCTTTCGGTTCTCTGAAGTTGAACTTCAATGTATCGGTTGTCCACGACAGGTTGTCGAGCGAGTCGGTGCGCAAGTACGTTGCAGCCACGAGCATTGAGTCGCGCGCTATAAGTATTGAATCGTTGATCCAATACTCTATAGAGTCGCGTGTGGCCGAACGTTTTATTATGGAGTGCTCGGCCAGAGTAGTGCCTTTCAGAGGTCCGTCGAGGAGCGTGAGAGTGGGCATTGTGTCGGATGGAGCGCCGAAATTCAGGGTCACTTTATGACGGTCCGGCCGCTTGTAGTCGGAGAGGTATTGTGATTTGTATTCTTCGTTGAACCACGTCAGCAGTATGTCGTTTGGTAGGTATCGTATGCCACGGTGTGTAACGAGAGAATCTGTGTTCTGTGCGCTGCGCAGGGTGTCTGTGACTTCGATGTCCTCGACTGTCGGGCTGATTGTCAGATCATAGAAAGCTATGTCTTCGGATCTGTCCCAGTGATTGTCGCGGTTTACGTCGTTGATTGCAAAGATGTGATATTGCCCTGGTTTGAGATTTCGTATGGTGAATTGTCCGTATTGATTGGTGCGTGCCACGCGCTCGAAAGGGAGTGTTGTTAGTGTAGTGTCGTCGAGTTTGCTGTATACACCTACAAGCATTCCCTGTGCAGGCTCGAGATTGCGTGCTGCCAGCACCATGCCGGAGATGCGGAGGGTGTCTAAATCTTGTCCGGTCGAGAAGTCGATGGCGAATCCGTCGAGAATGTTTTTCTCGTTGAGGTCGTTGATTGCGTCGGCAAAGTCTATTGTATATGTGGCGTTAGGAATCAGTGAGTCGCGCAGTTCGACCGTCACTCGTCGTCCCTGAGCATTCAGAGAAGGCATCGTCTTTTGTGCCGGAGACACAATTATCTTGTTGGTTGGATCGTCGAGCTGTACGTTCTCGTTGAAATATACATCAATCCTTGTGGTCTTGACGTTTCGCGATCCGGGTGCGGGATTTGAATATGTGAATTCTGGAGGAGTGGTGTCGCGTGGACCTCCTTCCGGCCTTCCTATGCTTGCGCATGCAGTCAGGGCACAGGCTATCGCACCTAATGCCCAACGATGGTATCTCTTTTTATTAAAATGCTTCATTTCAGGGAACAAAATTAGCAAAAATCCCGGTTACGGGCAACTCCGTGGTTTTCGGGCGTTGGCCTGGCCTACTTCAGAAGCTTTTCGATCGAAGAAATAGCCTTGGTTGCGGTCTGGTCGATGGAGGCAGGTACTACGGATACATATTTCTTGGCAAGCCAGTATTCATCGGTGTCGGTCGCGTCTGGTTCGTCATTGCAGAAGCGCCCGGTGAGCCAGAAAAATGGCTTTCCGTTGGGGTCAAGATATCGTTCATATTCCTCAGACCAGTGGCCGCGCGCAGCCCGACATACTTTCATGCCAAGTGGCTCTACTTTAGCCGGTATGTTGACATTCAGGCAAATGCCTTCGGGTAATCCGGATTCAAGCACGCGGCGTGTTATTTCCTTTACGAACGGAGTTGTCCATGTGAAGTCGGCCTTAAGCGAGTGGTGTAGTAGCGAGAACCCTACGGAAGGAATGCCTACAGTAGCGGCTTCGATTGCAGCTCCCATTGTCCCTGAATAGGTAATGGCATTGCCGGAGTTGCTTCCGTGATTTATTCCGGAGAGCATTATATCCGGCTTGCGTGGTACTATGGCGTGGAGGGCAAGTTTCACGCAGTCGACCGGAGTACCGCTTACGGAATACACTTCGGCGTCGTCGTAACCTTCGTGGCGGGTGATACGCAAAGGTTTGTTGACCGATAGTGATGATGATTGCCCTGATTGTGGAGAGTCGGGTGCGACGATTATCACGTCGCCGAATTCTTTGACACATTCAGCGAGATGGTGTACACCTTTTGCATCTATGCTGTCGTCATTCGATATCAGTATGAGTGGTCTGTTGTTCATTTCTGTGTATATTGATGATTTCTTATTCTGTTATGATTATTTTTGCACCTTCAGCACCTTTGATATTCAGAGGTGCAGCCATAGGAGTATTCTTTGTGGCAACAACTTCTGTTGGTCTATTGTTTTCCCACACAATGTCTACCGTATATCCGCCTCGGGCATTCAGTCCCTTTACGTGTCCATTTTTCCATTCGCGTGGTGTGGCCGGCATTATATGGATTGTGGCTGTATCTCCAGGTAGACCACTATAATTGCTTTGCATTATCATTTCGGCAATTCCGCTTGTGCCTCCGAAGTTACCGTCGATCTGAAACGGTGAATGAGCATCGAGAAGATTAGGGTATGTGCCTCCTCCGCGGCGTGCGTCTTGTCCGATGTAACCATCTGGAGATATATAGTTCAGCAGTCTGCGCAACATAGAGTATGCTTTCTCGCTGTCCAGTGCTCTTGCACGCAGATTTATGCGCCATCCTGTACTCCAGCCTGTAGTGAGTTCGCCGCGCAGATCAAGGCTTTTTGATGCGGCTTCGACCAATTCCGGAGTGTCGTCCGGCGTTAAGTGTCGTCCCGGGAATAATCCGTAGAGATGTGTCTGGTGTCGGTGAGTCGGTTCTGCATCCTGCCAGTCTTCCGGCCATTCGAGCAACAGCCCTGAGGATCCGGTTTTGTAAGGAGCTAAACGGTGGAGTATACCGGCAAATTCATTCTGTAGGGTGTGATCGGTATCAAGAACTTTGGCTGCGTGGAGTGCGTCGGAGATGCATTGCCTTGCTATGGCTATATCTGCGGTCATTCCTGCTGCTGTAGCACCTTCATATCCATTGTCTGCGATGAATCTGTTTTCAGGTGATGTGCCGGGTGATGTGATAAGCATTCCGTCTTTCTCGATCATCCATCCGGCGCAGAATTCGGCTGCTCCTCGCAGTGCCGGATAGTATTTTTTTAGATCTTCTTTGTCAAGTGTGTAAAGATAGTGTTCCCATATGTGGGATGCAAGCCAAGCTCCACCCATTGTCCAGTTGGCCCACATCGGGTGTCCCTCGTGTTCTCCTACTGGAGCCGCAGTACCCCATATATCGCTGTTTTGACCAAGACACCAACCGCGGTTTACACCATAATATATAAGGGCGGCGTCTTTTCCTGTTGATTCGCTTAACATCAGTATGAAGTCGAGCAGAGGTCTGTGTAGTTCGCTCAGATTGGTATTCTCTGCCGGCCAGTAGTTTTCCTGAAGATTGATATTGGTTGTATAGTTGCTGCTCCAGGGTGGGAGCACGTATTCATTCCATAGTCCTTGCAAGTTTGCAGGAACGCCCGGTGTGCGTGAGCATGCGGATAGCAGGTATCTTCCGAATTGGAAATATAAGGCTTCAAGTTCTGGATTGTATTCGTCCGAGAGTGTGTAGCCTAACAATTGGCGAGATGTTGGCCGGGTGCTTATTTCAGGTGAGGTTTCGCCTAAGTTGATGCTTACACGTTCCATTAGGCTGGATACATCGTAGCGGTGTCTTGCCAGGAGTTCTGCGTACGATCGTTCTTTCGCGGCCGACAGTCTGCGTACGGCGCGAGGAATATATGAATTGTTTTTGGCAGGATCGGAGGACGCTCCGGAGAAGCTTGTTGCGTTTGTGAGCCGCAGGTTCACGGTTGGAGCGTTTGATATATGTATGTAATCGTCGCCATATTCAATATTTCCACCCGCCGGGCATTCGGCATCAAGCAATGTCAGGAAGTGTATGCCTCGTCTTTCATCGTGGCGGAAAGATCCCTCTCCTCGTGAGTATATAGGGCGTGAGTCGAATGCGGCGTATCCGTGTGTGGATGTTGATGTGCGGACTAAGGTCTTCATGCTCTCAGGAGAGTCGAGACTGATTGTTATCTCCTGAGGTTTGCTGCAGGTAATGTTTACTACAATTACAGAGTCAGGCGCAGAGCAGAAAGTCTGTACTATTCTACCTATCTTATTCCCGGAACTTGTTATGGAGGTGGCTATGCCTGTGTTAATATCCAGTTCTCTATATATATTGTCAGGATTAAAGCCGTGGTAGTATATTTTTAACTTGCCGAGCGGTTGATAATTCTGGGAGTACTTCCCTTGGACGAATTTCTGAAGCGAATCTGCCGCTCTGAAGTCTCCGCGGTCGAGAGCTGCACGTATTTGTGGAATCCATGTGCTTGCGTTTGGAGAATATGGGCGTGTCCGGTCGATTGGCTCTCCGGTCCAGAGTGTGATGTCGTTCAGCGACATAGAGTCGGCATCCATACCATTATATACAGATGCACCGAGTGTGCCGTTTCCGATAGGAAAACTTTCTTCAAACCATTTCGCCGGTGTGGTTTCCCAAATGCGGGTTGTCGGTTGAGCGCAATACGCTGAAGCAACCGCAAGCATTGAGGTTGATGTGATCAATATGCGTTTTACTAATTCCATATTCCAAAATTACTCGAAAATAAGTCTGTAAATTTGATATTAACATAGGTTAACACTAAAGATGCACAAATCATGTAGGACTTGGACAGTAATATTATAGTAAAAGTATGGCCTGGATTGTATATTTTTTGTCCATAACATTGATGGCTTCCGTTTTTTTTGCGAGATAAGGCAAGAAAAAGTATGTCTATACATGCAATGATATAGATTGTATATTTATGACATGGAATGGTTGCTCTGCGAAAAGGAGAATCTGCGTTCAAAAATGACGGATTTTATTTAGCTCAATAAATCAGGGTATTATGGCATATTGGGTAAAAACTTTGAAAAAAGTTGCGAAAATATTTGGAGGGTAAGGAAAAAGTATCTACCTTTGCATTCGCTTTTGAGAACGACGCCTCAGCGGAGGCTGGTGAAGCAAAACAAAACAAAGAATTTAAAAATTTTGTTAAAACATTGAACAAAATTTTGACAGTTCAAAAATT
>CAJUKZ010000015.1 GCA_910586995.1 uncultured Muribaculaceae bacterium | reverse complement strand
CGTTCGGTAATGCTCAAATAAATTTGGCATTACGCTCAACTTATTCGTATCTTTGTGTCGAACTGACAGTAAAACCAATTATCACTAAACATAAACAACCAAAAAACCATGTCAAAACTCCTAAGCCTCAGCATGGCATTGGCAGTGGCACTCGGCGCATCAGCGCAGACCGACGCATTCGATCTGTCGTCGCAACGCAAGGAAGTGCGTGTCGTAAACCCTGTCCCGGGCCATGTGATCGATCACAAAGTGGTAGTGAACCCCACTCCTCAGAAGATGACCGTAGACGACAAACGCACCGTCGACATTACCCGTGGCTTCAATCTCAAGGACAAGACCGGAAGCATGTCCGAAGCAGCCTCATTCCTCAAAGAAGGCTCGATACCTGTAGAAATCGACCTCGGTCTGAAAAAACTGCCCGTAAAACCGGTATCCGGCGCATATACCCTCAGCATCAAACCTAAATCGGTAAAGATCAAAGCTTACGACGAACGCGGAGCTTTCTACGGCCTCCAGACTCTCCGACAGATCATTGATTCAGCCACGGATGGCAAGATACCCTCGGTGGAGATCACTGACTATCCGTCGCTGCCATTCCGCGGAGTTGTTGAAGGCTTCTACGGTACTCCCTGGTCTCACGAAGTGCGTCTGTCGCTGATCGACTTCTACGGCAAGAACAAAATGAACGTATACCTCTACGGACCCAAAGACGACCCCTACCACTCGTCGCCCTATTGGCGTCAGCCATATCCTGCCGATGAGGCAAAGAAAATACACGAACTCGCGGAAGCCGCAAAGCGCAACCACGTGGACTTCGTGTGGGCCATACATCCGGGAAAAGACATACGCTGGAACAAGCAGGACTATGATTCGCTGCTCAATAAATTCGATATGATGTATGACCTGGGCGTGCGCTCATTCGCCATATTCTTCGACGACATCGAAGGAGAAGGCACAAACCCCGTGCGTCAGGTAGAGTTGCTCAACAACCTCAACCGCGACTTCGTGCAGGCAAAGGGCGACGTATCCGACCTCGTGGTCTGCCCCACCGACTACTCCCGCCTGTGGGCCAAGACAGCCGAAGATGGCCCGCTCGCCACATACGGACGCACTCTCGACAAGAACATAAACGTAATGTACACCGGCGACGTCGTATGCTCCGACCTTACAAAGGACACCATGACTTTCTTCGACAATCTGGTGCAGCGCCCGGGCTACTACTGGTGGAACTGGCCCGTGAGCGACTATTGCCGCAACTATATCCTGCAAGGACCGGCCTACGGACTCGACACCACTCTTACAACCGACGATCTCGTGGCTGTGGTATCCAATCCTATGGAGCACGGAGAGGCTTCAAAACTCGGTCTATACGGCGTGGCGGACTACGCCTGGAACATTCCGGCCTACAATCCGCTCGACAACTGGAATCGCGGCCTCGCCTACCTGATGCCCGACGATCCGGAAGCATACCGTCTGTTCGCCATACACTCCACCGACACGGAGACAGGCTACCGCCGCGACGAATCATGGGAGACAAATACAATGCCTTACGGACTCTATCCGCCGGAAGTATTCGACTCGCTCAAGACCGAATTCTCGGCACTCACCACACTGCCCGCCCGTTTCGACAAGAATTGCCACAACCCTCTGCTCCTGCGCGAACTGAAACCCTGGATCGATCAGCTTGCCATGGTAGGCAAACGCGGCCTTGATGCAGTCAAACTGATGGAGACCATACACACCGGCGACATCGAAAAGATATGGAACACATATGCCGTATCCATGCCCGACTCAGCCGAGATGGCCGCATTCGACAGCCACCGGGTAGGCACGATGAAACTGCACCCGTTCTACATCAACACGATCAACGACCTGATGCGCGACCTCTTCCTGAACTTCGCGAGCCATCAGTCGAGCCTCTATCGCCCAATAGGCTCTTTCGAGAACGTTAACACCAACGTCACCGCATTCATGCTCGACGCCGATACCACCACCCACTACACCTCCGGCGAGGCTCAGGCCGAAGGCTCATGGATAGGTCTCGACCTGCTTATGCCGCGTTTCATCAGAGAAATACATATCCGTCAGGGACGCAACAGCACAGACGACTGCGACTACTTCGACAGCGCCATCCTTGAATTCTACGACAGGGACAACAAGCAGTGGATACCCCTCACCGGCAAGCTCGACAAGCAGTACGACATCACTTACACCCCTGCTGACCCCAAGAAGACACCTCGCACCCAATATGTACGCCTGCGCCGTCTGCCATCCGACCGCAAGAACTGGTTCACTATGCGCACATTCGAAGTCAATCCAGCCAAACCGGTCAACGACGATCCAGCTTCTGCCCGCCTGATAGACGAAAATCCCCTCACCTATTATAAGGTGACAGAACCGGTAGTGCTCAGAGTGCCGGAAGATCATATCCGCGCCATACTGCTGACCAAAGACGGTGCTACAGTCAATGGCAAACACTACGACAAACCGTTCGTCGACATCACAGATCCCGGAGAAGCCATCGAGATTGCCCCGGGCGCACAAGTCCACGAAGTAGTTTTCTTCATGTGATAATACCACACATCGGCAATGGCCGTCAGGCCACAGATGATACCAATAAAACCTACCCCGGACCTGTTTTTGGTCCGGGGTAGGTTTTTAATATAACAACTCAGGCATTTGCGCATCAAATCAATAAATCACAGATGTTTTTTTGTTAATTTCTTGCCATTATAAAGATAAAAGTATATCTTTGTTACATAATTTTATATTCTCATCTTAATTCTGATATTTAAAAGTTAATAACAACAGATTTATTCCAAATATATTTTACCTTCTATTTAATACAATTCTCATGAAAAAATATTTTGCAACTATATTGGTCATGATGATGTTTTTGTCACTGGCCATAGCGTGCGATTCGTCGGATGACCACGATGGAGGTCCTGTTTCTGCGGAGAAAACTATAGAAAAAGCTCCATATATCATGTATGCGCACGGCAAGAAGTACAACAGGAAAGAAAACGCCCGGGAATTCGATGAAGCCGTGCAAATGGTGATAGACGAGGCGATAAATACCAATATTGCATCCGAATCAGTCACTACCACTGACTATGGTACTTTGGAAGCGACGTTGGGCGATAAGGCAATGACTGTGACGGATCTCGAGATAAATGGGCCTATAGACCTCACGGACTTCAATTTTATGAAAAAGTGCGCCCAACAAGGCAACCTGCGATGCCTGATACTATTTAATGCTGACATAAAGAATAAGAAAATTCCCGATGAAGCCTTCTATGAGCAGATCGACGGCGTATGCCCGGTCTTGATGCCTATAGCGAGAGTATTTCTGCCCGACGACGTACTTGAGATAGGCGAAAAAGCTTTTGCCTCTATGGTTATGGTAGAAGTGCACTTGCCTGAAAACCTGCGTAAACTGGACGACGACTGCTTCCGTTATAGCTCATATCTGCGCGGATCGCTTTCGATACCCGACGGCGTGACAGAGATCCCCGACCATGCATTCTTCGGCAGCGGGATCTCTAAGTTGGAAATTCCTGCCGGAGTTACAGAGATAGACGCATTGAGTTTCGCCAACAATGAGAACTTGCAAACCATCACCTGCCACGCCGCCTATCCACCTCTATCGGCTGATCGTAATGAGCATGGTGAAACTGTCTACGCTTTCGGCGACAGACTCCATCGTGGCACACCTCGCGATATATCCGTGTATATACCAAAAGGATCGAAAGCGCGATATGCCGACAGTAAATCCGGATGGCAATGGTTCTCCAACTTCGTGGAGATGGAGTAATAGCGCTATAACTAAAAGACAGCAACTCAATTCATCCCGATAAAGATAACTTCTCGCACTTCTGAATTTATACCATAATTTCCCGGACACCTCTCCCCGTCGGTGTCCGGGCTGTTTTTTACTATCACACTTATACCTACAATTATCGAACCATTATAGAAAACTCCAAAGCAGACCTCAGCTTCTTGTCCTGATCACATTTTACACTACTTTTTTAAACACATAACACATCCGTTGATATGGTTTTAGATTTTTAATCTGAAGCTATAATGCATATTGTTATAAATCAGCATCTTACACTTTTTAGTTTTAAGTTTTTTACTGCCCGTAGATTTGGGTAAATATATTCCGAAACACTACCTTTGTATACTAATAATCTAAAAAATTGATACCTATTGTATGGAGACATCCGGTTTCCGTGGTAGTGTTTTACATATTCCGTTTTTTACAATATGACACTATGTTGGAAACAAAAAAATGATTGCTTGAATAAATTTCGCATAAAATAAATCCGATTATTAATATTAAGAAGCATTTTTCTTATATAAATTTTGCATATTCAGGAATTATAACCATATTTGTATCCATGAGAGCATTTCCGCTTATATTATTCATTGCTATTATAGCCATAATCTCCGGTGGCTGCTCGGAAAACGACGAAATACGTGCCGTGCTTGAATCTGCACAAGCTTGCATGGAAACACGTCCTGATTCAGCTCTTGCCATGTTGAGCGTGGTAGACCGTTCAGATGCTGATGAAGATCTGAAAGCACGCCACGCCGTGCTTCTCACAGAAGCTCAATACATGTCGCGTCAATGTCCTCCTTCTGACTCTCTGATTGCATCAGCATCTCAATACTACGACAGACACATGTCTGACCCTCAACGCATGAGAGCCTACTACTACCGTGGGCGAGTGCTCATCTCTCTGGAAGAATATGGAGATGCTGTGATTTCACTGCTCAACGCTGCGCATACAGCCAAGCTACTCGACGACCATCTGTGGCTGGGACTTATATATCGTGGAATCGCCGACTCTTTCGACGCTCTCATGGACAATGCCAGTGCTCTTAACTACTATGATATTTCATACAAAGAATTTGCTAAAGCTCCGGAAAACAAATACACAGACTTTGCCAAACTTGATCTCGCACGCGCATACTCAAATCTATCCAAGTATGACGAATGCAGAAAGATCTCAACTGAAATATATAATCAAGCCAAAGGAAACGGGAATATCTATCTTGAGGCTGGCGCTTGTCAACTGCTATCCAAATGCGCATTTGAACTTGGCAATCCAAAAGAATCTTATATCTACCTCGAAAAAAAGAGGGAGTTAATACCTCATAGCTTATCTGTAAAAGATTGGATGCATTTGGGCATGGCATACCTATACGCAGGAGATATCGAAAAAAGCAAAGAAATGAATGATTCATTGCAAAAAATCGATCCTACCGAGAAATGGCTTACTTTCGAGATTTTAAATCGCGAGGGTGACTCTGAAGCAGCTCTACCGATCTTACTTGAAACAATCAGGTGGCAGAACAAATACTTCTCACGCCTTATAGAGAGAGACTTCGCTAATGTAATAACAAATTATTACAATCTTCAGATGCAACAATCTGACTCCGAAATAAAAGCAATAAAACAAAAACACAATATCGCTATCTGTATATCGCTATCCATAATTTTATGCATTACAATAATTTTCTACTACAGGAGCAAACTACTTAAGCAAAAAATGTCCCGATATATAGATATGGCTCAATCACTTAAGGCAACATTACACGAAAAATCCAACACTATTTCTCAACTGGAGTCAATACAGAAAGACAACCAGCAGCAGATGGTCAGGCTATCGGCATCACAAAACAGAGCCAAATACGATGCCCGGCAGAGTATACAACGTATATTATCCTCTAAATTCGATATACTTGATCAACTGTGCGTCACCTACTATGAGACACAAGGCAAGACTTACGAGAAAAAACGAATCTACGAAAAAGTAATCGAACTGATCGATGGTATCAGAAACGACTCTGATATTGCCCGCAACCTTGAGAATACCGTTAATGAATCTATGGACCGGCTTATACAGAGATTCCGAGACGATTTCCCTGCATTAAAAGAATCCGACGTACAGTTATTCACATTATATGTTCTTGGATTCTCGCCACGCGCAATCAGCATCATGCAGGGCATATCGATCAACAACGTATACACACGAAAAAGCAACCTGAAAAAGTCCATTGAAAAATCTATGGTGAAAAACGATGAAGAATATCTCAGCTTCTTGTCCTGAACTCATTTTACACTACTTTTTTTAACACACAACACGCCAGTCGACATGGTTTTAGATTTTTAATCTGAGACTATCGCTTATGTCGCTATAAAACAACATATTACACTTTTTGATTTTAAGATTTTTACTGCCCGTGAATTTGGGAAAATATATATAGAAACACTATCTTTGTGTACTACTAATCTTAAAAAATCGACACCATGAGCAGACTAAAAACACTTCTCTGTACTTTATTGTTTATCCTACCTACAGCAATAGCTCAGGCTGGTGATGATAACTTAATTACAGATGCACCACAACCAATACCTAATAAACATGAAGGTATGATATTGAATAGGCCACTCGCGCCATCTAACATGCGAATATATTTCTTGTATGATGCATCCAACAGCGACTGCATATTCACTTTGCGCGACGACATAGAGTATATATCAGTCACTCTTGAACACACAGCCACACATATGATGTATTTCGGAGATGTCGATGCTTCTGATCCAGTCATGCACCAACCTCTTGAACGTGGAGTCTACCACATTTCCTGCGTCACAGACAATGGGGCTATATACGCAGGCGAAATTGTGATATAAAATCATTATTTCTAAACTTATTTAATAACCAATCATAAAATTCGCACAATGAGGCACTTAATCAAATTTACAGTCCTCTTTTTGAGCATATGTATAGCATATAGTGCTGAAGCGGCAACATATCAGATCTCTCAGGAGGAAGCATTCTTAAAAATCGCTGCGGACTTTGAAAATAAAGAGGTTGATTATTATACATTAGAACGTTTCGACGGCCAGGAAGAACAGGATGTATGGCGATTCTTCGTAGACGCCAATCCATTGGCAGGATGGGAGCACGAGTGCTATATTTACAGTATTGCTCGGTCTTCGGCATTTCCTGCATCTCTTGTAAAACCCAGTAAGCAGTTGCTGTCTCTGCCTCCTAACGACTATAAACTGGTACGTTATGAAATAACCGACCACTACGGAAACAACTCATCCACTCCTTATATTGTAAAGAATCTGAATAACTCAGATCTTACCAACGAAGATAATCCTGCATCAAGGACATTTGCCGTAATTCTAAGCGGAGGGTACAATCCTTCATCAAACTACGAAAGATATTGGAACGACTGCTCTTTTATTTATCAAGCTCTGAGAAAGGGTTATTCCATACCGAAACACAACATATATGTCATAATGTCGGATGGAACAGATCCAGCGATTGATATGTTAGGCGTAGACGGACACTATAAGTCGTCTCCTCTTGATCTTGATTTTGACGGAAATGACGACATCAGATTCGCTGCGAATAAATCGAATATAAAAAACGTGATGAATGAACTGAATGGAATATTACAGGCAAATGACCATTTGTTCTTTTACGTTATTGATCATGGCGGTAAAGACAGAAATAACTCATATATAAATCTGTGGGGATATGAAAGACTATACGATTATGAACTTGCTGAAATGCTACGTCCATTATCTGAAAAATGCGTAAATATAAACGTACTGTTAGGTCAATGCTATTCTGGTGGATTTATTGATGATCTGGAACAAATAGACTGTGTAGTAGCAACCGCCTGTGGAGAGAATGAAGTATCATACGCATGTCAGAACATACCATACGATGAATTTGTATACAGATGGACCTGTGCAATATCAAAGACTACACATGACGGCAGGGATGTAGATGCAGACACAAATTTAGACGGTAGCATTACTATGGGTGAGGCTTTCAGATATGCCCAAAGGTACGATTCAAGACCGGAAACTCCTATGTTCGCTGCTTTCCTGAACCCGCTGATATCCCTTTCTTTTGATAAATTCATCAAATGTAGTCATGACCTAATCATTCGTGATAATGTTAATGATTATGGACAAGAGCCAAATTTAAGTACAGATATTTTTTGGAATAGCCCTGACGTTTGGGTTAGAAATGAAGATGACAGCATTTACTGGAATGAGCACCCATATTATTCAAATGACCATAAAGATGCCTATATATATGTAAATGTCCACAACTATGGAGAACGTACATATTATGGTGGAGAATATCTCGTCATAAGTTGGGCTAAAGCATCTACCGGACTTACTCCTGCATCCTGGAGCGGCAAAGAATTCTACAACGGATATCAAACAGGACACACCCTTTACGGAGAACCTATGGACGGTCGTATAGCTCCTGGAGAGTCTAAAATCTTTGCTGTAAGATGGCCCTTGCAAGCATCATTCCTACAAGCTATGGACGGGGAGGATTTTCACTTCTGCCTGCTTGCTCAAGTAAAGAATTACCCGGAGATGATAGCACCTGACATGACAATTCCGGTTTATCAGGATGTTATAGCCAGCCGCAAAGTTGCACAGAGAAACATAACATTCATTCCAAAAGAAGAATTATCCAAAGGAAAAGCAGTCTTTGTCCGCAATGTAATCAATTATTCGCAAAAATACACGCTCGAGATTCTACCCGACAGAAATATTGATGAGAGCCTGTTCAAAGTATCTGATGTCAAAATGAAAATGAGCAGTCCGATATATAAGGCTTGGTCGAGCGGAGGCATGAAATCCGTAGACATTGATAATAGTACCGATACTGAAACCATGACAGTAAAACTACTGTCCGCTGACAGTAAGATTCAAGATATCACCTTAGGAGGCAACGAATTTGATATGATCACTCTCAAATTTGATTTCAATACCCTCGCTTTAAAAAGTTCGAGAGAAACAAAGCCTGACTACTATACATTCCACCTTGTTCAGAGAAACGAGAATGGCGATGTCATAGGTGGCGAAACTTTTATGGTTGAATCACCTACTTTATCCTATCAGCCACTGACAATCGAATCAACTGCAACAGATCATGGAGATTTTCTACTTATATCTGACGTACCTGACACTTACACACTGAACTGGTACGACGAAACTGGTAATATTATAAGCAATGAAAATAGCGTTACTGTCAAGCCTTCTGCGTCAAACAAGACATTTACCATAACAGCACTTTCCCCCGAAGGTGAACTTGCCGATGGTTCTATAACACTTGTTCCCAGAACCGGAGTAAAGATGGTTACACCGGAAAGTGCTGTGGACGATTTTATAGACATTACATTATACGAGGAATCAGAATACAATACATGTATGTATTCAATATCTTCGCTGACTGATGGCCAGCATATGTTGTATGGAACAATCCCCACCAGACAAACAGAAACGCGTATCAATGTCTCATCAATGCGTCCGGGATTATATGTCCTTACGTGCATTATTGACGGTGAAACCACATTCACAAAAAAGTTTACTAAAAAATAATTTAAGACTGTTGCAAATTCTCTTTATATTAATTAAATTTGCACATATTGAGTATAAAAAACTAACAATCATTCCGCACACAAGTATTTTAACATAAAAAACAGCTAATTTTTATTATCCATGAAACCATTGAATAAATTCCTGATTGCAATTGCTGCCACAGCGGCAATCGGCATCCCTGCTATAGCCAGTACCAATACTGGCGGGCCGTTAGCTATTCCCCGCAACATAACAATAAAAGGCGAGGTCCGCGAAATGACCGACGATGTGTTGAAAATGCTATCGGACAACAATGATAACAAGGTTGTCCGCACTGCCGAAGTACCATCGTACGGAAGCCTGAAAGCAATTTTAGGCGATGATGCATACACTATAGACTCCCTTATAATAAAGGGAAGCATTGATGCCACAGACTTGGCTTACATCAAGGATTGTCTGATGAACGGCAAACTGACTTCCGTAAATATGTCCGATGCATCCATAAAAGACAATAAAATTCCGGAAAACGCATTCTCTGGAATCCCGAACTATCTGCCACTATTGTATATTGACTTACCTGATGGCATCACTGAAATTGGAGAAAATGCCTTTGCAGCCACATTATTGCATGCCATAGACATTCCCGAGACAGTGCGGACCTTAGGCGAGACATGCTTTGGCTACAACAGATATGTGTCCGGTACTATTGTCATTCCCGAAGGTGTGGAAGAAATTCCATCTGATTGTTTTGTATATCTCGGCCAGCAATGGGGCATTGAAGACGTAGTTTTGCCTTCGACAATAAGAAAAATAGACTCACGTGCCTTTATGTCCGCGACAATACGCAACATCAATCTTCCGGAAGGGCTTGAATCCGTTGGCGGTAGCGCATTTTTATATACAGCATTGAAAAGTGTCACACTGCCAAAATCTTGCACAGACTACGCTGTCGACAATAATTATGGCGTATTTGCAGGTAGCCTATTCATGGAGTCAATGATATTTGCAGACGGGACAGAGGTTATACCTCAACGTATCGCCGACCGCTTAGCCGCGCTTAAATCAGTGCATATGCCGGAGGGTGTACGTATAATTGAAAAATATGCATTTAATAATAACTACAATCTAAAAAACATCGACTTTCCTCAGAGCCTGAACGAAATCCGCGATTATGCCTTCTATGAAAGCTCTCTTGAGGAACTCGTACTGCCTGAAGACATACGCTACCTCGCCCCGATGAGCTTTGCCAACAATACAAAACTCAAACGCATAATCTGTCATGCGCCCAATCCACCTTTAGCTATAGACCGAAATGTGAACGGTGAAACAGCTCAGGCTAATACTCCTATACAAGCTTTCGGCGACGACCAGCACAGTGGCACACCGCGCAATATAACAGTATACGTCCCGAAAGGATCGGTAGCGGCATATGCCAACAACAATCTCGGATGGCAATGGTTCTCCAACTTCGTGGAGATGGACGAGACTGTAGGCATAGACGACATCAACACAGAAGACCGGGCTGTGCACGTATATTCAGATGGAGGCTATGTGATAATTGCCAATTCCAATGCTGATGTGCAGCCGATGGAGTATGCCATTTATACCGTAGAAGGAAGACTCGCAGCAAGTGGAGTCACCGATGGTATTTCTACAACAATCGCTGTCCCGGCTGGATTCTACATAGTGAAAGCCGGAGGCAACGTTTATAAAATACGAAACTGATAGTATTAGGGTAAAGAAAACAAACAGTGTAAGTAAGAATTCGATACACAACAGCGGGCGTGCAGTCGGGATGATTGCGCGCCCGTACCCGTATAAGAGTCTATTCCACCATATTTTTTTGGGAAAACGCGACCAAAAGACTAACTTTGCCTGTGATTTCGCCGGCATTGAGAATGTCTGCCTATATGCTAAGCATCAGGTAGAACAGGCTGCAAGACGTCGGAATATTTATATTATAGAACTATAAGTAGGATGTACAAATTAGTCAAGGCATTGCTTACAGCTATCTATGGCAGCCTTTTAATCGGCTTTTCAGTTCAAATGAACCCCCATTGCGACTTCAAAACCATTTGAAATCCTACTCATATAAACCCCAATCAATACGATAACTAATTAATACATCCTATTTATTTGATATAACCATATGAAAAAAATATCCAGAATCGCTACAGGTGTGGCCCTGTCTGCACTGCTTTGCTCCCCTGCCGCACAGGGTTGGGATCTCAAAGACATACTCGGTGGTTCGGGCGACGGATCAAGCCTGAGCGAAAGGATCTCAGGAGCTGTGACCTCGCTTGTAGCGTCTGACAAATTCGAACTCGACGACCTCACCGGCACATGGAACTATCAAGGTCCTGCCGTGACATTTGCAAGCGACAACGCCCTTCAGAAAGTGGGAGGCGCTGCAGCGGCAACAACAATAGAGGGCAAGATCGAACCATATTATACACGCATAGGCCTGACAAACCTTGTCCTGACTGTGGCCGAAGACCATACTTTCACCATGAAAGCCAAGATGGCCACACTCAAAGGCACTATCACCCAGGACGAGAAAGGCGAACTCACTTTCAACTTCTCGGCACTGAAAAAGATAAGCCTCGGCAAAGTATCGGCAAAAGCATCCAAGGCAGGAAGTACGCTGATACTCACGTTCGACGTCTCCAAACTGATATCGCTGATGGAGAAAGTATCGTCGATCACCGGCAATTCTTCAGTAAAGGCGCTATCCAAGATGCTGTCGTCGTACGACGGCCTGTATCTCGGATTCAAGCTCAAGAAACAATAACCCACACACTGTATCAGGATGGAATTCGAATCTCCGGTACTTGAAGCCGCCGTCACCGAACTCTCGCGCCTGCCGGGCGTCGGACGCAAGACTGCCCTGCGCTTTGCCCTGCACCTGCTGCGGCAGGATGAGTCGGTAGCTGTGAACCTCGGACGCGCCATCACGGAACTACGCACACGCATACACTACTGTCCGCAATGCCACAACATAACGGCAGACACAGGACTGTGTCCGGTATGCGCCGATCCGGCCCGCGACAAACGCACCATCCTGGTAGTTGAGACGGTCAAAGACGTACTGAGCTTCGAGGCTACCCACAGATACGATGGTGTATACCACGTGCTCGGCGGCATAATATCTCCGATGGAAGGCATTTCGCCCGACATGCTGCAAATAGACTCTCTCGCAGCCCGCGTGTCGGCACTCTCGGAATCACAGCCTACTCCACCCGAGGTAATCCTGGCCCTGAACGCCACGATGGAGGGCGAGACCACAGCCTACTATATATACCGCAACCTCACTGCACCGGGCAATCACAGCATCAGAGTGACACAGCTATCGAGAGGAATCTCCGTGGCAGGCGAGATACAGTACACTGACGAACTTACACTTGCCCGCTCGCTCCAGAACCGCACACCGTTCACCATCACAACCTGACAACGACAATCTGATGAAACTCCGCGCCCCCGAACCCTCCGACCTCGACACTCTGTACCTCTGGGAAAATGATCCGGAGACATGGCGTGTGAGCTTCAACGACGGACCTCTGTCGCGCCATCAGTTATGGCAGTATCTCGACAGTTATTCTCCGGACATCGCCACGCAGGGGCAGATACGGCTGATCATAGAGCACGAAGGCAGACCGGCAGGCACAATCGACCTTACAGACTACAGCGCACGCCACCGGCGCGCACAAGTGGGCCTGTACATAGCCCCGGCTTTCCGCCGGCTCGGACTGGCAGGCGAGGCCATGAAGATGATATGCACCTATGCCCGCGACATCACCGGCATGCACCAGCTCTACGCCATGACTGCTGTGGACAACGCTGCCGCCTCGGCACTGCTGCAGTTGGCAGGTTTTGCCACATGCGGCCGACTGCGGTCATACCTACGCCTGAAATCAGGCTCATATACCGACGTACTGATATTCCAGAAAATCCTTATCTGACAAATAGATAATCCATGA
Source organism: uncultured Muribaculaceae bacterium (assembly GCA_910586995.1). GTDB lineage: Bacteria > Bacteroidota > Bacteroidia > Bacteroidales > Muribaculaceae > CAG-873. The sequence continues at coordinate 22,698 of CAJUKZ010000015.1, read as the reverse complement.
ATAAAAGACATTTCACCCTGATTATGGCCGGCGGCATGCTTTGCATGGCACGCGCGGCAGAGCCAAAACCAAATGTAGTGCTTATCGTGGCCGACGACCTCGGCTATGGCGACCTCGAATGCTACGGAGCTAAAAACGTACATACCCCAGCCGTCAACAAGCTCGCCGAGCAAGGCATAAGGTTCACCGACACACACGCAGTAGCAGCCACCAGCACCCCGTCGCGATATTCGCTCCTGACCGGAGAATACGCCTGGCGCAGACCCGACACGGATGTAGCCCCGGGCGACGCCGGCATGATCATACGCCCCGAGCAATACACAATCGCCGACATGATGCGCCACAGCGGATATGCCACGGCAGCCATAGGAAAATGGCATCTCGGTCTCGGCGACCGTACCGGCCAACAGGACTGGAATGCTCCTCTGCCGGCATCGCCCAGAGACATCGGCTTTGACTACCATTATATTATGGCAGCAACATCAGACCGTGTGCCTTGTGTATTCATCGAACAAGACACCGTAGCCTGCTACGACCCGCAAGCACCCATATACGTCAGCTACAGGAAAAACTTCGACGGAGAACCAACCGGAGCCGACAACCCCGAACTGCTCACCAATCTACGCCACAGTCACGGCCACGACATGAGTATCGTCAACGGTATCGGGCGCATCGGATATATGAAAGGTGGAGGCAAAGCTCTGTGGAAAGACCAGAACATAGCAGACTCGATCACCCGCCATGCCGTCGACTTCATAGGCCGGCATGCAGATGAACCCTTCTTCCTCTACTTTGCCACGAACGACGTGCATGTGCCGCGCTTCCCCCACGACCGATTCCGCGGTAAGAACCCAATGGGCCTGCGCGGCGATGCAATCGTGCAATTCGACTGGTCGGTAGGACAGATAATGCATGCCCTCGACAGTCTCGGCATCGCAGACAACACAATAGTGATACTGACAAGCGACAATGGCCCTGTAGTGGACGACGGATATGACGACCGCGCCGAAGAACTGCTTGGCGGACACAGCCCGGCAGGCCCGTTCAGAGGAAACAAATACAGCGCTTTCGAAGGTGGCACTGCCGTACCTATGATAGTGCGCTGGCCGGCAAAAGTAAAACCCGGACAACAAAGCGACGCACTGATGAGCCAGATCGACCTAATGCGGTCGCTCGGAGCACTCAATGCAGCCAAACTGCCGCGCGGAAGCGCCCCTGACAGCCAGAACAAACTATCTACGCTGCTCGGTCAGGACACCACTCCCCGCGACTACGCTCCCGAAATGTCAAATTCCCGCGTCCTCTCCCTGCGCTCCGGAAAATGGAAATATATCGAGCCATCCAATGGCGGACCAATGATCACCTGGGGTCCGAAAATCGAGACCGGCAACCTTAGCGAGCCTCAACTCTACGACATGGAATCTGACACGGGCGAACGACACAATGTGGCCGCACAGCATCCCGAGATCGTAAAGCAGATGCAGCAGAAAGTGGACGAACTGCGTGCGTTATCGTCTGAAAAGGACGAGTAGCGGCCCGCACCAACCATAATTGCGAGATGACCGATAACTTCAACACCTACATAGACAACATCAATACCGACTTCTGGCGCGATCTGTGCCTTACCGAGGGAGAATTGCGGCATTATGCCAAAGGTGAAGAATTCATCAGTGCAGGTAAGATTGGACGCTACATAGGCTATGTCAAATCCGGCACTCTAAAATATGTCACTTTCTCCCAGGACGACACAGATCACGTGATCGGTCTTGAGTTTGCAGGCGAGTTCGTCACCGACTTTCCATTTTCCCTATACGGAAATAGATCGAGGGCATCCATCATAGCCGAATCAGATTGCGACATATATTGTGTTGAGACAGTCCGGGTGCGCGAGATGATGGACAACGACCCGGGCATTAAAGAAATCGTGATGCACTCCACCGAGGCTATCTTCGCAACTGTATACGACAGGTATGTAGCCCTCTACGCACAATCTCCGCAACAGAGGTACAACGACCTTATCAACCGTCATCCCAACCTGTTCTCACTGTTCACGCTCAAAGACATCGCTTCATTCCTTAACATAACCCCGACACACCTCAGCCGCCTGCGCCGAACTATCTGACATTTCATAAATTAACATTTTTTAACCGGGGGGGGTATTTTTCAACATTTGTCGAGAAATAATATCCCATATCGTCGTAACTTTGCTGCGCATTAACATTTAAGACGATACGATCAATATGAGCGCCATAACCGCAGCATTACTGATACTTCTGATAGCATTGGTCGCACTTGCCGAATAAAACGCATAAATATATTCCTCAACCGATCAAAAACAGGGCGGCAATATTGTGTAGATTAGAAAATTATACGTATCTTTGCAGCGCAAAAGCCGGACCTTCTGCGGTCAGGCATAGAATTAACCATTTTTATTAACCCATTTATTAATGACCGAACTTAAAAATTCCCCCGTCGAAGATTTCGACTGGGACGCCTACGAGAAAGGCGAAACCCACGGTGAGAAGTCTCGCGAAGAACTCACCAAGACTTATGACGAATCGCTCAACACCGTCAAAGACAAGGATGTAATCGAAGGTACCATCATCGCACTCAACAAGCGCGAAGCTGTGGTTAACATCGGATACAAGAGCGATGGCATCATTCCTTTCAGCGAATTCCGCTACAATCCCGACATCAAGGTTGGCGACACTGTTGAGGTATTCATCGAAAATCAGGAAGACAAGAAGGGTCAGTTGATTCTTTCCCACAAGAAAGCCCGTGCATCACGCGCTTGGGAACGCATCAATCAGGCTCTCGAAAACGACGAAATCATCAAGGGATTCATCAAGTGCCGCACAAAGGGCGGCATGATTGTCGATGTGTTTGGCGTAGAGGCATTCCTCCCCGGCTCTCAGATCGACGTGAAGCCCATCCGCGACTACGACATCTTCGTTGGCAAGACTATGGAATTCAAGGTTGTGAAGATCAACCAGGAGTTCCGCAACGTCGTTGTATCGCATAAGGCACTCATCGAAGCCGAACTCGAACAGCAGAAGCAGGAGATCATCTCCAAACTCGAAAAGGGTCAGGTACTCGAAGGCACTGTCAAGAACATCACCTCCTATGGCGTATTCATCGACCTTGGCGGCGTAGACGGCCTCATCCACATCACAGACCTCTCCTGGGGACGTGTATCCAACCCCGCAGAAGTTGTGGAACTGGATCAGAAGCTCAATGTTGTTATCCTCGACTTCGACTCAGAGAAGAAGCGCATCGCTCTTGGTCTCAAGCAGCTCATGCCCCATCCCTGGGACGCACTGGACGCCAACCTCAAAGTGGGCGACAAAGTCAAGGGCCGCGTAGTCGTAATGGCAGACTACGGCGCATTCCTCGAAATCGCCCCCGGCGTGGAAGGTCTTATCCACGTGAGCGAGATGTCCTGGAGCCAGCATCTGCGTTCAGCCAACGACTTCATGAAAGTCGGCGACGAAGTTGAAGCCGTTGTCCTCACACTCGACCGCGACGACCGCAAGATGAGCCTCGGCATCAAGCAGCTCAAGAACGATCCTTGGGAAAATATCGAGACAAAATACCCCATCGGCAGCCGCCATACAGCCAAAGTTCGCAACTTCACCAACTTCGGCGTATTCGTTGAAATCGAAGAAGGCGTAGACGGTCTGATCCACATCTCTGACCTCTCTTGGACAAAGAAGATAAAGCACCCGAGCGAATTCACAAAACTCGGCGCTGACATCGAGGTGGAAGTTCTTGCCATCGACAAGGACAACCGCCGCCTCAGCCTCGGCCACAAGCAGCTCGAGGAGAATCCTTGGGAAGTATTCGAGACAGTATTCACAGTAGGTTCTGTACACGAAGGCACTATCGTGGAAATGCTCGAGAAGGGTGCTGTTGTAGCTCTGCCCTATGGCGTTGAAGGCTTCGCAACTCCCAAGCACCTTGTTAAGGAAGACGGATCGCAGGCTCAGGTCGACGAGAAGCTCAACTTCAAGGTTATCGAATTCAACAAAGACAGCAAGCGCATCATCCTGTCGCATTCACGCATCTTCGAAGATGAGGCACGCGCAGAAAAGGCCGCAGCCCGCAAGGTAAAGAGCCAGACCCGTCGCGAAGAAGCTCCCGCAGTAGCAGCTCCCGCGATCGAGAAGACTACTCTCGGCGACCTCGAGGCTCTCGCTGAACTCCGCGACAAACTCGCAGGCAAGAAGTAATAACTTCACACAGGCAGTTTGCCTGAATCAAATAAAAATCGTGCTGATTCCGGATTTCCGGACAGCACGATTTTTTTATTTATATACTCTGGGGCTGATCACCGATAAAAGTGAGCCCCCAAACAGTAAAGCAATAGTAAGCAAAACACCGTTTTATAATTCATTTTTCACAAAAAAGCATTTTTATTGTCGGAAATTCTAACTTTATAAATAATTTTTCATATTATTGCGATGCTTAATAAGAATTCTCACTGATACTATATCCAAATACAATCAATAAGCCAAACATATTTATATGAAAAAAGGAATCATCACACTACTACTATCATTAGTTATTCCTTGCGCCGCTATGGCTGCAGAAGGAGAAGAAATGACAAGGCTCACCATCGAGCACAACGACGGCACATCCACCCATATGTTGCTCACAGACTCACCCGTACTCACATTTGACGGTGGTGACATGCTTGTGAAATCAGAAAACATCGACATGCGCGTGAGCCGCAGCGAAATCTCGAAGATGCATTTCACTAAAGCCACGCCAACCTCATTGGAGAACACATTCCAGAACGACTACACGATATGCTATCTCGACGGCATACTGACCGTAAGCGGAGAGAATGTCACAGACGCTGCCGTATTCGACACCACCGGTCGCCAGACAGACAGATTCCAGGCCACAGACGGAGTCATCACCGCCGACATGAGCGCCTATACGCCCGGCATATATATCGTGGCCATATCAGGACACCCATCCATTAAATTATTAGTAAAATAATTAATCCCGATTTTTCCAAACCAATATGAAAAGACTATTACCAATCCTCTTATCAGGAGCAATGGCGATCTCCGCATCTGCCGGAGAAACCGTTGAAAAGAAACTCCGCGACGTGTCATCTCCTGCGCCAGCTGTTGTCTCCAAGACAGCCGCCATGCCGACAACGATGACTATAACGCTCAACGGTAGCTATGAACCGGGAGAAGATTCCGTGGCAGATTACTACATGCTGTTCACCGACAACAAGGATGCCAAATGGAGCAAAGAAGACGGCCCGCAGCTAAAGGATGGCTTTGTGCTCAGGCTCGACTGCTATGCACCGCTGTCCGAGCAGCCCATAACACTGCCCTCAGGCACATACAAGCCCTCAGACGAATATAGCTCAATGACGTATGCCCCGGAATATTCATACGTGGAATATTACGACGCCAACGGAAATGTAGCAGGTGAATATGATCTTACCGGCGATGTCACCGTAAAGACTTCGGCTCTTAGCGGCTATATCATCACAGTAAATGTCGATGGCTACGGATCTCTGAAATTCTCAGGACAGATCAACTTCGAGGATGCCACACTCCCCCCGTCTGTATTCACACAGATAAAACAAAACCTTGACTGGACTTTCAACGGCGCACTTGCTTTCTACGACGGCAACCTGTTCCAAAGCAATACAGGCTCGCTCTACATTAACCTGTATGACTGCGCATTCGACGAATCAACAGGCGGCATGCTTGAAGACGGACATAGCTTCGCACTCCAGCTTTTCGGCAAACTGTTCTCCGATACTAAGAACATCGCCCCTGATCCCGGCACATATACAATGGGCCGCGACTTCAAGAGATACACATGGTATCCCGGTACAGAACTTGAATATATGGGTATGGTTGGCCTCATGGGCTGCTACGCGAAGGAGCGCAACCTGCAATTATACGATGGCATAGCATATTCCTATCTTACCGATGGAACAATCGAGGTCGAAAGCCTTGGTGCTGACGTTTACCGAATCACCGTAGACTGCACGACAAACTACGGACACACAGTCAAGGGCAAATTCGAAGGCAAGATACCTATAATCGACCAATCAGACGACAGCAAAGGCTCATCGCTTTCCACCCTTGAAGACGACGTTATTCTCGATCTTGACAAAATACCTGTATGCCGCACGTACAACGCCGGTGTCGTTAACGGTTGCCAGACATTCCTTGTCGACATAGGCTCACCCTCAGGAAAAGACAATCTCACTGAAGGCGACATCATGCGTATTGAAGTAGTACTGCCTGAAGGAACACAATATGTACAGGAAGGTACATACACCGTAATGACTGAGAAATACGAAACATACTACTCGCCATACAAACTCGGACGCGGACGTTGGGTATCCGCCGCAGGAGGTGGCACAGACCTCAGCGGAACACGATACATGCACTTCGAAGAAGGACGCTACCTCATCATGGACCACTACGCCCCTGCCGCAGAAGGCACTGTAGGTGTGACCAAGAATGCAGACAATACCTGGACTTTCAACATCCACCTGATCGACGACGCACAATTCAAGATCGACGGCGACTGGACAGGACCGATGGAGCTGATGTATGATCCCAACGGCATTACAGCCATCGAAGGTATCGGCGCTGACAACACCGGTATGGAGTGGATCGACAACAATACAATCTGCATCACCGGCACAGAAGATGCCTCCGGCGCAGCGGTCTACAACCTGCACGGCATGCGCGTCAACGCAACAATATCCGGCAACATTGTCTCGCTGGCCGGACTCCCCTCGGGAATCTACATTATAAAATTCCAAAACAACGTTCTCAAAATAGCAAAAAGATGAAAAAATCTATAATACTTGCCGCAGCAGCATTAGTAGCCTCGGCATCCCCAATGCAAGCTCTTGATGTGGAAACGATGGTAGTCACACTCAAAGATGGAACTACCTTATCGTACAACGTCGAAGACATCCAACAGTTGGAATTCAACATCGAGCATATCGAGGAGGCATTCACTGTGACTCCTGCCGACGGTCAGAAAGTGATATACAGCACTATTCCCTCGATGCTGAGAGTGAAAGCCGTAGCCACAGGCGATCCTACACACTTCGCTTTCGGAACAGTGGAGTCAGCTACCGCAGAAGGACTCGTGGATGGAGAATACGGCGTATGGCTCACAGTATCTGCCGCCAAACTCTACAACGGCGAATTTAATCTTGCCGAATCTTCAGACAGCTACAGCCTTAAACTTGCCAAATATACAGACGGGCAGGCCGAGGTGCTTGAAAAAGTAACAGAAGGTACACTGCTTACCAAACTCAACAGCAAGAACCGCAAAGTGACTTTAGAGCTGGACGCCACTTTCGACGACGGCACAAGAGTCACAGCCAGCTATGAAGGCATCCCGACGGATGTAGAGTCGGTAGCAGGAATGATACCGGCCAAACAGTACGGCAATGAATTATACTACACTGACATCAACGGAACAGAGATACATACTGATATTGAGAGCCTGAAGGTAAGCCGCTCGTCTTTCTCCGGTAAGACTACCTATACTTTCAACCTCTCGGACAACGTAAACATGTCTGACTATGAAGCCAGACTCGTACTCACATCTGACTTCCAGGATTCGCTTGAGAAAGGTGTGGAACACGTACTTGAGATGGCCAACACCCCCGGATGGGAATTCCGCTTAGGCAACATCCAGCTCTACTGCACTCCCAAGGATGACTCAAGCTACATGTACATGAACCAGGCCGACAACGGTACGATGAAGATTACAATAAATGAAGACGGCACATACGAATTCTTCGTCGACATCATCAACAGTTATTCAAACTACATGGGCACTCACACAGACCCACAGCATGTGATACTGCACTATGCCGGTAAATAAGTTTCAAATCTACAATATGAAAAAACTGATATTGGCCTCACTGGCAGGCCTACTATCAATTTCTGGCCTGTACGGACAGAAATTATCTCCCCGGACTCAGGCATTCCTCGAACAGGTAAGCGAGCACAGAATCAAACCTCAGATGAAGTTCAGCGCACTGTCCGTGGCCGACACCATTGTCCCTGAATATGTGAAAGTATTCTTAAACATTGAATCTGAAGATGCTCTTGATTCCGTAGCCATACTTGGCGGAAAAGTGTCCCAGATCTTCGGCACATACGCTTCAGCAATGCTGCCAGTCGATGCAGTGCGCAAAGTCAGCGAGATCTCGACTGTACGCTATGTGGAAATGGGATCGCAGGCACACCTGTGCAACGACATAGCACGTGAGGTCACAGGAGTCAATGCCATACACACCAACAAATACAACACTTTCTCCCGGGGATATACCGGCAAAGACATTGTTGTAGGTGTGATTGATATAGGCATCGACTACAACCATATCACTTTCTGCGATGAAAACGGCAACCTGCGCATCAAGCGCGTATGGGACATGAAAGCTTCGGGTAAATCGCCCGAACCATATGGCTATGGTGCAGAATACACCAACGAGGACGAAATCCGCGCGGCAGAGAAAGACTACGAAGCCGAATACCACGGCACACACACCACAGGCACTGCTGCCGGTGGAGACCGTTCATCAGCTTACTACGGAATGGCTCCTGAGGCAGATATTGTGATTGTCGGATTCAACAGCAATACGGCCAATCTGCCGGACGCGGTAAAATACATCACAGACTACGCCAAGAGCGTAGGCAAGCCTTGTGTCGTAAATATGAGCCTGGGCTCACACTCAGGTCCACACGATGGTACTTCTACGCTCGACAAGTACTTCGACTCCGTTACCGGCGAAGGTGTTCTTCTTGTAGGATCTGTGGGCAACGAGGGCGAATCGCGTATGCATATCGGCAAGACTTTCACTGCCTCATCCACCGAACTGAAGACTCTGCTTCAAGTGCCGACAAGCGGTAGCAAAAATACAGCTCTCGACATCTGGGGCAATGCCGGATCTACATTCACTGTCCAGATGGTTCTTACCGACGCAAAAGGCAAAATCGTAGAGCGCAGCCAGGAGATAAGCTCCACAGATGAATCTGGACGTGTGCTGAAGGTTTTCAACGATGAATATGCCGACGTATATTGCTATATATACCCGGCCAAAGATCCTGAGACCAATGCACCGAACATATATGTGGAATGCTACATAAGCTCACTGGGCGACACACGCCGCTTCGGTGTTGTAATCACAGGATCTGACGGCAATTCAGTGAATATGTGGAATCTCGGAGTATATGACTTCGTCAGCGGAGGATTCCGTGGCTGGACCAATGGCGACAGCAGCATGACAGCAGGCGAGATCGGCGGTACATCCAAATCCATAATCAGTGTGGGCTCTTACAATTCGCGCTACACATTCCCTATATGGTCGGAACCTGGCTCAAGCTATGCATTGGATAGCTTCGGACCAAACGAGCTACCCTTGTACAAGCCATCGATGTTTACAAGCTGTGGACCTACAGTAGATGGCCGCATGAAACCAGAGGTTCTCGCACCCGGAGCACTCGTTATCTCCGGAATGAATGGCTACTCTGAAGAAGCAAAAACCTACTCATCGCAGATGACAGGCCGCACATTGGACAGCAAAGGCAAAGCGCATTATTACTATCTGAACATGGGCACATCAATGGCAGCACCGGTTGTCACCGGATCGCTCGCCCTATGGCTTGAGGCTGATCCGTCGCTCACACCCGAACGTGTGCGTGAGATCATGTCGAGAACATCTCGCGACGATGAGTATCTCTCCGGCTACGACAGCAATACCAAAGGCTATGGCCGCTTTGACGCCTACAGAGGCCTTAGCGAAGTACTCCAACAGGTATCCATAGCCGATATTGCTCAAGACGCGGATGCACAACGCGCCTGGGTAGAGGCCGGCAGCAAGTCTATATGCGTTTCATCGACCTCCGACACCACTGTCGATATATTCTCTGTCTACGGAACACTTGTAGGATCTTACAGTGTGAATGCCGGTCTGGACCATATCGACGCATCAACGCTGACATCCGGAGTATACGTGATCCGCTTCGCCAACTCCGGCAAAAGCCTGAAACTGGCTCTGAACTAAATATAAAAACACATACCAAGCAGCAGGTCAGGAAGCCCGAGTTTTCTGGCCTGCTTACTTTTTCTCTGCCAGGTCACACCGGAGCAAAGCGGTTATAAGGCTGTAAATCGGCGTCCTGCCGGACGCCATTGCGCTGGGGATGTGGCCCCCGGTCACACCTCGCCTGCGGCTCGGTGTAACCGGTTACTACTAAATCAGTGTCCTGCGGACACTCTACCTATGATATACACAGGCTCGTGAACAAGTAAGGGCCATAGAATATCCTCCCACCCGTATGCAAACAAGCATACTGGTGCATCCGCAGGAAACTCCTACCAACGATATATACAGGCACATCTACAGGTGCGTCCGCAGAAAACTAATACCAACGGTATGCAGACACGTGTACAGGTGTACGTCCGCAGAAAACTAAGACCAACAGTACACAGGCACATGTACCGGTGACGCCCGCAGAAAACTAAGACCAACGGTATGCAGACACGTGTACAGGTGTACGTCCACAGAAAACTACTACCAACGGTATACAGGCACATGTACAGGTGCGTCCGCAAAAAACTGCTACCAACGGTATACAGGCTCATGTACAGGTGCGCCCGCAGAAAACTAATACCAACGGTATGCAGACATATGTCCACTGACGGTACACCCTGTGGACAGGAGCGTCCGAAGGACGCAGATTTAGTAGTAACCGGTTACACCGGAGCAAAGCGCAGGTGTGACCGGTAGTCGAATGGAAAGACGTGGTGTCCGCCAGGACACCGATTAACGACACTCAGCCTTACGGCCATAGACGGACACCATAGCGCGGGGTTGTAGCCCACTGATTTTGGCTGACCTTGCAGAGTTGCCCAAATCGCAGGGAGATAAGCATAATTCGCAAAAAGTCCCGCGATTACCATCTCGATATCGCGGGACTTTAATATTTGAATCCTTATCTTTTCAACGGAATGAAAGAGGGGAGATTTTTTATCTTAGCCTGAGTTTCTGACCTGGCCGCAATTTGGAATTGCTCGAAAGACCATTCAGGCGGCAAAGGTTCTTCACTGTAGTGCCATTGCGCGAAGCTATACGACTAAGTGTGTCTCCCTTGCGGATTGTATACGATGACGCACCTTTCTTGCTTTTGCTTGAAGCCGGCATTGAGGATGCTGTTTTTTTATTCTTGTTAGGATTGTTGGCATTCAACTGCTGCCAGCGCTGCTGATGCTCTGCATTGGCCGACGGAGAGAAGTCGCGTGCCTGCTGATAAGTCTTCTTGTCGAAAGTATATTCGTCGGTATGTACTGTCTGGTTTGCGAAATCGAAAATCGCACACGGATTTATGGCATATCCCATGAAACGGGTCTCGAAGTGCAGATGGCTGCCGAACGAACGTCCGGTATTGCCACCGAGTGCTATAGGCTCTCCAGCACGGACAAACTGGTCTGGCTTTACCAAAATCTTTGAAAGGTGTCCATATACAGTCTCAAGTTCGTTCTCATGGCGGATCACTACATAGTAGCCATAGCCTCTGGCTTCATATTTTGTAAGACGCACCTTGCCGTTGAAAGCTGCATAAATTGTATCACCGGTGAATACCTTGAGGTCAACACCCTTGTGCATTCTGCGGAAACGCTTACGATATCCGTAAGGTGAAGTTATATATCCGGGGCACGGCATAGCAAAATTAGCCACATTGATCAGACGGCTCTGGGGCACATCCGCTTCATTGTAGCAATTCACCCTCTGGCTACCCCAGTTGGTTTCATAGATGTCAAGCTCAGGTTCTTCTTCCTCAGTGAAGTAGTTGTCCATGAGCTGCTGTGTGGATTCGGTCTTAACCTGATCCTTGAGGTTCATCTGTCCTGCAATCAGGTCCTGATGTTCCGCATTGTGCTGGCCAGGAAGCCGGTATGTGGTCTGCGCCGAAAGGGGCAGCATAGGAAGCGTTGCAAGTGCAAGTGTGCAGGTAAATTTCAGAATTTTAGATAAATACATTGATAAACTGGAGAGAATTCAAAATCGCGCGGCGCAGATAGGGACGGTCGTCCGGATGTTGTGTCGATGCGCGTGTATGGTTAAACTATAATCTGCTGTCTTATACTAACTTTATTTGAATCTATGAACTTCGATAAGCCTACGGCCGTTTATTTTTCGTCGGGAGCGTATAGCGACGACATCAACGCCGGGGCATAATCAAAAATCTCACCCTCACGGAAGAATCTCTTTAGCTCAATAGCTGCGTTCTCAGGCGAATCAGAGGCATGCACAATGTTCTCCTGACCGCTCATGCCGAAGTCTCCGCGGATAGTTCCGGGGGCAGCATTGCGGCTGTTTGTCGCACCGACCATCGAACGCACCACTGCTACAGCATCCTTTCCCTCTATACACATGACAATTACAGGTGTAGCCATCATCGAATCGAGAATCCAAGGGAAGAAAGGACGGTCGACAAGATGAGCGTAATGCTCGCGCAGAATTGCTTCGTCGAGCTGCATCATCTTGATGCCTGCTATCACAAGGCCCTTGCGTTGGAAACGTGTGATCACATCACCAACAAGGAAGCGCTGGATCGAGGACGGTTTGAGGATTATAAGAGATCTTTCCATTTTGAGTTTCAGACTTTTTCACTTTTTCGATTCAAGTAGTCCAAAAATAGCAATTTTCATCGGCTTATGGAAATATTGTAGATTAAATTTTGCTTACAGATGTTCAAATCCGCAAAATCAGACCGCCATACATCCTATCAACCAACGCATTAAGCAAAAACATGTTTTACAACATATTTTCAAACCAGTGGAATTATATTCTCTGAGCCGTGTTAATTATATTTAATAAGGGCGCGCACCCTTTCGGCCCTTTTTATCACATCCCGACCTACGCTTCCGCGAACGCGCAGCGCAGTTTTCTCTGACTGAACAACAGTCGCAAGCACTTCCTCGCCCGAGAGCTTTCCTCAGATACACGACCGCTACCACAACAAGTACTATAACCAACACAAACTGAAGCCAAAGAGGTATATCCATCATACTTTACTTCCACGTCCTTTGCGCGTTTTCCTGGTGTTCTGTTCCTCCTCGCCAACCTTAATCTTACGGTCACTGTTGTCACTCAATACATTGATAACAATCTGCGAGATCAATTCCTTTAATTCGGATATAAATGTGGCGGGATCGTATGCTCCACGCTCAATGCGGCGGAGCTTATTTTCCCATATGCCTGTAAGTTTAGCGCTTTTCAGCAGCTCCTCGTTTATGGTAGATATCAAGTCGATGCCCGCCTGCGAAGCCATTATGTTCTTACGCTCACGGTATATATAGCGACGCTTGAACAGAGTCTCGATGATCGCTGCACGGGTCGACGGTCGTCCTATACCGTTTTCCTTCATGGCCTCGCGAAGTTCATCATCATCAACAGTCTTACCGGCCAATTCCATAGCCCGCAGCAGAGTACCCTCGGTGTAGAACTTAGGTGGCTGCGTCGCCTTTTTCGCCAACGACGGCTCATGCGGACCGGTCTCTCCCTTCTGCATCGGCGGAAGAATATTATCTGAATTCTCGTCGGGCTTATCGTCGGCTGTTTTAGCTGAATCGAATATCACCCTCCACCCCGGCGAAGTGATAACTTTTCCTGTAGCTTTGAATGTCACGCCGGCAGTTTCGCCAAGAACTGTTGTAGTCAGGAATTGGCAATCGGGATAGAAGGCCGCAATAAACCGTTGAGCAATCAGATGGTACATCTTGCGCTCATCTCCGACAAGCACCGACGGAGACTGCCCCGTAGGTATGATCGCATGGTGGTCGGTGACTTTTGCGTTATCAAACACTTTCTTGCTTTTGGGCAACTTTGCCGCAAGCAATGATGCTGTGAGCGCTGCATACGGAGTCATCATCCGCAATATACCCGGTATCTTGGGATAAATATCTTCACTAAGATAGGTGGTGTCGACGCGGGGATATGTAGTCACCTTTTTCTCATAAAGACTCTGTATCAGGCGCAGTGTATCGTCAGCAGTCCAGCCCCAACGCTTGTTGCATTCCACCTGCAAACCGGTAAGATCGAAAAGGCGAGGCGGCGCTTCCTTCCCTTTTTTCTCGGTAATATCTGTCACCGTAAACGGCTTGCCTGAGATAGCAGCAAGTGCTACAGCCGCATCTTCCTCCTTAAAAAAACGACCGGAAGTGGCACTGAATGAAGCGCCCCGATATACTGTCTTCAGTTCCCAGAAATCCTCCGACTTAAAATTCGCTATCTCAAAGTGACGCTTGACTATCAAAGCAAGCGTAGGCGTCTGTACCCTGCCAATCGACAGCACATTACCGGCCGATGAATATTTAAGCGAATACAGACGGGTCGCATTCATTCCAAGTATCCAATCGCCTATGGCTCTCGACAGTCCGGCATGGTAGAGATTGTCGAAATCCTTCTCCGGGCGCAGATTGCTGAACCCCTCGCGTATGCTGTCGTCAGTAAGCGACGAGATCCACAGACGGCGCACCGGACAGTGTATGCCTGCTTTCTGCATCACCCATCGCTGGATCAGTTCTCCCTCCTGCCCGGCATCACCACAGTTTATGACCTCCGTGGCCTGTGATATGAGATTCTCAATGACACGGAATTGCCTCTGAATGCTTTCCTGATCTATAATCTTGATCCCGAAGCGGGCAGGAATCATAGGCAAAGCTCCGAGCGACCATCTTTTCCAAAGATCAGTATAGTCGTGCGGTTCTTTCAGGCAACAAAGATGTCCGTAGGTCCATGTCACCTTATATTCTACATTTCCCTCATAGAATCCGTCACGGCGTACTGTCGCTCCGAGTATTGCCGCTATGTCCTTGGCAACACTCGGTTTCTCGGTGATACACAGAATCATAGAGCGGATTTTACTTCACCGTGGACGGTATCGAACGTCAGACTGAAATTACCTCTCTCAGAAACACTTACAGGAGGAAAATCAATCTCAAGAAGAATAGAGCCATCGTCTTCCCACTGAAAATACCTGCGGAAATCTATACCATCAATATCTGTAGCATCAAGCCGTCGCTTCCCTACGGTCATCCTTACTGCATCCACGCGCTCAGACGTGTGCGGCATACCAATAATCCTGCAATACACACGGCTGAGATCCTCGCGCCACTCCACAGAATCAACACTGACCACTGCCGCAACCCGTGGCTGCTGCAATGGCCGGCATTCGGCAGGAGGCGTTGCTGCAACTTCCGATGACGCACATACTAAAAAAGCCGACACAGCCAACGACACCTGAAAAAACCGACGCAATATTCTCATCAACGGTTTATTTTATAGTTTGCAATTATTCTCAATTATAATCCTTTGGCTTTAGCTTCGTCCCAAAGCGCATCCATCTCGGATAACGATAATGATCCGAGCTCTTTGCCTGCCTCTTTCGCCTGATTCTCCACAAAATTGAAACGGCGGATGAATTTCGCATTGGTACGTTCAAGAGCGTTTTCCGGATTTACACCATATTTGCGGGCCGCATTTATCACGGCAAACAACAGATCTCCAAACTCAGCCTCGGTCTGTTCCATATCGGCGGCTTCAACCGCAGATTTCACTTCTGCAGTCTCCTCTGCTACCTTTTCCCATACCTGATGTGCTTCTTCCCAGTCAAAGCCGACATTAGCAGCCTTTTCCTGTATCCTGCTCGCCTTGATCAATGCCGGAAGCGCCTGTGGCACACCACCAAGCACGGTCTTATTGCCGCCTTTCTCACGCAATTTGATCTGCTCCCAATTCTCTGCCACAGCCTGCGCGTCGGCTGCCGCCGCATCTCCGAAAACATGCGGATGACGAAATATAAGTTTGCTATTCAATGCATCCGCAACATCGGCAATATCGAACTGTCCCTTTTCATCGCCTATCTTCGAATAGAACAATATGTGCAGCAGCACATCGCCAAGCTCCTTGCATATCTCGTCTTTACGATCAGACAACAAGGCCTGCGACAGTTCGTATACTTCCTCTATGGTATTAGCCCGCAGGCTCTCATTAGTCTGTTTTCTGTCCCACGGACACTTGACCCGCAGCTCGTCGAGGGTGTCTATTACACGCCCCAAAGCCTCAAGTTTTTCTTCTCTTGTATGACCGCTCATCTTTTTTCTTTCTGATATTCTTCGACACCGCCGCGTAGCCATGCCACAAATCTGTCTACATTCTCATCATATGCCATAGCGGATGCCAACGGCTGTCCCGAATTGTCAAGTATCACATAGAACGGCTGCTGGTTTGTGCCGAACTTATGGCGCTGGAGATAGCTCCATCGTTCGCCAACTGTCTCGATCAGCAACTGACGTCCGTTCTCTGTCTCATAATATGGCTGGGCAAGCGGAGTCTTGTCGTCCACCATAAGTTTTATAAGTACGAAATCGTCTTCTATGACCTTACGTACCTGCTCGGTGTCAAACACTGCACCCTCCATCTTGCGGCAATTCACGCATGCATATCCGGAGAAATCGACAAGCACAGGTTTATGATTCTCCTGAGCGTAGGCCATACCGGCATCATAGTCGTCGAACTCTCTGAAGACGCCTCCGTACAGATTGAAATCCTGTGTGGACAATGGAGGGACAAAGGCACTGACACTCTTTAGCGGCGCACCCCACAGTCCCGGCACGAGATACACTGCGAACGACAATGAACACAAGGCCAGAAAGAACCGGAATACCGAGACATGGCGGACCTCACTGTCGTGGGAGAAACGGAGTTTTCCTAACAGATACATTCCCAACAGGGCAAACAGCACGATCCACAGAGACACGAATACTTCGCGATCAAGAATATGCCATCCATATGCCAGATCGGCCACCGAAAGGAATTTGAGCGACAGGATAAGCTCCAGGAAGCCCAGCACCACCTTTACCGAATTAAGCCATCCGCCTGACTTGGGCATCTCCTTCATCAGCGACGGGAACAATGCGAACACTGAGAACGGCAATGCCAATCCGAGCGCGAATCCGCCCATGCCAAGTGCCGGCCCAAGAATATTGTTCTGCGCCGCAGCCTCCACAAGCAGAGTGCCGATAATCGGACCCGTGCATGAGAATGACACCAACACAAGTGTGAATGCCATGAAAAATATGCTGATAAGCCCGGTAGTGTTCTCTGCTCGGCTATCAATCTTATTGCTCCACTTCGAAGGCAGTGTGATGTTGAAAGCGCCGAAGAACGAAATCGCGAACACCACAAGTATCAGGAAAAATATGACATTAAACAGGGCACTCGTTGCCAGTTCGTTAAGTTTGCCGGCCCCGAAAATCAACGTTATCGCGATTCCGAGCGCAAGATAAATCACTATGATGCTAAGTCCGTATGTAAACGCATCGGCCATAGACTTCCTGCGCGACGATGTTTTCTTCAGGAAGAAACTCATTGTCATTGGAATCATAGGCCATACGCAAGGGGTAAGCAACGCCGCCAGTCCCCCGAGGAAGCCCCACAACAGAAGCGACCACCATGCGGATGTCTCGGACGAAGGTGCAGGCGCACCGCTGTCGGATACTTCAACCGGCGCCCACCACTGGGCGGAATCATATGCGTTGGACACCTTCTGTTCGACCGGACGCGATGCTGGTGCAACCACTGGAGCAGCATCTGCCACGGTCTCCGTAATAACGGGAGAACCCACCTTCACATCGAAACTATATTTAGTAGGAGGTGTGCAAGCCTTATCCGAACAAGCCTGATAACGCACCACTCCGCGTATATCTACGCCCGAAACACCTTCTGATATCGCAAAATGCTGGATAAACGTCACTTTGCCATCCCACTGGCCTACCTTCAGATTCATCACCTCGTCGACCTTCATGGCCGCCGGACGGTCAGGCACAATGTCTCCTTTAAGGACAAGACCTGGAAATGAATCCACAGTGAACGACGTAGGAGGTGGTGTCACTGTATTTTCAAGCTTCGGCATGGTAAGTCCGTAGATGTGCCATCCGCTCTCAATATTCGCAGTCCATCTGACTATACCCTCCCGTCCGGAAGTCATTTCAGCCTCTACAGACCAGTCTACATGTGTGCTTACAGCAGCATGGCCAGTCTGCACAGGCAGCAGCATAGCCACAGACAGCAGTATCACAGAAAATATATTTTCTACAATCTTTTTCATAGTAACTTCAATATATCAACTATCGTGTCTTCTTGAACTCAGGCACCGGGGTTGAGAAATTCTCGGTTCGCGGAGGCATGCATGTGGCATCGTTGCAGCCCATATACCGTATGCCGAGCTTCACGACACCACCTTTACCGGTAAGCTTGAAGCGCTGCACAAAGGTAACATTGCTCTCCCACTGGCTGAGTTTCTCGCCGAATTGCTTATCATCTTTCATCACCGGCTTAACCGACGGCTCCGGTTCACCTACAAGTTTTATTCCGGTAGACTCTGAAAAATCGAATGTAGTGGGCTTAGGTCCGCCCTTTGGCATGTCAAATCCATAAAGATGCCAACCGTCCGACAAGAGAGCCTTCACAGTGACAGTACCTTCGGTCGGAGATGTCATTTTCACGATCATACGCCAACGTATAGGCGACTGAGCCGGCTGCCCCTGAGATAATCCGCAAGGCGACACAAACAGAACCATAAGCATGGTCACAAAAAACGATACAAAGGAAAAGGGGATAAGATTTCTCCTCATACAATACAAAAATTATATTTAATCCGTTAGAATACTCGTAAAATGAATCATATACCGGATTACCTGTCAGTATTCCGGCGACAATTTATCGTACAAAGTTAGCACTTTCCATCGAGATAAAGACTCCCCTTTGCATCCAATTCTAATAAAATAACTTAAATTATATAACCGGTGATGATCATTTTTTGCCAATTAGTCTAAAAATCAACCCAATTGTATGCGGACAGACACGCCAATACAAAAAAAATTCGTAACTTTGCGGAGGTTTTGCAACAGCAATACAAACATAGCTCAATTCACCATAACTTATGCCCGCAACGAAAGCACTATTCATCTCCCAGGAAATAAGCCCGTATCTGCCCTCCACACCGATAGCCACCCTTGGCCGCAATCTCCCTCAGGCCATTCAGGAAAAAGGCTACGAAGTCAGGACATTCATGCCAAAGTACGGTAGCATAAACGAACGCCGCAATCAGCTCCACGAAGTGATACGCCTGTCAGGGATGAACATTATCATCGACGACAACGACCATCCGCTGATAATCAAGGTTGCAACCCTGCAACCGGCACGCATGCAGGTTTACTTCATCGACAACGACGACTACTTCCAGCGCCACGCATCCGACGGGCTTGAGACAGCCACAGATCCTGAGCAGAACGACGAGCGCGCCATATTCTTCGTGCGCGGCGTTGCAGAGACCGTCAAGAAACTACGTTGGGAACCCGCGATAATACATTGCCAGGGATGGATATCCGCCCTCGCACCATTATATCTGAAGCAGATATATGCCGACGATCCCACTTTCCACAATTCAAAGATCGTATATTCCCTGATCGACGATGCTTTCGACATGCCCCTCGACAGCCGCATGGCCGAAAAGCTGAAAATGGAAGGTATAACCGATGAAGACCTCAAGGCCCTCACATCAGGCGACACCATCGGGCACGGACAGCTCAGCCGTCTGGCCATAGACTTCGCCGACGCAGTGGTCCAGGCTTCGGAAAATGTACCTGCCGATCTTGTAGAGTACGCCAAAGCTTCCGGAAAACCATTCCTCCCCTATCCCGGCGACGAAGATTACGCGACAGCCTACGACGAATTCTACAAATCTCTCTGAGAGACTCCCCTTTCCCCTACCCACCAGCTCCATTATTAAAAATGAGATCCTTCCAAGTACTTGCAGGCGTAGCACTTCTGGCGACAGCTTTCGCTGCCTGCGACGACAATTCCAACATAGGCACATCGGTAATATCTGACGAAATCAACATTCTTGTCGATTCCACTCAGGTCGTATCGGTCGAGCAATCAGACCGCGTCACATCAATACAGTCGCGTACAATCAACCAATTGCTCGGAATAATCGACTCCAAAGACTTCGGACTGATGAAAAGCGACATACTCACGCAATTCATGCCAGCCAACTCTATCGACACCAAGAACGTGACTCTCGAAGGACTCACACTTACGTTCTTTGTCGCTAACGGAAGCTATGTGGGCGATTCCGTCATTCCGATGGGGCTCAACGTATATACCCTTGATGCACCACTGCCGACACCGATCTACAGCAACGAAGATCCGTCGAAGTTCTACAATCCGGACAACCTCATCGCCTCTACAGTATACAATCTTGCCGGATTAGGTGTAAGCGACTCGATCATGGAATTGTCGTACCGCGCCATCGACGTGGATCTGCCACTGTCGCTCGGCAATAAGCTTCTGGACGAATATAAACGCAATCCGCAGACATTCGCAACCCCCGGTGCATTCGCAAAATTTTTCCCGGGCCTCTATATTGAGAACACCTTCGGCAGCGGCCGCTTGGTGAACATCGGCCAGACTGTGATGACCATGCACTACGCACAGGATACATCATACACCAATAAAGCCGGAGAACTACGCGACACGGTATGGCATAAATCTGCAAACTATTTCGCTGTAACTCCCGAAATAATCACCAACAACAATATATCATTCACTCCGGCGCAAAGCATAGCAGACCGCATAGCCGCAGGCGAAAAGATTCTGCTCGCTCCACTTGGCTACGACGTCTCGTTCAACTTCCCCATCAAGCAGTTGCTCGAACAATACCGCAAGAATTCAGGACTGCTCTCCGTGGTCAATACCTTGACATTCTCAATCCCGGCAGCAACCATACCAAACACATTCGGTATAGAACCACCCGAAACAGTACTGATGGTGCTGACCGACAAATATAAGGAATTCATCGAAAAAAATTCGCTGCCGGACAACGAGACATCATTCCTGGCCACATACAACGACACCACCGATTCGTACGACTTCGCAGGAATGCGGCCCTACTTCCTTTACATGCTTGAGAAAGAAGAAATCGAAGAGAAAGACTATAACTTCACTCTCTCTCCTGTAACAGCCAATTACGAATCCAACTCATCGTCAAGCTACTATTACTACGGGACATCAAGCCAACAGACTCTTACCGCGATAGTTCCGTATGTAGAACAACCAGCAATGACAAAACTCGACTTCAGTAAAGCAAAAATTAAGCTCACTTATAGCAAACAATCCACAAGTTTTTAGTAACTTTGCGCAGTAAATGCAAGGGACATCAGCCCCAAAGCATACCCAAGCCGCAATAGCTCAGTCGGTAGAGCATTTCATTCGTAACGAAAAGGTCGTGGGTTCGAGTCCCACTCGCGGCTCAAACACAAAAGGAAGAATATCAGTTAATTACAACTAATATTCTTCCTTTTGTATTCTGTAAAGTATGTTGCGTTTTCCTAAATATCGTCACTTTTGAGGAGATAAAAATTATAATTCCGTGCGCTTTTTGTGCGTATTACCTGGCATTAAAGACGGTTCTTCTCATCAGTGGCTGCACCTTTGCCTTTATACTTCGTCTTGGTGACATTGAAACGGTAGCCGATTGAAAGTTCTATCGAACGCTTGCTTATACATTTATCTATACTCATCTCACGGATACCGCTGTAAATTGTAAAGCTTGTGGTTCTCGCAGTATTGAGTATGTCATTCAGAGAAAGTTTGATGTCCCAATGAGTGTTGACTGTCTTTGAAGCTGCGATGTCAACTTGCCATGTCTGACAGATGCGAATATTTTCGCTGTCTCCATTGCTCCTCCAACTTAAATTAGCCGATAGCATATAATTGTCCGGAAGTTTGAAAATATTATTGAAGCGCATTATTCCCAATGGCTTATTTATTTTCATCATTGAACCACGGTGTTCAATGTCATAAAACTGGGTCATGACTCCACCCATCAGCACCGGGTAATAAAACTTACCAATAAATCCGGGAGCAATTGAGACCATCATTTCAAGATTGTCAATTCCTTTCGGCGAGTTGATTTTTCTCAACAATGTGATCTCCGGATTTCCATTATATTCCTCCGCTACACCTATTATTCTACCTTTCTGATGCTTATAGCTTGCCATGACCATAAGCCATTTATACTTGAAATTCATAGAGACAAGATCGGTATAGGAATTTTTCAGCGATGGATTCCCTGTCTCATAAAGATATTCGTTCACATACATCACCGAATTGCTTAGTTGAGAATATAGCGGCCTGGAATACTTTCGGGAATAACCAAGCTGAAACACAGTATGCCTGAACGGTATCACAACTGTGGCAGAGGGCAATAATTCATTATAACTTCTGCTTTGTCCGTCCAATCCACCTTTTTCGGAATATTTATATACCGTATACTCATAGCGAAGCCCCAACTGAAGCATTACGCTTCCAAGATGTTGCGAAACCTCTGCATACATACCAATACGGTTCTCTTTAATATTGTTGCTATTGCCATCAATCAATTCCTCCGGATTAGTGAAATCATCATGCCTTTTTGTGTTGCTGTAAGACGCTCCGAAATTCAACGAACCTTTCCATAATGGACGAGACAAATCAAACTCCCCGGCAAACATACGTCCTGTGTTTTTGTTAAAGAAACCATATTGTCTCCAATTGTCTTCAAGAATATATTCACT
>CAJUKZ010000014.1 GCA_910586995.1 uncultured Muribaculaceae bacterium | reverse complement strand
AAATGGCTGAATTTAAAAACAACGGGAAACTCAAGCTACTTATCATAGTAGGCACTCGTCCCGAAATCATACGGCTTGCGGCCGTCATCAACCGATGCCGCGAATATTTCGACGTGATTCTCGCCCACACAGGCCAGAACTACGACTACAACCTTAACGGCGTGTTCTTCAAGGACCTGAAACTTGCCGATCCCGAAGTATATATGGATGCGGTAGGCAAGGATCTCGGCGAAACCATGGGCAACATCATCGCCGCTTCATATCAGCTGATGGTTGAGACCAGGCCGGATGCCGTGCTCGTGCTGGGCGACACCAACTCCTGCCTGAGCGTGATTGGGGCCAAGCGTCTGCATATTCCCATCTTCCATATGGAGGCCGGCAACCGGTGCTTTGACGAATGCCTGCCCGAGGAGACCAACCGCCGCATCGTCGACATCATCTCCGACGTCAATATCTGCTACTCAGAGCATGCCCGCCGCTATCTCAATGCATCGGGTGTAGCCCCGCAGCGCACATATGTCAGCGGCTCGCCAATGGCAGAAGTTCTCCATAACAATCTTCCCGACATCGAGGCCTCCGACATACTGAGCCGCCTCGGTCTCGAAAAAGGCAGATACATACTGCTTTCAGCCCACCGCGAGGAGAATATCGATACAGAGAAGAACTTCCTGTCGCTTTTCAACGCCATCAACGCCATGGCTGAGAAGTACGACATGCCGATTCTCTACAGCTGTCATCCCCGTTCCCGCAAGCGCCTCGAGCAGAGCGGCTTCAAGCTCGACCGAAGGGTCATAGCCCACGAACCACTCGGCTTCCATGACTACAACAACCTTCAGATGAACTCCTTCGCCGTGGTCAGCGACTCCGGCACACTCCCAGAGGAATCGAGCTTCTTCCTCTCCGTCGGCAAACCGATCGCCGCCGTCTGCATCCGCACCTCCACCGAGCGTCCCGAAGCCCTCGACAAAGGCGACTTCATCCTCGCCGGCATCGACGAATCCTCACTGCTACAGGCCGTCGACGTCGCCGTGGAGATGAACCGCAACGGCCACCTCGGCCTCCCCGTTCCCAACTACGTCGATGAATGCGTCTCCACCAAGATCGTCAAGCTCATCCAGAGCTACACCGGCGTAGTCAACAAAATGGTCTGGCGGAAATTCTAACTATTACTGTAAATGAGAGAAGTAAAGACCGTAGAAGAACTCAGGGCTTTGCAGATGCAGACTATGGATGTTATTGATATATTCTGTAAAAAGCAGGGACTTAGTTATTCTCTTGCCGGAGGAACATTGATAGGGGCAATCCGCCATAAAGGATACATTCCATGGGATGATGATATCGACATTTATATGCCTCGTGCCGATTATGATAAATTCCTTAAAACTTTCGATGGATTCAACGAGCGTTACAAGGTTTACGAGTGGAGAAATTATCCGGGAATGGAAATCCTCTTTGCTAAAGTAGGGGATACAAAGACACGGCTAATTGAACAAGGATTGATGCGCGAATACGGCGTGTATGTTGATATTTTTCCTCTTGATGGAGTTCCTGTAGATGAAAAAAAACAGCGAAAAATATTTTACAAAAAACTTGCTCTTTATATTTTGGCACACGGTAAGAGTCAAAAATATCCTAGTGGCCAAAGTTTGGCTAATAAACTTCGTTGGATAGCTTCAAAATTATGGCCATTCTCCAAGAGGGCTACATTTAATAAAATCTATAAGTTGATTACATGTTGTCCGGATTCTGATATTGTTACTAATATGGTCAGCATGGGTTCTAATAATCCCAATGATGCTTTCCCGATTTCGCTTTTCCACCCCACCAAAGCTGTGGCTTTTGAAGATCGTCAGTACCAAATAATGGCAGGCTATGACACTTACCTTCGTAAACGATTCGGTGATTACATGAAATTGCCGCCTGAGGATAAAAGAGTTGGAGCGCATGATCTTATAGCCTATATTAACGACTGATGAAAATAGTATTTCTTTCCAACTATCTTAATCACCATCAGAAACCTCTTTCCGATGAACTGTATCGTTTGACCGAAGGTAATTATACCTACATCGACACAGCTCCGATGTCGGAAGTTCGTCATAAATTGGGCTATCGCGAACTTGATGCCCCTTATATGATTAAGTGTTATAATCATCCGACCCCCCCGTCTGAAATTGCCAAAATCATAGACGAAGCTGATGCTGTCATAATCGGGTCTGCTCCTGATTCATATATTACATCTCGCACTAAGGCTGGGAAATTAACCTTCAAATATTCCGAGCGCCTGTATAAAAGTGAGCCAAGTAAGTTTAAACTTCTATATCACAGATGGAGGTTTCATAGAAACTATAGCAGAAATCCCAATTGCTATTTACTTTGTGCGAGCGCATATACTGCGTCCGACTATCATCGTATAGGTTGTTTTGTCGGACGAGCATTCAAGTGGGGATATTTTCCAGCGGTAGAGGATTGTACCAGTAGTGAGAATACATTAGAAGCACCATATCAGAAGAATTCTAAATTAAAAATTTTATGGGTGGGAAGATTCTTGAATTGGAAACATCCTGAGCTTCCGGTTGCTCTTGCCAAAAAGTTGAAAGCAGACTTCGTAGATTTCGAGCTCAATATGTACGGAATTGGTGAGGAATATGAACGAATCGGCAAAATGATTGCTGATAATGGACTTACAGATCGGGTAAAACTTTGTGGTTCTACACATAATGAAGAAATCCTTCGACAAATGCGTAGCCATGATATTCTACTTTTCACAAGTGATCGAAACGAAGGTTGGGGCGCAGTAGCTAATGAAGCAATGGGTAGCCGATGTGTACTGGTAGCTTCCGATGCAATCGGAAGCACACCATTCCTTATTGAGAATGGTGTTAACGGTATGGTTTTCCGCAATGAGAATCTCAATGATTTATATAAACAGGTCAAGTATCTCATAGACAATCCGGAACAACGAATGCAGATTGCAGAGAACGCATATCGTACTGTCCACGATCTATGGAGTCCTGTAAATGCTGCTCGTAGCATAATATCATTAATAACAGGTCATATGAATGGCCAGATCACTCCAACGGTCAAAGGCCCCGGAAGTATTGCTTAGTAAAAAGATTGTATCGCAAATGAGTCAGATAAAGCAAGGAGCCATTTTATCTTACTTCAACCTTGGGTTGAATGTTCTTATTGGATTGGTATATACGCCGTGGATGATATCATCCATTGGAAAGGCCGATTATGGTTTGTATACTTTGGCAATGTCGATTATCGGTCTATTGGCATTTGACTTTGGACTTGGCAACGCCACCACAAAGTTTATCTGTGAATACCTTGCTCATGACCGTCAGGATAAGGTCAACGCCTTATTGGGACTTGTGTTCAAGCTCTACCTTGCTTTAGATGCCCTGATTTTCTTAGTATTCATGGGCGTGTATATTTTCCTTCCCGACATTTACGAAGGGCTTACAGTCAGCGAAATGGGGGCGTTCAAGGTCGTTTTCATTATAGCTGCATGTTATTGTATTTTATCATTCCCGTTCATACCCCTTAATGGCATTCTAACCGGCTATGAAAAATTTGTACAACTGAAAAGTTGTGATTTATTCCAGAGGATTTTCATAGTTATCACTATGGCTATATGCCTTATATATGGTTATGGACTCTATGCACTTGTTATCGTGAATTCTGCAGCGGGTATTATCACCATCGCTCTGAAACTATTGGTGATAAAGAGTAAAACACCCTTGAAAGTCAATATCAGATTCTGGGACAATGCTGAGTTGAAACGTATATTCGGCTTCGTAATTTGGGTTACTGTTATTGCTTTGTCGCAGCGGATGATATTTAATATAGCCCCTTCGATCCTGGGTATATTTGCCGACAGTGCACAAATTGCAGTTCTTGGTGTTGCAATCACAATCGAAGGCTACACCTATTTATTTGCCAATGCAATAAGTGGAATGTTCCTTCCAAGAGTATCTAAAATGGTTGCAGGCAAGGACGTTAGCGCTGTTCAAAAACTGATGGTAAGAGTCGGACGTCTTCAACTTTTCATATGCGGATTTATCTTCATATGGTTTGCCGTATTTGGGCGTGAGTTTATAAACTTATGGGTAGGGCCGGGATATAGTGCAGTATATTTGTGTACATTGCTTTTTCTAATACCTATTGTTATTCAATTACCGCAGGAGATCGGTATAACATATATCATTGCTGCAAATAAAGTGCGTACACAGTCGTACATATACATTGGAATGGCTGCAATAAACCTCGTGCTGGCGATTCCGTTGTCCAAATTTTATGGAGTAACAGGTCTTGCTGTCGCAATATTTACAGCCTTTTCTTATCGGACGATAGCCCTTGACCTTATGTTCCATAAGCGCATGGGTCTGAATATGATTGTGTTCTTCAGGGATACTTTCGGCAGATTGCTTTTACCGTTTGCCTTGACAACAATAATTATGATTCTAAGCAATCTTATCCCCGTGGAGAGTTGGTTCGGTCTAATTCTGAAAAGTATCGTAGCCACAGTCATTTTCAGCATAGTACTTATGACTTTTGGAGCCAACAAAGAAGAAAAGACGTTGATAAAGTCTATTATTTTCCGTAGATGATTGAAATTAAAGATAAACATGATTGTGTAGGATGCCGGGCATGTGAGCAGATATGTCCTAAGCAATGCATTTCTATGCTTGTAGATAATGAAGGGTTTCGCTACCCGGTTGTAGACCTAACCTTGTGCATTGATTGCCACCTCTGTGAAAAAATATGCCCAGTTCTTATCGATCGCAAAAGCTCAAAGCCGCTTAAATGCCTTGCATGCAAATCTTCTGACACTAACGTGCAGCTTGCAAGTTCAAGCGGAGGAGTATTCTCTGTGCTTGCCGCAGAGATAATACAACGCGGAGGTGTGGTTTTCGGTGCTCTTTTCGATGATAAATTCAAAGTAATTCATTCGTCAACAGATTCTTTGGACGGTATAGCTCCTTTTCGTCGTTCAAAATATGTTCAGAGCGATACTTGCGATGCTTTCTCCAAAGTAAAATCGCTTCTTACCGCCGGACGGGAAGTGCTCTTTTGTGGCACTCCCTGTCAAGTGAAAGGCTTGAAGCTCTTTCTTAGGAAAGAATACGAAAATTTATGGACAGTCGACTTCATCTGCCACGGGGTTCCAAGTCCTAAGGTATGGGAGGATTACCTTGCCAATCTTATTGAAGAACAGGGGGCGGAATGGAAACTGACCGATGTGAATTTCCGCTCCAAAAGTCTTGGTGGTTGGCATAAGTTTGCTCTCCAATTCGATTTTGAGGATTCAGATGGTAAAAGCAATGTAATAGCCCGTTACCCAGGCCAAGATCCTTACTACCAGCTTTTTTCCCAAAATATTTCACTGCGACCGTCATGCTATAAGTGCCCAGCCAAAGGATTTTCAAGCGGTAGTGATTTCACTCTCGGTGATTTTTGGGGAATTCAAAAGTTTTTGCCGGAATTTGATGATAACAAAGGAGTCAGTCTTCTGATGGCAAATACTCAGAAGACCATTCAGTTGCTAGGCCAACTCAATATCAAATCCGTTGAAGTAGACTACGACATTGCTATCCGATCTAATCCATCGGCAAATCATTCTGTTGCGGAGCCTAAGCAGCGCAAGGCTTTTTTTGCTGATGATAATTTTACGATGAACCGCCTCAAAAAGTTCAGCGGGTTGGATTTTTATGGCCGGGTGCGTCGGCGCATTATTGAATTGGGATTATCAATACTCAAGCGATAATTATGAAAGTTGGAATCCTAACATATCATTTTTCTAATAATTATGGAGCTGTGCTTCAAGCTTATGCTCTGATGGAGCAACTCCGTCTTATGGGGCATGAGCCGATGATCGTTGATCGAACCCCCATAAAAACCGACTTTCTCCATAGGCTATATCAGATTTTCAACTCAAACTCATCGCTTTATTGGACAAAGTTCCGGCAATTTCAGCGCGATAGGCTTAAGCCCAAAACGCAACCGTTCTACACCGACAATGAAGTTGCCGATGCAATTGGTTCATATAATTTCGATGCGCTGATAGTGGGTAGCGACCAGATATGGCGAAACACCATGTGCGGACATTCCTACTTCTTAAACTTTCTTCCTGAAGATGCAAACATACGACGAATATCTTATGCTGCGTCATTCGGAACTTCAGAATGGGATACAAATCGCCAAGACACAAGGCATATACGAGATTTACTGCACCGATTCAACGATATATCAGTCAGAGAATTTAGCGGACAGAAAATATGTAATGATGTTTTTGGGGTAGAATCACGACTTGTACTTGACCCCACAATGCTGCACGATGCCGGATTCTATGAAAATAGTCTGTTAGATGGTAATCCAAATAAGTCCTCCGGCCGTCTTGTGTCATATATTCTTGGTAAAGCAGCTTTACCAATGGTAAAATCAGCCAACATGCTTGCCGCGAAATATGGGTTGGGGCATCATGAGCTATATTGGCTTGGCAAAGACCTTAAGGCTCTTAGACTTACCAATTCAGTTACCCAGCGGCATCATATAACAGTAGACGAGTGGTTGCGCGAGATACGAGATGCCGAATATGTAGTGACCAACTCCTTCCATTGCGCAGTATTCAGCATTCTGTTCAAAAAGAGATTTGTGGTAATAGAATACGAAAGCGGCGGCAACGACAGGCTAAAAACTCTTACAAAGCAACTTGGAATAGAAGATAAGTTTGTTGCTGTAGATCATATAGAAAAAGGCCTTATGGCAGAAGTAGATTATGACCAAGTGATGTCAAAACTTCAATCGCTGAAAGAAGACTCTGTCAATTACTTATCAAAAGCTTTATCAATATAATCATTATGAATTTTCTGTTGATAAACGCTGTATGTGGAAGAGGAAGCACAGGGCGAATTTGCGCTGATTTGCATGATATGCTTGTTGCAAAGGGGCATCGAGCAGTTATTGCATACGCCCATGGTAAAGCAACGAGAGTACCTCTTGAAGACACATATCGAATAAATGGTCAAAGAGGTTACTATATACATAATGCAATATCGCGTTTTACAGATCGTGCAGGTTTTTATTCAACGAATGTAACGTATAAATTTATAAAATTTATTGAGGCTTATAAGCCTGATTTGATTCATCTTCATAATTTGCATGGCTATTATATAAATGTCAAGGTGTTGTTTAATTATTTGTCAAAAAAGAAAATTCCAGTAGTATGGACACTCCATGATTGTTGGGCATTTACTGGCCACTGTTCTCATTATTCTTATAGTGGTTGTGACAAATGGTTGTCTGAATGTCATGATTGCCAATTGATAAAAGATTATCCGCAGAGTATATTATTGGATAGATCTCGGAAGAACTTCATTGAAAAAAGAAGTTTATTTACATCTCTGCAAAATATGCACATTACAACTCCGTCGAATTGGCTCTCCTCACAAGTCGAGAAATCATTTCTAAAAAAATACCCTGTCACAGCTATTTATAACGGCATAGATTTATCAACTTTCAAACCTGTCAAGAGTAATGTAAGGGAGAAATATGGCATAGCAAGGGATAAATATATGCTTCTTGCAGTTGCTAATGAATGGGGACCTCGCAAAGGCTTTTCGGATCTTTTAAATCTAAGCAGCAAACTTGATCATTCAAAGTATCAAATTGTTATGGTTGGGCTTAGTAAAAAAAACATAGCTTTGCTGCCCCAATCTGTTATCGGAATAGAACGTACTGAATCGCTTGATGAGCTTGTAAGATTATACTCATCAGCTGATATATTTCTGAACCCAAGCTATGAGGAAACTATGGGAATGGTTACTGCTGAGGCATTAGCTTGCGGAACCCCAGTAATAACTTACAACAAGACAGCTGTTCCGGAAGTTGCCGACGTAAATAGTGGAATTGTTGTATCTGCCGGTGATGTAGATGCAATGCTTGCATCAATTCCAGTAGCTATGAAATTATCCGGAGAGGCTTGTCGGAATCGCGCCATGGAATTTGAATTGGATCAGCAGTATAAAAAATATTATCAATTGTATCTGTCATGCCTAATACAACATTGATCAGACTGCTGTTGCTCTGTAGCGTAGGTTACATTGCAGTAATGCCGGTATTTTCAACCGAGGTCACATATATATTTCGCATACCAGGATTGATATGTATCGTGTTGCTTGCATTTCAGAATTATCAACATGCTTATCCTAAATACAGGTTGCCTCTGCTTGTAATTTTTATACTCTGCATGTTGAATATATCAATGATGCATGATCAATTTACATTCGACATCGTTTTGTCGGTATTCAGTGTATTCTGTCAGTTACTTCTTATAATAATCTGTTCAACAATTCAAGTAGATAATACTTTACGTAAGTCGATCTATAGAATATCATTATTAGGAGCTGCTGTTTTGACGATACATTCAATTGCACCGTATAGCAATTTCACCGGTACCTTTACTGCCATATACCTTACTTATGGGTTTAGTAATAGTAATTTTGCAGGAATTACCACATTTTTGATTTACAGTGCGCTTTGCATGACAAGTGACTTTAATCGTAAAAGGTCGACGTTCATCACCTTGTCTGTATGTTGTTGGTTGCTATATTTAATATTCCTGACGAATTGTCGAAGTGCATTAGTCGCAGCACTATTGGTACCTATAGCTATGATATTTTTATCAAGGCATCGTCTACCCAATTTACTTCTCTACATAGCTTGTATTGTCCCCTTCATCTTTGTTCCATTATATCTCAATTTCACAGATAATATAACGGAAAATGTTGAAGTTATGGGTAAAGGCGTAGTTTCTGGACGTGAGATTGTGTTTCGTTTGTATCTTGACAGAATTGAGGAGGATTATCAATATATTATTGGAACTTTTGACCATATTCCGTTTCATAACGCACATAATGGTCCACTTTCATATTTCATATCAATAGGAGCAATTGGCACCTTGTGTGTGTTTGGAATCTGGATTGACAAATTAAGACGTTGTAATACATTGGCCACGAGTTCTAATGCAAAATGCGCAGTGTTTGTGATATTATCTGTGTTTATAGAATCATGTGGCGAGGCTTCTCTATTCCTTGGAGGTTTCCCAAGCATCGCATATCTATTCATCTTCTATGTAATGGCAGCATCAAGAAAAATTTATTATGAATAATTCCATTAAACGAATTGAATGGGTGGATATAGCACGCGGTATTGCCATTATCTCTATGGTAGCCGGTCACTCTGCTATTCCGGCAACGCTTTCTAAATACATATGGTCATTCCATATGCCACTTTTTTTTATAGTATCTGGCTTATTTTTTAAGGCCCCACAGACAATCTCTTTTAAGGCTCTTTTTATCAAAAGGATATTCACACTTTTAATCCCATATTGTTTTTTCACGGTGATTGTGATGTGTGGTTATATTGGGACTGAATATTTCAAACCTTATGAACTATATGAGGGGTGGGAAGGCTACGCGCTTTGGTTCGTACCAGTTCTTTTTTTCGCAGAATTATTATTTTATTTCATAGCAAAACTGAAAAAGCCTAAACTAATTATTTGTGTTTGCGTTTTAACCTGTTTAGGTAAGATATTGAGTATTTACTCTATAAGAATCCCATTCAAGATTGATGTAGTACCATTTGCTGTGTTCTTTATTGCAAGTGGTTACATTGCGCGAAAATACATATTTAAATACAAACCCAAAGCTTGGTTGACGCTTATTTGTGGAATAATCACAATTGTACTTTCGCAAATATTGCCTAAGCTTGGTATGGGAAAAAATGAATTTGGGATTATGATTCCAAATTTGCTTAATGCTTTATTGGGCATATTCTTCATTTTCAGCATTTCTATGTATCTGGCAGAAATATCGAAGAATATAGTCATCCGATTTGTGGATTATTTCGGTCGAAACAGTTTGTTTGTAATGGCATTCAGTCAGGTATTCAATTATTGGATTCTTACATGGTTAGATAAGTGCCATTTCCCCAAGATAATAGCACTCCCATTGCGTTACGCTATTTTATTTGGTGCTATTTTTATTGTGGCAGAAATGATGATGAAACATATACCTATCTTGGTAGGGAAAAAACTACCTAAAACACTATCTCATGGAAAGAAATAATAAAGTTGATATTATCCGCGGCTTGGCAATGCTGATGGTAGTGTTTCAACACACCATCATAGGGTCTTCGGTAGGGTTTGAAGATAGTCTAATATTTGGAGTTATATGGTCATTACAAATGCCATTGTTTTTCATTATTAGTGGATATGTAACAAGATATAGCCGTAAAATAAATACGAGTTCAGACCTATGGACTCTTGTCAAAAAGCGTTCGTTGGCTTATCTATTGCCATGGCTGGTGTGGACTATCGTTATCAGAGGAATTATATTCGGGCAAGAGTTGTTTCTTAATCTGCGTTATCTTCTGTGGCATATGGATTCCGGTTATTGGTTCCTTGTATCGCTTTGGTGCATAGTAATATTGTTCAGCATAACTGATTATACAGTTAATAGATTCAAAATTAAATCGGTTGCATGGATTATTGTACTTCATGTTTGTGGTATGTTTATCGGAATTGGAGTACTAGGTGGCATCGGATTAATGGCAGGTATGAACTTCCTTGACGTCAAATTGACAATTTATTATATTCCTCTTTTTACCGGAGGATATCTCTTTGGACAGTTGCAGGAGCGTATTAGTACAATAAAGTATGCAAAGACTGTAATGCCGGCGGTATATGCGATTTGCTTGGGAGTATGGCTGTGGTTGTTGTTGCACATGCAGTTTTTTGCTGTTGAAATGACATCATCAGTGCTTGTTATGCGATATATTGCCTCAATTCTTGGTGCCATTTTTGTAATATCCTGCATTTCCGGTAACTATAGATTGGAAAAGGTGTTGGGTATAGCCGGTGTGTATTCTCTCGAAATTTACTTGACGCATTATTTGTTCCTGAATCTTCTGACAAGCAGTCAGACACCCATCTTCTCGTCTTCACAAGGTTTCTTGATGATAATACTCAATTATACAATAACTCTCACACTGACAAGCCTTGTGATAATTCTAACGAAGCGTAACCCAGTGTTGTCAAAGGCACTTTATTTCAAACGAGCCAAAAACACATTGCAATAACGCTGAATTGGAAGGGGATAAATTCACTCGTTTTTTTATATTGTTCTGGAAATGACAGCAACACAATGTCATCCTCGACTTTTGATAGTCGGAACTGTACCTTATAATCGCCAATCAACATCACGAGCCTTTGATGCCTATTTTCATGGATGGGAGAAAGAGAACTTAGCACAGATTTTCTCTGATCCGGCCGATCCGGTGAAAGGGCATTGTGGCACTTTATATCAGATTACCGATCGCAGGATGTTGAGCAGATGGCTTGATAAGAAAGTTAACACAGGCCGAAGATATGATTACGCAGACCTTGTTGAAGAAGGAAGCGTAGATCATAGATCGGAAACAGAAACAGACTCCGGTATAGTCAGTCATTTACGGAAATTGGGACAGGGCCATTCCCCGCTTTTCCATCTATTACGCAAGGCGTTATGGCGTAAACGTTATTGGAATACTCCTGAATTTAATACATGGCTTGAAGATTTCAATCCGGAGTGTGTGTTTCTTAGTTTCTCGAATGATTTCTTTATACTCGAAATAGCGCTTTATGTGGCCGAAAAATTTGACATACCTATCTGCTCATCTACCGGCGATGATTACTATTTCGATGATAAATTCAGTTTGAATCCTCTGTGGTATCTTTATCATGAATGGTATAAAAGCCTAAATCGACGTGTATTTAGGCACAAAGGCAGCGCAATATACATAGGTGATAAAATTCGAGATAAGTATAATAGTGCGTTCGGACTTGATGGCGAAACGGTTTATCTCGTTTCGGATATCAAACGAAGAGATTTTAGGCCAATTGACTCTGAGAATTTCACTGTACGTTACTTCGGTAATATTGAATATGGAAGGAATAACAGCCTGTGCGATGTGGCAACAGCATTCGGACTAATTAATCCGAGGATAAGGGTAGAGGTGTATAGTGGTGAGTCAAATCCCCAAATTATAGCCCCTCTCCAATCTCACCCAAATATCGACTTTCGCGGACGAATACCATATCAGGAAGTTATGGATAAGACCATTGATAGTGATATACTATTGGTTGTTGAAGGTACTACAAAATCGGACATCAATAGTACTCGTTATGCGCTGTCTACTAAGGTTGCCGATTCGCTTGCTTCTGGTTGTAACATTGTTGGATATGGCTCCATTGAATGCGGCGCGATTGAGTATATCGAAAAAATAGGTTGTGTTGTGATGGGGCATAATGTTGACACTATGGAGCAGGCTCTGCGAGAGTTACTGAACCGTACTGATTTGCAGCGCAGCAACTACGATAAAGCAGCTCAAATATTTGAACAAAATCATACTCGTGAGCAAAGTAATGCTCGTGTTGAAAGAATAATCCGACGACTAGTTGCAAAAAATCAAACTCATGCTTAAAGACAGACTCACACTTTTAATTCATTCGTGCGATAAATTCTCCGATCTATGGCCCACTCATATCCATTTACTTAACCAGAACTGGGCTGACCGTGATTGTCGTACTATCATTCTTACTGATAGACAAAATCTTCAACAATTAGAACGCGTTGAGATTAAAGCGGCCGGTGATGGTCAGGAAATTACAGGTAGAATCAAGTATGTGCTTGACCATATATGCACTGATTATATACTTGTAACGCTCGACGATTATTTTCCGACAACAAAGATTGATTCTGAGCGGATTAAGCGTTTGATTGATATTATGGATAAGGAAGGATATGATTATATCCGACTTTTCAATCAGCCTAAGACCGGACAAAATAAAACAAAGTACAAGAATCTTTATGATTTACAACTTAATGGTGACTATCAGGTTAATTTGTACGTTGGAATTTGGCGCAAAGATTTTATGGCTAAGACCCTGGGCTGCCGAACTCTTAATGCGTGGGAATTTGAGGTTACTCTAACAGAGAATGCTCGTCGAGTTGGTGGTAAATGTGCGGTGAGCCTTGGCCGTGAATTCCCCATTCTTGATGTTGTGCGTAAAGGTCGCATACTTCCAAAGGCTTCACGATACCTTAAAAAACACGACTTGTATCATGGTTCAAGACCAATAATGCCTCGTTCTGCTTACATAAAGCTTGGGATTAAGGAAATGGGAAGCCGCGTTCTTTCATATCTTCCGAAGTCGGTCTATCAGACGATAAAGGTACTATGTGTGAAGATGGGTATGAAGTCATTCTCGGCACAATGATAAAAACAGAATATTTTTCGGTTTTGATGTCAGTCTATCATAATGATAGACCTGCAGATTTTAAGGAGGCAGTTAATAGTATCTGGTTCAAGCAAACCTTGCGGCCGGCGGAATTTGTGCTGATGGTTGACGGACCTGTTCCCGAGCCTTTGAACAATATGATACGCAGCCTGGAGCAGGAAATTCCTGTTATGAGAGTTATCCGACTTGAAAGCAACTATGGTCTTGGAGAAGCTTTAAGAATAGGGGTTGAAAAATGCACACACCCAATCATAGCCAGAATGGACTCGGATGATATTGCGCTCCCCAAGCGTTTTGAATTACAATATAAATATCTGAAGCTACACCCAAATGTTAGCATACTTGGAGGACAGATTGATGAATTTATTGACAATCCTGACAATATCGTATCGAGGCGAGAGGTGCCGACTGCTTTTGAAGAGTTAAAGAGCTATACTCTGGCGCGTTGTCCATTTAACCACATGACTGTAATGTTTAGGCGTAAATCTATCTTAGAAGCGGGGAATTATCAGTCTTGGCATTACAATGAAGATTATTACTTATGGATTCGACTCCTTGAACAAGGTTATGTATTCGCAAATCTATCTGATACTTTGGTTAATGTTCGTGTCGGTACAGATATGTATAAACGTAGAGGAGGGTGGAAATATTTCAAGAGTGAAAAGGGTCTGCAAGATTACATGTTGCGACACCGACTCATTTCTTTGCCGCGTTATCTATATAACACCACTGGTCGGTTTGTAATGCAGGTAGTTTTACCTAATAATCTTAGAGGATTTTTATTCCAAAAAATATTCCGGAAATAGTTTAATTATAATTCAGACGCATCTCAAGATGTCATAAATCACAAATTGTAGAGATTAACACGCAAATTATAAATATAACCATAATCATTTTATTAAAACAACATCAGCAATCAATGAAAAAATTTAAAGTTGGCTATACGTCTGGCGTATACGATATGTTTCATATCGGACACTTAAATATTTTAAGAAGAGCTAAAGATCAGTGTGAGCGCCTTATTGTTGGTGTAACCACAGATGAGCTATGCTACTCTCGAAAACAAAAATATCCTATTATCAACGAAAATGACCGAATGGACATTGTTCGTGCTATTAGATTTGTTGATGACGTCGTTGCACAATCTGATATGAACAAACTAAAAATGGTAAAACAACTAGGTGCAGACGTAGTGTTTGTCGGCTCAGATTGGAAAGGGACCGATGCTTGGATAAATTATGAAAAGGAGTTTGCGAAAGTAGCTTGTTCTGTAGTGTATCTTGGTCATACTGACGGTATTTCATCTACTATTCTCAGAGAAAAATTGTCAAAAAAATAATCATTTGACACATGATTTTAAAGTACTTTTTCGACAGACTGATGGCGCTTATTGGGCTGTTAGTGCTATGGCCTGTACTGTTTGTTGTTGCCATTCTTATCCGGATTAAGATGCCCGGTGGTCCCGTTATATTTAAACAGAAACGCGTTGGCAAAGATGGCAAGTTGTTTACTTGCCATAAGTTTCGCACGATGACAGTTAAGCATAGTGGCTCAACTGTCAGTGTTGCCGGGGATAATCGAATTACTCCTCTTGGTGCGAAGCTCCGCCACTACAAACTTGATGAGCTTCCCGGATTGTGGGATGTTCTCGTTGGCAATATGTCATTCGTTGGTCCTCGTCCCGATGTTCCCGGATATGCCGACCAACTCAAAGGCTCAGATCGCGAAGTATTGAAACTCCGTCCCGGTATTACAGGTCCCGCAACCTTGAAATATCGACTTGAAGATGAGATGATTTCGTACTATGTG
This sequence comes from uncultured Muribaculaceae bacterium, assembly GCA_910586995.1. Lineage (GTDB taxonomy): Bacteria > Bacteroidota > Bacteroidia > Bacteroidales > Muribaculaceae > CAG-873. The sequence continues at coordinate 31,492 of CAJUKZ010000014.1, read as the reverse complement.
GCCAATCAGCAGAAAAGTGGTGATAATCGCCCGGTTCAAGTGATTGCAGAGGAGTACAACGACAATGTGATATATCCCGATAAAGTCCGCATAAACCTCTACTATCTTTATCACTACAGTTTCATAAAAGATATTAAGATGATAATCTGCACCGTCCTCGGTTGCAATATGAAGTATTACAATGAAATAATCTAAAAGACCATAATGAAAAGAGAAAGAATATTGCTTTGTTTGGCTCACATGAGCGGCAAGGAACAGGAATTTATAAAAGAAGCTTTTGATCAGAACTGGGTTGTTCCCCTTGGACCTAATGTTAATGGATTCGAGAAAGATCTCGAGGCGTTTGTTGACAATCGTAAAGAGGGTGAGGAACTTGGAAAGTCTGTTGTGGCTCTTTCAGCTGGTACTGCTGCAGTCCATCTCGCACTGATCGCGTGCGGTGTTGGTCCTGGCGATGAGGTGTTGGTGCAGTCTTTCACTTTCTGTGCGTCGTCTCACCCGATTACATATCTCGGCGCAACTCCGGTGTTTGTTGACTCGGAGAAGGAGTCATGGAACATTGATCCAGATCTGCTTGAGAAAGCTATAGAAGACCGTATTGCCAAGACTGGTAAGAAGCCCAAGGCGATTATCCCCGTTGCGCTCTACGGTATGCCTTATAAGATTGACAAAATAATGGAAATTGCCAATCGCTACGAGATTCCTGTCATTGAGGATGCTGCAGAAGGACTCGGCTCGCGTTTCGACGGTCAGGTTCTCGGCACGTTCGGTAAGTTTGGAGTACTTTCTTTCAATGGTAATAAGATGATCACCACCTCTGGCGGAGGAGCGCTTGTTTGTGACAATGCAGATGATAAGAATACAATCATGTGGTACGCGACACAAGCCCGAGAATCGTATCCCTATTATCAGCATGAAGCTATCGGATATAATTATCGTATGAGCAATATCTGTGCTGGAATTGGTCGAGGACAGATGACTATTATAAACGATCATATAGCCCATCACAAGCATGTGCAGGCGCTTTATTGTGAGTTGCTAAAGGATGTCAAGGGGATTACCATGCACACGAATCCTTGGCCGGAGTCGGATTCCAACTTCTGGCTGTGTACAGCCACACTTGATCCGGATCTCCTTATCAAAGGACAGGAGAATGCCTACAAGACCATTATCACGGGAGCAGTCGGCGGCGCGGCAGGTGTTATCCATGCTGCATCGACAGCCACAACCGACTGCCAGCCCAATGATAATGTGGAAGCTCTGCGTGTCTTTCTCGACAAGGCCAATATCGAGGCACGTCCACTGTGGAAGCCCATGCACAAGCAGCCCGTTTACAAAGACGCCCCCGCCTACGTCAACGGCGTCAGCGAAGCACTCTTTAAGGTCGGTATCTGCCTTCCCGCCGGTCCATACGTCACCGACGAAGATGTGCGGTATATTGTAGATACGATTAAAGCTGCAATCGTATAGGAATAGTTAACTGCCGAATGGCAATTCGCCTTTATGACTATCAGCGTGAGATGAAAGCCTCTGTTCTGGAGGCTTTAGGCTCGCATGATTCTGTGATGTGCCAGATGCCTACTGGCACGGGGAAAACACACGTGCTTGCGTCAGTGGTCAGTGAATACGCCAAGGGCAAGACTGTTTGGGTTGTTGCTCACCGTCGGGAGCTGATTGCGCAAGTCGAGAGGGTATGGACGGAATTTTATAAGGGCAAAAAGAGTTCGCCTGAGGTCAGGGTGTTTTCGATTCAGTGGCTCGCTCGAAATTGGGATAAGTTGACTGACGAAAGACCTGCAATGATTGTAATAGACGAAGCGCATCATGCGCTTGCGGATACATATCAGGAGCTTTTCAGACGGTATCCGGATTCTAAGAGACTCGGAATGACAGCGACCCCTTACCGCATGAGCGGCAAGGGGTTTGTTGACTTATTTGACATATTGTTGCAATCATATAGCATTTCTGAGTTTATTATGAAGAAACGTCTGTCGCTGTTCGACTATTATGCTGTACCGCAGAATAGTAAGATACGTCGTCAGATTGCATTGCTTAAAAAGCGTGGTGCAGATGGCGACTATCTCACGAAAGAGTTGGAGTTGTCGCTGAATACGCCACGTAATATTGAATATCTCTATAACTCATTGGTGCATTATGCCAAAGGCCGCAGGGGCATAGTATATGCCATCAATATCAGTCATGCCAAAGCGATTGCTGAATATTATGCTTCGAAAGGATTGAGATGTTGTGCGATTGACTGCAATACAGCGGAGAAAGAACGTGATGAGATGGTTACATCATTCCGCAACGGTGATATTGATGTTATGGTCAACGTTGATATTTTTTCGGAAGGTTTCGATTGTCCTGAAGTAGAGTTCATTCAACTTGCTCGTCCGACACTTTCGCTTTCTGTATATCTTCAGCAAATAGGTCGTGGACTACGCAAAGCCGCAGGTAAAAAATATTGTGTTATTCTCGACAACGTAGGACTAAGCCGAACTTTTGGCACTCCCATACGCAAATGGAAATGGGATAAGATGTTTCAGGGTATAGCAGGAAATATCAGAATCGACACAGGAGATAGACGTGAATTGGTGAAGCACTACGGGTATCCTGGCAAGCTTGCCGATGAGCCTATGGAGAAAATAATCAGTCATGATGAGATGGCAACTGCTATTAATAATCAGACTGTGCTGAGATATTATTCATCTGAAAATACTGTTGGCATTGTTATTAATGGAAAAGAGGTTGCGAAGAAACAAGTACTAAACGTAATTGCGCATAAGCAGGATGCCGTTGCTATTAGACTTGCCGACAAATCAGCATGTCTTATATTTGCTTCCGGGCGAGAGTTTCCATTACCAAAGGATTGCACGGACTTTGAGATTCTTGAAAATAATGTGTTGAGAATCATGACCTCTCAAGGAGAATGCTTTATTGACTTGATTACAAACCAACGGTTTCCTCAGCCACCGGTAATTGAGCGATATGGTCCGATTGAATTTATTGGGGACAGAGAATTGATCAGGAGGCGTAGTTATAACTGTACATTCTATTATTACAGGAATCAGGCTATAAAGCCAAGTTGGAATGGCTTCTACTTTAAGATATACGGCTTATGCCCGATTGCAAATAAAGCATTCATACCAAGTGCCATGATTGGAGGTGTACGTGATAGCTCTTATTCTTATGTTGTATTATTCCAGAGCGACCTGCGCGAATATTATTTGGTAGAAGAATTGGCTGATGGGAGCATAATCCTTGTTGACTTTAACCTGAACTATTACCTTGTACGTCCTGATCTTACTCATAAATATCTGTTTACTTCAACTTCTTACGCAAGTTCCAAGCAGCAACTTGAACAATTTATGATTAAATTTAAAAGGCGTTCTTGAGATTCGGAACAGATCTTGTAGGGTGTAATTTGACAATCAAAACAATAATGGCATCAGCTATGACTCCTTGGAGTTGTAGCTGATGTCGTTTTATCAATAGAAACTTTCTTATCGAATCTCTCATTCTACAGAATATAATGCATTTGTTTCTGGTAAGGATTTCCTTAATATGGGTAAGTAAGAAGTGTCTTATATGTCGTTATTTTGCATTATGAAAAAATTACATACTCAATAGCCATAATATTCGGTGCATTAACAACAATAAATCCTAAAAATACCAACTGTTATATGAATATGAATGAAAATACATCGGTAGCCAAAGCCGATGATCTTGAACTGACTGAAGCGTGGGATAAGGTTTTCCCGATCAGCAATAAGGTTCATCATAGAAAGGTCACATTTGTCAACCGATATGGTGTGACACTTGCGGCAGATATGTATACCCCTGTTGATGCAGAAGGTAGTTTGCCGGCAATTGCAGTCAGCGGGCCTTTCGGTGCTGTAAAAGAACAGTCGAGTGGTCTATACGCCCAGCAGCTTGCCGAACGCGGATTCCTGACAATTGCATTCGATCCATCGTTTACAGGTGAAAGCGGTGGTATGCCACGGCGTGTGGCTTCTCCCGACATCAATACTGAGGATTTTTCGGCTGCCGTTGACTTCCTTTCTGTGCAGCCGGATGTGGATGCTGAAAGAATTGGTATACTCGGTATATGTGGATGGGGTGGAATTGCCATACAGGCTGCTATCAATGATCCGCGAATCAAGGCGACTGTAGCATCCACAATGTACGACATGACGCGCGTCACCGCTAACGGATATTTTGATGCCGACAACTCTGCTGAAAAACGTAATGCCAATAGGAAGGCTCTTGTTGAGCAGGGGACTGAAGACTTCCGCAATGGTAAATACATGCGTGCCGGTGGTGTAGTAGATCCATTGCCTGACGATGTTCCTCAGTTTGTAAAAGATTATCATGCTTACTATAAGACTCCACGCGGCTTTCATCCCCGAAGCGGTAATTCCACCGATGGCTGGAACTCGACCTCCTCTCTACCGTTTATGAATTTCAAATTTTTTGAGTATGCTCATGAACTGAACAACGCTGTACTTATTGTTCATGGAGATAAAGCGCATTCATATTATTTCGGAAAGGCTGTCTTTGCAATGCTCAGAGGAGATAACAAACAGATGCTTACGGTAAAGGATGCGACTCATTGCGATCTGTACGATCGTTTGGATAAAATTCCATTTGACGAGATCTCAGCATTCTACAACGAATATCTGCTGAAGCCATAAATTGTTTAAAATGATAGGAAAAGGACTGGGCTCATAATTTCAGAAGTTCAGTCCCTTTTCATATCTACATTATAATTTGCTATTTGGGGATATTGATTTCGTTGATATCGATTATGTGGTGGAGGATGGCATACACAGCCAGGCCTGCAACGGAATGGATATTAAGTTTTTCACCGATATTCTTTCTATAGGTATTCACCGTGTGGAAAGACAGATGGATTTTCTCAGCTATTTCTTTTGTTGATAGTCCTTGTGCAATCTCACGCAATACTTCCTTTTCCCGGTCAGTGAGCAGTTCGGGAATAGTGGTTTGCTCGCAGTCTTCATCATCTTCGGATTCAAGTCTACTTATCAAATCATTTTCGAGTTTTACTACCTCTGGAAACAGCAATTTGTTTTCAATCTCGCAATGTTGTACAAGATCCTTTCCACACAGCATGAGTTGCAGCAGCGCAGTATTTATCCGTTCATTGTTTTTCTGAGTATATTTATATATGAAAAGTTCCTTCAGATCATCGAGTTTGCCGGCCATGTGGACGTGTCGCGATGAGAAGTCTGAAATCTGGAATCGATCTGTGATGTTTCCATTAAGCAGATTCTCGACGTATGAGAAGATAACGGTATCCTCATATCCCATGTGGCTTCTTACCTCATTCATGTAGGTATCATAGAATTTAAGTATTACCATCGCGATTTCAGATGTATCTGCCTCATGGATGCCCTCGATGAGAGTCTTTTTTATGTTGGGAAGGGAATACTCTATGAATCTTTTGTGAGACTTGCGCAGGTAGCCTATCAGTGACATGAGTGATATCGGATAGTTTTCCCATCGTTTTCCAGCTATGAAGTTGGTGACAGCAAGAAATGTATCGGTATCTACACCATTGTTGGTACACACTTCAGCCACAGTTCTGTCGCCGAAGCCAAGAGAAATATCGAACCGATTAAGAACCACAATCAGATGATTATTATCTTCAATAATGTCGCGCAGAGTGTCTTGATGGCAGTATGTAGATTGGCTTTTTATCATATTTCAGGCAAATTTTTCCCGAAGCAAAATTACTAAGGCCAAAAAAACTACACAATCCCATAAAGTAGGGTATTTTTTCTGACATGTGGCTTCCATATAGCTGTTTCAATTGAATATTCTACCTGATTTTCGCTAATTTTAGGAATTGATGCGTCTTGCTATCCAGTCTACTTTTGCAGCATGAAATTAATAAACCAATCAACACATAAGTAGACAGATGAACAAGCTTAAAATTTTTTCACTGCTGATGGTTGTAATAACACTTGCATCATGTAGCAGCAACGACGATCCGACAAATCTTGCATCAGAAACAGCCGGAATCTATTCAGGTTACACAGTTGCCTCATGCAGCTATTTCTCCAATATGGTGGCAAGTCGGCAGGATGTTACTATTTCTACAACAGAATTGAATAAAATCAACGTCAGTTATCAGTCGGATACCTGGGGAACTATCACAATCAGTAATGCAGAACTTTCAGGGACAGAGGGCAATATACGAATCTCAGGTACAGGCAAATCTGTTATGGGACATGCCGGAAATGCCGCGAAAGAGTACGATTGCCGGATGGAAGGAACTTTGGCAGGTAAGAAACTTGAACTTACTTTCTCGTGTCCGGCGATTATGGGCGGCCTGAAAATTGAATTCAAGCAAGGCGATATTCCGGCCGAAATCGTAGTACCTGGCACTTATGATGGCTATACCGAAGCAAAAAGCGCCTATTTTACTGGTATGATGGCCGACGATCAGAAAATAGTCATTACAAATAATTCCGACAATACATATAATATCGGCTATAACTCTGATACTTGGGGAGAATTTTCTATAGAAAAGGCTACTGTCGCTTATTCTGATGGTATATTCACTATAGAGGGTGATGGCATTACCAAGATGGGTATGAGTGGAAATGTAAAGGAGTATGTGTGCTCGTTTGAGGGGCGGATTGATGCAGAGAAAGAAGATCCAGAGTTCACATTCTCTGTTCCTGCTGTCATGGGTGGCCTGTCGATTGTGTTTCATACAGGTGATATGCCTGCGGCTGAGTAGTCCGACATGAAAATGCTGAAAACAGTAATCCTATCGGGAGTGGCAGCGATGCTGCTCCCATCTTGTAATGACGTTCTTGGCGATTTATATGATGATGGCATGGTTGCAACCAGTGAATATGGATTCGTGGAAACTTCCACAGGAAGCACCCCCGGTCTCATATATATCAATGCCACAGATTATAAGGCATGGACTTATATTGATTTTGAGAACAGAAGGATTGATTCGATATCGGTGACAGAACCAGAACCTGCACAATGGGACTTTGCCATACATAGGTATGATGCCAAGACCAACCGGGCGGCTGTTGTCGAAACGTCGTTTACCGACATCTCTCTGGCGCTTTTGTGGTCGGAGGCGGATGCTGGAGATGAAGTTGCAGACATATGGACCACAGATAAGATTGTAACGGATATGTCGACCATGATGGATGGTTATCTGTCTTATGTCGGGTCTTTTTATAATACGAAGCTGTCCGAGTGGCTGAATGTCGACACAAGCACAATGCCTCCGGTTTATACTACATCAGATAAAGTTTATATAATATTGCTACGGAATGGCAGGCGGGCAGCAGTCAAGCTATCAGATTATATGAATGCCACCGGAATAAAAGGATATATGTCCATACAATACATTTATCCATTGTGAAATGAAAAAGGTAATACTCATATTGTTTTTTGGCAGTCTGATATATTCGGCGTCAAGTGCTCAGCAGACGGCAGATTCAAAGCTTGACTCTTTGGAGAAAGTGTGGGAAAAGTCTCTGAACGAAGTGGTTGTGACAGGTACACGGACTCCAAAACTTCTGAAAGACTCTCCTGTTATGACTCGGGTAATTTCCGCGTCCGACATAAAAAAAAGTGATGCAACGGATATCAGTGACCTGTTGCAGACAGAACTACCTGGAATAGAGTTTTCATATTCCATGAATCAGCAGGTCTCGCTTAACATGCAGGGTTTTGGCGGTAATTCAATACTTTTTCTGGTTGATGGAGAACGGGTTGCGGGCGAAACTCTTGACAATGTGGATTTCAGCAGATTGAATCTGAACGACGCCGGTAAGGTTGAGATAGTCAAAGGTGCGGCGTCATCCCTCTACGGATCTAACGCTGTAGGCGGGGTTGTAAACATCATAAGTCGTGAAAGAGTAGAACCGTGGACTCTGAACGTGAATGCGCGTTATGGAGAGCATAACAATCTGCGCTATGGATTGAATCTTGCCTTCAATGCATGGCGGTTTTCAAACTCACTTAGCGCTCAATACACTCATATTGATTCCTATAATATGGTGAATGAGGGAGATTACAACCGATTTTATGGTGGGAGTACGTATAATATCAAGGAACGTCTGACATTCAGGGCAACAAATCAGTTGAAGTTTATCGGGCGAGTCGGGTATTTCTTCCGAGAGAGAAATTCAGGAGTATCCACTCATGACCGTTATCGTGATTTTTCGACCGGCATCAAGGGTATATATGATATTTCCGCAGCTACAAATCTTGAAATAAGTTATTCATTTGACCAATATGATAAAAGCGATTACATGCTCGGTAGCAGACGTGACATACGCGACTATTCAAATGTGCAGAATATCGGTAAAGCAATTCTGAACCATACATTTTCTGATAAGCATATCCTAACTATCGGCGGTGATGTAATGAGAGACTATCTTATGACATATCAGTTTGTTGATAATGGAAGCAGAAAACAGATAACGGCCGATGGTTTCGCTCAGATAGATTTTAATTTTCATAAGAATTTCAATATCATTGCCGGTGGTCGCTTTGATTACTTCTCTGAATCCGGATTGAAGCACTTCTCACCGCGTGTCAATGTTATGTATAAGCTTGGCAGATGGGCCGTCAGAGGCTCTTATGCAGGTGGCTTCCGTGCACCGACTTTGAAAGAAATGTATATGGATTTTGATATGGCCGGAATCTTTATGATTTATGGAAATGAAAACCTTAAACCGGAAAGCAGTGACAATTTTCAGATCTCAGCAGAGTTTACCAAAGGTCTGTTCAATGCCACTCTTGGAGGATTCTGTAATCTTGTGGACAATCGTATCACTACTGTTTGGAATAAAGCCATGAATGGAATGGTATATATGAATATCGGAAAGATGACAATAGCCGGACTTGATGCGAATGTGTCCTGGAGATCTCCTTGGGGGTTAGGGGCACGTGCATCATATGTGTACACACATGAGCATGTACGCAAAGGTGAGCCTTATACTTCATCAACTCGCCCGCATACGGCTACAGTCCGCCTCGATTATGCTAAGAATTGGAAAAATTATGGTTTGATGGTGGCTCTTAATGGGCGTATACTTTCAAAAGTCGCTGTTGATGAATTTGCTTCTGCAACTTCGTATGAAGAAACTGTCAGGGTCGAGTATCCGGCTTACACAATGTGGAAATTAAACATAACCCAAAGCATTTGGAAAGGCATCGACGTGATAGCAACGATAGATAACCTGTTCAATTACGTGCCGAAATACAATTATAGCAGCACTCCTTCGACTACAGGTATTTCGTTTGCAATCGGCCTATCTCTTGATATTGATAAATTGATAGATTAATATTTTATCTGTATGTTTTTGAAAAATAGGAAAAAAGCAATACTCTGGTCTTGTGTGGTTGTGGCAGTGGTTGTCTGTGCCACTATTGCGTGGAATATTCTTGCCTCTCCGACACGCATTGCTTTCGTGAATTATCAGGCTATCACTTTAGGTCAGATATCAAAAGCCAACGACAGCCGATTCATTAAGATAGGTGAATTGGCGGTGGAAAATCTTGATCAGGCTGGGAAATATGATATGGTATTTGTCAACGGAATGGGCCTGCGCATCACTGACGAGCAACGGCAATTCCTTATCGAGGCGGCTGATGATGGAATACCAATTCTTACCACAGCCGCCACGAATCCACAGAATCTCATAGTTTCGGTGGATTCAATAGACCATATGTTCCTCAAGCAGTATCTTGTAGGCGGAAAAAACAATTATAAAAACCTTCTCCGCTATGTAAGGAAATTTGTGGATGGTAAAAAAGTATTTGCCGAAATCCCCGGCGATCCAGTCGGACATAAATCATCATTGCTTTACTATCCCGGTGATGATGAGTTGAACTTTAACTATATCACAGAATTTGAGGCTTTTTTGAAAAGTCATGGTAAATTCAGCGATTCTGCGAAACGCATTGTCCTGACAGGCCAGATGGGAGTTCCAGATAGTTTGGTGTATTCGCTTGAGAAAAAAGGTTATATTGTTTATCCGGTTAATTCGATTCAGCAATTCATCATCAATGGTCATGCAGACTCCATTCCATTGTCGGCCATGATAAATATGGCACATGGCAGGATGGGAGATCTGGTGGTGAGATATATTGAAGATCATAATATTCCGTTGTTTTCACCACTCAATGTCAATTGTGGCTATGAAGAATGGCTTGCCGACAAGATGGGAATGAACGGAGGTTTTCTGTCGCAGAGTGTGGTGACTCCCGAGATCGACGGTGCTGTGCGTCCTTTCGCTTTGTTTGCGCATTTTGAGGGTGAGGATGGCTTGCCTTATGTAGATGTTATCCCCGGTAGGCTCGATGAATTTGTTGAGACTGTCAGCAATTATATATCATTGCGGACCAAAGCCAATAAAGACAAAAAAGTTGCAGTACTTTATTTCAAAGGACCGGGCCAGAATGCGCTTGTAGCGGAAGGAATGGAGGTAGCGCCATCGTTATTCAATCTGCTGATTCGTCTTAGAGCAGAAGGTTATGCAGTCGGGGAAATTCCGCAGAGTGCCGGGGAGCTTGAGAAGTTGATCAACGAAGAAGGTCGGGTATTCAATGGATATGCCCGAGGAGAAAAAGAAAACTTTGTCGCAACTCAGAGGACTGAGCGCATCAGTAAGGCTGAATACGACAGATGGTGTGAGGCTTCTTTATCAAATGCCATGAGAAAGGAAATAGACAGTATTGACGGGGCTTTCCCTGGTCATGGGCTTAAGACGTCGGATGGAGATCTGGCTCTTGCATGTTTGAGGTTTGGAAACGTGGTGCTGATTCCGCAGACAGCGGCAGGACTTGGCGATGATGATTTCAAGATTGTACATGGCACAGATACCGCGCCTCCTCACAATTATGTCGCTGCTTACCTCTGGGCCAAGTATGGATTCGGTGCGGATGCATTGATTCATTTCGGGGCGCATGGCAGTCTGGAGTTTACTCCGCGCAAGCAGGTGGCATTAAGCAGTGCGGATTGGCCCGACCGTCTGGTTGGGACTATGCCACACTTCTATGTCTATTCCACAAGTAATGTCGGTGAGGCAATGATTGCTAAGCGCCGTTCGTATGCCGGAATAATCAATTATCTGACTCCACCATTCATGGAGAGCGAGCTGAGGGGCATATATAAGAATCTGAATGATGCTATTATTTCTTATAACAGGATTCTTGGTAATGATAATACTGAAGTAAAAGCGCTTGAGAAAGCATCACTTCTTGTAAAGAAGTTTGCTGTTGAACTTGGAATCCATCGGGAACTGCGCCTCGACAGCATACTGACAGTTCCATATGGTGAGGCTGATATAGCCCGTATTGAGAATTTTGCCGAAGAACTGGCCAATGAAAAGATTACAGGTGCGCTTTATGTGATGGGCTGTCCATATAAGGAGCAAGACATAAAATCTACAGTTTATGCCATGACTGTAGATCCCGTAGCATACAGTCTTTATAATCTCGACAAATCGCGGGGCAGAACAAATATAGATTATGACAGACATCGCGGACGATTTACGCAAGTCTACGGAGCGAAAGCCAAAGGACTCGTCAGTTCTATCCTTTCTTCAGGAAAGAGGGTAGGGGACAGCGAGATATGCGATATCGCAGGTGTGTCGCAGGTTGAACTCGACAGCGCCCGTACGATAATGTCGGCAATCAATAACTCCAAGGATTTATTGTCAAAAATGATGGTTATGGGTTCAATGGCTATGCCTGATAATAATGAGGCGCAAGCCAGAATCGCAGACCGTCCCAATACGTCGGCTATGAGAACACTTATGTCTAAAAGTGGGATGTCTTCAGAAAAAGCATTGGAATTAGCCAGGAAGATGGGGGCTGATGAGGCCGCACTGAAAAAAATGGAGGCTGCAATGAAAAATGGAGGCAAATCATCTTCAATGACAAGCGGTACTAAGGGGAAAGTGAGCGGTATGATGGGAATGAGGCAACAGGAAATTTCGCGTCGGCAGATTGATTTTGCGACAGCGGTTACGGAAGTGGAGCGTTCATTGAATAATGTAAACGCTTATGCAGATGCCTTGAGAAGCAGTCCTGAGGCTGAGCTTACATCCTTGGTCAATGCATTGAACGGAGGATATATATCGCCTTCATCGGGTGGCGATCCTGTGCTGAACCCTAATGTACTGCCGACAGGACGCAATATGTTTGCAATCAATGCAGAGGAGACACCATCTTCCGTGGCATGGGAGAAAGGCAAGATGCTTGCCGAAAGTACAATCGACATGTATCGAAAAGCTCACGGCGATTCTGTGCCGCGTAAGGTGAGCTACACACTCTGGAGCAGTGAATTCATTGAGACGGAGGGCGCAACGATAGCACAAGCACTTTACATGCTGGGTGTTGAACCTGTACGTGATCCCTTCGGACGTGTGAATGATCTGAAACTTATTCCGTCGGAAGAACTTGGACGTCCGAGAATTGATGTCGTGATACAGACTTCCGGACAGCTGAGAGACCTTGCGGCTTCTCGTCTTTTTCTGATCAGTAGAGCCGTGAAGATGGCGGCTGAAGCGGATGACAAGGCTTACCCAAATTATGTTGCGGAAGGAGTTGTGGAGTCCGAGAGACATCTTGTCGACAAGGGAATTTCACCTAAAGAGGCACGTGAACTTTCCACAGCGCGTGTCTTCGGTGGAGTCAACGGTAATTATGGAAGTGGCATTCAAGGAATGGTAGAGGCTGGGGATCGTTGGGAGAATTCTTCAGAAATAGCCGAAACCTATATAAATAATATGGGTGCTGTATATGGGAGTGAGGAGGACTGGGAGAAGGTATATGACTATGCCTTTGAAGCGGCTCTTACCCGTACGGAAGTCGTTGTTCAGCCTCGGCAGAGCAATACATGGGGAGCATTGAGTCTTGATCATGTATATGAATTTATGGGTGGAATGAATCTCGCTGTCAGGAACGTTACAGGCAAGGATCCGGATGCTTATCTAAGCGACTACCGTAACCGCAATAATGTGCGCATGCAGGAAGTAAAAGAAGCTATAGGCGTAGAAAGCAGAACCACAATACTTAATCCTCATTACATCCGTAATAAGATGAAAGGAGGGGCAGGAGATGCCGCCGTATTTGCGGACATAGTGAGGAACACATATGGGTGGAATGTGATGAAACCCGATGTTATTGACAATGAATTGTGGAATGACATCTACAGCACATATATTGACGATAAATACAACCTTGGCACAAAAGATTATTTTGCATCCAGGAATCCGGCTGCCTTGGAGGAGATTACTGCAGTCATGCTCGAAACAGCCCGTAAAGGTATGTGGAACGCTTCGCAAGATAAAATCAAAAAACTCGCCGAACTGCATACCGGGATAGTGGAAGAATACAGACCGAGCTGCTCTGGTTTTGTGTGTGATAATTCCAAATTGCGCGACTATATATCCGCGAATGTTCCGGCAGAGGTTGCTGAGCGGTACAACAATAATATCGGCGACATACGAGCGGAGAGTATTCGGGCAGACAATGATGGAATGGTGATGCAGAAAGAGGAAGTAGGTACGGTGGATAAAATCACCAGTAATATCAACGGGATAATGGTAGGAGTGATGGTGGCTATTTCCGTGGCTCTTATGGTTATACTCGTCAGGAAACGTAAAAAACAGACTGAGGAATAATGGAGGCAGTAGTCATCGTAATAATGCTTTTGGTCGGTTTCAGCTTTATGCTGAAACTGACCTATATGCCATTTTATAGTAGACTGGCTGTAGGCGTGGCATGTGCTGTGTTTATCGTTCTATCATTGGGTATTGCTGTGAATCAATCTAAAACACAGATTTCCGATTGGCTTCAGAATCCTGAGTTTATGCTTGATATGGCAGTGTTGCTCACTGTTGATGTGTTTATGCAACTCACATTCTGCATCATGGCAGCACGCCGGATATCGGTGCGGCGGCAGTCAAGATCAGAGAATCTGGTCAGGCAGGCTTTATTATGGATACCTGGTGTATTGATTATTCCAATACTTCTGGTTTTACTTGTAGAAACTCTCTTTTGTTTCCCCGGTGTGGATTTCAATACTTTGGCATGGCTGCTGGCAGGAGTTATGTTAATAATCGGAGTTGTGTTACCACTGCTGCTGAAGTGGCTGATACCGGAGAAAGATCTTCGGCTTGAATTGATATTCATGATCAATATTCTGATTGCTGTACTCGGGGTAGTGGCTACAGTTAACGGACGAACAGCAGTAGCAGGTGCAAGTGAGGTTGAATGGAAACCTCTGATTGGAGTCATCATTATGCTTCTGACAGGCGCATGCACCGGATTCATTTTATTTAGACGAAAAATAAACAAGCAAATTTTAAATATCATATGAATGTAATTTCTAATATCCTTTACTGGATTTCGACCGGACTACTTGTGCCGGTTATCGTACTGCTTATTTTCTTTTTCTTACGGGCTATTGTCCTGATCGGGACATTCTTCGGGCAATATATGCAGCATAAGAAAGTCTCCGCAGATTTTTACGACCGTATTAAAAAGCTGACTCCGACGACATTTGGGGAATTTTCTGCCGGCTTGCCACAGAAGTCCGGTGGGCTGATGATATATTATGCCCGTCAGATAGTTGATGCCGGAGGCAATGATGCACGCATAGAGTTGTTGCTTTCAGAATATGAAATTCAAGCATCTAAAGAGTTGGCAACATCGAAGATGCTCACTAAGATGGGACCTATCCTTGGATTGATGGGTACTCTTATTCCTATGGGTCCGGCATTGGTTGGCCTTGCAACAGGCGACATTGCCTCTATGGCTTATAACATGCAGGTTGCATTCGCCACCACTGTTGTCGGACTTATTGTGAGTGCTATAGGATTTGTGACTCAGCAGTTGAAAGAAAGATGGTCGATCCAAGACATATCAATGCTTGAGTATCTTGCCGAGATAACCAGACAAACAGCTAAAAAATGATGAGAAAAAGACGAATCTTAGGAAATTCGGAAGACAGCGATCCGATGAGTGTCGTCAGCAACCTCTTTGATGTCGCTATGGTATTTGCTGTGGCTTTAATGGTTGCTCTTGTAAGCCGCTACAATATGACTGAAATGTTTTCTCAGGAGGATTTTACGATGGTTAAGAACCCCGGCAAGGAAAACATGGAGATTATCACCAAGGAAGGAGAACAGATAAACCGTTATACACCTTCGGATGATGATAAATCATCCGGCAACAAAGGGAAAAGAGTCGGAATTGCCTATGAATTGGATAACGGCGATATAATATATGTTCCGGAATAGATATAGTTTCAGAGTTGTCAACAGTCTATCATTGATATAGGTATGCGAAAAATACATGATAGTGCAGTTATTTCAATCCTATTTCATATTTTTTCCAGTATCAATATTTAGATACATGTGGATAAGAATAATTCGCAAAATAAATAAATCTAACTTGCAATCAGGATCTTGAGAGGCTGAATATGCCTGCAATGAGAGCGAATACAATGGCTATGCTCAGACAGTGGTGAACCATTGTATATGTTGTGCCGCTTGTTATAACGAATATTATAGTTACAAGTGTTGCTCCGAGAGTCTGACCGACAAGTCGAGCCGTGCTCTGCATTCCTCCGGCTCCACCGGAACGGTGTATGGGAGTTGACGATACCATTACAATATTGTTGGGAGTCTGGAATATTCCATATCCGATTCCACATATGGCCATTCGCCAGGCAATATTCAATCCTGTGACCTCAGTCAGAGGTATAAATATAAGTAACAGTAAGCCTATTGCAAACACTGCCATTCCTACAGCGGCAGTTTTCCCGGCGTTATGCCGTTCGACAAAACGGGCTGCAAGAGGAGAGCATATCATAGTGGCTACGGGCCAAGGAGTCATAAGCAATCCGGTTGTTATGGAGGAGAAACCGTAACTGTTCATAAGTATGAATGGCATAGACACCATAGCCAGCATCTGAGCAATGAAGGAGCATACAGACGTAGCTATACTTAATGAATACAGCCGTATTCTGAACAGGTCAACAGGTAGCATCGGTTCGCTTCTGTGCATTTCGCGTCTTACGTAGAAGTAACCTATGATTATGCAAATAGCAAGCATGAGGATCAGACGTAGTTCATCATCCTTAGCCTTGTAGCTACCGAGTGCAAGGAATAATAAGCCGAACATAGCTGCATTCTCGAATGCGCCTATCCAGTCGTAGCTTTTTGTGCTTTTGCTTACTGTGTTTTGAGGAAGATGTTTGCGTCCGACGATCCATGCCACAATACCGAGAGGAATGTTGATAAGGAATAGCCAGTGCCACGATGCTATTGACAGCAGTGCTCCGGCGATGGTAGGTCCGGCTGCTGTCGCGCTCGCGATTACCATGCCGTTGAGAGCAAGTCCGCGTCCGAGTATCTCTTTGGGATATATCAACCTTGTAAGTGCTATATTTACGCTCATGACACATGCCGCGCCGATGCCCTGCAGAGCGCGGGCTATAAGAATCATAGAGAAGTTCTGCGAAGCTGCGCATAGAGCAGAAGACAAAGTGAAGATGACCACGCCTGTAAGAAATGTACGTCTGTAGCTGTACATGTCGCCCAGCGACGACAATGGGAGAATAAGCATGGTTATTATCAACTCATATATTGTTACAATCCAGACTGATAGAGAGTCTGAGATGCCGAATTCCACGGCAAGCACAGGGATGGCAACATTCACAACGGTTACATCCAGAACCGTCATTATCAGGACTATAAGTATTGCTGAAATAGCGATGTACTTCTTCAGTGGTATAGCGTTCACTTTCATAAAAACAATTGAGGCAAGATCTTTTAAAGAACGTGATCTTGCCTCTTATTGTTCGACTTTTTTTATTTTGCTCCGCCTCCAAGAGCCATATACAGGCTGACAACCGATTGAAGTTGACTTACCTTATCCGCTATGAGGTTGAGGCGGGAATTCAGAAGGTCTTGACGGGACGAAAGTAGTTCCAGATATGTTGCATTGTTGGTGCGGAATAACAGTTCGTTTGATTTCACAGTCCGTGTCAGAGCATCGCACTGGCTGGTATGATAAGAATAATTATTTCCGTGCGACTCAATTGCATATAGGGCATCGTTGACCTCCTGACCGGCATTTAGCAAGGTTTGTTTATAATTCAACAGGGCAATCTGTTCTTCATCCTTTGAGATTCTGAGATTTGAGATCAGTTTTCCGCGTTGGAATATCGGTTGGGTCAACGATCCTAAAGCGGATATGATCCATCCACCGGGATTACTGACGGCTTGCCCCAATGCATTTGTCCATCCGGCAGAGCCTCCGATTGTAAGCGAAGGGTAGAAAGCTGCCCTTGCCTGGTTTGTGGAGTAATAAGCCGCAGCCAAAGTCATCTCGGCTTGGACAACATCGGGTCGGCAAGATAGTAACTGCAGCGGAATTCCGACAGAAATATTTTCAGGAATGGCCTGTGCTTCAAGTGTTGAGCGCGAAATATGGTGGGATACAACGCCAAGCAAGGTACATAGCGAATTTTCTGTCTCATGTTGCTGACGGAGTAGGGAGTTGTGTGTTGCAAGCAGTCCTTCCAGATTAGCCTTTGCTTGACTTACAGCATTTTCCCTTATCGCACCCACTTTCAGTTGCAATTCCATTGTGCGCAATTGTTCGCGCCATACATCGATAGTTTGATTGCTGATCTCTATCTGGCTGTCGAGCATCAGGAGTGCATAGTAGCTGTTGGCTATAGTGGAAATTAGTTCAGATTTAACAGCGCCGGCATATGCTTGTTGGCTGAGCAGCAACATCTGTTGCTCTTTTTTCGCATTGTGCAGCTTGCCGAACAGGTCTATTTCCCAGCTCAATGAAAATGGAAGTTCATATATTTTAGAAGCCTTGCCGCCATCTACAGAAGTGATAGATCCATTAGGTGAGAATGTAAGAGAAGGGAGGTATGCAAGTTTAGCGGCATTAAGTCCGGCTTTGGCCTCATCTATCCTCAGCATAGCAATCTGCAGATCAGAGTTGTAGTCAAGTCCTTCCTGAATAAGATTTTGCAGGCAAGTATCTGTGAAAAGCTCACGCCAAGGCATGAATCCCAGAGATGTCAATGAATCTGCCTGTGCCAGTGTGGACTCATTGTAAATTGAATCCACCGGTAGTCCTTCCGGACGGTTGTAGTTACTATATGTATTACAACCAGAGAGCAAGCTTGTGGCAATTATATAAAATGGTATCCGTTTCATTTTGATAGTTCTTTTTCGCGATCCTTACGCCTGCGTCCCATCACTTTTTCCTCGATCCACTGGAATGTGATGAAGAATGCAGGAGTGACAAATAGAAGTCCGATAGTGCCGATTATCATTCCACCGACAACGCCCACACCGAGAGATGTGTTGCCGTTTGCACCGACTCCGGTTGCAAACATGAGTGGCAGCAGACCGAAAATCATTGTCAGGGCGGTCATGAGGATAGGACGTAGACGAACCGATGCCGCCGATATGGCAGCCTGAGTTAATGACATTCCGGCTTTACGGCGTTCTGTACCATATTCGGTAAGTAGAATGGCCGTTTTAGCCAATAGTCCTATAAGCATGATCAAACCGGTCTGTAGATATATGTTGTTCTCAATACCCCAAAGTTTTGCAAACAGGAAACTGCCCATCAGACCAAAGGGGACAGATAGGATAACTGCCAACGGGATAAAGAGGCTTTCATATAATGCGCATAATATTAGGTAAATGAACAGTATGCATATGCCATATATTATGATGGTGGTATGGTTGTTGCCAGTCTGTTCCTCCTCTCTTGTCATGCCGGAGAACTCGAAGCCGAAGCCAGTAGGAAGTGTCTTTGCAGCCACTTCGTTTATGGCTTTGATCACGTCACCTGAGCTATATCCCTGTGCTGGCATGCCTTGTACGTTTATGGCAGCAAACATATTGAATCTCATTAAGGATTCAGCCCCATAGGTTTTAGTCAGTGATACAAATTGGCTGATCGGGGCCATGCCGTTTTTTGTCTTTACAAATATATTGTCAAGTGCATCCATGCCGTCGCGGTAGTTATATGGGGCTTGGACAATCACACGGTATATTTTTGTGAACCTGTTGAAATTGGATGCATAGATACTGCCGAAGTATCCTGAAAGTACGTTAAGCACTTCAGAGGTTGTAGTTCCAGCCCGCTGGCATTGAGCCTCATCCACGTCAATGGTGTATTGCGGGAAATTTGAACTGAATGAAGTTTGAGCCATCTCAATTTCATTGCGCTTGTTTAGTGCTTCGAGAAAGTCAGTAGTTACTTTGCTGAGCTCATCATATCCTTTTCCCGAGCGATCCTGCACATATACATCGAAACTATTTCCCGAGCCGTAGCCCTGAATCATCGGAGGTGCGAAAATAAACAGGCGTGCATTTTTGATATGGGCGGTACGTCTGTAGATTTCATTGCGGATCGCATCGACATTATCATTTTTTTCAGTGCGTTGATCCCAGGGCTTCAACTTTATGATAAACATACCATGAGAAGAACCATTGCCGGATGCCATACCGAAACCGGCCACCATATTGAAGTTGTCAATTTGTGGCATCTCTTTCAATTCAGCCTGAATCTGCTGCATGATTGATTCAGTTTCTGCAAGTGTGCTTCCGGCAGGAGAGTCAAAGCTCATGAACATCGCTCCGGTGTCTTCATTTGGAACAAGACCAGTTTTTGTGGTATTCATAAGCCAAACGAGAATACAGCAGGCAGCAGCAAGAACAGACCATCCGATCCATTTATGTTTTATAAAGAAGAATACTCCGGAAACATATTTGCGCACAATCTTCTTGAATCCAGCATCAAAAGCCAGGCGGAAACGTGTCGAGAATTCAAGTTTAGTACCTTCTTTGATCTCCTGATTCGGACGCAGAAGCAAGGCACAAAGAGCCGGTGAAAGTGTGAGAGCGTTAACAGCAGAGATGCCGACAGACACAGCCATTGTTATACCGAACTGGGTATAGAATACACCGGATGTTCCGCCCATAAATGAGACTGGTACGAAAACGGCCATGAAGACAAGAGTGGAGGTTACAAGTGCTGAAGACACGCCATCCATAGCATCTACAGCAGCGCGGTAGGTAGATTTATAGCCTTCGTCAAATTTGGTCTGGACAGCCTCAACCACGATGATGGCATCATCCACAATTGTACCGATGGCCAGCACAAGAGCGAATAGAGTAAGCAGGTTGATACTGAATCCGGCAAGATATAGAACTGCGAATGTTCCTATCAGTGATACGAATATGCTTATTGTGGGAATAAGTGTCGACCGCGGATTCTGTAGGAAAAAATATACTACAAGAACCACAAGGACAATCGCTTCGAGCAATGTCTCAATCACTTTGTTGATAGATGCATCAAGGAAAGTCTTGGTGCTCATCAGTTGCACAAGTTCAACATCGTCAGGCAGCGATTTCTTCACTTGTTCGAGATAATTCTCTATATTTATGATTATTTCATTGGCATTTGATCCGGAAATCTGATTGATCATGCATGTAGCACCCGGAAGGCCGTTTACGAATCCTTTGTAAGAATAGCTCTGTGCTCCGAGCTCAACGTCGGCAATATCCTTCAATCGAAGAATCCTGCCATCATCAAATGCCTTGATTATGATTTCCTCGAATTCGCTTTCTTCTTCCAATCGTCCGCGATACTTCAATGTGTATTGGAAAACATTCTCTGAATCTTCACCAATTGCACCTGTCGAAGCTTCTATATTCTGGCTCGACAGGGCTGATGTCACATCGTCAGGCACCAGCCCATATTGAGCCATAACATCAGGTTTGAGCCAAATACGCATGGCATATGCTCCACCCATGACGTTCACCTCGCCAACACCCGAGATTCGCTGGATACCGGGCTTCACATTGATGTTCATGTAGTTAGTAAGAAATGTTTCGTCGTAAGTCCCGTTCGGACTGAATAATCCGAATACCATAAGCGTACTGTTCTGGCGCTTGCGGGTGGTAACTCCTACCTTAGTGACTTCGGCTGGAAGAAGCGCTGTGGCTGTGGATACGCTGTTCTGAACATTGACAGCCGCCATGTCACCGTCGCTTCCTTGCTTGAAGAAAATAGTGACCTCCCCACTTCCGGTATTACTGGCAGTCGAGGTCATGTATGTCATGTTTTCGACACCGTTTATTGCCTCTTCCAATGGCACGATTACACTCTTTTGTACTGTCTCGGCGTTAGCTCCGCTATAAGTGGCAGAAACACGCACTGTCGGCGGTGCGATGTCGGGATATTGCTCAACCGCGAGGGAGAATAGACCAATAAGACCAGCAACTACAATAACAACCGATATTACCATTGATAATATCGGTCGGTCAATAAACCTCTGTATATTCATTTTTTGTCTCCTTCGGTTTTAGAATGCTCATTCATGGCGGTCACTTTAGTTCCGGCTTTCAGCAAACCGGCTCCTTCTGCAACTATGATGTCACCTTCAGAAAGACCGGATGTCACGATATATTCCTTTCCATCATTAATTTCGAATACCTCGATTGGAGTGGAGACTGCAGTTCCGCCAACGACCTTATATGTAAAAATCCGGTCTTGTATCTCATATGTAGCGCCCTGAGGTATGACAAGGGATGACGGACGCTCATATGCGAGAATGATATTCGCAGAACCTCCGCTGAGAAGTTTTCCTTTGTCGTTAGGGAAATTGGCGCGCAGGGATACTGTACCTGTTGCCTTGTCAACAATTCCGCTTATGACATCAATCACACCCTCGCTTTCATATATATTGCCATCTTTAAGCTCAAGCGAAACCGGTGGGTACGACTTTACGGCTTCCGCTACAGTTCCGTATTTTGAAACCATTTCAAGCGCCTGCTTCTCATTCATGGAGAAATAGGCATACATTCTGGAGTTGTCAGAAACTGAAATAAGCGGTTCTGTCATTGTCGGCCCAACGAGTGCTCCTATTCGATAGGATGTCATACCTGCTATTCCGTCAACAGGACTTTTCACTTCGGTATAAGACAGATTGTTTTGAGCCTCACGTAGTTGTGCTTTGGCCTGGAGCAATGATGCTTCGGCACTTCTATAGGAATTCTGTGCAGTGCGAAGTTCAAAATCGGAAATCACATTCTCTTTGAATAATTCTTCTTTTCCTTCAAGAGAGAGTGCTGCATTTGCCAATTCTGCTTCTGCTGTAGCAACAGTAGCCTCTGCTTTTTGCAAAGCTGCGCGATAAGGGACTTGATCAATGACAAAGAGAATCTGGCCTTTCCTGACATAAGAACCCTCGTTTATGCATACTTTTGTTATTAGTCCTGAAACTTCCGGACGGATTTCTACATCCTGGCAGCCTTCCAATACTGCTGAGTACTTGACAGACAGGTTTCTATCTTCAGGTTTGATGGTTAATAGAGGATACTCCTGTGGAGTATCCTCAGCCTGTCTTTCAGTGGATTTACTGCATGATATAACGGTAAATCCAAGCAGGGCGATTCCAATTATAAATTTTGAATGTGACATGTGTTTGGAAAATTTGTACAAAATTACATCCAAACGTTTGGCGGTATATTATTCACATATAACTGAAAATTGTCCATTGTGCGCATATATGGGAGGTTTAACCGGTTTGTTGCTGAAAAATTTTCCAAACAGCGCATTTTTATTCTATATTTGCATCTGTATTCTATATAGTATGAGGCAATCTGAAATTATATCCATCTTTCCGCAAGAGATGTCAATTCCTGACAGAGTATTATTGGTAAAGCCCTCCTTTATGCATCGGCTTATTGATATTCCGGTTCAGGAATGCAGGGTGTTTCTTCTTGTTTCTGCCGGGGGCGCTACCGTAAAAATAGGTAGCGGGATAGTTGACGTAAAGGAAAATGTACTGGTGGATATGTTGGTATGGGAACCGATTACGTTCGTCTCGTTCACTGATAATTTAAATGCGTGGTGTATTCTCCCTAACTACCTTTTTACGAATGAGTCGCTTAATGGTCTGAAACCTGCTGACTCCGAATCCTTTAAAGATAGGCATGAAATTCCCATGCTGCATTTGGAGTCAGATGAGATGCGGAAATTGTGTAGGCATCTTGAAATGCTTGCTGATTCACTGGCCGATTTTAGCAATTATTACCGGATAGAACTTTGCCAGACTTACTTCCGGAGTTTTATGCTTGAGGCAGGTAATCTCGTTAGGCATAAAAAGAGAGCTTTGGAAGATGCCGAGAGAGTGGAGAACCGTCAGGATACAATATTGCGTAGCTTTCTGAAGTTGGTATGGAGATATTATAAATCAGAGCACAATATTGACTTCTATGCCCAAAGACTTTGTATATCATCAAAACATTTATCAAGAGTCGTGAAAGATAGACTTGGTAAGACTCCTTATGCGGTCATTCGTGATGAACTGCTTCAGCAGGCTACTGAAATGTTGAACACATCAAAAAAATCAATACAGGATATATCTTCAGAACTTCATTTTTCTGAGGTGGCATCTTTCTGCAAATTTTTTAAGAAGCATACAGGGCAGTCTCCGACAGCATATCGTTCGCACAGGTCTGCCAATGTCTTTAATTGAGGGCCTTGGTGCGGTCAAGGAGAATCTCGTCCATATGGTCTTTAGCCCATTGGATAAGTTGGTTTATAATGGGAAATAATGAGTGGGATCGCTCAGTAAGCCGATACTCCACTCTCGGAGGAACTTCAGCATAGACCTTACGTACCACAAAGCCGTCTATCTCGAGTGTTCTCAGTGTCAGAACAAGCATTTTTTGAGATATATCGGTCAGTTCTTCCTTAAGTTCTTTGAAGCGCATAGACTCACGCCCATTTAGCGTGTATAGAACGAGAAGTGTCCATTTGTCGCTTATTCGGTTGAGTATATTGCGGATTGGACAGTCGGGATATAATTCATTCTTATTGAAATTTCTTTCCATACGTCGCTGTTATTCAATATTACTATGCAAAAGTAAGAAATTGCAGTTAAGTATACAAATACGAACTGATATCATATTAAAAAACTTTAATAATAGACGATTCTCTCTGTATAAATCTTTTTGAGAATCAACATTACTAACATTTAAGTAAGTTGACAGCAATATACTACACCAAGCATTACCATTAAACTTTTTGGCTAATTTTGGGGTATATTAAGTATAGTAATTTGAAAAACAAAAGAATATGGATAATAAAGTAGTACTAATTGGCGCAAGCGGCTTTGTCGGTTCCGCCATTCTTCGTGAACTTCTTGACCGTGGATACAGGGTTGAGGCACTCGTAAATCATCCGGAGAAGATAAAGGTTAAGAATCCGGACCTTACCGTAAAAAAAGTCGACGTCTCTGATGAAAGAGCTTTGACTGAGAGTCTGCATGGTTTTAAGAATGTGATAAGTGCGTATAATCCTGGCTGGGCAAACCCTAATATATATGAAGACACCCTGGCCAACTATCCCAAGATTCTTGAAGCAGCCAAGAAAGCAGGAGTACAGCGTCTGCTGATCGTAGGTGGTGCTGGCACATTGTTTGTGAAACCCGGAGTGCGCCTCATCGACACCGGAACTTTACCTGAGGCGTGGGTTCCCGGTGTTAAGTCGCTCGGTGAATTCTACCTCAATACACTGATGAAAGAAAATGACATCGATTGGGTATTCTTCTCTCCTGCCGGAAATCTTGGCGACATGGGTGCAAATGGTCCGGGCAAACGTACTGGAGTTTACCGTCTCGGCAAAGATGACATGATTTTTGATAAGGATGGAAATAGTTTCATTTCAGTAGAAGATTATGCCAAGGCTATGGTAGATGAACTTGCCAGTCCGGCACATCACAAAGAACGTTTTACAATTGGTTATTAAGCAAAACTATGGATAAGAAATTATTAGAGATATTCCACAAGAATAAGGAAGTGGCTTTTGCGACCTCAGCAGATAACAAGCCGCATCTGCGCATTTTTCAGATAATGAAGATTGATGCAGACAATAATTCAATCTACTTCGCGACATCTCCTCGAAAAGATGTATATACTCAACTTAAAGCGAATCCGAATGTGGCTATCCTTGATCTGAAAGGAGCGGAGTTTGCCCGCATCAACGGAACAATTGATTTCGAGATCCCTGACGAGGTGCAGCGCGAGATCTTCGACTCTAATCCGGTGCTTCCTCATCTCTATAAGACTTATAAGGATCTGGTATACCTGCGCCTTCCTGCTGAATCGGCCGATTATTTCGACCTTAGGACCAATCCGCCGACACTTATACACTATGACTTCTGATGTGAAAAATCTTGACCGTCTGCTCAGGGTGCTCCTTGCGGAGCGTCCTGAGTATTCACGGATTTCCATACCTGATGGGATTGATGAGAAACGCTACTTGCTGCGTTCGCTAATGAATGTGAGGCCACCATCCCCGTTACCTGAAGATATAATGGCTATTCAGGATGATGAACTCGCCTGGCAGCGCGAAAAGAAAGGTGTTGTGGCATTGGCTTCAATACCCGCTTCTCCGCTTTATCCACATCTTAGGCTATGGCAAGGCGACATTACACGCTTGTCGGTTGATGCTATTGTAAACGCAGCAAATTCGCAGATGCTTGGATGCTTCATCCCTCATCATCGCTGTATTGATAATGCTATCCATTCAGCAGCAGGAATGGAATTGAGAGAGGAGTGTGCGCGGATCATGCGTCAGCAGGGGCATGATGAACCAACAGGGAAAGCCAAGATCACACGTGGATATAATCTTCCTGCATGTTGGGTTATACATACCGTCGGTCCAATAATTTACACTGGGTATCCTGATGATAATGATTGTCGGTTGCTTGCTGATTGCTATCGGAATTGTCTTACCCTTGCAGATGAGAAAAGATTGCGATCGATAGCATTCTGTTGTATCTCGACCGGAGAATTTCATTTTCCGCCTGATAAGGCTGCCGGGATTGCAGTAGCTACAGTCTTGGATTATTTGAGATCATACACTACAAGCTCTATTGATTCAGTCGTTTTCAACGTATTTAAAGATTCCGATTACGAAATCTATAAGAAATTATTAGGCTATGAATAATTTTGATGAAAGGATAAGATCGTCGCGTAAGAAACTCGCTGATGCCGAAGCTATTGTTATAGGTGCAGGAGCAGGATTATCGGCCGCTGCCGGGCTTGATTATTCCGGATCTGGCTTCAGGAAGGAATTTGCCGATTATATTGCAAGATATGATTTTTCGGATTTATATACATCCAGCTTTTATGATTTCCCTACCGAAGAACAGCGATGGGCTCGTTGGGCGCGGCATATAGATTACGCCCGATTTCGTCCGGATGCATTTCCGCTCTATCGTGAATTGTTTGATTTGGTTAAGGACAAAAGATATTTTGTAATAACTACTAACGTAGATGCCCAGTTCAGGAAAGCCGGATTCGATCCGGATAAAATTTTTGAGGTGCAGGGCGATTATGGACTCATGCAATGTGCGATTGGCTGTCATCCAAAGGTTTATTCAGATAAAAAAGCAGTTGAAGCGATTGTCAGACATAGCCATGATCTCACTGTAGATCCAGAATATGTGCCTGTATGTCCTGTCTGTGGCGGCAACATGGATGTGCATGTCCGGAAAAATCAATATTTCGTGCAGGATGAGGAATGGAGCAAGGCTGCCGGACGCTATGAAGACTTCATGGCCAGATATGCAGACCACGGTGTGGTCGTTCTTCTTGAATTGGGCATAGGATTCAATACTCCGGCTATTATCCGCTATCCGTTCGAACAGGTGACATACCGTAATCCGGATGCAACACTGATAAGGCTGAATGCTGAGTATCCGGCTGGCCCACAGGAAACTGCATCGCGAACAATCGCTTTTACTGAAAATATGGAGGTTGTAATAAATGATCTAAATAAAAAGTTATGAATTATAAGATATTATCAACTGCCTTGATTGTAATTGGAGCATCATTTTGCACTATGGCACAGACTGATCCCCTCAGGTTTAATCCTGAAAAATTCACTGCTCAATCGATTATAATGCCTGATGGAGAACGAGTCAAGTATAAAGCATATGAGGGAATATTCTATGTTACTAACGTAGAGGACTCTACCTATCAGACTCTGAATATTTATGTACCGGAACGGCTTGCCGGTGTTTCGCGAGTTCCGATTCTCCTGCGCACATATGTCGGAGGATATATGGCATCTACAGCCAAGTCCCCCTCTCCAACTGATGCCACGGGGCGTGCGTTGAAAGAAGGTTATGTGGTTTGCATACCTGGCTCAAGAGGTTCTAATTCGATAATAGAGCGGAATGGCAAGACGGTCTATACGGGCACTGCACCCAACGGCCTTCTTGATTTAAAAGCAGCCGTGCGCTATCTTCGATTTAATGATGATGTTATTCCAGGCGAATCGGAACTTATATTTACAGATGGAACAAGTGCCGGTGGTGCGATGTCTTCGTTGCTTGGAGCTACCGGCAATAGCGTAGAGTATGAGGTGTATCTGAAGGAGATGGGCGCAGCGGATACTCGTGATGATGTTTTTGCTGCTATCTGCTATTGCCCGATTACAGATCTTAATCATGCCGACATGGAATATGAGTGGCTTTACGGATGCACAAATGCAGGTGTAAGACATTTGGATGATGCTCAGATGAAAATTTCGGATGAGTTGTCGGCAGAATGTCCTGAATACATTAATTCCCTGCAACTTAAAGATAAAAATGGGAATATAATTACAGCAGATAATTATAAGGAATATTTGAAAGGTTTTATATTGGAGTCTGTTCACCGGGCATTGCAAGAGGGTTGCGAGATTCCGGATACTATCGGTTTCACTTTCTATCAGGACAAATCGGGCCCTATGGGTGGCGGTCCTCGTAATGATCGGGCTGGAAACAAGCGTCCTGTTATGGGCGACGGCCGTCAAGCCCCGTCTTTTGGGCAGGGAAATATGCCTCGCTTCAATAATAAGACAGATTTTGTAACTGATCTCGACATAGACAAGTATCTGACCTATGTAGCTTCGCAAACACCATTGAAAACGCCACCGGCATTTGATCAGATGGGTGTGATAATAGATACACCATCTCCTGAAAATAAGGTTTTCGGAGATGACAGAGGCGAGGCAGCCAATTTTACCGACTTCAGCCTACGGCACAGACTGCATTCATCAAGTGTGAAATTGGATAAGGAAATGGTTGATAGAGTTGCCATAATGAATCCTATGAACTATATAGGAACAGACAAATCCACAGTCTCACCCAACTGGTATATACGCCACGGAGCCAAGGATAGGGATACTTCATTTCTTGTACCTCTGAATCTTGCTACAAAATTGATGAATGCCGGGAAGAACGTGAATTTCGCCCTACCGTGGAATCGACCACATTCGGGAGATTATAATCTTGATGATCTTTTTAATTGGATTTCCAATACTCTGAAATAAAAATAAATATGCAGCCGGAAATACTTTGATAGTGTTTCCGGCCCATTTTTGTATTCACCTGAAATACAAAAATTGGTAACTTTGCGAAAATTTTTTCCAATCATTATGTTTCAATTCAGTAAGAGGTATTACATTTTCCTTATTGTATTTCTTGGTATGCTATCGGCATTCGGACCATTTGTAACCGATATGTATCTGCCTACGCTGCCATCAATGGCTGATATTTTTCACACCACAGTTTCGCAGGTACAGATGGGACTTGCGACAAGCATGCTTGGACTCGCTGTCGGGCAGATTTTCTTTGGTCCCCTGAGCGATAAATATGGCCGTCGTCCAGTGCTTGTAGCATCCATGATACTGTTCTCGGCATCAACAGTTGCTTCGATTTTCTCTCCAACTATTGAATTTTTCAACTTTTGTCGATTCCTGCAGGGGCTTGGTGGTTCTGGCGGCCTTGTGCTGTCGCGCTCTGTTGCTACTGATTGTTGTTCCGGGCGCGAATTGGCAAAAATGCTCGCCATAATAGGTGCTATAAATGGTATAGCACCTGTGACTGCACCTGTAATCGGAGGTCTTGTCTCCGAAGCTGTTGGATGGAAGGGTATTTTCTGGATTTTATTTGGCATCGGTGTTGTGATTCTTGCAATGTGTATGGTCTTTCGCGAGTCGCTTTCTGCCGATGTGCGTTACAAAGGTACGGTTGCAAGTCTTATTCGCAAGTTCCCGGAGATTTTTCGGCTAAAGTATTATGTAATCTACACTGTAATGTATATGTTTGCCTGCGGAGTGTTGTTCTCCTATATTTCATCAGCATCATTCATTGTGCAGAATTATTTCGGTTATTCCGAACTACAGTTTGCTCTGATCTTTGGTGTCAACGCGCTTGGCATAGGCATTGGTTCAGGGCTATCGCTTAAGTTCCGACAGATGAAAAATGCTTCGCTTTTCGGGGCTGCAGGTATTCTGGTATCAGTGTTGTCGCAAGTGCTATCCTATATCTTTATTCCATCGTTCTGGCCATACGAGATATTCACATTCACCATGCTTGTAGGAGTCGGATTTATTTTCACTTCCGCCACAACACTGGCTATGGACGAGGGGCGCAAGGCAATAGGCACGGCCTCTGCTGTCTTTGGCGCGGTAGGCTTCCTGTCAGGCAGCATTGTTTCTCCACTTGTAGGATTAGGCAATATAATGTCCACTACGCTTATTCTTCTTGGAATATGTGGCATTGTTGCCTTTATATTTGCCTATATTTCGTATTCACGTAAATAAATATTTATAAGTAATATTCTGTTTATACTGCTCTGGTATTGCACTAATCTGTGGAATATCAGAGTAGTATATTTGTTATTAGCAATAACGGTACGGGTCTGCATCACTCGTAATATACCGGGTATTCAGACTTGGAGTGTTTGGAATTCGTAAAAAATTTGTAAATTTGCGTAATCAATTACGTAATCACATTCTGATATATGGATTTTTTTGAACGTACAGGAAAGATGGCAATAGGTAGCAGGTTGAGAATCCTTACTGATACCTTAACGCGGGACGCTGCTGGTATTTATGGACTTTATGGTATTGACATGAAGCCCAAATGGTTTCCGGTTTTTTATTCTCTCACAGATGAACAGCCCAAAAGTGTGACATCGATAGCGAGGGAGATTGGACAATCGCATCCATCAGTCAGCACTATTGTAAAGGAAATGACAGAAGCTGGAATTATCACAACTATAGATGATGTGGCGGATCGCCGTTGCAATCTTATCACACTGACCGACTATGGCAAATCTATTTCGCAAGAACTCATTGTCCAACTGCGGGACGTAGAACGAGCTGTAGAGCAGATATCATCTGAATGCGACAATGACCTATGGTCTGCAATTGCTGATTGGGAGAAAGCTCTGGACCGTAAATCTATTAAAGAGCGTGTACGCTTGATAAAAGAACAGCGGGAGCGTACCGAGGTAGAGATTGTTGAATATCAACCGAAATATAAGAAGGCATTCTATGAACTCAATAGAAACTGGATCGAATCTTATTGGGAACTTGAAGCGCATGATATTGAGGTTTTGGAAAATCCGGAAAAATTTATCCTTGAGAAAGGTGGGCGCATATTCGTTGCTTTATACAACGGTTTTCCTGTAGGAGTGTGCGCATTATGTCCGATGCCGCAGGAATCCCTTTATGATTTTGAACTGGCAAAACTTGCGGTCGACGGTTCTATACGGAGAAAAGGAATAGGACGTAGGCTTTGTGATGCCGCTATCAGAGTAGCACGTGAATCAGGTGGACGTATGCTTTTTCTTGAAAGTAATACACGTCTGAAGCCAGCCATAGCGCTTTACCGTAAATTGGGCTTTAAGGAATTATCTGAATACCATCCGGCATATGCCAGAGGCGACATTCAGATGGAGTTATCAATATAAAGAATAATATGATGCAGAAGAAAGTTTTTGTGCGCCGTGAAGCTGCGCTGAAAAAGACATTCAAGGGAGTTGATCTTGATTCGCTTGCCGTAGGAGAGAAATCAATGGTGACAAAGATGAATTATGTCAAAGGGAATTTTGCTACACTACACAGTCATCCGCACGAACAATGCGGTTACGTAATTTCCGGAGAGTATAGGTTGATTGTTGAAGGAGACGAAAAATTTGATGTGATCATGCATCCAGGCGATACCTACGCAATCCCAGGGAATACTCCTCATTCATTCGAAGTGATAGAGGGTGGGGAAGTAATAGATGTGTTTACGCCTCATCGCGAAGACTATCTATAGTGGTTTACTATGCGCCCCTAACGGGGCGCTATAATTGAAAGATATAAAAAGAAAAATCCGCAAATAATTAAAATCTAATTACTTGCGGATTTTTTTCAAGTGTCCGAGATGAGATTCGAACTCACACAGCCCAATGGCCACTACCCCCTCAAAGTAGCGTGTCTACCAATTCCACCACCCGGACAAATTGTTGCTAAGAACTTAGAGCGAAAAACGGGACTCGAACCCGCGACCCCGACCTTGGCAAGGTCGTGC
>CAJUKZ010000013.1 GCA_910586995.1 uncultured Muribaculaceae bacterium | reverse complement strand
TTATCTGTAATGCTCATTGTTAGCTAATTTCACACAAAAATAAGCAAAATTTGCGACTGCTACAATTATTTATTACATTTGCCACATACATTAACAAATCAGCGCCTGTGAAGAAAGATTTTTTCAGAATGTCCAAACGCGAACGAATGTCTGTATTTGCGTGCATCGCAATTCTGATCGGAACTATAATATTTTCTATATGCAAGCATTCATATGACAGCCCCAGACAAACATATCTTCCGATTCAAACTCAGGGCGCAATTCTTTCCGACAGCGTTGTTTCAACAATAAAATCCGATCCTCGCAAAGACTCCTCACGAATACACAATAAAACAAAACGAAGAAAGTCGACATACGTTTCACCAGGCTCACGCGACTTTCACAATGAACGTTTTAACTGAAATCACGTGCTTTGATGAATCGCCTCAGATGCCGGTATAATGCACCCACCGGCAATCCCATCACATTATAGAAACTGCCCTTGATTTCCTTGATTCCTATGGCTCCGATATATTCCTGGATTCCATATGCTCCAGCTTTGTCATACGGTCTGTAGCGCAAGACATATTCTTCAATTTCAAAATCCTCGAGGTTCTCAAATGTGACCTCAGTCGATTCAGAGAAAGTATATGAATCGTTTATATCTGATATGGTGACACCCGTCACAACCGTGTGGGTGCGACCGGATAGCATACCGAGCATCAGGCATGCGTCAGCATGATCTTTAGGCTTACCAAGTATATGCCCATCCACAATGACTACCGTATCCGCAGTAATCAAAATATCACGTTCGTCAAGTATAGACAAATATGGCCCTGCCTTCAATCTCGACAAGTATGACGGAACATCATCAGCAGCAAGATCTGCCGGATAACATTCTTCAATATCTACTGATTCCGGAACTGAATATTCCGGCAATATCATTCCCAACAATTCCCTACGCCTTGGCGAATTGCTTGCGAGCAGAATACGCTTGTCCGTAAGGACTGGCGGCATTACTTTATTATCAGAACAATCAAACATATCCTCAGTCTTACCAACCGAATGCCTCCGAATGGGACATCCAATGCCCTCCGGCCTTTAGTATCTGTTCAAGTAAATCCCTGGCAACACCATATCCACCATTCACAGGAGAGATGTAACCTGCTATATCTTTTATATCAACCGCTGCATCCGCCGGAGCAACAGCAAGACCTACATGACGCATAGCTTCATAATCCGGAATATCATCACCGACATAAGCAACCTGATCGGCAGCAAGACCATGATCACTCATCCATGCTTCAAGCAGTGGCAATTTCATCGATGCTTTAAGATACACATCCTTGATACCAAGCGCATTGTATCGCTTAACTATTGCAGATGTGTCTGCCCCGGTTATTATGGCAATGTCATAACCTTTTTTTACCGCAAGCTGCAACGCATAGCCATCCTTTATGTTAACCATACGGATCGGCATCCCATCATCTCCGAGACTAATCGTAGATGGAGACAGCACTCCATCCACATCAAACACTATGCCTCGTATTTTGTTAAGATCATAATTTATCTTGCTCATAAATCCGCTATATCAGACCGAAATGACGCATTATACCATTTGAAAGGGATCGATAAAGTTCAGTATCTTCTTTGTCATGCAACATTCCGGTATGTTTGTCTATTATCTTTCTGTCTCCCCTGCGGGCAGGCCCGGTCTGTGATTTTTCCGCGCCCTGTTCAAGTGCTTTCTCAAGCGTCTCTTGCAGCAATGGAGAAAAGTCATTCAGAGTACAACCGCATTCGTTCAGAATACGTTCGCTCTTAATCCACATATAGTTTGCAAAATTACATGCAAAAACCGCAGCTATATGCAATCTGGAGCGTAGGTTTCCGTCAATCACTTTTACTTTATCGCTAAGCATATTTGCCACTTTGTTTATCAAGGCTAATGCATCGGCATCCGATGAGTATGTGAAAACCGTGATCTGACTCCAGTCCACATTTTTCTGCTTAGAGAAAGTCTGAAGCGGATACAAGACACCACAGCGATTACCATTAACCCCCAGTGCATCATCCGGAGCGCTTCCCGAGGTGTGTACGGTTATGCCCCTTTCAAGCCTCGGCAGTTTATTGCCAATTTCAGGAATTACATCATCTTTTACTGCGACAATGTATATGTCCGCATTGGTATATAATCCCGATAAATCATCCACACACTCAGGCTTACAACAAGTCAGCAATGATGCCAGCGTCTTGGCATTACTGTATGCCCTACTGTATATCTGTTTTATATCAGCCTGCCCATCAAGATGCAAGGCTATATGTGTAGCGACGTTGCCAGAGCCGATTATAACGACCTCCGGTTTTAATTCAGCTTTGCTATTCAGCATCGACATTTCTCCATGCACCTACATGAACCTTTTCCCACAAAAGTTTCGCTGTATCGACAGGCTTACGCGTCTCGTCTGGATGACCGAATGTCATGACACACAACACCGGATATACGTCCGGTATACCCAGCAACTCCTGTATGATTTCTTCAGACGGAGTTCCATCAGCAGCATATCTGTCACGCACCTGTATCCAACAAGACCCAAGTCCGAGATCTGTAGCCTGAAGTTGCATATAAGCTGCAGCGATAGAGGCGTCCTCTATCCAGGGATCACTTTTAGATGGGTCAGCGCATACAACAACTGCAAAAGCGGCTTTCTTTATCGGATGTGCGCCCGCAGGCTTGCATTCACTTATTTGTTCAAGCACAGATTTATCCTCCACAACGATAAACTGCCAGCATCGGCTGCTTTTAGATGTTGGTGCAAGCAATGCGGCTTCAAGTATAAGACAGACCGAATCTGCGTCTACCGGCTCATCGGTATATTTACGGATGCTGTGACGCTTAACCAATAAATCGTGTAAATTTTCCATGATTATTATTATCATTCAGCGGATACACAGTGCCCGCCGGTTTATTTCACAAGATATACCCAGGAATCAGGATACTTGGTAGAAAAAGCTTCAGATGCAGCATACATGTAAGCCTCAGACGCTGTCTTGAACGTAGCAGCATATACTCTGTATCTGTCATCTGCCTCAAGTATGGATAGCGACGAATCGCCACGATCCTTAATAAATTCCTCAGCCTTATGCTTATTAGGCAGCGAAGCTACAACCACTCTATATGGATGTCCTGCCTGTATTTCAATATTTCTGCGATAACTGTTTCTCAATGCTGTATCCGCCATATCCATTCCAAATCCATCAGGCAACCGCTCCAGCAAAACCGCACCGGTTGTAAATCCCGAATGTATTTTAGATCCGACAGATTCCTCTGCGGAAGTCAACCCCATTGAGGCAAGAGTTACATCTTTCACCGAAACAGGCGTAAGCAGACAAAGGCCTAATGCGACCAACACAGCCAAAGATGCTGCCACTTTTAGCACGGCCCGCAATGGATTGTATGAAGCGACCAACGTTTCTTCACGCTCATCTTGCGATGACTGCACTCCTGAAACTGGAGACACATCAACAGGTGCAAGCGCCATGAATTCTGTATTCAACCCGGTTTTCTCGTTTGGAATATATACATATCCGCCATCATCGGCCGATCGCTTTTCCAACATGCCGAGACTACCGACCGAGACCTCGCCATCATAGGACAATTGCCGGATCAAGGTAGCAACGCCTGCTTTTACTACCGATAACGCGTCTTCGTAATGCATACGTTCACGCCGCGCAACAGAACTTGCCAACAATCCATCATTATGCGTGAGTTCTCCATTGAACGCGATTGTACGCACTGGAGGCAATATACGCATGCCATCATCGCTAATACGGGCACTCTCATACTGGGCAATAAATGCGCCAAGGCCCGGAATCACCACACAATCATGATTCCGAGTCAGATATTCGATATGCCGTATCACTGTATTCACATGTGCAAAGATACGGTTTTATTCTGAAATATTATTGAATTTCTGCAATAATCTTATATGGTAAACTGCCGGAATATGTTGTGTAGCAAAATCACGGTAAAGCGTCACCAGCTTGAATACAAATCCATTAATTACCCAAAAGAGCATTGACTTTATTGGGATCTGCTCCATATTGTATTGACCTTTTAGCATCCTCACGTGCATCGTTAAATAAATACCTGTCGCGATTCAGCCATGCACGGTAATAATAAAGTTCAGCATCTTCCGGATACAGGTCGAGACCCTTTGCCAAAGTCTCAGATGCATCAGACAGATTTCCTAACGCAAGGTAACATCCAGCTAATGAGGAATAATATTCTGGAGAAGGATCATCTTCTATCAGTTTTTTATAATAAGGTATTGCTTCACGGTCATTGCGAAGCAAGGAGTGATAGTTAGCCATAGCCACCTGAGTCTCATAAAGGCTTGGATAGTATTTTTGCAGAAAGTTGAAATCGCGCGATGCCGTGGATGCATCACCACCATAGAGAGCCATCATTCCGTGATAATAACGTGCGGAATGATTCATGGAATCCAACTCTATAACTTTTCCGAAGTCATTATATGCATCCATATCTCGCGAAAGTTTCAGGTACAATCTTCCTCTATTCTCCAGAACTGTAACCATAGAAGGAGCCATTTCATGCGCGCGGTTAAAACTTGCCAAGGCAAGAGAATCCTCCCCCAACATATTATACACCATGCCAAGATTAGAAAGCAATAATACGTTAGTGGGCGCACCGGGACGCACGCTCATAGCCTCTATAAGACGTTTTGCTGCATCCTCATAGTTTTCCGATTTGATAGCATCGTCGGCTTGTCCCATAAGCAGGAAGTATACATCTTCTTCATCTTCTGGAACAACATGGTGCTCGGTCTGACCCTTCATCAATACAGGGATCAGACCGAACACCATTATAATTATAGTGAGCTTACGAAAATACATCAGTTGAATTTATCTGGATCAAATGGAGGAGGGGTTACACCAGTTGCGCCATCGTTGGCATTTTTGTCGTCCTGATGCCCTTTTTTATCGCTTTCTTCTTCAGATACCTCCTCCGGTTCGACATCTTCTATATCTTCGGATCTCAGGCTTGACTCCGCTTTAGCGCCTTTGCTTACCTGAGCAGAAAGAATCTCATCCGTGCGCGATACCCACTGCCTCTTGCCGAAAATACGTTCCACATCTTCCGTAAAGATGACTTCTCTTGTAATCAGCACATTGGCAAGATCACCATGACCTTTTGCATGCTCCATCAATATATCCTTGGCCCGCTGATATTGTTCTGCAATAATACGCGAGACTTCCTCATCAATGATTTTCGCACGTTCATTACTATATGGCTTGGAGAAACCATAATCCTGACCAGTGGAGTCATAATAGCTGAGATTTGGCAGCTTATCGCTCATACCATAATATACCACCATCGCATAAGCCTGTTTAGTCACCCTCTCAAGATCGTTTGCCGCACCGGTTGATATCCGGCCCAGGAATAATTCTTCAGCAGCACGACCGCCAAGAGTAGAACATATCTCATCAAGTATAGCTTGAGATGGTGTGATCTGGCGTTCTTCCGGCAGATACCATGCAGCTCCGAGTGCCTTACCACGCGGGACGATTGTCACCTTTATAAGAGGATTAGCATAGCGGAGAAACCAAGAAACAGTGGCATGTCCTGCTTCATGTATTGCAATCGCGCGCTTTTCCTCATCCGTAGTAATTTTATTACGCTTCTCCAGACCACCTATTATACGATCTACTGCTGCAATAAAATCATCCTTTCCTACCGATTTCTTATTATGACGCGCTGCTATCAGGGCTGCCTCATTGCAGACATTAGCAATTTCAGCACCAGAGAATCCAGGAGTCTGACGTGCCAACAGCTCAACATCAAGATCTGGATCAGTCTTGATCTTGCGCAGATGCACATTAAATATCGCAACCCTATCATTCAAATCGGGAAGCTCAACATATATCTGCCGGTCAAAACGTCCGGCACGAAGCAGAGCCTTATCCAAAATATCCGCACGGTTAGTAGCAGCAAGAATTATCACACCGCTATTAGAACCGAAACCATCCATTTCTGTAAGCAACTGGTTCAACGTATTCTCAC
The DNA here is from genome assembly GCA_910586995.1 of uncultured Muribaculaceae bacterium. GTDB lineage: Bacteria > Bacteroidota > Bacteroidia > Bacteroidales > Muribaculaceae > CAG-873. Next base: position 47,354 of record CAJUKZ010000013.1, on the reverse strand, counting down.
GTTCATCGTTCGCGCCCATATTCGGATTTCGTCCACGTGCACGACCGACTGCATCAATCTCGTCGATGAATATAATACATGGTGATTTTTCTTTTGCCTGACGGAAAAGGTCTCTAACTCGACTCGCACCTACTCCAACAAACATCTCCACAAAGTCGCTTCCCGACATTGAGAAAAACGGGACATTGGCTTCTCCAGCCACCGCTTTGGCCAACAATGTCTTACCAGTTCCAGGAGGGCCGACGAGGAGTGCACCTTTAGGAATTTTACCACCTAAGTCTGTGTATCTTTGCGGATTCTTCAGGAATTCCACAATTTCTTCGATCTCAGTTTTTGCCTCAGACAGACCGGCGACATCCTTAAACGTAACCTTATTAGCATTATCTTTATCAAAAAGCTGCGCTTTCGACTTTCCGACACTGAACACTCCGCCAGCCGAACCACCACCGCCCGACATGCGCTTCATCATAAAGAACCAGAAAGCAAGTATCAGTATTACAGGCCCAAATGTCCAAATTATTCCGCCGAAGCCTGTTGAATTCTCATATTTGACTTCTCCGGTAAACATACCATTGGCCCTCCAATAATCAATTTTTGAGTCCAATTTGTCTGCCGACGGGATATTCGACACTACTTTAGCCTCTGTCCCCTTGGAACGCTCATACTGTCCAGGAAAAAGTACCGAGGCAAGCGAGTCCGTAAGATAGCCCTCTACCTCCTTCTTATCTGAATATACAACAATTTTTTTGATACCGTGATCTTTCTCGATATACGTCTGGAACTGCGAATAATCGACATCTTTGGTTATCGTATTCTCATCGAAATAGAACACAGCCAGAAGAAATAGAAAGACTATAGCATACATCCAGTACATGCTGAATCCAAATGGATTCTTCTTGGGCTGTCCTGAAGGTTTCGGGCCTGATGGAATAGAATTTTTTGATTGCATGAATATTTATTGCGCGATATGCGTTTGATTTATTATATGATACATTATGTATCCCGGCTATCTATAAAACATCCGGGATCTCCGTTATTACAGCATCGCTCCATAGTTCCTCAAGATTATAGCGTCGGCGGACTTCAGGAACAAATATATGCACCAGTACTGCACCATAATCTATCACGATCCACTCAGATGCTTTATACCCATCATAGTTATATGGTTTGATAGAATATTTCTCAAGCATGAAATCTCTTACACAATCCGCTATCGAGTCGACATGTGTTGTGGAGTTTCCTTCAGCTATAATGAATTGGGAAGATGCCGCACCTTCTATATGAGACATATCCACAATCGTTATATTCCGGCTTTTTCGTTCCTGGAGAGCCTCTATAATCTGTTTAGTCAGTTCGTTGTCGCTTTTTATCATATCTCTAATTTCTCTTTTCTGTTTTAACAACTATTCATATTGCATTGTTTGCGATGGCTGTACTGTGGCAACCAATCTGGCCGGGAGTATCATTACCAACCATGCAATTGTCAGTATTCCTACATTCATCCATAATATTGATATCGGATCAATGGATACAGGCACATGTGAAAGATAGTACATATCAGGATTCAAAGGTAAGAACTTCAAATATTTTTGAGCAAAAATAATGCCAAGACCAACGATATTACCAAATACCATACCGGCAACAACGTACTTCAACGCCATATACACAAATATATTCCTGACTCCGGATACCGTCATACCTAATGAGCGCAATAGCCCGATAGTCTTTATCCTTTCCAATATAAGAATAAATAAGCTGGATATAAGTGTAAATCCTGCGACGCATGCCATCAGGATGAAAACTACGATAACATTGGTATCCAGCAAATCAAGCCAGTTGAAGAACACAGCACCGGTATGCGTAACATTATCGACCGGATATACCTGATTTAATTCGCCGGACTGAAAAGCGCCTATCAGATTCCCCTGAAGCTTCTCTGCTTCAAAAGGAATAATATCAAGATCCTCAAGTCCCCTTACTTCAAGATAAGTACCGCTATTATCTCCTACAGACGCAACCTTCTGCAACCAAGGCAACGACGCATATACAGACAAATTGTCATTCTCTCCAAAATTTGAATTATATATCGCCGAAATGCTGACTTTGCGGGCCTTGATATGTCCGTCTACAAAAAAATAGCAGTTTATTTTATCTCCTGTTGTCAAATCCAAGCTGTTAGCTATGGATGCTGAGATCACAACTGAATTATCATCTGCCGTTCCCCAATCAGGCCATTCACCGTCCACGACACTACCCTTCTCAAAATCGAAATCATGTCCTTTGCCAAATGCATTGAACACCACTGCTGAGAAATTGTCATCGGTCTTCATCACCGCAGGGTATCGCATACACAAAACCACGTCTGCCGTCATTGGCAATGCACTGCGCAGAACATTTGAAAGCACCGGTGTCAGTTCTATGAAGCCGTCGCTCTCCCCCGTATCATAGTTATAGGGAGGTTCAATTACTATATCAGGATTCAGCCCCCTGACCTTATCAACAATTGCTTCACGAAAGCCACCTACGACCGACAGTGTCAGCTCTAAAACGACTACAGTCAGAGCTACAGAGAATGCGGCAATCCACACCGAAGGCGGGCGCCTGTTGTGGTGTCCGCCTCTTAGTGATAATCGTCTGGCTATGTAAAGCGCCGGAATCAAGGTCTGGTCTCGTAATTGACAATATCCACCAACCGGATATTGAACCTAAGGTTGCTGTACGGCGGGATATTTGAACTTCCGCTCATACCGTAAGCCATATTATAAGGCATGATCACTTCTGCCGTGTCACCGACACGCATCTCACATACCGCAACTGTCCAGCCCTGTATAATACCTGTATTTAAAACTGTCTGGAAAATGCCAGGCCCCCAACTTGTCTGAAGATCAGAGGAATCCACACCTTCACCATCATAGAGAGATACATGATAGCGTACATTTACCTTACTGGTCGACATAGGCTGGTAATTCCCTTCTGTCTCAGTACGGTCATTGATGTAGCGCATAAGCACATAGCCCAAACTATTTGATGGATCTTCCACACGGTCATAATAAGGTGTGCCATCAGCATTCTTGAGAGCTGCCTGTTCTTCAAGCCATTCATTATTTGCATCTCGCCAGTCTCTGTAATCCTCCCATGTATCCTTTGCATCATCGGTGCATGCCACAAGGAGAATAGCCAATATTGCAAGAACTGCAAGTAATATATTTTTCATTCTTTATATAGTAATTTCTTATTTATAATATTATTGCGCCACTGAAAAATCAACTACAGGCGCACTCTGAGCGGCTTCCGAAGCCTGGAATTGCGGTCTTTCTGAAAATCCGAACAATTTCGCATATATCACGCCTGGAAAGCTTGATACCTTGACATTGTATTTGTTCACAATCTCGGAATAGCGTCCACGCTCAGTTGCAATACGGTTTTCCGTGCCTTCAAGCTGCACATTAAGTTCCTGAAACAATGTATTGGCCTTCAACTCAGGATAAGCCTCATGCACCGCGTTTATATACAGCGACATCGCACCTTTTACCTTATCCTGCGCAGCGAGATAGTTCTGCAACTGCTCCTGGTCTCTGGGCGCTTGCTGAACTGAAGCCTGTTCTGCCTCATTTTCAGCCGACAACAATCCTGCACGGGCATTTGTCACTGCTTCAAGTGTCCCTGACTCATGAGCAGTGTAACCTTTTACTGAATTTACTAAATTGGGAATCAGATCAGACCGACGTTGATATTGCACCTGAACCTGAGCCCAAGCGGCATCGACATCCTTACTCATCTTATTCATATTATTGTAGTTGGAGCAACCTGGTACGATTAAGGCTAAAAGTACAACCGCTACAATTCCCCAAGTCAATAATTTTTTACCTGGACGTCCTGACGTATTAGCCGGAGAGAGCATTTCTGCCATAAGAATTTAATTTATGTTATTATTAATATGATGGCCATTGCATGATGCATTGGCTTTATAACCATATACAACACGCAATGGCAAGCATAATGTTCTATCCAAGCCTACGCAAAAGCGAGGTCAGGCTCACATTGTCATGAATCAAACGGTGGAGATCTTCGACCTTGACACGCTCCTGCTCCATCGAATCACGATGACGCAATGTCACTGTATTGTCTTCGAGAGTCTGATGATCTACCGTTATACAGAACGGAGTACCTATAGCATCCTGTCTGCGGTAACGTTTTCCGATTGAGTCTTTTTCTTCGTAATGTGTAGCGAAGTCAAATTTAAGATCATTGACAATCTCGCGAGCTTTCTCAGGCAGACCATCCTTACGCACAAGAGGCATAACCGCACACTTCACCGGGGCAAGTGCAGCCGGCAGATGAAGCACCACTCGCGTATCCCCTCCTTCAAGCGCCTGCTCCTCATATGATGAGCATAACACGGATAGGAACATGCGGTCAACACCGATTGATGTCTCGATCACATAAGGCACATAACTTTCATTCAGTTCTGGGTCAAAATACTTGATATTCTTTCCGGAGAACTTTTCATGCTGGGAGAGGTCGAAGTTTGTACGTGAATGTATACCCTCCACTTCCTTAAATCCGAACGGCATCTGGAATTCAATGTCAGTAGCGGCATTTGCATAGTGGGCGAGTTTCTCATGATCGTGATAGCGATACTTCTCGTCGCCCAATCCGAGCGCCTTATGCCAACGCAAGCGTTCTTCTTTCCATGCCTGGAACCACTTCAGTTCATCACCGGGACGTACGAAGAATTGCATTTCCATCTGCTCAAATTCGCGCATACGGAATATGAACTGGCGAGCCACTATCTCATTTCTAAAAGCTTTACCGATCTGTGCGATTCCGAATGGCAGACGCATACGTCCGGTTTTCTGGACATTCAGATAGTTTACGAATATACCCTGTGCTGTCTCAGGACGCAGATAAACGGTCATAGCGCCATCAGCGGTAGATCCCATTTCTGTCTTGAACATAAGATTGAACTGGCGCACATCTGTCCAGTTCTTTGTTCCTGAGATAGGACATACGATACCTTGGTCAAGTATAATCTGACGAAGCTCATCGAGATTATTGTCATTAATAGCCTTTGAGAAGCGTTCATGCAAAGCTTCACGCTTGGCCACATGTTCCTGAACCCTGGGATTGGTCTGACGGAAAAGTGCCTCATCGAACGATTCGCCGAAACGCTTGCGGGCTTTGGACACTTCCTTCTCAATCTTGTCGTCCATCTTGGCTATTTCCTCCTCAATCAGGACGTCGGCACGATATCGCTTCTTAGAGTCGCGATTGTCGATCAAAGGATCATTGAAAGCATCTACATGCCCTGAAGCTTTCCATATAGTAGGATGCATGAATATAGCAGAATCAATACCCACGATATTCTCATGGAGCAGCGTCATGGCATCCCACCAATAACGCTTGATGTTATTTTTCAGTTCTACTCCGTTCTGTCCGTAATCATACACTGCGGCCAATCCGTCATAGATTTCACTCGATTGAAAGACAAAACCGTATTCCTTGGCGTGTGAAACGATTTTCTTAAAAGCATCTTCTTGCTGTGCCATAAATGATTGGTAACTGTTGATAAGTATAATTTTGGTATCTCTGGAAATCAGCTTTATTACGGGACTGCAACGGCTTTTAACCAGATATAATTTCGCACAAAGTTAACACAATTTTATCTATCGGCAAATCGCCAATAACTAAGATTAGTTAATCTGTGATTTTTTGCTATGTTTTCAATCAATCTTTTTCAGTTCACCAGTATGTGAATCCATTATGTAGCCGGCAACCTTAACATCCGATGCCATCAACGGATGATGCCATATCAGATCCACCGTTTCCCTTACGGCTGCTTCGGTATCGTCAAAGCCGTGCAGCCAACTGTCCAGATCAATGCCGCAGTGGCGCATCAGTGATATATGTTCTTCACTTACTCCGCGTTCTTTCATAAGATGCAGCATCTCGCCGGCATTCATATCCTGCACTCCACATTCAGTATGTCCGACTACCATTATTTCATTCACGCCAAGTTCGTACACCGCAACAAGAATCGAACGCATCGTGGAATCAAACGGATTGGTGATCGTTCCGCCCGCATTCTTTATAATCTTTACATCACCATTGCGTACTCCCAAAGCCGCGGGAAGAAGTTCCACAAGACGGGTATCCATACATGTGACGATCGCGATACGTTTGTCGGGGTATTTCGTAGTCTTATATTTTTCATACCCTTTAGAGTCTACAAACGCTCTGTTATAGCTTAAAATTTCTTCAATCATAGTATAAGTTGACTAATATGTGATCCGAATACTTTTTCAACGCTACAAAATTAGCACATTCCTGCTTAATTCCGCACATTTATTATTTATCAACTGTATTCCAGGCACTTGATTTATATGACAAAATACCTCACATTAAATTATTCACATAAACTCACAAAATTCATAATATTTCTAAAAAAATTCGTAGCTTTGCACAACCGTATAAACTAAATAATCTTATCCCAGCATCTGACCTGAAATGTTAAACAGACAAAAGCTGTGGCTATCAGCCAAGGACTATATTATCATCGCTTTCGCCATTGCAATATATGCATTTGGCTTTTGTGCTTTTATTCTTCCCAACAAGGTGGTCATAGGAGGTCTTGCCGGACTTGGCACAGTTGTCTATTTCACTACTGGGATACCGGTATCCATCGCTCAGTTTGCCATGAACATGACACTGCTTGCCATAGCATTCCGAACGGTAGGAAAAGTATTCTGCATACGCACTGTATACGGAGCGATATGTATATCGTTGTTCATCGGCATCCTTCAACCATTCTTCCCAGAACCATTGATCCCGGATGAGCCATTCATGTGTGTTGTCATTGGCGGTATCATGTGCGGACTTGCAGTAGGTACAGCATTCGTACACAACGGATCGACCGGAGGAACGGATATTGTTGCCGCAATGGTCTCTAAAAAGACAAATGTATCTGTAGGAAGAATGATGCTTTACACCGATGTGTGTATTATATCTTCATCCCTTTTCCTATTCCACCAGATCGACAAGACGGTCTATGGCTTCGTTGTATTATTCCTGACTTCCTACATGGCAGACCTTATAATCAACACAAACCGGCAAGCCGTGCAGTTTACGATATTCTCACACAAATGGGAAGAAATCGCCACTGCCATTAACAACGATGCTTCCCGTGGTTGCACCATCATCAACGGTATGGGATGGTACAGCAAACAGCCAGCAAAAGTATTGTTGGTCATGTGCAGGAAAATTGAGTCTGTAACGATTTTCCGCATAATAAAAAGTATCGACGAAGACGCATTCATCACGCAAGCCAATGTCAACGGTGTATATGGCAAAGGCTTTGATACGATAAAGCTCAAAATGAAACCGGCTGCCTCTCAAAACTCGCAGCATACACACCGCAACACAACACCGGTTGCAGAGTCTAACACACATGATTCACAAGGAAAGGCATAAGCACAATGAAAGTATCAAACAAGACTAAGCGCAACATAAATTTCACACTTATATTTATAGGAATTGCATGCATTATAGCACGCACCTTGAACGTTATATCAGATCCGGAATCGGGCAAAGCCTGGTTTGAGCTGTTCGGAATTATAGTCTTGACATATATATGTTTCGACTCTTTTATGACATATCACCGACGAGTCAAAAACGGCATTGCATCCGGTGATCATTGAAAGAAACATTCAATGCGATTTACCGTTGAGATAAAAAGACTAATTTTAAAGAAAAAGCATAGCCCCATCATTATACCATGATGAGGCTATACTTTTTTTCGTAAGATTAATTATTATGATTCGAGTGCCTTGACAATGCGGTCCGCAATATCATCAATACTGCCCGTGCCATGCACTCCCTTGTATGATCCTTCTCCAACATAGAAGTCACGCAATGGATGAGTCTGCTCATGATATACGTCAATGCGTTTCTTAATAGTTTCAGGATTATCATCCGAGCGACCGGAATCAATTCCACGCTTCACAAGACGTTCGATAAGTTCGTCTTCCGGAACCTCAAGCCCTACAACTGCATCAATTTTCATTCCCCGCTTTTCGAGAAGATCCTTCAATGCATGTGCTTGTGGTATAGTGCGAGGAAATCCGTCAAAAATAACGCCTTTAGCCACTTTCTCGGCATTTGCGTCAAGCTCATCAGCGAGAATACCGACCATTAGTTCGTCCGGCAAGAGTTGACCTTTTGATATATATGTATCGGCAATTTTACCATTCTCTGTACCGCGTGCAATATGGCTACGCAATACATCTCCAGTCGAAATATGATGTAGACCGTAACGTGCGATCAAACGCTCACTCTGTGTTCCTTTTCCACTTCCGGGAGCGCCAAAAATAATCAGATTCATTTTTATTATTGATATATCTTGGGATATTTGCTTATTCTGTTCAACATGTCTCGGATGCAAGGACATATATATCGGGCAGATTACGTGCCAGGCCGTCAAGATCCAGACCATAACCGATTATAAACTTCTTCGGTATCTCAAAACCGACATAATCGGGACATACATCGCAAATCAATGCTTCAGGCTTGTATAATAATGTAGCGATACGCACACTTGACGGATTTTTAGTTTTCAAATCCTCGACAAGCTTATGGATAGTTCTACCCGTATCTACAATATCTTCGACAACAATGACATCGCGCCCTTCAATATTCTCAGACAAGGGAAGCATCTGCTTCACTGTACCGGTACTACCAGTACCTTCATAACTTTTCAGTCTTAAAAAAGAGATCTCAGCATCAGTATCAATAGCCCTGAATAGATCTGACGCGAACGCAAACGCACCGTTCAACACACACAAAACCAGCGGACATCGGTCGCGATATTCATCGGTTATCTGCGACGCCAGTTCTTTTACTCGGGCCATTATCTGCTCACGCCTGATATAAGGGACAAAATCCATGCCACCTACTTTCACGACATCTTTCATTGCGGGAAGCATATCAGAATTCATAAAATGCATTTTGCTTATTTAAATTTACGCAAAGGTATAAAAAAAAACATTTCCGGCTACACCTTACAATTGTTTTTTCGCATATAAAAAACAGGTACAGGCAAAGGCACAGGCAATAGCTACACCTTAAGTATCAACTACAGCAAAAACAGATACCGCAATCTAAAACAACTATTGCTGCTCCGCAAACATATCCGACAAAACATCGATCACATTCTCAAAGGCATCGATACCATCGCATTCGCTACGCGTCAGACCACATATATTCATGCCGCAACCATCGCATCGGCAAAACACATCTTCTGCATTATTGACATGCCCGGCCGGACAAATATAGCGCAAACCGCCACCGAACATACTCTTTGACATCTCTATCGATCCAATATGTGGCAATGTCCGCATATTGTGCAAAAGGAGTTTCATCTCAGGCAAATCAGACTGCACATAATCAGGTTTCAATACCGACATGAGTTCTACAGCAATACTCAAATCACCGTCTTCTACCAATCGTAAAATTCCGCGTGAAGAAAAAAGATTGAAACGCTTAGCGAGCTTCAACGACTCCTCAGGAATCGTATGCATATCACTATATATGGTGTTAACTGCATCATCATATCCAATAGCACTGAGATAACGGGGAAACTCACGGATTGCAGCAAGATGAGAATCTACACGATCTACAGTAGGAGTAAGTAGCGCTACAAGATATTTATGGTATAGTAATGGCCCGATATCACCACCCATAGCATTCTTTATAATGTATTCCCAATTCTTCATAGAAGGAAAAACATCGGGGTTGTCAAGCAATTCAATATATTTCCTTCGCAACAATTCAGCTTGCAAAGCTTCCGATGTAACACGCACTGACTGGTCCATGAGAATTCAATATTTTAATATTAACGGCCAATTGATAACAAATATAATAATCCTGACAAACCGACCGGCTAATTATTCGTCTGCGAATTTAATCACTTGCTTCATAGCAGGCAAATTTTTATAGAATTATATTTTATTTCCGCCATATTTATGGTTAAAATTCACATAATTATTTATCTTTTACACAGTTGCATCTAATATTTAACACAGAATAAGCATACAAATATAATAGATCCGGGTTTTAATTATAAATAGAGGATATAATCAATTCCCAAATGAGTACAATTTACATTTTAATTAATTTGCAGTTTACAACAGCATTATCGTAATTTGTAATTACAAATAACAAGCAGCTGTTTGTATCTGCAAATTCCGGTTACGAAACAATAGATTAACCATCGGCCGGCAGTTTTCCTGGAAATAATTTGCTTTTACATATCCACTATAGGCCATAGCCTTGATTTCATATTGCAAATTATCTCGCATTAACATTTTAATACATTATTCATATTATCCTGTATTTCATAGTATTTACGGATAAAGAATATAGCATATAGTGCGTTTGATGCGGCTTTGTCACAAGAATTACCCTTAACTTTATATATTATTGTATTTTATACTAATATTCAATGTCATACTATATTAAAGCTAATGTCACACTTCAATAATTGGGCATTTCAATTATTTTACATCATTCTCAATACGAAATAAGCATCACCTCTATATATTATTTAATTCTCATTACCGAATTTGCGGATTACATTTTAATTGATTAAATTTGCAAACAGATAATTCACAAGTGTAAACAAGTAAATTGTATGGATATAATTGATAGAATCAAGGCATTTATGGCTCACAGCGGACTTAGTAGTTCTCAGTTGGCTGATACATGTGAAATACCCCGCCCTACCATGTCACAGATTCTAAACGGGCGCAGCAAAAAGATCAGCAATGACCTCATTGCCCGACTTCATGCCAATTATCCTCAACTCTCAGTCATGTGGTTGATGTTTGGAGAAGGAGATATGCTGGACAATTCAAATATTAGAATCTCAGAGCCTGAAAAAGCCATACAGAGCACAAATATCGGAATGCAACCTACTGATTCTCAGATCAGTTTTTCAGAATTTCCTTTTGATAATTCTGTCAGAGATTTTAGCTCAAATAATTTTTCCGATAACGAAGTCAGCTTTTTCGATGAAAGATTTGGAAATGATAACACAGTAGAAAGTATACACGAAAAAAGCCCCGGTGCAAACGAGGCTTCTATTAATATGGTATCACATACCGACCGTAAAACAGTTCAGGATGATTCAGTGAACATAGTAGCTAATGTCGACAAAAACTCCAATAAGACCATAAGCAGCATAATGGTTTTCTATTCCGACAACAGTTACGAAATGTTTACTCCCTCACAGAAAAAATAATTTTCTTTTACTTTCTATCCGGGACTGATACAAAACCAAAGATTGTAACTATTACAAAGCACAACAGCGGGAGTACAAAAGACGCATTCACAGAAGGAAGCCACATTACACTACCCATATCTATTATGCATCCCTGAATCGGAGGCATAAGCGCCCCTCCTACAATTGCCATTACTAAAAACGCTGAACCAAGAGACGTGTCCCGCTCATGCACTTTATCGAGTGAAATGCCGTAGATACTCGGAAACATAATTGACATAAACGCACTTATCAGAACAAGGAAGATCAGCCCTGCATAACCAACAATAAATATAGCACCAAGCGTACACACTGATGCACAGATTCCAAATATAGCCAATAATCTGGCTGCACACAGGTATCTCATAAGGAATGTTCCGACAAAACGGAATGTCAAGGCTAACGACATTGCCAGTATATTGTAGTTCTGCGCCGTAGCTTTATCTATGCCAAGATTATCCGCATATTGAATTATGAATGTCCATACCATGATTTGCGCAGCTACATAGAACATCTGGGTAAAGACACCGAACCTATACAACCTGTTATGCCATAAACGACCAAGGGATCTCTTTACATCCACAGGCTTACCGGCATGTTCCCGGTTAGGCATCTTTGTAAGAAGTATGACCACAAACATGATCAATACGACAAGGCCGATAGCAACATACGGATCCCTTATTACTGCCAGATCATGAATCCTTATATCTGCCTTGCTCGCACTATCAAGCATTGGATATATAATGCTTCCTGATTCATCTCTGGTATCAGAGAGCAACGACGGAAGCACAACCAACGAAGCTACCGCCATTCCAGAAAGCGATCCTATGGGATTAAATGCTTGCGCGAGATTCAGACGTCGCGTTGCCGAGTCTTTCTTTCCGAGTGAAAGGATAAAAGGATTGGCCGTTGTTTCAAGAAAAGCCAGGCCAAACGTCAGCACATAAAGGGATATACAAAAAAATGAGAATTGCTGAAATTTTGCCGCAGGTATAAAAAGGAAAGCTCCGACGGCATATAATCCAAGACCAAGAAGAAGTCCTGTCTTATAACTGTATTTGCGGATCATAAGCGCCGCAGGTATGGCCATTGTAGCATAGCCTCCATAGAATGCAAACTGGACCATTGACGCCTTTGCTGCCGATAATTCCATTAACGTTTGGAAGGCTGCCACCATCGGGTTTGTAATATCGTTTGCAAAGCCCCATAGCGCGAATAAGGTAGTAACAAGTATAAAGGGGACAAGATACTTCTTCTCAACTATCGGACTTCTTTTTTTATCCGATGAAATATGTCTCATGGTTATATTTTAAATGGTTTAAGGTAATTTATATGCAGGTGTGTTCTTCAATAATCTCAACACCCGCTATCAGTATCAACCCGGATCTGAACCAGCACATTGCCAATGGCAGTTGCTTCCGATGGTCCGGCTTCGACAGGTATTCCGCAGGCTTGTTCTGTCAACCTGTTCAGCAAACGGTTGTTTGATCCGCCCCCAATAATATTCAATCTTTGTATCTTGGAAGGAAGAAATGCATTAAGTCTATCAACACCTTCGGCATATCTTGCAGCCAAAGACTGCAATACACATAGCACGAATTCGCCCTGCGACTGCGGTACAGATAGCCCCCGTTCCAAACAATATCTTGAGATTACGGACTCCATATCGGAATGAGTGGAAAAAACAGGATCATCAACCTGCAGAATTGAATCAATGGATGATGTCTCTGCCATATCTACAAGAGATGGGTAATCGCTTACTAAACCACGCTTTTTCCAACTTTCAACAAGGCGTTGCAAAATCCACAATCCTGTTATATTCTGTAGAAATAAAATTCTGCCCCCTACTCCTCCCTCATTTGAGAAACCAGATAACCGGGCTTTCTCAGTAAGCACAGGCTCATCAAGAACAATCCCAAGCAGAGACCATGTGCCGGAACTAAGAAAGGCCGAAACAATACCCTCATCTGATCGCGGAGCAGCAAATACGGCACTGGCTGTATCATGAGATCCGACAGCTATCACCTTGACATCTTTGGGCAAACCAAGCTCAGTGCATACATGTGGCAAAACATTCCCTCTTGATGTGCCAGGCATAACTATCTCCGGAAATATGCTTTCAGGCAACCCCAATTCACGTATAAGCACCCGATTCCAATCCCGCGTCGTGGCGTCAAGCAGTCCTGAAGTCGAAGCCTCCGTATACTCGCAATTTGCCACACCAGTAAGGTAGTAGCTAAAAAGATCCGGCATGAACAACAATTTATCTGCACAAGCAATTCTGGGATCATTATTTCTCTGCATGGACATAAGCCTGAAGATGGTATTTATCGCCATCACCTGTATGCCTTGCGTTGAATAATATTCCTCTACAGAATGTGATGAGAAGTATTCCTGTGGTATCGAATCTACATGATTATCACGATAGCATATTGGATTTCCAAGCAGGATTCCATTACTATCTATAAGCCCAAAGTCAACGCCCCATGTGTCAATACCTATACTACGTATATCGTCATAACGCAATGCTGCACGCCGTATACCTTCCTTCATATCCGCCCATAACGCCGGGAAATCCCAGAAAATATACCCTCCTATATCCACCTGGCGGTTTGTAAACCGGTATACTTCCTCAAGCACCGGACTGCCGTTATGGATGGAAGCGGCCATAACACGACCGCTTCCTCCACCGAAATCTATTGCAAGATATGTAGCACTCATTTTCCTTCTTTTCCAAGAAAGTATTCCTCGAGATCACAAACTTCTGCATTTGTCAGCAAATCCCGGTTATTGCCATTGATAACCGCGATACGGCATGCCATCTCGAAGAACATGGCGCGTTCAAATGCTTCGTCAAAATCTTTTCCACAGACTACTTGTCCATGTTTAAGCAGCATGACCGAATTATGTGTCTTCATTTCAGCCACTACATGCTCCGCCAATTCAGGCGAACCGGGACGGAAATATGGAATCATCGGAATCTCAGCCCCTACATGCAGTGGAATTTCAGCAGTGACATTAAAATCCGATGGCCTGTCTTTCATGCAAGCAACAGCAGTCGCGTATGGAGACTGGAAATGCAACACAACATTCACATCCGGACGTTCCCTGAGTACTCCTAAATGAAATACACTTTCCATAGACGGCTTCACTCCATTCAATACTGTTCCATCTGACAGACGGCACAAAGAGACTCTGTTTGCCCGCAATTCAGGCACCCACGATCCTGTTCCTGAAATAAGTACCTCATCGCCAATGCGCCATGACAGATTGCCACTGCTGCATATAGTTAATCCGGCTTTACCGACACGATGCGCCTGGCGCACAAATTCGTCGATCTGATATGTTGACACCATACTTATTACTTATAGATTGGACCATAATTCTTGCATGCTCGATAATCTGCACCTTCCTTATCCATACCGAATGCATTCCATGCGGCAGGACGGAAGATCTTGTCATCATCGACATTATGCATGCACACCGGTATTCTCAATATGGAAGCTAATGTTATGAGGTCAGCACCAATATGTCCGAATGTTATCGCGCCATGATTAGCACCCCAATTATTCATAACAGAGTAAACATCCTTAAATGCAGGTCGAGAGCTATCAAGACGCGGCACAAACCATGTTGTTGGCCAAGATGGGTCTGTACGTTTATCCAGAATCTCATGGATCTCGGGATCTATATCAACCGTCCAACCTTCTGCAAGCTGGAGCACAGGACCAAGCCCCTTGACAAGATTCAAGCGCATCATCGTAACAGGCATACCACCTTTGGTAAGGAAATTGCTTGAGAAACCACCTCCACGGAAATAATCACGGTTGGCAGGATACCATGTCGTTGCGGCAAGGCAATTCTCGACGTCCTTATCAGTAAGTTCCCAAGGCTGTTTCATCACCGGCATTCCATTCTCATCCGAAACCATTCCGGTTCCGTCGAGTGTTGTAGCGCCGGAATTTATCAAATGTATGATTCCATCCTTGGCCATGCCAGTAAGCTCCTTTCCAGTAACTCGGCGTACTGCTTCCGGACTCCAATATGTTCTGACATCAGAGAAAATCTGCGCTCTGTTTGTCAACAAGTGACCAAACAGCATAGCCACTCCATTGCATGCATCATTTTCAGTAGCGAGCACATACGCCTCACGTATGCCATTCCAGTCAAATGATGTATTTAGAAGCGCCTCTGAGAAGTCACCGTTGGGATAGAAATCAGTCCATTGACGTTGTCCCTGGAAACCGGCAGCAATAGCATTATGTCCCATAGCCTCCTCTTTGAATCCCATTTCGAGCAATCTCGGATTTCCTTTCATAAGATCCCTCATTATTATGGTCATCTTGACTATGAATTCCCAGTCTGCATCCTTTTCTTCTCTGGACTTTGCCTTTACGGTATTGCATATATCTTTCCCTTCGTTGACCTTGCAATACTTTTCAGTCCATGCCATTGCCTTTTCGTATTCATCCTTGTCATAAATACCTTCTGTCATACGGCGAATGATCTCTGTAAGATCGACCGACTCATTACGCATTCCGAGATATTCCTGAAAAAAATCCGGATCAACAATACTGCCGGCAATACCCATCGACACCGATCCCATCGACAGATAACTTTTACCACGCATATTGGCGACAGCAAGAGCCGCACGCGCAAAACGCAAAATTTTCTCAGCTACATCGGCCGGAATCGTATTGTCGTCTATATCCTGCACATCATGTCCATATATACCAAATGCCGGGAGTCCTTTCTGTGCATGCGCAGCAAGCACCGCAGCAAGATACACAGCACCCGGGCGCTCTGTTCCATTAAAACCCCATACAGCCTTTGGCCAGTACGGATTCATATCCATAGTCTCCGCGCCATAGCACCAGCATGATGTTACAGTTATAGTAGCGCCAACGCCTTCCCTCTCAAATTTTTCGGCACATGCTGCTGTCTCTGCCACACGGCCAATTGTGCCGTCTGCAATCACGCATTCGACAGGAGAGCCATCGCCATTACGAAGATTCTTACTTATAAGTTCGGCCACTGCTTTGGCCATATTCATGGTTTTTTCCTCAAGACTTTCCCGCACGCCTCCCTGACGTCCGTCGATAGTAGGTCTAATTCCGATTTTAGGATACTTTTTCATTTCTATTTTAGTGATAATTAGATTCAAGAATGTTGCAAATGTAATCATTATTTTGATTGTACAAACATCATGAATAGGTTAAATTAGGTAAAATAAACAGAGTACAGAATTTTTTTGTTTATTTTTGAAGCGACATCATTTTGTCTACAATTGATTAACTCATACATATCATGAAAAAGGAAATATTATTATCCAAAAATGAGGTGGTACGCCATCTTGACAAACCTGCAAAAGACTTCACTCGCGAAGACATCGTACGCTTCGTGATAGAACGGGATATCCAGATGATTAATTTCATGTATCCTGCGGCTGATGGAAGGCTGAAGACACTCAACTTCGTAATCAATGATCTTGAATATCTCAATACAATCCTTACTCTTGGTGAACGGGTAGATGGATCAAGCCTCTTTCCCGGATATATAGAAGCTGGAAACAGCGACTTATATGTCATACCACGCTACCGCACTGCGTTTGTCGACCCATTCGCACCACAGCCGACAGTGACGATGCTTTGCTCTTTCTTCGATAAGGGCGGTAAGCCGCTGGAATGTTCTCCCGAATATACACTGCACAAAGCATGCAGCATGTTCACTGAAACTACCGGCTATCGTTTTCAGGCTATGGGTGAACTTGAGTATTATGTCATTCATCCAAGCGACGGAACATTCCCTGTAGACGATCAGCGAGGCTATCATGAATCCGCTCCATTTGCAAAATTCAACGACCTACGTGTTTCTTGCATGGCTGCCATTGCTGCAACCGGCGGACGGATTAAATATGGACACTCCGAGGTTGGTAATTTTACTGCTGACGGCACTGTGTATGAGCAAAACGAGATTGAGTTTCTTCCGGTTGACGCCGAGGATGCTGCGGATCAACTCACTGTAGCGAAGTGGGTAATACGCAACATGGCACATCGCGCCGGATGTGACGTCACATTCGCTCCAAAAATAACAACAGGTAAAGCCGGCTCCGGGCTTCATATCCACATGCGCATACTTGATGCAGAAGGGCATAATGTAATGCTTGATGAAAACCGAAAACTCAGCGAAACCGCACGACGTGCAATTGCCGGCATGATGCGTCTCGCCCCTGCCCTTACTGCCTTTGGCAACAAGAACCCGACAAGCTACTTCAGACTTGTACCTCATCAGGAAGCACCGACAAATGTATGCTGGGGTGATCGTAACCGCTCTGTACTTGTACGTGTGCCATTAGGTTGGACTGCCGAAGGTGATATGTCCGGAAGCATAAATCCTGAATGTGAGAATTCATCAGTGGATATGATGATAGACCCAAGCATGAAACAGACAGTTGAGATACGAAGTGCAGACGGTAGCGCTAATGTATATCAGCTCATAGCCGGTCTTGCAGTTGCATGCCGTTACGGATTTGAAATGCCGGATGCACTTGAAGTAGCAGATAAGACCTATGTTGACGTCAACATCCATAATGCAGAGAATGCGGGACGTCTTGCCACACTTGACCAACTGCCTGTTGACTGTTCCGGATCTGCCGATGCCCTTGCATCCGCTCGAGACATATTCGAAGATAAAGGCGTGTTCACCCATGCTATGATAGATGCTGTAATCAAAAGCCTCCGATCATTTGATTCCAACGAGATATCAAAAGCAAAAAACAATCCTGCCGAAATGAAACGTATGGTGGATAAATTCTTCCATTGCGGCTGATTTATACCAAACATTATAATTTATTATTCCCGACCAGCTATCATGCAGGCCGGGAATAATAATATTCAACGGTTGTTTCTTCTCAGTTGTTCCGATTTAAATTCATTCCATTGCCTGTTCCAATCTTTTTTAGCCCTTGCACTACTGATACCGGTTAAAGTTTTTAATAAGCTAAGCGCCCTGTAGCCCAGACTACGTTTTACGACATTACGTCCGATAAACCTATGATCAGGTTCGACGCTCAGTCGGATTTTATTTTTATCAACCTTGTTTACACGATCTATAAGCGCCAGAACAGATTGCTGAAGCTCAGGAGCTTCCAATGGCTCAATTATTTTGATCTCATCAGATCCGAACTTTATGTTTTTCCATTTTTTTGCTTCTTTGATTGAAATATAATCCCGATCCAATATATATACCTCAGTATACGTAGTCACATAAAACGGTTCGTCGGCATGGCTGAAATGAAACATATCGTGTCCCCGCCCGTTAGACTCTATATTGAAGGAATATCCGGTCATATCAGCAGGATGTACAATATCATCCACAACATCATTATAATTAACTCTAATACGGAACTGTTCAAAATCAACATCTCCTTTAAAGAAGGACGAAAAAGACGGCATCCATTTTCGGCTTGCCGTATCTGCCATTATATTGATTTCCAAAGTCACTCGATCCCCGTTCTTAACCCATATCTCTGACGGGCTGTATTTGCCGGACAATGTGTCTGTACCCGATTCCATGCCTGCGATAGCCTGAGGTAGCTCCACCTCCGGTACGATTCCAACCCAATCAGACCATGTAAAATGATACCGACACATGTCACTTACACTGTCAAGTCCTCTATCATCTGTAAAATGATAATACGATCTTGAATTCAATGTCCTCGGATATTTCCATCCCTGGTATTTCATATCCCGGCCTTCAGGAAGCATGAAGTCCATCATTTTTTCCCTGAACAGCGTTACCGTATCCGTATAAGTCGACAATGTAGAATATTCACGTGCATACGCGAGGATGTGGAGCATTTTTTTACTTCTCGATTCAACTGTCACCTCAGGTAATTGCATGACAGACTCCTGTAGGAAAATCGTATCCACAGAATTGCAGACATTTTTTTCCTTGAACCCCATATATCTCACAGTAATGGGATAGTCGTTAGCAGATACACAGACAATACCTCCACGGGAATTGCTTGTTCCTACAAATTTCCCGTTCCTGTCAAAGATCGATGCATTAGCAAGCGGCAAATTGGTCAGTGAATCTGCCACAACAACAATTTTGTTTTTACTTTCGGCCGTATATGGAATCAGACTGACAGAAATCAAAATTAACCACTTTATGCGTGACGATAGAACAGGTGTATGGAATCTCATGCTGCCGATATATTCAGATATTGATTAAAACAATGCAAGAATTGCTTCAGCAAAGATAGTCAATCAATCGGCTTTATTTCAAGGTCTTTTGATTATTTAATAGCTTGCTTAATAATATGTAATGAATATTAACGCGGTCAACGGCTTGTGAAGTATTTTTTTGTAGCAGCCCGCACACGCCCGCTCAAAGCTATCACAGTTATCATTGTCGGTATAGCCATCAGAGCATAAAATATGTCGCAGAGAGCGACTGCTGCACCCAGCGGAACTACAGCAAAGACTGCAATTGTCGCAATAAAAATATAAGTATACCATGCCGACCTTTTCGGCCCGAACAAATATCGTGCGCACGACGCGCCATAATAGCTATAAGAGAACATTGAGGATAATGCGAAGCAGGCAACTATCGCCATTAGAAAATACTCACCATACGGGATAGCATTTGAAAATGCCTTTGTTGCAACCTCAAGACCCTTTATATCTCCAGACATCTGCAGCAAAGCATCACTTGGTAAAGCAAGCATTATAGCCAATGCCGTCAATGTGCAAACAAGTCCGGAATCCACAGAAGGCCCTAACATTGCAATAAGTCCCTCACGCACTGGAGATGTATTGCTTGATGAGCCATGCATTATACCAGCAGTACCTACTCCGGCATCATTGACCAAAGCCGCCCGCCGGGCTCCTATAATCGCAATACCTATAAGAGAACCCACTCCGGCTTTTATATTAAATGCTTCCGAAAAGATTGTAGTGAAGACTGATGGTAGATGTTCAAAATGGGTAACAATTATATATAGCACCATGATGAAATATACCCCGACCATGAACGGAACAAGTACAGACGCAACCGCCGCTATGCGTCTTAACCCTCCCAGGACGACAAGGGCAACAATAAGCGATACTCCAATGCCGATACAAAGCCGAAGCACCTGCATGGATGATAAAGATGTCAATGAAGACAAAGACGAAAGCAACTGATGCGACTCCACCGACTCCGGAGTAGTAAAAGTAGCCACCACAGCTTCAGTCAACTGGTTGGAATTCATTATGCATAGTGTACCGAACATACCGGCAACTGCAAAAAGCGAGGCCGCCCAACGCCATCGCCGATGCAGACCGTTGCGGATAACATACATTGTGCCTCCGCGGGGCGAAGGATCACCATCCACAGGAGGTCTCCTGTACATTACCGATAATACACCTTCATGATATTTAGTTGCCATCCCGACTAATGCACTTACCCACATCCAGAATATAGCACCCGGCCCTCCTACAACAAGAGCGATGGCAACACCTGCTATATTCCCCAGACCTATGGTTGCCGCCACTACAGATGCGAGAGCCTGGGCCGAAGATATCTGCCCGTTGGCCGACGGCATATCTCCTGAATCCTTATCGGACGACCTCAATACCCGGATAGCATGCGGCAGTCTGCGCAATGAGACAAATCCCGAAGAAATAAATAAGTACAGCCCACCCCCTATGAGTAGAAAGAAAAGAGGATAGCCGCACAAAATTTCGGCAAATCTGTCAAGCATTATCAAAAAATTTGTGGTGATTATATCAAAAGCGCTATACGATAGGTTATAAAGGCAA
The DNA here is from genome assembly GCA_910586995.1 of uncultured Muribaculaceae bacterium. Lineage (GTDB taxonomy): Bacteria > Bacteroidota > Bacteroidia > Bacteroidales > Muribaculaceae > CAG-873. The sequence continues at coordinate 26,234 of CAJUKZ010000013.1, read as the reverse complement.
ATACCCATGCCAACAGGGTGTTGTACACAACCGTAAACAGACCGTACTTCCAAGATCCACACTCACGTGAGATAGCCGTCACAGTTGCCATACATGGACAATAAAGCAGTATGAATACCATAAAGGCCAATGCCGCCGGAGATGTAAAGTCGGGACTACCGGTATGCGGTGAAGGTGCGGACAGACGCTGTCCGAGTTTAGCATCAGACAATGTATCATCATTAGCATAAAGCACACCGAGTGTCGATACTACAATCTCTTTTGCCGGAATTCCCGCAAGAGCAGCAACAGTGGCCCTCCAATGAAAACCAAGAGGTTCCATTATCGGTGTTACCGCTTTGCCCATCATCTCAAGATACGAATCATTATCATAGTCAATAGCGGAATCATCAAAAGTCTCAGGCGCGGGAATTGGCTCTTTCTCACGCTTATCATTGAGCGGGAAATAATTCAACGCCCACACAATTATACTTGCGAACAAAATGATTCCACCCATTTTGCGCAGATATTGCTGCCCTTTACCCCACATGTGTCTTAAAAGAGCTTTAAATGTTGGCACTCTGTAGGGAGGCAACTCCATCACAAAAGGTGTCTCGTCCTTCTTGAAATAAAATCTTCTCAATAATTTTGCTGTAAGTACTGCCGCAAGTATTCCAAGTATATAAAGTCCCATGAATACAATAGCAGCATATGATGAGAAGAACGTTCCGACAAGCAACACATACACCGGCAATCTTGCCGAACATGACATGAACGGATTTATAAGAATGGTAATTATCCGGCTCGAACGACTTTCTATGCTACGTGAAGCAAGTATTGCTGGAACATTGCAACCGAATCCCATGACAAGTGGTATGAACGACTTGCCATGCAATCCAATCCTATGCATGACTTTATCCATTATGAAGGCTGCCCGCGACATATACCCTGAATCCTCCATAAAAGATATGCAGAAATATAGGATAAGTATGTTAGGCAGGAAAACAATGACTCCTCCTACACCTCCAAGAACTCCGTCTACAATAAGATCCTTCAGAGGCCCATCAGACAAATGTCCGTTTACAAACCCGCTGAGCCATGCAACGCCATCCTCTATCCATTCCTGAGGATATGCTCCCAGCGAGAATGTAAGCCAGAAGATTGCAAACATCATAAGGAAGAACAGAGGGAATCCGAACAATTTATTCGTGACAAACGCATCAATTATTCTGGTTGATTCATTTGTCTGATTCGGCGTCTGTGTCATTGTCTCCGCCAAAGCTCCGGCAATAAAACCATATTTTTCATTTGCCAGATGTGTGGCCATTTCCTCATTGGTGGCAAGTTCGAATTCCCGAAGTACCCGATCGCGGGTTTCAAAAATTACGTCGTGGCTGCTCATAGAAGCTATTAGATCCTCTATCTCCGGATCCCGTTCAAGCAATTTGATTGCCAGATATCTTGGTGAGAAATGACGCGGAGTGTCGGCAGCAGATTTTAGTAAATCCTTGAGACTGTCCACCGCAAGCTCGGCATCTTTTCCAAGGCTGACATGAATATGCCGGACATCTTCGTTATGACCTTCATATACAGAGATCACCGTATCAAGCAACGCATCTATACCCTCACCTGTACGGGCCACAACAGGGACCATCGGAACTCCAATCATACGTCCGAGCGTCTTCTCATCCAATACCACTCCTTGCCTACGAAGCTCATCATACATATTCAGAGCTATGACCATCGAACGGTCCATGTCGATAAGCTGGGTGGTGAGGTACATGTTGCGTTCGAGATTCGAGGCTACCACAACATTTATTATCACATCAGGAGTATGTTCCTTGAGGTATCGCCTCACATACAGTTCCTCTGGTGAATATGCTGTAAGGGAATATGTCCCGGGAAGATCGACAAGATTTATTGTGTATCCCTTGTATTTGAGCTTTCCCGACTTTGCGTCTACCGTGACCCCACTATAATTCCCGACATGCTCTCTCGCACCCGATGCAATATTGAATAGCGAAGTCTTACCACTGTTTGGATTTCCGATCAACGCCACATTGATCGTACGCCGGTGTCCGCTATATTCCTCATGTGCAGGAGAAGTCCACGCATCATCATCAACAAGGACACCGGAGCCTTCCAGACGGCCGAGATATTCAGGATCGTCTATTTTTACGACCTCGATAAGCTGGGCTTCAGAAGTACGTAACGATACTTCATATCCCATGATCATGTATTTAATAGGATCCCGCAAAGGGGCATGCAAAACAACTTTGAGTGGACGTCCTTTGACAAAACCCATCTCAATCATGCGCTTTCTGAAAGCACCATGCCCGAGAATCTTTACAATGACGCCCGTCTCGCCAGTCTGGAGTTCAGATAGACGCATTACGGAGTTATGTCTTTTATTTTTTGATGATCGTTACAATATTGAATTAATTGCGATTGTATCCATCAAGCAGCTCTGCCATCTGAGCCGCGAGCTTACCAGCTTCCGCGGAGGCAGCTTCTGCAAAGTCTTCACCGGATGAAGCATATATTATGCCGCGCGAAGAATTTACGATAAGTCCACAATCTTCAGTCATACCATAGCGTGCCACTTCCTCAAGGCTACCACCCTGCGCTCCTACACCGGGGACAAGCAGAAAATGATCAGGGGCAAGAGCTCGTATATCCTTAAACATGCTTCCCTGAGTAGCACCTACTACGTACATCATCTCATCGGCAGATGCCCATTTCTGTGATGTCAGGATCACATTCTCAAACAGGCGACGACCATTCTCCTCCTCATTCATCTGAAAATCATGGCTTCCCTTGTTAGATGTCAATGCAAGAAGAATAACCCACTTTCCGTCAAATCCAAGGAACGGCCTGACACTGTCTTCACCCATGTATGGAGCTACAGTGACTGCATCCACGCCAAGGTGTCCGAAAAAGCTGCGGGCATACAGATTGGATGTATTGCCAATATCGCCACGTTTCGCATCAGCAATTATCATAATATCAGGATAATTATCCCTTATGTAGCGTACAGTCTGTTCGAAAGCTTCATAACCTTTCACGCCTTCTGCTTCATAGAATGCCAGATTGGGCTTATACGCAATTGCATATGGAGCTGTTGCATCGACAATCGCTTTATTGAAGTCAAATATAGGATTCTCGGAATTATCCCTGATGCATGCCGGAATCTTGTTTATATCTGTATCAAGTCCTACACAAAGAAATGATTTTTTATTACGGATCTGTTGGATGAGAAATTCGCGGTTCATATCGTAAATTTTTGTTATTTCTGTTGATATATTTGCAATTACAATTCAGCGGCCTTGAGTTTTTCTGCATTTTCTGCAACAATCAGATGATCTATCACATCCTGTATATCACCATCGACAAAAGCCTGTAGATTGTAAATCGTATAGTTTATACGATGGTCTGTGATGCGGCCTTGCGGATAATTGTAGGTACGTATTTTTGCGGAACGATCACCGGTAGAAACCATAGTGCGCCTTCGTGATGCAATATCATCGACATACTTCTGATGCTCCTTATCATATATAAATGTACGCAGACGGCTTAGAGCCCTCTCTTTATTTTTCGGTTGGTCTCTTGTTTCCGTACATTCTATAAGAATCTCCTCAGTAACACCCGTATTGGGATTACGCCAGTTATATCTGAGGCGTACGCCAGACTCCACCTTATTCACATTCTGGCCTCCAGCGCCACCGCTTCGGAAAGTATCCCACTTGATCTCTCCTTCATTTATCTCCACATCGAATGGCTCGGCTTCCGGAAGCACTGCCACTGTGGCTGCGGAGGTATGGACACGTCCCTGCGTTTCAGTTGCGGGTACGCGTTGCACGCGGTGTACTCCACTCTCATACTTCAGAATACCATACACGCCGTCGCCGGTGACAGACATCACAATTTCTTTAAATCCTCCGGCTGCACCCTCGCTGAAACTTGAGATAGAGACACTCCAGCCTTTAGACTCACAATATCGGGAGTACATTTTATATAAATCTCCGGCAAATAATGCAGCCTCATCACCTCCGGTTCCTCCACGTATCTCGAGGATTGCATTTCGTGCATCTTCGGGATCAGCCGGAATAAGCAGAAGCTTTATCTGTTCCTCCATCTGCGGAATTGCTTCCTCCGCCTCCTTCAGCATGTCGCGGGCCAAAGCTCGCATATCGGCATCACTTTCGCTTTCGAGAGCCTCTTTGGCCTCAGAATATTGGGCAAGCATATTCCTGTAAGCCTTTGTTGCTTCATTCAGACGCCCCAACTCACGGTACTCTTTCGTGAGACGCACATACCGAGGCATATCGGCTATGACTGAGGGATCAGTGATAAGAGTAGACACCTCCTCAAACCGCGACTCAATGCCGTCAAGGCGCGAGAGCAATGTATTTTCAGACATACGGTTGAATTTCTTTGAAAAAAATCTTATTTTTGGTGCGAAGTTACAAAAATTTCCGCACAATTAGCTAACTTTGCCCAAAGGATAAGCGGCCCGGATATGATATCTGTACCGCAATATGCTTATATAAAAACAAGTACTGCAATTATATGGAAATAAATTCCTCGCGTTTTCTGTCTTCCGCACCATCTACAACCCTGTGCCCCGACAGCAAAATGCATGAATATGCCTTCATCGGACGATCTAATGTCGGAAAGTCTTCACTTATAAATATGCTTACCCGCCACAACGGCCTGGCCATGACATCATCCACTCCGGGTAAGACAATGCTTATAAACCACTTTATCATCAACGAAGAATCTCAGCCGTGGATGATTGTGGATCTACCCGGGTATGGATATGCAAAACGTTCGAAAGCAGATCGAGACCGCATACGTGCCATAATTGAGGACTATATTGTGAACAGACCACAATTGACATGCCTTTTCGTACTTATTGATTCAAGGCACAAACCCCAAGCCATCGATTTGGAATTCATGGAATGGCTTGCTACTGAAGGCGTACCTTTTGCAATGGTATTTACCAAACTTGATAAACTAACGCCTACGGCCGGCAAGAAATCAATTGAGCTTTATCTTGAAAAGATGAAAGAAAGTTGGGAAGAACTGCCTCCGGTATTCCGCACATCAAGTAATGACAAGCGTGGGCGGAATGAACTGCTCGAATATATAGGGGAACTCAATACCTTACCGGTAGACAGATCCGAAGAAGCATAAGAACACAAAGCGTGGCAAAAGGGTATAAGATACTTAGGGCATTCCTGGTGGCAATAATCACTTTGCCGCCTGTTTTTGCTGTAGGTTTCTATATCCTGCTATCACTGCCGTGGGCACAGGAAGCCTTACGAGAGACAGCCAGACGCGACCTGAGCACTCTTCTCGGAACAAATGTAGAGATTGGAAGTGTAGGAATATTCCCATTTGATGCCGTTGAAATCCGCGGGTTATCCGTAAACGACGATTATGGTGCGGAAGCTCTGAAAGTCGACAAACTCACAGCAGGCATTGACTTATACAGGCTCATAACCGGCAGGCGTATAGTCGTCGACTACGCAGCCATCAGCGGACTTAAAGCATCCATATACAAGGTATCTCCAGACGGAAGATTAAATATAGCCGGAATAATTGAACGGCTACAACCGAAAGAAAAGAAGAAGACTAAAACATCTTTCGACCTGAAGATCAACACATTTGTCATAGACGATGCCTGCGTGAACTATTTTGAGAATGATGCAGACGCTCCCATCCCGGACAAATTTGATCGCAGACATATAAGGCTGTATGACCTGAATATGGCTGTAAATATACCCAAACTGTCGGATAATGAGACTTTGGTAAACCTGTATTCTCTTAATTTAAAAGAACGCAGTGGCTTCGAGATAAGCAATCTGAAAGCATCATTCGTAATAAGCGAAGACAGCATAGGGCTGACAGATCTGTCTATTGTACTTCCAAACACGCAGATAGAGACCGGCAGTATAAAGCTTTCAAAAAAAGAAATCGCTGATATCGCATCAAATCCCAAACGTCTGCCCAAAGGCATGAACCTACCTGTGCAGATTAAAGAAGGTTCTCACATTACTCCATCAGATATAAGTGCATTCCTTCCGGCTGCCACATATGCAGACTTTCCTATCTATGTTACCCTTGATGCTTCGGTAAAAGACCGGACAGCCAACATATACACCTTTAGAGTATTCGAGCCTAACAACAATTTACTTTTTGATCTCGAAGGACATGCCACTGATTTCTTGAATAAAGACAGCATGAGCGTGGATATGCCGTCCATAAGAATGACCGCTGACGGAAAAAACGTAGCAGCTTATCTGAAAGAGAACTTTCCTATGACAAGGAAAGCTATACCATATCTTGTATCATTGGGTGGAATAGAGTTCAACGGGGCTATACATGGAAATATCTCAAAAGGTGCAAGGTTCTCAGGAAATGTATTGACAGATGCCGGAGATCTGGACATAAATGCCCGTGTCAGAATTCCCGGGAAATGGTCAAGAAAACAGGTCTATGCAGATTTCAGCACTCAGGCATTTGATCTTGGAAGCGTATTGCCGGACAGACAACTCGGATTTTTCTCCGGTGGCGGAAAAGCGGACCTGAACATAATAGGCAAACATATAGAAGGAAGTGCCGAAGTAGACGTAAAAGAGATTGAATATAAGGGATATGTGTACAACGGTATTACTGCATCTGTCGCAAGAAAAGGCGATATAGTCGATGCTTCAGTAATTACCGACGATCCTAATGCCCGTATATCTGCCAAAGGTTGGATAAACCTTGATCCTGATATACCGGAATTAGAGTTGGCTTGCACACTTGATGAAGTCCGGCCTGACACCCTTAATCTATTCGACCGTTTCCCGGGCCATGCTCTCAGCGCACAGATCGACGCACACTTTCTTGGAAGCTCCATAGAGGAAGCTGACGGAGAACTTACACTAAAAGACCTGGCATTCGTAGACGACACCGACAAAGGAGTGCATATAAACCAGATAAAGATAAATGCATACCACTCCGAATCGCCAAGCCACATTGATATATCAAGCGACTTTCTTTCCGGTTCTATACAAGGCAAATATGATTTCGCTGCAATAGTTCCTATGGGTATGCAGATAGTATCAGGACTGTTTCCTGCGCTTATTGACACTGACAACAGCCAGGTTGTAGAGCAAATGGAAAAAGATGGCCGTCGCAATCAATTTGAACTTGAACTGACCTTAAAGCCACACGGGGAGCTATACACCTTCCTCAACCTTCCCGTCAATATAATCAGCGATACGGATATAAATCTACGATTCGACAATATCGCCCAACGCATAGCCTTTATTACAGAAACACACTACCTGCAGCGCGACGAAGATAAAGTGCTGTACGACTCGGCATTGAGCTTATTCGTAAACGGAAAAGACAACGCCGTAATATATGCTACAACTTCTTTTCAGACAAAGAAAGGAATGATGTCTGTCGTCCTCACTTCTCAGGGTAATAATGACCGTCTCAACACACGCATAGATTGGGAAATAGCCAGAAGTATTCCTATCAATGGTATTATTGACCTGACCACAACATTCCAGCGCGAGATGCATCTCGACTGCGATACAGACTCCGACAAACTGCCCGGACTACCTCTGCTCACCGAAGTCCATTTCAACCCGAGCCAGATAACTTTCGGAGAAACACTATGGAATATTCTTCCCGGCAATATCCAACTACGCAAGAATGATATCACAGTAAATAGATTCGGACTTATGGCCGGAAACGAAAGTATTGGCATAGATGGCAGAGTATCGCATGATCCTGACGACATACTGGAAGTGGATCTGAAATCAATGCAACTGATCGATATTTTCGAGACTTTGCAAATCGACAAGGCTCTTATCGGAGGTAAAGCGACCGGCCGGGTATATGGATCATCACTCATGAGCCGACAGCCTATAATCACAGCCCCGCAGCTTACCGTAGACTCTATCAGCTACAATAGTTGTGTGCTCGGAAATGCAAAAGTCACTGCTGAGTTCGATACAGACACCCAAGCTTTCTCGCTCAATGCCGACATTGCACAGTTCAATGGGCACAAATCACGTATATTCGGTAAAATTTTTGCAGGCCGCAGCTATCTGGACATAACATTCGATACTGATAAAGTTAATATCGGTTTTCTCAAACCATTTATGTCCACTTTTGCCAACGACATCAGTGGTGTGGCTTCAGGACGTGCAAGATTGTTCGGGACTTTCAAGAATGTGGATCTCGAGGGTGATATTCTCGCCGACAGCGTCAACATGGGTATTGCGATCACAAACACTGCATACAATGTGGTGAACGACAGCCTGCACATACGTCCGGGAATAATAAAATTCGATAACATCACCTTGCACGACAAGGCCGGACATACCGCACGGCTCAATGGCGTGCTTACTCATAATTATTTCCACGACGCAGCATTCACATTCAATATTACAGACGTGAACGATATGCTTGTGTTCGACACATCAGAACGCATAAATCCACGCTGGTTCGGACATATTCTCGGTAGCGGAAAAGCCACGATTACAGGAGAGCCGGGTATTGTGAATATATCTGTGACAATGGATACCGATCCAGGGTCATGGTTCACATTCGCGCTGCTGGATATGGTTGATGCCAATGAATACACGTTCTTAAATTTCCGCGACAGGACAAAGTATAGAATTATTGATTCTCTGATAGAGATAGACGACACACCGGAAGTCGTGAAAGCCATTGAAACCAAGGCGAAGAAAGCTAAAGAAGCAGACAAAGCATCAGCATATAATGTGCATCTTGACATAGGTGTGCGCGAACAGACGCGCATGAAACTACTTATGGACCCCACAAGCGGCGACAGCATAAAGGCATTCGGAACAGGGAAACTTCTGCTAAACTACGGAAGTGCCAACGAAAGCCTCTCTATCACCGGCACTTACAAGATAAATCAAGGCAAATATAACTTCAAGATGCAGGACATCATCGTGAAGGAATTCAATATTCTTGAAGGAAGTTCGATTTCATTCAGAGGCAATCCTGATGCTGCCGTATTGGATGTGAAAGCATCTTATAGCGTAAAGAATGCCAACCTTGCAGATCTTGATCCATCGTTTCTGGAGGACAAAGACCTAAATAAAAGCACCGTACCCGTAAATGCTATCATACACGCCACGGGGGATGTCCGTCAACCAGACATCGACTACAGCATAGAATTCCCAAAGTCGCCTCTCGACGTTCAGCGGAGAGCTTTATCTATAATCGGCAGCCAGGAAATGAAAGAGCGACAAATTCTATATCTGCTCGCACTGGACCGATTCTATACGCCTGACTACATGGCGTCTACCCGTTCTAACAATGAATTATTGTCCGCCGCATCCTCAACCGTATCATCGCAGATAGGAAATATGCTTGGTTCTATAAGCGAAAATTGGTCCGTAGCTCCAAACCTGCGCTCAGAGCGCGGCGACTTCTCCGATGTGGAAGTAAACGTGGCTCTGACATCGCACCTGTTGGACAATCGCCTGATTTTCAACGGCAATTTCGGCTACAGAGATCCATCTCTGAACACAAACCAGTTTATAGGTGACTTCGACATAGAGTACCTTCTAAATCCCGCCGGTACATGGCGTCTGAAAGCTTACAACAGATATAATGACCAGAATTATTTCCTAAGATCCGCAACTACGACACAAGGTGTAGGCATTGTATATACCCGAGACTTCAACAACATGTTTGGCTTCTTGAGGAAGAAAAAGACAAAACAGGATACAACAGAAGACGACAGCGAACAACGAGAATCCGTCAACGACGGCGACGCTGCCGATTCTCCGGAATAAAGTCAGGCGTCTCCTTTATCACCGGCATACCGAAAAGCCCGTTAGCCACGGAGAATCCACACTTATCCCCTACCCGCAACCTGTTGTAACGGCTCAGCGATACCATAAAGTCTTTCTTGCGACCCGAATCAAACCGGACGTCAATGTAGTATACACGGTACTTTTCACCTGCCCCATATACGCGTCGTGAAATACGGCGGGTACGCGTGCGTTCTTCAGAATATTTTCTTATAACCTCAGCGTCCCTATGGACCATATCTGCTGATGCACCAAAATAATTGCCACCCAAAATCAGAAATGCTACAGCCGACGACACAATCCCGACATGGACAAGAGCACCCTGCCACACTTTCGGAAGTTTTAGAAAACGATGCCAGAATCCTGATGCAATATGGCATGTGGCCACAGCAGGTAAGAGTGCGATTGCCACTATCCACCATCCGTTTACCAATGTCAGCGAACAACAATAAGCCGACACACCAAGCATAATAAACGCAACTACTGTCAGAATGATAAGATAAAAACGTCGGAGCTTCATAGTTTCATATATCAAAAACGAATGCAAATTTATAGGATTTTTTGTAATTTTGCATCCGCTTACAAAATCAATCACAATCGGTAAATTCATATTTCATGAGAAAAGCATTATCAAAAATGATTATTGCGCTGGCTTGCATATTTGTGGCCATGCCAGCTTCCGCTCAGTTCAACTTGCGCAAAGCAATAAGCGGGGCCAAGAAGACAATCGAAGCAGTGACTCTGACAGATGAACAGATGGCTGCCTATGTGAAAGAATACATTGACTGGATGGATGAACACAATCCTGTTCTGCCTGATGATGATCCATACGTAATTCGTCTTAACCGACTGACGGAAGGTCTGACCGATGTAGAAGGCATACCTTTGAATTTCAAAGTTTATCATGTGATCGACGTAAACGCATTCGCCTGTGCTGATGGAAGCGTACGAGTGTTCTCATCACTGATGGACCTGATGACCGATGACGAACTGCTTGGTGTGATCGGACACGAAATAGGACATGTGGCACACAAAGACTCCAAAAACGCTTTCAAGAACGCTCTGCTCACCTCTGCACTCAAAGATGGAATTGCTTCAACCAGCGACAAAGCAGCAGCCCTTACTGACTCCCAGATAGGAGCTTTAGGCGAAGCCCTTGCCAATGCAAAATACTCACGCAAACAAGAGACAGCAGCCGACGACTATGGCTATGAATTCCTTAAGAAATGCGGCAAGAATCCTTGGGCCATGTCAATGTCGTTCCGTAAATTACAGCAACTTGAAGGTGATGCAACTGCTGCAAACGGAGGAAAAATGAATCAGCTATTCTCGTCGCATCCCGACACAGACGCCCGTATCAAGCGTATGGAGGAACGTGCTACACGTGATGGTATTGAGAAACCTGCCGAAACGGAGCAGACCTCTAAGTAAGGTATTTTACGGATTAAGTTATAGACAAAAGCAAAAAATAGTCTCATTTTTTTTGCAATATCATAATTAATCCATACCTTTGCACTGCTTTAACCCCATTGGGGCTGGGCACGAGGATTGTCTTATGGTGTAATGGTAGCACTGCAGTTTTTGGTTCTGCCTGTCTAGGTTCGAATCCTGGTAAGACAACAGTAGATAAGCGATCAGGTTGTAAAACTTGATCGCTTATACTTTTATAGACTCCATTATCATAGCCATACTTGCATTTACATAATTTTAGTATTACAGTACATAATTATTGCCCAGATTACGGATAATTTTGCACATAAAGTCATACTGACTTCGCAAAAAATCTAAATCATTCTCAACTATGTCAGTCATAATTATTATTTTCCGCTTCTTTGCATTGCTTGGTCAAGCTCTCAAAGATGGTGCAAATATGTAACAAATTAAAAGTAAAAAAGAAAGCTATGAGTCTATGGAATTTCCTTAGCGGATTTGCCGTTTTCAATGTAATGTGCGATAGGTTCTCAAACAGGCGCAAGCCAATACCCCCTACCCCAGAGCCATATTACCCGCATTGCGATTATGAAGATTACCAGGAATATAAAACAGATATTGCGTCTGATTCAGACATTGAAGATCTGCAAGACCGAATAGATGAATTGGAAAATATACTTGCCGAATGTGACGTAATGTCAGATAATTATGATTATATCCAAGATCAGATTGACGAACTACAGGCTCGTCTTGACAAAATGGAAACTAATCGCGACTTATACATGGACAATCTTGATGATCTTGACTTCCTACAAGATGAACTTGGAGATTGGTAATGTGATTTTTATAGAGAAAAGATAAGTTTTTTTACTTTTTTATTTATACTTTTGCAGATAGTTTAATCAAAATATATAGCTTGGTATTGTAGTATATATTTTCAGAGCGGGTGTTTGTGCATTTGCTCAATTGCATTAAACGAATTTTATACTCACCTATTAACCAATAATCACAGCCGTGAAAAAACTCCGATTTTTCGCACTCTGTCCGGCAATATTGTGTTCAGCATTCATGATGAATGCCGAGACTGCCTACAGAAGCGTATCAATCAACCGCCATGATGGCAGTTCGATGCTTGTAAGACTTGAAAATGACATCAAAGCCTCTGTAGAGGGCGGAAATCTACTGTTTTCATGCTCCAAAGGAGAAGTTAAAGTAGCAATGAAGGATGTAAACCATTGGACTTATTCCACAAATCCCGGTCCGGATTGGACTACCGGAATAGAATCAGTAGGATCTGATACTGTAATTGTAGAATATTCCGATTCTGAATTATCGTTTCATGGACTTACTCCAGGCACAGAACTTTTATTAGCCGCCATTGATGGCCGTATCATAACACAAGACAAAGCGGCAACATCTGATTATGTAATCAACATCTCAAGCCTGTTACAAGGCGTGTACGTGGCATCATACGGCAACCATTCATTTAAATTCGTAGTACGCTGATGAAAAAGATATTTACCTTTGCCGCATCTTTGGCTATTGCAGCCGGTGTGATGGCTCAAAACCACGATCACATTCATATTTTCCGCAACGACAAGGCATTCAATACGTATAAGGCAGCCGAAGTCAATGGCATAAGTTTCTCTGGCAACAACGGTACGTACAACAAAATGACGGTGACTTCTGCCGATGGAAAGACTGAATCCATCAACATGGATCTTGTCGACAGTTGTGTTGTGCGTACAAAAGGCATACCTGAATTCCATGTCTACCTGACTGATTACCCTAACTGGACAGAGCTTCAGGGATCGAAAAGCGACGTACGTGCAGCCACACTGCGAATGGACGGTAACGGCATGTATGACGATCTGCCTGAACAGAAAGTTGAATTCCGCGGACGTGGTAATTCTACATGGAACATGGCGAAAAAGCCTTATCGCTTTAAAATGAGCAAGAAAGCATCTGTCTGTGGACTACCTAAAGCTAAGACGTTCGCACTGTTGGCCAATTATATTGACTGTTCACTGATGCGCAATGTAGTGGCAATGTGGGTTGCTAACTATCTTAAAATGCCATACGCCAACCACATGATACCTGTGAAGGTATATCTCAACGGCATATACAAAGGAGCTTATATGCTAACAGAAAAAATCGGTATAGGTGGAGGTAGTGTTGACATAGAGGAAACAACAGGAATGCTTTTTGAACTTGATACAAACTATGATGAAGACTTCAAATTCTGGTTTGATCTCAGCAAATACACAACACAGTCAAGCACTCCACGCGATGCATCGAACTATATACCGGTAATGGTCAAAGATCCAGATCTGACCGAACTTGCTGAAGATGCATCTGTAACAGAAATCACTGATGCGAATGCTTATTTTGAAAAGTGGAAAGCCGACTTCGTCGTAATGGCAAAGGCCGTCATGAGCCGAAAATCAACAGAATCCCTGTCTGATGTTATCGACATTGAATCGGCCGTAAATTTCTTTATCGTAAATAATATTGCAGCCAACCATGAGATGAAGCATCCCAAAAGCTTCTATCTTCATAAGGAAAGTCTTGATGAAACTGAAGTTTATCACTTCGGTCCTGTCTGGGACTTCGACTGGGCTTTCACTTTTGATGGCGCAGAAAACGCATCTCCTACAGCGGCGCTCGTGGATGGTCAGGCCGAACGCGAAGCTGGCGGATATCCATTCCTAAAGAAACTGTTCCAGAATAAGGAGTTTATGGAAATGTACAAGCAAAAGTGGGATGATTTTGTTAAAGATGGCTATCCCCAGTTGAAAGAATATATGGAAGAATATGCCATGATAATAGAACCTTCCGCTAAAGAAAACGGATTACTATGGCCGGCAGACTACTCTGTAAGTTGGCGTAAGAGCGAAAGCTCATGGGAATTCCGGAAAAACTTCAATGCACTTAAAGCATGGATTGAGAACCGCGTGTCATTCGTATCTTCCGATTCCAACTTCGGACTTTACAAATAATCACAGATTTTCTGATACATACAGCAAGCGGCCGGAACAAAACTCCGGTCGCTTGTCGTATGTATCGGTAACTCAGTATGTGACTTTTGCATCAAGCTCCTTGGCACAGTCAATCATCTTCTGTATTTCCACGACAGACGGAACTCGACCGGTAAGCTTCTTATGAGCGTTGACTTCCTGAAGCTTCGCTTCCAGATTCTCAGCCACACGATGGCGAAGTTCCTTTACCGTATCCACTCCGGCTGCCTCAAGTAACTCGGCAAACTGCCCTGCCACGCCTTTCACCCTGAACAGATCGGCATGATTTGTCCATTTAAGAATAAGTTTACGGCTGATTCCTGTTTTCTCGGCAAGCGCATCTCGTCCTTTGGGTGTAGCACATTGGTTTAGCAGATCTTCAGTGGTATCAATACCAACTTCCTGCAATTTTAATGCGTAAGCCTCACCCACGCCCTCAATTTGATCAATTCTATAAGCCATAGCAGTAATATTTAGGGATTTATGATGTTATAACAACAAAAACGCCATCATGTAAGTTGAAGCAAAATAAAAAAACTATGCTAAAGATGTCACATTTTAATATATGAAACGTCTTATCCATGTAAGAACAAACAACAAAAAATCATACAGATATGAACAAGACTTTTTTTATCGGGCTTTTTTCGCTCATCGCATCAATGTCATGCATTCTTGGATCATGTTCGTCGGCACAGGCCACAGGCTCATCTCGACTTGCAAGCAAACAAGTATCTACTGGAAATTTCACCAAAATTGACGTAAGCAATGCAATAGACGTATATTTCACGCCCAAATCGTCAGGAAAACCTGATGTCACAGTAAAAGCGCCGGAAGACATATTGCCTCTTATATCAGTCACTGTAGAAAATGAGACCCTGAAAATACGCCTGAAAAAAAGTCAAAAAAAATCTATCAACATGAGAGGTACTGCTGTATATGTAACGGCAGCTAATGTAAACGGATTCAAGACGTCAGCTTCATCAGACATATTCATAAGCGGCAATCTATCTCACGGTTCAGTCATAAACCTGTTGGCCAGCAGTTCCGGTGATATATTTACAAAGGATCTAAAGGCTCCTGTAATCAATATGACAAGCGGATCATCAAGTGATATTAAAGCCGGTAATTGCGACGGGAACACTCTTAATATCACCGGATCGTCATCCGGCGATATCGAGGTCGGACGTATAACTGTTACAACATTCAACGCTACAACTTCTTCATCATCAGACATTGCAGCACTGTCCCTTAATTCCGACGTATGCAATTTAGTAGCCTCATCGTCAGGAGAAATAGCCATAAAGAAATCCACACATGCCACAACTATCAATATTACGGCAAGCTCCACCGCATCGGTCGAAGTTGCATCCGCAGCTACTGGCACTGTAAACATAGTGGCTTCGTCTGGAGCTGATATTGAGATGAAAGGTACAGCGACACATGTGAATGTGAGCGCATCTTCCGGCGCGGAGATCGACCTTGAAGAACTCAATACAGGTTTTGGCACAGTAAAAGCTTCCTCCGGCGCGGAAATATCGGTGAACAACCGTAAGGCATATACAATATCTACATCATCAGGTGCATCTGTAGATTAACACCACAATACAAATACAAAGCAGACAGCGGTTGCATCAACTGCTGTCTGCTTTGTATTATAACTAAACGATATCGTTTTCAGAACGAGAACTGAGCCATTGCAGAAAAGCGTCGCGCCCATCTGTGATCTCCGTTGAAATTCTGTCGCTTTCCAAGATCAAATTCAGCGCCCATACTGATGCGCGGAGTAAGATTCCATATCACATTGGCACAATAGAACTGACCATATTTGTATTCTGTAGGATCGACAGCCTTGCCGGGCAGGTATCTCGACTGTCCGAATGTTGCAGAGACAAACAACATTGGATTGAAATGATATTGCAGACCCGACATAAACGTCACCGCTCTTGGAGCATAAAGCCTTCCAGGCAACTCGGGATCAGGAACCATATCATAATTTCCCATAAGCATATCCCCTGAATAGCTCGCATAACCCTTGCCATAAGTTGTGATTCCATAGAATGTAAGAGGGCCTGCAATATTCAATACGGTCGATAACTGTACTCCCCAACCTATCGTATTATAATTCTTTTCAGTAAGCAGATCACGGTACGGCAGCGAACGCATGATACCTGCAAGCTGCACATGTTGGTTATATCCCCACTGGTACTGAACCAATGCTGCGACATTAGGCAAGAACTGACTGCGGGCAGCAGTGTTCACACCATCCGTATCAATAGACATCGCAGGTGTCTCAAGTGAAGCGGCCACACGCCAACGATTTTTCCATACGTGCATCCATCTTACCAATACAGCGCTTTGGTCCATTGATACATTAGATCCATTGGCATCAACCGTAGGTGGTTCTGCCGCCGCATCACTGAATGTTGAAGTCGCCAGACCAACAGTCCAATCATTTATCTGCGCGTAGGCTTTCTTCAGTTTGAAGTCCTCATGCGCATAACCGCTGAACTGAGCCTGTATGTATAATTGATAGTTTCCGAGTTTCCTGTTCCTGCCGATAACCCTGAAAAACAACGATGTGCCAGCCGGAGTAGTCCCAAAATCCTTATCATGGACAGGATCTTTTGGTATCGGGATAAGGTAAGGCGCAAAAGCCGTGCTATTTACCGATCCTCCCCAATCTGTCCAGGAACGAAGCCTCACTACTCCACCTATACCCATAGCCAAAGACGCATCCTTGCTCATAAACAAAAAATAAGGAGCTTCAGGATCTTGAAAATGCCTGAACTGATCGACGTAAAAGTCCATAATCAGACGTCGTACCGAATCGGCATGAGGATTATCGCCTTCGCCAAAGAATATAAATTTGTGAGAATTCACCAGAGAATCGTTCCTTGCCTCTAATGGAGTGGTTGCCGAAACCTGAATGAATCCGCAGATAGCCATAACCACTGAAAAAATGGTGTGTGATATAATTCTTCGCATAATGGATGTGTGATTGATATGATACATACCGTTAATTACATATAAAAAACATTCATCGGGATAAAAATGTTTTCAATATCCATCTATGACATAAATCAAGCAGAAAGCAATATGTTAATAAGTGTTAAATAGGCAACAGAAGAAATAAACCTTAGAGCCGGTGATGCGTCATATATAATGAAAATAAAAACAGAGACAATACCAACAACGCTTCAAAGACAACAGTAATCATCGCAAGCGCTAAAACAAGTAATAGACTGGCTTTTGATTAAATAGGAACTGCCCCGACTCGCGACGAATCGGGGCTTTTTTTGTCATTTCACAAAACCCTCCATCATTTGATGTCATAATGCTTGCGAAAAGTGAATTTATTAAGTACTTTTGTGCTTTAAAACACTTTAAATCATTACACATTCAAGAATTATGACCCAACAACTAAAGCAACTTATCAACAACAAATGGTATGCTCGGTGGGCTGCGCTGATTTTAGTGGCGCTGATGATGTTCTTCGCATACATGTTCGTTGATGTCATGTCTCCACTCCAGTCTCTTGTAAAGACTAAACTCGACTGGAACGCAGAAGCATTCGGCTACTATGCCGGCGCTGAATACATGCTCAATGTATTCGGATTTCTAATTATCGCAGGAATTATTCTCGATAAGATGGGAGTAAGATTTACCGGTGTCCTCTCGGCATCTGTCATGCTTATCGGTGCATGTATCAAGTTATATGCCATAAGTAGCTGGTTTGAAGGATCTTCATTCTGCCTTTGGCTGGATTCATGGTGGAAAGAAATGCCCGGCACTGCAAAATTGGCTGCTTTCGGCTTCATGATCTTTGGATGCGGCTGCGAGATGGCAGGTATTACGGTATCCAAAGCCATTGCAAAATGGTTTGAAGGCAAGGAAATGGCATTAGCTATGGGATGCGAGATGGCAATAGCACGTCTGGGCGTATTCGCTGTTCTGTCGCTTTCTCCCCGTTTGGCCGAGTGGATGGGTGCTAACGATCCTTCGGTAGTAATTCCAGTAGCATTCTGTACCGTACTCCTGCTGATAGGACTTATCTCATATTCCACATTCTGCATTCTTGACACAAAATTCGACAAGCAATTAGGCGCAAGCAAAGCGGAAGGCGAAACCGAAGAAGAATTCAAACTTTCAGATGTTGGCGGCATTCTGTCCAGCAAACTATTCTGGATCATCGCCCTTCTGTGCGTACTCTATTATTCAGCTATTTTCCCCTTCCAGCGTTTTGGAACGAATATGCTTCAGTGTAATCTCGGTATCAGTGATACTCAGGCGGCTGATCTTCTGCGCTGGTTCCCTATCGGTGCGCTCTGCCTCACACCGGTTCTCGGAATTGTGCTTGACAAGATAGGACGCGGCGCTACAATGCTGATCGTCGGCTCTCTCTTGCTTATATGCTGCCACCTTGTATTCGCACTCGTACTCCCGGCATATCCAAGCACATGGCTCGCAATGACAACCATCCTCGTACTTGGTCTTTCATTCTCGCTCGTTCCGGCCGCTCTATGGCCTTCTGTTCCGAAAGTGATGGACTCAAGGTATCTCGGCAGCGCGTATTCTCTGATTTTCTGGGTTCAGAATATCGGTCTTTTCGCTGTTCCTATCCTATTTGGCAAGATGCTTGATGCTTCCAATCCGGGGGTGACAGATCCTACGCAATACGACTATACCAACCCGATGCTGATGTTTGCCGGCCTCGGCGTTCTGGCGCTTATTTTCGGAGTATGGCTTAAAGTACTCAACAACAAGCACAACTACGGTCTTGAAGCGCCGAATATCAAAGTCGACGACAAGATCGAAATTGATGGCAGTGTATGACATTCAATACTGACATAAATACAACAAACCTCACAGGGCGTCTCGAATCAGTTGACGCCCTGCGTGGTTTTGCATTGCTGGCTATCGTACTGCTTCACAATCTTGAACATTACAATATTTTCGGCAGTCCTGAGAATGCTCCGGAATGGCTTCAGGCCATTGATACCGCGGTATATAAAATCATATTTTTCCTTTTTGCAGGAAAGGCATATGCTACATTTTCCTTGCTGTTCGGATTCAGTTTCTACATACAGATGCGGAATGCGCGCCGCCGTGGATGCGATTTCAAGGCTCGTTTCGCATGGAGAATGCTACTGCTTGTAGGATTTTCACAACTGCACGCTCTGTTTTACAACGGAGACATCCTGCTACTGTATGCAGTGTGCGGAATGATACTCATACCTGCATCATCGTGGAGCAACCGCAGTGTGCTGATTGTAGCAACACTACTTATGTTACAACCTTATGCATGGGGAAAGATCATTTACGCCATCTTCAATCCTGAATATGTGGATACCAACTCGATGTTTGTCCAATTCGCAGCATCTGCTGAAGAAGTCGGACGCACCGGAAATTTATGGCAGACCCTTGCCAACAATATATGGAACGGTCAATTATACAGTAACTTCTGGCAAGTAGAAGCAGGACGCTTATTCCAGACTCCGGCTCTATTCCTATATGGGATGTGGCTCGGACGCAGCAATGCATTCGAACGGTCAAAGGAGAGTGCTGAATTTTGGCTTCGCGTGCTAAAAGCTTCGTTTGTCGCCATCGTTCCATTATATATATTGGCAAATTACATACCTCAACACATCTCGAATATCACCATCCTGTCGTATTACGGCATAGCCCTACCAATGCTATACAACTTCGTATTCATGGCAATACTCGTATCTGCGTTCATGATCGTATGGCAATCTTCAGGCAACGGCAGGCCTTGGCAACGATTCACCATTGCCTACGGACGCATGTCTTTGACCAACTACATATCTCAGTCGGTGATCGGAGTATGCCTCTACTATCACTTCGGGCTGTGCCTGTACGACAAAGTCGGCTCTACTGTGACACTCCTTATCGGTATAGGCATATTCATACTCCAGCTTGCATTCAGCCGCCTATGGCTTAAAACACATCGTCAGGGACCGCTTGAATATATCTGGAAGCGCGGAACCTGGATCAATTTTAAGAATAATAGCAGAAGTCAGATTGCCTGACCTCCTATATTTATCTCATTAGCCAGATCGGGCAGACTGTCGGCGACAGCTTGCCCGATTGTTGTTATATACAGATCAGCTGTCGCTTCAAGCCCCCTGCTTCTCATAAAGCACTCCTTTGCTCTTGCGTCAAGCAAGGCATGTTCAAGTTCCCTTGCATCTCCAGCAGCATCCATTATTTTTTGTGCATCATTGCGGGCGACCGAAACAACACTAAGATCCGGATGTGATGATTTACGTGCCGGAACATCCTGTTGGCCGCCTCCACAGCTACACACAGTCGTCGCAACGGATATTATATAGATAAAATTCAAAATAGACTTCATGCCTGTGATCCCTCTGCTATTTCAAGAGCCCTGGCTTTGACGCGCTCCATAAGCCACCGCGGAGTAGAAGTCGCCCCACAGACACCGATACTGCCCGCGCTGAGTAGCCAATGCGGTATGATATCATGTTCGTTGGCAACCATATAAGTACAAGGATTGACATCACGGCACTCATTATATAGGATCTTGCCATTGCTGCTTTTATGCCCGGCCACGAAAAGCACTACATCGTGTGCTGATGCAAATTCCCTCAGATGTGATACCCGGTTAGCTACCTGACGGCATATCGTATCATAACTTTGAAAATCTGCCTCCGGACTTTTACGCGATGATATCGCTCCAATTATCTCGTTGAAACCTTCCACCGATTTTGTAGTCTGGCTGTATAAAGCTATGTCTCGGCCAAAATCTATCTTGTCAAGCTCTCCGGCGTTTTCCACCACGATTGCCTCTCCTTTTGTCTGTCCTACCAGACCGTTGACTTCTGCATGACCATTTTTGCCATATATCACAATCTGCGGATGGCAGTCGCTCTCATACATCTGGTGTATCCTGCGTTGCAACTGTAGCACAACCGGACAGGTAGCGTCTATGATACGTATATTATTCCGGCGGGCAAGTTCGTAGGTGGACGGAGGCTCTCCATGAGCGCGAAGCAATACGCTTACATCATGAAGTTCTGCCATCTGTGCATGTGTTATGGTAATCAAACCATGCCTGCACAGACGCTCCACCTCATCACTGTTGTGTACTATATCACCAAGGCAATAAAGGACGCCCCCCCGGGCAAGCTCCTCCTCTGCCTTACGTATTGCAGTTACTACGCCAAAACAGAATCCAGAACGTTCGTCAATCTCGACACGTGGTGCAGCACTACTCATTTCGCGGTCTTCTCCAAAGCAGACTGGAATGCTTCTGCAAGCCATGCATTCTGCTGCTCTATTGTCATATGGGAATTATCAAGCCTCAGGGCGTCGTCAGCACAGCGGAGAGGACTCTCTTCTCTCGTCTGATCAATATGATCGCGATGAATCACATTGGCCAGCACCTCCTCGAAAGTCACGTTAGAACCTTTCTCTACCAGTTCACTGAAACGTCGCTGGGCTCTGGTCTGAGCAGAGGCGTCTACAAATATTTTAAGCTCGGCATCCGGAAATACCGTAGTTCCAATGTCTCGGCCGTCCATCACAATGCCTTTATTCTTACCCATAGCTTGCTGCATGCCTACCAAAGCATGACGCACCTGCGGGATAGCAGCTACCTGCGATACGTAGTTAGACACATTAATCTTGCGTATCTCGCTCTCCACGTCCTCACCGCACAACATGGTGTGCTGCGCGGTTCCGTCTGGTTGCAACGAAAAATCAATCTTTATTTCCGGAAGGTGTTCCACAAGCGCACCGGCATCCACCGATCCATCGGCAGAAGTCAGCCCGCGGCGTATAGCCCACAGTGTCACCGCTCTGTACATAGCTCCAGAATCAATATATCGGTATCCTATTCTTGCTGCAAGCGCGCGGGCCATTGTACTTTTGCCACTTGATGAATATCCATCTATGGCTATCGTTATCTTATTCGACATGATGTAACGTTGGTTTAGTGAGTAATTTCTCATTGCAAAATTACTCATTTATTCATCAATAAAGACGAGAATCACTCAAGAAAATCATTCAGGTTGCACGACAGATTGAGCATCAATGTCGTAGCGCCTTTATGTGGTTGTGCGAATGCGATACCTATGCCAAAATTACGCACATTCAACCCTGCTGCTAATGAAAATCCAGACAACATGCTGCGCGAATAAGTACTCATATCCGTGCGTGTCTTGTAATTATAGCCAAGACCGATATAAAAATTGTCCGAGCCTACATAATCTATACCAAACACAAGATGGCGCATCAGATTCGATCCAAATGAATCCTTTCTGACCATTTCATCTGTTGATGACCCGTCGCCTGCATCATAATATGGCAGACTCCATTTAGTAAGATTCCATGCTGTGATTGAAAAACGCAGTGGCAGCGACGCGAAACTCTGCGACCATCCGATGCGTACATCAAGCGGCAATCTATCATACCGTTCGTCGAATCGCTTCACCTGTCCACCGAGATTTGCCACAACAAGCGACAACGACAAGTCTTTCTCCGGATCATAGTAGTTTATTCCCAAATCCGTAGCGACTGCAAATGCGGAATATTCAGCATAGGAGTCATAGGCAAGTTTTAAGGATGCACCACCACGCAGCCTGTCGGTTATGTCGTAGCAAAATGTGCCTCCGAATACGACATCTGATGCAGAAAATGAACCTACGATATTTCCTGACACATCAGTCTCTTTCATAGATCCGTAGCCAAGATAACGTACAGATGCGGCCCAAGCTCCATGCTCACCTACGCTGCGTGCATAGGCAAGCCCGGCAAAATTGCTGTCTCCGAGATAACGCATATAGTTGAATGCGACCTGATTGTCCATCTCTGCCCCCAGCAGTGCAGGATTCTGATCTATCGTATTGATATCACCACCGACAAGCGACACATTCATACCGCCAAGGCCATATACAAGCGACGACGAAGTCACGTTTAGAAAATCATAGGCTGTGCTGCCGTCACCCTGGGCATGGACAAATACCGACGCTCCGGCAAGCATGATATATGTGAAAAACTGACGAAATTTCATCTGAGTATACGTACGTATTATGGTCATTATCCTCAGCGAAAGATATGAGGTATGACGTCTACATCTGTAACGGAATTTTCGCCCGTCTATTGCCTGCTGCATATCTTTTTTCTTTATCCGCTTATATGAAAAGATACTTCCCCCATTGACATACTGCAAAAATTACATAAATTAATCGCGGCTACCAACATACGTTGACGATATGTTTGGCCATTTGCCCGGATTTTCGTATCTTTGCGGCGCAAAACGCAAGAAGTTTCAGAGAAAACTTCAGCGTGGAGCAAGTTTATAATCAATACAAACCACAATTTTTATTATTAATGGCAACAAAAATCAGACTGCAACGTCATGGTCGTAAGAACTATGCGTTCTATCCCATTGTTATCGCCGACAGCAGGGCACCACGAGATGGTAGATTTATTGAAAGGATAGGTTCTTATAATCCGAACACTAATCCTGCTACAGTAACTTTGAACTTCGAGCGGGCTTTGTATTGGGTAAACACAGGAGCACAGCCTACCGACACCGTACGCTCCATCCTCTCTAAAGAAGGTGTGATGCTGATGAAGCATCTTCAGGGCGGCGTGAAGAAAGGCGCATTTGATGAAGCCGAAGCACAGCGCCGTTTTGACGCATGGAAGGCTAACAAGCAGAAAGCTGTAGACGCTCTGCGCGCCGACATGGCCGACAAGAAAGAATTGGCAGCCAAGCAGCGCCTTGAGGCCGAACAGGCCAAGAATCAGGCTAAGGCTGAGGTCGTAGCTAAGAAAAAAGCTGAGATCGCCGCCGCTAAGGCTGAGGCTGAAGCTGCTGCAAAAGCTGAGGCTGAGGCAGCAGAAGCTCCCGCAACAGAGGAGACTCCTGCCGCTGAATAAATCTCTCATGCAGCACGTCTGCCGGAGCACTCAGTGCTTCGGGATCAGCAACTAACAGGGAAGCATCGTCGTGGCAGTAAGCCATCAGACGGTGCTTCTTTCAATAAATTCCACATATATAATCACATCCAAATAAGCGAATAATATGGAAACTACCGGCGTTCTATTTGACCTTGACGGAGTATTGGTGGACACAGAAGGTCTATACTCAAAGTTCTGGACTGAGATTGGAGAAAATAGATATCCTCGCGGAATAGAGGATTTTGCCAATGTAATAAAGGGCAATACCCTTGAGGTAATACTTTCCACTCATTTTCCGGATAAAGAAATGCAAGACAAAATCGTAAGCGAATTGAAAGAATACGAGGCCGCCATGCCATATGAATTGTTCGCCGGCGCGGAAAGACTTCTCATCCGGTTGCGGGAAGCTCATATTCCGTGTGCCATTGTAACAAGCAGTGGGCCTGTGAAGATGGGTATGCTGTTTGATCGAATAGCTGGATTCAGAGACTACTTTTCCGCTGTGCTCACCGATGCTGATATAACAAGATCAAAACCAGATCCACAAGGATACTTGCTTGCAGCTAAAGCCATTGACAGAGAGATCGGCAATTGCTTCGTAATAGAGGATTCATTTGCAGGAATGGCAGCAGGAATGGCATCAGGGGCAACGACAATCGGACTGGCTACGACGAACAGCCGTGCAGCTATTGCAGGACGGGCACACGCAATATTCGATTCTATCGCCGATTTAACTCCGGAGGTATTGTTTGCCTCCCGCAAGCATTAAAAACTTGCACAGCAATAAATAAGCGACCGACATCCTACGGCCCGGACACCTTACAATTGGGCAAAGAATTCCTGCCTTAATGACGGATCTTCTGCAAATACACCGTTGTAATCAACAGTAGTTGTAGCAGAATCCTGTTTCTCAACACCACGCATTTTCATGCAAAGATGTTCGCCTGTGCACACTACTATGACTCCACGGGCATTCAATGTCGAACCTACGGCCCGACAAATCTCTGCCGTAAGTCGTTCCTGCACTTGCAGACGCCGGGCAAAAACATTGACAACGCGTGCCAACTTGCTAAGTCCGATCATAGCGCCATCAGGTATATAGCCGATGGATACCTTTCCAAAAAAAGGCAATATATGGTGCTCGCACATGGAATAGAATTCAATATCCTTAACTATGACCATACGCGAACCGGCATATTCAAATATAGCCTGCCTGAGTACCGACTCAGCACTTTGTCTATACCCCTGGGTAACGAAACTTAAAGCCTTTGCAGCCCTGACAGGTGTTTTCTTCAGCCCCTCTCTGTCCGGATTTTCTCCAAGTAACTTGAGAATCTCCCTTATATGACCGGCAACAGCCGTAATGACGTCTTCCGGGACGTCCGGTTTGAACTCGCTGTTAGTTTCAGCCGATATAATATCTGTTTCGTTCATAGATTTACTCGATCCTTGACTACACGCATCTCCTTGCCATATACCGGAAGTACATGACGCATCTGCGCAGCGGCATCCTCTGCCTGCGAACGCGAACGGAAGTCTCCTACCCTTACTCGCCAGTATGGCGATTGGAAGACTACGTATGCCTGATATTCAGGGAAATGCGACCTTATTGCCGCTGCCCTACGTTCTGCTTCTGCTCGGGCTGTACGCTGATTATTGTCGGAATATATCTGCACCCTGTAGCCGACAGAACGACCTGATGCGGCACGCCCTCCACCCTGACGGGCCTCCTCAGGCTGAGGATCAGAAGATGGAGCGGCGCTCAATCTCAGCAAGAGTGCGTCAGGCATCTCTACCACTACTGTCGATGTGGTGTCGGAGACTCGCTTTACAATCTCTGGCGTCGAATCAGCCCAAACACTGCTTGACGACACAAGCATCATCGTGGCAAATGCCAGTATCTGATGTCGGATATTTAGTCGTAGACGGTTCATGGTGCATGTATAAATTAAGGCTACAAAGTTACTACAAAAAAGTGAAATGCGGAAAGATATAGTGATAGAATTGA
>CAJUKZ010000012.1 GCA_910586995.1 uncultured Muribaculaceae bacterium | reverse complement strand
AAATTTTAACACTTTTCCCTTGCTCAGGTCCTAGATTTCCGGGTACACCGAGCCATAGGCGAGGTGTGCCCGGCAGTACATCAACCAGGTTATGGCGTCCGACAGGACGCCGATTTACCGCCTCATCTTATAATTATATTCATCTTATAATTATATTAATGTATAAAATTAACATTGTATACACACATCTGTAGATTTCTTACCAAGAAATCTACAGAATAGCTCTCACAGCGCAAACTACTTTTTAATCATTTTATGTCTAATTGTTTTTAGTATGAAAAAACTGTTTTTATTACTTGCGGCAATCGTTGTCCTTGCAATAGGAGCGTCGGCTCAGACGCAGACTATCACGGGCACGGTGCTGAGCGCCCTGGACGATGATCCACTGATCGGCGCCTCAGTGATGCCTGTAGGCGGTGGACAGGGTGTGTCTACCGACCTTAACGGTAATTTCCGTCTCAATCTCCCCGCTTCAGTCACCAAGCTCCAGGTGAGCTACATCGGCATGAAGACCAAGATCGTGGAGATCACCCCCACCATGAAGATTTATCTCGACCCCGCCGACGCAACTCTCGACGAGGTTGTAGTCACAGGTTACGGTTCAGCCAAGAAGCTCGGCTCAGTCGTAGGTTCGGTAGCAGTCGTATCCGACAAGGTGATCGAGAACAAGCCTACCTCCAACTTCGTGGACGCACTCCAGGGCCAGGTGGCAGGTCTGTCGATCCTCTCTGCTTCCGGTGATCCTTCCGCCGTACCCGCGTCGATCCGCATCCGTGGTGTCAACTCATCCGAGGCAAGCAACACCCCTCTGTTCATCCTCGACGGCGCGCCCATCACATCCAGCGTCTTCACTACACTCAACCCCAACGACATTGAGAACATCACCGTCCTCAAGGACGCAGCATCCGTAGCCATCTACGGTAGCCGTGCCGCAAACGGTGTCATCGTCATCACATCCAAGAAAGGCCGCTTCGGTCAGGACGCCAAAGTCACCATCCGCGCCAACGTAGGTTGGTCTGCTGCTGTTGAAGACCCCGTGACCATGATGAACGCCAAGCAGTATGTCGAATTCCGCGACCTCATCGGCAAGCCCGTGGGCGGAGTCGTACGCGAGGTTGTAGAAGACTTCGGCATCTCTACCAACTGGATGAACGAGTTCATCAAAGACAACGCAATGCTCTACTCCATCGAGGCTGCCGTACAGGGTGGTGGTGAGAACAACAGCTACTATCTGTCGCTCAACCACTACGACCAGGACGGTATCGTGGCACGCTCAGGCATGCACCGCGACGCACTCCGTGCCTCAATGACCATCAAGGCTAAAGACTGGCTGCGCTTCGGCTTCTCTGCCAACCTCGGCTACGAAAGCTACGAGACCAACGCCAACATCACACAGAGCAACGTATACCTGGCCAACCCGATGGTAGCCGCACGTATGGCTCTCCCCTACGACTCGCCCTACTACTGGACAGTGAACGAGACTGAAGACGGCGTGCGCACTCCCGTTTTCGGCGACAAGGCCGAGTATCTTCACTTCTCAGGACTCTCGACACCTGAATTCTATGCAAACCTCTCTCACGGCAAGCGCACCAACGTGACTGCCAACGTCAACATCTGGGAGCAGGTCAACCCCATCAAGGGCCTCACAATCCGCGCCCAGCAGGCTGTCGACGCATTCGACTACCGCAGCACAAGCGGACAGAAGCCCCTCAAGAACTTCGTGACTCCGATGGGCGACGAGGTAGTAGGCTCATACTCCGCTGCCAGCGGCTACGGCGACTACTTCATGAAAGGCTCAAGAGGCGAATCATTCCAGCGCTACTATCAGTTCACATACACAAATACTGTAGAATACCGCTTCAACCTCAAGGACGTACACAACTTCTCAGTTCTCGCAGGTGAGGAATCCATCATCTATAAGAGCAGCCAGTTCGGTGTCAGCACTTCAGGTATGAAAGACGGACGCTTCCTGCTGCTCACTCAGGGTCTTGAAGACATGAACGTCACCTCCAACACCTCGCAGAGCATATCCGAGATGACCATGAACTCGTTCTTCTTCAACTTCAACTACGACTACGACGGCCGCTACGTCCTCGACGCCAACTACCGCCGCGACGGTAGCTCCCGCTTCGCTACCGGCAACCGCTGGGCCAACTTCTGGTCAGTAGGTCTGATGTGGAACGCCAAGAACGAGAAGTTCCTCCAGGACGTGAAGTGGCTCTCCGACGCAAAGATCCGTCTGAGCTACGGTACAGCCGGCAACTCAGGCATCGGCAACTACGAATGGCAGGGTCTGCTCGCCACCGGCAACCGCTACAACGGCGACATGAGCCTCGGAATCTCGCAGCTTGAGAACCCCGATCTCACCTGGGAAACAATCAAGGGATGGGACCTCGGTCTTAACGTAGGCCTGTTCAACCGTGTCAACCTCGAACTCGACCTCTACACCAAGACCACAGCCGACATGCTCATGGGAATTCCCTGGTCGGCCACAACCGGCTTCTCCGGCGGATCGCTCGCCAACGTGGGCGAAATGTCCAACAAGGGTGTCGAAGTCACTGTCAACGCCACTCTGTTCCAGAACAAGGATTGGCTGTGGACCGCACGCGTCAACTTCGCTTACAACAAGAACAAAGTCACAAAACTTTTCAACGGACTCGACAAATACACTTTGGCCAACACCGGTACAGCACTCGAGGTTGGCAAACCCCTCGGATCATTCTATGTGGTTGAATTCGCAGGCGTCGATCCCCGCGACGGAAAGCAGATGTGGTACGACCACAACGGCAACATAACCAAGGTCTTCAATGAAGAACGCGACGCTGTTGCCACTGGCAAGAGCTGCTACGCTCCCTGGCACGGTGGTTTCGGTACAGCACTCTCATGGAAGGGCCTGAGCCTCCAGCTCGACTTCGCATGGGCTGCCAAGAAGTACATGACCAACAACGACCTCTACTTCATCGAGAACCCCACAGGCTTCGCAACTTCCTACAACCAGACCACAAACATGCTCAACGTCTGGACACACCCGGGCCAGATCACAGACGTCCCCGCCTACGGCGAGGCCATCGAGTTCGACAGCCGTCAGCTCCAGGACGCTTCATTCCTGCGCCTGAAGAACGTGACCCTCTCCTACACTCTGCCCAAGAAATGGATCAGCAAGGCAAGACTCCAGAACGTAATGGTTCACTTCACCGGCCGTAACCTCCTTACATTCACCGACTACGTCGGCTACGACCCCGAACCTGAATACAACCTTGTGAAGTTCAACTATCCCAACACCCGCAACTACGAGTTCGGCGTTGAAGTAACATTCTAATCACGGTAATTTCTCCCATACAATATGAAAAAATCATTATTATCCATATTCATGCTCGGCGCGTTGTTCACGTCCTGCGACATGGATCAGATTCCTGAGGGAACAACCGGCATCGACGATATCACCAACTACACTGACCTCTTTGAGCTACGCAACCAGGTATACTCCGGACTCCGCGGCGCAACGGCAGGCAGCTATATCGCAATTCCCGACATTCAGGCCGACCAGTTCAACGGATCGGTAGACAACGGCAACCGCTATGGTACTATCGCCAACAAGCTGTTCACCTCTAACGACAGCGACCTCGAGGCACTGTTCAACGCTTGCTATTCCCGCATCTCACACACCAACTTCTTCCTCCAGAAAGCCGACAGCCTCCTGGAAGTCAACGAGGCTGCTCTCGAAGCAGGCACAACACCCAAATTCAGCGCCGACGAACTGATCGAAATAGAACGCTACATCGGAGAGGCTAAATTCGCCCGTGCCTACGCCTACTTCTACCTCTTTGACCACTGGTGTCAGCACTACACCGCCGACAAGGCCGAGACTCCGGCCCTTGGCCTCCCGCTGGTCAAGACCTTCGCACCCTCGAAGGACCAGGCCACATACCCCGGCCGTAGCACTATGAAGGCAACACTCGAGTTCATCAACAAAGACCTCGAAGACGCTTTCCAGGCACTCGACACCTACGAGACCACCTACAGCGCTGACAACGCAGGACCCAACGCAATCTATCTCAACTCATTCACTGTAGCCGCCATGCAGGCACGCGTGGCCCTCTACACCGAGCAGTGGCAGACAGCACGCGACAAGGCCGCATACGTCACCGAGACCGGAATCTTCCCCCTCGTAACCACCGAAGCCGCCTACACAGCCATGTGGGCTACCGACAATGCCAGCGAACTTCTGTTCGTACCTTTCGCATCCTCAGGCGAACAGTATGCTTCTTCTGTCTGGAACTTCTACAACAACCTCCAGGCAGGTAACTCGGTAGACTACGCACCCGCACCCGAGATATATCTGAGCTACTATTACCAGAACGACATCCGCGAAAGCAACAATGTCCGCCTCAATGCTATGCTCATCCAGGGCAACTACGTAGCCGGACCGCGCTTCACCAAGTGGGAAGGCAACAATTCGCTCGAAGGCAACCGCCTCAACCGTCCGCATCCATTCCGTAGCGCCGAGATGTACCTCACTCTCGCCGAAGCCGAATACATGCTCGGCAACACCGACGAAGCCCGCGCAGCACTCAACGATCTCATCATCGCCCGTGCTAAGGTTAAATATTCCGACACTCTCGCCGGCGAACAACTGCTTACAGCCATTAAATCGGAACGCGCTACCGAACTCCTTGGCGAAGGCTTCCGTCTGAGCGACCTCAAGCGCTGGGGCGAGGGATTCACCCGCAACGTAGACTATTCAGCCTACGACAACGGCCTCAAGAACACCGTAGCCTTCGGCTCACTCATGAGCAGCATCGGTGCTGATGTGAAATACGCTCCCAACGACGACCGCTACACATGGCCCATCCCTGCAGCTGAAATGGACATAAATCCGCAGCTGGCCGGTCAGCAGAACCCCGGTTACTAATTGTATAATCCTTAGAACCACCAGAAATCATGAAATTTTCAAAAATATTTGCCATCGGTCTTGCAGCCCTCACCATGACTGCCTGCTCCGACGATGACAACAACATGAATTCGGCCCAGGACGTCACCGTATCTCTCGGTGTCACCACCCTCGAGGTCGACGAAGACGACAACGGCTCCATCTACAACATCCCTGTTGTTGTAGACGGCAAAGCCAACGGAAACGTCAAAGTCACACTTGAAGTCACCGAGCAGACCGCTATCGAAGACGTGCACTTCTATGTCACATCCAAGACCCTCACAATCGGCGACACTGACAAATATGTCAACTTCGAATTCCACCCCACCGGCGACGACCAGGTGAACGAAGACCGTACATTCACCGTATCCATCGCCAACGTGGAAGGCGCGCAGGCCGGAGCCAACACCACCTGCGAGGTCAAGCTTCTCGACGACGACGTATACATGCTCGATGTATATCCTCAGCTCCTTGGTCAGTACACATTCTCTGCCACCAACCAGAGTTCAGGCGCTGCCGTACAGCAGGTATGGACAATGAGCGGAGTTGAGGAAGGCGACGCAGGCTATCCCCACACAGCCTACATCACCGGCATCCAGGGCTATGCATGGTCAGGCTTTGAAGCATACCTCGGCTATTCCCCCAAGGCAAAGCGTGCATGGATGCGCTTTGAATACGGCCAGACAATCGCAGAAGAAGTAGATTTCGGTCTCGGCGGAATGATGGATGTAAAACTCTGCGGATACGATGGCGGCGTCGTTAACTCAGGCTCGGAGACAGTTAACTTCAGCGCCGACCTCTCTACCATCAACTTCGGTGCATCGCAGTTCATTGGCTACATCTATCTGACAGGCACAGACACTCCTTCCGGATACCTCTGGTTCCGCTGGGGCGGCATGACAATGACAAAAGCTAACTGATCCTTCAAGGACAAAAACAATCCCACCGGGGGAGACGGCCATGCACAGGCCGCCTCCCCCGGCTCTTTTTGTAAGAAATTTTCCAAAATATTGAGCATTTAACAATATATTTTCGCAAAAACAATTATCTTTGCAATCTACGAGACAATAATCTACAACGTAAGGCTAAAAACAGCATATAATAAACCAAACATAACACTCCACGCGAATTTTATGAAAAAACTCTTCCTTCTGTCGTTGCTCGTGCTAATGAGCGCATCCGCGGCTATGGCAGGACGTGTCAGTCCGCAGGCTGCCGCCGATTATGCCGCCAAGTTCATGCACACACGCACCAACTCGACCCCGACCGTAAGCTCGACCGAGCTTTTCGGCGACGTATACATCGTGAACCTCAGCCCGCAGGGATGGGTAATAATCTCAGCCGACGATGCGGCTGCTCCTGTGATCGGCTACAACACCCGAGGCTATGTAGACCGCTTCAATATGCCCGACAACATGAAAGGCATGCTCGAAGTATTCTCCGACGAGATCCGCGCCATCGGCTCGCAGATCGGCCAGCGCCACACAGCCTGGTCCAACGCCGCTTCCATGAGCCGTGCCGAAGGCTCGCCGGTAGCACCTCTGATCTCCGTACACTGGAATCAGCAGGAACCATATTGGAAATACTGCCCCAAGACCGGAGGCGACGCCCTCGTTGGCTGCGTGGCTGTGGCTACATCACAGGCCATGAGCGTGCAGCGCTATCCCGACCGTCCCCAGGGATCAAAGACATACACCTGCGCCAACTATGGAAGGCTCTCCATCGACTTCGATGCCGAGAAGCCCTACGACTGGGACGCAATACTCTCCGGAGCCAACAACTACGACGAGGCTGCCCGCCTCATGTTCCATGCCGGTATGGCTGTGGAGATGATGTATGGCACAACAGGCTCGGGCGTATACACATCACGCCTCTATATCATCAAAGACGCCCTTGTCAACCACTTCAAATACAAAGACGAAGAAGTGCAGTACATGAACCGCGACCAATACCGCGGCGACTGGGAGCAGCTAATGCTCGGTGAGCTTCAGGCAGGACGCGCCATCGTCTACAACGGTGTGGACACGCGCCAGAGCGGCGGACACTCATTCAACGTCGACGGATTCGACGGCAAAGGCCTGTTCCACGTCAACTGGGGCTGGGGCGGAGCATCCGAAGGCTACTTCAACCTCAATGTTCTGAACGGAGGAAGCTATACCTTCTCCGACCAGCAGTGCGCCGTCTTCGGCATCGGATCTCCCAACAAGACTCTCCGCAGCATCTCGCTCACCGACCGTGAGATCGAATCCGGTATAGAAGCAGGCTCCACTGCATCTGCCGTCCTCGTCAATGGCGAGATACCTTCCGCGGACTTCACTGTGGGAATCCACGGATCAAAGACATCTTCAGGATCATACCGCGAAATACCTTTCACCTACGACAACGGCATGATCAAGACCACACGCGAGCTCAAGGCAGGCGAAAATTCATTCCTTGTCGAAGTCGACGTGGTCCACAACCCCTCCGGCGAAAGCATGACCCAGGGATTCACCATCAGCGTAGCACCCCACCGCAATCTCGACGAAGCCACATCGGTATCCTACGACAGAGCCAAGCAGACATTCACCGTACACTCGAAGCACAACACACGCTGCACAGTGACATCCGCGTCCGGCACAAAAGTAGTGGACAACCAGCAGATGCAGCCCCTGCCTCAGATACAGATCAGCCGTAGTCTCCTCACCAAAGGCCGCAACACCGTATCTCTCACATGCGGCAGCGAGACCAAGACATTCGTCATCACTATCCCCTAACCAACATCCACACAAAAATGATACACAACATATACAGATTCCTGCTCCCGGCGGCATGTCTGGCCGCACTCGCCTCTTGTGGTGAATCCAAGGACGACGGTCCCGGCCAGGGCAGCACCGACCCCAACTCAGTAGCCATCACAATCACTACCGAAGTATTCACAAAAGCCGACGTCACCATCGAACACAAGGACGGCGACGCCATGAACATCTACGCCAAGCAATACAACTCCGTAGAGGCAGCCGACCTCGTATCAGGAGTCAAGGCCACGATGAACGCCGGAAAATGGACCACCTCGCCCGAAGTGCGCCTTAGCAAAGGTCAGGTAGCGTTTCTCTACGCAGTCTCTCCCTACGATGCATCCTACACCAACCCCAAACAAATCCCCGTCAAGCTCGACAAGCAGGTTGACCTCCTCTACAGTGGAGCGGCCGCACCGGCATCATTCACCTCCAACACAGTCAAGCTGACATTGCGCCACGCCCTCACACTCGCGTCATTCAACATCGCTCGCCAGGGCTACACCGGCGCAGGCCGTGTAAGCCAGATCACAATCGCCGGCAACCGTGTATTCTCCGACGGTACGCTCGATGTAGCCACAGGCAAGATCACCGGCACTGCCAAAAATACCGTGTCGCAGACATTCAACGCCACTATTCCCGAAAACGGATTCGAGAAAGACTTCCCCTCCATGTGGCTGATTCCCTTCTCGACACAAAACGCATCAGAGGCCGACGCCACATCTTTCGACATCACCATCGACGGCAAGAGCTACCACCTGCAGATTCCCGCCGCTGACCTCAACACAGGTTATCAGACCATCTTCCATCTGGTACTCACAGCCAACAGCCTCCAGTTCATACCAAGCCGCACACAGCAGATCTCGCTCAATCAGGACACCGACACATTCGAGCAACCTGAAGGCTACGGACTGGTACGCTTCACCGTTGAAGGCGAAAACTGGGAGCAGCCACTGTTCCTCGGAAGCGACGTATTCGGCTCAATCCTCTGGGATAACGACATGGCCACATACGATGGCAAAACAGCCCTCCAGTTCGCTACCGGCGGCACACACACCGTAAGCGCCGAGACATGGAACTCGACAGGTTTCGAAATCAACTCAATGGCAGGCGTAAGCGAAATCGAACTCGCCGACTACGAATAACCCCGCCAACACACTAAACGGATATAAAAACATTTGCCCCGCAGACGTCACTCCGTCTGCGGGGCAAATGTTTTATTTGATTTTCTCACAGAATGTTTATACCTTTGCAATCAGCATACACTCACACTAACTATACCAAAAATCATGGCAGAAATCAAATGCGTCGGAATCCTCACATCCGGAGGTGATGCCCCGGGTATGAACGCCGCAATACGCGCGGTGACTCGCTCGGCTATTTTCAACGGACTAAAAGTCAAAGGCATATACCGCGGATACCGCGGACTCATCACCGACGAGATCGTAGACTTCAAGACCCAGAACGTATCCAACATCATACAGATGGGAGGCACGATACTCAAGACAGCCCGCTGCAAGGAATTCCAGACACCGGAAGGCCGCCAGCTCGCCTACGACGTCCTGCGCCGCCACGGCATCGACGCACTTGTAGTCATCGGTGGCGACGGATCGCTCACCGGCGCCCGTATTTTCGCCAATGAATTCAACTTCCCGATCATAGGCCTGCCAGGCACAATCGACAACGACCTCTACGGCACAGATACCACCATCGGCTATGACACAGCCCTGAACACTATCATGGAATGCGTCGACAAAATACGCGACACAGCCACATCACACGAACGCCTGTTCTTCATCGAAGTGATGGGACGCGACGCCGGATTCCTCGCACTCAACGGTGCAATAGCCTCAGGAGCGGAAGCTGCTATCATCCCTGAGATCTCAACTGAGGTCGACCAGTTGGCAGAACTCATCCAGAACGGCTTCCGCAAAAGCAAGAACTCATCCATAGTCCTCGTGGCCGAAAGCCCCGTCACCGGCGGCGCAATGGGTCTGGCTCAACGCGTGGCCAACGAATATCCGGGCTACGACGTGCGCGTATCGATCCTCGGACACCTCCAGCGCGGCGGAAGCCCCACAGCACACGACCGCATTCTCGCCTCACGTATGGGTGCTGCCGCCATCGACGCACTGATGGAAGACCAGCGCAACGTAATGATCGGCATACGCAACGACGAGATATACTACGTACCCTTCACCAAAGCGATCAAAAACGACAAACCCATAAACCGCGAGCTGCTCAACACCCTCCGCAGACTTTCGATCTAACAGGAATATCTTGAAACTTACCCCGGGACTTGTCCACGACACATCGCACTGGCGACTGTCGCTCATGTTCGAGCAGGCGGCAATTGAAGCCGTACTCTACAGCACCGTCGAGGACAACTCAATGATACATACGCGCATAGCGCTCGACACTTCCTCCACCGGCTACCAGGCCGCCGTGGAGGAAGCCGTCTACGACAACCCCTTGCTCGTCGACGGACGCTTCGACTCAGTGACATGTCTCACTGCCACAGGCCGCTACGCAGTAGTTCCGACAGCAGCTACGGCAGACCGTGCCGAATCACTTGCGCAATCCATATTCGGTCAGCCCGCAACACCGTCCGACTACCTCACCGACGACATAGGTGACCCAAGGCAATGCATCCTCCACGCCCAGGACACAAAACTGACAGCATTCCTGCTCCGCACATTCACTAATCCCACTATCGAGCATAGGCTCAGCCCGCTCATTCGCTATTTCAGGTTGCAGAGCCGCATGGGCAATTCCGGAAAGATGTACGTACACTTCACCGGACGGCAGGCCGACATCATCGTATACGGGCGCGACACAGTGCGGTTCGTCAACACCTTCACATGCCGCGAACCTGCCGACGCTCTCTACTATATAATGTCCGTCAGGAAATTATGCCGGCTATCCTCCGAAAACGACGAACTCGTTCTCGCCGGCGACGCTGCCATGCGCAAGGCAGTCACGCCCCTGCTGCGACGCTATGTGGCATCCGTCCTTCCGGCCATCTTCCCCTCAGCACTCTACCGCGCCGGACGCGAGGCCATGAACGCCCCGTTCAACATAGTCATACTGCCACTGAGCAGATAGCCGAAACACAGGTATTCACAACAATAAACACCCCTACCACAATAATGCGAATCATCAGAGGAAAATACGGACGCAGACGGTTCGATGTACCTACCAACATAACGGCACGCCCCACGACCGACTTCGCCCGCGAAAACATATTCAACGTCCTTGACAACATGATCGACCTTGAAGGCAAGACGGCTCTCGACCTCTTTGCCGGCACAGGGGCTATATCACTCGAATTCCTATCGCGCGGATGTGCCTCCGTAACCTCCGTCGAGAAGGCAGCCACACAGTATAACTTCATTCGCAAGGTAGCAGCACAACTCGACGACCCGAACCTGCGCGTAATACGCGGCGATGCAATCCGCTACGCCCAGACTGCCACCACATCATACGACATAATATTCGCCGATCCGCCCTACGACCTGCCGGGATTCGCCGACATTCCCGGCATAATTCTGGGATCGAAGATGCTCCACGAAGGCACAATAATCGTAATCGAACACTCGCGCAACCACGACTTCTCATCTCTGCCACACTTCGTTGATCACCGCACCTACGGATCTGTCAACTTCTCGATCTTCGTCATAGATCAAAGCGAATAAAATACGGCATCGGCAAGCATCGGCAGGCTGTCAAGGTCTATGCCTGCGCGTATCAGATACTTGCTGTCGTCAGCAAGCTTGCCCATGAACGTATCTATCGACCCGTCGGATGTCGTCACCGACAACTTGTAATAATTCAGAGCCTCAGGCATATCATGCATCGCAAGAGCCAGATGTCCCATATTCAGATAATCGTCTGACGTAGGATTATCGGCCAATACACGGTCGAAGAAGCTGCGCGAGCGCTCGTAGTCTCCTGTCACAAACAGACACCACGCCAACGGACGTATCGGGCGCATCGAACGCTCATCCATGAAATTCACCTTATAATATTGCTTTATAGCTTCGGGATACATCTCCATTTCGGCATATACATTTCCAAGATTCAGAGCCACCGGTTTGTCGTCGGGAAGCATCTCCTGAAGCCGCGAGTAATATTCCGCAGCCTCGTCGAGTCTACCCGTCTGCCGGGCAGCCGAAGCAAGGCGTCTGAGAGTCCATGCACTACGCGCATCAAACAATTCCGCCTGCTGATAGCTCCGCAAAGCCTCCGGATAGTCTCCGAGACGCTCCTGGCAATAACCGATCTTCTGGAAAATCTCCGCCGACGGCGGCACATGCTCCTGCAGACGCCTGAACACACCAAGAGCCTGATCATAGGAATGAAACCGCAGATGCAACTCAGCTATCAGGCGCAGCGGCTTTGGATCAAGAAACAGATCCGAGAGCAGATCCACATCTGTCAGATTCACCGGATTGGCAAACGGATCATGAAACTCACCGCGCCTGCGGTAAAGCTTATAGAAACGATATATATTATGCAGATAATTATTGGCCGCCGACTGCCTGCTCACGTCGGCCATCATAGCCGCAGCAGCCTGTGCCATATTGGAGGCCTGCGCCTCAAGCTGGCCGAGCATAAGCTGCCGCTGGGACTCCGGAATACGGCTTAGAGTCAGAACTAACGAATACTTGTCGCTGTCGCATAAAAAAGCTGCATGCTCCAGCACATCGGCAAGAATAGCAGGCATCGTACTGCCTATGGCATCACTCACCTCAGGATAATCGGAATGGAACGGACGGAACCAGTTAGAGACAGAATGGAAGAACGGATAACTTTTCAACTGCGAGAAAGTGCTCATCATCACATCCGAACCCTCCATCTGCAACTCACTGAATTCCTTTAGCTGATCCCTCAACCCGCTCTGTTCCAGAATGCGCTCCCATTCCGGATTTTCATCCGGGCTACGCAGATCATCGGCATTCTCACCCGGATCATTTATCTTCTTCATTATATCGGGCCGCAGTTTCAGCATCTGAGGAATCACCTCGTCGCGCATCTTGGTATTGATACGTTCGGTGTCGCGCGCACGTATCAGTTCAAGCTGAAGCATGACAATGTCCGACTGCCAATTAGGCAGGTCGCGCAGTGCGGCTGTCCGGTCCGACAGCACACGCGACACCGGACGATGACGGTACT
Organism: uncultured Muribaculaceae bacterium; assembly: GCA_910586995.1. Lineage (GTDB taxonomy): Bacteria > Bacteroidota > Bacteroidia > Bacteroidales > Muribaculaceae > CAG-873. The sequence continues at coordinate 40,664 of CAJUKZ010000012.1, read as the reverse complement.
TGTCCAGACCAAGCACAAAACCTGTCAGCGCGGCCATAGCCAAAGAAACATCCGCCGCCGACTCATACACCCCCGCAAGAAGCATCATGCGGGCATCATCCTGAAATTCCAGCAGACCGAGTGTCAGAGCCGACACCACCATGCTCCGGAAATATACCGGCACAGCCGACAACGTCAGCAGACGCTCCACTGCCGTGGCATCGTCGCCCGACAGCGGATACACCGTCCATATATACTTGAATATCTCATCCTCGAGCAAGAGCCTCTCCTGCCGGCGCTCAGGCGAGGCATTTCCGCTACCAGACTCTGCAGCCAGATTGAACAGCGACTCCATATCTGTGATTTCCAGATATTTCTCCACACGTTCCATAAGCGTAGGCAACTGACCGCGCATACGTGCACGGTAGCGCAAAGCGTCGTAATACAGCGTCGGACTCTCCTTCGACATCGTGTGCCGTCTCAGACGGTCGAGCAGACGGTAAGTCTCACCTATGAGCGAGGCATGCATATCGGCACGCGACGGATCTTCTGTGCCCTCGCTCATGTAGCGGAGCATATACGCATAGCTTTGTTCGATCTGGCCTATGCGGTCGGTGATCGCCACTGTACGCGACTGCTGGCTTATAGCCTGAAGCAGCGACAGCGCGTCACGCAGCCGGTTGGCTCGCAGATATTCCTCCACTTTAGGTAGATTGTCGGTGATGTAAGTCTGGGACATATTTCGTATCGTTTGATTTTTCAAGATTTAGGACTTGTATAACAATATAGGAGCAAATTTTGTGCCAGTTCTACGGAAAATTTCATAAATTTGCATAAGTAAACAAACAGATCCCAACATGCTATTGTCAATGACCGGGTTCGGCAAGGCCATCGCCACGCCGGGCAATAAGAAAATCACCGTCGAGGTAAAATCGCTGAATTCCAAGCAGCTCGACCTCGCCGCACGTATACCCGCCATCTACCGGGAGAAAGAACTTGAACTGCGCAACATCGTGGCAGAGCGTCTCGGCAGAGGAAAAATCGACCTCACCGTGATGGTCGAGAACACATCGGCTGCCACAGGCGCTGTGCTAAACGTCCCGGCCCTGCAACAGTATAAGCAACAAGTGACTGACGCCGCACACGCACTGGACATACCTCTGCCTGCCGACTGGTATTCAGTCCTGCTGCGCTTCCCCGACACGCTCCACACCGAAGTAGCCGACACAATCGACGATGACGAATTCTCGGCCCTAACACAGGCTCTCACACAGGCTCTCGACGCACTCACTTCCCATCGCCGTGCCGAAGGCATAAAACTCGAATCTTTCTTCTCAAGCCGGATCGACACAATAGCCGCCCTGCTTGCCGAGATTCCACGCCACGAATCAGACCGTATCGAAAAAATACGCCAACGCATCACCGACAACCTGAACGCCATATCGCAGGCCGATCTCGACCAGGGACGTCTCGAGCAAGAAATGATTTTCTACATCGAGAAGCTCGACATCAACGAAGAGAAGCAGCGTCTGGCCCAGCACCTCGCCTACTTTATGGAGACACTCGCCGACCCGGCCGCCTCGCAGGGTAAGAAACTCGGATTCATCGCTCAGGAGATGGGACGCGAGATCAATACCCTCGGATCGAAAAGCAACAACGCCGAGATGCAGAAACTCGTAGTGCGCATGAAAGACGCACTCGAACAGATAAAGGAACAGGTCCTCAACGTACTCTAAGAAGCCATTCCTCAATCCACCAATATACCACAACCGATCATGGAAACTAAAAAAGGAAAGATTATCGTGATATGTGCCCCCTCGGGCAGTGGCAAATCGACCATAATCAACAATATCCTCGATGCCGGAGACATTGACATGCAATTCTCCATCTCGGCCACAAACCGCGCTCCGAGGCCGGGCGAGCAGCATGGAGTCCACTACTACTTCATGTCCACCGACGAATTCCGCGAGGCCATATCCCGCGACGAATTCATCGAATGGGAACAGGTATATCCAGGACGCTACTACGGCACACTGCGCAGCCAGGTCATCAAAGCCGCCGACGAAGGCCACAATGTGATCCTCGACATCGATGTCAAAGGAGCACTCTCTGTCAAAGATATTTTCGGAGACCAGGCACTGACGATATTCATCAAAGCACCGTCGCTCGACGACCTGCGCGAACGCCTCATCGCCCGTGGTACAGACAAGCCCGAAGTGATAGCACAAAGACTGGCCAAGGCTGAATACGAACTCGACTTCGCCCGCAAGATGGACGCAGTTGTGGTCAACGCCGACATAGACCGTGCCGTAGCCGAGACACGCAGCCTGATAACAGACTTCATAGCCCGCGACTGATATGGCTACAATAGCCGTGATGGGAGGATCATACAATCCTGTCCACATCGGTCATATGATGGTTGCACAGTACGTGGCCCAATGGTGTCACGGCATAGACAGGGTGATGATGGTCCTGTCTCCGGCCAACCCTCTAAAGACAGGAGCGACCGACATAGTAGAAGACCATCACCGTCTGGCTATGCTAAGGCTGGCATGCTCGCAGTCCTGCAATACTGTGATAGCCTCCGACATCGAACTGTCAATGCCCCGCCCGAGCTATACCATCGACACCCTGCGGCGTCTAAAAGCCGAAAATCCGGCCGACAGTTTCAGACTCGTCATAGGTTCTGACAACTGGAACTGCTTCAACCGCTGGCGTGAGGCCGACGCTATAATTTCCGACTTCGGCCTCATCGTCTATCCACGCCCCGGCTATCCTCCGGCCGCCGTCCCTCAGCATCTCGCCTCGCGCGTCGCAGTAATCGACGCACCCGTAGCCGAAATATCCTCCACATGGATACGCCGGGCTATCGGACACGGACACAAGGTAAACTTTTTCCTGCCACCGGGCGTCTGTGAATACATAAGTCAACATAATCTCTACTGAAAATATGGATGGATCAACCGCACTACGCCCCAATACACTGGCATTCATAGCCCTCTGCAACGAATACTGCGTGGCCGTGCAAGACACACGCAACATCGGCGACGAAGACAGTTCATCATTCGTAGCCACTATGCTCAGACTCTTGCCGCGCATCTACATCTGCGCCGCAGACCTCGAGACCCGCCCAGGCGATAGCGAGGAAGACGGCGATCTCCTCTATCCCGACCAGGACGAAGTCTATATCGACAGCGTTCTCGACGAAGACTATTACGACACCATACGCCGCAATGTAGGCAACATACTCGGCGAAGACGACACCTATCTCGAAGTCTTCCACCAAGACATGAAGTACTCCGACACACCCATCGCAGCATCGGTGTCTGAAGGCATAGCCGACCTGTTTCAGGTATTCTACAATTTCCTCGAGACCGTGAGAGACGCACCCGACCGCATAGTCTCAGGAGCAGTAGCCACAATGGCCGAAGACTTCGCAAACTACTGGAGCGCCATATTGTGCAATCTCCTGCGGGCACTCAACCATATCAGATACAACGGATAAGCATCCTCCCCATACATATTAAACATACATTCACCGTGAAGACAACGACAACACCCCCCGAAGTAATATCCTTGATGGAATTCCTCGACAGCTCGCCTGTCAATTTCCTTGCATGCGCCCGGGTTCGCGAAACTCTCGAAGCCGCCGGATTCCGCGAGTTCGACCCCTCCAGGCAATGGACAATCACTCCTGGCACAAGGGGCTACGTCGTCAAGAACGGTTCTGCCGTATTCGCCTTCATCGCCGGTTCAGATCCCGCTGCCGGATTCCGCATCATCTCCTCTCACAGCGACTCGCCGGGATTCCGCATCAAGCCTCATCCCGAAATGCTCACCGAAGGCGGCATACTCAAGCTGAACACTGAAGTATATGGCGGACCGATACTCTACACCTGGTTCGACCGCCCGCTATCCATAGCCGGACGTGTGATCGTGCGCACACCGGACATCTTCCACCCTGCCGCTCACCTTGTTCATATCCGCAAGCCGCTGCTTACCATTCCCCACCTGGCCATACACTTCAACCGTGCCGTAAACGAAGGAAATCCACTTTCGCGTCAGAAAGACATGCTTCCGGTACTGGCACATCTCGATGCAGGCGTCAACGCCGATGGATACCTGCTGCGGCTCGTGGCAGAGACTCTCGGCATAAATCCGGCCGACATCATCGACTGCGACCTGAGCCTCTACGACACCACACCAGCCTGCACACTCGGAGCAAACGATGAATTTATAACCTCCGGACGCCTCGACGACCTGTCGATGGCTCACGCATCACTCTCTGCCCTGCTTTCCACAGCCGACACGAATTCGTCCCGGACACGCGTCATGGCTATTTTCGACAACGAGGAGACCGGATCAGGCACAAAACAGGGAGCTGCCTCACCCGTACTTGCCAACATATTGAGCCGCATCACACACTGCCTTGGCGGATCTGACGAAGACTACTACCGAGCCATTGCGGACTCATTCATGGTATCTGCCGACAACGCACACGCCCTGCATCCCAACTATCCGGAGAAACAAGACCCTACCAACCATCCAATCCCCGGATTCGGACCGGTAATCAAGATCAATGCCAACTGCAAATACATGACCGATGCCGACTCGGCTGCCGTCTTTGCCGAGATATGCCGCGCTGCCGGCGTTCCCGTGCAGTATTTCGTCAACCACAGCGACGTGGCCGGTGGATCTACCCTCGGCAACATTCTCACCTCCCAGATCGACCTCCGCGGAGTAGACATGGGTGCTGCGATATGGGCCATGCACTCTGTGCGCGAGACAGCTTCCGTGGCCGACCATGTATCCACGATACGCGCTTTCGAAAAGTTCTATACCGTCTGATCCCGTGCTCCGAATCATTGCCCTGCTGGCTGCTCTGCTGCCGCTGATCCATGCCATGCCCCTCTGCCGCTACGTAGATCCCATGATCGGGACTGATGGCATGGGACATACGTTTCCCGGTGCATGCGTGCCGTTCGGAGGCGTGCAGCTAAGCCCCGACACCGACACCGTGCCCCACAACGTCCGCGGGGTCTATCAGCCCGAAGTCTACAGATATTGCGCCGGCTACCGCTACAGCGACCCGACAATCGTCGGCTTCAGTCACACACATTTCAGTGGCACAGGACATTCCGACCTCGGCGACATACTCGTGATGCCGACAACGGGGGCTCTGCGGCTCAATCCCGGCACTGCCTCAGACCCGGATTCAGGCTACCGCTCTCGTTTCAGCCACGACACAGAACATGCCGAACCCGGACTCTACGAAGTCACCCTCTCCGACTATGGCATACGCGCCCGCCTTACCGCCACACAGCGTACAGGCGTACACTCCTACTCCTTCCCGCGCGACTCGGTACAGCGCATAATCGTTGATCTTGACCACGGTATCTACAACTACGACGGCAAGACACTCTGGGCATCGGTCCGCGTCGAGAACGATACCCTTGTCACCGGTTACAGGATCACCAACGGATGGGCGCGCACCAATGTCGTACATTTCGCCATGTCGCTCTCCAAGCCCATACGGCACTACGGCTATACCGACCGCGCACCGGTTCCCTACGGAGGCGGATGGCGACGCTTCGACCAATACCGCGACTTTCCCGAGATGGCCGGTCGCAAACTCGTGTCATACTTCGAATTCGACAATGCCGACACCTCGGCACTGACAGTCAAGATAGCGCTGTCGGCCACCGGCACGGACGGTGCGCTGCGCAACCTGCAGGCCGAAGCCTCCGGACGCTCATTCGCCCGTATAGCTTCCGACGCATCCCGGCTATGGGACGAAGCGCTCTCTGTCTTCGAAGCCGGAGGATCTGAAGACCAGAAGACGATGTTCTACACGTCGCTCTACCATACGATGATCAATCCATCAGTCTATATGGACGTGGACCGTCGCTACAGGGGACTCGACGGCAACATCCACACAGCCGACGGCTTTACCAACTACACGGTATTTTCCCTTTGGGACACCTACCGCGCCCTGCACCCCTTGCTCGCACTCATAAATCCATCACTTGCATCCGACATCATCGGGAGCATGCTCGCACACCAGAGTCATAGCGTCCACGGCATGCTGCCCATATGGAGTCATATGGCCAACGACAACTGGTGCATGAGCGGCTACCACGCCGTCTCTGTCCTGGCCGATGCATTGGCCAAAGGCGTACGCACCGATGCCGATACTCTGCTCAAGGCCATGATAGCGACTTCCAATGTCAGATACTACGGCAACATCGACGACTACCTCGACCTCGGATACATCCCGTTCGAGAAAAGCGCGACAGCAGCATCCACTACCCTCGAATATGCCTACGACGACTGGACAATACACCGTACCGCACTGGCAGCAGGCGATTCAGCCACTGCCGAAATATACGCCGGACGCGCCCTCAACTATCGCAATGTGTTCGATCCCTCGCTGCATCTTGCAAGACCGAGATGTATTTCCGGCGGATTCAAGCCCGACTTCGATCCGCTGCAGACCTCCGGCGAAGGATTCATCGAAGGAAACTCGTTCAACTTCTCGTTCCACGTTCCGCACGACGTTCCCGGAATGATCGAAGCTATGGGAGGCCATGACCGCTTCCTGTCGCGGCTCGACACACTTTTCGCCATGACCCTGCCGCCCGAAAGCTACGCCGACAATGAGGATGTCACCGAAGAATGCCTCATCGGAGGCTACGTCCACGGCAACGAGCCGAGTCACCACGTGCCCTACCTGTACGCCTGGACCTCACAACCCTGGAAAGCGCAATACTGGCTCAGGGAGATCATGAACCGCATGTATCGCAACGACATACACGGACTCGGAGGTAACGACGACTGCGGACAGATGTCTGCCTGGTATATCTTCACCGCAATGGGATTCTATCCCGTATGCCCCGGCAGCGACAGATATATAATCGGCGCACCCTATCTCCCCTATCTGAAACTTAACCTGCCATCAGGCAAGACTCTCGAGATCAAAGCCCCGCGAGTCAGCGACCGCAACCGCTATATCCGGAAAGTGACACTCAACGGCAAGACCATCGACCGTCGCTACCTCACCCACTCCGAAATCACAGCCGGAGGCACACTTGAATTCGATATGGCAGCCACTCACAGGTAAATGGAGACACATCGGCTGTCCGCATAAATTTCATGGATTCATATATATTGCGTACCTTTGTAGACAGATATGGAAATCAAGAAAAAACTTATCGGACTGACTCTCGAACAGCTACGTGGAGTAGCCGCCGAGACTGGTCTGCCGCAGTTCTCTGCCAGACAGATGGCCCGCTGGCTATACGAGAAACGCGTATGCTCTGTCGACGAGATGACCGACCTATCGAAAGCAGGTCGTGAAAGACTTGCAGCCTCATATTGCGTGGGCCGCACTGCTCCCAAGCTATGCAGCCGCAGCACTGACGGCACTGCCAAATATCTGTTTGATGGACGCGGCGGACGCGACATAGAGGCTGTAATGATACCTGATTCCGGGCGCGCTACCCTGTGTGTCAGTTCTCAGGCAGGATGCCGCATGAACTGCTCGTTCTGCATGACGGGCCGGCAAGGTTTCCACGGCAACCTCGACGCAGCCGACATAATAAACCAGGTACTTTCCATCGAGGAGAGCGCCGATCTCACAAACATCGTGTTCATGGGCATGGGTGAACCTATGGACAATATCGATGCCGTGCTCTCAGCTATCGACATACTCACCGCTCCCTGGGGACTGGCATGGAGTCCCAAGCGAATCACCGTATCCTCCGTGGGCGTCCTGAAAAATCTAAGACGTCTGCTCGACGAGACAAAGGTACATGTGGCAATATCAGTACACTCGCCATTCGCTCAGGAACGCGCATCCATGATGCCAGCCGAGAAAGCATATCCTGTGGCAGGAGTCATGGAATTGCTCAGACACTACGACTTCGCCCACCAGCGCAGGCTATCGGTGGAATACACCATGTTCCGCGGAGTGAACGACTCTTTGCGCCATGCCGACGCGCTTGCGCGGCTGATCAAAGGCACATCGGCCCGTGTCAACCTCATCCGCTACCATGCCATCGACTCCGATGACTCCCGGCGTCCGTCCTCAACAGCCACTATGGAGACTTTCCGCGACAGACTCAATACCCTTGGCGTCACAGCCACAGTAAGAGCCTCACGCGGAGAAGACATAGACGCCGCATGCGGAATGCTCGCCGGTAAAAATTCAACTGAGACAAACCAGCCCTGAAAAGCGCTGCTCCCAACATATATACACCGTATAACAGAAACACATGAAAAAATCGAATAAAATACGTGTGGGCATCACACAAGGCGATATAAACGGCATCGGATATGAAGTGATACTCAAGATGCTCGAGGACACACGCATGGCCGAACTATGCGACATCATAATCTACGGATCAGCCAAAATCGCCGCGTTCTACCGCAAGGCCGCCGAACTGCCGCAGGTCAACCTTACTCAGATCGACACTCCCGACGAAGCCCGCGACGGATCTTACAGCATAATCAACGTCGTAGGTGAAGACGTCAAAGTAGAACCCGGAGTGTCCACCGAAGCCGCCGGACAGGCTGCTTTCGCAGCCCTCGAGCGAGCCACAGCAGACCTACGCGCCGGAGAGATCGACGTACTGGTCACAGCGCCTATCAATAAGCACAACATCCAGAGCGACGCTTTCCGCTTCCCCGGACACACCGAATACCTCGAATCCTCTCTGGCCGACGAAGAAAATCCCAAAGCCATGATGATAATGGCCTCGGACAATATCCGCGTGGCGCTTGTCACCACCCACGTGCCTCTGAAAGACGTCCCCCAGCTCATCACACGCGAGGCTGTGGAAGCCTCCATCCTCGCCCTGAGCAAATCCCTCGAGCGCGACTTTGCCATATCATCTCCACGTATCGCCGTACTTGCTCTCAATCCGCATGCCGGAGAAAACGGACTGCTCGGCAGTGAGGAGGCAGATGCCATCACCCCGGCCATTGAGGAAGCCCGCCGACGCAAGGTTTTATGCTTCGGTCCGTACCCCGCCGATGGATTCTGGGGATCGGAAGCATACACCCACTTCGACGGAGTACTCGCAATGTACCACGATCAGGGTCTTGCCCCCTTCAAGGCTCTGGCTATGAACGAGGGGGTCAACTTCACCGCCGGACTGCCATTCGCACGCACATCTCCCGACCACGGCACAGGCTACGACATCGCAGGCAAAGGCCAGGCCGATCCGGAGTCGATGCGCCAGGCCGTATATCTCGCCATCGACGTATTCCGCAACCGTGCACGCCACGACGAAGCTCACCGTAATCCACTGCGCAAACAATACTTCGAGAAAGGCAACGACAACGTAGTCCTTGACCTCACTAAAGAAGACTGAGAGCTTCACCAAGTCGCAAAAAAATCGTAACTTTGCACTCTCAAAATTCGCCACACGGCGGATTTCCCCGCACAGTACACTTATAATCAATCACATAATCACATTTTTTCAAAAACATGAATTGGTTTCAAGAACTGTTCTTTCCGGGCAATATGTCCATAGCGAGCACAATTGTGCTATACTCCTTTGTGATCGCTGCTGGCATTTTTCTGGGTAAGATGAAACTGTTCGGCGTATCACTCGGCGTCACATTCGTGCTCTTTGTGGGCATCCTGATGGGACATCTGGGTTATGTCGTTGACGACCAGGTGCTCAAATTCGTACGCGAGTTCGGCCTCATCCTGTTCATCTTCTCCATCGGCCTCCAGGTAGGCCCCGGCTTCTTCTCGTCCTTCAAGAAAGGAGGCATTACGCTCAATATGCTTGCCGTCCTGGCCATAGCTTTGAACGTAGCCATCGTACTGTGCGTCTACTTCTTCGGCAACGTCCACGACATCAGCGCCCTCGTAGGCGTGATGAGCGGAGCCGTCACCAACACTCCTGGTCTCGCAGCCGCCCAGCAGACCATAGTCACCCTCTCAGGTGGATCGGCTGAGGCAGCCAACGTTATGGCATCCGGCTATGCCGCCGCATATCCCCTCGGCGTCATCGGCATCATAGCCGCCATGTTTGTGATCAGAGCCATATTCGGCATCAATGTCCAGAACGAGATCAAGGCTATCGAGGACGATCAGAACGACTCCACCCTCAAGCCCGACATGATATCCATAGAGGTTACAAACGCCCTCATCGACGGTCGCACACTGCTGCAGCTTCACGACGTGATCACATGCAACTTCGTCGTATCACGCATCATGCGCCCCGACGGCGAAATAATCATACCCCGCTCCACCACCGACATCCACATCGGCGACAAACTGCTGATCGTCTATTCATCGAAAGACATCGACATGTTCCGCTCTGTCCTCGGCAAAGAAATCGAAATGGACTGGGAGACATCCCACACACCCGTCTACTCGCGCCGCATCCTCATCACCAAGAGCGAATACAACGGTGTCCCCCTCGGAGCGCTACGCCTCCACAACGGCTACAAGCTCAACGCCACACGCGTCAACCGTGCCGGTGTCGACCTCCTCGCCTCCCCCGGCCTGCGCCTGCAGATGGGCGACCGCATCACCGTAGTCGGCAACCTCGAAGACATCGACCGCCTGGCAGGCCGTCTGGGCAACTCCACCAAGCGCCTCAACCAGCCTAACCTCATCACCATCTTCGTGGGCATCGTATTCGGTATCGCCCTCGGTAGCATCGACATAGGCTTCGGTATGAAGCTCGGTCTCGCAGGAGGTCCGCTCGTAGTAGCCATCCTGCTCAGCCGCTTCGGCTACAGACTCAAGCTCGTCACCTATACATCCTCAGCCGCCTCACTGATGCTCCGCGAACTCGGCATATGCCTCTTCCTCGCCTCGGTAGGTATAATGGCAGGCAAGAACTTTGCCGACACCGTATTCAACCTCACAGGTATGTGGTGGGTGATCTGGGGCTTCGTCATCACCTTCGTGCCGCTACTGATTTCAGGATTCATAGCACGCAAGAAATACAAGATCAACTACCTCACCATCATGGGATTGTTCTCCGGAGGCTACACCGATCCACCGGCACTCGCCTTCGCCAACAACTCCACCGGCAACGACGCTCCCGCAGTCAGCTACTCCACAGTCTACCCGCTCACGATGTTCCTGCGCGTAGTAGCCGCCCAAGCCCTCATCCTCTGTCTGGCATAGAACTACACATAGAACACGCCATAAACAAGATCATCCCCGGCCAAGGTCCAAACACCAAAGCCGGGGATGATCCGTATATACCACTAATATCGCACCCGCAACACGAGACACCCCATAGGGCTTCCCACACGATGAGATAAAAGACTAAACCGCAGGGGGCGTCCGTAGGACGCCGATTAATCAGTAACCGGGTACACCGAAGCCGCAGGCGCAGGTGTGCCCGGTTGACAGGGAAAGAGTATGGTGTCCGATCAGGACACCGATTTACTGCACACAGGCGTCCCCCTGCAGAGATAAAACTGTAATCGATAGCTCATCTGAGGATACAATACTTAGAAGGGTATGCCTCGCTGTTTTTATTTTTACATAAATCAACCCGGGAAGCCCTCATATCGCTGAGGGCTTCCCGGGTTGATATTGCGTGTCAGTCGACGGGCGCGATCAAAGACCGCGGCCGTGGCAGTTCTTGTATTTCTTTCCGCTGCCGCAAGGACAGGGATCATTGCGGTTGATTCTCGGAGCGGCCTTTACCGGCTGCGGACGCTGCTGTTCGCCCTGGCGTGCCGATGCGGCAGCGCGCTGCGCATCCTCGCCCGGCAGACCGGGTGCACCTGCGCCACGGTTGGCATTGTAGCGCGAATAGTCGCGGGGCATCTCAGGTGCTGCCTGCTGCACCTCAGGACGGCGCTGCTCAGGTGCGGGTGCAGGAGCGGGATTCTCAGCATCGGCCTGAGGCTGCTGGGGCTGCGGCGCGGGGTTGGCCGGACGCAGGTATATCTGTCCGCGCATAAGTGCCGACATAGCCTTCACATTGAGGTTGTTGAGCATATTCTCGAACATATGGAACGACTCTACCTTGTAGATCACCAACGGATCTTTCTGCTCGTAAGAGGCATTCTGCACAGACTGGCGCAGCTGGTCAAGCTCGCGGAGGTGTTCTTTCCAGAGTTCATCGATAGTCACGAGCAGGATAGCCTTGTGCCATTCCTTGACAATCATACGGCATTCAGTATCGTAAGCCTCCTGAATGTCGACACGGAGATGGAACACACGCTTTCCGTCGGTGATGGGGACGATGATCTTGCCCTGCGCTCCACGCTGCTCCACCCATTCGGCGATCACAGGCATAGCCACCTCGCGTATGCGGCGGCTCTTGCGGTCAAGGCCCTCTGTAGCTGCGGCATTGAGGCGAGAGATAGCCTCGTCCTTGTCCATATTCTTATATTCTTCCTCAGTGAACGGAATCTCGATAGCGAGAATCTTGAAGACCTCCATTGTGAGATCGGCATAGTCAGCCGGCTGACTGTAGTTGTTGATCAGGTTCTCCACTATATCCATCGTCATGTTGGCGATGTCGATACCGATGCGTTCGCCGAGAAGGGCATGATTACGGCGGGAGTAGATATACGTACGCTGCTTGTTCATCACGTCATCGTATTCAAGCAGGCGTTTACGTATTCCGAAGTTATTCTCCTCGACACGCTTCTGCGCTTTCTCTATGGCATGGCTTACCATGCTTGACTCGATCATCTCACCTTCCTTCAGGCCAAGACGGTCGAGCACCTTCATCACGCGGTCTGAAGCGAACAGACGCATCAACTGATCCTCGAACGATACATAGAACACTGAAGAACCCGGGTCGCCCTGACGTCCGGCACGTCCACGTAGCTGACGGTCCACACGGCGCGATTCATGACGCTCTGTACCGATGATTGCCAGACCTCCGGCATCCTTGACATCCGCAGGCAGCTTTATGTCAGTACCACGGCCGGCCATATTCGTTGCGATAGTTACAGTACCCGGGCGTCCTGCAAGTGCCACGATCTCTGCCTCCTTCTGATGCAGCTTGGCGTTGAGGACGTTGTGGGGTATCTTGCGCAGGGTAAGCATTCGCGAGAGCAACTCGGAGATGTCGACAGTAGTTGTACCCACCAGCACCGGACGTCCTTCGCCGATCAGACGTGCGATCTCGTCTATCACAGCCGCATATTTTTCTTTCTTCGTGCGGTATACGCGGTCTTCCATGTCGATACGCGCCACAGGCCTGTTGGTAGGTATGGTCACGACATCGAGTTTGTAGATATCCCAAAGCTCACCGGCCTCAGTCTCTGCCGTACCGGTCATACCTGCAAGCTTGTGATACATTCGGAAGTAGTTCTGCAGTGTGATTGTGGCGAAAGTCTGTGTGGCGGCCTCAACCTTCACACCTTCCTTAGCCTCGATAGCCTGATGGAGTCCGTCGGAGTAGCGGCGGCCTTCCATGATACGTCCGGTCTGCTCATCCACGATCTTGATCTTGCCCTCGTCTATCACATATTCCACGTCTTTCTCGAAAAGCGTATATGCCTTCAGAAGCTGGGTCACAGTGTGTACACGCTCAGCCTTGACTGCATAATTCTCCATCAGCTCGTCCTTCTTCTGCTGACGCTCCTCCATGTCGGCCACATGCTCCAGTTCAGAAAGCTGCGATGCGATGTCGGGAAGCACGAAGAACTGGGGATCCTGGCTCTTGCCGGTAAGTTCATCGATACCCTTGTCGGTCAACTCTACGGAACGGTTCTTCTCGTCGATCACAAAGTATAGAGGATCGGTTATCACAGGCATCTCGCGGGCATTGTCCTGCAAGTAATAAGCCTCTGTCTGCAGAAGCAGGTTCTTCATGCCGTCCTGAGAAAGGAATTTTATAAGAGCGCCGTTCTTCGGCAGACCCTTGAATGCACGGAAAAGCAGGATAGCGCCTTCTTTCTGCTGTGCCTTGTCGTCGGACGCCAGTTTCGTCTTGGCGTCGGCAAGTATCTGAGTCACCAGGCGTTTCTGCGCCTGCACTACTTTCTCTACATTTCCCTTGTAGTCATTGAAATATTGGTCATCACCCTTGGGCACAGGACCTGAGATGATGAGCGGCGTACGGGCATCGTCGATAAGCACCGAGTCCACCTCGTCGACAATCGCATAATAGTGCTTGCGCTGCACCATATCCTGCGGAGCCATCGCCATATTGTCGCGCAGATAGTCGAAGCCGAATTCATTGTTCGTACCGAATGTTATGTCGCAGTTATATGCAGCACGGCGCTGGGGTGTGTTAGGCTGATGCTTGTCGATGCAATCCACAGTCGAACCGTGGAACATATACAACGGACCCATCCACTCGGAGTCGCGCTTGGAGAGGTAGTCGTTCACAGTCACAACATGCACACCTCTGCCCGAAAGCGAGCGCAGGAATACCGGAAGTGTTGCCACGAGAGTCTTACCCTCACCGGTAGCCATCTCGGCGATTTTTCCCTGATGCAGAACCACGCCGCCGATCAACTGCACGTCGTAGTGTATCATATCCCAGGTGATTTCATTGCCACCGGCTACCCAATGGTTCTTCCACAGAGCCTTATCGCCCTCGATGGATACGAAATCGCGTCCCTGGGCTGCCAGGTCGCGGTCCATCTGTGTGGCTGTTACCTCAATGGTCTCATTGCGGGCAAACCTCGCAGCGGTCTCGCGCATGGCGGCGAACACCACAGGCAGATGGTCGTTGAGCTTGTTCTCTATTATGTCGAGTATCTCTTTTTCGTGTTTGTCGATCTCGTCCCACAGCGGCTGACGCTCCTCGAACGGTAAGGTTTCAATCTTTACCTTGTTGTCGTCGATTGTTTTTGTGTGCGGTTCTGTAGCTGTGCGGATATCGGCACGTACGTCGGCAATACGCTGCCTGAGCTGGTCATTTGTAAGCGCGGCCATCTCATCGCCGAGCGCGTTTATTTTGTCTACGATAGGGCGGATGGCCTTCAGGTCGCGCTGCGACTTATTGCCGAACACCTTGCTTAGAAAGGTTGTTAAAGACATTTTATATTATGGTGTTGTGTTTTTTATATTCTTGATAATGTGATCACTTGAGTTTTACAGGAGGGAGGGAAGCACCGTTCGGCGACCTTATCCTGAGCAGTCTCGCCATAGTGGGCGCTATCGAGCGCGCATCCACCGGAGTGTCTATCTCGCGGGCGTCAACACCCGGAATCAACAACACTGCGGATGCCGTGGGGATCACCCCGCGTACTACCAGCGATATGTCGTTTAGCGTATAGGCGTCGCTGAATTCCGTCTCCACAATCTCCCATCCGGGAGCTATGTCCACGAGGACGTCGCCCGCCGTGTGATACGATGTATTGCGTCTGAGCGCCTGAGGATTCTCCCCGGCATGTCCGTCGAGAATATCCCCTATGGTATAGGCCTCTGTTATTCCGGCCATTCGTTTGAGGAAATCGGCAGTCTCGCGCTGCACAGCGCTGAGATCAAGCTGACGCTCCTTTATGAGATCCCGGTTGAGGTAGAAATACTTGCCATAGTATCCGCTCACCCATTCGCCATTCCCGTGCAGCGCTATCAGATACAGGTTCAGCAGCGACATTGCCTTACGCGGCGAATATTCGCCATGAGGAATCCGCCATTTGCTGTCCTCCCTGCGTCCTGTAGGTTCGGGAGGCGTGGCCGCGAGCAGTACGAGCGTGTTGCGCAACCCCACTGTGCGGTCCACCTCTGCCAGCAGTGAAGCGATGTCACGGTCAAGCTTGATATATGCGTCGGCAGTCTCAAACTGCGTGTCGGCGTATTTTGTAAACAGATAAGGCTCCAAGGAATAGGCCACAGATAGCATGTCAGTGCCTCCGTGGCGGCCGAGCGCCAGTTGCGTCAGATATTCACGGGCAACAGTCGTGGCCTCGGCGTTGTAGAGCGGCGAGTTCTTGTATTTCGCGACTTTCCACTGCGGATCGCGCCCAACCGTGTGCTTGAACGGATACTGACGCACCCATTCAGGTATCAGCGGCAAAGATAGAGTGGCGGCCGACGGCTGCCAGGTCATAGTGTCGATACGTTGCGAGAGCGGCGACAGGCGGTTGCGGTAACTGATCACAGTCGGCACGTCGCGGTAGTAAGTCGACGTAGCCCAGTTGGCATTGCGGTCGCTCAGCCACGCTGCATTATTGCCCGAGTGTCCGGCAAGTATTATAGCCTGGCTTGGCTCTGGGGCTATCGAGAATATCTGCGACGTCCCTGCTCCGGCTATTTTAAGTTCGTCGGATATGGTGGACACGCGCAGTGCTTCTGGCGAATATGTCTCGTCTGTGAAATTGCCCAATGTCGCCGGATCGTACATGGCCGGGAAAGGCCGCTTCTGCGCAGGATCATAGATCAGATCGGAAGTTATGCCCGTCACCTGTGGCGATGCACCTGTCATAAGCACCGACGTAGCCGCCGATGTGGACAACGATGTCCCGAAATCCACATTGTTGAATACCACACCCTCGCCAAACAGCTTTTTCAGGCCACCTTCACCGAAGTACTGCATCAGATGCTCCACATACTCGCGGTCAAGTCCGTCGACAACGAGGTTCAGCACCAAAGCCGGACGATCGGGAAGCGCCGCCTGCTGTCCCGTCGGCCCTGCGGCACGCGCAGGTATCGACAGACTCACTACCGAAGCCAGTAGCAGTTGCAGGAGGTGTTGCTGTATGTAGTAATCCTTTCTTCTCACGATTTCTTATAACATTCAAATCCGCGCATCGGTTTTCCGTCGGCGCAGATTTACAAAGATATTGCAGCCAGAGCGCAGGGCTGAGGCCGCTACAAGGGGAACGAAAGCGGGATTGCCGCTCTGCGGCAGCCACCACCAAGCGAGAGACATGACTGCCAAAAGTGCAAAATTAATAAAATGATAGCACAATAACACTTTTTTGCAAGATTTTAACCAAACAAGTGTACCTCCGGCCAATGCAAGCGGATTGAGCCACAGGTATAGCCAGTTGGGCGACGTAGCTTCATGGACAGACACGAATATCAGGAATGTGAGCAGCAGACCGGCAAGTCCCTGCGCCCCGAAGATCAAAGTGTCGGCCACACGCCCGGCCAACCTGTGTCCTGCCATCTGGCGCAAAGACGCCCATACTGCCACCGCAAGCACCAGCAGGGCGACTGCCATAGGCGACTGCCATGCGGGCGTGGGAGGAAGCGCCGCACCCTGCTCCTCTCCCGGAGCAAGTTCCACCGTTGATGAGACCAAAGGCACAGATTCTCCTGTAGCCGAGGTATAAGTGGCCTTGTCGACCAGATCTCGCAGGTTCATCGGCGCGAAAGCTCTCTCGCGCGTCGACAGTGGGTAATCGATACCGCTTCCGAGCGCTATATCGATTCCGAACTGATACCACGGATAGTTGCTGTGGAAGTGACGCATCTGTTGGCGGAAAGTGGTTGACACGCTGTCGGCGTGGAAGACTACCGGCGATCCCACCGCATTCTCTATCAGGCGCAGGGGGCGAGTGGCGCAGTTGTCTTTCACATAATTATAGCGATACGTCGCATTCTCCTTACGCATGTTCTCAGCCGCAAGACTGATCAATGTGGCTTTCTGGACCGGATCGAGATTCAGTTCCTGCTCTACAACCCTACGGCCTTGATTGCGGTAGTGGTCCACAAACAGTTCTGTCGGCACTGCGCCACACATATAGTCTGTCTCGCCCTTGACGAAACGATAGACGAAGTTAGGCGCGGCGAAGTCGAACAATCCGTAATTCACAGTCACATCCGTAGACGGAGGCATCGTTATCCTCACAGCCGAATGCCCCTCCAGTTCATATATATTACTGCCAGGATAGCAGGTCAGTAGACTTATTGTTGTATCAGCAATCTGCGTGTTGTACATCCTACTTATTTAAGTAAATTTACATCTTTCGACGGACCTACCACCCATATTATATCTCCGGCACTGAAACGGGTGTCGGGAGTGACATCCACATAGTGCCCCTCATGCATGAGCGCCACCACGATCACACCGTAGTTATTACGTATCGAAGCCGTCGCCGCACTCTTGCCCACGATAGGCGAATCCTCGCTGAGTATCAGTTTCAGGAAATGGTATTCTTCGCCGGAGGTGGATGCATCGTCCTGTCCGCGGGCCTCGACCAGTGGAGCGAGTGCCGAAAGCTGACTGTCAGTGCCCACTATGCCAAGCACGTCATCGGGAAAGATACGTGTATCCGCATCGGGGACATTGATGATATTTCCATCGCGCGATATGCTGACCACATTGACTCCATAGCGGCTGCGCAAACCTGTGTTCTTGAGACGCTCGCCCACGAAGGGACATCCTCCGCCCACTTCAAGATAGCCAAGATGCAGATCGCTGACCACACTGTTGTTGCGTCCAGACCGGCGCAACTCACGCTCATTGAGGTTATTGAAGAACTTTGTCTCGATGATGCTCAGATGGTCGCGGGTGCGGCGCGACAGCATTGTTATGAGCAGGAACAACACCGCCAAACCGAAGACTATACCGTAGCCTATCGAGTAATAGGTACTTATACATGATATTACAAACGCGAGCGCTATCATCACTCGGAAAAACCACATCACCACCAAAGGTATCTCCACCCCGAGCATCTTGCGACCGTGGGCCACGGCCTGCCGCGGCCTCGCCGTAGGCAGCATCAGCGCCAGCAGGAAAGGCGCCATCACCGAGAGTGTTACAGTCGTACACAATACCCTGCTCCACGACGGCAGCAGAGATTTCAGATATGGATACAGTATATGACTGCCCGTAATGGCTATGGCTATCAGCACACATGAATATAGCACCGTGCGCCATAGATAGCGCCTCAGCACCAATCCCCAGCCATGCGTATTGTCGGCCTGATGCTCGGCTTCCTTGGAATAGCGGTCTATCAGGAAATGCATCCGCCTTGGCAATGCCCGTTCGGCAAACGAGACTGCAGGCCCGGACATCTTTATAAAATAAGGTGTTGTGAAAGTTGTGATAACTGACACAGCCACTACTATCGGATATATCTCAGCGCTGAGCACTCCGAGGCTCATGCCGAGCGAGGCTATGATGAAGGCAAATTCACCTATCTGTGTCAGACAGAAACCCGACTCTATGGCTATGCGCAGAGGCTGACCTGTGATAAGCATACCGGCCGTGCCGAAGAATATCATTCCTGCGATCACGACTGCCGACAGCAGCAGGATAGGCCACCAGTACTGCGCGATGATGGCCGGCTGGACCATCATACCCACAGAAATGAAGAATACCGAGCCGAAAAGATCCTTGACCGGTGCGGTGACTCGCTCTATGCGTTCGGCATAACTTGTGCCGGCCAGAATCGAACCCATGACGAAAGCACCGAGAGCGAGCGAGAAGCCGCAATAGACCGAAAACACTGCCATGCCGAGACACAGACCCATCGAGACCACCAGAAGCGACTCGCTGTTGAGAAATCTGCGCCATGCCCCGAGTATACCCGGAATGAAGTAGACCCCGACCACAAACCATATTATCAGGAAGAACATCAGTTTGGCCACGGAATATAGCAGTTCGCCGCCCTCAACACTGTTGTTCACAGCGATCGACGACAGCACCACCATCATAAGCACCGCGAAAAGGTCCTCCACAATAAGCACCGCGAACACTATCTGCGCGAATTTCCGCTGACGCATCCCAAGGTCTGTGAGAGCCTTTATGATGATCGTAGTCGACGACATGGAGAGCATTCCACCGAGAAACAGGCAGTTGATATGCGAGAATCCAAGCGCCGAACCGATCGCGAAACCGCAACACATCATGCCGGCCACTATGATCAGGGCAGTGACAGCCGCAGTACCTCCGGCATTTAGCAATTTCTTGAAACTGAATTCCAGACCGAGGTTGAACAGCAGAACTACTATACCTATCTGCGCCCAGAATTCTATATTGTCTTCGGTAGTCACCGATGGCAGATATTCGAAATGCGGGCTGGCGAGAAATCCGGCCACTATATAGCCGAGCACCACAGGCTGCTTTATCCACTTGAATAGTATCGTGACCACAGCCCCGAGTATTAGCAGGAAGGCGAGGTCGGATATTAGGCTTTCGACGTTCATAGGTTAGATATTTGGCTATGTTCAGCTTATCACAGTTGGTTTGAGACCGTGATGGATGTAGTTGGGTATATATTGCGTATGTCTTCGAAAAGCGATATGTAGTCCACCGGCTCCTTGGCCAGAACTACCATACTCAGCCTGGTAGCCCCGGCCTGATAGTCGAATTCGAGATAGTAGTTGGTGAGATTGACATGATGTTCCCTGAGCGACTGACGGTAGGGACTGATGTCGGTAATGATGCAGCCGACGGAAGCCCTTATGATACGCGACTCAGAGCCCACCGACAGGCGGCGCTCTATGCGTTCGAGATGCACGAGGATGAACAGGATGAGCAGTGTGGCCACCGTGGCCAGGATATACATGCCCACACCCACAGCCATGCCTAAGGCTGCCACCATCCATATGCCTGCGGCTGTGGTAAGACCGCGCACCGATCCTTTCATCTGGATAATAGCACCGGCTCCGAGAAAGCCTATACCGGTGACAACCTGGGCGGCTATACGTCCGGGGTCGCCGTTCTTCAGGCCCATATATTCCTGCGGCACGTAGATACTCAGTATCATGGCCAAAGTCGCGCCCATTGCTATTAGCGAGAATGTGCGCACACCGGCCGTCTGCCCTTTGCGCTTGCGCTCGTAGCCGATCACAGCGCCGAGCACCATACTCAGCAGTAGCTTATAGATAGAGCCGAGCGTATTGACCTCTATTGAGTTTATTGAATCACAGACGTATTCCCACATCAGGCGTTCCCTCGCTATTTCAGGGTGAACTTACGCGATGCAAGCCTGTAGTTGTCGGCGAAAAGCTCCACTGTATATTCGCCGGCCTCGAGGGCTGTGTTCACATCCCAATAAATTATGATTCCGGGGATTTCCTCGCCGGCATATTCCACAGCCTTGCGCGCTGTATACTCGACCGAACCTCCCTCGAAGCTGAAAGTACCTGCATTTCCAAGCAGGTTGCCTGCCGGAGAGGTCAGACGCAGGTATATAGTCTTCTCACCCACCGGCGTGGAGTTATTCTGCGGAATGGTGAACGTGACTTTCAACTGCTTGGCTTTCTTTACCTTCTTCTCATTCTTTCCCTTTGAGTTCAGAGCCGACAGAGAGACACCGGTCACGTTAAGTTTCTCTGCCAGGGTCATGCGCTCGGAGAGTTGCTCATTCTGGCGTGTGGTTTCGCTTACCTGAGTGGACAGACGCTCGTTTTCCTGCTTTACTTGGGTATTCTCATTGCGCAGGGCTTCATTTTCCTTACTCAGCCTGTCTATCTCCTCCACATAGTGTCTGAGGATGCCCTTGAGCGTGGCTATCTCATCCTTGAGTTGCTGTATCTGCTTGGCGCTCTTGGCCTTCTCGCTGTTCAGTTCCTGAAGGAGCTGCTCGACTCGCAGTTTGGCTGCATTGTATTTTTCCTGAAGGGCACGCTTCACTGAGTCGTCGGTGATGGCTCGTGTCTGATTCTCGTAGCCCTGGAATTCGGTGTCAAGGGCCGCATATTCGTTTTGCAGGGCAAGCTGCTGGTTGGCAAGTTCGAGCTGTTCGATCTTCGACTGTGCATCGCTCTGCTTCTTCATATATGAAAACACAAGGACTCCGGCTGCGATTATCACCACAGCCACGACAACAATCAGCCAAACCATAGTCTTGCCGGATTTACCTCCATTCCGGCGCGGAGGCTGCGGCTCCCGGCGGCGACGGACCTCATCTTGAGGCTCATCTGTCGGCTCAGGACGTGTATAGCCCATCTTTTCAGCTATGCGCGAAGGGCGCTTGGGCGAAGGGGTATATGGCTCTTGAGGAGTGGGTTCGAACGGATCCATTTTCTCGTATGGTTTATTTTTATATTAAGATTTTATATCAAATATGTGGTACGTGAAACCGAAGTGCAAAATTAACAATTATCAATGGAAAAAGGCTCATGATAATGTGAAATATTCCTATCAGTGAACGTATTCTCGGAAATATCGGCTAACTTCGCATGCCGAAACAACCTCTTGAAGATGAAGATTTACGTAACTGACGGACTTCCGGCCATTCAGGCTCTGGCAGATGAAGGCATATCCCTTAGCCCTGTTCAGGCGGAAATGGATGCGCCGGGCGATGTTGCACGCGTGGCGTTTATCAACTTGATGCCGGAGAAAATACCCGCCGAACGCGACGTCCTGCGCCTGCTGTGGGCCGGAGGCGTCGAGGTGGATGGACTGACGGCACTCGCCGTCAGCCTGTTTCGCCCGGCGGCACACGAGTGCAGGCATACCGATGCCGCACACCTTGCACGTTTCTACTCCTGCCTGCATCCTTCCGATGTCAGTAGCTTCGCCGCTGTGGTGATCAACGGCGCCCCTCTCGAGCGTGTCGCATACCGCGACGTGGACTACTCCGACGAACTTGCCGCCGTATGCGATGCAGCGGCTCAAGCCGATATACCGGTACTATACCTCTGCTGGGGTGCTTTCTTCGGGCTTTACAGGCAGTGCGGTGTAGATAAGACACTTCTGGCAAGCAAACTTTCGGGGGTCTATCCTCACAGAGTGGTGTCAGAACACCCTGTCACGCGCGGACTTCCGTCCACAGTATACCTGCCGCACAGCCGCCACTGCGTACTCGACGGCGACATAGCTACTATGAGCGACCGCGTTAAGGTACTTGTTTCCTCCGACTGCGGACCGGGCAATGTCGTGTCAGTGGCTTGCGACAAACCTGAGATGTACATCACCGCACATCCCGAGTACGACACGTCTACGCTCGCGGCTGAATACTCCCGCGATTGTGCACGTGGATTGAATCCTCATATTCCGGAAAATTACTTTCCTGACGACGACCCTTCGCTCGAGCCACGGAATCTCTGGGCTGCACCGGCAGCCAGGCTCATGGCCAATTGGTTCGGATGCTATGTAGCACCTCGCTTTAGAGATCGTATAAAAATATAACGCAATGCGAACACTTGAACTCCTTGCTCCTGCCCGCGATGCCGGGACAGCCATCGCTGCTATAGACCACGGTGCAGACGCCGTATATATCGGCGCGCCTGCACACGGCGCACGGTCGGCCGCATCCAATTCCATCGACGACATACGCCGTGTCTGCACATACGCCCACAGCTTCGGCGTCCGTGTCTATGTCACCGTCAATACAATAGTCGACGACAACGAGACCGACGATGTATGCCGCATGGTGCACGACCTCTACCATGCCGGAGCAGATGCTCTGATAGTACAGGATATGGGATTGCTGCGCATGCCTTTACCCCCGATACCGCTCCATGCATCCACACAGTGCGACACCCGCACTCCCGAACGCGCCAGATTCCTGCAGGAGTCCGGTTTTTCTCAGATCGTGCTCGCCCGCGAACTCACTCTCGACGAAATCAAGGCTGTGGCCGACGCCGTGGACGTACCACTTGAAGTCTTCGTACACGGTGCATTGTGCGTGAGCTACAGCGGCGACTGCCAGATGAGTTTCACCGACAACGGACGCTCCGCCAACCGCGGCGAATGCGCGCAAATGTGCCGCCTGAGCTACGACCTGACCGACGGAGAAGACAAGACAGTGGTCAGTCACCGGCATCTGTTGTCGCTGCGCGACATGAACCGTATCGACATGCTCGGTGCTATGGCACAGGCCGGTGTATCATCATTCAAAATCGAAGGACGTCTCAAAGACATATCATATGTCAAGAACGTGACCGCGGCATATTCGGCTGCACTCGACAGCTTCATTGCGGCAAATCCCGGATGCTACAGACGGGCATCGCAGGGACGTTGCACCACCACATTCACACCGGATGTAACAAAAAGCTTCAACCGCGGATTCACCGACTACTTCCTGCGCTCGCCGCGTCCCGCATCACCCCTGGCCGGCATGCTTACCCCGAAAGACTCGGGCACGGTCATCGGAACTGTCACCGGACGGCGCGGACAGGCTTGGCAACTGTCGTTGCGTCCCGGTGTCACGCTCGGCAACGGCGATGGACTATGCTACTTCACTCCCGAAGGCGAATTCCGTGGTTTCAGGATCAACAGAGCTGAGGGAAACCGCATATATCCTGCCTCACGCGTGGATTTGCACCCAGGCATGGAATTGAGACGCAACAGCGACTCAGTATGGGAAGCGGCAATGCGGGGCAATACCTCGCGGCGCGTCATTGATTGCGATGCAGAGCTTTGGCTGGCAGCCGACCGCCGTCTGTGCCTGAGATTCACCGACGACTATGGAGTAGATGCTACCGTCACCGACGACACTCCTCTGGAAATTCAGACAGCGAGAAAACCGGACACAGGCGTCCGCAGCGAGACACTCGGCAAACTCGGAGACACCCGCTATGTGTTGCGGAATCTTGCCGATCGAATAGCCCCGGAGATATTCCTGCCGGCATCAGTCCTCGCCCGCCTCAGGCGCAAGGCCGTTGAAGCATTCGACATGGCCCGGCAACTCACAAGACCGACCGAGCTGCGCCGGACCGAAAACAAAAAGGTATCCCTTCCGGAAGAAGCTCGTCAGCTATCTTATCACGACAATGTGAGTAACCGGCTGGCCGCGGAATTCTATACTTCCCACGGAGCGGTTTCCATAGCCCCAGCACTTGAGACTATGCCGCGATTACCCGAAGGCGAACTGCGGGTGATGACCTGCCGGTATTGCCTGCGCCGCGAACTTGGCGCATGTCTGCGCGAAGGTGGCGTCGACATAATCAAGCCCCCTTTGCATCTCGTGCGCGGCAACCGCCGATGGCGTCTCGACTTCGACTGCCGAACCTGCCGCATGCACGTAATCCGCCCATGATAATACGTCCGGCAGGACACCGATTACCCTGTAACCGGCTACATCGGACTACAATCGATATTTACACTTCCCATCCGGCCCACATTGCTTATTTACCGGCAGTTACTTTATAAATCGAAGTATTTATGCCGCACCTATAGTTTGATATATGGACAATTATTTATATATTTGCAGTCTAATATCAATAAACTGAACTATGGATAGTCAATCACCCATTACGAATATGGATATTCTTGACATTCTTGCAAAGAGGATTAAGGAATACCGCCTTGCGGCTCGAATGAGTCAACGTGAATTGGCCGAGAAATCAGGCGTTGGATATACCACAATTAGCCATTTCGAACAAGGAAAACACATCAATATTTCGTTGGGTAATTTCATATCATTACTGCGATGTATAGGCATGGAAGGCAGAATGCTTGAACTGCTACCCGAATTGCCCCTTCCGCCAATGGCTCTGAGAGAAATTAATAAATTAATACCCAAACGAGTAAGAAGAAAGGAGCGATAATGTTAGAACTTCTTGACGTGTATCTTTGGAATCATAAGGTAGGAACTCTCG
Source organism: uncultured Muribaculaceae bacterium (assembly GCA_910586995.1). Taxonomy (GTDB): domain Bacteria; phylum Bacteroidota; class Bacteroidia; order Bacteroidales; family Muribaculaceae; genus CAG-873. Next base: position 15,283 of record CAJUKZ010000012.1, on the reverse strand, counting down.
TGTCATCCAAGAAAGGCTATGGACAGCAGATCTGTTTCTATTTCGATTCCGAATTTGTGAAAAAAGGTATTGATATAGCTCCGTTACGCGCCCCGATAAAAGGTATTGCGGCCCAGAGGGCTATGCCGATATATCCCGAAATTGGCAAGGAATTTGATGGATTGCCTTCATTTATCGCTGACAGCATGCCCGATCATTGGGGCAATGTGCTGTTTACCGAATGGGCAAAAGCACATAATATCCGTATGCGCGATCTTTCCCCACTCGACCGACTTGCATACATCGGAAAAAGGGGTATGGGGGCATTGGAGTTTGTACCACCGACGTCCTCCGAATTGGAAACCCCGTTCAAAGTCGAAGTGTCCGAATTATCCCGATTAGCACAGTTGGCACTCTCTGAAGCCAAAAGTTTTCATGCGATGATGAGTCCTGGTTTTGCGATTGAAAGCCTGTTCAGAGTTGGAACTTCGGCAGGTGGTCGAAGACCGAAAGCGGTAATAAATGTAAATTCAAATACCGGAGAATGTTACTCAGGCCAAGTGCGTACGCCATTACCGGGGTTTGTGCCTATGATCATAAAGTTTGATGAGCATGGCGAAATTCCAACCACAAGAATCGAATACAGTTATTACCTTATGGCTTCAGAAGCAGGGTTGAGAATGATGCCCTCAAATCTCCTTGAAGGAGAACATGAGGCTCATTTCCTTACTCAACGGTTTGACCGTGTAGGCGATGAGAAAATACATGTTCAGACTCTCGCTGCGATGAATCCGTTTGCTGCATCTTATGAAGATCTATTCGAGGTTGCCATAAAAATTGGAATCCTCCCATCCGAACTAAAGCAGTTGTTTTTACAGATGGTAATGAATGTTGTTGGAGGAAATGTAGATGACCACAACAAGAACTTCAGTTTCCTTTTGGGCAAGGACGGCATTTGGCACATATCTCCCGCTTACGACTTTACGTTTGCTGTAGATACGTCGGGGCCATTTTACGTCAACCGGCATAGCATGACAATCAACGGCAAGCTTCAAGACATCACCAAATCCGACTTGCATGAAATTGCTGCAAGATTCAACATCAAAGGCGCAGCATCCATTATTGATAAATCTGTTGACTGCGCGACATCTTATCGCAAACATGCCATAATCGCAGGAGTGTCTGAGCGATGGATTAAAAAGATTGAAGAAGATATAAATAAAAGAGTGTCAAATTTATAGTAAGACAGAATAAGAACACGACAGCAGTCAGTAGGCGGCCAATATTATGTAAAAATAGCGAAGCGGCTCATTATTGGGTCGCTTCGCCCTTAATATAGGATATAGACGTGTTATGCTCGTTTGCGTTTTTCGTGAAGGTTTATATTCTCGTTTATGATTTCTGTTATGCGGTCTGGACTCTACAGTTGGATTATGGTCTGGATTCTCGCTGCCCACATTGCTTATCTACCGACGTTTACTTCATATATTTATCAATAAGAAAGACAAATATCTCAGAAATTTGTTGTATCTTTGTACAAGATCTTAAAAACCTTGTACAAAGCATAAATTAAATCTCAAAAAAATACAAAAGACATGGCAAGACCTATAGCAGAAACCCCGATTTTGACAGGTGAGGATGCCGTTCGCTTCGAGGAAAGGATGCGACAGGTTGAGAGCCTCACGAAAGAGCAGCGTGCAGAAAATTCCCGAAGGCTAAAAGAAGCCGTCAAAGACGCAAAAAAATTGATAACATTGTGTATCTAAGATGAAACTCGTCCGTGTGGCTGCTGATTCCGAACTCGCACAATTCGATTGCGGCGACGAAGACTTAAACAACTTTCTAATTGAGGACGCCAAAGGTTTCCTTAACAAACGTATTGCAACCTCATTTATACTTGAGGATAACGGAATAATTGCAGCCTATTTCTGCCTGCTGAATGACAAGATAAGCAAACAGGAAGTCTCCAATAACCAATGGAAGAAAATTAAAAACAGATTTCCCGTCGGCAAAAAATTCAGCAGTTACCCAGCCATCAAGATTGGCCGGCTCGCAGTTTCATCTAAATACAGGGGGCAACAGATTGGCACAAAGCTGATAAGCCTCATTAAAGATATGCTCGACTCAAACAGCAATTATTCCGCATTCAGATTCATAACCGTAGACTCTTATCTCTCTGCAGTAGGCTTTTATGGCAAGAACGGTTTTGTAAAGTTGACACAAAAAGAAGAAAACGACCATACATGCCTGATGTTTTTCGACATGATGGAATTGGAATAGATTGATAATGCCGGATTACGTCATATTCAGGAGCTATTAATTCCTGCAAAAAATGTTCTATAATATACACCGATTCCCTCTACCATCCGGCCCACATTGCTTATTTACCGACGTTTACTTGACAAACCAAACAATAAACGTTTGGTAGTTTGAAAAAAAACAATTAAATTTGCAGTCCGAATCGTGTAAAATATAAATACAAACATCATACGGCAATGAAAAGAACATTTCAACCTTCTAACAGAAAGAGAGTTAACAAGCACGGCTTCCGTGAAAGAATGTCGACCCCTAACGGACGCAAGGTTCTTGCACGCCGCCGCGCAAAAGGCCGTCTGCGCCTCACTGTAAGCGACAGCATCGCCAGCAAGTAAGCTTCTCCGCCAACATCTAACGGGCTTTACAAGCCATGATGCGCAACGAGGGCAGGGACTTCACACCCTGTCCTCGTTGCGTTTGGAATCAAACACGGCACATCTCTTTCAGCTCCATACGGCAATACGCTTCAAAATCAAACTACATGAGCAAACGCAAACGCTATATTCTTGACGAGGAACAGATTCCGCGCCAATGGTACAATATCCAGGCCGACATGGTAAACAAGCCAATGCCGCCGTTACATCCCGAAACACGCCAGCCGCTACGCCCCGAAGACCTCTATCCGGTATTCGCCCGCGAGCTTTGCCACCAGGAGCTGAACCAGACCGATGCATGGATCGACATTCCTGACGACGTAAGGGAAAAATACAAATATTACCGCTCCACTCCATTAGTGCGCGCCTATGGGCTTGAAGAAGCCCTCGGCACTCCCGCACATATCTACTTCAAGAACGAGAGCGTCAGCCCGATAGGCTCGCACAAGATCAACTCCGCACTCCCCCAGGCATATTATTGCAAGCAGGAAGGCGTGACCAATGTCACCACCGAGACCGGAGCGGGACAATGGGGAGCTGCCCTCTCCTACGCCGCTAAGGTTTATGGTCTTGAAGCCGCAGTCTATCAGGTGAAGATCTCATACGAGCAGAAGCCCTACAGGCGCAGCGTGATGCAGGTGTTCGGAGCGCAGGTCACTCCCTCGCCATCTATGTCGACACGCGCCGGAAAAGACATCCTCACCGTACGCCCCAACTACCAAGGCTCACTCGGCACTGCCATATCCGAGGCCATCGAACTGGCCCGCATGACACCCAACTGCAAGTACACCCTCGGATCTGTGCTGAGCCACGTGACACTCCACCAGACAGTAATCGGCCTTGAAGCCGAGAAGCAGATGGAGATGGCCGGAGAATACCCCGACATAGTAATCGCATGCTTCGGCGGAGGTTCTAACTTCGGCGGACTGGCTTTCCCCTTCATGCGCCACAACATCAAGGACGGAAAGACTACACGTTTCATCGCAGCCGAACCTGAATCATGCCCCAAACTCACCCGAGGCAAATTCCGCTACGACTTCGGCGACGAAGCAGGCTACACACCGCTGCTGCCTATGTTCACTCTCGGCCACAACTTCTCTCCCGCCAACATCCATGCCGGCGGTCTCCGCTATCATGGCGCAGGAGTCATAGTGTCGCAGTTGCTCATGGACGGACTCATGGAAGCCGTGGATATACCACAACTCGAGAGCTTCGATGCCGGAGTGCTGTTTGCCCGCACCGAAGGCATAATCCCCGCACCCGAGTCGTGCCACGCTATTGCCGCCACCGTAAGGGAAGCCCTTAAATGCAAGGAGACCGGCGAAAAGAAAGTAATACTGTTCAATCTCTCAGGCCACGGACTTATCGACATGGCCTCCTACGACCAATATAATTCAGGCAACCTGGCCAACTATTCCATCAGCGATCAGGAGATCGAACGCAACCTTGAGGCACTGGACAAATAGTACAACCCACCACACAGATATACATCAACCCATTATAAAACAGATGTCACGCAAACGCAAGGAACTCCCCACCCTCGAAGGTATCGAGATCACAGGTGTGGCCGCCGAAGGCAACAGCATTGCCCGCATCGACGGAATGGCCACGTTCATCCCCTTCGGTGCACCCGGCGACGTAGTCACCCTCAAACTCACACGCAAGAAAAAAAGCTATGCGGAGGGCAGGATCGAGCGCATCGAAAAACCCTCGCCCATCAGGGTCGAACCCCGTTGCAGCCACTTCACAGTCTGCGGCGGATGCCGCTGGCAGCACCTTCCCTACGATTTCCAACTGCAATGCAAGCAGGAGCAGGTCACAGACGCCCTTGAGCGCATAGCCAAAGTGGAGCTTCCTCCTGTGTCGCCCATCCTCGGTTCGGAATCCATATGGGAATACCGCAACAAGATGGAGTACACATTCTCCAACCGCCGTTGGCTCACACGCCAGCAGCTTGAGAGCGGAGAAGAGTTCACCGACCGCGACGGCGCAGGATTCCACATCTCCGGAGCCTTCGACAAAGTGCTTGACATCGAGCGCTGCCATCTTCAGGACGACCTGGGCAACCGTCTGCGTCTGATGGTAAAAAAATTCGCCATCGACAACGGACTGAGTTTTTACGACCTCCGCGAGAATCACGGCCTGCTGCGCACACTGATGATACGCATAGCCTCCACAGGCGAGACAATGGCAGTGGTAGTGTTCGGACAAGACGATCAGCAGGCTATAAGCGCCACTCTCGACGCCGTGCGCCGCGAATTTCCCGAACTCACATCGCTGATGTATGTTGTCAACCTCAAGGTCAACGACACAATAGCCGACCAGGATGTGATCCTCCATAGCGGCAAGCCTTACATAGAGGAGGAGATGGAAGGCCTCAGATTCCGTGTAGGACCTAAGTCGTTCTACCAGACCAATTCGCGCCAGGCATACGAACTCTATAAAGTGGCCCGCGACTTCGCCGGCCTCAAAGGCGACGAACTCGTCTACGACCTATACACCGGCACAGGCACTATCGCCAACTTCGTAAGCCGTCGCGCACGCAAAGTCATAGGCATCGAATACGTAGCCGATGCAATAGAGGATGCAAAAGTAAATTCACAGGTCAACGGCATCAGCAACACGGAATTCTTCGCCGGCGACATGAAAGACGTGCTTACCGACGACTTCATCGCAATCCACGGACGCCCCGACGTGATGATCGTGGATCCACCGCGCGCAGGCATGCATGGCGATGTGGTGCAGGTCATCCTCAATGCACGCCCGAGGCGCATAGTATACGTAAGCTGCAACCCGGCCACACAGGCACGCGATCTGGCATTGCTCGACAGCGCCTACCGCGTCGACGCCGTACAGCCCGTCGACATGTTCCCCCACACACAACATGTGGAGAACGTCGTAAGGCTCACTCTGCGCGATCAGCCCTCGGAGGAGTTGTAGCCGAGACCAGAGCGGAATTATAGTATCGCGCATCACCCGTCACATCCTCGCCCACAAACGCAGGCTTCTCATACACGGTATCCGCCGTCGGCAATTCAACCTCCGCCACTACAAGCCCCTCGAGAGGACCATGAAAACGGTCCACCTCCCACCGCAGTCCCCCGAACGGGACGATATACCGTGTCTTGTCGATGATTCCGCCCGTACAGCAACCAAGCATCTGCATGGCATCCTCCCTCGGCACGGGATATTCCCATTCGTCGCGCACAGCCCCCGCAGTAATGCCCTTGACCGTGAGAAAGGCCTCATCGCCAGCCACACGCACACGCACAGTCGCCTCCTTGCGCCGGCTCAGATACCCTTGGATCATACGCACCGACGAAGTCGCCGCCCGCTCGTAGCTATTGTCTCTCACAAGATACTTATGTTCTATTTCTTTAGCCATATATAACTTTCTTAATATAATATTCCACAGGTATTGACGTTTGCAAAGATAACGATTCCACACGACTTTTCTATAGGTACATCCCCTGCTTGATATGAGAACATACATCACTCTGATATTCGGTCTTCTGTTTGCTATAATTGCCCAGGCTGCTCCGGCCTCTGCATCATGGGTACTGAGGGGCATCGTGCGCGATTCCGTGACACTCGAGCCTATCGGATGGGCCTCTGTTCTCGCCGAAGGGTCATCCACAGGAGTCCTGTCGCGCGACGACGGCACATTCACAATACGCATCCCCAAAGGGTGCAGCTCACTAAGCGTGACATCATTAGGCTACGACAAGAAAGTCATTCCGCTGAAACAGAACTCCATAAACCTCGTATCTGTCCATCTCCAGCCATCGGACTACACCCTGAAAGAACTCGTAGTCACCAAAAAGAAAGAACACTACTCAAAAAAGAACAACCCTGCTGTCGATTTCGTCAACAAGATAAGGAATTCGGCCTACATGACCGACCCCAAGAAGCTGCACGACGACTACAACTACCGCAAGTACGAGCGCATGACAATGGGCATAAGCAATTTCAAGCCCGACAAAGATTCCACCAAGTTCTTCAACGAAGAATTCGTGCGCAAGCATGTCGACACATCTGAGGTCAGCGGCAAACCCGTACTGTCGTTCTCTGTTAAAGAAAAAACAGCCGAATACCACTACAGCAGCGACCGTGGCGAGCGGGAATACGTCACAGCAACCCGCTCCGAAGGCATCGACGAACTGATCGACCCACAGATGCTCGAAGGCGTCACCAACGACCTGCTACGCGAGATAGACCTCTACCAGAATGCTATCCCGCTGATGCGCAACCGCTTCGTAAGCCCGCTCTCCAACATAGCCCCCGAATTCTATAAATTCTACCTCACCGACACGGTCATGGTTGGCGACGAACGCTGCATAGTGCTCACCTTCGTGCCCCGCGTATCCGAGACAATGGGATTCGTCGGACAAGTATATGTCCCGGAGGCCGACACTACAATGTTTATAAAGAAAGTGTCGATGCGCGTGCCCGAGAAAATCAACCTCAACTTCGTAGACAAACTCTACCTCTCCCAGGAATTCGAGCGCGCACCCGACGGATCCCGTCTGAAGACCCGCGACGACCTCGTCGTGGAGATGAAATTCATGGGATCGCAAGGACTCTACATGCGCCGCAACACCGTATACGACGACCACAACTTCAATCCGTCGACACGCCCCGAAGTATTCAGGTCGCACGGAAGCATCATCATCGCCGACGATGCCGACACACGCGACTCCCTTTATTGGGAGAAAGCACGCATGGTCGAGCTTCCCAAAGGCGAAGCATCCGTCAGCAAGCTCATGAAGGAGCTGCGCAAGAAGCCGTTCTTCTTCTGGACCGAGAAAGTATTCATGGCCGTATCGGACGGATACGCACCCACAGCCGCAGCAGGCAAAAGCAAAGTCGACCTTGGACCTATACTGTCGCTCGTAAGCAAGAACTCAGTGGAAGGATGGCGATTCCGTGTAGGTGCAGTCACCACAGCGAACCTCAGCAAGAGATGGTTCGGGCGCGGATTCCTCGCCTACGGCACAAAAGACCACAAATGGAAATACAACGCCGAGGCAGAATACTCATTCATCGACAAGAAACGACACGCCCGCGAATTTCCGGTCAGAAGCATACGGATCTCCCACAAATACGACACCAACCACCTCGGACAGAACTTCATATTCAGCAACGCCGACAACCTGTTCCTCATATGGAACCGCATCGACGACAACCTGATCAACTACAAAGCGTCCAGCCGTGCTGAATTCATGTACGAGTGGGACAATCACATCTCATTCTCGGCCGGCGCTGAACTCGAAAGACAGGAAGCCACACGCTACGTCCCCTTCGTCGACGGACACGGCAAGGCATACAGCCATTACACACAGACCCTTTTCGACCTCCAGCTACGCATTGCCACCGGCGAACGCTACATCCAGACCAAAGACGAACGCATTCCGGTCAATCAGGACGCTCCCGAAGTAGTCCTCCGCCATACGATCTCGCCCGCCGGATTCGCCAACAATATGTTCGCCCTCAACCGCACCGAACTCAGCTACCGTCAGCGCATATGGCTCTCGGCATGGGGACACTTCGACCTCCTCGTCAAAGGCGCTCATCTGTGGAGTCGCACCCCCTACCCCGGGCTACTCACCCCCGTAGCCAACACATCCTATATGGTGATGCGCGAAAGCTTCTCGCTGCTCAACCCAATGGAATTCCTGTTCGACAGTTCAGTCGAATGGCACTGGTACTACCGCGCCCACGGTGCATTGTTCAACTATATACCCCTGATCAAACGCCTCGGATGGCGCGAGGTCATCAAGTTCCGTGGCCTTTGGGGACGCCTCAGTTCAAAAAACGACCCAAGAAGCAATCCCGACCTTTTCCGCTTCCCTGCCGAAGCCATAGCCACACGAATGAACGGCCAAGGCCCCTACATGGAGATATCGGCCGGAGTCGAAAACATCTTCCACTTCTTCGAGATCGAATACGTATGGCGTCTGAGCTACCGCCATCAGGCCGGACTCCCCGACCAAGGACTCCGCGTAGGCTTCAACCTCACGTTCTGAAAAATCCCACCGCGTTCTGGCGGATGACCCACATTTTGATATATCGCGATTAATGCGTATTTTTGCGGGAAAATAACAATTACTGAAACCATAAAGAAACACCGAATTATCCGCAAATGAGAAGATGGCGTGTCGACGACAGCGCTGAGCTGTACAACATCAACGGCTGGGGCCGCAACTATTTCTCCATCAACGATAAAGGCCACGTAGTGGTGACTCCACGCGAAGGCGACTGCCCCGTAGATCTGAAAGAGGTGATGGACGAGCTGCTTATGCGCGACATGTGTTCGCCCGTGCTCCTGCGCTTCCCCGACATCCTCGACAACAGGATCGAGAAAATAACCAACTGCTTCAAGCGCGCCTGCCAGGAATACGAATACGCCGGACACTGCTACATGGTATACCCCATAAAGGTAAACCAGATGAAACCCGTCGTTGAAGAAATCGTCTCCTACGGGCAGAAGTTCAACATCGGACTCGAAGCCGGCTCCAAGCCCGAGCTACACGCCGTACTCGCCACCAACATCGCCGACAACGCACTCATAATCTGCAACGGCTACAAGGATCAGAAATACATCGAGCTCGCACTCCTCGCCCAGAAGATGGGACGGCGGATATATATTGTCGTCGAGAAGCTCAACGAACTCCACCTCATCGCCGACATCGCACGCCGGCTCAAGATCGAGCCGAACATCGGCATGCGCATCAAGCTCTCATCCTCCGGCTCAGGCAAATGGGAAGAATCCGGAGGCGACCAGTCCAAATTCGGACTCAACTCATCCGAGTTGCTGCAGGCCCTCGACCTGCTCGACCGCAAAGGCATGAAAAGCTGCCTCAAGCTCATACACTTCCACATCGGCAGCCAGGTCACAAAAATACGCCGCATCAAGAATGCCCTGCGCGAAGCCACACAGTTCTACGTCCAGCTGTCAAAGATGGGATTCAACATCGAGATGGTCGACATAGGCGGAGGCCTCGGGGTAGACTACGACGGCACACGCTCAGGATCAGGCGAATCGTCGATGAACTACTCGATCCAGGAATACGCCAACGATGCCGTGTCCGCTCTTGCCGATGCCTGCCTTAAAAACAACCTCCCCCAGCCCGACATCATCAATGAATCCGGACGCTCGCTAACGGCCCACCACTCGATCCTCATATTCGAGGTACTGGAGACCACATCGCTACCACTGTGGAAAGACAACGAGGAGACATCGCCCGACGACCACGAGCTGGCTCGCGAACTCTACGACATCTGGAACCTCCTCGACACCCCCAGACTGCTCGAAAGCTGGCACGACGCACTCCAGATACGCGAGGAAGCACTCGACCGCTTCAACCTTGGTCTCCTCGACCTTCGCACACGCGCACAGATCGAAAAACTGTTCTGGAGCATAGCCCGCGAAGTAGGCGAAATGGCCAACAGCCTCCGCCACGCCCCCGAAGAACTCCGCAAGGTAGCCAAGATGGTCCCCGACAAATACTTCTGCAACTTCTCGCTTTTCCAGTCGCTTCCCGACCTCTGGGCCATCGACCAGTTGTTCCCCATAATGCCCATATCCCGCCTCGACGAAAAACCCACCCGCGTCTGCACCATACAGGACATAACCTGCGACTCCGACGGCAAGATCGCCAACTTCATCACCTCCCACGGCACATCGCCGCAACTTCCCGTCCACCCCGTCCGCCAGGGCGAGAAATACTACATCGCAGTCTTCCTCGTAGGAGCTTACCAGGAGATACTCGGCGACATGCACAACCTATTCGGCGACACCAACGCTGTCCATATCAGCGTATACCCCGACCGCTACGAGATAGACCAGGTGATCGAAGGAGAGACCGTAGCCGAAGTCCTCGACTACGTCCAGTTCAACCCCAAGAAACTCGTGCGCAACGTCGAGACATGGGCCACCGCATCCATGAAAGCCGGAAAAATATCACCCGAAGAAGGCCGCGAATTCCTCAGCAACTACTGCTCCGGACTCTACGGCTACACCTACCTCGAAAAAGACTGACGCATGCCGCGCTACTTCATCAGGCTCGCATACGACGGAGCGCCATACCACGGATGGCAGGAGCAACCCGGAGGCGTCCCCACCGTGCAGTCGGCACTCGAGGACGCCCTGTCAAAACTGCTTCGCCAACCCATCAGGATCACTGGCGCAGGCCGGACCGACGCCGGAGTCAACGCATCCATGATGATAGCCCACTTCGACTCCGAAACCATCCTGCCCGACATACAGCAGTTCCCCCGCCGCATCAATGCAATCACCGGACCGTCAATAGCCGTCTACGGCATACGCCAGATGCACCCCGAAGCACACGCACGCTTCGACGCCACAGCGCGAACCTACCATTACTACGCATCCACCCGCCGCTCGCCATTCACACGCGCATTCACCTGGGCAGCCCCGCCGAGGCTCGACTTCGACGCCATGAACCACGCCGCATCACTGATTGTGGGTATCCGCGACTTCACATCATTCTCCAAACTGCATACCGACGTCAAGACCAACATCTGCGACGTCCGCAGTGCCCGTTGGATTCCCTGGGATAACGGCGTTATGGCCTTTGAGATCACCGCCGACCGCTTTCTGCGCAATATGGTACGCGCCGTTGTGGGCACGCTCGTCGACGTAGGCCGCGGTAAACTGCCTCCCGAGGCCGTAGCCGCGATCATCGACCGGCGCGATCGCGGAGCCGCCGGCACATCCATGCCGGCCCACGCACTCTTTCTTCACAAAGTGGAATACCCCTACCTCATACCCTGACACTCAAAATACCCACCCTTGGGTATTTGACCACACCGACACAATCCATAAATTTGCAGGAGGAAAAACAAAAAAACTAAGCTATGTTGTACAAAGAATCTCAGAAGATGGCTGATCTGATAGCAGATCAGCCCGGTGTACTTCTGGTGATGTCGCGTTTCGGAATGCCGCTGGGCGTAGGAGACCAGACAGTGTCCGAATATTGCTCCACACACTCGGTAGACTCCACCACATTCCTGGCCGTAGCCAATTTCGCACGCATGCCCCGCGACGCAGCCGAATACTATGTCCCCCGGCTCAAAGTCGAATCCCTCATCGAATACCTCAAGCGAGCTCACGAATACTTCCTCGACTTCCAGCTACCGATGATACGCAGGAAACTGCTCGAAGCAGTCGACTGCTCACGCGACAACGAAGTCGCCTACATGATACTCAAATTCTACGACGAATACACCGGCGAAGTACGCCGCCATATGCAGCACGAAAACCGGCGCATATTCACATACGTGGAATCACTCATGCAACGCCGGCGCCCCGACGCCTCATTCGAGATCTCCCAGTTCGCACGCAGCCACGTAGGCATCGACCGAAAGCTACAGGAACTCAAAAACATCATAATCAAATACTACACCCCCCGTGCAGGCGAAGGATGCGACATGCTCAACAACGTCCTTTTCGACATATACGCCTGCGAAGCCGACCTCCGCAGCCATTGCCAGGTAGAAGATATGCTCTTCGTTCCGGCCGTACGCCGACTCGAAGAAAATATCATGCAGGAAGACGGCACACCCGAAACAACAGCAACCGCACCGGCAGCAGCGCTCTCCGACCGCGAGAAAGAAGTCCTCGCATGCATCGTGCGCGGACTCTCCAACAAAGAAATATCAGCCAGACTGTTCATCAGCGTAAACACCGTCCTTACCCACCGCAAGAACATATCCCGCAAACTCGACATACACTCCGTCAGCGGCCTCACCATCTACGCCATCGTCAACCACATCGTCAACATAGAAGACGTCCGCTGATCCCCCTCCAACCAGCTACATCAAGCTACAATCGAGATGCCCCGGCATAGCCAAGTCCACACAAAAGTGTCCGCAAGGACACAGATTCATTAGTAACCGGGTACATCGAGCCGCAGGCGAGATGTGCCCGGGGTGTCCTCTCGGACACCTGCTGCACCTGCATGCCTCCCTGGTACATCTCGCAGGGAGTGTCCGCAGGACGCGGATTCCCCACCAACCGGCTACATCAGGATACAATCGAGATACACCGGCATAGCCAAGTCCACGCAAAAGTGTCCGATAGGACACTGATTTAGTAGTAACCGGGTACATCGAGCCGCAGGCGAGATGTGCCCGGCATCGCCGAAACACACAAAGGTGTCCGTAGGACACCGATTTACACCACAAAAACTTGCCGATATCCGATAAAAACACTACCTTTGCATCCGATTTCGTAATCTCTGGCGGAACATGCAGTCCGCGTATATTGCGAGCATTTGCTAACCCATTTATTTTTTCATTACAATGGACTTAATCAAAGTTGTAGAAGAAGCATTCTCTACAGGCAAGCGTTTCGATGAATTCTTCCCCGGCGACACCATCACAGTCGCTTACCGTATCAAGGAAGGCAACAAAGAACGTATCCAGCAGTACCGCGGTGTGGTTATCCGCATCTCCGGCGAAGGCAACAAAAAGCGTTTCACAGTACGCAAGATGAGCGACAACATCGGTGTTGAACGTATCTTCCCCGTTGAGTCTCCATTCATCGACTCCGTTACCATCAACAAGCATGGTAAGGTGCGTCGTGCAAAACTCTACTACCTCCGCAAGCTCACAGGCAAGAAAGCCCGCATCAAAGAGCGCCGCGTGGTCAAGTAAGAAGACCCTACGCCGCGAGGCAAAGATCATACGCCGCCGTCCCAAGGATATTAACACCTGGGGCGGCGGTCGTATTTTTTACCGCAGTAGCCTACCTGAAATGCTTCAGCAGACGTTCCACCGTATCGACAAACATCTTCATCTCGTCCGACACACGGCTTATCTCCTCCTTTTCGTGTGTCGATTCCATCACCGAGCGGAACTCGCAGAAGATGTTGAACGCCCCCATTATCATCGTCAGTAGCGGAAACCGGCACACAGCCATAACCATCACGTCGATGCAACTCAGACACACCATCGGCAATAAATAACGCCCGGTCTTCAGAGCCGTTTTCCTGAACCTGCGCGACGTCCTGGGCACTCCCATACGCCTGCTTTTGAATACTCCTGCCACAAGATCCGCACAGATAGCGGTCAGTACCAGTCCATAGCATGCCAGCAACCACCATGCCGACTGCGGTGCAATTAGTGTTTCCATAATATCAGATTAAGTAAGTAAGATTAAGTAAGTCATTTATAAATATCGCCTCGCTATTGTCACACGCTCCCTCCCCCGCAGGCATCCACCCACCATAGCCAGCCTTGAAGCCCGCATCCGGCGATACTTGCCGGCCAGCCCCGTATGCACCCCGTCCAGAATCCAGGCCAATACAGCAAAAGCAGCCGCCTCCTCTATCAGGCATTCCAAAGTCAGCTCCATCCCGCTCCTCACTCCCGTTGTTAGAAGCGCCTCAGTCTCATCAGCCGGCAGAAGCGCCCCCGCCAGGCCCACATCCGCCACTGCAGCCACTATCTCGCGCATCGCCATTTGGTTCAGTACCTCACGCTGCGATCTCGCCACCATAGGCACACCACCGGTTCCACCGCCGCACGCATCCTCAGCCAGGCGGGCCGCCATAGCCTGATGGCAATACACCATCTCAGTCACACGCTCCACCTGCAGACGAACCTCACTCGCCCCTGCCTCATTCCTTTCCTCAGACCGCTTCATATCCCACCTGACGTTTGAAGTGATTGCGGAAAATTTTAATCCCGTATGGCAGCGAGATGAAAAATCTCGAAGCAGAACCGCGCTCCAGCACCTTGGCCACACACTGAGTCAGCGTCGATCGTCCGCGGTTTAGCTCCACAGCGACCTTACCCGTTATCTCTGACCACATTTCCCTGCGGGCCGTACACCTGATACTTCTATCACCATAACTGCTGTCCTTCAGCAATTTCGACACCCGTTCCAACGAATGATCAAGCGAGATGTAATAGAATGGAGCACCGGAGCGCAATGCCTCCTCCACTATACGCCTCTCAGTCACACTCCTGCCAAGCCTGCGGTATCGTTCCATTACCGCGCTGCACGCCCTGATGAAATCCCTGTCCCGCTCGCGGGTGAAGTTCATACGTCCGCTCGCACCCTTGGGTCTTTCCCTGCCGGCACACTTGCCCATGCTGGCCGCTCTCTGTCTGTCGTTTCTCATAGTTTCAGATATTAATTACTCAATAAAAATTATTTTAATCTAAAATTATCGCAAAGCCACAATATTGACTTCGACATTGCAAAGATACACTCTCTAATTGCATAATGCAAATATTTAAAGCAAATTATTTGCGTTATTATTTGCATAAAACTAATATACCACAAATTACAGCATCCTACTTTGCAAACATCAGCAAACAGCATCCCACTCCGATCATCCCCCTCTAACCGGCTACTATAACCCAGACAGATGTATGTAGGCGAGAGCGTCGCAGCGTCAGGTAGACACTCTGCGACACATACAGTCGTATCCTGATACTATGGCTCAGACAGGTGTATGCATGCGAGAGCGTCGCAGCGTCAGGTAGACACTCTGCGATGCATACGATCGTATCCTGATACTATGGCTCAGACAGGTGTATATAGGCGAGAGCGTCGCAGCGTCAGGTAGACACTCTGCGAT
>CAJUKZ010000011.1 GCA_910586995.1 uncultured Muribaculaceae bacterium | reverse complement strand
TTTGTCTGATACTTTCCGATTTTGGTCGGGTATCGCAAGTGGAGCTGGAGGGATTTGAACCCTCGTCCAAACGCGGAACTAATGTGCTTTCTACGTGCGTATCCGGCGATTGATTTTCGTCTTGTGGCAGGTCGTCGGCGACCTGAACCGCAGGCTTATCCTCTAAAATTTCAACAGAGCCACGAGGCTTTGCCCTGTCTATTCCCGATTTACCTGCACCGCCAGATCAATCCGTCTCGGAAAAAGGACGATTGGGCGATGTCCCGTCCCTGCGACTGTCGCGGGGATTAAGCGTAATCTACTGTTCTTCGATTAGGCAGCGAGAGCGTAGTTGTTTTCGCCAATTAAATTTTTTGATGTCGAGATTATGGAGCGAGCCATCATTGCTCCGCACGCTTACACACCACCTCTACACGCTGTCAAAACCGGTCAGCCCCGTATGGTTGTGCTTTGTAAAGCTTGCAAATATAGTCATTATAGTAGCTTATACTATAAAATCGCCCTTATAATTATTATTTTTTAACTATTCTGATCTACCAATTCGCAGATAAGGGTCGCTGATGTGGAATCCACCACACGAACACGGACAATATCGCCCTTGCGGTAGTTTCCACGCGGGAAGACACAGGTCTTATTCTGCTGCGTGCGACCCATCCATTGTTCCACACTCCTGCGCGAGACGCTTTCGACGAGAACATCGAATTCTTTTCCTATATCTCTTGCATTGCTTTCTGCCGACAGACGATTCTGCAGGGCTATCATTTTATTCAACCGGTCAATCTTTATTTCTTCCGGAACATTATCAGGCATAGTCCGGGCGGCAAGCGTGCCGGGGCGTTCGGAGTACTTGAACATGAAGGCCGAATCAAACTTAGCTGCCTCCATAAGTGATAATGTCTGTTCGAAGTCTTCCTCTGTCTCACCATGAAAACCGGTGAACATGTCGGTTGATATTCCACAATCCGGCATGGCCTGACGTATCGCTTCGATTCTGCCAAGATACCATTCCCTTGTGTATTTACGGTTCATCGCTTTCAGTACAGCATTACTTCCGCTCTGGACCGGGAGATGCACATGCCGGCATATGTTGCTGTTGCGGGCCATTACCGCGATCAATTCATCGTCCATATCCTTCGGGTGAGATGTGGTATACCGCACACGCATCTGCGGAGCTGACTGTGCTACTTTCTCCAGAAGCTGCGGAAAACCTATCTCGCCATAATTATATGAATTCACATTCTGACCAAGCAAGGTCACTTCCTTATAGCCCTTGGATTGCAGGTCAGCCACTTCCGACAGGATGCTCTCCACGGGACGCGAACGCTCGCGTCCGCGGGTGTATGGTACAATGCAATACGAACAGAAATTATTGCAGCCGCGCATTATGGACACGAATCCACAAACGCCACCGGCATGTATGCGCGACGGCATCACGTCTTTATATGTTTCCGTCGTCGACAGTTCAAGAGCCAACGCAGGTTCGCCAGCTTCAGCCTGAGCGAACAATGCCGGCAGATCGAGATAGGAATCCGGTCCGGCACACAGGTCCACATTGTGATTCTCGACAAGATCGCGACCGGTACGCTCTGCCATACATCCGATGACGCCGACAATCAACTTTCTGTCCTTATTCTTGCGGCGGATAGCGTCCAGTGCCTTAAGACGGGAGTGGATCTTCTGCTCCGCATTGTCGCGTATCGAGCATGTATTAAGGAGTACGGCCGACGCCTTTTCAATATCCTCGGTCAGTGAATAACCTTGCATCTCCATCACCGAGGCCACAACCTCGCTGTCGGCCACATTCATCTGGCAGCCATAGGTTTCGATATACAAATATTTGTCCGGGGTATTACCTGCCGTTTTATTTATCAAGTCAGACATTTTATACTAAAAATTTGTGGCTCTGCGCAATTATTTCTATTTTTGTGCAAAATTACATAAAAAAGTGGAGACAGCGAAATTCATAATCGGCGTGCTGGTATTCCTTATCCCGGCAATATCGGAGTTAAAGAAGTACTTCGATAAAAAGAAAGCGCAGCAAGCCGCCGTGCGTGACTTCACACCACTACCGGTAGAGAGGCCTTCAGCGTCAGCCACGTCCAAGCCTAAGCCTGTTGCCAAGGTAAAAAAAATACATAACGTCGTCAAGCCTGCCAGCCCTATTCCTACAGCCACATTGCCGGAAGAAGGAGAAAGAGTGACAGCAGACACCACTATCGAATCAATTGCCGCCATATCAGACCCCACTATGTCCGACCGGCAGAAAGACGTTCTCCGCGACAGAATAATCTGGGGCGAGATTCTTGCCCGCAAGTTCTGAAAAAGACGGAAGCAAGAGAAGGCTTCCATTCATGAATTCAAGCAAAATATCTGAAAACACAATAAAATTCAACCAAGACAATAATTATCCCGAAAAGCAATGGCATTCAACTTCATCACCCCCGAAGAAGCCGCCGCACAGATCGGCCATCTTGAGACCATCGGAACATCCGGATTCACTGCCCCCGGATCGCCCAAGGTAATCACCGAAGCTATCGCCGCCCGAGCACTCGCCGAGCATGAAGCCGGTAGAGAATACAAAGTAAACATTTTCTCCGGAGCTTCAACCAACCAGCACCTCGACGGCGCATTGGCAAGAGCCAATGCCATCAACATGCGCGCTCCGTATCAGAACACTCCCGATCTGAGACTGCGCATCAACTCCCACGACACCCATTACTTCGACCGTCACCTGAGCGAGATGGCACAAGAAGCCCGCTACGGTTTCTACGGAAAGATTGACTACGCCATCATCGAAGCCTCCGACATCAACGAAGACGGAGAAATCGTACTTGGCACAGGCGCAGGCAATACTCCCACCTGGGCTATGCTTGCCGATAAAATATTCATTGAGCTAAACGAAGCTTTGCCTAAGGAACTGCGCGGAATGCACGACCTGTATATGCCCGCAGATCCTCCCTACCGTCGCGAGATACCCATCTACTCGCCAAGCGACCGAATCGGATCGCCGGTGCTGCGCATTGATCCGCGCAAGGTTGTAGGTGTCGTGCGTTCAAATGCCCTCGACGGCGTGAAGCCTTTCACCGAACCCGACGAAGTATCAAAGCAGATTGGCGCTAATGTCGTAAATTTCCTCATCCACGAACTTCAGGCCGGCCGCATCCCAAAAGGCTTCCTCCCGCTGCAGTCAGGAGTAGGAAATGTAGCCAACGCCGTACTCAACTACCTTGGCGAAGCTACCGAAGTTCCGACATTTGAAATGTATACAGAGGTTGTGCAGAACTCCGTCATCGACCTGATCAAAATGGGCAAATGCCGTTTTGCATCAACTTGCTCACTAACTATCAGCGACGACATGATGCGCGAGGTATTCTCCGACATGCAGTTCTTCCACGACAAGTTCGTGATCCGTCCTGCCGAGATATCCAATAATCCTGAAGTAATACGCCGCCTTGGCATCATAGCCATGAACACAGCCCTTGAAGCAGACATATTCGGTGCTGTAAATTCCACACATGTGCTGGGCACACGCATGATGAACGGCATCGGTGGTTCAGGCGACTTCACCCGCAATGGCTATATCTCGATATTCTCATGTCCCTCTGTCACCAAAGGCGGACTCATCTCCAACATCGTCCCGATGGTGGCACATGCCGACCACAGCGAGCACTCAGTCGACATCCTCATTACAGACCAGGGCGTGGCAGACCTCCGCGCAAAAGATCCTGTACAGAAAGCTCAGGCCATCATCGACAACTGCGCACATCCCGACTATCGCCCGCTGCTGCGCGAATACCTGAAGATAGGCAAGGGTGGCCAGACACCACACAGCCTCACCGCAGCATTCGCATTCCACGCAGCATTCAACGAGACCGGCGACATGCGAAACGCCGACTTCGGTAAGTTCCTCCGCTGATACAGGCAATAAATCCATGACATAAAAAAACTAAAGCCGCCGGCAAGGGGAATGAATCCTTGCCGGCGGCTTTAGTTCTTATGTACCTTGGCTATCAGATAGCACCTGCTACTTGCCTCCCATACTAAGCTTCTCTATTGCTTTCTGCAAGAGATTTACAACTTTCGAAGTAGGATAATATGCAGTCATAGCACCGCTGCGGATCGGTATCAGAGCCTCCTCAAGTGCCTCAAGGGATGCAATATCTCCAGCCTTGCGGAACTCATCGCGCAGAATCTGCAACTTCTCACTCATCTGCACACCTTCAAGCATACGCTCGTAGCGTATCGAACTGCGCCCGTCAGGATACACGAAATACGTATCTCCGGGTGCAAACATGTGGAAGCGGGTATCTGTCATCGGATTATCAGTCCAGTTGGTAAACGACCAGTGCAAATATCCGTCGAATCCGGTGGCCGTGGAATAAACCGGCAGATATGCGCCATCGGCAGGCGCACTGTTGGAGAACTGACTTGGAGCAGGTGTGGCACAGCAGGTGTACATCAACGAAGTAAATCCTTTATCCCTGCGGCTGCTTAACACATCTTCAGGGAAGAAATCTCCCTTTATCACTGTATAGCTCTCAAGATCATTCACAAGTTCATCATGATAATTGCCGGCGAGCGACATCTTGATGTCCGGCACAGCAGCCTTGGCCACTCTATAGGCGTCGAGCATGTCGGACAGTCCGCGTTCGTCCATTACTATCATGCTTTTATCATACCAGCCCTTAGATTTCAGATGAGCTGCCAGATTCTGGAGAAAATCAGTCCACAGAGCCTCATATTCAGGAGCGGATGTCTTGGTCTTTAAAAATTCGTATTTACCGGTAGTCTCGTCGAAATATCTGAACTGCATGTCCCAAGGTATCATTGTAAAGCAGCTTATACCGGCGTCTACCCCGTGATCGGCCATAAATTCCACATAGCGGTCCATTACGGTGTAGTCATAGCTCCATGAACCGTCTTTTTTTCTTACAGTCTCCACCATAGGTTCAAACTTGTCGTTGCTCTGCTCTCCCCAGGGTTCGTAGAACAGGATCACCGACACGTTTTTCTGTCCGGCACGGGCAAGCATATCGGCATACGGCGCAAGATAGCTGAAATGTTCATCACTCCAAGGCTCGACACCATAGTACCGCGACACTGAATATGGTTGCTGCCACATGTCCAGTACAAACGCATAATCCTTCGGCTCGGGAAGGGTGTGCGCGTTCACGTCCACATTCAACCGCAAGGCAGCCACTTCACGACCGGAAGCGTCAGTCACACTAAGCCGACCGCTATAGACTCCCGGATCTGCATCCCGAGGCACTTCCACTGAGCACCATACGGGACGCACCGAACGCGCCGCCATTTCCACCTCAGCCCCCGGAAGATCTATCATATCGGGAACAGTGTAAGTCGGCAGATTAGCGTCGGGATAACCACATGTATTATATGCCGTAGTAATCACATAACGCATGAAAGCTGCATATGATGCATCTGTGGACGCGAGTCTGCGTCCATTCTTTGTAATCTCCGACAGCTTCACCTTTAGCGGTCCGGCAGCCTCCGTAGCCACGAGCAGCGCTTCCAAGCCGATACGCTCCCCGCGCCAGGCCGATACTGTGGTGTCGGCCACAGCCAAAGGCATGACATCCGGAGTTTGAAATTGCCGGTAATGCACATCCTTGGAAGCCCATGTAAACTCCAGAGGGGCAACAAACCGGTCCCATCCACTGCAATCGACTGTCGCCGTATCTACCGGCTCAACATACCTCTCCGCTCCAACGGCGGGAAACACACTCACTGTGGCCGAAGCCATCAGCAGAACAGTTGATAATATTCTCATTCTTAAATTTATTTTGTTTTATTCTTCCTGGCCGTAAAAATACTAAATTTCCGGCAACTCTCAATCCTACCGGAGCCTCATATAACTATTTTTCACCAGAAATGCATAACAAAAACCTATTTCCCAACATTATACAGCAACCGATTGTTATTTTATCATTATAATACTTAGCCATGAGCACCAACTTAAAAACCACACACCGGGCCGCATCATTGTTTTATGCTATATTGGCCGCAATATTTTCAACAGGCATATCCTCCGCACAGGATCTGAGCTACGATGCCGAATACCATCTTGGCTTCATTAAAGTCACAGCCGGCCACGCCGATATAAGCATTAACATCGAGGGCGACAATATTTTCGCCACACTCAATGGCCAAAGCATACCGTGGCACGGACGAGTCTATGCCATAAGCGACACAATCCGTGCCAGTGTCGTTGGCGATGGCCGGAATCTGGCTGAATCAGTGATTACGTTGGCCGGGCGCTACAGCAAACCCAAAGTCAGACAACTGGATTCCGGAAACTACGACAGGTCAGATCCCGGCAATTACCAGACAATCTATGGCCGCGGAGACCTGAGTGCATCGAGCGAGACGATGGAAGCCGTAACAATCACAGCCGACATGCTCGCGCTTTTCAAAGTATTCAGGATGCTGGACTTCGCGACAATGCAGCCTGACGACAGACTGTATATGCCCATCACCCTCCCCAACGGCGACATACAGCATGTAGCCATCACATACCACGGACGTGATACCTACCGCGACAACCAGACATACAGCGTAGTATTTGAATACACCTACCACGGACAGATGAGCAACTACCCGGTCACATGCCAGATAGATCAGGCATCCCGACTGCCGCTTATGTTCTCAGCCGATCTGAAGATAGGCCACATCGAACTTGTCCTTAACCAATAAATATAAAGGATTACTCATATTTTCCATAGATTTTCTGTAATTTTGTCGATATTGTAATAATAACGACATCAGTAGGATTCACATGGATAACATCGAACAAGTATGGCAGCAAATGCTCTCAGGAGAAATCTATGATGCCACGCATCCCGGTCTGCTGGATATGCTGCGGCTTACAAGAGAAAAGCTATGGAAATTCAACTCTATGAATCCATCGCTTGAAGATGAAGGCAACAGCATAATCCGAAATCTGCTCGGCTCATGCGGTGAAAACTTCCACATCAACCGACCGTTCAGATGTGATTACGGGAGCAATATACACATCGGTGAAAATTTCTTCGCCAACTTCAACCTCACTATCCTCGACGAAGCCAAAGTTACGATAGGCGACAATGCGTTCATCGGTCCTAACGTCAGTATATATACAGCCTGCCACCCGCTCGACGCTACAGAACGCAATTCACGGCGCGAATGGGCCGAACCTGTCACTATCGGTCATAATGTCTGGATCGGTGGAAGCGCCACAATTCTCCCGGGTGTGACAATCGGCAACAACGTTGTGGTGGGTGCAGGGTCGGTCGTCACCCGCGATGTTCCTGACAATGTCGCCGTTGCAGGCAATCCGGCGCGCATCATCAAAAGTCTATAGCACCTCAAATGCGAATTTATCTGAAATACATACTGTTTTCTTGTTCATAAATCAGAATTTGTATAACTTTGGATGTTAAAACACTATTGCCCGTCATGTCAGTACGTAATAGACTAAATATACTACTCAGCATCCTCTTTGTCATAGCCTGCTGCCTGAAAATACAAGCTGCACCCATCGACGAAGTGCGCCGCCTATATGCCGCCGGAGACTTCCAGGCCGCCCTGAACAAAGTGTCACCGCTGCTACAGAAATCGCCACGCGACGCATCGTTCAATTATTATGCCGGGGCATGCCGTGTAGAGCTTGGCGAAAAGTCGAAGGGAATGCAGTTACTACGCACAGCCTTATCGCGCGGGAGCATGGATGCCGCCCTGCTTTTGGCCGAAATAGCGATCACAGACTACAAAGTCGACGATGCCGATCAATATCTTTCCGACTACGACAAGCTCCTGTCAAAAAACAGAAAAGCAAAACCAGACCAGGAGCGCCTCGACGAGATAAACGCACGATTGCTCACAACAAGAAACATGCTTGACCGTGTGGAACGCATTGCCGTGATAGACTCGATAAATGTGCCTCGGCAAGCGTTCTTCAAGAACTATAGACTGTCGCCCGAAGCCGGACGCCTGTCCGACAGGTCTGCATTGCCAGCAAGAACGCGCACCGTAGATCCAGCTATCGTCTATGTACCGGAAAACGAGATAGAACTGATCTGGGCAGCACCCGATTCCGACGGCGTGAGCATACTGATGTCGGCCGACAGACTTGCCGACGGCACTGTGACTACACCTGCGCCGCTTGGCGACAACTTAAACGATGGTGGTGATGCCAACTATCCGTTTATGATGCCCGACGGAGTAACGTTATATTATGCAAACGACGGCGAGAACTCCATCGGTGGCTACGACATATTCATGACCCGACGCAGCGACGACGGCTTTCTCCAACCGCAGAACATCGGAATGCCCTACAATTCGCCTTACGACGATTACATGCTCGCTATCGACGAGGTGACAGGCGCAGGCTGGTGGGCCTCGGACCGCAACCAAATACCCGACAGCGTCACCATCTATATATTCATCCCAAACGAGATGAGGAGCAATTATCCGTCCGATGATCCGGACGTTGCCTCTCGCGCCATGCTCAGGTCAATAGCCGACACATGGACTCCAGGTGCGGACTATGCCTCAATCCGTAGGCAGATAGCATCCATCGACGACACTACTGCCGACGACAACGCCTCCCCGTCTTTCCGGCTGGCTATACCGGGCAAAGGCATATATACCAGTTTAGAACAGTTCAACTCTCCCAGAGCTGCACGCCTGATGGACCGCTACCTTACAAAACTTGAAGAATACACGCGGGCAAAACACCATCTTGCACTGCTGCGCAAAGCATATTCCGACGGAAACAGAGGCGTGGCCGATGAGATCCGCCGACTCGAACAACAGCTTCCAAATGCAGCCGTCGAGCTTGTACGCGCCTCAAACGCCGTGATAGAAGCCGAGCGATAGGAGTCCTGACACACATTGAATATTAACCAATTAATCCCACATATATGGAAATCGTAATCATAGCGATAGTAGTTCTGGCAATAGTTTTTCTTTGCCTTTTCCTCTACTACGTACCCATCTTCCTATGGATATCCGCACGTGTGTCCGGAGTACGCATATCGCTGGTCCAGCTCGTGCTTATGCGCATACGTAAAGTCCCGGCCAATGTGATCGTTCAGGCCCTGATCGAAGCCCACAAAGCCGGTTTGCAGGACGTGACCCGCGATGACCTCGAAGCCCACTACCTCGCCGGAGGTAATGTCGAGAAAGTGGTGCATGCTCTTGTTTCAGCATCCAAAGCCAATATCGACCTGGGCTTCAAGATGGCCACAGCCATAGACCTTGCAGGACGCGACGTATTCCAGGCCGTACAGATGTCGGTAAACCCGAAAGTGATCGACACTCCGCCAGTCACCGCTGTGGCAAAAGACGGCATCCAGCTCATAGCCAAAGCAAGAGTCACCGTACGCGCCAACATCAGGCAACTCGTAGGTGGTGCAGGCGAGGATACTGTACTCGCCCGAGTAGGCGAAGGCATTGTGTCTTCGATCGGTTCATCGGAGAGCCACAAGCAGGTTCTTGAGAACCCCGACTCCATATCCAAGCTTGTACTTAAGAAAGGTCTCGACTCAGGCACAGCCTTCGAGATCCTGTCCATCGACATTGCCGACATAGACATAGGCAAAAATATCGGTGCTGCCCTACAGATAGATCAGGCCCAGGCCGACAAGAACATAGCCCAGGCAAAAGCCGAAGAACGCAGAGCTATGGCTATAGCGCTCGAACAGGAAATGAAGGCAAAAGCACAGGAAGCCCGTGCAAAAGTGATCGAAGCGGAAGCTGAACTGCCACGTGCAATGGCCTCAGCATTTATCAACGGTAATCTCGGCATCATGGACTATTACAAGATGAAAAACATAGAAGCCGACACCAACATGCGGGAAACTCTTGTGCGCCCGGACAAAGCGCAATGACCTCAATACCGTAAATGATATCTTTCATCATAGCACTTGCCGTTCTGCTGGCAGGATACTTCATCTATGGCGCGATTGCCGAACGTGTGTTCGGTACAGATCCGCATCGCCCTACCCCTGCGGTAGCCAAAGCCGACGGAGTGGACTTCATCCCTATGCCAGCCTGGAAAGTATTCCTGATACAGTTTCTCAACATTGCAGGACTCGGGCCCATCTTCGGTGCTATAATGGGAATAATGTTCGGCCCTGCCGCATTTCTATGGATAGTGTTCGGAACAATCTTCGCCGGAGCTGTACACGACTTCATATCGGCAATGATATCCCTGCGCTCGGGCGGCCGTTCGCTACCTGAGATTGTAGGCACGGAACTCGGCCACAGCATACTGAACGTGATGCGTGTATTCTCCGTAGTATTGCTCGTGCTTGTGGCTGCGGTTTTTGTCATCACTCCGGCCGGTCTTATAGCCGGAATGACCCCCGAGTCGCTTGATGTCAGAGTATGGATCTACATAATTTTCGGCTACTACATACTCGCCACACTATTGCCGATAGACAAACTCATAGGCAACCTCTATCCCATCTTCGGGGCCGCTCTGTTGTTTATGGCGGCAGGAGTGTTGTGCGTGCTGCTGTTCGGAGGGTTTGACATTCCCGACGGATTTACCGACGGACTCGCATCCCGCTACTCTGACCAGTCGCATCCGGTTTTCCCGATGATGTTTGTCTCCATTGCATGCGGTGCTATATCAGGCTTCCATGCCACACAGTCGCCCATGATGGCGCGCTGTCTGACCAACGAACGCCTTGCTCGCCCGATATTCTACGGAGCGATGGTGGCCGAAGGATTCGTGGCCCTGATCTGGGCGGCGGCAGCGATTGCCTTCACCGGAGGCTATGACGAACTGGCGGCATACATGAGCCGCGAAGGTGCGGGTGCAGGCTCTCTTGTGAGCGACATATCGCTGTCGTGGCTCGGCACAGCCGGAGGCATACTTGCCATCCTCGGTGTTGTCGCAGCTCCTATCACCACAGGCGATACAGCACTTCGAAGCACACGCCTTATCATAGCCGACTTTATGAAGATCGACCAAAAATCGTTGATAAAGCGATTGGCTGTCTCAATACCCGTTTTCGTGGTCACTTATCTTATAATGCTCATCGACTTCAACGTGCTTTGGCGCTACTTCGCATGGAGCAATCAGACACTCGCAGTATTCACCCTATGGGCTGCCACGGTATATCTGGCCAGACATGGCAAAGCTTATATCATCACTTTGCTACCGGCCATATTCATGACTGCGGTCTCTGTCTCTTATATTCTTTTCGCTCCACGCTCCGAAGGTTTCGGACTCCCCTGGGCATTATCGATTTCGACAGGAGCGACTGTAGCCATCGCTATGCTCATACCATTCAGACATCGCCTGCGCCGGATATCAGGACTACAGGCGCACACCACCCCCGACAATTGAACAAGCGACCATAACGTATCCCTCAAATATGGATATACTAAAGACTTTAGGACAATCACGACTATATAACCTGCATTCACACACTGAATTCTGCGACGGACGCGCCCAGATGCAAGTCTTCGCCGCAGAAGCGGTCTATCAAGGATTCACCCACTACGGCTTCTCGCCACACTCGCCTGTTCCGGACAATCTCGACTCGCCTTGCAACATGGCCAGGCGGACTGTAGACGCATACCTTGCCGAAGCCGACAGACTGAAGCAGAAATATGCCTCATCCGGAACTACATTCCTCACCTCTATGGAGATCGACTATCTCGGACATCACTGGGGACCGGCACACGACTACTTCCAGACACTACCGCTCGACTACCGCATAGGTTCGGTTCACTTCATAGCATCTCCCGAGGGCAAGCTGATCGATATAGACGGCAATTCCGAACGTTTCGCGCGAAATATGCACCTCCACTTCCACGACGATATACGCTATGTGGTCGAACAATATTTCTCCCGATCCATAGAGCTGGTCCGGCATGGCGGCTTCGACATCATAGGCCACTTCGATAAGATCGGACAGAATGCATCCTCCTATGCCCCAGGAGTGGAAGATCAGGACTGGTACACAGCACTTGCCGACCAACTGATACAAGCCATCGCAGACGCAGGCATTATAGCCGAACTTAATACAAAAGCATTCAGAGACCATTCGCGCTTCTTCCCCTGCCGACGCAATCTCCGCAAGGCCATCAGCCTGGGAATACCATTCGTTGTCAACAGCGACGCACATGTCCCTGCCCTGATCAATGCATCGCGCGACGAAGCATTCGCACTCATCAAAGAATGTACCCTTTAAGGCCCGCATTATTTTTTTGCCATTACATTTTTTTACTGTAAATTTGCGAATCGAACCCAATCGCATTTAAGAGATTGTTAATGGAATCACAGCATAGATCAGTATACAAACGAGGCGCAGACGACGGATTTCTGTTCGGCGGCTACCTTAGTGCCCTGGCTCTCTGTGTCTGCGGTTCTCCATACATTCCGTGGCTTGCCATTCCGGCCTTGGCCCTGATGATTCTTGTGCCTGTGGTGATATACCGTTTCCTGCGCCGCTCCTACGTACGCGACTTCGGTCTCAGCGGCTTCTCCGAGCTATGGTTGCAAGGAATCATCACATTTGTGTGCGGAACTTTGCTCATGGCTGCCATTGCATATATCTTTATGCGCTTCATAAAGCCTGATTTCGTAATCGATCAAGTGAAGACTGCCGCCGGACTATACCGCACTATGGCCGATCCACAGGCCCAGCAGATGGCCCACACACTTGATCTGATGATAGAACGGCATCTTGTTCCAGCCCCGATCTATGTAGTGGTGGAGATGATGCTTATGGGGATATTCACAGGTTCGATTCTCTCGATGTTCATAACCTGGATCGTGCGCCGCCGCAAGGTCCATACAGGTCTTGACGACGTAAACACTGGAAAATAAGAAACAACTCTATCCCATCCCTACCGTCATGGATATTTCCGTCATAGTCCCCCTATACAACGAGTCTGAATCCCTTCCAGAACTGGAAGCCTGGATCGACCGCGTGATGAAGGAAAACGGTTTCAGCTATGAGATCATTTTCATCAACGACGGCTCAACAGACTCCTCGTGGAAGACAATCGAAGACCTCGCCAAGCGCAATCCCGCCGTAAAAGGCGTAAGTTTCCGCAGGAACTACGGCAAGTCGCCGGCCCTGAACACCGGTTTCATGCGCGCACAGGGCGATGTCGTAATCACAATGGATGCAGATCTTCAGGACAGTCCCGACGAAATTCCAGAACTATACCGGATGATCAAATCCGAAGGCTACGATCTCGTATCCGGATGGAAGCAGAAACGCTACGATCCGCTGTCGAAAACGATACCCACAAAACTATTCAACGCCACAGCCCGCAAAGTCAGCGGAATCAAGAATCTGCATGACTTCAACTGCGGACTCAAAGCATATCGTTCCGACGTCGTGAAGCATATAGAGGTATACGGCGACATGCACCGTTATATACCTTATCTCGCCAAAAACGCAGGATTTACACGCATCGGCGAGAAGGTGGTGCATCATCAGGCACGCAAATACGGAAAGACAAAATTCGGACTCGACCGCTTCGTCAACGGTTATCTCGACCTGATGACGCTATGGTTCACAAGCAAATTCGGAAAAAAACCGATGCACTTCTTTGGTCTGATGGGTAGCCTTATGTTCATACTCGGCTTTATCTCGCTTGTAATAGTAGGCGCGCTGAAACTGTACAACATGCATGCAGGCAACCACTATATACTCGTCACAGACTCTCCATATTTCTTCATAGCCCTGACCCTGATGATCCTCGGCACACAACTGTTCCTTGCCGGCTTCATAGGCGAGCTTGTAGCACGCAATTCCGCGTCGCGCAACAATTACGAGATAGACCGTGAACTCAACACCAACGGATAATCCCCACAGAATTCACAATGAGCGCAGATACAACAACACCAGCATATCAAGACTTCATGCAGCTTGTGGCCGGGCGTCACGCATGCCGCACATTCACCAATAAGGACGTGAGCAAAGAGATCCTCTCACAGGTGATCGAAGCCGCACGTCTCGCACCATCGGCAAAAAACAAGCAGCCGTGGCAATTCATAGTACTTAGCGGAGACGACGACCGCGCTGCCATATACCGCGCCTACGACCGTAAATGGATTATGAGCGCGCCCGCATACATAGTGATATGCGCCGATCACGCGCAAAGCTGGAGGCGAGCCGACGGCAAGGATCATGCCGACATTGACCTGGCCATAGCCGGCGAACACATGGCACTGGCCGCCACTGCCCTCGGGCTCGGATCATGCTGGGTCTGCAACTTCAACGTCATGGAGCTATCCTCATACCTCGGATTGCCCGAAGGCATAGAGGCTGTGGCAATCTTTCCAGTCGGCTATCCTGATCCATCAGCACAAATTCCTGCAAAAAACCGCAAAGCACCTGAAGAAATCGTCCGATGGGGAAAATAATCAGCATACTGACCGTCATTGTCACTGCACTCGCCATAGTAAGCGGATGCAGCAATTCGGCTTGTCTGGAAAACAAAAGTGCGCTCCCACTGGCCGGATTTTATGACATGAGCACACGCCGTTCCATTTCGGTCGACTCGCTTCAGATAGGCGGCGTGGATGCCCCCGACGATTCGCTTCTGCTCGACAATACCAGGGCTGATGAAGTGTTCCTGCCTATGCGCACAGGACACACCTCCACAAAGTTCTTCATACATTATACACAGAAAGCCATCTCAGACCCTCGCTTCAATGATACTCTGACCTTCGATTATGAAGCCAGGCCATATTTCGCATCCGAGGAGTGCGGTGCAATGTATATCTATAAAGTAGGGAAACTTAACTATACGAAGCACATAATTGACTCCATAGGTATTGTAGACTCCCTAATCACAAACGCCAACAGGCAATACATCCATATATTCTTCCGCACATCCGCAGAGGAGGGCGCAGCGCTATGAGACAGGCACTGCGTACGATCATGATCCACGCTACAGTCATTCTCCTGGCTGCCCTATATGCAGCGCCGGACGCAGCAGCGCAGCGCCGCATCACCCCGGTTGACAATCCGGCTACAACAACGCAGGCAAAAAACGAATTCGAGGGAGACACCGCACGTATCAATGCGCGCAAACGCGCCACAATGGTGCATTATCACGACGATAATGGCAACCTCGTATATGTCGACACCGTGACAGGTGAAGAATGGCGCGACTCCACGACAATAAAAGCCAAGGCTAAGGCTATCGGCAATATCTATCCGCTGTTTGAATCGCTTACGGTAGGCGTCAATATATTTGATCCGGTAATGCGTCTCACCGGCCAGAAATACGGACTCGGCGAAGCATGGGTGATGCTCAACCTTCACAACCGCTACCAACCGGTCATTGAAGTCGGTCTCGGACAGGCCAAAGCCACTCCTGACGACGGCAATTTCACTTATTCCTCAGGAGTAGCACCATATTTCAGGATAGGAGCCAACTATAATTTCCTATATAATTCCAATCCCGATTACCAATTCTACGGCGGATTGCGCTTCGGACTGACCTCATTCAGCTACAAGATCACCGATGTCAGTTTCGACAACGGATACTGGGGTGAGGACGGCGGTTTCGACATACCTCGCCAAAGTACGACAGCGTGCTATTATGAGGTAGTGTTCGGTTGCAAAGTCAAGCTGTTCGGCAACCTGTCGGCCGGATGGGCCGTCCGCTATCACAGGCTTATGAGCGAGAGCGGCGGATACTATGGCCAACCGTGGTATATCCCCGGATTCGGCACACGGCGCTCCAAGATAGGCGCTGCATTCTCAATAATGTACACAATTCCCATCAATAGGAAGAAAGACATAATATTGGACGGCGATGCAAACGGAGACGACCTGTTGCCCCCTCCCCCTACTGAAAACTCAGGCGAAGACCTGCCTGACGGCATCCTGCCGGGTATTGCACCGGGTGTAGGACCGGACCCAAATACTGAATTCGGTCCAGAAACTCCCTCCAATGCATAATCAATAAAGAAATTCACATTTCAACATTTTATATTTTTATTTTTTAATCCAATCGTAATGAAGAAGAAATTCATCTGCACCGTTTGTGGCTATGTTCACGAAGGTGACGAAGCACCGGAAAAGTGCCCTCTCTGCGGCGCTCCCCGCTCTAAATTCGAAGAACTCAACCCTGAATCAGCACTCCAGTTTGTGACTGAGCATCAGATCGGCGTAGCCAAGGGCTGCGACGACGAAATGATCGCCGACCTCAACGCTCACTTTATGGGCGAATGCACAGAGGTAGGTATGTACCTGGCAATGTCCCGTCAGGCCGACCGCGAAGGATATCCCGAAGTAGCCGAAGCCTTCAAGCGCTATGCTTGGGAAGAGGCTGAACACGCAGCCAAGTTTGCCGAACTCCTCGGCGACGTGGTATGGGACACAAAGACCAACCTCGAGAAGCGCATGGCTGCCGAAGCAGGAGCAAACGCCGACAAGATGCGCATCGCAGCCAACGCAAAGAAGGCTAACCTCGATGCCATCCACGACACCGTACACGAAATGGCTAAGGACGAAGCCCGTCACGGACAGGGCTTCCAGGGTCTCTACAACCGCTTCTTCAAGAAGTAATCGACTTCTTGACCACACAATCCGGCACACGGCATCATATCCCGCCGCGTGCCGGATTCATTTTTAGTACTTTCCACAGAACAACACACACTTCTTCATCGTTAGAATTTGGATAAACGCCTCTCAAACTTATGACAAACAAGGAAATCATTGCAAACATATCCGCCAGACTTGGAATCAATACGCTGAACCCCATGCAGCAAGTCATAGCCCAAAGCGACCGGCGGAGATTCATACTGCTGTCGCCGACCGGCAGCGGAAAGACCGTGGCCTTCGCAATAGCCATACTCAAAGCCCTCAAGCCGCCATGCGACAAAGTCCAGGCTCTTGTGATCGCACCATCGCGCGAACTTGTCCAGCAGATCGCCGGAGTAATTCGTCCGATTGCCACGGGATACAAGACCACAGCACTCTACGGCGGCCATTCCATGACTGATGAAGTTAACACCCTATCTGTAACACCGGACATCGTGGTGGCTACTCCGGGTCGCCTGCTCGATCATATCGAACGCCGGCAGATAGACATCCGGCAAGTATCTGTACTCGTACTCGATGAATACGACAAATCCCTCGAATTAGGTTTCCATGACGAAATGCGCAAGATCGTGCGCCGGATCTCGTCGCCATCGACTGTGATTTTCACCTCCGCCACAGCAATTGACCAGATGCCGGACTTCGTGAACATGAATGGAGCGAAGGTCTACGACTTCACTGAAAAGACAGAGTCACCACGCTCGCGACTCGAGATATTCAAAGTACCCAGTCCCGGAAAAGACAAACTCGATACACTCTGCACACTGCTCCGCTCGCTCCCCGATGGCAAAGTAATCGTATTTGTCAACCACCGCGAGAGCGTCGAACGCATATTCTCTCGGCTCGAGAGCGAGGGACTACCGGCAGGATTCTATCACGGCGGGCTTGATCAGCAAAAACGCGAGATGGCCATCGACATGCTCAACAACGGCACTACCCCGATACTTGTATCCACCGACCTTGGCGCCCGCGGACTCGACATAGATAGTGTGTCGGCAGTAGTGCATTACCACATGCCGTTGAGTCCCGACAGCTGGACACACCGCAACGGCCGCACTGCCCGCGTCGACGCTTCTGGTCAAGTATTTGTCATTGTCTCCGAAGCTGATAAAATTCCTGATTTCATCGACTTCGACAAAGAATATATTCCCACAGGCCTGAGCTGCAATCCTATACACAGCGACGTGGCTACACTCTATATCAATGCCGGAAAAAAAGAAAAAATATCGCGCGGCGATGTGGCCGGCTATCTCATGCGCGCCGTAGGACTCAAACCTGAAGAAGTGACACGCATAGTAGTAAAGGACCACTACGCCCTCGCCGGAGTATCCCGACAATGCACCGGGAAAATACTCGCACTCTCACCTGCACCCAAAATCAAGAACACAAGAGTAAAATTGAGCTTCGTGGGCGTGTGACCGCACCGAAGTAATCATTTGAAAATAAGAGCCGGGACAAAATAGTTTACGCCTGTTTTGACCCGGATCTTATTTTTATGACGCCATTGTACGCTACACTAATCTAAATATTTGAGTAGACATATATATTATATTCCATATTTCTTGCCGCTTTTCTTAATAATTAAATCTTTTTTTATATATTTGCCAAACAACTATTGCAGATATCCAATTTTACACACAATTTAATACCATTATTTATGAAGCACGGCACTTTTTTAACTCTATTATTGAGTTTGGTTATTTCTATCAATGGAAATGCCACTATTTATGAAATTACACAGCAAGAAGCTTTTAAACTGATTACCAATCAATTTAAATCTCAGGACGTAGATTATTACTATGCTACTCACAATGTTAATCCAATTGATTCTGTCTGGACATTTTTTGTGGATGCAGACCCTAATGCACAATGGAGTCACGACTGCTATCTGATAAACGTGCCAAAGCATGTTAACTATAGATTATCAGAATCTGATACACGTGTGCTCGATAGTCATAAAATGGACTTGCCACCTGCCGATTATGACTTGGTTCCCTATTCTGTTAAAGAACGCTATATCAGAGGAACAGCCTCTCCTATAATAGTTCAACCAAATGTAAATTTAAACTATACTCCACAAGTTTTCGGAGCATCCGGCAACACCTATGCCATATTGATAAGTGGCTGCGATAACCGTAGCGGAACGGTCATTAACTATTCTGATTTTTGGAATGAATGCTCTTTCATGTATCAGACATTGACAAAAAGATACAATGTCCCTAAAAATAATATCTATCCTCTGATCTCCGATGGAAATGACCCTGCACCTGATATGCTAAAGAAAGGGGATCTAATATCAACTCCTTTAGACCTTGATTTTGATGGACAACCGGAAATAGAATTAGCAGCAACTAAGGATAATTTAATATCGGTACTTTCTTCTATAGAATCAAAAATAACTTCCGATGATCAGCTGTTTATATTTATAACAAATCATGGCGGATACAGTGAGATTGGACTGCACAATAGTTCCATCTCACATAGTGAATTAAAAAAACTACTTAATCCCTTTTCAGATAAAGGAATTACCATAAATATTGTTGCTGGATCATGTCATTCAGGCGGCATTTGCTCGGCATTCTCAAGGACAAAAAAATGTGTAGTTGCCACATCCTGCGCTCAACATGAAACAGCCCATTTATACTGGCCATCCTCAATTGATTATGCAACATTCTTATACTACTGGATATGCGCGGTAAACGGTTATGATGGCAAAAACAAAGAAGTCAATTCAGATTTAAATAAAGACGGCATAATATCAATGGAAGAAGCTTTTGATTATGCACGACGTAATATAAACATTCTTAATAGGGAGAATGGCGATATTCAAACGCCCCAATTCCTCCCTAATCCTAAAAAGTTAGGGGAATCTTTGGCCTTTAACAATACAAATATTACTATCACAGAAAACTACAAACTGGAATTTTCCGATGTTGTAACTGACAATAGATTTTATGATGGTACTGAAACAAAAACGGTATTTTGGAATAATCCTGATATAGTATTTAGGCGCGTTCAAAATAATGATGATTCAAAAGAATTTGTGCATCAAAATCCAGTCTTTGATGGTCGTAAATATGGTTATCTAAAAGTAAAAGTTAGAAATAATGGAGAGGATGCTTATATAACTGGAAAATCTATTTTTACATATTTAGCTCAAGCATCAACCAATATTGAACCTAATACATGGCTGGGGAAAAATAAATTCTTCGGATATGACAGAGAATTTGAGTTGGGAAAATATATTCGTAAAGAATTTATCCCCAAAATAGAACCCGGAGATTCTATAATTTTATATCTTGGAATAAATTATCCTGAAGATATATACGATGATGTATATCGCCCCAATAATCATAATTTCTGCTTCTTTACCAAAATTGTTGATGATGGTCAAGATAAAGAGAATGTATTATTTGACCCGCTTAATGATCGCACATCAGCCATGTCCAATATTTCTATTATAGATAAAAACGACAGCCAGATGGCAGCGACTGTGTTTGTAAATAATGGTTCTGACCTGGAAGAAAGCTTTTCCCTTGAACTGGGATTCAGAACACCCCAAGATAGAGATATATTTAAATTTGCAAATATTGTAGTCGATATGTCCAAAACAATTCATTACTCTTGGTATAACCGAGGTGGAGGAAAAGGAAATGTGGTGCACTACAATGATATCAGTCCCTACACTGTTCATTTCCTCGAACTAAATAGTTCAATCGATAACATTGTGCTTGCACCACATAGCATGGGGCGTGTGACTTTACATACTGATTTTTTCAAAGCTCCATTCTCTTACAAGACATATACAATTGATCTGATTCAACGCGACAGTAAAGGGAAAATTGTAGGAGGAGAAACATTTGTGGTCAATTCTCCCAAAATGGCACTCACGGGATTAACAACAGATTCACTTGTATTGCAAAATGGAATTATGGAATTGAGTGTAGTAGATGAGGATGCGTCTTCTGTAAAATGGTTTACTTCTGACAATAACGTTGCCGGTACGGGTCGAGTTCTACATATTACACCGGAAATGAGATCACAAAAATATTCGGCTGTTACCACAAATCAGGATGGTGAACTTATGCGGGAAGATATAGCTGTGTATTCCGCTCTTGGAATACACAAAATATCACCCGAAGGAAATGTATCAGACTATATCGACATCACTATGCAAGATGAAGATATAAGCGGTTACATAATCACAGTCACATCACTGGTAGATGGGACAGAGGTATATCGCGCAGAAATGCCTGCTGTACAAAAAAATATACAGATAGATATGACACCTTATCCAAAAGGTATTTATGTTTTAAACTGCCGCCTCGGAGAGACTATTTTAAATACTCATAAATTCACAAAACGATAATTTGTACAAATCAATAACGATCAAATTTTATGAAAAATAACCATTTAAACCATATTATCATGAAACCAATCTTTATGACACTATTACTTGGCGTTGCGGCGGCAATGTCGACTGCGTGTAGTTCCGATGAACCGTCGTGGGACAAGTCATGGGATGAGTCCTGGGATGAGGATATCATAAAGCAAGCAGAAGGACATTTCGCTGTGCCGGACACACATATAGCCGGTCTTGATGTGATTCTAAACGGAGAATATGTAGATTACAGTAATGATGTTCTGGATGCTCTCAGAGAAGAAGCAGCCAGGCCTGCGAAATATCCTGTGGAAGTGCGTGTGTCGGCTCAGGACATGCTTAAAAACGAAATCGGACGGCATGCCTTGGAGATGGATTCGCTGACCGTGAGCGGTCCGCTCAGCAAAAATGACATACGGTATATCAGATTATGCGTATGCTCAGGCAAACTACGTAAAGTAAATCTTGCCAAAGCTTCGCTACCGGACAACACTTTGCCGGTAGGAGCGTTTTTTGGAAGCGAATATTATGCAGCCAAAGTGCCTCTGCTGACACTTGTATTGCCTGAAAATATAGAAAAACTCGGCAAATGCTCACTGTACCAGTCTATGATAACCGAAATAGAACTACCCGAACGCATCATTCTCGAAGACGGATGTCTCGCCAGTACGCCATTGCTTGGCGGTGAGATAACCATCGGGAAAGATGCAGTCCTGGATGACTCAAACCCTTGCAGCACGGTATTCTCAAAAGCCGGAGATGGCACACTGATCATAAACTATGCCCGCAGAATCGTAGACAACGCATTTACGAATGCAAAAATCAAAGAATTTCGCATGGCAGAAGGTGTGGAGGAAATTGCCCCCGATGCACTTTGCAATCTGAATGTGGAATCGCTGACTCTGCCTAAATCCATTAAAAAAATCGGAGTCCGCAGCATGCAGAACCTTACCAACCTCAAATGCCTTCACATAAATTTCACAGATGCTTCGGTCATCGGCTTCTTTGAAAGTGAAATTTATGATAAAATCGAGGCGGATATGCTGGATGAATGGTTCGATGACATGCCTTTCAGCAAGTCGAACCACGATGCGACAGTATACGTCCCGAATGGGACGAAAGAAAATTTTGCCCAGTGTATGCCCCTCCGACCTTTCAGTACTATAGTGGAATCGGATAAATAAAACAGATACAAACCACAGAAACCAAGCCGATATTGCGGATGTTGTCGCACGCACCGCAATATCGGCTTTTGTTCTTGTCGCGGTATTTCTTTTAATAGAACGGAAGTAAGTATCAAAGTGCAGCCATTCACGATTTTTAAACTTTTACATCTTGCGGAGTGAGAGCGATTCATTATTTTTGCAGAAAACATATAAATTCCATATATATGAGCAAATCTGATATTACAGCGCGTATCGTGCAAGTACGCGCGGCCATGACAGAGGCTTCAGTCGCTGCCGTGATCATACCCCATACCGACTATCACCTGAGTGAATATATAGCCGACCATTGGCAGGCACGCCGGTTCCTGAGCGGATTCACCGGATCTGCAGGCACACTCGTCATCACCCATGACACCGCATTGCTGTGGACCGACTCGCGCTACTTCCTCCAGGCTGCACAGCAACTCGAGGGCACAGGTATTGAACTGATGAAGGATGGACTCATACAGACTCCATCGATCGCACAATACCTGATTCATCATCTCGACAAAGGAGATACTGTAGGCATGGACGGCATGCTCATGTCGGTAGACGCCACATATGAACTGCGCCGCGAGCTTGAGGAGGCCGGACTGCGTCTCGATCTCACTTTCGATCCACTCAAGGGAGTATGGAACGACCGTCCCTCATTACCCGACAGCAAAGTCTTTGTCCATGACACAAAATATGCCGGACAGGAAGCCCGGGAAAAGGTTGCCAACGTGCTCGACAACGCCGCATCCCAGGGCGCGACAAGTGTATTCATCTCCGCACTCGACGAGATCGCATGGATTCTCAACATCCGCGCACGCGACGTAGCATGCAACCCTGTGGCTACATCGTTCCTGTATCTTTCGCCCGAAGGTGGAGTCCTGTTCATCGACGCAGCCAAGATCGACGACAACGTAAAATCTTACCTTGCCGACAACAATATATCAGTAATGCCCTACGACGGTGTGCGCGACTATATCGAACGACTGCCATCGGACGCACGCGTACTGATAAGCACATCCCAGACTGCATCAGAGATCGACCGCGCATTAGGCAACAGAGCCGTACGCGGCAAGTCTGCAGCAGCAATGCTCAAGGCCGTGAAAAACCCTGTGCAGATACAGGGTGTCCGCCAAGCCATGCTACGCGACGGCGCGGCCATGTGTCAGGCATTGAAAGAGATAGAAGACACTGTGGAATCCGGCTCAAGACTTACAGAAATGAGCGTAGCGGACATACTCACCAAATACCGTAGCCGGAACGACCTATACTTCGACCAATCGTTCGAGACAATAGCCGGATTCGGTCCTCACGGCGCTATCGTACACTACGAGGCCACACCTGAATCTGACGCAGAGATCACTAAAGGCAACCTGCTGCTTATAGACTCCGGCGCGCAGTATCTCGACGGCACTACCGACATAACACGCACCATATCCATAGGCCAGCCTACAGACGAACAGCGCCACGACTTCACATTGGTGATGAAAGGCCATATAGCCATTGCGACAGCAGTATTCCCCGAAGGCACACGCGGCGCACAACTCGACGCTATGGCAAGAATGCCACTCTGGCGCGAAGGCAAAAGCTATCTGCACGGCACAGGCCACGGTGTAGGTCACTTCCTCAACGTGCATGAAGGTCCGCAAAGCATACGCCTCAACGACACCCTCGCACCTCTTACGCCCGGCATGATCACATCCAACGAGCCGGGACTGTATCTTAGCGGCCGTTACGGTATACGCTGCGAGAATCTTGTGCTCACCGTAAAGGATATGACCACCGAATTCGGAGAGTTCTACAAATTCGAGACTCTGACTCTCTGTCCGTTCGACCGCTCGCTGTTCGACACATCGATAATGCGCCCCGACGAAATCGAATGGGTGAACAATTACCATGCATGCGTACGCGAAAGACTGATGCCACTGATGCCTTCAGATGAAATGCGCTCATGGCTCATAGAGAAAACAGAACCGCTTACAACCGACAACAACTGATATAATATGCTCGTCATACCCGTAAGAGGCTTCACTCCGGTGATAGGCCGCAACTGTTTCATAGCAGAGAACGCAACTATAATAGGCGATGTGGTCATGGGCGACGAATGCAGCGTATGGTTTAATACAGTCATACGCGGCGACGTCAATTCCATTGCTATCGGCAACCGTGTCAACATTCAGGATGGATCAGTGCTTCACACCCTGTACCAGAAATCGACGATCGAGATCGGCGACGATGTGTCTATAGGCCACAACGTCACTATCCACGGTGCAAAAATCCGCAACTATGCGCTCGTAGGCATGGGAGCAGTAGTAATGGACGATGCCGAAGTCGGCGAAGGGGCAATCGTGGCCGCCGGATCAGTAGTGCTTTCGCGCACAAAGATAGGCGCGGGAGAGCTGTGGGGCGGAGCTCCGGCAAAATTTATCAAGATGGTAGATCCCGAACAAAGCCGCGAAATGAACCGTAAGATCGCGCACAACTACCTGATGTACTCGCGTTGGTATACAGATCCCGACAATCCCGACAACCTCAAGTAGCGCGCTGCCACTTGATAAATACAACAAAACAACGCCACGCTCAACCATAAGCAGGAGCGTGGCGTTATTTGTTTTCCGGGATATAAAAAGACAATCTCATATGTGCCGCTAAACTTTTGAATCCTCACATAGTCTTATCTTATTATGAAAATATCAGCAAGAATACTATCAGTTGCCGTAGCAGCACTGTTCTCGGCCTTTCTTTCCATAGCCTCAGGCAGCAAGCCGACGTTTCCCGACGAGACTCTATCCTACAAAGTTATGTTCAAGTGGGGGTTGGTGAACAAACAGGCAGGCACAGTAGACATAACCCTGCGCAGCGAGGGCGACCGCTACTACTCCATACTTACAGCGCGCACCGATCCCTGGGCCGACCATTTCTATAGAGTACGCGACACTCTCACCTCCGAGATGCTGCGTCCATCGCTCACACCTGTGATATACAACAAAATCTCGCACGAAGATAATGAAGACAAGCACGACGTAGTACGTTTCAGCCCCACTACAAAAGGCACTACAAAAGGATATTGCACACGAAAAGTAGTGAAGAACAAGAAACTGATCCGCGATGAGAAGCTTGAACTCGAGGCTATGGGGACAACCGTCGACATGCTCAGTTCATTCTACTTCATGCGCACACTCGACTTCTCAAAAATGAAGAAAGGTCAGGTCATCACCATCAACATATTCTCAGGCAAGCGCAAAGAACTCCTGACTATAAAATACATGGGCACAGACAAGGTGGACTACGACAATCGGTCCTACAAAGCATATCATGTGAGTTTCATATTCACTTCCGACGGCAAGAAAAAGACCTCCGACGACATGGACGCCTGGATCACAGCAGACAGCAAACGCATACCAGTGAAGCTCGAAGGAAAATTGCCGGTAGGCAGAGTCAGATGCTTCTATACCGGTAAATAGGCAAAACTCAGTTTAGCATACTCCACAAAATATTTTGGCATCACACGGCAGTTATTTGTATCTTTGCGGAAATTTTCACGAAGAATATGCAGCTATTACCACTTGAAGCGGGAGGACGCAGACTAACCTCCCCCATCATAATGGCAGGCCCATGCAGTGCAGAGACACCGGATCGGCTGTTCGACACGGCCTCGGCACTCTCACAGGTCGGCGTCGGAATACTCCGGGCCGGAATATGGAAGCCACGTACAAGCCCCGGATGCTTCGAGGGAGTCGGCGAACCGGCTCTCGTGTGGATGAGACAAGCCAAGGAACTCACCGGTATGCTGACAGCTGTTGAAGTGGCAACACCACGCCATGTAGAAGCGGCGCTTTCAGCCGGCACAGACATACTTTGGATCGGTGCACGCACATCAGGCAACCCGTTCGCAGTTCAGGAAATAGCCGACGAAATGGTGCGTCTGGGAGCTACAGACGTACCTGTGTTTGTGAAAAATCCTCTGAATCCCGATCTCGGCTTATGGATCGGAGCATTGCAACGTCTCGAAAACTCAGGCATACGCCGCCTGGCTGCGATACACCGCGGATTCAGCATCTACGGAGAAAGCATATACCGCAACGAACCACTATGGCGGATTCCGCTCGAACTTCGGAGACGCCTGCCCGATCTGCCCATAATCTGCGATCCATCCCACATAGGCGGGAAGCGCCAGCTCATCGAACCTATAGCCCAGAAAGCAATGGATATAGGATTCGACGGGCTGATCATTGAAAGCCATTGCGAACCTGACAACGCATGGAGCGATGCAGCACAGCAGATCACGCCCGACACACTGTCGGAAATACTCGGACGCCTGCGCTACCGTGACACCCCAGTTGCGCCTGACGGAATAGAGGAACTGCGCAAGCAGATCGACAGCATTGATGCAGAGCTTCTCGATGTACTGGCCAGGCGTATGGAAGTATCGCGGCAGATCGGCGAGTATAAACGCGCCCACAGCATGCCGGTAGTGCAGCCCGGCCGATACAGCGACATCGTGGCCTCGAGGGTAAAGGATGCCGAACGCCTCGGAATGAATCCTGAATTCATGCGTTCCCTGCTCTCGGCAATACACGAAGAATCGGTACGACAACAACTCGAAAACGGAGAATAAAAAATCCACATGGATTTTTGCCTCCACAGCGGTTGTTTATTCGATTTTTATTGCATATATTTGCGTCGTTAATCTTTTTAAATCATTTAATGTTATGGACATTAATAGTATCATGACCGGCCTTGAGGCCAAACATCCCGGCGAGAAAGAATACCTCCAGGCTGTGAAGGAAGTGCTTCTTTGCGTCGAGGACGTCTACAATCAGCACCCTGAATTCGAACGCAACAAAATCATTGAACGCATGGTCGAGCCTGACCGCATCTTCACATTCCGCGTCACATGGATCGACGACAACGGTGAAGTGCAGAACAACATCGGCTACCGCGTGCAGTTCAACAACGCTATAGGCCCGTACAAAGGCGGCATACGTTTCCACGCTTCTGTCAATCTCTCGATCCTTAAATTCCTTGGATTCGAGCAGACTTTCAAAAATGCGCTGACCACCCTTCCTATGGGCGGAGCAAAAGGCGGCAGCGACTTCTCGCCCCGCGGCAAGAGCGATCGCGAAATCATGCGCTTCTGCCAGGCATTCATTCTGGAACTCTGGCGCAACCTCGGACCGGATCAGGACGTACCTGCCGGCGACATAGGCGTAGGCGGTCGCGAAGTAGGATATATGTACGGAATGTACAAGAAACTT
Source organism: uncultured Muribaculaceae bacterium (assembly GCA_910586995.1). Taxonomy (GTDB): domain Bacteria; phylum Bacteroidota; class Bacteroidia; order Bacteroidales; family Muribaculaceae; genus CAG-873. The sequence goes on along the minus strand of CAJUKZ010000011.1, from coordinate 40,177 downwards.
TCGCGCGAATGCACCGGAACATTCACAGGCAAGGGCCTGAGCTTCGGCGGATCCCGCATTCGTCCTGAAGCCACCGGTTTCGGCGCCCTTTACTTCGTACAGAGCATCCTCGCACAAAAGAATGACGACATCAAGGGCAAGACTATCGCAATCTCAGGCTTCGGCAACGTAGCATGGGGAGCAGCACTGAAGGCTACCGAACTCGGAGCAAAGGTTGTCACCATCTCCGGTCCTGACGGCTACGTATATGATCCTGAAGGACTCAACGCCGAGAAGATCGACTATATGCTCGAACTCCGTGCCTCCGGCAACGACATCGTAGCTCCATACGCCGACAAATTCCCCGGCTCAACATTCTATGCAGGCCGCAAGCCCTGGGAACAGAAGGTAGACATCGCACTGCCCTGCGCCACCCAGAACGAACTCAACGGCAACGACGCACGCCAGCTCGTAGACAACGGCGTTCAGCTCGTGGCCGAAGTATCCAACATGGGTTGCACTCCGGAAGCCATTGATACAATCATCGAATCACGCATCACATACGCACCCGGCAAGGCAGTCAATGCAGGCGGTGTGGCAACATCCGGACTTGAGATGAGCCAGGATGCCGAACACCTGCAGTGGAGCGCAGAGGAAGTGGACAAGAAGCTGCACTACATCATGAGCTCCATCCACGAGCAGTGTGTCACCTACGGTACTGAGCCCGACGGATACATCAACTACATGAAGGGCGCCAACATCGCCGGATTCATGAAAGTAGCCGACGCAATGATGGGTCAGGGTATAATCTGACACATTCTATAAATCTTACAAAATCCCTTTATGCGGGGACATGCCTGGGAGGTGTGTCCCCGTAATCGGGATAAAAAAGAACCGCTTCAGACTGCTCTATGTCAGGAATTCCTGTTTTTAACAGTCAGTTGCATGAACTACTTTTTTATAAGATTTGTTATCTTTTCATACCGCACGAAAACGGTATACTTCAAGTTTCAACTAAAATAAAATAAAAATAAGTTTAATTTAATTCCGATTATTCAATGAGAAAGAATGTGCTTTTAGCATTGGTTGCCGGTGGCATCACAATGTTCTCGACCCAGAATGCTTCCGCTCAGGAAGAAGTAGTGGTTGAACAGGAAGACGTAGTAGTCGGCGAACTCGTAGAGTGCAAAGACCAGTATTATTCGACATGGCGCGACAACTGGTTCATCCAATTAGGCGCAGGTATTGAGATCCCATACGTTGAGAACTATCTTAACGATGGCGGCGATGCAAAACGCCACGTAACAGCCGCCTACAACATCGGTTTCGGCAAGTGGTTCAGCCCGTACTTCGGCTGGCGCATGAGCTTCGTAGGTGGCGCGATGCACTACGATACAGGCGTGTACTCAAAAGCCAAATATGTGAACGGCAACCTTGACATCATGTGGGATATGCTCAACTCGTTCGGAGTGAAGCAGGACCGCGTATTCTCAATCATCCCGTTCATCGGCGTAGGCGGTACATTCCTCTGGGACTACACCGGTACTTGCAACGACCTCGACCAGCGCGGCAAACTGAAAGACAACGAATGGGTTCTTCCCGTATCGGCAGGTATCCAACTGCGTTTCCGCCTGTGCAAGTATGCTGATTTCTTCGTAGAAGGACGTGCTCAGTTCATCGCAGACCAGTTCAACCGCAACACAGTAGGCAACCCCATTGATGCCAACGTACATGCCCTCGCAGGCTTCAACATCAATCTCGGTGGCCGTGGATTCAAGACCTACAATCCTTGCAACTACCTGAGCCACATCGCAGAACTCAACAATCAGGTGAACGATCTCCGTGCCGATCTCGCTACATGTGGTGCAGCTTTGGCCGCAGCAGAAGCTCAGCTCCCCTGCCCCGAAGTCACCAAGGAAGCAGCTCCCGTTGTACAGGCAGCTCCTCTGATGTCTACAGTTCGTTTCCGCATCAATTCGGCCCGCATCTCCGACGAGGAAATGGTGAACGTATACAACACAGCCGAATGGATGAAGGCCAACCCCGAACAGAAGGTGGTGATCGCCGGATACGCAGACAAGAAGACCGGTTCTTCCGCTTACAACATGAAGCTTTCCCAGCGCCGTGCTGAAGCAGTACAGAAAGTTCTCGTCGACAAATACGGCATCGACGCAAGCCGCCTGAGCATCAAGGCAAACGGTAGCGACGTCCAGCCCTACGACACAAACAACTGGAACCGTATCGTAATCTTCACCGCAGACTGATTCTCAGCCAGAAGATAACATAAATCAATAAGGAAATGTGCGCTCCTGAGACTCCGGGAGCGCACATTCTCTTTTTGAGCATACCTAATAATTATTGCTTTCGAGCGATACTGCTTTGGCATTACGGGCCATGAGCATAGCTGCAAACGTACGGAATATGTCGGTAAGATTTGAGGTCGCATTCTCTACCTGAGCATTGTAAAGCTCCGCACCCGTAGCTCCAGTCTGCCGCCCGAGCAAAGCTTCCGGCACACCTGAGATCTGATCGAACAGCTTCATCTGTATGTCAAGAAGCCTGTAGGCCTGCGGATCACCGGAACTTGCCACCACCTGACGCGGCATACCTTCTGCTTCACCTCCGCGCACAGGTATCACACCGTCGCAAGCACTCCATTCCCTCGCCACATCAGCCAAGGTCCACCCCGATACCAACTGCTGCTCAGGAAACAGCAGTACGCCCTTGGCCGAAGTCTGCATCGTATGGTCAATGCTGACAATCAACCGGTTTATATACTTTTGCTGATCCACCAGTCCTTCTACAAAAGGGTGTACCTCGCCATCTGTAAGCGGATAAAACCTGAACACAAAAGGATGTCCATGATGAGGGTAAGGTGATACACCTTCGGCAAGGACCTCTCCAGTAGGCGCATAAAAAGTATAGTACCATACCGTCTGCACCGAAAAGCGAGCCTCAATACGCGGCTCTCCGTTGCGACGGCGACGGCGGTTCTCAGAATCTATCTTCTTTTGCTGCGACACCGGTACGGCAAAAGCCCTGGCATCACGTCTGTCATGGCATAGATACACATCAGCCGAACGCCTTGACCATACTTCCACGACACGGCATCGTGGAGCGCCCGACGATACATCCGGAGCCCGGAAGAAATCTTCACCACCGGCAACTGAAACTCCAAGCGCTGACGAACCCGTTGCAAGAGATACGGCATCCGTGCCTGCAAGTCCGGCATAAATCCGCCGGATTACCGAAGCTTTTGATGCATTTCCACCACAAAAACGCCTTACTACCTCGCTCAACGGCAACGAATGCAACATACCCAGAAGTTCTACATCCCGACCGCGCGTATCGGAATGGACATTGACGAAGAAGTCGGATGTCATCACGTTGTCGACCGTCACCCGCCCGTCCGAAGTCCTGCCTATTCTCTGGACTGCAACGCCCGAAATCAGGAATTCCTCAAGAAGACGGGCATCTATATCCTCCAGCTCATTATACTTTATGAACTTCTGTCCTCCGGCATATACTGAAGCTGAGGCAGGCATCGAACGCCAACGCCCGACTATAGCCTTTACCAATCTATGTATCAGATTATTGGTCAATGGCTTTCTTCCAGTATTCGTTATTGCTTCTCCTTCGGTGCACGGAGGAGAGCCCTGACGTCCCGGTACAATATCGGCCCATTGATTGCCATATGTATAATTCTTGAAGCGCTGCCGGCGGGCACGCATATCTGCTCCGGCCTGCCACGCTGCATATGCAGCATTAAATGTCTCCATAGTATATATCTTTTAAAAGCTTTATTTATAATACAGATGGTATAGTGGCCAACGCCGACATGCGCACAGGATAGTCGTAGTCAGGCGACGGACATGCAGGAGGATGAATATAAGCCCGGCACATGACATCAACAGTTGAGACGGTCCGGCAATACGGGACTAACAGTTCACGACCGGAAGCCGAGTATACAGCCTCAAGACCTTCCGTAGGAGAACAGCCTGCTTCAAGCACAAGACGGCTAAGGCGCGGCAAGTGTTCTGAATCAATGATACGGCAGGGTTGTTTCTCCACCGTAAGCTGCGATGGCAACAATGCTTCATCTGGGAGTCTCACGCTCAATATATTTCCGGGAAGCATCGTAACAGTTATTCCGGCAGAAACATCTGTATCCACAAGATCTCCACTTACGCCTTTACGGACAAGAGACACATACCAGTCGGCTATACGACGGTGCAAAAGATCATCCACATCAATTCCCGCCGCATAATCAAGCGAACACTCGTCGCGGCCAGCAGGGAGGCCGCATCGCAGCCTCCACTGCTGCATAAGTTCTGAATATTTCATAGGCCGCGCATCAGATCAGTCCCACAGCGATTTGCGCGGAGTCAGCAACAGGTCAGGAGCAAGATCGACAGACGTCTCCCACTGTTCCATTGAAATAGAGATTTTCTCATTGCGCCCCCTGAGATAGCCACGCTCCTCAGCTTCGGCTACAAGACGCTCCAATGCTGCATCCGTCAGCTCCTTGTTTTCCATAGTATCAGCAGTCCCTCGCTTGGGTAAATCCGCCTCTTTTTCAACCGTTACCACTTCGCTTGGTTCTGATGATAGCTGTACTACATCGCGCTCGATTGCTTCATTTTTTTCTTGTGTTTCCATAGTTTACAAAAATCAAATTAATTCATAATACAATAATTCTCTCACGGCAGTCATACCGTCCATTACTGATGCAAAGTTAGGCACTACACGACGGAACCCGACCGGAAATACATCCCGACCGGGCAAACAAAAGCGTGGACAACTGCCTGATTATACAGGTCTATTCAGAGTCTACTTTAACAATCGTTTCTGACCCTTCTTTTTCGTAATGCCCTTATATGCAACAGCATGGTGCGGACATACATGATAACAGGCCAGACACATCGCACATCTTCCGCCCCAACGGGGCTTACCCTCATCAAGTCTAATATTAAGCATCGGACATACCGAGACACACCTGCCACAACCGGTACAATCATGCGTGGCGTGATAATGCCTGTCCGACATGCAATGCCGCTCGAACCAAGGTCTTATGACCCGCGATTTAAGCCAGGCAAAACTTCCCTTTTTGTAATTATCTTCCCAGACACCGGCTGCATTACCGCGTATCTCAGCAGCAATACGCGCAACCGCCAAACCTGCATCCCGGATCTTGGCTTCAGCTACTTCGCCGGAGTCAACATCCATTCCAGGCATGAATACATACGTATTGGGCATCTGTACACCATAAACTCCACCCGGCCTCAGCCCACGCGCCATAATCTCATCCCGCCACTGAGAACCGGTCAGTCCGGCGTCATCGCCATAAGTAATCAATGCATGATGCACGGCATGCGCTGCAGATCCCTCGAACCCGCATTCACGCATGTAGCGTCGCACTACCGGAGGCACACCCCACGAATACACAGGAAATGCCCATATAACCGGTTCGTCGCGCCCGGCGGAGATAGCAGAAGGATTCAACAGTTCATCGCCGCGCAAGTGCAGCACCCGCATATCCAGTTCCGCGGCAAGCAGCCTGGCTATATGCAGCGTATTGCCTGTGCCTGAATAGACTATTATCATCTGCGTATGGTGACTTGTGTAGCACCGAAACCATATTCGCGGAATGATGCATCCTGAACATCATGACCTTTGTAGCGATGATTCAGTTCCTTGAGCAGAGCCTGGCGCAATACCCCCTCGCCCTTGCCATGTATGAACACGATTTTAGTACCTGTGCGACGTAGATTGGCGTCCATCACCTCACGGAATTTATCGACCTGAAGATTGAGCATATCGGCATTGGACAGACCGCGCGTACTGTCGACAAGTTCATCAATATGCAGATCAACGACCAATGGCCCGTCGGGATTCGGTGTGGAGCGCTTCGATACAGGCCGTCTGTCCGGTCGTGTATCCGCTTTCTTCTGCCTTATGCCCTCCTCTATGGTCTTGGCATCGGGAAGCTGACGGCGATGCATAGGCTGGCCTTTGACGGTGATATCGCATGCTATAACCGGTTCTTCGAAATAAGTATTGGGATGGAAACAGTGAAGTTTGCAGAACTTGGTAGTGTCGAGACGCCACTGCACCAATGCCGGTTCGCGCATATCGAAAAGCTTGTCTTTCTTGAATGGCAGATACTGCACTGCCACCCGGTCAAGTTCTGCCAGATCCCTGACCGGCATCATTTCGAGCGTAAGCTGCGTGTTCGGTTCAAGCAAACCTGCGGAACGTGTTGTCCATTTCGGTTCAAGATCAGACGACGACATATAGCAATAATATATGTAGTAGTTTGAGTCATTGACCAGAACCACTTCAAATTCTGTCTCAGATAATTTCTTTATATCAACCGGTATATATGCGAGTTGTATATTTATGACATCACCACCAGCCACTTCTTCAACCTTTTCAGGCATCACAACAGCAGGTGTGGTATCCTTACTCGGCAATGCAGCGGCAACACCGGATTTTCCGGTCGTCGCACCACTCTGCGATGCGCCCGGACGTGCGCCATTGCGCGTATTCACTTCCACAGCTACACATTCACGCAGCAGCACAGGTGTCTCGAATCCGTCTTCCTCAAGCACATAAGCCATATTTCCGTCGATGCGCACAACCGTACCACCACCGACTGAATTCAGATACCTTACAGTATCTCCTATCTTTATAGAGTTTGCCATTCTGAATAATTGATTGTCTATTTCTTATACGACAAGTTATATCCGCAAATTTACAAAAAAATCACGAGCCTGCATACCCGTGCCTGCTCCGGGAGTTTGTGCAGATGGAAATAAAAGAGTAATTTTACAAACGCGTAACAATTGAACTGATTTCTAAGTATGGAATTTTTTGGATATAACTTTTCAGGACTGATCGTTGGACTCGGAGCTTTTATCACCATCGGGGCATTTCATCCAGTGGTAATAAAATGTGAATATTATTTCGGTGTGAAATGCTGGTGGTGGTTTCTGATTGCGGGAATAATCTTCGGCGCACTGTCTCTGCTGGTAGAGAACGTGGTGCTGTCGACACTTCTCGGTGTTGTGGCATTCTCATGTCTGTGGTCCATACTCGAGATCTTCGAGCAACGCGAACGAGTGCGCAAGGGCTGGTTTCCAGCCAATCCTCGTCGATCCGGCAAAAAATAAAGGTATACAAAAAGAGATTCAGCCTGCGGTTCTGAGATTTGCCGCAGGCTGAGTCTGTAAAAAAAGTTCAGGCAGGAAGTTCCTACTTCTGTGATGCAAGTATACTTGCTATGGCTTTCTGCATATCTGCATGGCGCGCCTCCGCGCACTCGAACAGTCGCATCTGATTGCGTGCGCGTACAAGATTATGCTCAGGATAAGTGGTCTTGTAATAGTGGTCTCCTTCGATATAGTCGACAAGGAAACGCACTGCCTGCATATATGGGAACATCTCGGCAGCCGATGGCAGATACTCTATCTCAACCTGGGTGAGGAAGGCCGAGGCTGTGGAGAGATACCCCCTGATGAATGCCTCGAAGATGTCAAATCTGAATTCAATCTTATCCAGTTCGGGAGAATCCTCCGGCATCGTATTTCCTGCAGTGCGCATGAAGTCACCTACATCGGAGAACACGTATCCGGGCATTACCGTATCAAGGTCAATTACGCATAGAAATGATCCATTCTCCTTATCGAAAAGCATATTGTTGACTTTAGTATCGCAGTGGCATACGCGCTTAGGCAGCTTACCCTGTGCATAAAGTCTGTCGGCGAATGTCATGTCTTCAGCGCGACTGCGTATCTGCTCTACCAGAGGCATAACCTCTGCCACACGGCCAACAGGATCTGCCGCCACTGCATTCTCAAGCTGACGCAGGCGCAACGTCATATTGTGAAAATCAGGAATAGTCTCGCCCAGGCTTCCGGCAAGATGCGTCAGACGGCTCTCGAAACGCCCGAACTCACGGCCTGCCAGCTCTGCATATTTCGGATCTACGGTCTCGTAAGACACCGAACGCGGGATATACACCATAAGACGCCAGTAGCTTTCTCCGTCGAAATAGTAAGTCTTTCCGTCGTCAGCATGTATAAAACGGAGCACATGGCGGTCCACATCCGGATCACCTTCCTTGATCAAAGCCTCGCGGATATGCGATGTGACTGTCTCGATATTTCGCTGCAACAGGTCCACATCCTTGAATATGGCATGATTGATACGCTGCATCACATAGTCCGGATTTTCCGGATCTGATGTACGGACCACAAATGTATCGTTGATAAGGCCTGCCCCAAGAGGACTCACACTTTCAACTCCTGTCACCTCTGGGAAATGACTGATTATTGATTTAAGTTTTTCCATGGAAGAAATTTTATAGTTCTTTATTCTGTATATTCTTCTATATGCGCATCACCATCCGCCAGAAGCGCCGCCGCCGCCGGTAGAACCACCGCCGAAACCACCTCCGGAGAAACCGCCGCCTCCGAATCCGCCTCCGCCACGCCGGCCCGACATTGAGCCAAGTATTCCGGCTGCAACTATCGCACCGGTAGGATCCGGCGTCCGTGGAATGATGTATGGCTTGCGGGTTATGTGATGGCAGGCCAAGCAGGTATATTCATGTACACCATGCCCCTCCGACCGCGTTGTTGGCTTTACGACCACACGATCGCAACTCGGACGCGCCGCTATCGCATGACAACGCTCACACTCGCTATAGCCACTGTTGGGCTGTCTGAACGGATATATATCAGTCTCCCCGCAGTGCGGACACAACCACACGTCATAGTCCACTGAATTGATTTTCTCCTCAATGTCCTGTGCAGGTGTCAGATAATCATTGTCTCTCTCCTCGTCGAGCTTGTGCATCACAGTGCCGCAGTTGGGGCACTTGCGCGGCAAATCCCGCCATCGCCGCAGACTATATCGCAAAGGCAGATATACGAGCAATGGAATGCCCATGCCGAGAAAGCACAAGGCTGCAGCCGGACCTTTCAGCGGTGCAAGAGCTGTGTACTTGTCGTTGGGACGCATGCTACGTACCGGACTGTATTTTCCGACAACGACGATTGCCATCACAGCAGTGAGCGCTATTCCAAGCCACATCCAGAACAAGAGCATATCTGAAAGTGTCACTTCCTCCTGCTGACGCCCCACTGTCTCAGGATTTGAAGACCGCAATTCATCGGCAAGCGACGGATCGGAGAGAATCGCCCCTATATGATTCACAGCCTTCAACAAGCCTCGACCGTATTCTCCCTCGCGGAAAGCAGGGCTCATATCATCGCGTATAATGCGTGAAGCAACTACATCTGGTATTGCACCTTCCACGCCATAACCTGTACGGACCACAGCCCGACGACGGTCGCGGACCACAAGAATCAACAGACCGTTATCCTTGTCTTCTTTACCGATACCCCATGCCTCGAACAGTTCTGTAGCGAACGTATTCTCATCCATATCATCCGGAATATCCGCGACTGCCACTACGGCAACCTCACACGATGACCCGGAACGTATGCCGGCTATAGCTTCATTGATCAAAGCCTCGTCGGAGGCCGGAATTATATCATCGGGGTCGGACACATGACGTGTACGGTCGACAAGCTGCACATTGGGGACATCATCCACTGATTCCACAGCCACGGCAGATGATGCATGCAGCAAGAACGCTACAAGCAACGGGATGAATCGTATCAGGAATATTTTTTTCATAATCAATCAGGAGGCTTCGGGAAAATGAACCGGCACAACCGCTTCAGCCCCCTCGCGCATTTCTCTTGTGTTTTACCTCTAAACGGCCGGGAGGCTCATTCCGTTCAATTTTCTGTAAAGATCCAACGCATAGACGTCTGTCATGGCCGACATGTGGTCAACTACAGCCTGTATCTTACCATAGAGGCCCGGAGCGTCGACATCGTATTGCGATGGTATTTTAGATAACAGCAGACGGCTGTAGTTCAGATCGGGGAAGCGTACGGCTTCAGTCAGTTTCTCCATGAGGAATGTAATAATCCTGTTGCCGGCAAGCTCGATATCCACAACATCAGGTGCGGAATATATCTTGTCCCACGACAGCGCGTTGCAACGCTCGTAGGCGGCTCTCTCATGTTCGGTGATGACACGTAGAAGTTGCGTATCGAATTCTCCCTCAAGAATTGCCTCCTCGTTGGCAATGAATGCTTCAGCACACCGGTCGACAAGAGTACCGATCACGCACGAGCGGAGATATGAGATCTGTTCGTTAGGATCAGACACCCTGTTCATTATATCGGCGCGGCGCTGACGCACATCCCCTTCGAAATAGCCGAGAAGAAGCGTCTTCACTTCATCCGTGGTCAGGATCTTCAGTTTATGGGCGTCCTCGATGTCCATTATCTCATAGCAGATATCGTCGGCCGCCTCTACTATATAGACAAGCGGATGCCTCGCATAGCGAATACTGCCATCAGCTGATGGCAGACGCTTCATCCCCAGGTGCGATGCAACCCGGATAAATGAATCCCGTTCGGAATCAAAAAATCCGAATTTGCCTTTTTCTCCCGCAAGCGTCGAGTCATAAGGATATTTCACTATCGACGCAAGCGCGGAGTAAGTCATGGCGAATCCTCCGGGACGGCGGCCACGGAACTGATGGGTAAGCAGACGGAAAGCATTTGCATTGCCTTCAAAATTTGTAAGGTCGGCCCACTGGTTGCGTGTAAGACTACCGCTCAGACATCGCCCTGCCCCTTCACTGAAAAACGTACCGATGGCTTTCTCGCCGGAATGACCGAACGGCGGATTTCCCAAATCATGCGCAAGACAGGCCGCAGCCACGATGTCGCCAAGATTGTCGAGCTTCGAGACCCACGGTTCTGCCGCATACTTGCGCTTCAGTACAGCCGACACACTGTCGGCCATAGACTTCCCCACGCACGACACTTCTATGCTGTGTGTCAGTCTGTTGTGCACAAATATGCTTCCAGGCAACGGAAATACCTGGGTCTTGTTCTGCAATCTTCGGAATGGACTCGAGAAGACTAACCGGTCGTAGTCGCGGCGGAAATCGCTGCGCTCGCCGGCACGGTCGTTATGGTAATCTTCCAGTCCGAAACGCTTGTCGCTTATCAGGGAATCCCAGTTCATCGCAGAGTGATATTGTCTGTCATCTCGCCGCACATCGACGAGCCTAAAGCTTCCTTGACATGTCCGGTAGAGAATTTCTGCCCGAACAGGTGCATCATCTTCGTTATGGCAGCCTCGCAGGTTATGTCTTTACCTGAGATGACTCCGGTTGCCGCCAGAAGGTCGCCCGACACATACCTGTTTGGGTGTACACCTCCGTTGACACACTGTGTGACGTTGAGAATGACCATCCCACGATCCAGGGCCTCACGGATAGCATCGTTGAACCACTTCTCTGTAGGCGCATTGCCTGCCCCATAAGTTCGCAACACTATGCCTTTTATATCCGGAGTAGCCAGCAGATGCCGCAACGTTGATTCAGTCATACCGGGAAAGAGGTCGAGAAACATCACCGACGGATCAAGGTCAAGATGCGTACGCAAAGGCAGAGGATCATCGGCTCTATGGAGAGCATCCTCATTGTAGTGTATGCCCAAGCCAATCTTCGCAAGCGACGGATAATTATTGCTTTTGAAAGCATTGAAGTTGTCGGCGCTCATCTTTGTAGAACGATTGCCTCGCCAAAGATAATTTTCGAACAATATGGCTACTTCCTGCACCATTGGATCTCCTGATGCGCTACGTGCGGCAGCTATCTGTAGCGCTGTAATCAGATTTTCCTCACCATCGGTTCTGACTTCCCCTATCGGAAGCTGAGAACCTGTGATGATCACAGGTTTGCTCAGATTCTCAAGCATGAACGAGAGGGCTGATGCCGTGTAAGCCATCGTGTCAGTGCCATGCAGCACCACAAAGCCGTCATAATCATGGTAATTGCTGTCGATATGTCCGGCAATCTGCTTCCAATGCTCGAGATTCATATCCGATGAATCTATCGGCGGATCAAACTGGCAATTATCGATCACGTAGTCGAGCATCTTGATTTTAGGCACATTGTCGATCAAATGCGTGAAGTCGAATGGCCTCAACGCATGCGTGACGGGGTCTTCAATCATACCGATTGTGCCACCTGTGTATATGATCAGGATTCGCGGCTTGTTCATAGGCTTAAATTTATGTAAAGTTCAGAAAACTACTTCACCTGAGCGCCCGGTGTGATAGGAGCATCAGGAGAAATGACAGTAAGGCTACCGTCGGCGTTAAGCGCCGATAGGATCATACCCTGCGAAGTTATGCCGCGCAACTTACGTGGCGGGAGATTCGCGATGAACACAACTTGCTTGCCCTTGAGTTGTTCGGGCTGATAATACTGGGCAATACCGCTTACGATCGTGCGCTGTCCCAAGCCATCGTCTATGGTGAACTGTAGCAGCTTATCAGCCTTGGGTACTTTCTGACAATCCAGCACAGTACCTACCCTGAGGTCGGCACGGCAGAATGTGTCGAAATCAACGTCCGGAGCCTGAGGCTCAGCGTGCCAGTTGTTTATCTGATTTTCTTTCTTTATGCGTTCGAGTCGTTCGATCTGCGGACGTATGCCTTCGTCGTCGATCTTCTCAAAAAGAAGTTCAGGCGCAGAGAGTTCAGTTCCGGCCTTGACCACATCAGCCGTGGCAAGTTCGTTCCATGTCATATTACCCATCCCAAGCATGCGCGAAAGCTTCTCTGACATAAACGGCATGAACGGCTCGAAAGCCACAGCTATGTTGCCGCAGATCTGAAGTGCAATGTTAAGAATCGTGGCCACGCGACCCATGTCTGTCTTGGCCAGTTTCCACGGTTCTGTCTCCTGAAGATACTTGTTGCCAAGGCGGGCAAAATTCATCGCTTCACGCAAAGCATCGCGGAAATGGAAAGTATCGAGACTCTCGCTCAGAGCCGATTTTATAGATTCCATCTCAGCCAGAGCATCTTTATCGGCCTGTGCAAGATCGCCTGCGGCAGGTACAATGCCGTCGAAATATTTATGCGTCAGCACCATTGCACGGTTTACGAAATTGCCGAGAATAGCCACAAGCTCATTGTTGTTGCGGGCCTGGAAATCGCGCCACGTAAAATCATTGTCTTTTGTTTCGGGAGCATTCGCAGTAAGCACGTAGCGCAATACATCCTGCTTGCCTGGCATGTCGGCCAGATACTCGTGAAGCCACACAGCCCAATTGCGGGAAGTCGAGATCTTGTCTCCTTCGAGATTCAGGAATTCGTTGGCAGGGACATTATCAGGCAACTGATACCCATCACCGTAGGCAAGCAGCATGGCCGGGAATATTATGCAATGGAATACGATGTTGTCCTTGCCTATGAAGTTGATGATTCGTGTCTCAGGATCTTTCCAATAGGTCTGCCATGTGTCGGGAAGCAGTTCCTTGGTGTTGGATATATAGCCAATGGGAGCATCGAACCATACATACAGCACCTTGCCATCCGCACCTTCGACGGGAACTGGAATACCCCAGTCGAGGTCGCGCGTCACTGCTCTTGGCTGCAACCCGAGATCGATCCACGACTTGCACTGCCCGTAGACGTTTGTCTTCCACTCCTTGTGTCCGTCGAGTATCCATTTCGACAATGTATCCTGCCAGCGGTCGAGCGGCAGATACCAATGGTAAGTCTCGCGCAACACAGGCACATTGCCGGTCTCGGCACAACGCGGATTGATCAGTTCAGTGGCATTGAGCGAACTGCCGCATTTCTCGCACTGGTCGCCATAAGCACCCTGTGCATGGCATACCGGACATTCACCCACCACATTGCGGTCGGTCACAAAACGACCTGCACCTTCGTCATAGAACTGCATCGAAGGTTTCTCCACAAATTCGCCATTGTCATACAGATGACGGAAAAATTCCGAAGCTGTCTCGGCATGCGTCTCCGAAGTTGTGCGGGAGTATACATCGAACGAGATTCCGAGGCCCTCGAACGAATCTTTGATTATCTTGTGATAGCGGTCGACAACATCCTGTGGTGTTATGCCTTCCTTTCGTGCCCTTATGGTGATGGGCACACCGTGTTCATCGCTTCCGCCCACCATGACCACATCCTCGCCTCGCAGACGAAGATAGCGTGCATAAATGTCAGCAGGAACATATACACCGGCCAGATGCCCTATATGCACCGGCCCGTTGGCGTAAGGGAGAGCGGTAGTGATCAATGTGCGTTTGAAGTGCTTGTTGTCCATTGCTAATTATACAATTACTGTTGTTTGTCAATATAAAATGAACGCGCATCCCGCAGCCATTACTCTATTGGCTACAGGATATACGTGAATGAAGCTACAAATTTAGCACAAAACCCCGACAAATCAATCATTTTTCGTCAAAAACTAAATGAAAAAAGTCATGCAAAGCTGATGATAATCCTGCCTGAATACATTCCCGATCAGACACTACAGTTGTTCAGTGAAATTGTTTCAGTTCCTGCATCGGCTCAGGCTATGCTGAGGGAAACGACAACGAACTTTTCGTAATTTTGGTCACTTACCGGTTTTTTGGGGACAACTCTCTCTTTTCATCATTCCAGGACTTTAGGACGCCAGCTACCTTATCATTGGAATTATCCAACAAGATATAACAGTCATCAAAACTGATATTATAACTGAATTTTCTATCAGATTCCGTTGTCGAGGCTTGATTACAGCATTTTTTTTAGCTCATCCATGTCGGGGAGAGCGTCCTTCAATGCCTCTGGCGCTTCTTTAGATGTGGTGTATGTTGCCACTCCCATTGGTTTGTCGTAATCCTGCATCACATATTCCACAAAGCTGCGGTTTGCTTCCTTGCAAAGGACAATACCTATTGATGGGTTCTCATGAGGTTTCCTCACCTTGTCATCAAGGATGCGGAGGTAGGTCATCAGTTGGGCAAGATAACCGGACTTAAATTTCCCGGTTTTCAATTCAACCACAACCAGCGCATTGAGTTCGCGGTTGAAAAACAGCAGGTCCGGAAAAAATTCTTCCGAGTAGATTTCAAGATGATATTGATTGCCGACAAAGGCGAAGTCCTTGCCAAACTCCATTATAAACTTCTTGATGTTGTGGATGATCTGTTGCTCAACCACACGCTCATCGATGTCCTCTTTATCTCTTTCGCCTATTTCTTCAGTATTGATGAAGTCCAGAACATAGGAATCCTTAAAAGCGAGGACTGCCTTACGGGCCTTGACTTCATCATTAAGTGTCAGGCCAAAATTATTAGGCAGATTAGCAAGTTTCCCAAAATCATCGTTCTTGATGATTTGCGCCAATGCTTTGGCTGATAGCTTTTCTTCAGCACAACGGTGGATGTAGTAATGCCTGGCCTTTGTGTCTTTTACACCACTAAATATATGTATGTGGTGGGTGAAAGGAACCTTGAAAAAGTCTTCTACCGGAAATTCTGCCGGATTAGGTATTCGTAATTCACGAAATATATCTATTTTATCATCAGCTGATTGCAATTTGGTAATCGCGATTACCGAATTATCTGAAGTGAGCTCTATTTCTTCCTTGCAGTCTGCTTCAGTATCAAAAACCTGCCATTCCTCATAAAACTGACGCATCTTTTTGAGGCTTTCAGCTGAATAGCCGCGCATTCCTGGAAGCAATTTGTATAATTGCTCACTGATTCGTTCCAATGCGCCAGTTCCCCAAAATCCAGCACGCGTATTTTTAGCAACATATTTTCCAATCCAGTAGTATATTGCGAGTTGAGTCCGATTAACGCCCTTCAAGGCCTCATATTGGCCTTGAAGTATGGCCGTTTTTATAACCTCGGCTGCGTGATTGTATATTCTTGTTACTTCTTGATTCTGTTCCATATGCGAATTTACGAATTATTTTTGGATTGAAGATAGTATTCAGGCTTCAGTAAAAATCAATCAAAAAATCGGTTCTCCTACGATATAATCATATTTAAGGTGACAAGATATATCAATTTTATTGTTAAAATAATTTAAATACATCATGTTCCGTTGATTTTCATGTAAAAATACAATAACTTTGTCAGCGAAAATAGCACAATTCCTTATTGTCATATTTTTACCGGCATTTGGAGGACTGCTATACAACGGCTATAAAACAAAAACATATAAATACAGCTACTGCATAACTCAATAACACAACCCCAAGTTCTCCACCTCTTTTATTCCAATAATAGCTCAATCCATCCACACATTCCCCTTCCTAACAACAATATCGATATCAGCCGCTCCTTAGAGCGACCGTATATGCATACAATCCCAGCATAAACATGCCTAAGCTCAGGCTACCGACATGCGTTCCGGGATTGATCCTACAGCAAATCCATTTAAAAACGAACTCTATTCCCGATATTTATTCTTCTTACCAAATTGATACCGGAAAATGAAGAGCTTAGTTTAAATGTTTCATTAATAGTTTATTAATCCTCTGACTTGAGAGAGTGCCTTTGGGAAAAGACACTCTCTTATTTCTTTAGGCACAACATTGCGGCTAAAAGTTACGTTGTATTCTCTGTAAAAACAATATCACGAGATTGCTTAATAAAACGACATCATCACAAATAATGAACACTGTAGCCGACAACATACTCCAGACCATAGGCATGACTCCTATGGTACGAATCAACCGCCTCAACCCAAATCCAAACGTAAACATATATGCCAAGCTCGAGGGATTCAACCCTACAGGCAGCATCAAGGACCGGATAGCACTCAGAATGATAGAGGATGCTGAGGCATCGGGACGGCTTCGCAAAGGGCAGATAATAATAGAACCGACATCGGGAAACACCGGCATCGGGCTTGCCATGACAGGTGTGGTGAAAGGATATAAGGTGGTGATAGTGATGAGCGACGCCGTAAGCATCGAACGCCGTAAGATAATCCGCTCCTACGGCGCTGATGTGATACTCACTCCCGGCAATGAGGGTACTGACGGAGCGATACGTCTGGCCCGCAAGATGGTGGCCGAGAATCCCGACAAATACTTCATGCCAGACCAGTTCGGCAATGCCGCCAATTATCAGGCCCACTACGAGCGCACCGCCCTTGAAATATGGCAGCAGACAGGAGGCAAGATTGACTATCTGGTATGCGCCGTGGGCACATCAGGCACAATAATGGGCATATCGAAATTCATGCGCGCACTCAAGCCGGATATAAAGGTAGTATGTGCACACCCCGTGCGCGGACATTATATCCAAGGTCTTAAAAACATGGACGAAGCCATCGTTCCTGCTATATATGACCCCTCGCGCATCGACATACAGGAGATGGTCGAGAGCGAGGAAGCCATAGAGATGGCCCGACGCATAATACTCGAAGAAGGCATATTCGCAGGGATGAGCAGCGGCGCGGCTCTACTGGCAGCCATAAGAGTCGCACAAGGTCTGAAAAGCGGCAACATCGCCGTAGTCTTCCCCGACAGAGCAGAGAAATACCTGTCCACACTGATGTTCGACCCTTACAACGCATAGACCGGTCCGCGACAGTGCGAAACAGTGGTGGATAACCGGAAATAATTTACTTAAAACGGGCACTATATTATTAATTTTGATTACCTTTGTCGCGTTTGCTGACAAGGGCACGCTCTTTGCGTGTACACACCCAAAGACAAGCAGACACGTTAACCTTCTGACATCCCTGAAAAGATTTCACCAATCATCACCAGTTTCTAATCATGAATGAAAAAGCCAATGTAAAAGTCCTCGACAAAGTGGTCGTGAGATTTTCGGGCGATTCCGGCGACGGAATGCAGCTCGCAGGCAACATCTTCACCAACGTTTCGGCAGGAGTAGGCAATCAGGTGAGCACTTTCCCTGACTATCCGGCTGAGATCCGTGCCCCGCAAGGCTCGCTCGGAGGAGTATCGGGCTTCCAGGTAAGCGCCGGAAAAAACGTACACACACCCGGCGACAGCGCCGATGTGCTCGTGGCCATGAATCCCGCCGCACTCAAGCAGAATGTGAAATTCCTGCGCAAAGGCGGTGTGATCATCGTCGACATCGACTCTTTCAAAGAAGCCGACCTCAAAAAAGCGCTCTACAAGACCATGAACCCGTTCGAGGAACTCGGAATCACAGACACAGTGGTCGAAGTTCCTGTGACATCCATGACAAAAGCGGCGCTGGCCGAAAGCGGACTCGACAACAAGGCAGTACTCAAATGCCGCAACATATTCACCCTCGGACTCATCTGCTGGCTTTTCGACAGACCGCTCGAAGGAGCACTGCGTCACCTTCACGGCAAATTTGCAAAAAAGCCTGCAATCTACGAAGCCAACGCCAAAGTGCTTGAAGCCGGCTACAACTACGGGGCCAACATACACGCTTCAGTACCCACCTACCGCATCGACACCGAAGACCCGCGTCCCGGTGTATATACCGACATCAACGGAAACACGGCCACTGCATGGGGACTTATCATGGCTTCCGAAAAATCCGGACGTCCGCTGTTCCTCGGATCATATCCCATCACACCTGCGACCGATATCCTCCACGAACTCGCCAAGCGCAAGGACCTCGGAGTCAAGGCTTGTCAGATGGAAGACGAGATAGCCGGCGTATGCTCCGCCATCGGCGCATCATTCGCAGGCAGTCTGGCCGCCACCTCTACTTCCGGCCCCGGTCTTGCTCTCAAGAGCGAAGGTATCGGACTGGCTGTCATGGCCGAATTGCCACTGGTTGTCATCGACGTGCAGCGCGGAGGTCCGTCCACAGGTCTGCCTACCAAGACCGAACAGACCGACCTGATGCAGGCACTATACGGACGTAACGGTGAATCGCCTGTTGCCGTAGTTGCGCCATGCTCGCCCACCGACTGCTTCACTATGGCATTCGAGGCAAGCCGCATAGCCATCGAACACATGACTCCGGTAATACTTCTATCCGATGCATTCATCGGCAACGGATCAAGCGCATGGCGCATCCCCGAGGCATCGGAATATCCTGAGATCAAACCCCGCTTCGTGCCGGAAAATCTCGCCAACTCAAACTGGCAGCCTGTGATGCGCGACGAACAGACAAAGGCCCGATATTGGGCTGTACCCGGCACACCCGGACTGGCACACAGACTTGGCGGACTCGAACGCGACGCTGCAAGCGGAGCATTATCCAACGATCCTGTCAACCACGAGAAGATGGTACTCCTGCGCAAGGAGAAAGTGGCACGCATCGCCGACGACATACCTGCACTTGAGATTGCCTGCGGCTGTGCCGACGCCGACACACTCCTTGTAGGATGGGGCGGCACATACGGACATCTCTACACCGCAGCCCAGCAACTCAACGACGAAGGCAAGCCTGTGGCATTCGCCCACTTCCGCTACATCAACCCGCTCCCGGCAAATACAGGCGACCTGCTGCGCCGCTACAAGCGTGTTATCGTAGCCGAACTCAACACAGGTCAGTTCGCCGACTATCTGCAGGCCAAATTCCCCGACGTGGACATACGGCGAATCAATAAAATTCAGGGTCAGCCCTTCCTCGTACAGGAAATCGTGGAAGGCGTCAACAAAATCAACGAGGAATAATCATGGAACACATCACCGACACATTCACTCCCGCCGACTATAAAAGCGACCAAAGCGTACGCTGGTGTCCCGGCTGCGGCGACCACGCCATCCTCAACACTCTCCACAAGGCTATGGCAACCCTCGGAGTCCCTCCTCACATGACTGCAGTGATCTCCGGCATCGGCTGCTCCTCACGTCTGCCGTATTATATGAACACATACGGATTCCATACCATCCACGGACGTGCGGCAGCAATCGCCACTGGCTTTAAAGTCGCAAACCCCGAGATGACCGTATGGCAGATCTCCGGCGACGGCGACGGACTGGCCATCGGAGGAAACCATTTCATCCATGCCGTAAGACGCAATATAGACATAAACATCATATTGTTCAATAACAAGATCTACGGTCTCACCAAAGGACAGTACTCTCCCACATCAGACCGCGGATTCGTGTCCAAGTCGTCGCCCTACGGCACTACCGAAGACCCCTTCATCCCGGCCGAACTCGTCTTCGGCGCGCGTGGCAACTTCTTCGGCCGTTCGATCGACGTAGAACTCGCCACATCGCAGGAAGTGCTTGTGGCCGCCGCACGCCACAAGGGTGCATCCGTAACCGAGATACTGCAGAACTGCGTGATCTTCAACAACGGCATACATAATGCCATCACCGACCGCGAATTCCGCGCCGATCGCACCATACACCTGCGCCACGGCGAAAAGATGGTTTTCGGCAAGAACTCCGAAAAAGGTCTTGTGCAGGACGGCTTCCTGCTCAAAGCCGTGGAGATAGGCAAGGACGGCTACACTATCGACGATGTACTCGTGCACGACGCCCATTGCCAGAGCAACTTCCTGCATCAGCAACTTGCCATGATGGATGGTAAGGAACTGCCGCTTGCAATTGGTGTGATACGCGACGTGGAAGCTCCTACCTACAACGACGAAGTGAGCGCCCAGGTCGAGAGTGTCCGCGCCCGCAAAGGCTTCGACTCCCTGCGATCAATGATCCTCGCCGGAGAAACCTGGGAAGTGAAGTAGGCTGAATTTATTCATACAAATATAAAAAAGGTATTACCCGCTACATGGGTAATACCTTTTTTATATTCGTATACTTTCTGTTATCAGCATCACATTCCCTAATGATTTTATATTAATTTTATATTAAAGCCGCTGTTCGTCTTCAAACCGGAATATTTTTTTGATATATATTGACTTATTCCATTTTTTTGTATATCTTTATCGTGCAGATGTAACTTTAGCATAATTATCAACCTGAATGTTATTAGCCTTAAATATTAAGTATTTATGAAACAACCGTTTAGTTTATTATTCTTGTTTTTTTTAACTTTATTGTATTCGAGTAATATTTCGGCAAATGAAATCACTCAACAGCAAGCCTTCGGACAAATATCTAAATTGTTTGAGAATAAGGATGTGGATTATTATATAATTAGTCCTAAAGACAATATAGAAAATGATGAATGGTTATTCTTTATAGACGCAGTTCCATATGCCCTTTGGGAGCATGACTGTTATGTAGTAACCTATCCAAAAAATACATCTGATCAAAATCCTCAAATTAAGCAGATGCTTTTATCTTCACCTCCTGAAGATTACAATTACATACCATACAATGTAAAAAAAAGAGATGATGATGATTTTAATACTGACTTTATTTTAGATAATTCTAATATTTCTCGCGGAGAAAATAGCATTTCAGCAAAGCGAACATATTCACTTATCGTTGGCGGTAAGGCTATGCCAGACGAAGAATCTGATAGATTTGACTATGACTGTCGTTTTTTTTATCAAACATTGACAAAACGCTATGGTGTACCATATGATAATATATATTCTCTTTTACAGCAATGTCGTACTTATGACCCTGTTGACAAGAAATTATATCCTAAAAATCTTGGAGGAGGCAAGAATGTAGACGATAATACAACATATAACAATATAAAAAAGTACTTAGAATTACTACAAACAAAAGTCCAAGCAAATGACAATCTAATAATTTTCATATCATCTCATGGCAAAGTTCCTGACAGCCGCGGTTGTGGATTATCCATCCATCAACAAGACCTATATGCTGATGATCTACTACCTTGGATAAAACCGTTTTTGGATAATCACACAAATGTAATTATAATCTTAGGCGGATGTCATTCAAAACATTTTGCAGAACAACTTAATTATCCCGGATGCGTTGTACTTGCATCATCCGATGGGCCTGCATATGGTCATAAATATAGATTAACTTATTTTATGCGCTGTATTACAGCAGCTCTAAATGGACAAGACTATGATAATGGAAAAAAGGTTAATGCAGACCTCAATAATGACTCATATATTTCAATATCAGAAGCTTTTAACTTTGCTTACGAGAACTTAAAAGACAGAACCTTTGGCGTACAACAAACAAAAATGAATCCATATATGCAGTCCTCACCTGATGGACTTGCTGAACTATTGGCTATAAATAGAGTTATATCTGATCTCATAATAAGACAAGCGCCAAATGAAGAACTTCTTAATAACGGTATATTTTGGAATAGTCCTGATATATGGCTACGGAATGGATGTGACGGAAAAGAGCAGCCACAATATATTAGACAAAGTTATGGGACAAACCGTGCATGTGTTAATGTAAGGGTAAGAAATGACGGCGATATAAAATATGAATCAGGAAAAACGTTAAGATTATATTGGGCTCAGGCTTCATCAATGGTAAATCAATATACTTTCATAAATGGGAAATATCTGGATGAACCTACTGGCGGACATATCGCAGATATAAAAATAACAGATATTGAACCAAATCAATCAAAAGTTTTCTCTACATGGTTAAACATACCTAAGGAATTGACTAAAGGAACTACACATCCCGAACATCACCAATTTACAATTTTTGCAGCATTGGTTGATGAAAAAAACATGGATCTTGACCATTCTTTCATGGTAAGTAAGTTCTCTGGTACGGCACAATCTACATATTCTGTAATTGATAATGCAGATACAATAAGGGCAACATCAATGTTTATATATAATCCGACTAACGAAAGTAAAAAATACAATCTCCGCTTCAACTGGAGAGATGAATCATCAAAAGATATATTTAAATATGCAAATGTAATTACAGATATGTCTTCAACGGCATATCAATCTTGGCTTAGAGGAGGAAAACACGGCTCCGCCATTGTAGATAACAACTACAGTCCTAATTCAACACAGATGTTAGAAGCGACAAGCAGTTATAATCAAATCAGTATGAATCCTTATGCAGTAGGACGAATATCATTATTTTTTGATTTTTTCGACGCTCCAAAAAATGAGGAGAGGCATATCATTGACTTTGTAATGACTGACGAAAACAACAACATCGTTGGTGGACAAACTATTGACCTTACCACTCCTCATAAAACCTTTACAGCAATCCCTGTAGATTCTTTAATATGGGAAGGCGGCATAGGTACTATAAATCCGGATCCGGACTTTCCTTTAATCCCTACATGGTACAATTCAAAAAATCAGAAAGCATCAACAAACTCGACACTAAAAGTAACTCCTGCTTCCGGCAACGACACCTATAGAATTGTAGCCATTACACCAGAGGGTGAACTTATGGACAGTGAAGTAAACATCTCTTTAGAATTTGGCATAAAATATCTTTCTTTAGACGAAAATGCAGCCAAAGGCATTGATATAGTAATGCAGGATACCCCGGTTTCAGGATACTGCTTAACATTAGCATCTTTATCAACCGGACGTATTGTATATACTAAAGACTTATCTATTGATGAGAAAAACATACACATAGATACAGATAACCTGTCTACAGGAATATATGTACTTTCATGCACATTAGATGGAGAAGTAATCAACACTTATAAATTCACAAAATGATATTAGCCATGAAACAATTCTTTAAAATCAGCATTACTGCGATGCTTACCGTACTTGCTACCGGTTTGTACGGATGTAATGATTCAGACTCTGATGAACCCTGCGGAGGAGATCCTCCATTCTATGAAAATCCGGATGAGCCTAAACTGTTGCATTCCTCAGGTCTTATATTAAATGGAGACTTTGTAGATCTGCGCTACCATGAGGAATGTTCTCCAATTATTATCGCCCTATCGAAAAAGGCGCCGGACAATCCTGTAAGCGTTGTGCTCCGACAAGCGGGAACATTGGAGATGGAACTGGAAGGAAAGACAGAAGGCATGGATGCCCTGACAATATCAGGTCCGATGAATATCGATGATGCGCAATACATCCGAGATTGTGCAGCTAACCACTACCTTATAATGCTCGACATGCATAATGCGAGTTTTGAGAACAATGTGATCCCGGATAGGGCATTCTTTAAAACTTACGATTATGATTATCTCTCAAAGAGCAGGGATAATCCGGGAACAGAGCCTATATCGCCCCCCGTGTTCGTAAGTGTTCTATCCGTACCGATCTTGAATATACGTCTGCCCAAAGACACAGAAGAAATAGGAGAAAGAGCGTTTTGCGCTATTGCTGTCACTAAACTCGAATTACCCGGCTCATTACGAAAGGCGGGCAGCTATTGTTTCGAAAACAACATGCTGAGTCTGGGCAATTTTATAATCCCCGAAGGAGTCGAAGAAATTCAGACAGCGGCATTCCGTAGCGAATGTTCAATAGGATTTTACGCATCGGATGCAAATGATTTAGGCAAACTCGTGATACCGTCAACGGTCAAGACGATCGAAAAAATGGCATTCAGCCGAACCAGCGCATCCGAGATTATAGTAAGCGAGGGAGTCGAACGAATCAGGGAACTTGCTTTTTTCAATTCCTGCGCTAAGATTGTAAGATTGCCTGAATCTCTTAAGCAATTGGATATGGGTAGCCTGTTTGCATTGAATAATCTTCAAGCAATATATTGCAGCAATCCTAATCCTCCAGTTGTGGAAACAGGCTTTCTCGACAAAGATCATTTCCATGAATATCCGGCATCAGCATTCGAATTGGTCAATCAACCGTCAGAACTTACCCCTACGGATGTCACTGTGTACGTACCAGAGGGTAGTATCGCAAAATATAAGAAAGCTACCGGCTGGAGCAGATTCTCAAATTACAAAGCGTTATAATTCGCGCAATAACTGCAGCCTGCGATGTAGCAAATTGGTGAATTCGTAGTTTTTAAGTCCCCAGCGTGGTGCTATAAGCATTGCGCTGGGCGACGAAGCTGCAAAGCGATCAATACATATTCCGGTGTCGCCCAACCGTCGCACTATCCGTACACACAGATCGAGATATTCGTCGAGTGTGAAGACCGGTATTGAATCTGCCTGCGCGGCCAGACGTGTGCCGCGAAGAATCTGCAATTGGTGGAATTTAAGGAGATGCGGATGCAGGAGGGCCATGCGTTCGACCGTCTCCATCATCATGTCTTCAGTCTCGCCGGGCAAGCCCATTATCAAATGTGCGCCGGTATATAGCCCTGCATCTAATGTGCGGCTCAAGGCATCCGCACTCTCGGCCCATGTATGGCAGCGGTTGATAAGGCGCAGGGTGGAATCATGCGACGACTCCACACCATACTCTATCATAACGGTCTTGGTCCGGTTGAGCCTCACGAGTTCACTGAGCAGAGCATCGGGCATGCAGTCGGGACGTGTACCTATCACAAGCCCCACCACATCGTCAGGCGCAATGGCTGCTTCGTAGAGCGGCATCAGACGGTCAATATCGGAATACGTACCTGTATACGACTGAAAGTATGCCAGATAGCGCATGTTGCTATACTTGCGTGCAAAAAATCCACGCCCCCGCTCAAGCTGTTCTGCTACATCGCCTGGAGTAGTAGCCGTATATTCCGGGCTGAAAGAGTGGTTATTGCAGTACACACAGCCTCCATAGCCCTTGGAACCGTCGCGGTTAGGGCACGAAAACCCGGCATTTATAGAAAGTTTCTGCACCTTGCCTCCGGGAAATACCTCGGCAAGAAAATCGGAATATTCCCGATAATACGGATTACTCATAACCGTCACATTCTCCTGCACCTATCAAGCAGCAGGGCGTCAAACATTGTAATAGCAGCCATAGATCTCACCACCTGCACAGCCCTTGGCACTACGCAAGGATCATGCCTGCCTTTGGGCCGTACACTTACCGTCCGCATTGAAGAATCGACAGTTGTATATGGCTGCATCACTGTAGGTGTAGGCTTGAAAAACACCCGCATCACTATGTCGTTGCCATTGGAGATACCACCTTGAATTCCTCCCGACCAATTGCTGTCTGTCGATATACGCGAGTCCTCAGTCACGCAGAAAATATCGCGCACCTGCGATCCGCGTGCAGTTGCGCTGTCAACCCCTAAGCCTACATCGAACCCTTTTGCAGCAGGTATGCTGAGCATAGCCGCTCCGAGCATGGATTCAAGTCGGGAAAACACAGGCTCGCCAAGTCCGGCAGGTGCTCCGCGTACGATGCAAGTAACAATACCTCCGAGCGAATCTCCTTCAGAGGCAGCATCAATTATAGCCTGACGCATAGCTGCGGATATATCTTCGTCAGGACATCTCACCGGAGAATCCCACACTTTCGCAAGGTCAAAACTATTGTAATCTGCATTACAGCCAACATATCCGATCGCAGAAGCATATGCATCGACACGAATGCCCACAGCAGCAAGCGCCTGCAAGGCCACTGCTCCGGCCACAACCCTCGCTGCGGTCTCGCGAGCCGAAGCACGTCCGCCTCCATTTGGATCGCGATGCCCGAACTTGGCATAATATGTATAGTCGGCATGATTTGGCCGGAATGCATCTCTTATATCCGCATAGTCGGACGGCCGCGCATCTGTATTCTCTATAATAAACCCGATGGGAGAACCGGTGGTAACACCTTTGTATATTCCTGATAGCAAACGGACCTTGTCTGGCTCGCTGCGACGAGAGCTGACGTCGGAAGTTCCGGGACGTCTGCGGTCCAGTTCTGTCTGGAGAGCTTCAGTGTCGATAACCAGACCAGAAGGCACTCCGTCGATCACCCCACCTATCGCCGGGCCGTGGCTTTCTCCAAAAGATGTAAGCCGATAGATATTACCAATGCTGTTGATCATCCTGGCAAGATTCTGAGGTTATATCGGCAACCGCCGCTTTCGTATATGCTATAAGATTCTTCGGATCTACTTTGATCTGCAATCCACGCTGGCCCGCACTCACATATATGAAATCATACTCCGGCGCAGTGGAATGGAATATAACCGGAAAAGGCTTCTTCATGCCCACCGGCGAACATCCCCCGCGGATATAACCTGTGAGGCCAAGCAGTTCACTCACTTTCACCGGCTCTACTTTCTTGGCGGACGCCACTTTGGCAGCTTTCTTCAAGTCTACCTCGCAATCGCCGGGCAGAACACAAACTATATGACCGTTGCCTGGCTCTATGCGCAGGACAATGGTCTTGAACACCCTGCTTATATCCTCTCCGAGACTTTCGGCCACGTGGGTAGCGGCAAGATCGTTCTCGTCTACTTCATAAGGAATCAGTTCATAAGCTATGCCGGCTCGGTCGAGAAGACGCGCGGCATTTGTCTTGGCTGGAGATTTTGTCATGTCAGATATATCGGTGGATTCAACGATCTGCAATTATAGTGTGAAGACATGGATTCGCCATATGCTCCTGCGCTGCGGATGGCAATGATGTCGCCTCGCCGGCTTAGCGGAAGCACCACCGCCTCACCGAATGAGTCGGACGTCTCGCACACCGGTCCGACCACATCATAAGGCATATGCACGGATTCACCGCGTGCTGCGGCACTGATATTATCGATATAATGCATCGCTCCATAGAGAGCCGGACGTATGAGTTCTGTCATACCGGCATCAACTATGGCGAATCGCCGGCTGTGGCCTTCTTTAATATAGAGCACACGGGAGATAAGCGAACCGCATTGGGCAACTACCGAGCGGCCAAGCTCAAGATGAACCTCCATTCCATCCGGAATTTCCAAGGTTCGCGACATAAGCTCCACCACTGCCAGGAAGTCCGGTACTGGATTTGCCTCAGGATTGTCGTAATCAACGCCAAGACCACCGCCGAGGTTAACGAACGAAAATTCCACACCTCTGGTCCTCTGTTGTGCGAGAATGCTGTTTACCCTGTCGCACAGGAGTCTGAAAGGATCAAGAATAGTGATCTGCGAACCTATGTGGAAGTGCAGTCCGCGCAGCCGTATGCCGGGCAGCGAACGAGCCAGATCGATGCAGGCATCAAGACAATCCAGATTTATTCCGAACTTATTGTCCTGCAAACCTGTAGTTATATAATGATGCGTATGGGCATCAATGTCGGGATTTACCCTGATTGCAATATCGGCTGTCTTTCTCAAGGCAGACGCAATGGAGCTTATAACCTCCATCTCGGCCTGCGACTCCACATTCAGACAGCCTATACCGGCTTCAAGTGCGGCGGCTATCTCGCTGTCGGTCTTCCCTACTCCGGCAAAAAAGATCCTCCCGGGAGCAAATCCTGCATCAAGCGCAGCCTGCAACTCACCGCCGCTCACGATATCAGCCCCTAACCCGCTGTCGGCTATCGCACGCAACAGCACAGGATTCACATTTGCTTTCAAAGCATAGTGAATCCTGAAAGCCGGGAAATCAGCCGCAATTCCAGATAGCACGTCAAGTGTGCGGCCCAACAGCCCCATATCGTAGCAATAATACGGTGTGGGATGTGACTCCGGTAGTTGTAATGGCGATGCAGGTATCATGTCTTACTGGAACAGTGCAGCCGAGAGAGCGTTAAGCGCACGCTTCTTGTCTGCCGCATGCACGAGAACCGAAATATTGTAGTTGCTACCGCCGAAAGAGATCATGCGCACAGGCACATCACGCAAAGCGTTCAGGACATCAGCCTGAAATCCGCAATTATGCCAGTCGAGGTCTCCTACCGCACAGATTATAACCATATCGCGGTCAACAGACACCGTGCCGAATTTCTTCAGATCGTCAACAATCGGACGCAGATACTGATCGTTGTCTATGGTCAGTGACACACATACCTCACTTGTGGCCACCATATCGACCGGCGTGCGGTAGCGCTCGAATGTCTCGAACACCTGATGCAGAAAACCGTATGCCATGAGCATACGCCCGCTGCGCACCTTCACTGCGATTATGCCATCTTTGGCAGCTATGGCCTTTATCTTGCCATCGGCAGGCGCTGCCGAATGTATCATCGTCCCCTCGGCTGTAGGCTCGAGTGTATTGAGCAGACGTACCGGTATATTGTGCAATTTGGCCGGAAGCACACAGGTAGGATGCAATATCTTAGCCCCGAAGTATGCAAGCTCGGCTGCTTCGTCGAAATGCAGTTCATGCACCGGAGAGGTATTGTCCACATACCTCGGGTCATTGTTGTGCATACCGTCGATGTCGGTCCATATCTGCACCTCCTCGACTTCGAGCACGGCTCCGATAATCGAAGCCGTGTAGTCGCTTCCTCCACGGCGCAGGTTGTCTACATCACCCAGATGATTGCGGCATATGTATCCCTGTGTAAGCAGTACATCGGCTTCAGGATGTCGCTGTACCATCGCCTTGAGCTTGCGTTCTATAGACTCCATGCGCGGCTCGCCGTCGGCATCGGTGCTCATATAGTCGAGAGCGGGAAGTACATCGCAAATGTAGCCGCTCTGGCGCAGATATAAGCTCATCAGAGTGGTGGACATAAGCTCCCCTTGTGCCAGAATCTCTTTCTCTCTGACTGTATCGAACCCTTCGGGAGTGAATGTGCGCAGGAAATTGAATATACCCCTGAGCACCGTGCGGGCCTCGGCGGCATAATCATCGTCGCCAAGAAGCTGGCGCACAGTATCGGCATATTTCGATTCAAGCGCGAAAATTGTCTCCATTGCACCGCGCGAATTACCTTTGTAAAGGTAGTCGGCAATCTCGACAAGCGAATTTGTCGTACCCGACATGGCAGACAGCACCACGATATTGCGTCCACGCTCAACTATCAGTCTGGCCACATTCTTTATACGCTCGGCAGTCCCTACTGATGTCCCTCCGAATTTTAGTACCTGCATAGGCAGTAGATAATTGTATATTTTTTGAAATGAAAAATCTGCGGATTATAACACAAGTCTCTTATCCTCGCAGCGCACCACCCTCCCGGGGAATCTGTCGATAAGACTAAGATTATGCGTAGCCATGACTACAGCCACACCAGATGCTGCGATCTCGCTGAGATACGTGGCGATACGGTCGCCGGTATCGGGATCAAGGTTGCCTGTCGGCTCGTCGGCAAGTATAAGACGGGGTGAGTTCAGCAAGGCGCGGGCTATTGCTATGCGCTGCTGCTCGCCTCCTGACAGTTCGTGAGGCATCTTATAGCTTTTGGTAGCCATGCCCAGACGCGACAGCACTTCCTCAATACGCTCGTCGATATCCGACCGGTTGCGCCATCCGGTAGCTTCCAGCACAAAGCGCAGGTTGGCATATACAGTGCGGTCGGTCAGAAGTTGAAAATCCTGGAACACAATCCCGATACTGCGTCGCAGCATCGGAACATCGCGGCGTCGCAGGTGACGCAGGTCGTAGCCCATAACGGTAGCCTCGCCTTCAAGCACAGGCACATCTGCATACATGGTCTTTATAAGCGACGATTTACCCGAACCTACACGCCCGATCAGATAAACCAATTCACCCGGACATACCGAGAGATTGACATCCTTGAGGACCACATGCTCCTGACGCATTATCTCCACCCCACGGTAGCACACCAACGGGTCAAGACAAAGTTGTGGCTCTGATGACTGTACGGAATCAATGTCTACCCCGCTATCTACTATTGCGGGATAGTCATCATCACCGTCGATGGTAAACTTTTCTGCCATCGCGGTATCACTTGCAGGCTTTGAAACTCATGTCAAGTCCCTTGACCGAATGGGTGAGTGCTCCGACAGAAATAAAATCCACACCTGCTTCACCGTAGGCCCTGATGGTATCGAGAGTGATACCTCCCGACGATTCCACTTCCGTAGCACCGTTTATCAGCTTCACAGCCTCGGCCGTAGCCTCAGGAGTGAAATTGTCAAGCATTATGCGGTCGACGCCCTCGGCGAGAGCCTGACGGATCTCGTCGGTATTGCGCACCTCCACCTCTATCTTCAGATCCTTGCCTTTCTCGCTGCAATATGCCTTGGCGGCTCTGATAGCCTGAGGTATGCCTCCTGCAAAGTCTACATGATTGTCTTTTATCAGTATCATGTCGAACAGACCGATACGATGATTCATACCTCCGCCGATCTTGACTGCCATCTTCTCGAGCATACGCATTCCGGGAGTGGTCTTGCGGGTATCAAGAACCTTGGCTTTAAGTCCTTCGAGACGGCTCTGATATACATCGGTCATTGTCGCTACACCGCTCATGCGCTGCATTATATTAAGCATTACACGCTCTGTCTGTAGCAGAGAACGCACCGGTCCTTCTACCTCGAAAGCAATGTCGCCGGGCTTGACACGCGATCCATCGCCGATAAACACTGTCATCTTGAGCGAGGGATCGAACTTCTTGAACACCATGCGGGCTATCTCCACGCCGGCCAGAATTCCGGGCTGCTTGACCAGCAGGTGCTGCTTTCCCATTGCGTCGGCGGGAATTGTACTGAGTGTGGTATGGTCTCCATCGCCCACATCTTCTGCAAATGCCAGTGTGAGCAGGTCGTCGATAAGTTCGTCTGTCGATTTCATTGTGTAGTCGTTTGTATCTTCAATCCGCAAAAATAATCATTTCCGCCGACAATACCGCAAAATTTTCCCAACGATTGCGGCAACAGTAGATTTTGGTTACTTTTGCAGTTATGAAAATTATACTCACTGTCATAGGAAAGACTTCGGAAGCCTATCTGAGGGAAGGCATAGAGAAGTATGCGTCGAGAATACCGCGGTATGTACCTTTCGAGATAAAGACTCTGCCCGATGTGAAGATGAAAGCTCCTTCAGCCGAACGGCAGAAAGAAGCCGAAGGACAGATGTTGCTGGCATCATTGCGTCCGGGTGACTCGCTCGTCCTGCTCGACGAACGTGGACGCGAACTCACATCACGCCAGTTTGCCGGTTATCTTGACCGCAAAATGAGCATTCTTCCAGCCAATCTGGTACTCGTCATTGGCGGGCCATACGGATTTTCAAAGGCCGTATACGACCGTGCCGATGAAATGCTGTCGCTGTCGAAGATGACTTTCCCTCATGAGCTGATCCGACTGTTCATAACCGAACAGATCTACCGCGCAATGACCATATTGCGCGGAGAGCCATATCACCATGATTAGAACGGATAGCCTATAGCCAGGTGGAATGCCAGTGAATTGCCGAACGATGTCATATTGTAATACCCGCTGCGTCCGGTATCATACGGCGCATGTATTCCAATACCGAGGTCGCCGCGCAGCACAAGCATACCTATGTCGAATCTTATGCCGACACCTGTTCCCAACGCCAGATCCTTGAAGAATGTCGAAGCCTTGAGCATGCCTCCGGGACGTGCGGGATCATTTTCAAGAAGCCATACATTGCCGGCATCGAGAAAAACAGCCCCATGCACAGGACCGATGATCGGGAAACGATATTCAAGGTTGGCCTCAAACTTGAACGTACCGGTCTGGTCGAAATAATCGTTGCTCGTAGTGCCGGGGACATGGTAACTGCCCGGTCCGATACTCCTGACAGTGAAAGCCCTGACCGAGTTGGCTCCACCGCAATAGAATTGCTCCGAGTAAGGCACTTGCGCCGAATTACCATAGGCATGCGCCGCACCCACGAAAATCCTTGACATAAGCCATGAATCCCCTCGCCCTATGCGATGGCCATATACGATCTGACCTGTAGCCTTGACAAATTGTGAGAACGGCACACCGAACAACTTCTTTTCGCCGCGTTTTCCGAATGCTTCCCATATTCCGTAGAAGATATTTCCAGCCTCTGTGACAGTACCCTGCACATTGATAGTATTGTCGCGGTCCATAGCACGGTCATAGATGATTGAATATGAAAGCTGTGGTATGAACTGGCTCCTGAAACTCTGCGCTATAGCCTGATTGGCATCCATGATGGAGTCGAATGCGTGGGTAGTGTGCATCAGGTCGGTATACGTGAGTTTGAACAATGTGAGATTGTTCTGGATATAGCGGTTAGAGCGCCAGTCGTAGCTGAACGCCGCATTGAACTGGGCCATCTTGAAATAATGCGGACGATTGAGCAGATCCGCGCCAACGCTGACACGCGTCCAGTGGACCGCACGCCTCAACCTCGGTATGAATTTTGGTGCAAGCAGTCTCGGAAAAGCAAGCGATGCATTCAGACCCACCTCGTAAGAATTGAACAACGACGAACGGTTGTGTCCTGTCTGCCATTCGTATGCACCGGTAAGCTGCACATTGAGTTGCTCGCCTCCGCCGAAGATATTACGGTTTGTCACATTGAATATAGCACCCGGTCCGAGATAAGAATTACTTTTGGACGACACATTCACCTCGACCGAGGCTTCGAGAGGAGTATCAAATGTGCAAGCTATGGCTACGTTCAGCAGATCGGACTCCTTGTTCACCGTATCCGGAATGACCTCGATATTTATGGCATTGAAAATTCCAAGTCGCGACAGATAGGTCTGTGTGCGGTCCATGTCGCGCACCGACAGGTATTTGCCGGGACGCAGGGTCACATTCTCAGGAATAATTTTCTTACGCAGACGTGCAGGCTCCATTACAATCAGATCGCCTACGCGTGTCGACGTCGTATCCGGTGTTCCACCACCCTCATTCCGGTATATATAAGTGGTTACATTTCCAATGCGGTAGCGTTTCAGCGCAAATGCAGGAACAGACGAAGGCATTACCATACGCAAGGCAATACTA
Source organism: uncultured Muribaculaceae bacterium (assembly GCA_910586995.1). Taxonomy (GTDB): domain Bacteria; phylum Bacteroidota; class Bacteroidia; order Bacteroidales; family Muribaculaceae; genus CAG-873. The sequence continues at coordinate 6,759 of CAJUKZ010000011.1, read as the reverse complement.
CCGGGATTGATTGTCGAATCGGCAAGATATTCTATATACTCAGGCCGGAAGAAATAATAACCGCGGTTGCGCATGGCATTGGCAATGGCAGTACGCGCAGCCGAAAGTGAATCCACACAGTAACGCTCTCCTTTGCGCAGGGTTGTGAGACGCCTTGCCACGGAATCTATCGAATGCAGCAGATGTGTCGAATCTGGCAATAGCTCTATAGAATCCACCATATATGCAGGGCCTGTATTCACCGTGTAGCTCAGACGGGCTTTCTTCTTGTTCTTGCCCTGGACCAGTTCGTAGGATGTATGCCCCCTGAAGAAACCGTTATTCTCAAGTATCTGATCCACCATCTTGGTCCTGACTTCCGGCTTGACATCGGACATCAGCACCGGTTCGGACACAAGCTTCTCATACAGCCAATGCTTCAGACCTTTCTTAGGATTGCTCCAGTTGTTGTAGACCCACAGACCCAGAGGGAACGGCCACCGGTAGTAGGCAGAATGCCATATTGCATTATTTGGCTCAACCTCCACGGCATCCTTAACCTGCGACACCACATCGGAGGGGACTTTCTCTCCATCAACTCCGTCTATTGTAACTTTTTTCAGACCGGTATACAACATATCGTCGGCAGGGATCCGGCGGGTCGTGGAGCAACTGCCAGCTACAAGGGCGAGCAACACCGAGACTATCAATAATGGCTTATCTATGTTGACTTTGCATTTCATAACGTATCCTTGATCATTTAGAAGTTTCGGCCGGAGTCTGAACCTGAGCCGGTACTGAATTTTTGCGGAACGGACGGAACATATCGAGCAGTGTACGTATCTTCCTACGGTAGACAAAGCCCACACCTGTCTGGGTGACTTCTCCCTCGAGAATGCTCTCGTAACCGGTGTGCCGGAACAGACGGACGAGCATCGTGCCTTGGCGGTTGAGCAGATATTCAAAGGATATGTCGTTGATCAGGTTCTGTGAGAAATTCTCATCATTGTCTGCATCGGTGGAATAATTTCCACCTACGATGATCTTGAACCTGTCGTTGAACAAAGATTTCGACACCTTGTAGCTGTACTGCGTGGCAGTGGAAGTATTTCCGTCGAAAGTGCGGTCGTATTGGTCAATACCAAAGCTAAGATCGACTCCACGGATATTCTGTGCCGCCCAAGAATTGAGTTTGCTTTCAAGAAATCCATAAAGCGCGTTGCCTGACAGATTTGCATTGGCTTTCACACCCGGACCAGTATATGTGCCGTAAAGCAACAGGTTCATGGCCTGATTGGCACGCTGTTCGGCAGTCATACTCTGCAATTCATTGGCAATAGTGAGGTCATCACCTGTGGATAGGTCAAATGCAACATTCATATTGCTCAACGTGCCTGTAGCCGAAAGCGATACATCGAAATTTATCAGTCGTGAATTCTGCCCTTCCTGTGTCACATTGGCACGTACTTTGTCCACAGCCTTGATGTTCAGTGACGGATTCATCATCTGTCCGGTGAAGTTCACATAGCTTCCCTCCTGGAAATCGAAGCTCTTCTCGCCCAGTACCGGCAAAGAATAGCGCACCAGTCCCTTGTTGAGATTCAGACGTCCGGTAAGTCTGCCTTCGGAAAGCGGAGGCTGGGTATAATTGAGCGTGCCTTCAGGTTCTATCTGGAGTTTGTCCGTACCATTGGACGACAAGTTCACCGTGATCATCGAACCGGCCTCGAGAGTAAGCACGGCATCGATACTCATTGCCATAGAAGATTCCTGTACGTCACCTGTCTGATTTATGGATGCAGTATCGCTGAACTGTACAAAGCGCACCATCTGGTCGTTTTTCATTGACTGTATGGTATTGGCGGCATCCGGTATGTTGTAGTAGACATTAGTGCCTCCGAGAAGAACAAGATTGGCATCCACCGACATGAAATTCATATTGCCCTTGACTCCTGCATCAAGATCTATGTATGCCTTTCCGTATACATCAGCTCCCTTGGGTGAACGGCTGCTGTTGACAAGTCCCATATCGCGGGCTTTCAGCGTAAGATCGAGCGCTACGTTCGACAGATCGGTGATATTGGCCGTGCCGTTCACGGTCAGCGGATTCTTATTTGTCCCGGTGATTGTGAAATCGCGGAATGTGACAAGGTTATCCACAACGTCGATCGGAGTTTCAGAGAATACATAATCCGTACCGAGCATAGTGACACGTACTGCAGTGGAGTCAAAATCCAATGCTCCGTTGAAACGCGGATTTGCCATATCTCCGGTGATATCCATCTTGCCGTTAAGCATTCCGCGCAGTGTAGCTGTACCAGAGGGCAGGAAAGGATTGACCGTAGCAAGGGGGAAGTGTATCATCGAGAAGTCGAGATTGAAGGGGGATACGGCGGTCGAATCATTCAGGCTACCTGTTATGTCTATCGTGCGGACACCATCTACCGACAGTCCTGCACGGGCCTTCACCGTACCAGCTGTGTTTGTACTCAGATCCACATCGGCGAGGAAATTCCCAACACGTTCCTTTCCATAATATAACGAGTCGACTCCGATAGTTCCGGATCCGTTGAGCGAGCCGGAATCCCAGCGCACACGCATGTCGGCCGAGGCTATACCTTTGACAGGCGGAGCGAACGGATTTAAAGACAGCCAGTCGCTCAACCGCAGGTTCTTCACCTTCAGCACCACATCCTCCTGCGCGAATTCATCATGCACATGGTCCGCTTCGTCGTGATGCTCATCATGTACGGTATACAGTTCAACACTACTCTGCGCATTCTTCAGATGCAGATTGGCGTCGATGTGATGATGCGGGAAGTCATAAGTTATGTAATTGTCTTCGTTTATAGTCCACGGTTTGTAGCTTATCGTAGGATCAGTGGGCACGAATACTACTCTCAGCGCCGAATCAGCATAGGTTGCTGTAGCTCCGAAGTTGAATCCTGTCTCGCCCTTGATATTTTTCTGGTTGAGCATCATCTGCATCTTGCGGTCGGCTACATAGCCCCGCACGCGCACATGGGCAAAATTGTCGAACGTGCCGGGGCGATTGTTCATTTCTGCCCTGAACAGCATCAGCGTGCTGTCCTGACGTGCCCTGAATGTTATCGTATCGATCGTCGTTGATCCGGTCGTAAGCCTGTTGACGCCAGCGCTGACGGATAGCAGTGAATCGTTCACAGCTCTCATCTCAACAGAGTTGAAGTTTATATCGGACTGAGCCAGATAACGTGCCAGAAGATTTCGCCTGCCAGCATCGAATCGTAGAGTAAACGAAGGTAAAGCTCTCTGTATAGCCTCTACATCAAGACTATGACGCCCTAATGATGCCGACAGCGAATCTGCCGCAGCCGAGAATTCAGATACAAGAACCATCAGGGGAGCGTCAGCCTTCAGAGTTGCTTTAAGGTCTTCGTTATCCATTTCCAACCTGGTGGCCGCAGCATTCGAATTCAGCTTCAGTGAGATACTGTCAGAGCTTATCGTACCGGCCGAATCCGTCATTGAGAAACGCGGCATATAGATAGCGACATCCATAATGCTGTCTGTCGGGGCGGCAGTGGCCGAGAAATCCATCTTACCGGCAAAAGCCATAGCTGAATTCGACAGACCAAGCGAGCGCAGGTCTGCGCGCACAAGATCAAGAGTACCCGACCAGTTATATGGCTCAGGTACAAGATTACCCGAAGCCGTCAGCCTGAAATCCGCATCCGGATCAGAGGACGACAGATCCACATCGGCTTTTCCATCGCCTACAATCGCATGGCCGGATATTCCTTTGTAGCAATGACCGCCATATACAGCACTTTCAATATCGAATCCTGCTGTTGCTTTCATGTAGTGAGAAAGCGGGTTCAGTCCGTGCCCGTCAGCGGTGAGCGTAGCTGTGACATCTCCTATCCCATAAGCAGGCAGAAATGCATCCACCGGAAATTTATCAAGAGCGACATGCGCCTTGTAGCCCTCCGATGTGGCCGTCCATTGGCCATCGGCGGCAAGTGAGCCACCACCGGTAAGGACTTTCACCTTACCTTTGGTTGTCGCGGAGTTCATCGACACACGACCGTCCACCGACATAGGAGGTATGCCGAGCATCTCGGCCAAAGGTCTGTCGAGCATCTTGTTTTTCAGCCCTGTGACATTGTAAACTTTGCCATTGAACGCGATATCACCTCCGATTCGGTCGGGATTCATTGGCCAGGACATGCTGCCGGATGCATGTAGCTTCATACATCTGTTCACATCAATATCAAGCCTGCGTATATCAAGCTGCGATGTCGTGCCTGAGACCTCGGCTTCAAGTTCTACGGGCGCATCATCTGGCAATCCGGAAGCTATGGGGAGCATGGCAGGAAACATAAGACCAAGATCCTGCACGGCTACATTGCCAGCTGCGTTCAGACGCAGCGGAAGATTACCATCGTTGGCCATATCCCCCATGCCCATAAGTCCGTCGGCATCGAGTTCCGTACCCGACGGTGTGTCAATGGTAAAATGATCTATGTGCAGACCGGCAGAGTCAATAGCCAATGTGCCTGCGGCATCGAGTTGCACACCGCAACGTTCTTTAGCTGAAAGCTTACTTATCGGCAACCGCAGGTCTGAAGCCTGATTATAGAAATCAGTCACCCTGAGCCTCAAGCTGTCGACGCTTATATATCCAAAATCAATGCCCGGCTCAGGGCTGTAGCCACGGGTAGTATACAAGGCATTACCACCGGTAAAGTCTATATCATGTACTCTCACGGTCCACGGACGCGACGATGATTCGGATTCAGCCTGACCGCCTACAGCTTCTTCGGCAACCCCGGTGGTATCATCAGCTGATGCCGGAGCAGCCACATAAGCGGCAGAAAGCCCTGTGCCGACAAGACTGCGCACATCCACTGTCTGACCACCGAGATCAACCACTCCGGACGACAACACAGCATCGCCGAATGTTGCACCGATAGAATCAATACCCGGTGCAAGGCTCATCTGATAGGAGAAATCCACCAGATGGAGACGCCCTGCCTTGAAAACCATCGGGGAAGACTTTGCCGAGGCTGTATCGGCTGCAGTAGTATCCGGACGTATGTCTATGCTCACGCGGGTGTGTGCCAGGGTTGCATCCTCGAGATCTATAGTCATCGGCGATCCGAGACTCACTCTTGCCGGATTAAGATCAAGCTTACCTATACCGGCACGCAGATACATTGCTGAATCCGGACTGCCCATCACATAGAGAGCGTCCACGAGTGTGGCACGGTCGATACTTACATCGCCTTTCAGCAAAGGCATAAGTCCGACCGAGGCGTAGAGAGCTTCGGCCATTACGACTGTGTCGCCACTGATCCTGTCGGTGACATTCAGACCACTGATCTGCAGTTTCAATGGAAACCGCAGACGCAGCCTGTCGAGATTTATTTCAAAGGGCATTCCCGACGAATTCACATAATGCACAGCAGCCTTCCGCAAACCATCCTGCACCCAGGGCGAGTAAAGCCCCACTGCCAGGCCTGCGATAAGCAGAACTATACCGAGCAACAGTCTTGACACTACCCGGAAGACACTTGCTATTTTTTTTCTTTCGCTCACTTTCTCGTAATGGATGAATGTTATAGATGCTTAACACCACAGAATCTAAAAAGGTTGCCAAGCCTCATTCATTTTTTTCGGAGCATAAAATTAACTTAATTTTTCGGACATTTGTCTGCATAGAGTAAAAAATGTGGCATCGGACGATGGTTATGCCATGTGGCATTCTGATCATACGGTAAAGAAAACCATGTCCAATCCGCAATATTTGTATCTGAAACGCTTGCTTAATTCAGCAAAACGGCGTTACTTTGCAGCAGATTCACTACACAGAATCCCCTATACGAATTCTTACACATACTGATTTGTCGGATAATTCACTTACACAACCTGTAATTTTTAATCAATAACCAATCCAATTTACTTTATGAAAAGACTTTTACTCTCTGCAATGGCTGTTGTCATGTCTGCAGCAGCCGCACTGGCCGGCGACGGTTCTGAAAACAATCCCTACACCTGCGCGGAAATGAAAAGCGCAATGTCTTCTCAGCAATACCTGCGTGACGTATGGGTGGAAGGATATATCGTGGGCTACAACACCGGCATGTTTTTCGCACCGACTCCGGTTTTCTCCGCAGAAGGCGCTCCCGCCGGAAACCTGCTGCTTTCCGACAACAAGGACCAGAACTCAATCGCCGGTTGCCTGAATGTACTCGCTATCTCCAATGCTGATACATCGGCTGAACTCTCGCTCAGCTCAAAGCCAGAGAATCTTGGAAAGAAAGTGGCTATTCTGTGCTCGGTGATAGAGAAGACTATGCTGAACGACTACTTCACCTCCCAGAATGTCCTGAACTTCCGATTCGACAGCGGCACAGTCGGTATCGACGACATCGCTACTGACAGCACAGACGCCACCCCGGTATATTACAGCTTAGACGGTGTGATGACAGATCCTGCATCCCTGCGCAGCGGCACAGTATATATCGAGAAGCGTGGCAATAAGACCTCCAAGATAGTGGTGCGCTGATAACACCGAAACTGACATTCCGGTAATACCGATATACTTATCCGGGTATTGATCCACACATGAGTTATGGATTGATGCCCGGATTTTTATATGTTTGGATCTTAGCATTGAGAATGTGTCGCGTATTTTTGCTATCTTTGACTACGTCTTAGATACTCACGTTCGGTAATGCTCAAATAAATTTGGCATTACGCTCAACTTATTCGTATCTTTGACTACGTCTTAGATAC
>CAJUKZ010000010.1 GCA_910586995.1 uncultured Muribaculaceae bacterium | reverse complement strand
CCGACAACAGCGACCGACACTTCTCATTGAATCCAAGCATCGACATTCTGCCGTTGAGGAGTCCATGCAACTGACTGAGCCGGCTAAGCGGTTCAAGCAACGCCTCGGAGTCCCAACGGAACTCCGGCCAATCCTTCCGTTGCCATATATAGGCACTATGTCTTACAGTTCTTCTCATACCGCGAAGTTAGTCATTTGCAACTAAACCACCAAACATTATCCGTAAATTTGCGGAGAATAGCGTAAGTTTTTTCCGTGATTATTTTTGTGGTTTCTGTGATTTTGTATAACTTTGCTCTCGGAAATAAGAACATAGCGGTACAGACGATTTGCCCGAAAACGCTGATTGCAAGCAAATTGCACTTTCAAAATTCAATTATACAATAAATCATTGAAAGTAAGCGAATTAGCACATCCATTATCTGTGCCTTTCAGGAGGATAACTCGCTGTCCATTAGCTGATTATATGGTGTGTATCGGTAAATGACTTAGTTATCAACAACTATCACAATTTAGCATAATCTAACTTGTTGGTTGAATTAAATATTCTCTAATTTAATTTGAGTTCGATATAAGTAACTATTGACTCATTTGGCTATTATAATGGTCTTAGAGAAAATTTTTGTAACTTTGCATTGCATTTAGGTGAATCGGCAATATATTGCCGATGAGAGGGAATCCGGTGCAATTCCGGGACAGTTCCAGCTACTGTGATGTCTGCACATGCCATTCCACAGCATGGTCACTTCTGCAAGGAGGGAAGGCCGGGATGGTTAGGACTAAGTCAGGAAACCTGCCTGATGCTATTTTGACGATATTATTTCTGGAACAAAATAATTAGTTATGAATAAAACTATTTTCAGGCAATTGCATCTTTGGCTGTCGGTTCCATTGGGATTGATATTGGTTTTAATGTGTCTGTCGGGGGCAATTCTGATCTTCGAGCGTGACTTTGGCCATATCGGGCAGGCAGAGGTGAAAAATGAAGGATTCCAACCGCTCCCTATGGACTCCATACTTACCTCGGCAGTAGGGTATCTTGATGGAAAAAATGAAATTGTGGGAGTAACTATATATCCTGACGCCGGCCATGCCTACAAAGTCATGCTTGCAAAACCTGCAATGGCTGCCATATGGGTAAATCAATACACTGGCGAGGTCATAGGAAAATATGAAAGATCTGAAATTTTTAAGCTGGCAAGTGCTGCTCATCGCCGTCTGTTTGGAAAATCAAAATCCGAGGGAGCCTATGGAGCAAAAACAGGTAAACTTATTGTTGGCATCGCCACTATAGGTCTGTTTCTTATCATCGTAACCGGTTTTATCGTTTGGTGGCCTAAAAATGGAAACTGGCATAATAAATTCGTAATCTCTTCAAAGCATGATTCCTACAGACTTTGGTATGACATTCATTGTGTAGGCGGTGTAATCAGTTCACTCGTTCTCGCAATCTGCATTTTTACCGGACTAACGTGGTCGTTCGGATGGTATAGAACAGCTTTGTACTCTACATTCGGAAGTGAGGTCGCAAAGTCTTCGAGACATAAAACTCCTGCAGAAAACTTCAGTGCATGGGAAACGGCCTATCAAACAGTCGCAACAGACAATGGAGATAAGGAAATCAGACTGTATCAGGGTGAGGCAGATGTTGTGCTTGCGGGAGTCGGTAATCAGCAAGCACTTGACACCTATGTGTTTGACGCCGAAACCGGCAAAATAAATCATATAGAGAGGTATACCGACAAAATACGCTCCAATCACATAAAAGGTTGGATTTACACTCTCCATGTCGGTACGTGGTTAGGATGGGTCTCCCGCATCTTCTATCTTATTTGTGTGATTATCGGGGCTACACTTCCAATCACAGGCTATTATCTTTGGATTAAAAGGTTATGCAGGAAAAGAAAATGAACGCCCTGATTATCATGGTGACGGGTGGACAACGAAGCGGTAAAAGCGTCTTTGCAGAGCATTTAGCTCTACAACTTTCCGACCATCCTACTTATCTTGCTACCGCACGGGTTATGGATAAGGAGATGGAGGATCGCGTGGCCGTCCATAAAGAGAGGCGGAAGGATGTATGGAGGAACATCGAAGCGCCATTATATACAGACGTAATATCCTTCAAAGAAAAAGAGGTCGTGCTCATTGATTGTCTCACCCTTTGGGCTACCAACTGGTTTTTTGAGGAGAATGAGGATGCATCGAAGGCAGTTTCGTCTGTCAAGCGGCAAATTGAATCTTTGCTGATGAAAGACGCCACTTTCATCATCGTTACGAATGAAGTGGGATTGGGAGGCGTAAGCTCCAACAACATGCAGCGAAAGTTTGCAGATATGCAAGGTGAAATCAATCAATACGTGGCTTCGATAGCCGAGGAAGTCTATCTAATTGTTTCCGGAATACCGGTAAAAATCAAAGGATAACAGGTCTTATGAAGAATTTTCACATCAAGGTGCTTGATCGGTCATTCGAAGCGGACATAGTCAGTAAAATTGACAATCTCACCAAACCAAAAGGAGCTTTAGGTAGGCTGGAAGAATTAGCTTTACAGATAAGCCTGATACAGCACACCATGAATCCAGAACTGCGGAAACCGCACAACGTGCTGTTTGCTGCAGATCACGGAATTTTGGAGGAAGGGGTAAGTGTCTCACCTAAGGAAGTGACATGGCAACAGTTAAGTCATTTTTCCAAGGGTGGTGCAGGAATCAATTTTCTATGTGAGCAACATGGTTTTAAGCTTGTGCTCGTGGATGCCGGGGTGGACTATGACATTCCCTCCGGCCACGGGATAATTGACAAGAAAGTTCGCAAGGGCACCCGAAATTTCCTTTATGGTCCGGCCATGACTGAGGATGAACTTAATCTGTGCATAGAGCGGGGAGCGGAGGTAGTCAGAGATGTCTACTCCGAAGGGTGCAATGTGATAAGTTTCGGAGAGATGGGAAGCGGCAATACTTCTCCATCGGCCGTGTGGATGCATCTCTTTACGGGGATTGACTTGCAAAAATGCATCGGAGCCGGAGCAGGTCTTAACACTGACGGAATCTGTCACAAATATGGGGTTCTGGCAAAGGCACTGGCGCACTATTCTGGCGATGAAAGACCGGAGTCAAAAATCGCCTGGTTTGGTGGCTATGAGATGGCAATGGCACTTGGTGGAATGCTACAAGCGGCCGAACTTGGAATGCTTATAATCGTCGATGGTTTTATAATGACAAGTGTAATTCTTGCAGCTTCTCAACTATATCCTGAAGTGCTGGAATATGCGATATTCGGCCATCAGGGTGATGAATCAGGTCATAAACTAATGCTTGATACCATGAATGTGAAAGCTATCCTGCATCTTGATCTGCGCCTTGGCGAGGGTTCTGGAGCCGTTTGTGCCTACCCAATTCTGGAGTCTGCGGTGAGAATGATTAACCGTATGGACAGTTTCCAGGCTGTAAACGTCACAAAGTATTTCTGATGAAACGAGTTGCAGCCGCATTCATTCTATTTACGCGTCTTCCTCTATGGCGAGTGGTCGAGATTCCGGAGAAAGCCTATTCTACAACCGTAGTTTTCTGGCCATTGACAGGCTGGGTGACGGGGGGATGTACGGCTCTGATTCTCTACACGCTTGCGATGGTCATTCCTATGCTTCCGACAGTAGTTATTGCAATAGTCTTCAAACTACTTCTCACCGGAGCGCTGCATGAAGACGGACTTGCCGACTTTTGTGACGGTTTCGGTGGAGGACGCGACAAGGGCACTATTCTCCGAATCATGAAAGATTCCCATATCGGCACCTATGGAGTAATCGGACTTATTTGTCATAATCTTCTGTTGATAGGGTTGCTCTCGTCTCTATCACCACTTTTAGCTGCCATAGCAGTTGTCGCGGTTGATCCTTTCGGAAAATTTTGTGCTTCTCAGCTTACCAACATTCTTCCTTATGCAAGGCCGGAAGGAGCAAAAAACAAGATTTCTTATTCGCGGATGACCGTATGGCAACTGACGCTGAATATCTCGTTCGGAATTATTCCTCTTATTCCATTGTGGTTTGTCAAGTCTTGTGCGGTTTTAAGCGTTATAGTTCCGATTGCCTGCATTGTTGTATTGATTTCAATGATGAAACGTCGCATAGGTGGCTATACTGGGGATTGCTGCGGGGCTAGCTATCTGATATGTGAAGATACTATGATATTCGGTATTGTAATAATTTCAGGAATATGCGCCTTGTGTTGATACGTCATACTTCTGTAGCAGTGGCTCGTGGCGTGTGCTACGGACAGACCGACGTACCTCTTGCTGAAAGTTTCCAGGAAGAAGCTTCTGAAGTGAAAAAAGGACTTCAAAAATTTTCTTTTGATCAAGTTTACAGCAGTCCGCTCTCACGATGTGTGAAGCTTGCGCGTTTTTGTGGTTACGACCACCTTGTCATCGACTCCCGGCTTGCAGAAATGGATTTCGGAGAATGGGAGATGAAATGCTATGATGAAATAACCGATCCGAGATTGCAAGAGTGGTTTGATGACTACATCAATGTTGCGGCCACTGGAGGAGAGTCAGTAATAGATCAGCGTCGTCGGTTTATGGAGTTTGTCGATGAAATAAAACCGGCGCATACAGATGAAACTATCGCAATTTTCACCCACGGAGGCATACTGATAAATGCCCTTGTAGCATTTGGCGGTAAGACATATTCGGAAATGTATAATGCAATACCTACTTATGGCTCTATAGTAGAAATATTGCTTTGACTGCGACAACAAGAAGAATCGACAGCACCTCAACCTTTCGGTTGATAGTTCCGGCCTTATCTATGTCTGCATAACTGAAGTCGCGCTCACTCTCGCCAATATAAGGTTTGTAGACACTTTCACCGAAATAGTCGTGAGTGCCACCGAATCTGCAATCCAGTATTCCAGCTAAGGCAGCCTCAGGATATCCGCTGTTAGGACTTGCGTGTTTCGATCCATATTGTCTTACGAATCCAAATAGACTCATTTTTCCTGAAGCAATCACCATAAGACAGGCCGTCAGTCTTGCTGGGATATAGTTGGCCAAGTCATCAATGCGGGCAGCTACCATTCCAAACTGGCGGTAGCGCTCACTCTTATAGCCTATCATAGAGTCAAGGGTATTCACCATCTTATATGCCATCATACCGGGAATGCCAAGCAACGCGAACCAAAACAGAGGAGCAATTACTCCGTCGCTGAGGTTTTCAGCAAGGGTTTCGAGGCCGGCAGTGCGAATTTCCTGAGCAGATAAGTTTGCAGTGTCGCGCCCTACGATGCGTCCAACCTGACGCCTACCTTCTTCCAATGACCGGTCTACTGCACTGAAAACCATTCTCACCTCCCGAATAAGTGTAGTGCCGGCAAGACAATAGAATATCAGGATGGTCCGGACAACAAAGTCAAGCCAAAGAAAGGGAGAAACGACGCGAAGTAACCGCCAGGTAATGAGATAGGTTGCTACAATCAGTAATATCGCCGTCAGTCCACCTTTGAGTCTACGCCAATTCCTTTTGTTAAACTGATGTTCGCATAAGCTAATTGCTTTGCCAAACCATATAACAGGATGGGAAAGCCACTGAGGATCCCCCAACAGTATATCAAGTAGCCATGCTACCAACAATGGTATTATCGATATAATGAAGTCCATTCTCTCAGTGCGTTAATGAGCATATTATTTTCCTCCCGAATTTGAGCTGCCACGCGGAAATGACGAGGTGTAAGTCCTTCAAAGTTTGATGCGTCTCTGATGAGCACTCCATGATTATCTATGAGCCACGATTTGAGTTCAGCGGCTGAATTATAAGGAAGGCGTGCAAGAAGGAAGTTGCAATCTGTCGAAGATACATCAATTCCAAGCCGTGAAATCTCAGTGGCTAATCTCATTGTCTCAGCGTGAAGTTCATGGGCATTGAAAGCATAGTTCCGGGAATTTTCAAGTAGATAAAGAGCTGCTTCGATAGCAATAGAATTGACAGACCATGGCATCCGAAGTGAGCGCAAGCGGTTTAGAATATCTGCCGGGCCAACAGCATAACCTATGCGCAACCCAGGAACCACAAACTGCTTGGTCAGTGAGTGAAGCACCACCACATTTTTCCTCAACATTACATCGGCAATGGAAAACACTTCTTTCACAGAGAAAAGTGCGTAAGCTTGATCCACCACAAATAATGTATCGGGGTGATGGTCAACTATAGCCAGTAATTTTCCTTTATCATAGGCCATTCCGGTTGGATTGTTGGGGTTGCATAGCCATACCATATCATCTCCCTGCTCAATTGCGTCAAGCGATGTAACAAACCGGACAATATGATTAAAGACTCTACAGGCATCCTGATACTCTCTGAAAGTTGGCGAAACAATGGTCGATTGGCCACCGGAAAAAACATGGGCTAACAGGTAGATTGCTTCGGTTGCACCATTGGTCACTATGATATTTTCAGCATCGATGCCATAAAGTCCTGCAAGCTTTAGCTCCACGCTTAGTGGCTCCGGTTCGGGATAATTCTTGAATATTGCCCCCGCCATGGAAAGATGACTCAGCAGCCCTGAATGATCTACCTTCTGAGGGATATTAGAACTGAAATTTATCTTTATCTTATCGCCATAACGGAATATGTCGTCACCGTGTCCGTCAATCATTGTTTTCCAGAATTTTATATATTTGAGGAATATCAATATGCTCACGTAGCCACTCGGCAAGCAAATCATACTGTCGGTTTTTGAATGTATCTGCGTCGAATGTGGTTTGAGCCGCATCTTTTACATATGGCTTCAGAATGAAATCAATGACAGCCTGATTATCTAAAATTCCATGTACATAGCTGCCAAAGCACTTAGCGTCTACCATACATCCTTCATAAGTCCCGTCTGCAAAAGTCAAAAATGGCTTATCAGAAGAAGTCCGGCCCATGTGTATTTCATACCCGACACATTTCCTATTATCATCCATAAACCGGAACTCAACCTGCCGCGTAGTTTTCTCACTATACATCTCCGTTTTAGTCGGAAGCAGCCCGAGGCCCGGAAGAGTTTCAATCGACCCTTCAATGCCGTACGGGTCTCTCACCAATTCACCCATCATCTGATAACCGCCACATATTCCGATAATAGTCTTGCCATTCTGTCGTGCCGTAATGATTGCCTTTGTCATCCCACTCTTTCGCATTTCAAGCAAATCATCAAGAGTGTTCTTACTGCCGGGGAGAATTACGATGTCTGCAGAGGCCAAATCTTGAGGAGTGTTTGTATAAAAAAGATTTACCTGAGGGTGACGTTCAAGGACGTTGAAATCAGTGAAATTGGAGATATGCTTGAGCAACACAACTGCCACATTTATTTTATCCGTCAAGGCATGGTATTCTTTTTTGCCCAATGCAACAGAATCTTCTTCATCAATATGGATATGAGTAGCCATAGGTACAACGCCAAGCACAGGTACTCCACATATTTCCTCCATTATCTTCCTTCCCTCGTCAAATAGGCGCAGATCTCCACGAAATTTATTTATGATGATTCCTTTTATGCGTTTCCTGTCTTCCGGAGTCTGTAGCATTATCGAACCATATACACTGGCAAAAACACCTCCACGGTCAATATCCGCTACTAATATTACCTTTGCATCAGCATAACGAGCCATTGACATATTCACTATATCGCCCTCCCGAAGATTGAGTTCGGATATGCTTCCGGCTCCCTCCATCACAATAGGATTGAAGCGCGAGATAAGCATGTCGAAAGCACTTTGCGCTATAGCGCGAAGATTCTCTTTCCCTTCCCTACGGAAGTAGCTGTAGGCATCCTTATTCCCCGAGGGTTTTCCATTCAAGACCACCTGCGAAGTATGTTCGCCGGAGGGCTTGAGCAGAATAGGATTCATCTCTACCATACATGGCAACTCAGCTGCCTCAGCCTGTACTGCCTGGGCACGTCCGATCTCCAATCCATCAGTCGTGACATAGGAGTTCAGAGCCATATTCTGAGCCTTGAATGGAGCAGGGCAATAACCGTCCTGCTTGAAAATACGGCAAAGTCCGGTAGCGATAAGACTCTTACCGACGTCGCTACCGGTCCCGGCCAACATTATGGGTGACAATTTGTTCATCTCAATTTTCGTTTATATCCGAATTCTTTCCAGACTTCTTCCTGACAGTATGAGTGATGAAGCTCCCATCTTGCCATGATGAAAAACAGATCGGACAGCCGGTTGAAATAGCACAATATTTTTTCGGGCACTGCATCCTGCTCATTCAAGCTCCATAAGCGGCGCTCAGCTCTTCGGGCAAGCACACGGCACTGATGAAGCTGAGTCGCTACGGGAGTTCCACCGGGAAGTATGAAACTGTCGGGTGGAGTACATTCAGCATTAATTTTGTCAATCACACTTTCTGTTTTCTCTACAATATCTTCCGGAAGGATATTCGGATTAGCAGAGCGTTTTTCACTACGAGTAGCTACGAGACTCATTATAGTCATAAGGGTTAGTTGAATCTCACGAAGCAAAGGCTGCCACTGATGGTTTCTGACGGGCATGCTCCGCAAAAAGCCTATCGCAACATTGAGTTCGTCTATGCAGCCATTAGCCTCTATACGAATGTCTGTCTTAGGTACACGCTCACCTCCATGTATTGCGGTGATGCCCTTGTCACCGGTGCGGGTATATATTTTTGCCATTATTTCCAAAGTTTTAATATGTCGGTTTCCGCCCAATATAGATGGGTATATCCGGCGATTGTGTTCTTATATCTGTATACAGGTGTTTCAATCTTCTGTCCTTTTACATTTTGCTGAGTAGCAATTCCGGATATGCTTAAAGGGGCGATAATATGTGAGTAATGAAATTCATGTCCTTTCAATGTCGCATGGGGGAAATCAATCCTACGGTATCCCAGCGATAGTTTGCTATCATTCATTGTTGCTTTCATGGGGAAGATTCCACACATTTTCTGACCATCAATTGCCTCACATAGATAAATCAATCCACCACATTCTGCTAATATACGCCCACCATTCTCAGCAAAAGCTTTTATTTCATTTCTTAGATTTATGTTTTCTGAAAGCTTGTCGGCGAAAAGCTCAGGATACCCCCCCGGAAGATACACAAGGTCGGCAGCAGGTAAATGGCTGTCATGAATGGGTGAGAAATAAACAATCTTTCCGAAAGTTTTAAGATTAGCAGGATAGATGAAACTGAAAGCCTCATCGCGAGCTACAGCTACTGTAAAATCCGATAAAACGGAGATCTTTAATTTCTCTTTTTGGGGTGCTTCCGTCAGCGAAGTGGCCTTTAGAAGACGCTCCATCTCAACATTCTTCTCAACTTCATCTGCGGCCATATCAATAAACCGGTTCATTACCTCCCGTGACGACAGAGTGAGACCGAGATGACGGGAAGGTGTTTGCAATGCTTCATTCTTTTTTAAGTATCCAAAGCACTCAACCCCGACATCCGCACATGCCTTCTTTAGAAATGAAAAATGATTTTCCGAGGCAACACGATTAAATATAACACCTGCTATTTTTACGTCAGGACAAAAGTGTGTGAAACCATATATGGTTGCAGCGACAGAATAAGCCGTTGAAGCCGCATTAATCAGTAGAATCACCGGAATGTCAAGAATGTGGGCTACGTCGGCACTGCTCCCTTTCATTTTGTCGAATCCGTCAAACATCCCCATTACACCCTCGACAATGCTGACATCGGAATCCTCAGAATAGAGGGAAAATAGAGCGCGGACATGACTATCAGACGACATAAACAGGTCAAGATTTATAGACTCTCGCTCTGCTGCAATCGACTGAAATTGCGTGTCAATGTAATCCGGACCGCACTTGAATGGCTGAATAGAAACGTGCTTGCGTATAAGAGCACGCATAAGCCCAAGCGACAGCGTTGTTTTGCCACATCCTGAAGAAGTTGCTGCTATGAGAAAAGCTGATTTCATATTCGATATCTTATATTGCCCTGATCATCAATAAGCACAGTTTCCAAGTCACCATGATAGATAGAGGAGCAATGGTTATGACACAGTTTTAATATTGCGGGAAAGAATCGGCCGGTATCTTTTTCAGACAAACCGTTCCACAATTCGCGGGCCATATTCATATTTGCTATTACGCTTGAAACCTCCGAAGAACAACCGGCTTCCTTCGCAATTCTGCACAAGAAATCGCGATTGAGAGTAATCTTGTGACTGTGGGTATTAAGATTGCCCTCTGCGAGTTTCACTGCCTTTCCAAGCATCAATCCGATGGTTAGCTTCGGTACTTTTAGCTTCTGAGCCAAAAGCATCGTATCACCTACGGCATTACCATAATGAATAAAGGCCTGCTGAGGCAAGGATGGATAAAGAGTCTTAATATATCTTTCGCTCTTACCTCCGGAGTTGACGACAATTCGTTCACATCCTATAGCCAACGCTACTTCCATCTCCCTATGGATAGCCTCTATAAAGGCTTCATGAGAGAATGGACGGACAATACCTGTTGTGCCTATTATGGAGACACCACCTACCACACCTACACGTGGGTTGAACGTTTTGGTAGCTAACACTTCGCCATTTTCAATAGAGACAGTTACGTCTAACCCGTCAGGATACAATGCTTTCAACTCGCGTTCAATCATTGCACGTGGCACAGGGTTAATTGCCGGTTCGCCAACCGGAAGCCCTATGCCAGGCAATGTTACGGTTCCTATTCCATGACCTCCGATAAAATTTATACCATCATGCTCTGAATAGGCAACTGTAACAGTAATGCAGCTTTTGTCAGTAACGTCAGGATCATCTCCGGCTTTTTTTATCACTCTGGCTGAGGCTGATGAAGTTTGAATTTCCACTTCCTCAATTTCCATGTTCATGGTTTCTCCTTCAGGAATTCTGAAACTGACTTCTGAAAGTTTCTCTCCCTTCAAAAGACCCCATAAAGCAGCTTTAGCAGCGGCAGTAGCGCAGGAGCCGGTCGTGAAGCCGGTATGTAACGAATAAAAATCAGGTAAAAGTCGCTCGACTTCCATACGTAGTCCATGCCGTCCTTCTACAGTAATGAAGCTATCCGGGAGTTTGGGACGACGAACTATAAAGACCTTTACTCCCTTTTGCAGTGCAGATGTGACTTTTTCCATAAAGCCACCGCTTGTTCCGCTTTCCTTTGTAATTATTGCATCGGGAAAAAGCTTGTCAATCAGAGCGTCAGTAGCATCTTCCCCATAAAAGGCGAGACGGTTGATGGGAAATCCATAGTTTTCTGCTTTTTCAACGGATTTTTTGCGGTCAAGCACGCGAAACCATGTTTCATTGCATTGCCAGAAGTCAATTAATTTAGGGATAGTCTGCACTCCTGTGAGAGCCAAAAGTCTGTTTACTCTATAGGTCTTCATTTTGCTAACCGCATCGGCGTAAGTGTCACACCACACTATTTCTGGATTATATAATTCAGGATATATACGTTCCAAACGTATGACAGGAATATGCAATAATCTGGCTACCATTCCTATAGTATTATGTAGGTTTATAGCAAACGGATGGGCGGCATCTATAATCAGTTTGATTGAATTTTCCCTACAAACTTGGAGCATATCGTTCTCTGCCATAGCACCACTGATGTGAATGCCATGAGCACACTCCACTTTCTGACTTGTGCCAAGTGTAGAGTAGATGTACCTTCCATCACCTTCGTCAAGAGTTCTTATTGCCAAGCGACCTTCGGTAGTACCACCAAACACAAGTATCATTTTCTGAACAGATGCTTGAAGTTGTCATTATATAGCCGTGACAATCCATCACGGTTATTGATAGCATCTCCAACCACCAAGAGCGTCGTGAGTGTCAGATGATTTTCATGGACTATCCGCGCAAGGTCCTTGAGCACGCCACGATAGATTTTCTCCTCCTTCCACGTCAGTTTGTAGCAGGCGGCTACAGGTGTTTCAGGAGGGTAAGCCATAAGCAATTCCCGCTGCACGTCATCCACAATACCGGCACTCAGATAGATACACATTGTGCTTTGGGAGGCAGCGAGTTTATGCAACTGCTCTTTTTCCGGCATCGGTGTGCGACCTTCGCCTCTGGTCAGGATGATGGTCTGTACTTTTTCTGGAATTGTAAATTGCGATTTCAAAGCGGCTGCCGCAGCCTGAAATGAAGATATACCGGGTGTGATATGATAATTCATGCCATAGCGGTCAAAGAAAGCCATCTGTTCCTGTATCGCACCGTAGATGCACGGGTCGCCTGTATGGAGCCTTACAACAAGTTTTTCGCGGTCGTAAAACTCCTTCATCAACTCAAATTGTTCTTCGAGATTCATCGAAGCAGAACTCCTTACTGTGCAACCAGGCTTAGCGTAATAGGTCAACTCTTTTGGCACAAGACTTCCTGCATAAAGTATTAAGTCGGCTTGCTCAAGGAAACGTTTTCCACGTACAGAGACGAGTTCCGGATCACCGGGACCGGCGCCGACAAACTCAATATGCCCTCCACGCAAAGCTCCCTTGTCAAGAGCCACAGCAAACGTGAAGTCAGACTCGTCCGAGAGCTTGCCCTTATGTTTTTCCAATATAATTTTTCCGTTATCTGACGCTTTTATGGCACAGCTTTCTGCCACTCCGGCAACACCGGTCACTTTCAACACCTTCTCCGAAGGGTTCGGGACTTCTATTCCTGCCAGTTGCTCCGCAGTGTAAATGTTGCACAAATTAATGTTATTCCAAGTTGAAAGTTTTGCGATGAGAGGTTCATCTTTCTTCAAGTCTATCGTAGATACAGACTTTATAGACAGAGGACTGATACCGTTATCATTCAATATATTCCCAATGTAGTTTGCAACTCCTTCCGGATTGCAGTCACGCCTGCAACCGACTCCCAGATTCAACACCATCGGACGATAGTATAGAATAGGAATATCAAAATCATATATATAGGGAGTAACTGCAATAATCAGTTGATATTTTGACACATCTGTCCGATCAGTGACAATAGATACATTGGCGGGAAGATCAGCTTCCAAATAATCCGTTCCACGGTCACGGATATCCAGCAATAGCCCCACTGGCTTCCCGTTTACAAGCGTTGCGATGGCTTGATTCATTTCGGCTCGTGTAGCATCGGTTTCCCAGCCCATACACTTTCCCAAAATGTCAAGCTTCCACGTCCCGAGGTTGTCGCTCTGAGTAGTAACAACAGGTCGCGCGCCAATAATGTGAGCTACCTCCTCACACAATCGGTTGGCCCCTCCTACGTGACCTGAAAGAACCGATATGGCATTGCGTCCCATACTGTCTACACAAACGACAGCAGGATCAGTATATTTGTTATTTACCATCAGGGCTATCATACGCACGCAAATCCCCAATGCTCCAATGAAGATTACAGCATTTACCGATGAAAAATCAGTTGCAGGAAATTCCTTTTGTTCTATCAAGGAGAACTCCGGCATTTCTCTTTGGATTGTTTCGCCCAACTTACGTCCGGCATCATTTATGTATGTGATGTATTTCATTTTGCTTTGAGTATTGTTATCGGATTATGACTGTCTAAAATCATCGTGTGTTCGGCTTCGATGACTCCACCACAGGATTCTATCGCCCTGCGGAAAACTTGGCAACTTTCAGTACTGACAGAATTGAAGACAATCACTCCATCCTTGTTCAATACTTTATAGATACGGCAGACCATAGTATCGAGTCGACCGCCATGACCTCCGATAAACACCGCATCCGGCCTTGGAAAGTCGCTTAAATCACAGTCCATAAAATCTGCTATAACCCCTGTGATTCCAGGGACACCGAACCTACGGCAATTATCATCAAGAAGATTTCTTGATTCCTCACGGCGTTCAAAGGCTATTATATCGAGCGCAGGAAATTGCAACTTTGCCTCTATTGATACCGACCCGGTGCAAAAGCCTACGTCCCACATCACCTTACGTCCATAAAGGTCAAGCATAGACAATGAAAGTAACCTGACGGGCATTTTGGTAATCATATTGCTGCGTCCTGCCAGGTGAGCAAACAAGTTTTCAGGAATACCGAAGTATCTTCTGCGGGCAGAGGTCATTTGAAGAATTACACAATTGGGGTTTGCGAATGATTGCACTAAAGCCTCCTGCAAAGATAACGTCTTTATATTTTCCGTATCGTTACCCAGACATTCACCTACCGATATTTCATAATTATCGTACCCATAATTCAACAATCTGGCAGCGATTTCCAAAGGTCCTTTCTTATGGTCAGTAAGGACGCCTATAAGTGGCCGGTTTTCCAAAAGAGCCACGTCAAGAGCTTTCCAAGGTCGTCCGGTAACGGAGATATTTATCATACCGGCGTATGGTAACAAAAGTCTATGAGCTAAAAGCTGCAAAGAATTGAACGTAGGATGGACACTTATCTTCGCTGATGGGAATTCTCTTCTCAGCGTATTTGCAAATCCATAGAAAAGCGGATCACCCGAAGCGAACACTACAATATCATTGTGGTAGAGATAGTGCCGGTAGACTTTATCCAATGGTACGGTTATGTCAATCCAAACAGCGTCTCCCGGAAGAACCTCAGCCACAATCTCATGATGACGACGCCCCCCGGAAAAGACCTTACCCTTTGAGATAAGTTCAATTATTTCAGGGGTAAAGAATTGATTGCGCTGGTCTGAAATCCCAATTATATGAAATATTTTCTCAGACATCTCTTCCCGGTTTTAACAGCTGCGCATCTGGCCAGCAAAGAATAGAGTTAACTAATGTGGCAGCCAAGTTGCTACCTCCTTTTCTTCCCTCCACGATTATTTTAGGGATGTGGGTGAAAGGCTTGATCATGTGCTTGCTTTCGCATACATGAACAAATCCGACAGGGGAGGCAACAATTCCGCAAGGATTAGCCTTTTTCTGCCGAATCAGAGTACATAGTTCCATCAGGGCTGTGGGTGCATTACCGAACACGTATAGGGCATCGGAATGTTCTGCCACTGCTCGTCTTATTCCGGCCTGAGTCCGTGTTATACCTTTCTCTTTTGCAAGCTCTGTTGTAGCATCATCATTCAGATAGCATTTTACCTCCACTCCAAGTCTCTCCAGTGCTCCTTTCCGGATGCCTGAAGCAGCCATAGTTACATCTGTGACAATAGTCCTTACTCCTCCTTCGGTCAATGATTTATAGATTTTTTCTACGGCTCCTGCATCGGTCTTTACCACATTCTCCATATCGAAGTCGGCAGTCGTGTGTATGGCATGGAGCATAGGCCATTTCAAGTCAAGTGAGATTTCGGGATGCGCCATCTCTCTCTCAATTGTACGGAAACTCTCAATCATAATAGATTGGCCGGGGGATGAGCTCCGGACATTAGAGGGTCTGTAATAGCCTCTTGGAGTTGTGAAGTGATTTTCCCAAAGATAAGATTGGGAATTACCGATTATAACAACTGTAAACATATCAACGTCCTCCGGATTAAACTCACGAAGTGTAGTCAGCGTAACTTTCTGCTCATCACGTCCGGCCTGGCGTACGAATCCAACCGGAGTTTCAGGATTGCGTCCGCTTAAAAACAATTCCTTAAGCCGATACAGTTCCCAGTATCTGCCGGTACTTTTAGGATTATATACTGCCGTGATGAAATCGGCATCGACCGCAGCCTGTATTCTCCGCTCAATCAAACTCCAAGGAGTCATTAGGTCGCTTAGGGAAATCACACAGAAGTCATGCCCAATCGGCGCCCCGAGGAGTGAAGCGGCTTTCTGGAACGCACTGATTCCGGGGATTACCTCAATTTCAAGATCCGAGCCACGGGCTCGCAGCATTTCATATACGAGCGGGGCCATTCCATATATTCCTGAATCGCCTGAACTTATAATACATACGTTCCGGCCGGATTCAGCTATTTCAAATGCCTTTTCAATGCGGGTCTGTTCCTGCTTCATTCCGTTCTGTATGATTGTAGCATCCAGTCGAAGTAGAGGTGCAATAAATGGAATATAGTATTTATAGCCGACCACAATTTCAGCCTGACGCAACGCGTCTATTGCTGCCGCTGTCATATCTGCCGCATTTCCCGGTCCGATGCCTATAACAGTTATCTTTGGTTTCATATATATTATTCGTTTTTTGTATAGTTAATCACTGTCACGGGACTGCTCAGGTGTTTTCCCGAAAGTGATGAAGTCGCATGGTCTCCCTGAACAGTGATCTGTAAAACTCCTGTTCGTTTGGTAAGCAGGGGGGATAACACTAATTGGTCAATCGTTTCAAGAATACGCACTTTCTTAAATGGGGCTCGCTCATGAGATGCTTCATCCGTAGCCTCGATATGTAGAAGTACAAAATCATCCTTTTTCAGTGCTTGGAGTGTCGCATTCAGTTTGGCGGAATAATCTGTAAACTCATCTCCGGTTGCTCCGGGAACGTCTATGACCGACATACCGACAGAGCGTCCAATACCTTTTACTACATTAACTCCGGCTACTACCGATCCTTTAATATTGTTGGGGAATGAAATTGCACGCCCCGGAGCCCAAATCGCTATGCCATTGGCTATGTGTTTGCGAAGAATAGTTCGAGATTCTGTTATACAACGGTTTAATCTTTCTTCCAAAGTCAAATCATTGGCTCTGATCAGTAATCTGTCAACCGATTGGTCTAACAATCTGTGTGGTGGGGACGCACTTATCTTCGCCCAACAATTACGTACAATCAGCAAGTTTCTGAAATTGCCAAAACTATGGAAAGTGAAATCGTCCTCGCCAAAATGCTCATTTAATTTCTTTATGATGGTATGGCTTTCATCTGTGTCAGGGTAATGTCCACAATGAGATTCGATTATGCTATTACAATGAGTGATAAGATTACAACGTAGACACAGGTCACTGTCCGTCACCTCCAATCCGCCACCTAAAGCCTCAAACCATGAGCGGGAGTCAAAATCCGATCCAACTGTAAATCCCAAGATCGTCATCAATGCAATTTCTGTGGATGCCGCATATCCGTCGGGAATTGTTTGCTGCGAGTTTACTTCTCCATGCGAGCGCATGAATGATAGTGAAGGCATGGAAGCATACGAAGCAGGAGCCATGTTCCCAAGTTCGGGAATCGGTTCATCGTCCATACCATCAATTATTATCAGCAACCTTTTCATTGATCAGGAGTTAAGCGTGTCATTCACCAGATATATGAGATCCTCAATAGATTTTACCGTCAATCCGTCAACGATAATTTTATCAGTAGTTGCTTCAATGGCGATGGGAGCATTTGCTGCAGATGTTACGGCAATGCCCTGACGGGCTAAGGCCTTCTTCACCATATTGTATTCTGCTCCTTCTCCGGTTAAGCTAACAGATTTATTAAGTTTATGGCATATTTTGAACAATCCGCTATTAATATCAAATATTACCCCTTCACGATGGAAGTATCGGCTCATATCTCCATTTAATGCCAAATCCTCCGGAGTGCCGATCGTTATTCCGTGTGTCTTATCTATAAGCCATATTTTATCGGCAATCTGAAGCGCTAACTCAAGATCGTGGGTAGAGAGGAAAACTGTCTTGGATTGTTCACGCGCAAGGGTTTGAAGCAGTTGCATTATCTCCACCTTGCTGGGATAGTCGAGGAATGCTGTGGGCTCATCGAGGAAAATGATAGGAGTCTCTTGTGCAAGAGTTTTGGCAATCATCACTTTCTGCCGCTCTCCGTCGCTTAAAGTCTGTACCATGCGCCCGCGTAGTCCGATGATTCCCACAAGACTTATGGATTTATCCACTATCTTGCGGTCGTACTTACTCATATGCCCCCAAAATCCTGTATAAGGGCTACGTCCCATTCCAACCAACTCGTCTACCGACATATTATTGATTGTGAGCTTCTCTGTCAGTACGACCCCAATAACTTTAGCTAATTCTGCGTCGGAGTAGTCGCGCAGCGGTTTCTGCTTTATAAATATCTCACCTTTCACCGGAGTAAGAAAAGCGGTGAGAGTTTTGAGCAAAGTCGATTTTCCTGCACCATTAGGGCCTAAAAGACATGTGAGCTCTCCATCATATAAAGAAGCGTTAATGTCACGAGTAATTACGGTCGTTCCTTTTTTATTGTGGTAGCCTGTAGAAAGTTCCACCACTTTTATCGTCTCTTTCTTTTCCATTATGCTTCACTTTTACGTTTTTTGAACAACACCCACATTACAACCGGAGCACCCACCAATGCGGTCACAGAGTTGACCGGCAGGGCCCCTTCGAAACCAGGCATACGAGCAATAAGGTTGCACAACAGAGCCAAAGAAGCACCTCCTAAAAGGGATGCCGGAAGAATAGTGGCATGATTTGAAGTATGAAACAAGCCACGGCAAATATGAGGCACTGCAAGTCCCAGGAATACTACCGGACCGCAATAGGCCGTTACCACAGCCACCAAAATGCCGGAACAACCAATTACAAGTAATCGTGCTCTCTTGATGTTAAGCCCGAGATTCCTTGCATATGCATCCCCGAGCAGCAATAGATTAAGCGTCTTTATCAGAAAGAATGATGTGGGGAGCAACAATATCATCAGTATAATAAATACGGATGTCTGCCCTCCGGAGACACGGGAAAAACTGCCGAGACCCCATATCACATATGCACGTATATCTTCCTCTGCACTGAAAAACTTGAGGACTCCGATAATTGCATTGGCTATGTATCCGATCATCACACCCATGATAAGCAGAGTGACGTTGCCTCTCACTTTTTGGGCTACAAAAGCTATCAGTGCCATAATCAACAGAGACCCAACAATAGCAGACAGTGTGATTGTTACTTCTCCAATAACCCCCAATTTACTCAATGCCACCCCTCCAATACTCCCGGACAATAACACAACGCAAGCTACCCCGAGACTCGCGCCGGAGCTTATGCCAAGTACCGAAGGACCAGCCAGTGGATTACGGAAAACGGTCTGCATCAGCAGGCCACTTACTGCCAACCCTGCTCCAGCCATAGCCGCGGTCAGAGACTGGGGCAAACGTGATTTCAGAATGATGTTGGTCCAAATTACATTATCACTTTTCTGTCCTAACAATATCTCGATAATATCACACACAGGAATGCTAACGGAGCCTAACAGTAGGTTCAGAATGAAAAAGACGATGATTGAAGTGCCTAATATCATCATCAGGATTGCTGTTTTGCTCCTGCTCATTTCTCTAACAGATGATAGTAACTTGGCTCGTGATCGGGTAGAATATCAGGATGAAACACATGAATGAAATCGGAGAGTACTACCTCCGGCTCTACAGGCATTCTTTCATAAAACGGCACCTCCTTCATATTGCAGTAGATGACGCCGTGTTTTTTCCACGCGTCAAAATCTGTGTAGCGGTTATCTTGTTCTTTAAGCACATTATAATTGTAATCGCCGTCAAAACTATTCACTATTCGCCAATAATCGGCATGGGCGGCATTCGTATAGACCGTCTCATAATCAAGTGTCACACCTCCCGACTCATTGTTGTCTTTCAGGAAATAATCGCCACCGGCATCCCTGAACAGTTGAGCGAGGAAGCTTTTTCCTCCAACGGCATACCAGTTGCCGCCACGCATCTCGCCACTGAATACAGTCGGCCTATAACTCACAGTGTCAACCATTGCTTTCAGATCATTATATCGCTTCTCTATTCCAGCGAACTCCAGGTTGGCATCAGCCGCCTTTCCTGTAAGGAGACCAATAACCTTGATCCATTCGGCCTGTCCAAGAGGAGTGAGCTCCTTATAGCCCAAATGAGGAATCATAGGGATATCGACATTACGAATAGCGTCATAACCACCGCGCTTGAAAGGAGAAATGAATATTACATCAGGATTGATAGCCATTATCACCTCATTGTCGAAGTTTCCTTCAATACCGATCTTATGTGTCTGACCCTTCTTAAGTTGCTCATTCATTTTTACATTGTGAAGATGACGTGTGCTTGTTATGCCGACGACTTTCTCAGGAATATCGAGCTTCAGGAAGTTGGAAAGCTGCAGCGATGTCATGCAAATTGCCGACTCTACAGGGATATTTATGCGGATATAACCTTCCGGGAGCATTCCGGAAAAATATTTATCGGTGAGTGCAAAATGGAATTGTTCAGCCTCTTTGTTCTCAGGATCATTGATATTAAGAAGCACCATATCGTCTTGATAGCTCACATTGAAACCTTTGGCGTAATCGGGGTGAATTATTCCCAGGGAGTCAGTTACTACTCCAGTTCTCGCTTCAGTTGCCTCAGAGGAACGGTGTCCTCCGCAACCCAATAACGCTACCACTGTAGCAAAAGGAATAAGATATTTAAAGAACATCATAGTTGTTATTTTTCCGGGATGTATATTATTTCTCCATTTTCAAGCTGATAAGCTGTTCCGACACGCCGGCCTTTTGAGCCGTTGGTCGGTGAATCTGAATCGGAGGAAGTGTATTTCTTGATTTCATTTCCCTCTTTGGTTATAATCTCCATATTCTCCGCTCCGGGATTCTTGACTATAGTATAATCCTCTTTGGAGAATATCTCGTTCATATTGAAATGCGTCACTAAAGCCACCATAAGAGCCACGGCAAACACCATAGCCACATCAAAGAGGTTAGTGAGCATTCCCAGCGGGTTGTCCCTGTCATCATTCGTCAGTATCGGATTCTGTCTCATTTGCCGGTAAGTTTATGATATAAGAAATCCAAGGTGTTGAGAGAGCGGGCATAAAAGCGTTGCCTCACTTGCAGTGTAGCCAATCCTATGCCGGCGACCAACATACCCACTACGGTTGTGGCAAACGCCACCTGCATATTATAAGCCATAGACGCTATATCACCCGTTGCCAGTCCTACAAGCGCCGGTCCCATAGGTATAAGAGTACCCATCAAGCCGAGCATAGGACCAAACTTAATCAAAACTCGGTTTTTGGATAGTTGTTGCTGAACATCTACCTGAAAGTCGGCTAAGGAATGTTCGCAATAAATAGAGTCATCCTTATGCGAAAGCATATCGCGAAGACACTTGACTATCGGAGAGTTATCCGAGGAGACCAAGGTTGAATCCAGATCATTGATAGTGCCGGCATTGAAATTCTCTACAAGATGTTGAAGCTGAGCGGACAGTTGCCTGTTCTTTTGCCACTCAGTGTAGAATCCGATAACCAGCACGATTGCCTTGACAAGCAAAAAGAGCAGCAAGACTATCACTGGAATCAGTATGCCGTTTGAGATAATGAACAGTATGTCAGAAATTGTAGTCATAAAATTCCGAATATCAAGATATAACTGATTAAACTTACTATTGTGGCAATATATAGCCACGATTTTTCACATCTATGCTGGTGCATAAGGAGAGTAATTCCTGTCAGCAAAGCCCCTGTTACTAACGATGCCAATACTCCGATTGTCATAAAACTAATCCCGTTGACTGTGCGGCTCATCCAAAACGCCATTATTGTTACAGGGAATATCAGCATTAATCCGGGATAATAAGATAATATGGCTTTCCCTTTGCCGGTATAAAACACGTAGGATATGAAAATGAAACTCTCTATGAATCCGAATAGACAGACGGAACGAATATTTAGATACCCATATATTTCTTCCATTGAAAGCCTGGTCAGCCACATTGTAGAGCAATACGCTACCACCATCCAGACTAAACTCCATAGCAACGTAGCTTTCCATCCCATCAATGAGAGTCGGATGGAGCCGGTCAGCATAATCACAAGACTGAGTATAATCAATATCGAAATCATGAGCTTTTCCGCTTTCTAATTATTAAAATTACAGCAGCGACAATCAACAATAGCAATACTGCTCCGATGACATAATATGCAGAAGTTTTCGGAGTGATTGCAGAGAGTACATTTTGACTCTCCTCCTTCAGGACTTTTGCATCGGAATTTTGAGCGGTAGCTTTCGATATATTGTTAAGATACTTGTCGGCAGTTGCGTCATCAAGTTTTGAGGCTGTAAACTCCTGAAGTTTGGTATTTGCACAAACGAAATCAGTGCATGGTGCTCCATGCCGTTCCGTAATCCTGGCGTGGAGTCGGGCTGTAGCTTCTATTTTACGGCTATCAGCTTGCCAAAAACCTTTCCGTGCACTTTCAAGCATTGTTGCTGTCATTTCCTGGAGGGCTGCCGGATTGACCCGATCGAAATATTCCTCTATTCCAAGCCCATTCACATCCTCTACATATACTTCGTAAAGATTATCATAAATATCTTCCTGCAATGCGCTCGGACGAGTAGCACTCCAACCGAAAATATTGCGGAATATTTCGCCAAACATCTGTGCTGTCGTTGCTTCCCCCTTCATCTTCTGCTTTATATATTCAGGATTTAGGATAGTAGCTCTGGTCTCAATCGCTACAGCTTCCTTAGTGTTCTGCAACCGTGGGAGATAGGAATTACGATAATCAGCCAACATAGCATCAGGCTCCTTGCCGTTGATTGATGTGGCTGCCAAGGAAAGTGCTCCCGTAAATTCATATACATGATCAAGAGAAAGAGGCCCCCAGGTATTGCTCTGACGCGGCTGCACAATCAAATCGGTGTTAGTGATAGCCGCTTGAAAAAGGTTCTTGTCCATATCGCCCCAGTGCTCCTCATCACCATATATGGCACACATGTTATTGAGATAGCCGTCTACGAGTTCCTGCCGGTCATTCCATTCTCCAGAGCTTTCGGTATAGCGAAGCATACCTGTGCTATATCCGGAGTTTACCGGGCCAAAGACTCTCATATTCGCCAGTTCACGAGCACGTTGTGGAGAAGCCCCATTTTCAACGAGTGCTTTTTCTTGTGCCAACGATCCGTCGGCTACATAATTAGGATAAATATCGTCCTTACTGTCGGCTGCAAGAGCGACTGCATCAGTAAGCATCCTAAGGCGCGAACCGGCGATGTCGCGCAATTGTCCTGAAACCTGAACCATTATATTAATTCGCGGTCGTCCAAGTTCGGCACTTGGTGTCAGTTTAAGATCCATCACGCGGCCTTGCTCATCTCTTACAGGCTCAACTCCTAACATTCGCAATGCTTGAGCAATGGTAGCTCCTTGTGAGGAGATGAATTCTCCGGCCCAAAAAGTATAACTTACTTTCTGAGGATATTCGCCATGTTTTGAATAATAGTCTTTCAATGATTGCTCTGCAAGCACCATACCATCATTCCATGCTTTAGGTCCCGGTGTGGCTTCAGCATTGATACTATACATATTGCGACCCATCGGCAACACATTCGGATTCAGCACAGGGTCGCCTCCGGGCGCTGGTCTTACGGGCTCTCCATTAAGGACCTCTGCCATAGCATCCAACTCTGCTCCGGCAGATTGGCTTAATAATTCGCGATATTCAATGACATCCGACAATTCATCGGTAATATTAATGTTGCCGGACAATGCTTTTGTAACATCCTGCTTTGCCTGTGGAAGATAGTGATGGGATATAAATGAGAAGTCCTGAAGATTCTCTTTGGTGATTTTCCCTTTTTCATAGTCTGCCTTGGCTCTGCCGTATGCCAAAGGATCTGCCGCTATTGCCATTACGGTTGTTTTCATTTCGGCATCAGAATATGGCCTCCCCATAACATAGCATGCGCCGGTGATTTTTTCATTCGCAAGCTCCTCTACAAATCCATCTATTTTTTCCAACTCTTCAGCTGTATATTCCCCAACTTTTATAGAATCTAAACCTAAGTCCTTGTGAAAACCGAGGCATATAATCTTATTTTTGAGTGCCGGTGTATTCTTTTCGGGATGGGCAATAGCGTCGTGCAACTCCTCCAATAAGGTAGTATATTTCTGACGCATACCACTTTCCACATAAGGAGGGGTGAGATAAGTCACCAACACTGCGTGGCTACGTCTTTTGGCAATAATCGCTTCTCCAACATTTCCGGTCGTATAGAAATAGAAATGCGGACGGTTTCCAATCAAGACTTCTGCCCAATCTGCTTGTGAAAGACCTGCATTTTTGCCTGGAGTGAACTCAAGATTGCCATGCGTCCCGAAGTGTATCAAGGCATCCGCATCAAATTCTTTCTGCATATACAGATAGGGGGCGATATAGGAGTGTGGTGGCACTACCTCAGCGCCGTGTATGAGTTTGAAATCATCATTTCCTAAAGCAGGACGTGGTTGTGGGAATACGAGAATGTTGCCATAGCGTATTGCTGCGATGGCAAGACTGTCGCCACGTGCGAGCAAAGTTCCGGGGGCTTTGCCATATCGATGCTCAACTTCTGCATATTTCTCAGGCAGCAGAACGGATTTTGCCCAGTCCTCGTACTCTCCGGCATCAATCCAAATCGGATTACACTCATTCATAAAATGCTCCTGAGCAGACGGTGCGTATGAGCCCATCACGCTTCCCTGCTCCATGATTTGCCTTTCAAAATCTCTTGCTGTAGCCGGTAGGCCGGTCACATTATAACCTTCGTCTTTCAGACGCTTCAAGAAGTTGTAAAGCGATGGCACAACCTCCATTCCGGATGCAATAAGAGCGTCTTTGCCGGGAGATTTGAAATATCCGACTGCTATCTTTTTTTGTGAATTGGGCATTCTCCTTAATTTCATAAAGCGGTCGAGCTGACTTGTGAAGGCGTCAATACGTTCCGGCTCCGGTGTATACAGCAGAAATTCATCATCTCCCTGATTCTGTGTGGATATACATAGAGGAGTCATACCTCCGTCAATTTCAGGGACGACGATTCTCGCATTGAGCGTACCTCCCCCCATAGGTTTATCGACGTCAAGCCATTCCTCATGGCTCTGTATGAGAGGAAAGGGCATAAACAGGGGTATGCGGTTGTTGTATGCCCAATTAATAAGCGAATCATTACCCAATCGTCCCATCGGCAGATATACAATAGCTTCAGGTCCGACAGCTTTAATCATTTCGTCCCTTTGCTGTCCGGTTGCTGTCAGCGGATAGACGTTGTATCCCATTACTGTCAGCCGGTAGATTAGTGTGTCAATATGCGCACGGTTATTCTCAACAGGGAATTTCACGCCTGAGACAAAGACTATCCGGCTGCCATCGGGGTTATATAGCCCCTTTGATTTAAGATATCGGGTCAGTTCTTCCGGTTTTTCGAAATACTGTCCTGCCTCAAGATGATAATACATGCCGGAAGGAATGTCTATTGGTTGGTCGTAATCTTTATCTCCAAACCGTCCGGGTGTGGCTATGCTTCTCAGATACCGGAGCATATTACGGTAATTGTCGCGGCATGGATTTGAAAAATAGTGTTGTAGTACGGCAATCTGTGTGGAGTCGAGATTATGATTGACTATAAAACTGAAATTTCGCAGTGAGTTTGTAAATACAGGAATGCCATTTTCCGCCGCTTTGTCAAGGGAATGTAATTGTATTGAGTCAAGATATAGTCCGCGGCCATACATAAGCACCGCATCAAAGTTTTCAAAACTACCGGCTTCTTCCATTGATGCGCATACTACATCAATGTACCTGCTGTCATTGTTAAGCACAATCTCGGCAGCCTGTGCCGGAAGCGGATTCACAACAAGGATTCTTGTGGGTCTGAACCATACGCTGTAGCATGCGTAGATTCCGCAGCTGATGGTAAGTAATACTATGATTACCGGTACGAACTTCCTGACTTTCGACATTAAATATTTTCTTTGATATATGACTTCTTTTGGCTTAGCGCATCCAATACCGGAGCAGTAAGAGCATCTTTGATATGTTCGATGAAGATGTCCTGGATTTGACTGATTTGACCTAAGCCTTCGAGTACGGTAGAAACTGTAAAACCGGCTTTTTCAAGATTCTCACGCCATTCTCCATCAATATCGTTCCTGGCATGGTCTCCGGCAACAAACATGAAGGGTAGGAGGGTAATGGTTTTATAGCGGTCGGCTTTCAATCTTGCTAATGTCGTTTCATATGTAGGATAGCCCTCCACTGTGGCTACGTGGAAAGCATCGTTGCCATTGGCTTTGAACATATAGTCCATCTGTGAATATATGGCGTTGGCTGGTGTTGATGTGCCATGTCCGATGAGCACCACCGCTCCTCTTTTGTCGGTAGCGTCTTTATACCGCGATGCCAGAATGGCTGCAACGTTCTCGCAGTCTTCAACAGAATAAAGCAGCGGATGGCCAACCCTTATCTCCTCAAAGAAAGGAGCTACTGAAGCCGCCTCTTTGCGTAGCACCTCAGCCTCGATACCGTCTATTATATTAGTACCCTGTACGACAACATGAGTATATCCGTCGGCGGCCAGACGGAGAAGGGCCTCCTGTGGTGTAGATTTTTTTATGCCTCTTTTCTCAAGTCGGTTGATGATTATGCGGGAGGTGTACGCTTCCTCTATTCTTATTCCGGGGAAGGTCTGTCGTGCTTTCTCATTTATGGCATCTATCGTAAGTGCGCGGGTGTCGTCAAAAGTAGTGCCGAAATGCACCATCAATATGGCGACCTTATTGTTAGGCAATACGTTTAAATCCTGAGCGTTGAGGCTTATGATGCCGGCCAGTACGACTACAAGCGATATTAAATTTTTCATGTTGTGCTGATAGATTGTGCGGTTGTCGTTAAAAACAACTAATCTCCCGGAGCAAACAATGCCCCGGGAGGATTATTGGCAGAAAAATAAAAAATAGTTATTTCAGATTCTCAACCACTCGGATTTGCTCAAAGTAGTAGCCTGCTTCCATTGTCGCACCGAGAGTGGTTTGACCAGACTGAACGTCATAGATGTATATCTGTGGTTTCTGTCCTTGGGCATCCACTCCAATATATGCCTTGTGGTTTACGTAAGCCATGCGCGATGAGAAACGGCCGCTGCTGTATGCCAGGCGTTCTCCATTGAACTCTATCGGTGTATGGCTTTTTGTTGCGACATCTATCACTGTATAGTAATGGCTGAAATCATCAATGCCTATTCCGAACTGGTCGTCACGTGCATAAGCTACAGCTTTGTTGCCGCCTACATACATGACGGATATCAGTTTGCCTTCAGCAGTAAAGCCATCGTAGTCTTTATCAAACTCTGTAGAGTTGGCAGGAATCTTGAGCAGGTGGCTGTGCTCGCTGCCATCGTTTGTCACGCAGGCAATATAGAGGTTGTTGCTGTCGTCAATAAAAGTGGTGGTTTGGAGGAGTTCGCCGTAAGCAGTTCCTACCATCTCGCAGTCCATGAAGCACGGGGTGTCGCTTTCCACATCCATTGTCGACGGGTTGATTACCGCTGTCATCATTGGAGATACGCGCTTGCCTCTGCTACCGCCTGTCTTTGCATAGTAGAAGTAGAAAAGCTTATTGTCGGAAGCTCTGTATTTGAGAATACCGGAAGTGGTATAGATTTCACCGCCTTCAGGCATTTGCACGTTCAGAGTGCCTTCGGATATGATAGTCATGTCGTCGGTATTGAGCTTTGTCCAGATGATTTTGTTCGCATCACCGTTAGCTGCCATAATCAGAAGTGTATTGTCGTTTATCCAGGCGTGTGTATACTTGCGGGTGGAGAATGTATTATCTTTGAATATGCGCGACTTGACTTCCACAACATTGTTGTCTGTGATGGTATATTTTGCGAAGCGGTCGCCTGATACCGGCACTTGATAGTAGTATGCGCCTTTTAGTATTGTCTCCAGAGAGAGAAGGGAATTAACCTCTGTGCCTACACCTTCGAATGTGATTTCGGGCTGATCGGCATCAAGAGAATTGATGCTGCGTACAAGGGTATGTACATCGCGGCCCATGCCGCCGTGTCGGTCGAGTGCTACCCATAGGTCAAAATGATAGTCTTGGATGATTGTCGGGTCGTCAGGTGTTTTTGGTCCGTCATCGTCCGAGCAGCTTGTCGTGCCGAATGCAAGGAAAAGCGCCATGAAGGACGATAGAATAAATTTTACTTTTCTCATTGTCTGTTGATATTTGGTTAGTTAATGAAAATTCTAAATTTTGCACCGAAGCTACGGCCTGGCTTCTGCAGCATGTAATTATCGTATGCAAGTTTGTCGAAGATATTGTTGCATTCCAGCGTTATGTTATATCTGTCACGGTGCCATGAATAAGTCAGGGAGACATCAGTGATGTTCTGGTTGGGAATACGGGCTTTGGTTGATGCCGCACCGAATGCTTCCCAGTTGAGGTAATACCAGTGAATATACTGATAGGCTGCCTCTAATCTCAATCGGTCGGTCTTTCCCAGCAGGTCGCGGAATGTATATGATGCCTCGATATTGCCGAACAACCAAGGACGGTTTGGAACACGGTTTCTATATGTTGCGGAAGGATTGCCGTCTGTCTTGTACTTTTTTAAGTCGCGTGCTTCTGTCCAGCTTCCGTTCATGGTTATTTGAAGCTTGTTCTTCCAGAAATATGAAAGTTCAAAATCGAAGCCTTTGACGTCGATAGCCGGTTCGTTGACGTATTGCATCATGCCCTCGCGTTCTGATACCGTGGCTCTGATATAGTTCTGGACATGGCGGATGAATCCGTTGGTCTCGTAGCTGAGTTGGTGTATGCCGTCGCCGAAGAACCATGTTCCGAACAGACCGATATTATAGTTGTTGCTCGTTTCGGGACTGAGGGTCAGGTTTGGGTTTACGGTTGTTCCGTTGCCCAGAAGCTCACGTGAGAGCGGCAGGCGCACACTGTGCTCGTAGGAAGCCTTTACTGCAATCGGTTCACAGAAAGAGTAGCGGCTGCCTATTCCTGCACCCCAATAGCTTTTGGTAGCGTCTGTATCTATCTTATCTGAGCCGGTGATGGTGGTGTTGTCGGTCTGCCTGATAGAAAGGGCATTTATATAATCCTTTATAAAGTAGGATGTTTGCCATTTCTGGTTGAAGAAAGACTGGGAGTAGGTGGCCGAAACTATGTGCTTTGTCACAATATCATTGGATGGTTCGAAATATTGGTCGACTTTATCGTATCTGTCGTTACCTCTGCGGTTTAGCATATAGTTCAGGGCAAAAGTATGATGCTCATTCAGCTCATAATCCACGCCTGCATTCACGATTGTGAGCGGACGGTTGTATACCCTGATGGTTTTTGCTTTGTTGTTAAGTTCATTACCCGACGATGGCATCCATGTTCCATTCCAAGAGTATTTGCGGAATGCGGTGTCCACTGTTTCGCTGCGGTCCCATGTCTGTGACAGATTCAACCGGATAGCGAATTTATCCCAGCGTTTGTTATAATGTGCGGATATACTGTATGAATGGGATTTCTTACTTGCCTCGCCATATACTTTGTTCTGCATAGCTCCGGTCTGGATGTCTTTGTCGAGCTTGTTTCCGGAGAATCCGACAAAGAACTGATCAGCCCAGCTGACATCGTTCACACCGGCTTCTATTTGCCCGAACAATGAAAGATAGTTGTCGTGAAACCTGCGCTTGTCTGTGAATATAAACCGGTCTTCATCATCACTCCAGACTTCCACTCCTTTCATCTTATAGTTGTTTTTGGAGTAGTTGACACTGAATGTTGGGCGTATGGCGATTTTTGTCCCCGGTAAATAAAATTGTCCTGTTATTTCTCCTGTATGTGTATTGAATGAACCTATGCCGTATGAAGCATCAAGATAGTTCTGGCGAGTTTTCTTTGTTATTATGTTTACAGCGCCGCCAAGAGCATCGGAGCTGAGGTGAGACGGAACGACACCCTTATAAAGCTCAACTCTATCGACCAGGTTCAGGGGGACATTATCCAGCGTGATGCCAGATCCCTTGCTTTCCAATGGCACTCCGTCTATGAAGTAACGGATTGAATTGCCGGACATGCCGTTGATGGTCAGATCAAAATCAGAGCCTACTCCACCTTCCCTGCGGACTTTTACCCCTGCCGTACGGTTGACAATATCGTTGAGTGTGACCATCTTGTTTATATTCGGTGTAATTTCCACAGCATTCACAGAAAAAGCTCCGTCTTCAATCTTCTTGGCTGCGCCTTTGCCGTATACATTGATTCCTTTCAGCTCCAAGGCATTGTCCTTCAACACTATTTCAATATATGTATCCTTTGTAAGATTAACTGAAAATTCCGATGGTCTGTATCCTACGGCGGATGCTATGCCATTGTACGCTCCGTCAGGCAATTTCATTTCGAAAAATCCCTTTGCATCAGTCGAAGCTATGAATTTGGTGTCGTTTATCGTTATCGTGGCATAAGGAACAGGTTCTCCCGAATTATCGTTCACTTGACCGGATAATGTGTAATCGGCCGCCTGTGAAAACAAGTGGCACAAAACAAAAATAAATGTCAGGAAGCAATGCCTCATTTCGGTTTGCTGCTAAAAGTTGACATGAGGCGATATCACACAGCAAACCATATTCATCCTCCATTTCATTGGATAGACGGGAGGCGAATGGTTGTTTTGTGGTAATATAACCCGAAAACTACAAAACAATATGTTGTCTTGGCAGGTCTCCTGACTTATCCTGCTCATCGACGCCTTCCCATCGTGGTTGACAGTGGCATTATGCCGATGAGTCGTTTAGGAATTACAGTAGCGGGTCTGTCCCGGATTCACACCGGATTCCCTATTAATCGCGTTTCCGCGAACCAAAACGTAGCGCAAAATTACATTCTTTTTCTCATACGACCAAATAAACTTTAAAAATTATCAAAATATACTTTATACGATACCCTGTGCTTCTAATACACAGAGTATTACAGCTATTATCCCATTTTCCCAATGAGGCTGCGACTGATAAAATATCTTCTCTCGGTTTCGTCAAATTCCATGTCGGTCAGAAACGGTTGGGCGAAAATATTGACAAAATGGACGATTATCGCTTTCCTATATTTTATCACAGATATAACAAATAGCTATATATCTACGTTTTAATAAAAAACAATCATATGGAAATATCAAGAGTTACGATGATCCTGGCATTTGCCATATTATTGCTAAGTGGTTGTTCCAAATCATATAAGAATGTTGTGTCGTATAGCGGGACAGGCTATACGGAGCAAAAGCACGAGGAAGAAAATTTTGCTTCTGAAGAAGAAGGGGCGGTGCAAGAACCAGCATGGACTTATTTTGAAAGGTTGTCATATATGTTTGGTGCAGACTCAACGTGTGTAGGAATGACCGATGACATGAATTTTCCGGAATGGTATTCAGGTTGTTTTGTGAATGATAGGAACAGACTTACCATAAATGTAGTCGGAGATACTGTCGAAATCCGCGATGCTCTCTCTCAACAGCTCGGAGGAAATGAATTCGATTTGGATATCGGGGTGTGCTCAATCAAGGAGCAAATTAAGACAAGACAACTCTTAAGATCGGCGATTGCAAAAAAATACAATGGAGATCTTACATCAGGGACAAAACCTGACGGGACAATTGATATATGTCTTCAAGGTAACAACGACTCAATTATTTCCAATTTTAAGAGGGATGTTTTCGATGCACCAATACTGCGATTCACACTTGCCGATACGATTGGACTAATATCAATGTCCAATCAAGTGGATCATGATAGCCAAGAAGAAATGTATATCGAGCATGAAACCACTCCACAGTTTCCTGGAGGTTATGCTGCGATGTTGTCTTATATATATGATAATCTTAATTATCCACAAAGTGCTTATGATAAAAATATACAGGGTCGCGTAGTGCTACAATTCCTTGTTCGCAAAACAGGAGAAGTTGATTCCGTAAAAATAGTAAAAGGCAAAGACCCGGCTCTTGATGCGGAGGCTATGAGGTTGGTTTCGGGGTTCCCACGATTTATGCCTGCAACATTCGACCTTGTGCCAGTAGATAGATGGTTGACACTTCCCATAAAATTCATTATAGCCGATTATGATGAAAGGCAAAGCAAACGGTATCCCGCTTTCCATTTTGACAACGGCGATGATTATGTGAAGGATGGTATGTACCGCATAGTTGATGAACATGGTCGGATTGGATATGCCGAAGAAAATGGAAATACCGTTATTACTCCA
Organism: uncultured Muribaculaceae bacterium; assembly: GCA_910586995.1. GTDB lineage: Bacteria > Bacteroidota > Bacteroidia > Bacteroidales > Muribaculaceae > CAG-873. The sequence goes on along the minus strand of CAJUKZ010000010.1, from coordinate 40,645 downwards.
CGTTTCAAATGTGCATTTCCTTTTGAGTATGGTAAAGCGAGAGTATCAGATTCCGGTGAAAAAAGACGTTATGATACAGAACATTGGTATTGGGAGAGTGACGGTTGGTATTATATTGATAAGACTGGTCGGAAAATAGACTGAACATATCATCGTCTTATTCATCTGCGCTGTGGCTGTTCAAGTTCTTCCAAGACAGCAGGGAAAGAAGAAGTGAGGCGGTCGAAATCCTTACAGCCTTTGTCAAATTCCTTGAACTTTTTCTCTCAGTCCTCTCGTTTATCTCTATTAGTACATTTTAATGTACGTTTTTGACAACATAATAGATTGATTATCAGTAATTATATTCTATATAGCCGAAGCGCTAAATGTGATGATACCAAAGTCGGATAGCGCAAGGGCTTCGTCCCTTGCACCCTCTGTCTCTGCAAAATAGACAAATCCGACCTCCCCACTTTCGAATTCTGAACCAAAATCAGCGATACATCTGACGAAAGTCACATTTGACCCAGCTGAGCCTTAGGTTTTTAGTGTTTCTTAATGTTATATCATGGTTATTTTGTAAATTTGCTGAAGAATAAATTGATATCATGGGAAAGACCATAACCACATACTTAATAGATGGGACTCCACAAGGGCCCCGCATGGTATATGTCAGCAACAAGAATTGCATGGCAATTGTAGTGCCACGTTCTAAAATGGCTGACATTCTTAATCGCAAGGAACTCCAAAAATACGCTCTTTATATTCTATTGGGTGAATCTGATGAAGGAGAACCAAAAGCATATATTGGTGAGACCAATAATTTTAGCAAGCGCATAAAAGACCATGAGCAAAAGAAGGGTTTCTGGTCAAAGGCTATGGTATTCATTTCTCAGAATGAGTCCCAGATAGATAAAGCCGATGTGCTGTATCTTGAAGCAAAAGCTATAGCCTTGGCACTTCGCAATAAGCAGTATCTTCTTGATGAGAATAAGCAAAATCCCGATCTCCCTGTTCTGCCTGAACATAAGCGGGACCCTGATGATGAGTTCTTCGAGGACATTATATTCCTTGCGTCCTTTATCGGATGTAATATCTTTGAAGGGTCTGAACATAAGACCAATAAGCATCAAATCTCCATTTTTATTACCGGACGTGGTGCTGAAGCGAGAGGTGTCTACGATGACAATGGGCTGACGATTCTTGCCGGAAGTATTATTGCCTCCACTTGTACCAATTCATGCCCCTCTCCTAAAAAGAGAATTAAGCAGATAGAAGAACTCACAGAAGATGTTGATGGGAAACGTGTGCTGAAACTCAACAAAAGATTTGATAGTCCGAGTGCTGCATCAGTGTTCTGTCTCGGGCGAAGTTCCAATGGATGGCAAGATTGGCACAATGCCAATGGAACTCCACTGAAATCATTGTTGAATACGTCCGATAAATAATCCGCATCCACCTATGAGTGAATTTGACGAATACATAGTTCACGATGAACTGGAACAGAGGGAGATGGTGATGCTCGGCAGACGGATATTGGCCTTTAGGTTGTACTTTGGAAGAAATTGCCGTACTAAGAGAGATATTGCGAATAATCCCCAAATTACTCAGACGTAAATAGTTAAAAACATAAAAAAACGCATCCATCTTTCCGAGTGAAAATAATAGGAATCTCTCGTTACACGAAAAATTATTATTGTTTTTTGTGTCGTTGATAATGAATTGATAGCATTGTCTTAATCGTCTAAGTGTTTAGAATAAAGAATTTTATTATGAAAGCGCTAACTTATATTGAGCGAGGCCGGTTTGAGGTGACGGAGAAGTTGAAGCCGGTGGTTGTGGAGACTACAGATGCTGTGGTGAAGGTGACTATGAGCAGTATCTGCACATCGGATTTGCATATCAAGCATGGGAGTGTGCCGAGGGCTGTGCCTGGCATTACTGTAGGGCATGAGATGGTTGGCGTGGTGGAGAGTGTCGGCGAGGCTGTCTCCAAAGTAAAGCCGGGCGATCGTGTGGCTGTGAATGTGGAGACGTTCTGCGGTGAGTGTTTCTTCTGTAGTCATGGGTGGGTCAACAATTGCACTGATCCGAATGGCGGATGGGCACTGGGGTGTCGTATTGATGGCGGACAAACTGAGTTTGTGCGTGTGCCGTTTGCTGACAATGGCCTGACCAAGATTCCGGATAATGTCAGTGATGAACAGGCTCTGTTTGTGGGTGATATTCTTGCCACAGGTTATTGGGCAGCCAAGATTTCGGAGATAGGCGAAGATGATACGGTGCTGATTATCGGTGCTGGACCGACCGGACTATGCACGTTGCAGTGTGTAATGCTATATAAACCTAAGCGGATTATTGTCTGTGAGAAAGATACAAAGCGTCAGGAGTTTGTCAAGACTCATTATCCTGAAGTGATTGTGGTCTCTCCTGATGAATGTCCGGATAAAACGACACATCTTTCAGAGCATGGTGGTGCAGACAGAGTGATAGAAGTTGCCGGCGCTGATGATACGTTCAGATTGGCCTATGAGTGCGCCCGACCTAATGCTATCGTCACTGTTGTTGCTCTCTACGATAAGCCTCAAATCCTGCCGCTTCCAGATATGTATGGCAAGAATCTGACGTTTAAGACCGGAGGCGTCGATGGATGCGATTGTGGCGATATATTGCGACTAATTTCCGAGGGTAGCATCAATACAACACCGTTGATAACTCATACATATCCATTCTCGCAAATCAAGGATGCTTACGACATGTTCGAGAACCGTCGGGATAATGTTATAAAAGTGGCAATAGTGAATGAGAAATGAAGAATAGGAGATGTTGTTCAGGCAGAACCGGTAAAATTGGTTAGTATTCTTGATATTTGGGTAATTGACCTGATGTTTATTGTCTGTATATTTGCATTCAGTTAAAGGTAACTGTAAATGATCACAAGATTGCTGTTACGATATGAAAAATATATTCAGCGCTTTGGCTATAACTTTAATATCAATGAATATGGCAAATTCTCAGAATCCTGTTCGTCTGACTGACACTCCGACTGAAATCAAGCAGACTGCTGGCCGCAACCAGCTTGGCGACTTCGCTCCTAAATTCGCTCAACTCAATGATGATGTCCTTTTCGGTGAAGTCTGGAGTCGTACAGACAAACTCTCTTTGCGGGATCGTAGTATTGTGACTGTGACCGCACTTGTCAGTAGTGGAATAATCGACAGTTCGCTCTCGTTTCACTTGCAGGAAGCAAAGAAAAACGGAGTCACACGCACAGAAATAGGCGAGATACTGACGCAGGTTGCATTTTATGCAGGCTGGCCTAAGGCATGGGGAGCATTCCGCCAGGCTGTCGAGATCTGGAAGGACGAGTATGTTGATGATAGCAGCAGGGCGAAATTCGAGCAGGAACTTATTTTTCCGATAGGCGAGCCTAATACCGCATACGCAAGATATTTTATTGGCAACAGCTACATATATCCTGTTACAAACGTCGGTGTGAATCTTTCGAATGTAACATTTGAACCCGGATGTCGCAATAATTGGCACATCCATCATGCGACCAGTGGGGGCGGGCAACTTCTTGTATGTATTGCCGGTGAAGGATGGTATCAGGAAGAAGGCAAACCGGCAGTGCGTATGCGTCCGGGAGATGTTGTGAATATTCCAGCCAATGTAAAGCATTGGCACGGTGCTTCAAAAGACAAATGGTTTGCGCATTTAGCTATGGATATTCCAGGTGAGAATAAATCCAACGAATGGCTTGAACCCGTAGATGATGAGCACTACAATAGTGTTAATGGACTCTGATAATGCTACATACGAATGTGTATGGGGAGGTCGTTTATCACAACGGCCTCCTCGTTTTTTTCAGATCAGGAAGAAATATAGTTACAAGTCCGATCAGTGGCATATATGCGCAGACGTCGTATACTGCATATATATCATATACATCGGCAAAGTAGCCAAGTACAGCCGCTGCGATCCCGGCTACACCGAAGGCGAAACCGAAGAACAATCCGGAGACGAGACCGAGCTTATTGGGCAGTAGTTCCTGACTGTATAATAATATGGCGGGGAAGGCAGAGGCAAGCATAAATCCGGCGCAGAAGCTCATTATCACAGTCATGCTAAGACCACAGTGAGGCATGATGAGGCTGAAAGGCGCTGCTCCGAGGATCGAGATCCAGATAACTGGTTTTCTTCCGTAGCGGTCTCCTACGGGACCTCCGGCAAGTGTCCCGATTGCTGTTGCTGCCAGAAATACGAAAAGCAGAATCTGCGATGTCTTTATGGAAACACCGAATCGGTCTATCAGATAGAACGTGTAGTAGTTTGTTAGCGATGCCATATAGATGTATTTAGAGAAGATCAACACCATTATGACACAGATCGCGAGGATTGTTTTACTGTTGGACAAAGGCCTTTTTATTCGGATTTCATTCTTTGATGAATTGTTCCGCGCTGAGGCGAGATGGCCGGAATACCACCTGCATATCGTGCGCATAGATATGAACGCAAGTGCAGCCACTATAAGAAACCATGCTATATAGCGGCGTCCGTTGGGCGCTACAATAAATGCCACAAGCAGAGGTCCTATAGAACTGCCGAGATTTCCACCCACCTGAAATATCGACTGTGCGAATCCCCTCCGGCCATGACTGGCGAGTGATGTTATGCGGGATGCTTCAGGATGCAGTGTGGAAGAACCGATGCCAACAAGAAAAACACCAGCAAGAACTGCCGACATGGACATTGAATATGCAAATAATACTATTCCGAGCGAAGTGAAGATCATTCCTAAAGGAAGGCTTCCCACATATGGGCGCTTGTCGAAAACAAGCCCGACAACAGGCTGGAATACAGATGCGGCTATCTGGTATACAAGCGTTATGATACCAATCTGTCCAAATGTCAGGTTCAGATCATCTTTCAGCATTGGATATACAGAAGATACGACAGATTGTAGCAGGTCGTTGAAGAAATGCACGGCACATAGAGCCATCAATACGGGGAATGTAGCTTCTTTAGATACCGTTTTGAGTTTTAACAATAACGTAGCCATAGGTCAATACGACATTTCAATTGTGTTATATGACTATAAACCGGAGTTGAATTTATGACTTGTATTGAGGAGAGCACCCCATAGCTGTCCGGATTATCCCTAAGACACTATGGGGTGTGTAATTTGGTATGGATGGAATCACTTATGCACGATTCCGGATCGGAGTATGTCTATATCATATGATATAATCAACGCAAGCACGCGCTTTCTTGTGCTTGCCGAGCAGTCCTGCAGCCGCTACATGAGCCGGATGTGTGGCATAGACTGCCACGTCCTCCATATTATCTACTGTTGCAGTCAGCACTACATCCCATTCTTCAGCCGGATTTGCATTGATACCGACTTCGATTGACCTAAGCACTTCAATCTTGCCGGGGAGCGCTTCGAGTGCCTCTTTGAATGCGTTGGCAACGGACAGGCGTTCTTCTGGTGTGCCTTGTAATTGGAATGTAACTATATGTTTGACCATGATTTATTGGTTTCTGTTTGAAATGTGATTATACGTCTCAGGAGTTGGCATACAGACGCTCGCGAGCTGCGATAACGCGCTCGTCTGTCGTGTAGTCGTCGTAGTCCATCATTTTGTCAATGATGCCGTTGGGGGTAAGTTCTATTATTCTGTTGCACACGGTCTGAATGAATTCGTGGTCGTGGCTTGATAGCAGGACTACGCCCTTGAATGCTTGCAATGTGTTGTTGAACGCCTGTATTGACTCGAGGTCGAGGTGGTTGGTGGGGGAGTCCAGGATCATTGTATTGGCATTACGCATCATCATGCGGGCTATCATACAACGCATTTTTTCACCACCGGAGAGCACTGATGCTTTCTTCAATACGTCTTCCCCGGAGAACAGCATCTTACCGAGGAATCCCTTGAGGTATATTTCGCTGGAGTCATCGCTGAACTGGCACAGCCAGTCTACGAGATTATGGTCAGTGTTGAAAAAGTAGGAGTTATCGAGCGGAAGATAGGCGGTACTGATGGTCTGTCCCCATTCATAAGTGCCGCTGTCAGCTTTCCTGTTGCCGGTGATTATTTCGAATAAGGCTGTCATGGCTCGTGGGTCATGGCTTAGGAATGCGACCTTGTCGTCTTTCTCTATCTGGAAATTTATATCACGGAACAATATATCCCCGTCGACAGAAGCCGTGAGTCCTTTGACTTCAAGAATTTTGTTGCCGACCTCTCGGTCCGGTGTGAATATAATTCCGGGATAGCGTCTGGAAGATGGTTGGATTTCTTCGATATTCAGCTTTTCGAGCATCTTTTTTCGGGACGTAGTCTGTTTTGATTTAGCTACGTTGGCGCTGAAACGCTGTATGAACTCCAGTAGTTCCTTACGCTTTTCTTCAGCTTTCTTGTTCTGCTGTTGCTGTTGCTTGAGAGCGAGTTGGCTTGAATGATACCAGAAACTGTAGTTTCCAGCGAATAATGTGACTTTATTGTAGTCGATATCAAGTGTATGAGTGCTTACTGCATCGAGGAAGTGACGGTCGTGGGACACTACGAGTACGGTATTCTCAAACTTCGACAGGTAGTCTTCAAGCCAGGCTACAGTCTCGAGGTCAAGATCGTTGGTAGGCTCGTCGAGCAGGAGATTGTCCGGATTGCCAAAAAGGGCCTTTGCCAACAGCACACGCACTTTCTCTTTACCGCTGAGATCCTTCATCAGCATGTAGTGTTTATCTTCTTTGATTCCAAGTCCGCTGAGCAGTGCGGCTGCATCGCTTTCAGCATTCCATCCTTCGAGTTCTGCAAACTTTTCTTCAAGTTCCGACGCTCTGATTCCGTCTGCATCGCTGAAGTCGGGCTTTGCATACAGGGCATCTTTCTCCTGCATTATTTCCCAAAGGACGGTGTGTCCCTGCAAAACGGTGTTCATTACTGTACACTCGTCAAACTTGAAGTGATCCTGTTCGAGTACGCTCATGCGTTCGCCCGGGCCTTGTGTCACTGTGCCGTGGGTTGGGGATAACTGATTGCTCAGTATACGCATCAATGTAGATTTTCCTGCGCCGTTAGCTCCGATTATTCCGTAACAGTTGCCGGGTGTGAACTTCAGGTTTACGTCTTGAAATAGAGGCTTCTTGCCGAATTGAATGCCAAGATTGTTGACTGCTATCATTTAAATGATTGGTTTGTTTTTTGTTTCGGAGTGCAAATTTACGGAAAAAAGGCGAGATTCAAAGCTTTTGAATTTGATGAATCTGCTATTTATATAGTTTATTATGGACATAATGGACAGATCGAGGGAATCCATTTTTTTTGAGTGCGCTTGGTGTCCTGGTATGATTAAAGGCGGTAATTTACTTTTCGGGAGCGTATCTCTCTACCTGTTTCTCAATCCACTGTATCTCCATGTCGTAAAAGTCCGGGGTGGGGGAGTCATTGAATATATGGTCGAAGAATGATTTCCATCTCCGATAATATAGCTCTGAAGTAATTCCATGCCATAGCCTGTGGGAGTAATCTTTAAGACCATGCGTATTTGCCGCTGCCGAATCTCCCCATACCGTAATCAGTCGTGCAGCGTTTCTGACGTTACGGCGTTTTTGTTCTTTATCGTTTGATGCAAGGGCGGCCTGCCTGAGCCATTCCTCTGTGGAAAAACCTGGAATTCCATAAAGCAAACTATCAACTTCGGATATTATCTGTAGCATTGAATCTGATTGGGATTTTGCGTGCCGGATGTCTCCTTTGAAAAATGATTCGCGAATGCTTTTGTATAAGTCGTAAACTTTATCGGACAGGGCTTGTCGCTTTATGTCAGCCAGATCGTATATGTAATTAGTGCTTGTTTTGAGATGTGTGCCGGACTCTTGTGATAACAGGTTTGATGCAAGAGATGTAGAGTCAGATGGGTAAAATAGATTGGCATTTCCCCATGTGGACGCACCTTTTATATCCCATGAAGGACGTGCGCAGATAATTGATTCTACTGTTCCTTGTCCCGGGTATTCTGCAGGAGCGTTGTATACAGTAGATTCGAGCAACCTCCATGCTTTTAATATGTCGGTAGGTATGCTGTCTTGCAGGGCATATCTTGTAGTGATATATCTCTGCAATGGAGGTATTCCGCGGCGTGACGAGATGTCCCAGGGGAGATCGAAAAGCAGTTCATACATTACCGGATTGTTGTCAATACCTTCTGCCGTAGCTCCGATTCCGTATAAGTGTGGAGAAGTCTTCTCTGCTCGTCTAAATCCTTTGGTCAGTTTGTCGATTCTCCCGTGCAGGCCTACATTTCCGCCGAAATTCAGCAGCATACAGTATATCCAATCATGTTTTCCGAAGCCGTCTTTACGATACCAGGCTGAATCCGAGTCGCCCCATTGCGGGTGTGTCTCTGCATACAAGTCAAGTATGATTGCACTGTGGTCCGGCAGCGAATCTATCATTTGCGGATTCGGGTTTTCCTGCCATGCCTGTATTACCCATTTTGCATTGCTATTAGCCCTGCGCATTGCATTCAATATGGCTTGTCCTGCCATTACCATATCAACCCCGGAGGTATTGCCGCCTTCATGGAAGGGATCAGCTGAATAAAAGTCGTATTGTCCGTAAAGCTTTGTAAGCTCGTCGTAATATATGTCTGCGATTCTGGAGAATGCATGTGAGTCTGGCGAAATGAATGCCGGTCGTGTGAATCCACACCATAATCCGGGGTCTGATACGTCGACTCCGAGTTTTGTAGCGGCATCGTGTGGCAGCATTCCGGAATATCCGGGAAGTACCGGATGCATGCCAAATGATTTCATGCGGGAAAGAATCGCGCGTTGCAGGTCGTATTGTCTTTCCACCCATTCGTCGGATACCGGGCCTCCCCAGCCTTCAAGATTATTCATTAGCCACCAGGCGCTGTATGGCGGTCCGGCAATAAAGGCTTTTGCTTCGCATGAATCATATCCCAGGCGTTCCAGGACATTAAGCCATACTTTTTCTGTTCCGGTCACAGCGAGTGGCATGTTGATTCCATGAAGTGCCATCCAATCTATTTCCTGCATCCATCGCTGCTTATCCCAAAAAGCTGTGCTGTAGGAGAATGTACAATAATTCAGATAGTACCGGAGTGGCATGGTTGTGATGCCTGTGATGTTATCTGTAGGCAACGGAATGTCTTCAGGCAAAGCCTGGCTTGGATTGTTCCAGCAAATATGGATCTTCGCTACATCTTTAAGATATGTATTCAGCCCGACAGCCTGACTTACCGGAGAATTTCCATATATGGTGATTGTCTGCTTATCGTAGTCTGGTACAATACGGAAAGAGTCATATTCAGCTTCCATGCCGTAGAAGAATATCCGGCCATTAGAAGTCCCTTCGGTAACGCGTAGAGCAAGGGAGTCGATAGCGGATGGTGTATACGCACGGCAGGAGAATGTGTGTATTACGGCTATCGCTATTGAGATAATAGTCCTGAGTGTGACTCCGGCTTTCATTATTTATTCTTGTGATTGAGGACTCATGTTGGCAATCTGATTGCGTGCTATCTGAAGTTGCCGTTCAAGTTTTTCTCGACGGATCTTGGCCAAAAGCAGAGTCTTGTGGGCTTTGGCGAAAGTATATGAGTCGGCTATACCGTTTACTTCTGATGGAGAGAGTGTGATCTGCTTGGATCCCAACCGGCCGTTGAATGTCAGAGTAGCGGAGTTGCCTTTGTTTTTTGTAGCAAGTATTCCAAGCTCCTCAGCATCTATTTCAGAAAATACGGCTTTTTGTCCCAGTGCGGAAGCGAAAGATCGCTCATCGCCTTCAGGAATTACATTTGTCGTTGCTGAAAGCCCTCCGGATGTGAGTGTAAGTGAATTTAGTCCGATGTTTTTTCCTTGAAGCGATGCTACAATATAGAAGTTATAATCTTCATCGACACGCGGCTCTATTGCTGTAGATGTCATCAGTGCCGGCTTTTTGCAGGATTTTATCACATGATAGTTTTCGACAAGGGCAGGATTGACTATATGAGTGAATTCACCTGCAAGAGAGTCTATTGTTTTGTTTGTAGCTGCTATTGCAGAATCAGCAGAGGCAATTTCGGCTATTGTGGCTCCTTCAATAGCTGATGGTCTGAGCTTGATAGCTTCAGCGCGTATTGCAGTCTCATTTGGGAAACGTCGGTCCAGGCTGTCCATTGTGGCTATTGCTTGCTGGAAATGTCCGGCGGCGATGTCAGATTGAATACTGGAGAGCATCGTTTCGGCTTCAGATGACGATTTCACTCCGCATGCAGTGAAGCATGCGAGCGCTGGTAAAAGAATAATGGCTGATCTATAAAGTTTCATATCGCTTATTTGCTTCTTACGACGTCTTTGACGCCTTTCACTGTTTTGATCTTTTTAATTAGGTTATCCAATGATGCCGTGTCGCTGATTCCTACAAGGACATTGCCTTGGAAAAGCCCGTCTTGTGAATTCACGTTTATACTGCGTAGGCTCACATTATTGTGCTTGTTGATGATGGATGTTATGTTTGTGACAATACCGATGTCGTCAGTGCCTACTATATTTAGAGTGGCGGCAAACTGTGTTCCTATTTTACCGCTCCAGCGGGTATCAATTATTCTGTAAGGCGATTTTTCGCGGATATTCCTGGCATTGGGGCAGTCGGCGCGGTGGATCTTAATCACTCCCTCTGCCGAAACAAATCCGAATACGTCGTCGCCATAGATGGGATTGCAGCACCTTGCCATCTTATAATTCAGGCCTTTTACGTTGTCTCCTATTATTAATATATCGGAGGTTTGTCCGTCAGGATCGGGCGATTTATACAGGGCAAACTCCTCGGCTGATACTCGTTCGGTTGGTTCTGGCGCTTTGTTTTCCTGCAAGGATTCAAGTACTCCGATTACATCATTTATGTCTGTATTCTCGGATGCTATATCGTTATAGAAATCCGTAACGGTTTTGTAGCCCATTTTCTTAATGAGCTTCATCAGCAGACTGTCATCAATTTCGAGCTTGCGGTTTTTGAACCTGCGCTCAAGTAATTCTTTGCCAAGTTCTGCCTGACGGTTTTCCCGCTCTTTTATTGAAGCTCTGATCTTATTACGTGCTTTTGATGTGACCACCATGCCCAGCCAGTCGCGTTTGGGAGTCTGGGTTGAAGAAGTCATTATCTCTACAGTGTCTCCGCTTGAAAGACGGTAGTTGAGTTTCTCATTACGGCCGTTTACTCTTGCTCCGGTGGTGCGGCATCCAAGTCCTGAATGGATGTGGAAAGCGAAATCAAGAACGGTAGCTCCGAATGGTAGCTTATATAGATCTCCTTTTGGCGTGAACACGAATACTTCCTTGTCGTATATGTCCATACGCATGTTTTTCATCAGCTCCATCGGACCGCTTTCCGCAGTCTCCAGAATGTCGCGGACGTTGTTCATCCATGCGTCAAGATTGTTTTCGCTTTTTATGCCTTTGTATTTCCAATGTGCAGCCAGACCTTTTTCAGCTACAAGGTCCATACGTTTGGTGCGTATCTGCACTTCCACCCATCTTTCGTCCGGACCATATACGGTGATGTGCAGAGATTCATACCCATTGCTTTTGGGTATGCTCAACCAATCCTTCATTCGTGATGGATTGGGCCTGTACATGTCGGTGATTAGCGAATAGGCGAGCCAACATTCGCTTTTTTCTTTCGGCAGTGGCGTGTCAAGGATTATTCTGATTGCGAATAAGTCATATATGTGATCAAGATCCACACGTTGTTTTTTCATCTTGTTCCAGATGGAATATATACTTTTTGTGCGTCCCTTGATGTCGAACTTCAATCCTTCCTGCTCTAATTTCTTCTTTACGGGGGCGATGAATGCAGCGATGTATGCATCGCGCGAAGCCTTGGTTTCGTTGAGCTTACGGGCGATTTTGGTGTATATGTCGCGGTTTGTGTATTTCAGAGACATGTCCTCCAGTTCGCTTTTGATAGCGTACAGTCCAAGACGATGTGCAAGCGGTGCGTATAGATACCCTGCTTCGCGTGCTACCTCGCGCACGAATACCTGATCAGGATGGTGGTTGATGGTGCGCATAAGTTCAAGCCGCTCCACAATCATTATTATGATCACACGGATATCCTGTGCGAAAGTAAACAATAGATTCCTGAAGTTTTCCGTATCTACGCTTGCAGATGCACCGCGGTCATACAGGCCGGCTACTTTCGTCAGCCCGTCGACAAGGTGTCCCACGTCTTCCCCCCATTCTTTGTTTACTATGTCGGAGGACATACATCCATGTCGGCATAGCCGGCTCATTATGATGGCGATAGTCATTGAGCGGTCAGGGCTTACTCGTTCGCATAGGCTGCAAGCAGTGGCCAGATCATGAAGAAGCGGATGTATGCCGTGTCTGTCGCGTCCGCAGAAGCCGGCTGCTACAGCCTTGCGCACGGTGCGTATTATACGGCTGAAGTCATCAGGAGCTGCACAGCTATTTGTAAGCGTTGAAAGACGGCGTACAGCAGATACAGCCCATGCTTTTTCAGTATCTGTGAAGTGGTAGCCCTCGGTAGTGTTGATTTTGGAGAAATCTACAGATGGCATTGCCGGGATATGTGAAACTTGCTTTTCCATAAGATAAAAATCATTAGGGATACGGCTCCGGCGTTTTAGCCGGGTAAAATAGAGGCATCGTTTAGTCTCAACGTAATTTCACGCTGGATTAAATGACAAAACTACTAAAAAACAATGATAATAGCAGTCAGGGTAGGCTGAAATCCTGGCAAATATTGTTAATATTTACAAATAAGACAAATGCCGCGGACTGCGGCATTTATTTAATATAAGGACTTGATGGATCTTATCTATTTTAAGTATGCTTTTGTCTGTTGATATGCCGTTATGATGTAAGTTCTTCTGGGAGTATTGGCATTGCTCCATTCTTAGTGCAGACGTAGGCGGATGTTCTTACTGCAATGTCATGCGATTCGGCTACGGACTTGCCTTTTAGTATACTGGATATAAAAGCGGCAGTAAAAGAATCTCCGGCGCCTACAGTATCTGCTACATTTACTTTTGGGGTAGGCTGGAAAGAAACGTTTCCGGGAGTGAATACATAGCTTCCGTTGATACCGCACGTCAATATAAGCATCTTCAGATTGTACTTTCCTAATAATATCCGGCATTTGTCTTGAAAATCTATTTCGGGAAATCCGAACATACGGCTGATATCAACAAGTTCCTCATCATTGATTTTTAGGATGTTGCAGCGTTGCATTGAATCACATATAATTTCCTTATTATAGAAATCTTGTCGTAGATTAATATCAAAAACGATTAACGGTTCATTCTCGGACGGTATAGCATCAAGAAAACGGTTTATGGTATTTCTCGAAACAGAATTGCGCTGTGCCAGCGAGCCGAAGCATACAGCCTTGGTCTGCTTCGCCAATTTTTCAAGTGATGTCGTATATGGAATGTTATCCCATGCTACGTTCTCTTTAATATCATATTGCGGTATCCCGGCCTGATCAATCTCTACAAGTATGCTACCTGTCGGGTATTGAACTTTCTCGATGTGCTGGTTAAGTCCTTTTGACGAGAAGTTTTCTGTAATTTCATGTCCTGGCTCATCATCGCCGACAGCGCTTACTACGCAACTGTCTAATCCAAATTGCGACACATGATATGCAAAGTTGGCAGGAGCACCACCTACTTTTTTACCTTCGGGGAGAATGTCCCATAGGGCTTCCCCCATTCCTACTACTATTCCTTTCACTGGTATTATTAATATTGATATTCAACATGATGCAAAATTATTAATTTTGATGTGATGTTCAAAGAAACCATATATAAAAATCAATATTTATTGAAATTGCCGCTTCCATTAAGAACGTTTTTTGCTATAAATTCCACAAATTTTACAATGTGGGCAAAAAAAGTTGTTGAAAATTTTGCAGAATAAAAAAAACTACCTACCTTTGCAACGTCAAAAACGGAGAGCCGTTAAAAACTGACAAAAATTGCCTTGTGGTGTAATGGTAGCACGTCGGATTCTGGTTCCGCCTGTGAGGGTTCGAATCCTTCCAAGGCAACAAACAAGATCGCAATCAACTAAACTAAAGTTGGTTGCGATTTTGCTTTTATAATATTTGCACAACAGAATCCCCAAAAACTGGATCACCGGACATGAGCGGTTGCTAATAAAATACGCGATTCCTGAGCCTTGTTTCGCAACAAACTAATAATTATCATCTTATGAAAAAGTTATTGTTTTGCTTGTGTGCAATGGCTATGTCGCGGGCTACGACTTCAAGGCTAAAGGCGCAAGCCTGTTTGAGGTGGGTGCTAACGTTCACTATCTGTTCAAAATTGGTGAGAAAATCAACGTCTACCCACTTGCAGGTATCGGATATGCCAATATCAAGGGAGTAGTCACAAAATCAGAGCCTGAGGGTAGAACCCGTGAAGCCGATAATGACGATGAAGAAATAGGAAGTTCATCAATGAATAAGTTCTATTACAACCTTGGCGCAGGAGCGGAGTATGCTATAACAGACCGTTTTAATATTGGCGTTGAAGTCAAATGGCAAGGAATCAAATGGTTCAACCGCCTGCCTATCTCTATCGGTGTATCATATAAATTCTAAAGAAGCCATACTATGAAAAAGTATATTCATGCCTTGGCTACAATGCTGTTTGTAGCTGCGATCTCACTCGGATTCACTTCATGTAGCAGTGACGATGACGAACCAGACGGTGGTTCTTCTAATGGAAGTCTGACTGTTAATGGTCAAAAATGGGATGTAGGCTCCATCGTTCCCAATTACGATGAATCAGGCTTTTATTATATTGGTGTCTCAAAAAGTGGCGTCATGCACACCATTGCATGTTACGAAGACCTTACTGAATATGAGGTAGGGGATGAAGTAACACCCGACGATCTCGTGCTTGGCACCGAAAACGCAGAATATTCTTATGAGGATGGAAAGGTAACAGTTGTTAAGAAATCAGGCAAAAACGTCACATTGAAGTTTGATAACTACACTGTAGCCTTTGCCGGACTATTGGTTTCTGCTCTTGGAGATGGCCGCGGCCCTGATATTGCCAATGCCAATACTCTTAAAATAAATGGTACAGTGACATTTGTGTATTACACGTTGGATGACTGATATTCATTAGATGATCTGATCAGACACTTACCATTCTGTAGGTGTCTGATTTTTGTTTTCTGTAATTTTCACCAGACGACTAATCAAATAGCAGAATAATTTAAACATTATGTAAATCTACATATCGGTGTTAATTGAGTGGAATAACCAAACTTCCTTTCTTCTGATTCATTGTACAAAATTTGCACACATAACGTCATCCTATAAACATAGTATGTGTGGCTTCGGCCTGCGCACGTGAGGGCATAGAGTTCGACAAGACCCTGATGGGTTTCGCCGACGCAATTGACCAGGAGGAACTGGTAAGTTGGGCGACCACTCTTAATTCGAGTGATGAGACGGAGACTGCGGCCTCTGCGGAAGGCTCAAAAAAAAAGCGTCGGGAATCTTAGAATTACTCGGATTCGCAATCGGACAGATCGGGATGTGCATGCGTGATTTCATGGCCTGCACTCCCGACGAGTTCGGTGCTATAGCCAAAGCCTATACAGAATCGAGTGATTCCGAGAGCCGGGCTGCCTGGGAGCGCGTGAGACTTCTCGCCGCGATCTGCATACAGCCTCATGTGAAGCGCAAGATCACTCCTCAGAAGTTGCTGCCCCTGCCGTGGGATGCCCGTCCTAAGACTAAGCGGAAACAGCAAGCGCCACAATTGCCGGAAGAAGAACAATTGCAGCGCTTTAAACGGTTGAAGCAGAAGCTGGGGTAGAAGCAATAAGCTATTACCAAGGCCAACGAAGATGTTTACGAGGCCTTTCACTGTCTTGGATATTTTCTTTATATATAAGGAAAATAGTGCCTATTGAGCCTATTACATAAAGTATTCCAAATATAAACCAGATAAAACCAAGCACACCCCCGAAAAATGAAAACATTAATGGTAACATGGCTTATATGATTTTTGAGATTTAACTTATTTCTTTTACCAAAAAGGACCTCTGGGATGGTTACTGTCTGACGGTCCAGTCCAAATAGCATAAAATACAGAGCCTAATACAAGAAGGAATAGTATGAATACTATAAAATTAAGAACCTTCAACCAGAAAAAAGACATTAACGGCAACATGGCTTATATGATTTTTGAGACTTAACTTATTTCCTTTTTGCAAATATAACAATTTGCAATTGAATTAGCAAATTAATTAATATAAAAAATGACCAAAACCATAAGCGTACGTCTGAAATTTGACAGCAACGGAACGAAGTTATTCGCTCAACTGAAGGGGGAGGCCGACAGTGTGAGTAAGGCATTGTCGGGCCTGCAGGGGCAAACAAAGTCCTTTACCGGTCAACTTTCTGAAACTATAAATATGATAGCCGGTATTGGTTTTGCCGCTCAAAATATGTCATCAGGAGTTCAGAATCTGGCATCGGGCTTTATGAGTTTCGATACGGCTATGCGACAGGCCAACACGATGGCTCAGAAGACCGGTGCGGAATTTACGGCGCTGGAGGATTCGATCAAGAAGATGTCGCAGAGCGTCCCGCTGGCGCGTGAGGAACTGGCCAACGGCTTATATCAGGTGGTGTCCAATGGTGTGCCGGAGGATAACTGGATAGCCTTTCTGGAGCAGTCGGCCAAAGCTGCTGTTGGGGGACTTGCCGATCTTGGAGAGACGGTGAATGTGACTTCGACTCTGATCAAGAACTATGGCCTTGGTTGGGAGTCCGCGATGGAGATCCAGGACAAGATACAGATGACTGCAAAGAACGGTGTGACATCGTTCGGTCAGCTTGCTGGTGCGCTTCCGAGTATTTGGAAATGTCTTCACAATAAGAATTTTAATAAGAATTTTAATATCCATCTTTCTAAAAATACTCTGCATTACATTGCTTTTTCTAATAATTTTTGTTAGCTTTGCACTCGTAAACGAGTCATGTAGGCGTTATTCTAAAAAGAATGCTCGCAATTAAGGTTTGTTTGCGTAATATAAAATGGACCAATCAAGTATTCAGGTTGGGAGAGTAAATTTAACTGTGAACTTTTTCGCAGAATTTTATAACTTGCAGTATATTAGTGATATGTGATATATTGCAGGACTTAGAGAATTGCCTTCTATCTAAAATAGCCTAAGATGCACACACATGAAATGGCTACTACGGATATGCTCCAGTGGTACGTTTTGAGGGATTTGAAAAGAGCAAACTCCAAGACTCCTGCATATAAAGTTCTTCCGGAATTGGGCTTTGAAATCTTTACACCTATGCACTGGGTGTTGAAGGAAGCATCTAATGGTCGCAAACAACGTGTTTTTTTGCCATTTATTCCGAGTCTATTGTTTGCAAAGTCTTCTAAGCCAAAACTTGATGAAGCAGTTGGCAAAATAGATACCCTGCAATATCGCTTCGTAAAGGGTGCTCCGCAAAACACACCCATGACAGTGCCAATGAAAGCGATGCAAGACTTCATCAGAGCTGTGGGAAACTCAAAATGCTGCAATTATTACGCGCCAGACGAAATTACCCCTGACATGATAGGAAAACGAGTGATGATTGTTGGTGGCGGCCTTGAGGGCACAACAGGAAACCTCGTTAAATTGAAAGGCTCAAAGAAAAAGAGATTGATTCTAAAACTCGAAGGACTGATTGCGGCCACATTCGAGATAGAATCAGATTATATACAGTTTATATGATTTTCAGTCTGAACGTATAAACGACTGAGTGTGGCCTGCTTTTTATTGCACTCCTGAATTATTGTCGCAGTCTTTGGCTGTATAAAGTAGTACCATTCGGTACTTCCGAAAAATTATTCCTTTTATTATTTAGTGTTGAAGGTAATATTATTAGGGTAGGGTATCTATCTTGATTGATAATAGACTATAGTCAAAAAGGGTCAAAAGTATTAAAGAATACATGAGTTTATTGCCTCAATGTAATGTAGGATAGGTAATAAATATAATTCATCATTATTTGCATGTCATTCACTTTCCAGGATATATACGACGCATATCGTAAATTCAAGACGTTTGTCTACTACAACGGACAGCCTCTTATTTTACGTAAAAATCTTGCGAAATTTGAACTTGACATGTTGGCCTGCGATGATGATACATGTTTTCAAGGTGAATATGAATGCTCGCGTCACGAATTCAAGAATAAATTCAAGGATAAATTCCAACTGTTGCTGAACGTTCTGAATGGTGAAGAAAGCGGCGGTGTATTAGAAAGTTGGTTAAATAAGATTTCGTATAAGATAGTTCCTAAACAGTTGAAGGAAGCTCCGTCATACAATGAGCATTATATATCCAATGAGGTCTTACTTGATGATTTTGTGGTTGAAAAATGTAATATTGTAATTGATGCACCGATTGAGATTTACATTATATCAACTATATGGATGTTGAGGTTGGGCAAGCGTCTGGATCATTTGATATCAAATGATAATTACGCATATAGACTTTCAATTTTTGATAGACAGGGACAAGGAAAGAACGAAGACGCAGTTGAAATATCATCCGGACTGATGATGTTTGAGCCATATTTCATTGGTTATAAGCAATGGAGAGACAATGGACTTAATAAAATATCACAAGCTCTTGACGATGGAGATAATGCGGCTATACTTAGTCTTGACATAAAGAGATATTTCTATAATGTTAGAATCAACGTAAGAGAAATAGTTGAAAGATACATTGGCAGAGATAGTGAATTCGGTGAGGATGATAAGCAACTATGTGATCTTCTACAGAAAGTTCATGAGCAATATTCGAAGCTTTTTCCTGATTATAACGAAAGCGAAAATAAGAAATTACTTCCTATAGGGCTTCCATCTTCCGGCTTTCTTGGCAATCTATATCTCAAACCGTTTGATGATTATATCCGCAGTTATGTCACTCCCGCATATTACGGACGTTACGTTGATGATATTCTTATAGTATTTTCCGGCAAGGGAATGAAAATCACGCCTCATCCCGAAAGCCATTCATATATTGATGGATTTATAACGGATCATTTAGTATGCGATAATGTAATAGATTCATCATATGGAGTATCTCTAAGTTTTAGAAGAATAGATACTCATGATGATGCATCAGGAACGAATATCGGTGATAAAGGTGCTAAATCGGAAAATTCACAAGGTAAGGTATCGGATGTATGTTATTGCATAGAGTTGGATGGCATTAGGCTTGATATCCAGTTAGGCAAGATCATAATGGAGTACTTTAACTGCAACGAGTCAAGAGCTGCTGTAAATAAGTTCAAAAAGCAACTTGAAAAGAACCGCAGTGAGTTCCGTTATCTGCCGTGGGAAGAAGAAATAAACCTTGAATTTGATGATGAGGCATTCCGTCTTGAAATATCAGACTCAGTCAATAAAATCCGTAATATACAAGGTATTAGTGAAGATAAGTATGGAGCATCAAAATACCTTGCAAAGAAAATATTCCTCTCAATTCTGCCATTCGAATCAGCGTCTAAGGAAGATGCTGAGGCATCTGCAAAACAGATTCTCACATATTTTAAGGGAAGAACGACTATATTGATGAATTCCCTATGGGAGAAAGTCGCCACATATTTTGTCATAAATAATGAGCCCAGTAATCTTGAAAGGTTTTGGTCTCAGGCCATCAGGGCAATTGACAAAGTTAAGTTGGAATTGTCGGAGGATGGCGGACATATGCCGGGATTCGATGAAAACGATATAAGGAATGCATTAAAGGAGCACTTGCTTATAAGTACTGCGATGGCTGTTGCTCTATATCCGGATATACTGACTAAATGTTTTATCAGAGAATCAGTCGCAATAAAAGAACTGGCATTAAAGTTTCGCAAGACATATCTTTTTCGGCATCAATATCAATATCTTAAAGGGTATTGCTACACATTGCCAAATAATAGCGCGAAATCTTTGGTTTGCAAGAATTTGATTTCTGAAAAGATTGAAGATTTTCAGGATTATACATATGCTCCTTTTGTCTCTCCTGTCTTTCTGAAGCCGCATGAGATAATGCTTCTTCACATATACCATAAACTATCAACTAATTCGTCGCCATCACTTCTGGATACGGTTGATATTGATAACAAGTTCTGGAAATTTAACTATGAATGGCGGGATATGTTTGTGGCGGAAGGACAAGAACAAGGTATGGAAGGCATACGTACAAAATTTTTCAAGAATTGCTTTGACGTCTGTACTGTTGGGAACAGGAATCCATCAATCAAAATTATTGATATTAATGATGAGAAAACTGATTCAGCTTTCCATCCTGATAAGAAAGTAGGTATTGTCAACTGGAAGATTGAGGAGGCGGATTTAATTAAGTGTATTTGTGGGAATCCGAACAAATCGAATAAGAGAAGGGAAAAGTTATTTGAGGTACTCAACTACTCCTCCAAGAAGCATGTTGAGATGCTTATTTTCCCTGAAACCTCTATTCCGGTAGAATGGCTGCCTCTGTTGGTTGATCAGACTGTAAGAAATGATTGTGCCATCATAGGAGGATTGGAATTCTATGTTACCCCAAGTAAAGGTAGTATCGAGTCTGTTGAATATCTTGATGATATGTATGTCTACAATTTCATATTCAACATATTTCCGGTAAAAATGAACTGTTATGATACTGCTGCAATAGTAATCAGAAAGAAGAACTACTATGCTCCTGCTGAGCAGAAATTGATTGCAGCATATCATAAAATTGAGCCAAAAGTAACTTCAAATTATCATTTGATACATTGGCGAAAATCTTATTTTTCGACTTACAACTGCTTTGAACTTAGTAATATCTCGGATCGCTCAATTTTCAAGTCAAAAGTAGATTTTATCGTGGCGATTGAATATAATCGAGATACTCAATATTTTGCAAATATAACCGAAGCGTGGACTAGGGATCTACATTGTTTTATTGTACAGTCCAACTCCTCTGACTATGGGGATACAAAGGTTGTGCAGCCAACTAAGAGCGTCAATATGGATGTGATGAAGATCAAAGGTGGTGATTTTCCTCTTGTAATGATAACAACATTGCCTATCGACAAACTCCGTAAGTATCATCGACAGGATATTATTGGACAAATTGACGATAAATCAACTCCATACTTCAAGCCAACTCCAGCCTGTTACGAATGGAAATGGGCGGAACGGCGTCTCAACGATGAATCTCCATCAAAAGAATGGTTCGGTAATTAACATGACTGGATATATTTCAATATAAGTAAACATATAACAGCCAATCATATGTCAATATTTAAAGACAAGACCCTATTGATTACCGGGGGTACAGGAAGTTTCGGTAATGCAGTATTGAGGCGATTTCTGGACACAGATATCAAGGAAATCCGTATTTTCAGTCGTGATGAGAAGAAGCAGGATGATATGCGCCATGAGTATCAGGTGCGTTATCCTGAAGTAGCTCACAAGATCAAGTTCTATATCGGCGATGTCCGCAACCTGCAGTCGTGCAAGAATGCGATGCCGGGAGTCGACTACATTTTCCACGCGGCAGCCCTGAAGCAGGTTCCGTCGTGCGAGTTCTTCCCGATGGAGGCCGTCAAGACAAACGTTATCGGCACGGACAATGTTCTGACAGCAGCAATTGAATCCGGAGTTGAGGCGGTAATCTGTCTGTCTACCGACAAGGCTGCTTATCCGATCAATGCGATGGGTATCACCAAGGCAATCGAGGAAAAAGTTGCAGTGGCCAAAAGCCGTTATTCCGGCAACACAAAGATCTGCTGCACCCGCTATGGCAACGTGATGTGTTCGCGTGGTTCTGTTATTCCCCTCTGGATTGAGCAGATCCGCTCGGGTAATCCCATCACCCTGACAGAGCCTTCGATGACCCGTTTCATCATGAGTCTTGACGAGGCAGTTGATCTTGTAATCTTCGCATTCGAGCATGGCCAGAACGGCGACATCCTTGTACAGAAAGCACCTGCGTGCACCATAGGCACTCAGGCCGAGGCAGTCTGCGAACTTTTTGGCGGCAAGAAAGAGGATATCAAGGTAATCGGTATCCGTCACGGCGAGAAGATGTATGAGACGCTGCTCACCAACGAGGAATGCGCCAAGGCCGAGGATATGGGCAACTTCTACCGCGTGCCCGCCGACAACCGCGGTCTGAACTACGACAAGTTCTTCAAGGAGGGCGACGACACGCGCAATGTACTGTCGGAGTTCAACTCCAACAACACCCGTCAGCTCAATGTAGAGGAAACGAAGGCAAAGATCGCCTCACTCGATTACATACAGAAAGAACTCAGCGGCGAAGGCAATTTCGTACAATGAAAATCTTAGTAACCGGTGCCAAAGGTTTCGTAGGCAGAAACCTATGTGCGCAGCTCAATGCGATAAAGGACGGTAAGGACCGGCGATTTCCGGACCTTACTATCGACGATGTCTTTGAATACGACATAGATTCAACGCCTGAGGATCTTGACCGTTATTGTGCGGAGGCAGACTTCGTGTTCAACCTCGCGGGAGTCAACCGTCCGGATAATCCTGAGGATTTCAAAAAGGGCAACTTCGGCTTTGCGTCGACACTACTCGGTACCCTCCGTAAGCATGGCAACCGTTGCCCTGTGATGTTGAGCAGTTCCATTCAGGCAACCCTGATAGGCCGCTATGCCGGTCATCCCTACGGAGAGAGCAAGAAGGCTGGCGAGGAACTGTTCTTTGACTACGCAAAGGAAACCGGAGCAAAGGTGCTGGTCTACCGTTTTCCGAATCTGTTCGGTAAATGGTGTCGTCCCAACTACAATTCGGCCGTAGCCACATTTTGCAACAACCTCGCGCATGATCTGCCGATTCAGGTCAATGACCCGTCGGTGGAGCTTGAATTGCTCTATATCGACGATCTCGTGGACGAGATGCTTGCAGCCTTGCGAGGCAAAGAACATCATTGCGAATTTGAAGGTGTTGATACGGTGCTTACGGCTGATGGACGTTACTGCGCCGCACCGCATACCCATAGAGTCACACTTGGCCGGATCGTAGAGCTATTGGAGCAATTCAAGTCTCAGCCACAGACTCTCGTTATCCCCGAGATTCCCGATGGTTCGTTTGCCAAGGCGCTTTACTCGACCTATCTGAGCTATCTGCCGAAAGAGAAAGCGTCGTTTCCGCTGAAGATGAACGTCGATCAGCGCGGCTCGTTCACCGAGCTTGTCAAGAGCGCCAACGTCGGTCAGGTAAGCATCAATATCTCCAAGCCGGGAATCACCAAGGGCGAGCACTGGCACAACACCAAGTGGGAGTTCTTCATCGTCGTTGCCGGTCATGGCAAGATACAGCAGCGCAAGCTCGGTACTGATGAAATCATCGAGTTCGAGGTAAGCGGTGACAAGATAGAGGCCGTGCACATGCTCCCCGGTTATACCCACAATATCATCAACCTGTCGGACACCGAAGATCTCGTGACAGTGATGTACTGCAACGAGTGCTTCGATCCCAACCGTCCCGACACATTCTTTGAAAAAGTAAATGGCTGAATTTAAAAACAACGGGAAACTCAAGCTACTTATCATAGTAGGCACACGTCCCGAAATCATACGGCTTGCGGCCGTCATCAATCGATGCCGCGAATATTTCGACGTGATTCTCGCCCACACTGGCCAGAACTACGACTACAACCTTAACGGCGTGTTCTTCAAAGATCTCAAACTCGCCGACCCCGAAGTATATATGGATGCCGTCGGCAAAGATCTCGGCGAAACCATGGGCAACATCATCGCCGCTTCGTATCAGCTGATGGTGGAAACTAAGCCCGATGCGGTCCTTGTGCTCGGCGACACCAACTCCTGCCTGAGCGTGATTGGGGCCAAACGTTTGCATATTCCCATCTTCCACATGGAGGCCGGCAACCGGTGCTTCGACGAATGCCTGCCCGAGGAGACCAACCGCCGCATCGTCGACATCATCTCCGACGTCAATATCTGCTACTCAGAGCATGCCCGCCGCTATCTCAATGCATCGGGTGTAGCCCCGCAGCGCACATATGTCAGCGGCTCGCCAATGGCAGAAGTTCTCCATAACAATCTTCCCGACATCGAGGCCTCCGACATACTGAGCCGCCTCGGTCTCGAAAAAGGCAGATACATACTGCTTTCAGCCCACCGCGAGGAGAATATCGATACAGAGAAGAACTTCCTGTCGCTTTTCAACGCCATCAACGCCATGGCTGAGAAGTACGACATGCCGATTCTCTACAGCTGTCATCCCCGTTCCCGCAAGCGCCTCGAGCAGAGCGGCTTCAAGCTCGACCGAAGGGTCATAGCCCACGAACCACTCGGCTTCCATGACTACAACAACCTTCAGATGAACTCCTTCGCCGTGGTCAGCGATTCCGGCACACTCCCCGAGGAGAGCAGCTTCTTCCTCTCCGTCGGCAAACCGATCGCCGCCGTCTGCATCCGTACCTCCACCGAGCGCCCGGAGGCCCTTGACAAAGGCGACTTCATCCTCGCCGGCATCGACGAATCCTCACTGCTGCAGGCCGTCGACGTCGCCGTGGAGATGAACCGCAACGGCCATCTCGGCCTCCCCGTTCCCAACTACGTAGACGAATGCGTATCCACCAAGATCGTCAAGCTCATCCAGAGCTACACCGGCGTAGTCAACAAAATGGTCTGGAGAAAATTCTAAAGATTCAGAAACAATGAGGATAGTCCAAATCAACACCACGTATAATATCGGGAGTACCGGACGTATAGTGCACGGGATAGAAAAAAGGATAACACATGCTGGATATGAATCGTTTGTGGCTTTTGGATATGGTAATGTGGTAGATCGGACTCACTTCAAAGTTATCAATAAAATTGATTCATATAAACACAATATTTTTTCAAGACTAACTGATAGACAGGGGCGTTATTCCACGAGAAAAACTATAGAATTAGTAAAGAGATTAGATGCCATAAGTCCGGATATAATTCATCTACATAATTTACATGGTAATTTCTTAAATTATGAGGTCCTATTTGAATTTGTTAAAGAGACCAATTCTAAAGTAATATGGACACTTCACGACTGTTGGCCATTTACTGGCCATTGTGCGTATTTCGATTTAGTTGGATGCGATAGGTGGAAAACTGAATGTCATAATTGTCCGCAAATCAAGTCATATCCTCCAGCTCTTGTTGATAATTCATGTGCAAATTACACGATAAAAAAAGAATTATTTAATAGCATTGGTTCTCGGTTGACTTTAGTCCCGGTTTCAAATTGGTTAGCATCACTAATAAGTCAGAGTTTTTTTAAGAATACAAAACAATTTACTATTCATAACGGTATCAACCTTAACCAATTTAATCCCAAACGCATATTACAGAATATAAAGCCTTATATATTAGGAGTTGCATTCCCGTGGGATAAAAGGAAAGGATTACAGGATTTTATTAAATTGCGAGACCTTCTCACCGATGATATTGATATTCGTTTAGTTGGTTTATCAAACAGCCAAATTAAAAATCTTCCCAATGGCATAATAGGGATACAAAGAACGAATTCCGCGGAGGAGCTTGCAATTCGGTATTCTAACGCTATTGCTTTTATAAATACGACTTACGAGGATAATTATCCTACGGTCAATATGGAAGCTATAGCCTGCGGAACACCTGTAATTACGTATAAGACAGGAGGGAGTCCTGAATCTGTACCTTCTCAGTGTGGATATTCGATAAATCAAGGAGACATTCAATCGCTGAATCAATGTATTCTTAAAATTTTTTCTAAACGGAAACTTTTTAACAAAGAACAGTTAGTTAAGTTTGCCAAGGACAACTTCAACGAGGACAATTGTTTTCAAGGTTACATTGATTTGTATAAATCAGTCCTGAAATGATAGTTTATTATATAATGTTGTTGATTATCCTGTTCTGTATGAGCATAGAGTTATCGACAACCAATATAGCGACCAAAAGGAAGTGTCTTGTATTTGCACTTATTCCTGTATTCATCTTAATCGCATTTAAAGCCAATACAATAGGTGCGGATACACGGAACTATTTAAGGGCATTTGAAGCACTTGCCAGATTTGGCGATTTCGAAGACTTATCGCCATTTGGATACGAGAGAACCGAGATTGGGTATAAGAACTTCATTTTACTCTTGACAAAGATATCCTCATGGCCCCATACTCTATTGATTGCGTTAGGAATTATGGTCTGTTACGCATTGTATGATTTTATTTCCCGGACTGCATCTAATTGGTGTTTGGCATTATTCTTCTTTGTAACCTTGGGTTTCTTCCAGTTTGCAATGTCTGGAATTAGGCAAACTCTTGCTGTTTCGATTTTACTGATTGGATACCGATATGTACAAAGGCGCAACTTATTTAAATTCCTGATCACTGTTGTAGTAGCAATGATGTTTCATAAATCAGCCATAATTTTTGCACCAGTATATTATATAGCGCATCTGAAACTGTCATTAAAAACAATATCATTGATGTTTTTTTCAATGTTTGTAGGATTGCTATTTGCAGATAAATTATTGCTTACAGTAGCAGATGTAATGGAATACAATTATGGTATCGAACAAACCGGTAATGGGCAGATATTTTTTGCAATTGTGCTCATCATAACGCTGTTATGTCTAAGAAATAAAGATACGTTAATTGCCAAACGACACTCAAATTTAGCAATGATAGATGTAAACTTTGTCTCTATGGCGTTGTGGTGTGTGCGTCTGATAAGTAGAACCGCGGAACGAGTATCGTTATATTTTATGCCTTATACCTATATAGCGTTGGAAGAATATATTAGTACACGTTCTAAGCAGGATCGGCACATTTACTTATTGGTCGCAGTAATCTTATCCAGTACTCTCTTTATTTATCGCTTGATGGGGCAGGAGCAATTTAATCAATTCAAATTTTACTTCGAGCAGTGATTTCTGTCGTTTTTGTATCTAATTTCTTCAATCATCATGAACGCTTCTTTTGTGATGAGTTGAGTAAGAATCCTAATATATCATTTTCATTCATTCAAACTCAAAAAATGGATGAAGAACGAGAAAATATGGGATGGAAAATTGACATCAGGTCTCATCAGTATGTTATATGCTCTTATATAAATGATAGTGCAAAGAAAAGAGCTCTTGACTTATGTGATAATGCAGATGTGCTTATTCTTGGAAGTGCCCCTTACGAATTCGTCAGTAAGAGAGTTCGGCAAAATAAGCTGACTTTTTATTATGCAGAGCGATTGTTCAGGAAGGGAATTTGGCATATGCTCAATCCGAAGACTTTCTTTACGGTACTCAAACGGTTTATAATTCCGGGCAGAAAAAGTAATTTTTATTTGCTTGCAGCCAGTGCCTATACGGCTTACGACACGTCGAGAATACTGGCATTTGACAATCGTAGATTCAAATGGGGACATTTTATAGAAGTAAACCCAAATGGTAGCCATGACCGTATAGCAAGTAACCAGGACAAATTAAAATTACTCTGGGCAGGTAGATTAATTCCTCTTAAACATCCAGAATACCCTATTTATATCGCAAATAAATTAAAATCCCGAGGAATCAATTTTTCCTTGGATATAATAGGTTCTGGAGAATTGGAAAACAGGTTGAAGGAATTAGTCAATAAATACAATCTACAAAACAATGTAATTCTACATGGAGCGATGCCTCCGTCAGACGTTCGCGGGTTTATGGAAAAAGCGGACATCTATATGTTCACATCTGATTTCAATGAAGGCTGGGGTGCTGTTCTCGGAGAAGCTATGGCCTCAGGATGTGCGGTCGTTACAAGTCACGGGATTGGCGCGACACCCTTTCTTATAAAGCATGGCGTAAATGGCTTGATTTATGAAACAAACAACTATAAATCGTTTGAAAACAATGTGATAAAGCTAGTACAAGATGCACGCCTCAGGTCAAAGTTGTCTGAAAATGCATGCAATACAATGATTGAAAAGTGGAATCCGAAGGAAGCTGCAGATAGATTCTACCATCTTGCAAAATCGTTGTTAGGTACTGGAGATCTTATTTACTATGAAGATGGACCAATCAGTAAGGCATTAGTTCTAAACAATAAATGGTTTAGTGATGATACAATCTAAGACTGATTACTTATATTATCTTGAGTGTGATAAAATTGCTCTCCGTAAGACAGCAAATCAACCACGATATAAGCATGATATCATCTGGACATTTGAGCGATTGCTTCGTAAGTGTGAATACTATGAAAACTGCAAAAAGGGGATAATCAGTCGATTGGTTGGGAAATTTTTAAAACTAAGATATGTCAATCTTAGTCAACGTCTGGGCTTCTCTATTGGATTCAACACTTGTGGTCCTGGATTATGCCTTGAACATTACGGGAATATAATTATCAATCAAAACGCCAAAATTGGTGCAAATTGCCGCATAATAGGCGGTGCTGTGATTGGTGCAACTGAAGATGATAAAGTCCCAACTATAGGTAACAATGTATTTATAGGCTTTGGAGCAGCAATTATAGGTGATATTGAAATTGCAGATGGTGTGGCTATCGGTGCTAACGCTGTTGTAACAAAAAGTATTACCACTCCGAATGTTACTGTAGGGGGTATCCCGGCCCGAATGATATCCCAAAATGGTTCAAAGAAATATATTACTAAGTGAATGTGTTGATGCTTAGTGTCTGAAACAATGAGAGTTACTACCCCCCCCCATCATGTCAGTGTGCGCAAAACTGGCACGCAAATTCCATACAAGATACATTATTCGGTTTATTCGTATAATAAAAACTATATGGAAAATGAGGTGGCTTTTTCGCTCACTCCCGAAAACGATATACTTTAATTTTCATTATCTTCCGTTTTATCAGGCGATAAAGCTTCCCATTCTTCTTTATAAGCCGCATTTTATTACGACAAAAGGTTCTATTGTAATATATGGTAAGGTTCGCTTTGGTTTAATACAATTAGGGAAGTTTTCTTCAAATGTTCATCCTAACAATGGGATTCATTATGAGAATAAAGGTGGTCAGATAGTATTTAGAGGGAAGTGCAATATAGGAAATTCAACATTCTTATCTGTTGGCCCGAAAGGATTACTTGATTTTGGCTCCGGTTTTACAAATGCTTCTGGGTTAAGAATTGTATGCTTTAAATCAATAAAATTTGGAATAAATAATAGAATAGGTTGGGGTGTGACATTTATGGATACGAATTTTCATCCTCTAATCCAACAAGCAGACAATAGAATCAAAAGAGCCAGTGGTTCTATAGAGATCGGAGATTATAATTGGTTGGGAATGGAATGTTTAGTGATGCACTCTGTAAAGACTCCGGATCGCTGTGTATTTGGTGCTCGTACCATAATATGTCGGAATACTGACATGGAATCATATTGTGTTACAGTTCCATCATCTAAAGGAATAATAGTAACAAAAGGGGTATATCGTGATATTGAAGGGCCTTATGATATGGATAAAGATATATAGGTATGATATTAATATCCTCAATTAGATGGTTATATTGTTTTCTTGATCGCTGTTATGGATATAAAAGATTCTTTAAATTATATGAGTCATTTTAAGAAAATATTAAAGCCCGTTTATCGTGGGGCAATTAATTTTTTGAAATGGAATCGGCGCATTGGATTGAAGTACACTGATTTTTCGATAATCAGTAATAACTGTGCTGGAGGATACATATATCAATACTACGGAATAAGCTATAAGACTCCTACTGAAGGTATTGGAATGAGTGTTGATGATTACCTAAAATTAATACGCAATCCTAAATATTACTTCAGTCAAGACCTTGAGTTTGTCAATCCTGAGTCTACCGAAAGATATGAGTCCGGAGAACACTTTACTTATCCGGCGGCAAAAATTAGTGATATTACGGTTTATTTCAGACACTATCCAACAAAAGAAGTCGCTGAAGATAAGTGGAAACGACGTAGTTCAAGAATTAATTATCAAAGGATGTTTTTCTTACTCTCGGAATCTGAAACAATGAGGGAAGAACATGTCGCTGCATTTAACCGTATATTGCATAACACAAATAGTAAAGGGGCATTATTAACAACTAAATTTAAGCCAAAGGACAATGCTCATTTGATTGATTCAGTACCGATAATCAAAGGTGTTCCTCAGTGGAAGCCATCTATTATACTCTCCTGCTTGAATTGGAAGAAAATCATCAATAGTTTATGAGACAGCCACTCATTTCTGTAATAGTCGCAATATATAAAGTTGAGCCGTATCTTAGGAAGTGTATTGATAGCGTGATAAATCAGACATATCCTAATATTGAACTGATTTTAGTGAATGATGCGTCTCCTGATAATTCTTTGGCTATATGCAGGGAGTATGCAGAGAGATTCTCTAATATTAAAATTATAGATAAGCCAAACGGGGGGCAGTCAACAGCTCGAAATGCGGCACTCGACATAGCTTCCGGAGATTACATTGGATTTGTGGATGGCGATGATTGGATTGAGCCAAATATGTATGAGCAAATGCTCTACATAATGGAAAAATCAGATGCTGATATAGTGCAATGTGGGTGGTTTATAGAAGAACCATCTGGAGAACGATTCTTGAAATGCGAAGACAAGTATTGTGAAGAATATAGCTCAGATCAGGCATTAGATGAACTTATTGAACACATAGGAGGACATCTGAATACAAGTGTATGCAGTAAGCTTTTCAAACGTGAAATTGCAATGGCATTCCGTTTTTTGCCTGTCAGGGCTTATGAAGATGATGATTTTGTATTTAAAACATGTTCTGTAGCCCACAAAATTATTTGTGTAGATACTCCTCTATACAATTATTATCATCGTGAGGGAAGTACAATGACCTCTGTTTTTAACCTTAATAAAATCGCACTTGTCACCATACAGGAAAGTATTTGCGAACTCATACAAGCCAGATATCCCAAGCGTTTCGATCTTGTTCAGCGGTACTTGTGCTCAAAACAGTTCTTCATACTTGCTTGTCTTTTAAAACACAAGCACTTGCCATTAGCTGCAAAATATGCATCAACACTCGAATCCAAAATCAAAGCTTCATACGACGGATATATTAGAAATCCACAAATGGGCCGGAACAAGGTAATGCTTCGAGTATTTAAATATACTCCGCGATTTATTTGGAAATTTATATTGTTGTCTAAGTTTTCATGATATGAATATTTTATTCATTACTGATAGTTATTACCCCAAACCTTCGCCTAATGCTTTATGCGTGGAGCGCTTAAAATCAGAATTTGAATCCAGAGGAATATCCACTAAAGTCATAGCTCTAAAAAACTTTCATCAAATTGCTGAGAATACAGACGCTGATGTAAAGTTCGTTGAGCCTGATATAATGTATTCGGAATGGTTTCGAGCATGCGAAAATAACAATGAACGCAAAAAGAAAAATTTGATTAAAGCTTTTCGATTGAGAGGTATCCTCAATGGCTTTTTTTGGCCTTTATCATCTACAACTCACATTCGAAGGTATTATAAAGCAATTAAAGAAGCACTGGCCTCAGGTGATAAAGATACTATAATAATAGGTGTTTATAAATCGCTGGAAGGTGCTGTTGCAGGGGCATTGGCAAAAAAGAGATTAAAAACAGGCAAGTATATTCTTTATTCACTGGATGCAATATCCGGAAGTGTTATACCGCATATCTACGGAAATGAAAATATCGGTCGGTGCTCAATTAAAAGATGGGAAAAGTTCCTATTCGATGCCTATGATTATATTTATTTGCTCAATTCCCATTCTTATTATTACAGTGCTGCAGAGTATGATTCATACAGGTATAAAATAAGATTTGTCGACATTCCTCTTTTGGCTCTTAAAGAGAATAGCATTGAGCAAAAAAAACAGTCAGACAAAAAGAAACATTTGGTATTTACTGGTTCAATGGCTATTTCAACTGCTGATCCCCGATACTTTTTAGAGTTAATCAATGCAATAGGTCGAGATGACATCGTGGTAGATTTTTATGGTAAAATTTTTCAGAATGAGATTCTAGAAAAAATACAAGCGAGTCCGTATGCAAAGTACCACGGTCCAAAATCCCACGATGAAATAATTAGAATCCAACAACAAGCAGATATCCTGCTCAATTTCGGAAATTTTACGCCATGTGGAATTCCCTGTAAGATATTTGAATATTTTTCAACTGGCCGACCGGTATTATCTTGTTATAAAATTGATGCTGACGCATCTAAACCTTATATGGAGCGTTATCCGACATCGTTTTTAATTGATGAAAGATGTGCTATAGAAAAAAATGCAGAGAGATTGGATCATTTTTTGGAAACTCCTCTATGTTACGTTGATTCGGATCAGATTTTAGAATTGTTTAGATTAAATACTCCAGAGGCAACTGTTGACCAAATTTTCTCAATCTATAATGAATCACAAAAATAATACACTAAAAAGTAAAGTTGTTGCTGGACTTTTTTGGCAGTATTTTCAAAAAATAAGTTCCCATACAGTTAGTTTTATAGTTTCCATAATTCTGGCTCGATTATTGCTGCCGTCAGATTTTGGTTTAATTGCATTGATTAGTGTATTTATCGTTATAAGCAATGTATTCATTGATAGTGGGTTTGGCAATGCACTCATACAAAAAAAAGATATTGATGAAATTGATACATCATCAGTATTCATTACTAATTTATCGATTTCTATAATCCTATATTTGGTAATATTTGTGTGTTCGCCGTGGGTTGCAGAATTTTATCAACAAGATTTGCTTTGCCCACTTCTGAGAGTCCTATCTTTACAAATAATACTTATGTCTTTATGTTGTGTACAGAATGCTATGCTTATACGCAACATGAAGTTTAAGATTAATTTTTATGTCAATTTATCAGCTGTAGTATTATCTTCATTTGTCGGCATTACATGCGCTTATAATGGGCAAGGAGTCTGGAGTATTGTGTATTCTCAGTTGACTATGCAAACGGTAAATTTGATAGGATATTGGATTCTTGTAGGCTGGCGTCCTAAGTGTGTTTACTCTTTTACGAGGATAAAATCTCTATTTGGCTATGGATCGCGAATTTTGGGTGGCTCATTGCTGAATGTGGTATACAACAATTTATACAACCTGATTATTGGAAAGAGATATTCTTCTGCTGAGCTTGGATTTTATAATCGAGGTCAATTAATTCCAACAATAATTGTTGACAATGCAGCCAATACTATTAATAGTGTGATGTTCCCGGCTTTAGCCAAGATTCAGGATGATTTACCTCGTTTTTTATCGGTGGTTAGGCGAATGGTTTCTATGGTGGCGTTTATCGTGTTTTGGGTTGTAGCTATTCTTTTTCCATTATCTAATTCTATCGTAGAAGTTCTTCTTACAAGTAAATGGCTTCCGGCTGTGCCGTTTATGCAGATTGTTTGCGTAACTGTATGTTTCACTCCTTTTGTTTTAATTAATTCAGCTATTCTAACCGCTTTAGGCGATAGCAAAAAATATCTGCGAGCAGCAATAATTTCTAAGATATTGGCAATCATTCTAATATGTGCAGCATCTTTCGTTAATGTATATTTTATGGTATCAATGGGTTGTGTTGCCGCCGCGCTTAATGTATTTATAATGGGTTGGTGGAACAATAGTATGATAAAATATACATGGAGTGATTTCATCAAAGATATTTCGCCTTCATTTATATTGGCTACTATCACACTATTAATAGTATTGCTAATTGCTCAATTGCATTTATCTAATTTGCTAATATTGTCTTTAGGTGGAGCTATTGGTTCTACTGTATATTTCGGGTTGGCATACATCTTCAGATTCAAATCTCTTCAAATGCTTAAAGAGATACGAAAAAAATGAAAACAAATAGCTCTTTAAGATATATGTGATCCTTTTAATGTATTGAGGATAAGGTACAGGCATTGTAATAACAACTTTATATTATTATGAAATCAGAATTTCTCCCTTTGGTGAGTATTGTCATACCCGTTTATAATGGTGACAACTTTCTTAGCGAGGCTATTGATGCGGCATTGTCTCAGACATATCCAAATATAGAGATTATAGTAGTTAACGATGGGTCGAGAGATGACGGTGCAACAGAACGTGTTGCTTTGTCATACGGAGAACGAATCAGGTACTTTAATAAGTCAAATGGGGGGGTGTCCTCAGCCTTGAATTTTGGCATAAGCAAAATGAAAGGCGATTATTTTTCTTGGCTCAGCCATGATGACCTTTATGAACCGGATAAGATTGCGCGTGAGGTTGAAACACTGAGTAAAACAAATGATAAGGAGAATACAATCGTTTGTTGCGCTGATAATCTGATAGATGCACAGGGAAATTTGATTTATCATCCGGCTTTTACGCTTGACGGATATTTATCAGGACATGATTTATTTGACATTTTTTTCTCAAAGCATTTAAATATAAACGGGTGTACACTGTTGATTCACAAGTCAATATTTGAACGTTGTGGTGGATTTAGCTCGTTTAAATACATTCAAGATATTGAGTGTTGGATAAAATTTATGCTCGAAGGAGTATCTTTTGTTTTTATCAAAGATAAGCTTGTTAAAATGCGAGTTCACGATGGACAAGTTACCAAACGTATGCCTGAACTCTATTACTCTGAGATGCACAAGTTCAGCAATGCTATAATTGACGATTATATCATTCCGAGCAAACTTTCGGATAGAAATATAGAATCATTTCTGTCCTATCAATATCGAAACAATAATAAAGAAATATATAAACGCATCGAAGCTCTAACGAATAGTCGTATGCATTTTAGAAAGCTATATTATATGGCATATGGAAAATTATTCAATCTAATCCGATTCATTTATTCAAAAACATTGAAGAAATGAGCAGGCTAAAGATTTTGTTCGTCGCAAATGTAGCGAAAGAGCATATAAGGAAATTTCATATTCCAACGATAATAAAACTACGTGAAAAGGGATGGTGTGTAGATGTTGCCTGTAAAGTTGATGCAGAAATCCCTGAAGCCGATAATGTTTATAGCATGTGTTGGGAACGCAATCCATTTACACTTAAAACATTTAGAGGAATTAGGCAACTAAAGGCTTTAATTGCGAAAAATGAGTATAATATAGTTTATTGTCATACTCCTGTTGGAGGGCTTGCCGCACGATTTGCAGCCAGGGGCTTCAGAAAAAAAGGACTGAAGGTGGTTTATTGTGCTCATGGCCTTCATTTCTTTAAGGGTGCTCCTCTCATAAATTGGCTGCTTTTTTATCCAATGGAAAAATTGATGGCAAAGTTCACTGATACATTCATTACAATTAATAATGAAGATTATGATAGGGTGCTGCGTAAATTCAATCGTAAAATGTCCGTGAAATTGATTGATGGTATCGGAGTTGATTTTAATCGATTGAATGTGACTGATAGGCTCGGTGTACGAAATGATTACAGACGTAAGC
Organism: uncultured Muribaculaceae bacterium; assembly: GCA_910586995.1. Lineage (GTDB taxonomy): Bacteria > Bacteroidota > Bacteroidia > Bacteroidales > Muribaculaceae > CAG-873. The sequence continues at coordinate 5,181 of CAJUKZ010000010.1, read as the reverse complement.
TTAAATTGCCCTCGGATGCAATTGTATTGATATATATAGCTGAGATTATCCAAAATAAAAACCAACAAATGATAATCAAAGCGCTAGAGATTGTCCATAAGATGGGTTATAATGTTCATTTGCTTCTCCCTGGCCCAAATCATCATAATGGCGAATTTGTAGAATTATCAGAAAAGCTTTCACTTGATGAATATGTTCATTTTCTTGGTTGGAGAAGTGATGTTGGATGTCTTATGGCGGCATCAGATATATATGTTGCATCAAGTATACGTGAAGGGTTTGGCATCAATCTTGTCGAAGCACAATATTGTCATTTGCCGGTCGTGGCGTCATCCAATCGTGGACACCGGGCTATAATAAAGAATGGCGAAAATGGGTTCCTTGTACCAGTCAATGACTATCAGATGTTAGCCGATAGAATTGTAAATTTGATTACAGATAAAACGCTGTATGATAAATTTACCAATTTAGACGTATCGAAATATTCATGTGATAAAATAGCTACGAATATTCACTCAATTCTTACTGAATTACTATAATGAAATTTGCGATCATCTTCTTTTTGCTAATCATCTTTGAATTGGCATACTTCCGTGTGGCCGATCGGTTCAATATCATCGATAAGCCGAACATGCGTTCGTCGCATACCTCCATTACGCTTCGTGGCGGAGGTATTATATTCTTGTTCGGAGCATGGCTATATGCCGCGTTTTTTGGCTTTGAATATGCATGGTTACTCGGAGGTCTGACGCTCATCGGATTGGTGAGCTTCGTGGATGACATACATTCGTTGCCCGACTCAGCAAGGCTCGTTGTCCAGTTCATAGCAATGTTCCTCATGTTCTATCAATTTGGTATACTCAACTGGGGCGATTGGTGGATAGTCTTGATAGCATTGATAGTATGTGTAGGTATCACAAATGCTTACAATTTTATGGATGGTATCAATGGCATCACGGGTGGGTATTCATTAGCCGTTCTGGCGCCAATGATTTATCTTAATATCAAGGATGGCTTCATCGATATGCCTTATCTTTACGTCACCGGACTTAGCCTTTTGGTGTTCTGCTTCTTTAATTTTCGCAAGAAAGCCAAATGTTTCGCAGGAGATGTCGGCTCGATCACCATTGCCTTTATCCTGCTCTTTGCTCTTGGCAAACTTATACTTCAGACCGGCGACTTTGCTTATATCATTTTCTTAGCGGTATATGGTGCGGACGCAATTCTAACAATCTGCCATCGCATCCAGCTACATGAAAACCTTGGCGAAGCTCACCGCAAGCACGCCTACCAACTTATGGCCAACGAGCTGAAGATGCCTCACGTTAATGTGTCACTCATCTACATGGCTCTTCAGCTCGCCATCTCATTTGGCATGATTTTCTGTCCGATAAACCACTACATATACCTTGGGTTGACAATCATAGTTCTACTCGTCGCATACCTTTTATTCATGAAGAAAAACTACCATCTTCACGAAGCCTATCTTAAATCAAAGCAACTTCAGTCATGATAATCAACGATCAACTTCTTGATAAAGTCACGTCGGAGGCCGAGGCAAGTCCTCGCCTTCGCATGAATTATAACCTTCATGATAGTCTTGATGCTAAAGCTCAACGACTCATTAACGTTCTGCTTCCCGGCACACCGCTGCCTATTCATCGCCACAAACATACTGCTGAAACCTACGTCATCTTGCGAGGTAAAATGTTTGTGGTATTCTACAATGACATGGGAGTACAAACCGAACGCTACCTCCTCGACCCCGACCAAGGTAACTATGGCGTACAAATCCCTGTAGGTCAGTGGCATGGAATCGAAGTAATAAAATCCTCTGCCATCTTTGAAGTCAAAGATGGTCCATACATACCCCTCGAACCGGAAGATACCTTGAACTGATGAGAGAACGGATATTGCTTTGTAAGCCTAAGATGAGTGGGCGGGAGGTTGATTTTATCAAGCCAGCGCTTGCAGATGACTGGGCCGTGCCGATGGGACCTGATGTAAGTGCCTTTGAGAATGAACTTGGTGATGTGGTCGGCAGTGAGAATGTGGTAGCTCTTGAATCCGGAACATCTGCGATTCATCTATCCTTGATACTTTGTGGTGTCAAGCCTGGAGATGAAGTCATAGTCCAGACCATGACATTCTGTGCTTCAACAAATCCCATAGCTTACCTCGGTGCAATACCTGTATTTGTAGATTCAGAAAAGAAGTCGTGGAATATCGATCCAGATTTGCTTGAAGAGACAATAAAAGATAGAATAGCAAAGACCGGCAAAACCCCTAAAGCCATAATTACAGTAGCACTATATGGAATGCCATATCAGATTGAGCGTATCATGGAGATTGCCAACCGCTATGACATTCCGGTTGTTGAGGATGCCGCCGAAGGCTTTTGCTCACGCTATAATGGTCAGGTTCTCGGAACATTCGGTCGGTTTGGTATCCTCAGTTTCAATGGAAATAAAATGATTACCACATCCGGAGGAGGAGCGTTGATTTGCCCTGATAAGGAGACTGCCGGTAAGGCTAAATGGTATGCCACCCAAGCTCGTGAAGGCTATCCATATTATCAGCACGAGGTCGTCGGCTACAACTACCGTCTTTCAAACATCTCCGCTTGTATCGGCCGGGCACAGCTTACTGTGCTTGATGAGCATCTTGCCCACCACAAGCATGTGCAGGCGCTTTATTATGAGTTGCTGAAGGATGTTGAAGGCATTACGATGCACACGAATCCTTGGCCGGAGTCGGATTCCAACTTCTGGCTGTGTACAGCCACACTTGATCCGGATCTCCTTATCAAAGGACAGGAGAATGCCTACAAGACCATTATCACGGGAGCAGTCGGCGGCGCGGCAGGTGTTATCCATGCTGCATCGACAGCCACAACCGACTGCCAGCCCAATGATAATGTGGAAGCTCTGCGTGTCTTTCTCGACAAGGCCAATATCGAGGCACGTCCACTGTGGAAGCCCATGCACAAGCAGCCCGTTTACAAAGACGCCCCCGCCTACGTCAACGGCGTCAGCGAAGCACTCTTTAAGGTCGGTATCTGCCTTCCCGCCGGTCCATACGTCACCGACGAAGATGTGCGGTATATTGTAGATACAATAAAGAACTCAATAATTCCATGACATGAGCAGATAAAACATTTCAAAGAATTTTTATTCAACAAATAGGGGAGTCCGTAATAGAGCCTGCGCTCTACATTACGGACTCCCTTTATATTTAATAACTTAGAATGCGCTCTTTACTATTAGTTGTAAGTATCGCAGAAGACTTTTAGCTGACTTTTTTTGATTGCTTATATCGACTCACGTTAAGATATTATTGCTGTCTGATAAACTAAATATTACTGTTCGATAAACATTAATAGTCCATGCCCAGCTTCTTGAAATATAGAAGTTGGGCAAATTTATGTTATGACAAGCCTCAATTAAGGTTTTTATTCACGTTAAGAGGCGATTCAGATGCTTTGGCGAGCATGATTTTGATAATAAGCATCTGGTCGCTTGAAAAATGCCTCGAGATTAAAGTAATGCATCAGGACTATTCTTACCATTATGGACAGCCCAAAGTACATGGGCGCGAAAGAATGCATTTTAGCTCTGACAGCATACTGCGCTTAGGAACTTTTCCTATAACTGTATAATGTTTAACCCGTCCCAATTTAGGCACTTCGAATTTGGAGTCCGGTCCTATCTTTTCGATGTTTGATAAAGTTTAGCGGATCAATCTACATAAAAATCAAGATTACTATTTGATGTAACTCCGAATCATTGCACATTTACAGCAATGTTTTTTTGAATAAACATCAAATTGAAATGGCTACTATAAAAGTAAAGTTCAGGCCCTCGACCGTTGCAGACAATGAGGGTGTCATCTATTATCAAATTATTCATGGGAGGAGGGTGAGACTTATCCTTTCGGATTACCGTGTGTTTTCTTCGGAGTGGGATGAGAACCGTGCAGTGGTTATGATTGACCAAATACGCGAGCGAACGACGTTTATCCAGTCAATAAGAGAATGTATTCGTTGGGATGTAGATCGGCTTAATAAAATTGTCCGAAAATTGGATGGTGAGGGGTTGGCATATACTTGCGATGATGTTATCGATAAATACAATTATTATATGAATGAGTACACCCTGTTTAAATTTATGGGTAGGGTCATCGAAAAATTGAAAAATAAGGGTAAAATCAGAACGTCTGAAACGTATGCAGCCACTCTCAACAGTTTTAAAAAGTTTCTTGCCAGTCAAATGTCCGGTGATGAGGATGTAATGCTTGACCGTATGTCGTCGGAAATTATGGAGGCATATGAAGCATGGCACAAAAAACGAGGAAACTCACTAAATACAATATCATTCTATATGCGGATACTTAGGGCTGTATATCACCGTGCCGTAGAAGATGAGATTATTGAAAACCGCTATCCTTTCCGTCGCGTATATACGGGTATTGATAAGACGGTGAAACGGGCAATCTCGTTGACTCATATAAAGAAAATAAAATCAATTGATTTATCACTCTTTCCACCTTTGGATTTTGCCCGTGATATGTTTATGATGAGTTTTTACCTCAGGGGGATTAGCTTTATTGATATGTCTTTCCTGAAGAAAAGTGACTTGAAGAATGGCTATCTCATTTATCGACGACGTAAGACTGGTCAATTACTTACAATCGAATGGACACCGGAAATGCAGACAGTCCTTGATAAATATCCAGATAATCCGACCAGATATCTGTTGCCCATTATAAAGACAACAGGAATCAATGAGCGTTGTGCATACCGCAATATTGGTTATAATATTAACCACAACCTAAAAAAGATTGCCACTATGGTGGGTGTAAATATTCCGTTGACAATGTATGTTGCACGCCACTCATGGGCCAGCGCTGCAAAAGTAAAAGGCATACCTCTCAGCGTCATCAGCGAAGGTATGGGGCACGACAGTGAAACAACCACACAAATCTATCTTGCCTCTCTCGATACTTCTGTAGTTGACAAAGCAAATTCCATAATCCTTTCGTCTCTATAGATAATAAGTTATAAAGTATATAAAGACATGAACGCCTCGATGTAAATCAATCGAGGCGTTTTTTAGTGTCATCCAAAACTCTTGCTAAGAGTTACTTAGTCTTGCGCAAAGTTACGCAATTTATTTTGAATAA
>CAJUKZ010000009.1 GCA_910586995.1 uncultured Muribaculaceae bacterium | reverse complement strand
TCTACCTGACATAGCGACGCCCTCACCTGCATGTCCCTGTCCGAGCCATAGCGCCAGGAGATGACCGCATGCCTCTCAGGGTGTCTACCTGACATAGCGACGCCCTCACCTGCATGTCCCTGTCCGAGCCATAGCGCCAGGAGATGACCGCATGCCTCTCAGGGTGTCTACCTGACATAGCGACGCACTCGCCTGCATGCACCTGTCCGATCCACAGTACCTGAAGATGACCGCATGCCTCTCAGAGTGTCTACCTGACCACAGCGACGTGCCATGACTGAGGAGTGTCCGAAAGGACACTGATTCACAAGTAACCGGGTACACCGAGCCATTGGCGAGGTGTGCCCGGGACGTCCTATCTCACACTATGGCATCCGGCAGGAGGCCGATTTACTACCTATGACCCAGAAGAACTGCTATATCTGCCATAAATCGGTGTCCTACCGGACACCTCATCTCTCTCCATGCCACCCGGGCACACCTGCGCTACACGCTCCGGTGTACCCGGTTACTACTAAATCAGCGTCCTCCGGACGCCCTCGCCTACATACACCTGTCCGAGCCGCAGTACCTGAAGATACCCTATGCTCAGCAGGGTGTATATGACGCACAGACCATAGATAGGCGGCACTGCCATATGCCATACGCAGGGTGGCTACCTGATTACAGCGACATACCCCGCTGAGGAGTGTCCGAGAGAACGCACTCGCCTGCGGACAGTTATTGGCGTACATTATTATATAATTATACAATAAAACACCCGTCCTGAGGAGACTTGCTTCTCAGGACGGGCAGTTATGTGTGGGGATCTCCCCGGAATTCTATTTATTAGAGAATGCCGTTGAGGTTGTAGTTAGCGAACTCAAGGTCTGTCTTGGCGCGTGCGGCCATAGCGTTGTCGAGTTTCACAGCCTGACGGAGGTTATTGTCGACCATCTGCTGGTTGTTGGTGCGAGCACCTACTACTGCCATCAGGTAGTATGTGGTAGCGTTGGGGTTCTTCACAGCGCTGAGAGTGTTCTTAGCCTTGCTGTAGTCCTTGGTGAGGATCTGAGCGAGAGCGGCGTTGTTGGTAGCGCTGTTGCCGAATGCCTTAACGGCAGCGGCGTTGTCGCCCATCTTGAGGTAGTATACACCGAGAGCGTCGTTGAGACCTTCAGCGCCTGCGGCAGCGCCGAAGTCCTGCTTAGCCTTGGAGTAGTTCTTGTCGACGAGAGCGGTGAGACCCTGGTTCATCTTGGCAGCGTTTGAGCGGCTGTCGAGCTGAGCGGCCTTGTTGAAGTTGCGTGCAGCAGCAGCGTAGTCGCCAGCTTCGTACTGAGCCATACCGAGGTTATTGAAGCAACGGTAGTCGTTGGGATACTGACGTGCGGCAGCCTCATAGATCTTGATCTTCTTGGCGTTGTCGTCGGTCAGTGTAGCGGTGTAGAGAAGTTCGTCGACTGTGAGGGTCGAGGGATCTTTCTCGTAAGCGGCCATGAGTTCCTCATCGCTCTTGCCGATCACGTTGATCGAAGCTGCGATGCGGGAGTAACGGAGCTGGGGAAGGATCTGATCGGCGAGCTGATCGAATACGTTGGCGAGGTTGCGGATTTCCTTCTCGCGCTGCTCGGGATCTTTGTACATTGTCAGTACAGAGAGGATGAGGTCTTTGTCCTGGATGTTGCTTGCGGCAACGAGCTTCTGGAAGCCTTCCCAGTCTTCAGCGGTGAACTGAGCGGTGAGGTCGTTGAAAGAGATCTTGTCTTTCTTCATCCAGTTGGTCATGTAGTTCTGAGTGTTCTGCTCGCGCTTTTCGGCCAGCTTCTCGTTGAAAGAGAGAGCACCGTCGGGCGAAGCGTAGCTCTGGATGTTGATGTCCTCGATCACACGGTTCTCGGCATTGTTAGCCTCTACGATCTGAGCGCGGAGGTCGTCCATCTGCTGGCTTGTGAGCTGGTCGGGGCGGATGTTAGCCTGGTTGATGAGGAAGCGGATGTCGGCAGCGTATTTTTCGTTGATGATGCGCTGGAACTTATCGGGAGTGATGGCAGGTGTCACTGTGCCGGCGTCGGCGAGGGTTGCTGTGGCGATCACGCCGTCGGCTACCTTCACGCGGGGAAGAACATACTGCTTGCCGCCCTGACGAACGTTGAAGTCAAGATAGAGTTCGCTGTTGGCCATTTCGGGCTGATAGTTGTACATCACGGGGATGGTGACTGTACCGCCGTTGTCATATGAGATCACGGGGCTGTTGCCGCGTACCTTCTCGCCCTGGAAAGAATATGCCTGTGAGGCAACTTCCTGACCGGCGAACACGAGGTAGGGAGTAACTGTCACCTCGGCGTTCTTTACGAAGAACTTGGCGGGGACGTTGGCCGTGATTGTGGCGGGAACACGCTCGCCCACTACTTCGAGAGGATTGGGGTTAACAGTGAAGTTATCGGCAACGAACTGGCCGAGCTTCTTACCGCATGACGTCATCGCAAGTGCAGCGCTGATCGCCAGGGTGAATGTCAATTTACGGTTCATAATAGAATAGCTGATGAATTTGGTATATTTATAGTTGAATTTTCTACGTGATGATTGGCGATTATGTCCTTGTTGACCAATTTCTTGCTCCGGCACGGCTTTCGGGATACCCTTTCACGGAAGCAGACGGCAGAACACAATCCTGTATTTTGCTGCAAACTTACTCAAAAAAAACGGTATAGCCGCATTTTTGAACAACTTTTTTCACGAAATCGCTAATAAATACGGAGTCCGGACGCACTGCCACGCCGATGTATGGCGGGAAAGCTGTGCGTCCGGACCGGTATACTTTGCGTATCGCGCTAAGAGATAGAGCGGATACAGTATCTTATTTCTTCTTCAGCAGGGCGTCGGCTGCAGAAGGCTGGCTGTAGCGCTTGTTGAGGCCTTCGACCACTTCCTTGGTGATGTCGAGAGCCGGGTTGAAGTAGATACCTGCCGCGCGCAGGAGAATCGCGTCGTAGCGGTGTGTGGCGTTATAGTCCACGAGGAAGTTGTGGATAGAGTCCTGAAGCTCCTGGTCGCGTACGGCCAGAGCCTGCTGTACCTTCTGGTTTTCCTGCATCAGATAGTTCTGGGCCTGATTCTGCTTGGCCTCGAAACTGCGCATGTCGGCTTCATAGTTCTCGCGTGTGAGATAGCCGTTGTTCTGCGCGCGCTGCTGGATAGTGTTGCCCAATGTGGCAAGCTCCGATTCCTTCTGGCGCTGCTTGGCCTGGAGATCCTGCATGGCCACAGTGGCCTGCGACTGTATTTCCTGTGCCAGTGTATATCCGGCCACGATCGAGTCCATGTCTACATAGCGGATGTTGGTCTTGACCTCGAATGCCTCGGCCGATTTTGCATTTGACTCAATGGCAAGCGAGTCGGCGGGTGCGTTCGCAGGCTTGTCTGTGCCTGAGCAAGCTACGGCGCCAAGGGCGAGCATAACCATTGCAAATGTCTTTGCTGAATGTGCTAAGCGGTTCATTTAGCTTTTGTTTTTTTGGTTTAATTGGGTAAGAAATTTCTAATCTATAATGATGCAGTATACGATATGTCTCAACTGTCGCCGCCATCGGACTGATGCGCGCAGCCTATGCCGCGGTCGCGCAGGGGCTTAGACGAATGCACATGCCCCGAAGGGAATGTACCGCCCTTGACGAAAAGCACCTTGACGCCCAGTAGGACGAAGGCTATCAATACGAGCAATACGGCTATTACGAGAGTCTTCATTGATAAAATATCGCTTGCTTCAACTGCAAAAGTAATACAAAAGTACAAAAGCATTTCAAATAATTTGCTCCGTATAAATTTTATTTTGTAACTTAGAGCCATAATAATTGGTTATTTAACTTTCGTTTTCATAACATCACTTATTTTAATTCTACGACACCTGCGGCAAAGCCGTCATGTCAGACCGAATATTCAAACAAAAACCCATAACACCAGACTATGACTATCAAAGATCTAAAGCCGGCGCTTGTTTTCGGTATCTTCGACCAGATCACCAAAGTACCGCGCCCGTCAAAGAAAGAAGAAAAAATACGCCAGTTCCTGCTCGACTTCGCGGCAGAGCACAATATTGCAGTCAAGACCGACGCAATAGGCAACGTCCTCATGTCGAAACCCGCCACACCCGGATGCGAGCAAGCACCGGTAGTGATCCTGCAATCGCACATGGACATGGTGTGCGAGTCCAACGACAAAAGTTTCGATTTCGAGAACTCCCCCATCGCCACCGAAGTGGACGGCGAGTGGCTTCAGGCCAAAGGGACAACATTGGGCGCTGACAACGGCATCGGCATGGCCGCATCGCTGGCCGTGATGGTGGACGATACCCTCGTGCACGGACCGGTGCAGGCTCTGTTCACTGTAGACGAGGAGACTGGCCTGACAGGAGCCAACAACCTCGGCCCGGACATGATCGGCGGCAACATCCTCCTCAACCTCGACTCTGAGGACGACGCAGAGATATTTATCGGTTGCGCCGGCGGTGTCGACACCACAGCCACATTCAACTACAAGCGCTCCGTAGCGCCTACCGACTACCACTACTTCAAGTTCGACGTATCGAAAGGTCTCGGCGGACATTCAGGCGGCGACATACACTTAGGAAGGGCAAACGCCAACAAGATCGTGGCACGTTTCCTGTTCAACCTAAGCCGCAAGCACGAGATCTCACTGTGCGAGATTGACGGCGGCAACCTGCGCAACGCTATCCCGCGCGCCGCTCACGCTGTGTTCGGTGTGCACACTTCGCGCAAAGAAGACATCGTGGTAGAGTTCAACCACTATGTGGCCGACATCAAGAATGAATTCTCCGGCATCGAGCCTACTCTCGAGCTTGACCTCGCAAGCGTGGACCGTCCGGACTTCGCCGTAGACTCCGACACTACCCACAACCTCATCTATGCACTCTATTGCGCGCCCCACGGCGTGATCTCCATGAGCCGCGACCTTGAAGGCCTGGTTGAGACATCGACCAACCTGGCTTCAGTGAAAATGATTGCTGACGGAAAGATCCTCGTGACCACATCGCAGCGTAGCTCAGTAGAGAGCCGCAAATGGGACATCGCCGACCAGGTGGAGGCCGTATTCGCTCTTGCAGGCGCAGAAGTGACACACGGCGACGGATACCCCGGCTGGCAGCCCAACATGAACTCCCGCATCATGAAGATCGCCTCCGACGCATACCGCGATCTCTATGGTGTGACACCGGCCGTAAAGGCAATCCATGCAGGACTCGAATGCGGACTGTTCCTGTCCAAATATCCGGGTCTCGACATGGTATCCTTCGGCCCGACACTGCAAGGTGTGCACTCGCCCAGCGAACGTATGCATATCCCGGCTGTAGAACGCTTCTGGGGTCAGCTGTGCGAGATACTGCGCAAGGTATCGACACTGAAGGACTGACAGCCCTTACCTATATAAATAGACTACGCGACACAGCCGGAGCAGCGCCCCTGACCAACCTCAGGCAGCGAAGCTCCGGCTGCCGTGATTGCCGCATATTATAACAACCATGAAACGAAACCTGCTCCATAGACTCACTCTGCTGTTGCCCGCCGCTGTGCTCCCGGCCTTGATGACACATGCCGGTACGCCCGACCTGTTCGGACGGCTCGACTCACTCGTCCTCGACGGACACACCATAGCTGTGTGGGACACCACCGACACAATACCCTATCTGGAGCGTGGCGAGAGGCTCACCGAAAAGGACTATATAGAAGTGGCCGAAGAACTTGGAGTAGACGTGGCTGCCATAAAAGCAGTGGTAGAGATCGAAGCCGGGAAGTCGCACCGGGGCTTCTGGAGTCCGGGCAAGCCTCTGATCAACTTCGACCTGAGCATGTACAGGCAGTTCGCCAAACGCAACAACCTGAACCTCGCCACTGCACGCAAGCGCAGTCCGGTGATTTTCAACCGCCCCAACGACCGCAAATACGGATCGCGCCAGGCCGCTCAGCAAGCCCGACTCGACGCCGCTATGGCCATCGACGAACGCACGGCCGTGCAGGGAACGTTCTGGGGAATGTTTCAGATCGGTGGGTTCAATTGGAAAAAATGCGGTGCTGATTCAATCAGTCAATTCGTTGAACTCATGAGCCGTAGCGAACGCGACCAACTCGAGCTTTTCGTAAACTTCCTGCGCAGCACCGGACTCGACAAGCACCTCAGAGAGCACAACTGGGCTGCATTCGCCCGCGGTTACAACGGACCAAGCTACGCTTCACGGGGATACCACACCCGCCTGGCTTCGGCCTACAGGAGATACTCGGCGCAATGACTGAACCATACACAACAACCCCCGGCTGCCATTCCAACTCAGGCAACCGGGGATTGTTGTTTTTTTATTTATCTACCGCAATATTGCGGCACGCATGCTAATCAGAGTCCCAAAGAGACCACATAGTTTATAATATTCTCTATGAACTTGCCGGTGGTATCGGTCTCCTCGATCAACCATGTAGCGGAATTATTACCGTCCTGTGCCATCTTAGAGAATACGCCGAACGGCATGTTGAGTTCGGTGCAAAGTCTCGAATCCTTATTAAGACGGAGCAGTGCAACGCCATATTCGCTGGTGAATTCAGAAGCCTTGAACAAGCCATCAGTATGACCGCCTGTGATCTCACGTGTAGCGGCGATCAGGTTATTGCCACGCACACCGATATAGAATGTCATATCTTCAACAGAGACAGTGATATTGTCGGCATCCACAACCTTGACACCTTCGGGCATCATCTGCTGGAGCAGACCCTGAAGCTGAGCCATGTATTCTTTGGCTTTGCCTTCCTTCAGCCCTACATAGAAAAGTCCATCCCAGTTGTCTGTAACGCTTCCTTTGGAGAACGAAGCCACACCGTTGGCCGGGCCTGCTGCGAAAGCGATTGTACCCTCGATAGACTGGAGGTAAGGCAACGCGAGCTTCATCTGATCTCCATAAGCACCGGCCTGTTTTGCCATAGCATCAAGCATTTTCTCCCAAGGATAGTCGGCAGGTACGCCTCCGGCCACTGCGAGCACGTCGTTGGAATTGAGATACTGGAGGAAATCAGCGCTGACCTTCTGCAGTTTCAGACCGGAAGCCTCAGGCGATATATCGAGTTTCTTACCGTCCTTGTCGAAACAACTGTATGAAATAGTCAGTTTCAGGCCATCGAGATTCGACACCACCGCGAGGCTGCCTGAAAGCATAGCCTTCATCACCTGTGCGCCCGGCATGTCGTCAGAATAGGTAGCGCCCAACTGAGATGCGATGAAAGGCATCTTTCCGAAATTGACAAGTACACTTACAGCATGGTCGCTACCGAAGAAATCGCTGCGCCAGCCGCATTCTGCAAGCGAACCATCGTCAGCAGCTTTTTTGCGCGAATCCTCTACAAAGTCGACAGCATTCTGAGCCGACATGGCAGCATACCAGAACAGGTTGTCGCGCACCATAAGGGTATTGCGTCCCATAGAGGCTACCTTGTAGCCGTCCATCTCCTTAACCTCAAGACCAAGTTCCTTGACAAAATCCAGAAGCGCGGCCTCATCGGTGACGGGAGCAACGAGCGCTCCATTGCCGGTTACTTCAGCAAAGAAGTACATGTGTTTGATGTCCAAACCTTTGAACTTGGCAAGCTGCTCAACAGCTTCCTCTCCCGCAACACTCTTGAGTGCTTCGGGCAACACGATTCCATCGGATGAATACTTACCTCCGGCGTTGTCGAGAATACGTTCACCATCGACGGCCACGATCACGCCACTACCGGCGGGAACAGCGCCCTCAACTTCCTTGGATTGCTTGCTGCATGAGCTTACTGCAATCACCATCAGCAGACAGAGCGCCGACAGACACAGTTTGATAGCTTTCATAATTAAAATAGGGAAAGATAAATTATTAGAAATGTTATATTTGATTTTTTCAACACAATAGGAAGCCCGACTGATGGACTTCCTATTGTATTAGACGCATGAACTGTAAAAAAATTACACCTGACGTCAAAAAAATCAAAAAAAATTCCCTATTTATCCATATACTTGCTTTCGCCCGACAGCACAGCATGCGCCACACCGGCGTCAAGTACTGCTATCGTGAACAGATTCACTATGTCGCGCGGATCGGTATCTACATTTATAAAATGTACCGGCTTCTTCAGGCCCACCTGTATCGGACCGATAGCCTCGCCTACTCCCATCTCAAGCATCATGCGCAAGGTAGTGTTGGCCGACGACAGATTTGGGAATACGAGCGTATTCACCTCTTTGCCACGAAGGCGGGTGAAAGGATACTTTTCGTCGCGCAACTCACGGTTGAGCGCATAGTGCACCTGCATCTCGCCGTCGACAGGCAGATCGGGATAGTCGGCGTGCAGACGCTCCACCACCCTGCGCACCTTGGCGCACTCGTCGTTGCAGTTGCTTCCGAAATTGCTGTAGGACACAAGGGCAATCGCCGGATCGTGAGCAAAATATTCAGAGGTGTTGCGCGCCAGACGGGCCACATCGTAGAGAGTCTCCTCGTCGGCGTTCTCGTTTATCATCGTATCGGCCAGGAAATACACGCCTCGCTTGGTGTTCAGTATATGCACCGACGCGAAATGCTTGTAGGCATCGCGTATACCGATCACCTGCTGGGCCACGTCGGCAGCCTCATGCCCACCGGAGTAAGTGCCCGCGATAAAGGCGTCGGCATCGCCTGTCTCCACCATCATCATACCGAAATAGTTACGATCGAACATTTTCTCCAATGCCTGACTGTAGGTGACACCCTCGCGCGCCTTGCGTCCGCTGTAGAGCTTTGCATAGCGCTCGCGGCGCTTGGCCTCGCGGTCGTGGCGCAGATTGACGATCTCCATGCCGTCGAGACTCAAGCCCAGACGCTCCGCACGCTTGGCTATCATTTCGTCATTACCTAAAAGCACGGGGATACCTATGCCCTGACGCAGCACAGAGGCTGCGGCACGGAGCATGTTGTCGGTATTGCCTTCGCCGAGCACCACACGCTTGCGGGGCAGACTACGGGCCTCATCTATGAGGTTCATCATCATCTTGTTTTCATATCCCATGCGGGTGCGCAGATCATATTCATAACGATTCCAGTCGCTAATATGTATTCTGGCAACTCCACTCTCCATTGCCGCACGGGCCACAGCGGGCGCAACCGCAGTAAGCAGTCGCGGATCGAGAGGCTTTGGCAGAATATATTCCGGTCCGAAACGCAGACCTTTCATATCGTAGGCAGCGTTCACGACTGCAGGCACAGGCTGCTTGGCTATACCCGCAATGGCATACACCGCGGCAAGCTTCATGGCCTCGTTGATGGACGTAGCGCCACTGTCGAGCGCCCCACGGAAGATGTAGGGGAAACCGAGCACATTATTGATCTGATTCGGATAGTCAGACCTTCCGGTAGCGAAAATCATGTCGTCGCGGCTCTGCATGGCCAGATCGTAGGCTATCTCCGGATTTGGATTTGCCAAAGCAAATACAATAGGACGCGGGGCCATTGTCTTCAGCATATCAGGAGTGAGCACATCGGCTACCGACAGCCCGAGGAAGACATCCGCTCCCACAAGCGCCTCTGCCAGAGTGGTGACGTCAGTACGATCGGTGGCAAACTCTTTTTTCTCCTCTGAAAGGTTGGTACGCGAGGATGTGATCACACCCTTGGAGTCGCACATCACGATATTCTCCCTTTTGACACCGAGGGCCATGTAAAGTCTCGTACACGATATCGCCGCCGCACCTGCGCCGTTCACGACAAGACGCACATCACCCGTCTTCTTTCCCTGAAGCTCAAGAGCGTTGAGCAGTCCGGCAGCCGATATTATGGCCGTGCCATGCTGGTCGTCGTGCATCACGGGAATGTCCAGTTCCTCCTTCAGACGTTTCTCTATGCCGAATGCTTCGGGGGCTTTGATGTCCTCGAGATTGATACCTCCGAAAGTAGGAGCAATGGCTTTCACAATCTCCACAAATTTATCCGGGTCTTTCTCGTTCACCTCAATGTCGAAGCAGTCGAGACCGGCAAATATCTTGAACAGAAGCGCCTTTCCTTCCATCACCGGCTTTCCTGCCTCCGCGCCTATGTCGCCGAGGCCGAGAACTGCAGTGCAGTTAGAGATCACGGCCACGAGATTTCCCTTGTTGGTATAGGAATATACATCCGATGGCTTGTCCTTGATGGCCAGACACGGATAGGCAACACCGGGCGAATAGGCCAGGGCCAGATCCTGTTGCGATGAATAAGGCTTGGTGGGCACGACCTCAGTCTTGCCCGGACGCGGCGAGCGGTGATACTCGAGCGCCATTTCCTCTGTGATATGTACCATATTGTGTTATTTACCTGTTATTTTATTTACTTTTTCTAAAAAATGATCCGGCCTCAAACCGGTACACCTTAATTATAACCTCGTCTGCACCGTCAGTGTTCAGTCCATATGGCATGACAGACGAAAAACACAGCGAAGTTATAACTTTTTTCAACAGCCGGCCAAATAAAAAAACAGGAAGACTCAACCAAATGGATATTTTTTACAATAAAAGTTTACGGTCGTTTTCGCCACTCTCCAACACGCTCATCTGATGGATAGCGATTTGATTGAGTTTGATAAGTCGCTCTGATTGTGGTAGCCCCTGCTCTATGAATACGGCATTGAGACTTTCCATGTTGGATAGGCAGATAAGTTCGTTGACAGAGGCATAGTCGCGGATATTGCCTTTCAAATCGGGATTAGCATCACGCCACTGTTTTGCTGTCATGCCGAACATAGCCACGTTCAACACATCGGCTTCATTGGCATAAATGATGCTCGCCTGTGCTTTTGTGACCTCCGCCGGAATAAGGTTCTGCTTGATCGCATCGGTGTGTATGCGGTAGTTTATTTTAGACAACTCATGCTTCGCCGACCAACCGATCAGCCGCTGTTCCTCGGCTTTAAGTCGTTGGTATTCTTTTACAAGAAGAAGTTGAAACTTCGGGCTTAACCACATTCCAAAATGATACGCAATATCCCTGTGCGCGTAAGTACCGCCATACCGTCCTGCTTTAGCGATTATGCCTTTAGCATTTGTACGTTCAATCCATGTCTTTGTGGAAAAGACAAAATTATTGCTTCCGGCAGGCAGCATTTTTAATTGTACCGAATTCGGTGCAATTAAAATCCGGATTATATAGCATCTCCCATTCGCCGAGGTATTCAATCGTGCCTTTTAGACTTAGCAAACGGAATATTATATGTTCTTGCAGTTGGCTTTTAGCCATGTCTGTCAGCGAAATATAATCATCGCCGTCAACTCCGATTACGGTAATTGGAGTATTCTGAACTGTAATTTTTGCCATTTGGGAATAAGCGTTTGATATCAATACAAAGATACTCCAAAAATCGGACATATCAGCGCATTAGCCTGCTTTTATGCGAGATTTAATCCTATGTTTGAAATTATTCAACAACAAGCCCGAGCCAATCAAAAAGATCATTCCGAATAAGCGGATTTGATAATCACCTCATAATCAATTCAAAAGTTGACGGTTGTTATCGCCACTCTCCAACACGCTCATTTGATGGATAGCGATTTGGTTGAGTTTGACAAGTCGCTCTGATTGCGGTAGACCCTGCTCTATGAATACGGCATTGAGACTTTCCATGTTGGATAGGCAGATAGTTCGTTGACGGAGGCATAGTCGCGGATATTCCCTTTCAAATCGGGATTTGCCTCACGCCACTGTTTTGCTGTCATGCCGAACATAGCCACGTTCAACACATCGGATTCATTGGCATAAATGATGCTTGCCTGTGCTTTTGTGACCTCCGCCGGAATAAGGTTCTGCTTGATCGCATCTGTGTGTATGCGGTAGTTGATTTTAGACAACTCACGCTTCGCCGACCAACCCAATACTTTTTGTTCTTCCGCTTTCAACCGCTGGAACTCCTCTATCAGATAGAGTTTGAAGGGTACACTTATCGCAGACCCAAATTCAAATGCGATGTCCTTGTGGGCATAAGTTCCTCCGTAACGCCCTTTCTTGACTATCAATCCTATTGCACCGGTTCTCTCAATCCATTCCGAGGCACTCAATACAAAAGATGGCAAACCTGCACTCATTTTAAAGTGGTCAAATTCGACCACTTTAAAATGAGGATTGTGGATAAGTTCCCATGTACCAAGAAATTCAATGGTATATCTATTTCTAATCCAATTCTTGATAACATCCGCAGCTCTGCTGTCTCCATCTTTGGCAGTAGCCATATCAGTAAGAGAGATATAGTCCTGTTCCTCTATGTTAAGAACGGTAATTGGAGTATTCTGAACTGTAATTTTTGCCATTTGGGGATAAGCGTTCGATTTCAGCACAAAGATATTCCAAAAATTCGATATATCAGCGTATTAACCCGTTTTTCAGCGAGATTAATAGTGCGGACGGTGCTTATTTACCGTCCGCACTGCTTTTTATCAGAGACCACTAATAGCATATTCCGAAATTGCACCCGTCATAGCTACAGCAATCCAAAGTGCAGAAAGTATATATCCCATCATATATACCGTCTTGTATCCTTTAGGTACAAAAATGTATATATACGCAGCCACAAATGCAAAAAGCCAGGCTATTTTCTCCACCCAGAATACACTTACAAAACGATCGATCAGCAACATACCTGCCAGCTCGCTTATGATACACCCTGAATACATCGTAAGCATAAAAATCAGCAATGTGCACGCTCCGGCGGCCGATTGCAGTGTACGCAGCAATTTATACGGCACAACAAAAAAGATAGTCATAGCCATAATCTCTCCTAAGGCGATACCAGACAAGATATTACAACTTATATATCCACCTCGAAATGGCATTATCAAGAAATAGAACACCACAGGTACTAAAAAGGCGATCAAATACTTATACCACGCCTGATTCTCTTTTGCTCTTTCCATAATTGTAATATTAAGTTTGTATTTGCATTAAGACACTTTTCCATAAGGATAACAATTACCATTGCATGACTTTGCCAACAACGTATATTGAACTTGACTGCTCCAATTGAATGATTCGACTGCTTGTTCTTTCGTAAATAGAACCCATACATGTGTTCAATACGAATCCCAATAATATAATTATAACCATGAAAAGCTTTTTCATAACACTAAGAATGCCATTTATGATGATTGAGTATATTTATCCGCAAATATGCATAAAAAATTAACATTTACAAGCGTTTCGCTAAAAAACAATAACGGCAAAACCATAAAAACGCAATAGATTATCACCGTCATGAAAAGCGTAAAAGCCACCGATCCTGAGTCCAGACTCTGCATAAAACGCATTAGGAAACAAAATCCGACTCTTAAACTGTGTCGGATTTTGTTTTTCGGGCGATATGTGGTAATTTTGAGGCTCTAAACATCCTGCACATGGACGACAAACGACTATTCCTGCTCGACGCATACGCTCTGATCTACAGGGCATACTACGCCCTGATACGCGCACCGCGCGTCACTTCATACGGTCTCAACACATCCGCTATCTTCGGTTTCTGCAACACTCTCGACGAGATTCTGCGCAAAGAGAACCCGTCGCACATAGCCGTGTGCTTCGATCCTCCCCACGGACGCACGTTCCGCCACGACTTGTATCCCGAATACAAAGCCCAGCGCGACGCACAACCGGAAGACATCACGGCATCCATACCTTATATCAAGAGTATTCTCGAGGCATACCGCATTCCTGTGATCGAAGTGGAAGGATATGAAGCCGACGACGTGATAGGCACGCTCTCGAGGCGAGCGGAGGAGCAGGGATTCACCACCTACATGATGACGCCCGACAAGGACTACGGGCAACTCGTCACTGATCATGTGTTCATGTACCGTCCGGCTCTTAAAGGCCAGGGGTTCGAGATACGCGGCCCGCGCGAAGTCTGTGAACGCTATGGCATAGAATCTCCGGTGCAGGTGATAGACCTGCTCGCGCTCGAAGGCGATGCATCCGACAATATTCCTGGCTGTCCCGGAGTTGGAGAGAAGACGGCAGCCAAGCTTATCCGCGAGTTCCATTCCATCGACAACCTGCTGCAATCCACCGACAGCCTAAAAGGCGCTCTTCAGAAAAAAATTGTCGAAAATGCCGACCAGATACGTTTTTCTAAACAATTGGTCACAATCAGTACAGACGCCCCGGTGGATGCCACTATAGACTCGCTGGTGCGTCTCGAACCCGACATAGACGCTCTCAGCGATATATACCGCACCCTTGAGTTCCGTACATTTCTCTCGCGCCTGAATGCCGCCACGACCAATACGCCCGACAGAAACGTATCACCCTCAGCACGTCCGGAAATTCCTGCCGATGGCATGATGTCGCTATTTGACCTACCTGCGGAGGAAGATACGACTCCCGCCTTGAACGAAAAAATACCGCACACCTCTGCCGAGGAAATATCCACTCCGGCTCGCCTGGCCGAAGTATGCGGAATGCTGATGGAACAACCGGAGATTGCGCTGGTAATGATCACAGACGGCGATCCCGAGGCCATGCGCGCCCGTTGGACAGGACTTGTGCTGGCTTCATCCGCCACCGGTATTTTCCATCTGCCGCTCAGAGGTTCTAAGAGTGAGATAGACGCCGAAATGCTATCGATGCTGCAGCCCCTCGTATCTGCACGCACTTCAGGGCCTGTGGTGATATGCTCCGACATAAAATACGCAATGGTCGTGATGCGCAACACCGGAGTCAGTCTTGGTGCGCCATACTTCGACACATCCTTGGCTCACTATATATTGCAGCCTGAGATGAAAAACAACGTAGCAGAAAGCGCCCGTATCTACTTAGGTCTTGACATGACAGTGCCCCCTCGCCTGAAATCAGGAGAGACAGAGCCGGAATCGTCGGTACTCGACCGCGCTATAGAAGAAGCCTCTGTGTTGCTGAAACTGCGACCGGTACTCGAAGATCAGATACAGCAGCAGAATCAGTCCGCGCTGCTCAACGACATAGAACTGCCGTTTGCCGCTGTACTCGCCCGCATGGAGTATACCGGTGTACGCATCGACCCGTCGGTGCTGAACGAAATGTCTGAAAAACTTACAACCCGACTCCACGACCTCGAACAACAGGCATATGCCCTTGCAGGCGAGCAATTCAACCCCGGCTCACCCGCACAGGTAGGAGAAATCCTGTTCGGACGGTTCAAGATTGACCCAAAAGCCAAGAAAACAAAAACCGGAGCTTACTCTACAACTGAGGAAATACTTGAGAAACTGCGCGGCGCTCACCCGCTGGTGGGGCTGATTCTTGACATCCGTGGCCTACGCAAACTGTTGGCAACCTACGTCAATGCCCTGCCCTTGCTCGTCAATCCGCATACAGGAAAGATACACACCACTTTCAACCAGACTGCAACAGCAACCGGACGCATATCATCGACCAACCCTAACCTTCAGAATATACCTATACGGACCGATGAAGGGCGGGAGATACGCCGTGCTTTCATTGCCGATTCCGGATGCATGCTCTTGTCGGCCGACTACTCACAGATAGAATTGCGGCTTATGGCACACCTGAGCCAAGACCCTCACATGACAGAAGCTTTCCTCTCGGGTGAGGATATACACCGTGCCACTGCCGCTAAGATACACCATATCGAACCCTCGCAAGTGTCCGACACCCAACGCCGTGCTGCCAAAACTGCCAACTTCGGCATCATCTACGGAATATCGGCGTTCGGACTGTCTCAACGCCTCAACATATCACGCGCAGATGCAAAAGCCCTGATCGAAGGATATTTCAACGCATATCCGGGTGTAAAGGAATACATGGACCGGGCCATATCCGACGCACGGCGCGACGGATACGTGACCACTGTAAAGGAGCGTAAGCGCTACCTGCCCGACATAAACTCCCGGAATGCCGTAGTGCGCGGATATGCCGAGCGCAACGCCATCAATGCCCCGCTGCAGGGAAGCGCAGCCGACATCATAAAGATAGCAATGATAGCCATAGACCGCGAATTCACAAGACTCGGACTACGATCGCGGATGATAATGCAGGTCCACGATGAACTCGTATTCAACGTCATACCCGACGAACTCGAGCAGGTTCGCGATATTGTCATCCGACAGATGGAGTCTGCCTATCCTGAAGCACGCGTACCGCTCACAGTATCATCCGGAGTGGCTACAGATTGGCTCGATGCCCACTAAAACCTACAGTTGAATGAACAGGCTCATCATAATACTGCTTATCCTACTGAGCATAGAAGGCTGCACAACGCTAAAAGCCATCCGGCATGGTTCTCCATCAACCGATACCTACCGGAACTTCGATCTCGACACAATCCACGGCGCTGAATCAGCACAGCCTCTGCCTGAATCCGACGATAGATACCTCTCGACCGCTGTATTCGACGGAAGTCAGTTTCATGGTGAGACTGTAGGCGAATATTTCGGCCGCGCAAGGGGCAACGGTTCTCTGTTGATTCTCAGAAATGACTCCATACTCGTCGAAGAATATTTCGGCAACGTCAACCGCTCCACTCCGGTCAATATCTTTTCCATATCCAAAGCGATAACATCGCTGCTATGCGGCATTGCCATCGACGAAGGCTATATAGAAAGTGTCGCCGACCCGGTTGTCAAATACATGCCCGAATTATCCGATGCCGACCCGATGTTTGCCAAACTCACCATCGAACATCTCCTCGACATGCGCACCGGTCTTGATTTCAAAGAGGAATATGGCTGGAATCCATTCTCGAAGATGGCAAAACTATACTACGGCGACGATGTGGTCAATTTCATATCAAAAGCTAAATTTAAAGAAGAACCCGGCACATCGCACTACTATAATTCACTTTCCACAGCCATTTTAGGAGTGGTCATTGAAAGGGCAACCGGAAAGCAGTACGCACAATATCTTGAAGATAAAGTATGGAAGCCTCTCGGAATGGAGTACGACACCTACATTGCCCTCGACAGCAGAAAACAACATAACGCAAAAGCATATGGAGGCATAGCCACGACTGCCCGGAACATTGCAAAAATCGGAAGCCTGTACCTGAATGATGGGAAATACCTGGGCAAGCAGATCGTAGATACTGAATGGGTCAACAGGTCTATCCATTCACATCTCGGCAACGAAGCCTATTCATACGGCTGGAACAACATCATCACCCCGGACGGCGACGGCATGCTCATCACGCCACGCTTCTTCGCCATCGGCCTCTATGGTCAGGTATTGTTCTGCGATCCCGAACAGAATCTCATATTTGTCACCTTAGGCGAAAAGAAAGCATACGAATATCACATAATCTTCGACGACCTCTGCAATCTCCTTAAATCCAGAAAATAGCATCCGTGGCTCAACAATAATCAGAGCACCGGCACAAATTCAAGGCATCCGACATCCCCACCAACCCTTCTTGCACGATAGGGAATACATAAAAACTCCAATACAAGCCGGACGTAACGGGGTAGAAATCAAAAGATAAAAAAACATTTCGGTTTTCGCCGCGTTTTTATTAACTTTGTACCCTAAAATATTCAGTAAATTCTTACAAACCAATATTAACACGAACCAATCAACATGAGTCTCAACATCATTGTGCTCGCCAAGCAGGTGCCCGACACCCGCAATGTGGGCAAAGATGCGATGAAGGCCGACGGCACAATCAACCGCGCCGCCCTGCCCGCAATCTTCAACCCTGAAGACCTCAACGCTCTTGAGCAGGCTCTTCGCCTCAAAGACCAGAACCCCGGCTCCACTGTCACCATCCTTACAATGGGACTTCCGCGTGCTGCCGAAGTTATCCGCGAAGCTATCTTCCGCGGAGCTGACACAGGCATCGTGCTCACCGACCGCACACTTGGCGGCGCAGACACCCTCGCCACATCATATTCTCTCGCCCAGGCCATACGTAAGTTCGGCAACTACGACATCATCCTTTCCGGACGTCAGGCCATCGACGGCGACACAGCCCAGGTAGGCCCGCAGATAGCCGAGAAGCTCGGCATTCCGCAGGTGACATACGCTGAGGAGATACTTA
This sequence comes from uncultured Muribaculaceae bacterium, assembly GCA_910586995.1. Classification (GTDB taxonomy): domain Bacteria; phylum Bacteroidota; class Bacteroidia; order Bacteroidales; family Muribaculaceae; genus CAG-873. The sequence continues at coordinate 65,471 of CAJUKZ010000009.1, read as the reverse complement.
ATCTCGCCGACGGATTTGTCACAGTTAAGCGCCGCCTCGAACACGGCGTGGAGACCGTGAAGTCGCCGCTTCCCTGTGTTGTCACCGTTAACGGTTCGGCTGCAGAATGCCGTCCGCGCAACGCACGTCGCGTAATGACATACAAACGCGCCGTATCTCCCTCCGAGAAAGCCAAACTCACACCCGAACAGCAGGCCGTGATCGACGCACGTCCCGCACTCCAGCTTCAGGAATGGTCAGCAGCATACGTCGAAGCAGATCCGGCGCAGATAGGCCTCCCCGGCTCACCCACAAAGGTAAAGGCCGTAGAAAACGTTGTCTTCACCGCTAAGGAGAGCCTGTGCATCCCCGCTTCTGACGATGCCCAGCTCGAACAGCTCATCTGCGACCTCATCACCAACCACACCATCGGCTGATAATCTTGGCCTCTCACTTTACATCCGATATTACAATGGCAAAAGAAAACAACGTTATAGTATATCTTGAGATTGAGGACGGTCATGTGGCCGACGTCTCACTCGAACTCCTCACCAAAGGCCGTGTCCTCGCCGACAGGCTTGGCGTAGAGCTTCAGGCTCTTGCCGTAGGAAACGGTCTTGACAAGGTAGCCGAACAGGTCTTCCCCTACGGAGTCGACACCCTCTACAAAGTGGAGGACAAGCGTCTCTCGCCCTACACATCAAACCCACACGCGGCTGTGCTGATCAATCTGTTCAAGGAGATCAAGCCCCAGATCGCGCTCATGGGCGCCACTTGCATCGGACGCGACCTCGGCCCTCGAGTATCTTCAGCCCTGCACAGCGGTCTTACCGCCGACTGTACAGCCCTTGAAATCGGCGACCACACAGATCCCAAGACAGGCAAGGAATATACCGACCTGCTCTACCAGATCCGTCCGGCATTCGGCGGCAACATCGTGGCAACAATCGTAAACCCCGACTGCCGTCCCCAGATGGCCACCGTACGCGAAGGCGTGATGAAGAAAGAAATGCGCGATCCAGCCTACAAAGGCCAGGAAATCGTTCTCGACGCCTCGAAATACGTATCAGACGCCGACTTCATCGTAGAGATAATCGACCGTCACATCGAGAAATCAAAAGTCAACATCAAGAACTCCCCCATAATCGTCGCTGGCGGATACGGTGTAGGATCCAAGGAGAACTTCCAGCTTCTCTACGATCTGGCAAACACCCTCGGCGCTGAAGTAGGCGCATCACGCGCGGCTGTGGATGCGGGACTTGTCGAGCACGAACGTCAGATCGGACAGACCGGTGTCACCGTACGTCCCAAACTGTACATCGCTGTCGGAATCTCCGGACAGATACAGCACATCGCCGGCATGCAGGAAAGCTCGATCATCATCTCCATCAACCCCGATGAGAATGCTCCGATCAACGCAATCGCCGACTATGTGATCACAGGCAACATGGAAGAGGTTGTCCCCAAGCTCATAAAATACTATAAAAAGAACTCGAAGTAAACCACAATGGCAAATTTCTATACAGACAATCCCGATCTGCGCCACCACCTGAGCCATCCGCTCATGAAGAAAATCGTGGCTCTCAAAGAACGCGACTATACCGACGCAGAAAAGTTCGACTATGCGCCCGTCGACTTCGACGACGCTATGGACAACTACAACCGTGTGCTTGAAATCGTAGGCGAAATCTGCGGCGAGACCATCGCTCCTAATGCAGAAAGCGTCGACCACGACGGCCCTACAGTAGCCGACGGACGTGTAACTTACGCTCCCGCCACACAGGTTAACCTCGACGTATGCCGCAAGGCAGGACTCATGGGCATGGCAATGCCCAGACGTTTCGGCGGACTCAACTTCCCCATCACTCCTTATATAATGGCCGCCGACATCGTAAGCCGCGCCGACACAGGATTTGAGAACCTCTGGGGGCTTCAGGACTGCGCAGAGACACTCTACGAATTCGGCAGCGACGACCAGCGCGCACGCTTCATCCCCCGCGTATGCGCAGGCGAAACAATGTCGATGGACCTCACCGAACCCGATGCCGGCTCTGACCTCCAGAGCGTAATGCTCAAGGCCACTGAACAGCCCGACGGCACATGGCGTCTCAACGGTGTGAAGCGATTCATCACCAACGGAGACTCCGACATCCACCTCGTATTGGCACGCAGTGAGGACGGCACAAAGGACGGACGCGGACTCTCAATGTTCATCTACGACAAGCGCGATGGCGGTGTAAACGTACGCCGAATCGAGAACAAGATGGGCATCAAGGGATCTCCCACCTGCGAACTCGTATATAAAAACGCCAAAGCCGAACTTTGCGGCAACCGTCGTCTGGGTCTCATCAAATACGTAATGGCCCTTATGAACGGCGCACGCCTCGGCATTGCAGCCCAGAGCGTAGGTGTAAGCGAAATCGCATACCGCGAAGCCCTCGCCTATGCCAAAGACCGCAAGCAGTTCGGAAAAGCCATCATCGAATTCCCCGCTGTAGCCGAAATGCTTTCAGTAATGAAAGCCAAACTCGATGCATCACGCACACTGCTCTACGAGACAGCTCGCTTCGTAGACATGTACAAGGCATACGAGGACATCGCCCGCGAACGCAGCCTCACAGCCGACGAACGCGCCGAGATGAAATTCTACTCACGCCTTGCCGATGCCCTAACCCCTCTGGCAAAAGGTCTATCAAGCGAATACTGCAACCAGAATGCATACGACTGCATCCAGATACATGGCGGATCAGGCTTCATGAAGGACTATGCCTGCGAACGCGTATACCGCGACGCACGCATTACCTCTATATACGAAGGCACAACACAACTTCAGGTCGTTGCTGCTATACGCCACGTCACCACAGGCACATATCTGCAGCTCATCGAAAGCTACGACAAGCAGCAGGTTATCCCCGAAGCAGAGGCTCTCAAGACTCGTCTGCAGGCCATGACAGCAGCTTTCGACAAGGCTATCAAGACCGTACTTGAGGCAAACGATCCCGCATACACCGACTTCATGGCACGCCGCCTCGTCGAAATGGCCGGATACATCGTCATGGGCTACCTGCTCATACTCGACGCTACACGCGCCGAAAATCCCGCATCGTTCCTCCGTTCGGCAAACGTGTACGTAAACCTCGGCGAAGCAGAAGTGCAGAAGCACGAAAGCTTCATAGCTACCGTACGCCCCGACCAGATGGCCAACTACACCTACAACGATTAATACTTTTTAATCATATCGCAGCGCTTGGTTAAATAAGGTTAACCAAGCGCTGTTTTTTTATCCAAGAATATGCTATATAACATAAAATCTATAATTTTGCATCAGTTTTTCATGGTATTAGATTTAAGGTAAGAAGATTATTCGTCGCGACGACGAGTAATTTTTTTTTGCCCATCCGCAATGCGGTAGCCACATGACATTTGTTTTCCAACAACCACTTATATTCTCACCTTTTCTGCTTATCTTTGCACACATATCGACATGCACAGGTATCTATCCAAAATATTATGCGTCATCATCGCCGCCGCTATCCTGTGGGGTTGCAGCCCGATCAAACACGTACCGGATGGAAAATACCTCCTCGACCATGTGGACATCAATATCAACGACAACGAAGACATCACTTCAAAGGCTTTGGCCAACTATCTGCGCCAGGCACCGAACCATAAGGTCCTTGGCTTCGCACGACTGCAACTCGCCACCTACAGCCTTGCTGGCAAAGACAGCACAAAGTGGTACAACAGATGGCTCAAGCGCATGGGACAGCCTCCGGTCATATACGACAGCACCCTCACTGAAATATCACGCCGCCAACTGAAACTCGCCCTCATTAACGCCGGATATATGGACGCCGACGTAGACGTAAGCACACACAACAGCGGGAAAAAACGCATGAGCGTCGCTTACGGCATACACACAGGAAAGCCGCATACCATCGACAGCTTCATGCTCGAGATCCCGGACTCAGCCCTCAACACCCTCATATCAGGACACCCGGCTCTATCCTCGATAGCAACCGGAAGCAGGCTTGACCGCAACGCATTGGAGGAAAGGCGTATTCTGACCACAAACTATCTGCACAATAAAGGTTACTACGGCTTCACCAAAGAACAGATAACATTCACTGCCGACACCGCCCGCAACGAAAAAGCCACATACCTTACAATGCACGTGATGCCTCCTCGCAGAAGCCCGGCAGACACGACTCCCGATCTCTCCAACCGTATACATTACATCGGCAAAATTATATTCGTAACCGACTATAATCCGACACGATCCGAGAAGCCTCTTGACTTCGGCATACAGGACACTACAGTATACCGCGGAATAACAGTGCTCGACAGCCCGGGACACCATTATCTGCGTCCGTCAGCCCTTGACGAGAAATGCTTCCTCACACCGGGAGAACCATATGATGCCCGTCTTGTGGAACGCACCTACGAAGCCCTCCAGCAACTCTCCATACTCAACTATATAAACATCTCCATGCAGCCGGCAGGTTTCAAGGACGGTCATCCGATGCTCGACGCATATATACTGCTGTCTCCGACAAAGAAACAAAGCGTATCGGTGGAACTTGAAGGCACAAACTCCGAAGGCGACTTCGGATTCGGAGTCGGTCTCACCTACCAGCACCGTAACATAGCGCGCGGAAGCCAGGCCCTGACAGCAAAACTGCGCACCTCATACGAGAGTCTGTCCGGAACATTCAACAACATCATCAACGACCGATACACCGAAGTGGCCGGCGAGGTAGCCATCACATTCCCGAAATTCGAAGCGCCGTTCCTCTCCAAGAGTTTCAAACAGAGGATGAAGGCAAATACAGAATTCTCCATCTCAGGAAACTACCAGGAACGCCCCGAGTATACACGTATAATCGCCGGAGCTGCATGGAAATACAAATTCTCGCGTCAAGGACAAAGACATACCCAGATGCGGCATACATTCGACTTCATAGACATCAACTACGTATACCTGCCGCACTCCACAATAAACTTCCTCGACTCCGTAGCTCCAACCAACCCGCTTGTGCGCTACAGCTATGAGGACCACCTCATAATGCGGATGGGCTACACCTTCCACCGCACCAACAGGCGCACTCCTGCGGCTGCAACGAGCAGGATCGCTTCACAACCCACGGTCTATGCACTCCGCGCGTCAGTCGAAGTTGCCGGCAACCTTCTATATGCCATCTCTGCCCTGGCAGACCGTCCTAAATACGACGGAGCTTACAAACTCTTCGGCACTCAGTTCGCCCAATATGTGAAAGCCGAATTAGACTACTCATACACAATCAACACAAGCTCACGTACATCCATAGCCATGCACGGTGGTATAGGTTTCGGCTATCCCTACGGAAACTCGCGCATGATACCCTTCGAGAAAAGGTTCTACGCCGGAGGCGCCAACGGTGTGCGCGGATGGAGCGTGCGCTCGCTCGGCCCGGGCAGCTATAACTCACGCAACTCCGTCGACAATTTCATCAACCAATGTGGCGATATAAGCCTGCTACTCAACCTTGAACTGCGCACAAAACTGTTCTGGGTCATTGAAGGCGCTCTATTTGTCGACGCCGGCAACATCTGGACCGTACACAACTACCAGAATCAACCCGGCGGTTTATTCCGCTTCGACTCTTTCTACAAACAGATAGCAGCAGCCTACGGCTTAGGCATACGATTCGACTTCACTTACTTTCTGCTCCGGCTCGACCTCGGCATGAAAGCGCACAACCCGGCAAAAGACCAGTTGCGCTGGCCTCTGCTGCACCCGCGCTGGCGACGCGACGCCACATTCCATTTCGCTGTAGGATATCCATTCTGATATAAAATATCACAACCACATGAAACAGCTTGTAATCTTCGACCTCGACGGCACTCTGCTCAATACGATCGACGACCTCGGTAACGCCACAAACTACGCACTGCGCTCCTGTGGCTATCCGGAACACTCGCTCAAGGCATACCCTATGATGGTAGGAAACGGAGTCAGCCGGCTGATCGAACGGGCGCTTCCCGAAGACGCCCGCTCGGAGGAGAACGTAACCCGGCTACGGAGACTGTTCACCGAATACTACGACGTCCACTGCACCGACGCCACTGTGCCATATCCCGGAATTCCCGAACTCCTCGACGAACTGCGCACACGTGGCATAGCAATGGCTGTGGCCTCCAACAAATATCAGGAAGCCACGTCGAAACTGGTTGCACACTTCTTCCCCGAGATGCCCTGGGTGGCTGTAGAGGGACAGAAACCGGATTTCCCAGTCAAACCTGATCCATCCGTAGTGTTCGGCATCCTGGCCAAGCACCCCACCCCAAAAGCACAGACACTTTATATAGGAGATTCAGGAGTAGATATGGAGACTGCAAGGCGCGCATGTATCGAATCCGTGGGTGTCACATGGGGATTCAGACCCGAATCCGAACTGCGCGCCCATTATGCCGACCACATTGTAAGCGACCCGGACGACATAATCGACATACTCGGACAAGCATCCATGACAGGAATATAAGGGATTTCACCGAAAAATATCTTCATATTATTGCTCATTATGCCGATAATTTTATAACTTTGGCTCTGCAAACAACAGTTGCACATTTTTTAATGTAAATAATTACCTTAAATAAACTCACACACCTATTATGAAGCCTTACGTACTCGGTATCGACATAGGCGGTACCAACACCGTCTTCGGAATCGTCGACGCCCGCGGCGCAGTGATCGCCAGCGGCTCAATCAAGACCCGCAAGCACAACAATGTAGAAGATTATATTGATGAACTGCACCAGGAAGCGCAGAAGCTCATCGAAGCAAACGACGCCACCGACAAAGTACACGGCATCGGCATCGGCGCTCCAAACGCCAATTATTTCACCGGAAACATTGACGAATGCGTCAATCTTCCTTGGCCCGCACCCATACCTCTGGCTCAGATGGTAAGCGAACGGTTTGGAATACCCGTAGCCATCACCAACGACGCCAACGCAGCTGCCATCGGAGAAATGACCTACGGAGCAGCCCGTGGCATCAAAGACTTCATAATGATAACCCTCGGCACTGGCGTAGGCAGCGGTATCGTGATCAACGGTCAGCTCGTATACGGCCACGACGGTTTCGCAGGTGAACTTGGCCACATGATCGTGAAGCGCAACAACGGACGCCTTTGCGGATGCGGACGCACCGGTTGCCTCGAGGCATACTGTTCAGCCACAGGCGTTGCACGCACAGCACGCGAGTTCCTCGAAGTAAGAAACGAACCTTCGCTGCTCCGCAACATTCCCGTTGAGGACATCACATCCAAAGACGTCTACGACGCAGCCATAGCAGGCGACAAAATCGCAAAAGACATATTCGAATTCACAGGCAAGATTCTCGGTGAATCAATGGCCGACATGACCGTATTCTCATCTCCGTCGGCCTTCATCCTGTTCGGTGGTCTCGCCAAGTCCGGCGAGCTCCTTCTCAAGCCTTTGCGCGAAGCTCTCGACCGCAATATGCTCTCGCTCTACAAAGGCAAGGTAAAAGTGCTGCTCAGCGAACTAAAGGAAGCCGACGCTGCCGTTCTCGGCGCAAGCGCACTCGGTTGGGAAGCCAAGCCCTATCCAGCCACAGCAGCCCCTGTAGGTGTGGCTCCTGCAGCATCAGCAGCTCCTCAGGTCTGATTCTATATTATACAAGTATACACGACAGCGCCGCAGAATCAATGATTCTGCGGCGCTCGCTTTATTAACCTTGTCTGATTCTATTTAGTATCTTCTTCCGAAGGTAGCATCATAAGACGTGTCACTTCGCCCTTCAGCACAGTCTCACGGGCAAACTCCGAGATATCAGCGGGCGTCACAGCCTCAACTGCCTTCCGGAAACCATCGTGCATGTCAAGACCGTTTTCGGCATACACCTTCATCACCGACAGCCAATAGGCATTATCCGACACATTATCGGCATCAGATTTCAGCAGATACCCCTTCACCTTCGACAATTCCTGTTCCGAAGGATCTTCAGAAGCTATGCGTCCGATGGCATCAGTCACCGCAGAGGCCACATCGTCGGCATGCTCAGGAGATGTCTTCACATATATCGGGAACAGGAAACTCGACGGATCGAAATCATTCATCGAAGGCAACGCCGAACAATGTCCAGTGATGCTGTATGTCCAACCTTTATTCTCGCGAAGATCGGCAAGCAGACGCGACTTCACTATCTGACCGAGCATTGTTGCAGTCACAGCAGTAGGTATATCGTACGACGACGGGCCATGATAGAACGTATAAACTATAGCCTGCGGAGTCTCCATATCGGCACGGAAGCACAGGTTTCTGTTGCCCGGAGTAAAGCGGTATCCTATATCTCGGACTCGATCATCACGCCCCGCAGCCGGAAGCGATGCCACATAGTCCTCAAGACACGAACGCAGGCTGTCGGTATCGAAATCTCCGGCCACATAGAACGTAAAGTCCGACACATCACCGAAACGATCGGCATACAGGTCGAGTATTGTCTGATAATCAGCCCTCGATGCAACCGCAGCCGTCAGTTTAGCGCCAAGAGGATGGTGAGAATACACGTGTCTGTGGATCGAATCACCCATTGCCTGTGTAGGATTGGCATATCGGCGGCCAAGAGTCTCAATCTGTCCTCGCTGCATGATGGCAAATGCAGCGCTGTCCGGACGCACATCAGTAAGTTTAAGATACATCAGCCTGAACGCATCCCGCATATCAGCGGCGGTAGTGGCAATCTCTACGGTCTCTTTAGTCACATCCACATCAGTTGTCACAGCTATATCGCGGCCTGTCAGAAGTTTCTTCAGCTCTTGCGCGGTATATTCTCCGAAACGGCTAACGGCCACACCCTCGTTGATCAGTTTCATTGACGGGATCACATCTTCCGAGTATCGCACCGACAGGCCGCCGGGGCTTATTCCCCTCACATACACCTGCCCGGGATGTGCAGTGTTGCGCCGTGCATACACTTTCACACCATTACTCAGAGTGAACACCTGCGCACCGAAACAAGCCAGAGAGTCCGCTTCAACAATACGTCCGGGAACAGGCTCTGCCGCAAGTATACTGCCTCCGGTAAATGTGTCTTCATATGCCTCCAGTTCCATATCGTTGACCGACATGAAAGCTTTCCGCAAATCATCCTTCAATCCTGCCTGAGTTACATTTCCTGAGATCTCCGACTCAGGTTTGTAGAGCATCACCACCGTATTTGATCCATCGGCAGACACCACTGACTTCAGATAGTCCCAGACCTCCTGTGTAGACACCGAATCAAGCATTGACAGAGCTAACCTGGCCTCGGAAGCATCGCCTGTACAGAACCCACCGTCAAGATACAGGCGGGCATATGCTTTCGCAATATCTGTGTTGGATCTGCGGCGCTCCATGCGGCGCTCAAGTGTCTTCTTCATGTCGGCTTTGGCAAGAGCAAACTCCCCGGGACGGAATCCATAGCGCAACGCACGCGAAAGCTCGGCATACCACGTGGCAAGCGTCTCAGCCTCGCGGCCGGGCAGGCTTATGCCTCGGAACATCAAAGACTTTACTCCACGCGACAGGAAAAATTTCATATCGCCGATCCCGAGATGATGATACGAACATCCCGGATCTGCCTCAACTATATCGAAGCGTCCGGCAAGCATCGAGGTCAGCAATTCACTAACCAAAGAAGCTCGGATCTCATCCTCGAGGCTTGCTGCAGAAGCCGGAGCATGCTTGAAGTGAAGCTGCATCATGTTCACACTCTGCTCTGGATCACTCTCCACTGCCACTATCAGCGAAGGAGTGGAGGGGACGTCGAAGACGGCTTTCCCATCACTTTCCGAGCGGGCGATACCTCCAAACAGCTCCCCTATCTTTTCAACAACTGTATCCGGATCTATATCTCCTACCACAACCACAGCCATATTATCGGTATTGTGCCATTTATGGTAGAATGCACGCAGAACCTCAGGCTTGAAATTCTCCACCACGCTCATCTGTCCGATCGGCAGTCGTGTACCGTAAGAGCTTCCGGGGTATATCTGGGGGGCAACACGCTCAAGTATACGGTTTGCCGCAGTGTTGCGCTGACGCCATTCATTAACTATCACACCACGTTCATCGTCAATATCTTTGTCGGCAAGAGTCAGGGCACAACTCCAGTCGCGCATTATCAACAGACAAGAATCCACGACCTGCATCCTTTCCACCGGCACTTTTGAGATATTGTACACCGTCTCGTCGGCCGACGTATAGGCATTAAGATTAGTACCGAACTTTACGCCAACGCTCTCAAGCCACGAGATCAGCGTATTTCCGGGAAAGTGTTCCGTACCGTTGAAGCACATATGCTCGAGAAAATGCGCCAGTCCCCGCTCATTCTCCTCCTCGACGGCCGATCCCATCGCACGCACCAGGAAAAAATCTGCACGTCCGGCAGGATATGAATTTTGACTCACATAGTAAGTGATACCGTTGGGTAGTGTGCCACTGCGCACACCGGTATCAGCCGCCTGCACAACGACAAAAGCCGCCATATAAACGGCCAGAAATAAACTTAGTCTTTTAAGCATGATGGTTTTTATGTTTTATTTATATATTTCAGAAATAGAATTGCAGCGATGCAAGCAACTGTCCGGCATCTGTGCCAATCCCATAGTGAGCATATCCATATCCGGCCTTTACGCCGATGGCATGACACCGGCTTACACTCACCAGCAACTCGGCCTCGGCATGTATGGCTGCCATAGACGAACAGGCTGCTTCATGATCAGCAGTCACAACCTGTGCCAATTCCCGGTCTACACCCGACGGAGCCACATCTCCAAGACTGATACCGCAACCGCTTACACGCGATCTGTAATCCATAGATACGGAAAAACCACCGCACAGGCGGTCCGACAATCTGGCAGATCCCGACATAGACAATGAGAGATTCAGCATGTTCACCTCGGCCCACCGGAACGGCTGCGCATACACCTGCCTCACATGACTGTAGCCCACTTCAGGCGACAATGCCAGCCATCCACGTCCGGCGCGCCTCTGGTACAATCCCCGCAGACTTGCGGACATTCTGTTGTCCGCAAACATTTCCAACGATGCTATCTGCGGATATACTGATGCTGATGCGTCGCCGAAGATATTCTCCGTGCCATGACGCCTCGATGCAGACAGATATCCAGACACGCTCCAGCTGTCGCGTCCATAGCTGCTTCGGTATCCTGCCTGCATATCAACACGGTTTTCCCACAGACCGGCCATAGGCAGCTTGTTGAGGTCGCGGATTATCACATCCATAGTCATGCGCGAGGCCACGACACTGCCGAATATACCTCCCGACAGAGGAAATAAGAACAGACCGCCTCCGTAGGTATATCCTTTATAATCTGTTGTCTTTCCCGCACCATCGAACCGGACATAATGCGTACCGAGACCTGTCAGATGATATATCTCAAGCTCGCCGACCTCGCTCTGGAAAGTTATATCGCACGACTGGGTATATCTCTCGCCCTTGACCGACACTCCTGCCAGATAGCCGGACGAAATAGCATAGGCCGCACCGCCCGACAGACGGAGATTTCCGGTCACATCGCGCGGACGCGGGTCAGTGTCACGATAGTAAAGCCCCGCATCATAGGCGAGCGACGCACCATACGACCACCGGCCCGACTCAGATGCATATCCTCCCGAGAAACTGTAGTTCTCATGTTTGAGCGGACCTCCAGACTCATCGGCCGACACATACGGAAATACACGGTCATAATCAGCAGTCTCACACCACTGCAGATCACGAAGCTTGCCGAAACTGTAGCCGGCATGCCCCCACAGCGAACTTGAACCGCTGACGATATATGCGCGGGCATCAAATTCGCCACGTGTGTCACCCTTGCCTTTACCCGCCACAAGAGCCTTGTTTTGGTGCTCGAGTGCATAGCCAGCCGCCACAGATCCCAGCGACACACTCGACCTGCGGAGCATCAGGGCCGGATTGGCATAAGAAAGCGACGGTTCTCCATACCACACAGCACCGGCCTCCACATATCGGCTGCCAATGCCTGTAGTATCCGCAGCATTGCATATATACATACCTAAATGCAGACACAATGCAACAGCGGTAATCCTTCTGACTGTATTATAAAATTTCTTCACTGTTCGCTGTTTGATGTTATTCATTCGACAGGTGTCACTCCGTCGTAAGTTATCACCTCAGACCGCAGACCTGCCACATCCGTCGCCGTATGCTGCAATTCGATCTCGGAAGGCGTCACTTGCGGATTGAAGTCTTCCGATGAATTATTGGTATCCTTGAATACCGGTGTCCCGTCGTCGCGCACATAAAGCAACTTGCGGCGCACCGAATGAAAATATCGTGTCTTGTCCTTGTCTATTGTTCCGCAATAGGTCCAGCCCATGTCGAGCCGCGGAGCACATACAGTCCAGGCATATTTGGCAGCCACACTGCAGTTCACGGCATCGACGACCCATTCGTTCGGCAGCTTATAGTAGCTCTGCGACATAGGGAAAGTGCCGGCGGCCACTTCAATCACATAAGAATAAGTATATTTATAGTCGCGCAGATATTCTTCCTTGCCGACAGGTATGCGTGCCAGACCGTAGCACTTGAAGCCACGGTTATGCAGCATGAAGAAAGACAGCGTGTAGCAGTACATCTTGTCAAGATTCGGTACGAGCGGACTGTCGATATCCAACTCCGACGGTTTGGTCGACACATCGTACCATTCCCAGTCGGCATGACTCAGGTCAAACGAGTTTGCATTGATCTGCCTGTGGTCTATTCCGGTATCCGCGAGCAGAATATATTCACCGGGTTGCACGGGATGATCCTTGCCCGAGCCCGGAATGGTGTACAGGGCATGCACCGTGACAGCCTCATCCATTATGTCGGGGGTGTAGTCGTATTTCTCGGTAGTGGTGAAACGTGATTCAAACAGCGTCAGGCCATCGGCATAAAGCACATGATCCGTATTATTATATATCTTCACATAGTCGTCGCCATAATATTGGTTTCCTGAAGGCTGCAAAGTGCCGGCGAAAAAAATCTCACTGATTATGAAATCGTCGTTGGATATATTATTGAAAGGTTTCAGCACTATCACAGTATTGCTGCCGGTCACAGTCACCGAGCGTCTTACAGCCTTCAATTCCGACGTCACACCGTTGGCCAGCAGCACAGACGCCGAATACGTCACATCATATATTCCTGGGATTACATTAATAGTCTCTCCTGCATAGAATTCGCTTGTCTGGCCATTCGACAGATTATACATGCTGATCACAGCCGAAGACACACTTCCCGGATCAATACCATCGGGCATCTCAAGCTCCACGGTCACGCCGCTGCTGTAGGCCGAACCCTCACCGAGCGTGTCGTCACAGGAATACAACGTCGCTGAAAGCAGCGCCGACACAATTAAAAAGTATATGGATCGTAGTTTCATAATTATGATCTGTGGTTGAATTATATGGTTACTATTGCCTCCATGCCGAAATAACTGTCGGATGCGCGTCGCACCGTAAGACCGTTGGATTTATAGTCCGGCAACCAGTCTATGAGTCTATTGACAAACATCGATAGACGCATCCAGCGCCCGATGCTCTTGGTGGCCTTGAAATTGAGATACCCGGCGAACGGAATCCTCTGCGTCCGGTAATTGTCCTCATTATAGTGCTTCACAAGAAATTGCAGATATGTGTCCGAAGCCGATGCCTCGGTAAACGGATGCAATCCGCCATCAGCGGCATCAAGATAGAAAGCCGGAATACCGTTCTGCGGCAGGCGCGTTGTCTTCACATACCACATGCACTGGACCGATGTGGAGAATATCAGCCCCCATGCAGGTATCTGGGTGTCAAATATGAAATTCGTGTTCAGTTGCTCATTCACACGCCCGTCGAGATAATCGTAAAGTCCCACATAACGGTCGCTCACAGGCTCATTGCCTACCACATCGCTCACGGCATCGTAAAGCATCTGAGAATTGGAATATGTGGAGCGAAACCATGCCCCCGTCACCGTCAGCGACGTGCGGAGCGCCTGCCATCGTGCTGTATTTAGCTGAAACTCCACTCCACGCTTCACTATCCGCGTTCCATTTGTGGCACGACGGAATCCATCAAGCACAGTACGCTCGACTCCCGGCAGGTTTTCCAGCATAGGTGGCCCCGTCAGCACCGACGGGTCTATGGCCGTGGCGTCATATCGTGTATATACGTACGGTGCATACACGGTGCTGTAGCGGAATCCATCTGTCATACGCTCCTGGAAATATGTCACAGAAAGCCGGTTCATACCCCAATCCACCCCCAGGCGCAGCTCCCACTTTGAATTCCGGGCAGGTCTGATGGCATAATTGGTGGCATCATCTATATAAGTCCTCAAACTAACACGCGAGCGTTCAGCCGGTGCATTTACATCATAATAGTTAAGTTGCACGAAATCATTATAGTGCGCCTGCGGATACAGATAATCCACCGTCGGCATCTTGGTCGTAAGACCCCAGCCTCCCGACAATGAGAACCGCAACGGACGCCCTCCTGTCTCAATATCAGGAAAACTCCAGCGCGCGTTCAGGCGGGGATCCACATACACCTTGCCGCACAGATCATAGCGTCGGTCTATACCGGGCAACTGCACGGTGCGCAATCCGGCCAGTACACTGAGCGTATTCCTGCCTAAAGGGACATTCACCTGATCTTCGGCAAAAAAAGACAATACGTTCAGCGACGGAATATCGGAATATCTGCGGGGACGTGTAGTCCACGAAGCGGACAACGGGCGCTCCAGATCATACACCTGTCCACGTCCGTAATTCTTCGACATAGTCCATTCTCCTCCTATCTTGTAGTTGTGGCGCATCTCCCCGGGCCATATCCGCCGGCCCGAGGCCCTGGCTTTCAAGAACAGGTTAAGCGGACGACCGTCGCACAAATAGTCCGCCACATACTCTCCGAGCAGATAATGCCCCTCGTGCACACCGGCCTCCATTGACGTCGGCGCTACAGACGCTCGCTGAGGCGCAACTTGCTTCTGACGCTCGAGCCTGTCCACCTCATAGCTTGCCGACGCATTCAGCCCGAAAGCATCGAACACAGGCGTCCCGGCAAGAGAAAAATTCAGTTCTGAGGTCAGTGCAATCCTGTTGTATACAGACTTATACCGGTCTATCTTGTTATAATTCAGATCCGGATCCTGCTTCGCTCCATCCGCCGAGCGCGTGTAGTCAGCCCCTGTATTCCACGTCAAGGAAAGGCCTCGCCCGCACTCACGGCTCATATACCAGCGTGCCGAAGCCGTAAGGCGTTTGTAGTTTTCCAGACTGTTGCGCGGATCTACTTTTGAATCAAGATAACTGAGATCAATATTCAGCACATCCTCGCCATGACCGGTGTGCAGACCCTTGCCAGCCGATATGAGTTTACTGTAGCCGTCGGCCTTGAAACGCGCGGTGAATGGTGTAGCACGCCTCGTACGCCGTATGTTCACCACTCCGCTGGTGAGGTTGCCATACTCAGCCGACGGTATACCGCGTACGATCTCCACAGTCTCGATATTGTCAGTTGATATACTGCGCATATCCACACCACGGTTCACGATATTGCGCTTATACCCGGGCGAGCTGCTGTCGGTGGATGTACCCTCACTCTGTAGATTGGCATCGCTGTTGAGCGGTGCGCCATCCACCATAAACAGTGTGCCAAGCGACGATATGGCATAGTCGGCATTGTTCACAGCCGTACCGGTAGCCCCGAGCGTACCGGTCTCACGCAGGGCTATAGTAGCCGCACTGCCCATATCCGGCGTCTTGGACACATTGCCCGGAAGCAACTCCATCAGATCGGCGAAACTCGTCGGCTGAAGGTGCTCCATCGCGGCACGCCCTATATGGGATGTCGATGTCATGCCCTGCGACTCACCGGCCGTGACGGTGACTTCCCTGAGCGACTGCTCCACCTGCTTGAGCCTTATCACAATACCCGAGGCGCCGGCAGCGGCATCCACCCGTGTCTCCGCAGGTTTATAGCCCACATACCTGACACTAAGGCGGCATGAGCCGGCTTCCTTGACAGCTATTGCGAAACGTCCGTCGATATCCGTCTGCAAAGCAAATCCCTGTGGCGATACCACAATACTTGCAAACGCAAGCGGTGTGCCATCGGCAGCATCGACAACTGTTCCCCTTACCACATAGTCTGACCCATACATGACCGCGACACAGGACACCGCGGCCAATATCGTCAATATATATCTTATCATAACAATCATTCGTGAATCGTTATGCAAAATTACTACCGTACGGCGCGGCCGGCAATACCGTATTTTTGGTATTCTGGCTCCATCGCACGGCAACATTTACCCATTTTAAGGTATTTTTAAGATTTCGCGGCCTGTGTAATTTTGCAGCCTGAATGAAATACAAACCAAATTCACACATGAAACATTTTACTCTACTTTCGCTCTTCCTCTCTTGCGCGGCATGTCTGAATGCCGCCGAAACCCCTTCTTTTGCATGGGCAAAAGTACTCGACGGACCGCTTGCAAACGAACAGAACGGAGGCATTGCTGTCACCACTGACGGAAATTTCGTATCATACAATTCTTTCCAATCAAGCGGATCCGACTCTCCATGCTATTTCGGGGACGACCTGATTGCCAACGGCTCTGCAATATCTTCGGACCGCAACCTGATGATACTGAAGACCGACGCCCAAGGCAACAAACTATGGAGCGTACATTCCACCAACGGATACTTCGACTCTGCCGACGGAAAAATAACACCCACAGCCGACGGTGGAGTGCTCGTACTCACAAAGACACGACCCTCGCAGAACGGCACTGAATACATAGCCTCTGTACTTGTCGACGCCGCAGGCGACCGCACTGAGCTTTACGACATGAACACATCCATCTGGGCATACTGCCAGGCATTGATCAAGATCGACGCCAACGGACATATCGAATGGGCCAAAGTATTCCTGAACGACCAACTGCCCGTACCGGCTGCAACAGCAACCGCTGCAAAAGTCGCCACTACAAACGGCGTCAACCCATATTCATTGTGCACCGATACAGACGGAAACATATACATAGCCGGAAACTACCGCTCGCCAATGGTCCTCTCAGGCAAAGACAACGGATGCTTCGTTTTATGCCCCCGCGACGTAGCCGCATACAACGGCGATCCGCAGCAGACAGGAGGATCTCTATATATCATAAAACTCGATGCTGAGGGCAACTATCTTAACCACGTGAAAGCAACCGGAGAAAACAACTATGAGAAGATCAACGGCGTACACTTCCTCGATGGAAACATCGTATTCAACGGCAACATAAAAGGCAACGGAAAGGGATCTTCGCTTACGATCGGAGAGGCAACCTTCTCCATCGATGATGATAACACGTTCGACAACGTATTCGTCGGCTCTGTAAAAGCCTCAGATCTCTCGGCCAACTATCTCAGACTATACTCCACATTCACCAACAGCGCCAAGAAATTCGTCGTACAGGTGAAGAACTCGATAGTTGCAGACGGAAAAATGTATATCTGCGGCGCACTCAACGGTGGAATCGGCGATTCTGACGCAGCATCGGCTCTTATCGCCACCGACGGCACAATGCTCGAGGCTTTCGCATTGCAGGTAAACCTTAACGACGGCAGCATCGGACGCGCCTTCATCCAGCCCGGCACAGCCATCACCGGATATTACGGCTGCTTCCTCTACAACGGAAATGTATACTTCCAGGGATACACGATCGCTAAAAATGCCTTCCTCGACCACTTCCCTGCCGATGGTGAGTGGACCGACAACGCCCGATTCACTTTCCTCGACGGAAATGTGGGTATGGCAAACGCGGCTACCGTGAACGACAACACTGCCGTACTCGTATCGAGGGTCAATGCAGCCAATGGAATCACTGTGACCGGAACTGAAACCAAACCCAAAACCACAGGCTACGGACTCTTGTTCACCTCCTACAATCTCGGCGGGACTGTAGCAGTTCCCGGCATCAGCCAGGACGGCGTGTCCGGCACAGTATTCACAGGTGATGAAGGCCATATTACCGTCAGCACCGCCTCTCCCGCAAAAGTAGATGTATACACACCCTCAGGCGCTCACGTAGCCTCTGCAGACGCTCCGGCCGGAACATCGCACATAACACTTCCCGCCGGTGTCTACATCGCCAACGGCAACAAGGTAATAGTGCGGTAATCCGCGCCATACCGATACAACTTATACAGACAGCCGTACAGTTTATCGCCCGCACCGGTAAACTATACGGCTGTCTGTTTTGTTCTTCTAAGAGAAAAACGTTAAATTTGCGCCTGAATATAAAAAACCCACACAATGACATATGAGCGCTATATCATGCGCGGCGTGTCCGCGTCCAAGGAAGACGTCCACGCCGCCATCAAGAACGTTGACAAAGGACTGTATCCAAAAGCATTCTGCAAGATCATCCCCGACATCCTCGGAGGTGATCCTCAATGGTGCAACATAATGCATGCCGACGGAGCCGGCACGAAATCATCGCTTGCCTACGTATACTGGCGCGAGACCGGAGATCTCAGCGTATGGAAAGGTATAGCCCAGGATGCTCTGATCATGAATATTGACGACCTGCTGTGTGTAGGAGCAACCGACAATATCCTCGTATCATCAACCATCGGGCGCAACAAAATGCTCGTCCCCGGTGAAGTGATCTCGGCTATAATCAACGGAACGGAAGAATTACTCGCACAGATGCGCGACATGGGTGTGGGCGTATATGCTACAGGCGGAGAGACTGCCGACGTAGGCGACCTCGTACGCACTATCATAGTCGACAGCACTGTGACATGCCGCATGCGCCGCTCCGACGTAATTGATAACGGAAACATACGCGGTGGCGACGTAATCGTAGGTCTTGCTTCCTTCGGACAGGCAACCTATGAACAAGGCTACAACGGAGGCATGGGCAGCAACGGCCTCACCTCGGCCCGCCACGACGTGTTTGCCAAATACATAGCTGAGAAATACCCAGAAAGCTTTGATTCCGCCGTCCCGTCCGATCTGGCATACTGCGGCTCGGTGGCCCTGACCGACAATGTAGAGGGATCTCCTCTCGACGCAGGCAAACTCGTATTGTCCCCCACCCGCACCTACGCACCTGTGATCAAGGCCGTCCTCGACGCCATGCGTCCGGAGATTCACGGCATGGTCCACTGCTCCGGAGGCGCTCAGACAAAAGTGATGCACTTCGTCGAAAACAAGCACGTGATCAAAGACAATCTTTTCCCCATCCCTCCGCTGTTCCGTCTCATAGCACGCGAAAGCGGCACAGACTGGAAAGAGATGTACAAGGTATTCAACATGGGACACCGCATGGAGATATACCTCGCACCCGAACACGCCCAGGCAGTAATAGACATTGCGCAAAGCTTCGGGATAGACGCACGCATAGTCGGCCGGGTGGAGGATGCTCAGGCCAACCGTCTGACCATCATCTCGGAAGAAGGCACTTTCGAATATTAAGAGTCAATTTTACATTAATAATATCCGGTAAATTATGAAGCAGCCCACGGTCTTTCTCTCCCGCATAGCCTCAGCGCTTTTCTTCATCATGACCGTGATGCTGATCATATCCGCGCCAGCATGCTCAGGAGGCGCGGCATCCGGCGTACGCACCGACGACACCACCTCGCATTCCCTGCCCGACACCTTGCGCGTAGGCACACTCTACAGTCCTATGTCGTACTTCATCTACCGTGGCGAGCCTATGGGCTACGACTACTCGCTCATCAACGACTTCGCCACGGCCAAAGGGCTCGTGCTTGATCTACAGGTAGCGACAAGCCTCAATTCTCTCGTTCGTATGCTCGACTCCGGAGAGGTTGATATATTGGCCTACGAAATTCCTGTCACGGCAGAATACAAGGAACACATCATCCCCTGCGGGCCGGAGACATTCACCTCGCAGGTGCTTGTGCAGCCGAAGCAGCCCAAAGGCGGATACCCGCGCATAACCAACGTCACCGAACTCATCGGTCGTGACGTCTATGTGGAGAAAGATTCGAAATACCAACACCGTCTCGAGAATATCAACGAAAATCTCGGCGGAGGCATCAATATCCATCCGATCGACCGGGACACTCTGATCACTGAAGACCTTATCGAGATGGTGTCGCAAGACGAAATTCCTCTCACCATCGTAGACAGCGACATAGCCAGAATCAACAAGACGTATTACCCAAACCTCGACATCAGCCTTGAGGTAAGTTTTCCGCAGAAAGCATCATGGGGTGTGGCGTCCGGCAACGCCTGGCTCGCCGACTCCATAAACGCTTGGTTTGCGATGGACGAGCCACGCAAGGAAAACGCTGTGCTGCTTAAACGCTACTTCGAACTAAGCAAAGGTCTGCCTCCATCCATAATGACCCTCGACCTCAGCAAAGGCCACGTATCGCCTTTCGATGCATATTTCCGCAAATATGCATCCGAAGCCGACATTGACTGGCGACTGCTCGCCTCGCAGGGTTTCGTAGAGAGCCGTTTCAATCCCTCGGCGGTGTCGTGGGCCGGTGCTCGCGGAGTGATGCAGATCATGCCCGGCACAGGACGTCAGTTCGGAGCTTCGCCGGCACAACTTGCCGACACGGAAACGAGCATCCGCCTTGCCACTAAGATATACAACCTGCTCGACAAATCTCTCTCCTCCGACGTACCGGATCCGGTGGAGAGGCGCAAATTCATCATGGCAGCATACAACGGCGGCATAGCCCACGTACGCGATGCCATCGCATTGGCTAAAAAATACGGACTGAATCCGCAAGTCTGGGACGGAAACGTAGAGAAAGCCCTGCTGATGAAGTCGAAACCGGAATATTTCAATGATCCCGTCTGCCGCTACGGATATTTCCGTGGCACAGAGACAACACGCTACGTAAAGGACGTAATATCGCTCTACGACCGCGTGCGCAAACGCATTAAAGCTTAAATTTCGGCTCAATCCTTACAATTTCCAATAATTAAAATAAACTCTAACCCATCATCCATTCGCTTATGAAAAAGAAATTCCTCAGCGTAGCGTTGATCTGCGCCATCGGCGGCTCGATGCTGCTCTCATCATGCATAGGAAGCTTCCAGCTATCCAACAAGCTGCTCTCCTGGAATCAGTCGATCGGACCTAAGTTCGTCAACGAACTTGTATTCTTCGCCTTCTGGGTACTCCCCGTCTATGAAGTATCATGCTTGGCAGACCTCCTGGTACTCAACAGTATTGAGTTCTGGAGCGGAGACAATCCCGTGGCTCAGGGCACAAGACTCATCGAGGGCAACGACGGCAAATATCTCGTCAACTGCGATGGCTCAGGCTACACCATCGTAAGCTGCAACGACGGATCGCAGGTTCGCCTTGATTTCGACGCCGACGACAAGACCTGGAGCGCAACCGTAGGTGAGGAATCATTCGATCTCTTTACTTTCGTCGACGACACACACGTGCGCATGGCCGCTCCCGGCGGAGAGACCACTGTTGTCGAACTGAGTGATGCCGGTGTACTGGCATATCAGCAGATGGTTCAGTCCACATCTCTCGCAGCACGCTGATCCAAGGTTATAAAAATATCGGCCCCGCAGTTCAGATGTCACCTGAACTGCGGGGCTTCTTATATCTTTCCTGATCTGCAATCAGCGGCGGCGCAACAGGCGGCGCAGACGGTTGAGAACCGGCGATGGTGCTGTAGTGATATCAGCCGAACGCGGATCGGTGAACGAAATCGGCACAGCCTCCGCACCGAACTGCTCAGGATATATCACCAGAAGATTATTAGCCGAAAAATGACGGTCGATAAAGTCGGGCATCTCTGATATGTGGGCATTGTAGCTAAGCGAATTGGCCCTTGCTCCAACGAAGATAAACAGGTCGTCGGACAGTATGCGGCGGGACAAGATCACAAAGTCATCACGGTCGTTTACAGTCCTGAACTCAAACCTTATGCCATATCCCTTGGCCCTCAGAACAGATGTAATGGCCACACGTACATCGTCCGAACAGCAGAATATCACCCTGCATCCAATCTGCGAGGTCAGATTCGCCACAGCCGTAACCCATCCGGTGAATCCGGTCTCATACTGCGCCTGATCAGGTACAGACACCACTATGCGCGTCACCGCGCCGGCTGGAATATAGCAGCGCGCCACTACAAGCATACGGTTAGTGGAATTCAGAAGCTGATCTATCTTCACGCCCAGGAAACTGTCGATCACCGTCGATCGCCTGTGCAGTCCCACTATTATACGGTCTATATCACGCTCCGCCACTATATTGGCAAGTCCAGTGACAGTGTTCAGGTCGAATCGCTCCACACCCGTGATACTCTCGTTTGCAGCTGCAGCGGCTTTTCTTGCCTCCTCAAGTGCATTGCGGCTCAAAGTCTTGGCCTTGGCTGTATTATCGTTACGCACATGCACTGCCGTCACGTCAGACCGTGAGTCCGGGTCATTCATCAGCACGGCAAGTTCCACAAGCCCCTGAATCGTGAGCGGATTGCTCACGGCCACGGCTGTCCTGACACTGCGCTGGGCCTGACTTCCGGACTGTCCTGAGCCTGACTGCTCCTCGCCCATCAACCTTATCTTCTCCTTAGCTGCAGCACGCGACGTTATTATTGGTGCAAGCGCGCAGGTCACAAGAATAACAAGCACTGTGCCGTTAAGCACCTGCTCGTCGAACATCTCCATGCTGTAGCCCAACGACACCACAGCGAGCGCCACTGCCGTATGAGCGGCAGTAAGACCGAATATAATGTTGCGCGACGGACTGTCCATACCGTAGATCTTCTGCGTAATAAGTGCCGGAAGCCACTTGCTCACAAGTGCCACGGCCAGCATGACACTTGCCATAGCAAGCGTGCCGCTGTTGGCCAGCACACGCATGTTTATCATCATTCCAACACCTATAAGGAAATAAGGTATGAACAGAGCATTGCCCACAAATTCGATCGAATACATCAACGGCGACGCCGAAGGTATGAACCTGTTAAGCACGATTCCGGCAAAGAATGCGCCCAATACAGGCTCGAGGTGTATGAGCTGTGCGGCCCACGCCGACAAGAATACCATAGCGAGCACATATACATATTGCGTCACCTTGTCGGAATAACGCTTGAAGAACCAACGAGTCACTCGAGGGAAAGTATAGAGCACCGCCGCTACATAAATTCCCACAAGCACAAGCAATTGTATGATCTCGGAAGCATCGAATGCACCCTCGCGTTTTATATTGGTAGTGACAGCAAGTACAAGCAGAGCGCCTATCACTGCTATCAGCGTACCAACAATTGCAATAAGAACAGGAGGCGACTTGCTTATTCCATAGCGCGTGATCACCGGATAGGAAATCAGAGTATGGGATGCATACATCGCACCGAGCAGCATGGCCGTCAGCCAGTCCACATGCAGTATATATACACTGGTAAACACCCCAAGTCCAAGTGGAATTAGCAGAGTCAACAACCCGAATGCAGTTCCCCGCCGCAGGTTCAGTTTCAAATGATACATGTCTATCTCAAGTCCGGCAAGGAACATGAGATATAGAATTCCGACCTGCCCGAATATCTCGAACGATGAGTCCCTGGCCAGTACATTGAGTCCATACGGGCCGATCACCACTCCCGCCACTATCATTCCGATGATATGCGGTATCTTCAGCCTGTTCAGCAAAAGCGGGGCGAACAGAATGATAGACAGAACTATGAAAAATATAGGTACCGGATTGGTAACTAAAGGCATCGGTGCGGCCATTGTTCGGAGGGGTGATTTTTCGCCTTCGGTACAGGCTGTCGTTATTTACTATTTGTAGTCGTCGGCTATGTGGCGTATCGCATCAAACATACGCACATCAGCCTCAGTAAGTTCCACATTTCGCCGTGCCATCATGCGGCGCGCGGTGTCGAGGAACTTAGCCATTGGCACATCTGTCAGACCCGCAGTCGATCCCTCCTGAAATGAGGCCACGAAATTGCGTGGAAATCCTGACCCGTGGATATTCACGCCTACTCCGGTCACAGATGCTGTGTTGAACATCGAGTTGATCCCGGCCTTGGAGTGGTCTCCCATTATCAATCCGCAGAATTGCAGACCTGTGCGCAGGAA
Organism: uncultured Muribaculaceae bacterium; assembly: GCA_910586995.1. GTDB lineage: Bacteria > Bacteroidota > Bacteroidia > Bacteroidales > Muribaculaceae > CAG-873. The sequence goes on along the minus strand of CAJUKZ010000009.1, from coordinate 41,345 downwards.
ACGATGCGCAGGATAATTCCACAACTTTATTTCCGTATAGTCGTTCTTCAGATTTGATGCCACACATCCTGCACCGAGATTGCACCACTGGCCTATCACCGCATTTCCAAGGAAGCCTTCGTGAGCCTTGTTGGAATAGCCCAGCATCACTACATTGTTGATCTCGCCGCCTACTTTACAATAAACTCCCAATGTAGTGCCTCCATATACTTTTGTACCCATGTTCACCTGGGAATGCGCACACATCGCTATCGGGCCACGCATACAAGCACCCTCCATCACTGTGGATGTCGAGGATATGTATACCGGACCTGACGTCACATTGATGATAGCACCGGTGACTTCCGCACCTTCCTCAATGAAAAGCTGCGACGGATCTCCCACCAGACGGCACGACGGATCGAGCGGCGCAGACTTGCGCCCGTTGGTCAGCAATGCGAAATCATCCGCTATCGCATCGAAATTCTTCAGGAATATGTCATACACCCAGTCAATAGTCACTAACGGACAATCAAGCACAGCAGTCAGGGCATCCTTCACGTCTGTATCCTCAGGCACATATGTTCCGAATACCTTACCACCGGGAGCTGCAAGAGTCAGCGGCTGACCGGGATGGCTGTCCACAGCCTTTGATATGGCTGCTACAAGATTGTCGGAAGGAAGCACATTGCCGTCCACCGTAAGAGTAGCGCCGGCGCATAACCCACAGGTTGCTCTTTCCGACAGCCTTATCGGTTCGGATGGAAACTTTTCCGTAAGATAGTCTGCTGTGAGCCAGCAATAGGCATCAGCATCAATTCTTCTGAGCCACTTTTCACGTATTGTGAGCGCACCCATAGTTATCTCACTTATAGGGCGTGTATATGTCAGAGGAAGCAGATTGAGCCTCACATCCTCCGGATCTCTAAAGACGACAAGTGATACTTTCATATTCATGCATATTGTGATGTACAAAGTTACAAAGAAATCGCGGCATTTCCATACTCAGGCGCACACTAATCTGCTGTGATACCGGACAAATCTCTACAAATCCGGAGCTTGTTTCCCGACCGGGCAAACTTCCGGGTCGGACAGACGCTGCCTGTGGCTAACTTTGCAGTGTCATCAGTCATGACATCCATTACACGTTTTTATTAACATTACAAACTTATCAATCTTTTACTAAAACTATGGAAATCAATGCAAAACCACTGACAACCACCGATTCCCGCGAAATGTCGCCGTCGCTGCTGCGCAACGAGATAGACCAGCGCATCGTGAAAGTACGCCCGATGGCAACCCCTGTCGACCAGATCTCCCGCCTCGCAGGATGCCGTCCTTGCGGATCTATGATTGTGGACTACTACTCTGTAGCATCCAAAGAAATATAGGCAAATCTCTCCGGTGCTATTACAACCTCCGTCACCCCCGACAGCACAGATACAGGAATCATAGTGGAATTCTCGACCGACCGCAATGCCATATTCCAGCCATCGGAGACAATTCTCTTCCCTGCCGCCAAATATGCCGACGCCAACACTGGTGAGACCGGCCACGTCACAGGCTACGTGATTGCTGCCGACAAAGACAGCGTACAGGCCTGTGTCTTCAACCTCGGACGCGAATCTGCCGGCGGAAAATTTGCAACCAGCGTCCCCGCCGGATCGCCTGTAGTGCGCATGGGGCGAGCGGCGGCTGAACTCGACGTGCAGACGCCTCAGTTCGAAGCACTTCCGACCAAATCCTCAAATTTCTGCCAAATTTTTAAAATGCAGGTAGAGCAATCTATTTTACAGAGAATCAGCAATAAAGAAGTTGGCTGGAGCTTCTCGGACCAGGAGGAGATCGCGATTGCCGACATGAGACTCGGAATGGAGAAAAACTTTATCTTCGGCAAAAAATTGCGCATGCGCCATCCCGACACAAACGAGGAGATTTTCCTTACAGGAGGTATATGGAATCAGGCCGGCGACGAGTTCAGCATCCCTGCCGGAAAGACGTTCTCGGAAGCTACGCTTGTTGATCTCTGCCGCAAAGCTTTTACCAAGAACTCAGGCAATCACCGCAAGATTCTCCTTGCCGGATCTGACCTTATGTCGAAGATCGCGCACCTCTCGACCCACAAGATCCTTCAAGGCAACCAGACTTATGTGAAATGGGGTCTTGAATTCAGGGAGATAATCACCAACTTCGGCCGACTCTACGTCATACACTCCGAGATTTTCGACGATTGCGGACACTCGGCCGACGGCATGGTAATTGACCCTGAATACATCACAAAATATTCACACATCCCCTTCCGCACCGACCGTCTCGACCTGCGCGGAGCTGGAATCAGGAATACCGATGCCATAGTCATAACAGAATGCAGTTGTCTTGTGCTACGCAATCCTAAAGCACACCTGCGTGTCATCGACATGACTTCCGCAGGCTGAAACACCTGAATAAGGCCATACCCACGTCCCGGAAATTCCGCATCATAACAGAGGCAGCGTTTCCGGGACTGCCTTATGCGCTCACATTCCGAGAATATCGGAGATCAGGCACGCACGCCATCCGGCTGCCAAAGCACCGGCTATGTCGGTCGACGGATTGTCGCCTATCATCACACATTCGCGCGCTTCAGCTCCGCACATATGCTCGGCATATCTGAATATCGCTACCGACGGCTTAGGCGCTCCTGCTTCCTCGCTCAGAACCACATGACTGAAATAATGCGCTATACCTGACACCTGCAGTTTCTTGCGTTGCGTGTCGGCGAATCCGTTGCTCAGTATTCCGAGTCTGAAACCACGCCCATGCAGCCTGTCAAGCAACTCACGCGCTCCTGGCACAAGTCGGCTACGGCTCGCAAGACGTTCAAGATAGTCTGTATCGAAAAATACCGACAACCGTCGCGCCTCATCATCCGGCATTCCGGCTTCGGTCAGAGGCACACGAAAACGCTCCATGCGCAAGAAACCTTCGTCTATCTCTCCCCGGCTGTAACGTTCCCACAGCCCGGCATTCACCGCATGATAACTGTCTATCCAGCTATCTTCATCAGGCCATAACCTCGAAAGACCGTGAACCTCGTAGAACTCCCGCAGCGTGTCCAATGAGTTGCGCCGGAAATCCCATAGCGTGTCATCCAGATCAAGCCATATCCAGGGCGTAGAAGCCGGATCCAGAGATTCTTCAAAACTCATTGATCCGCCACCATTTGAACGATTTCACCTCAGGCTCAGGAGCGGAATCTCCGCCTTCGATCCTCTTGAGCAGGCGCACGGCCCGGATAGTCACCGGCAGGATCACTATCTCATAACCGGTCTTCAACAGTGCCTGAGTCACCATAAGCCTGACTATGACACTCCAAGGCAATATGCCGCCGAACGCCACGGGAAAGAATATCAGCGAATCCACGCTTTCGCCCCACAGCGTCGATACTATTGCACGCAGCGAGAAATGCCGACCTCCCGATGTCCGCTTCATCCGGGCCATGACGTATGCATTTATCATCGACCCGCATAGGAAAGCTGCAAAACTCGCGGCCATGATACGCGGCACATTGCCGTAGACTGTGGCCATTGCATCCTGGGCTGTCCATTCTGCACTGCCGGGCAGCATGATGGCCAACTGCAGAAACAGACTGACCATAAGACTCATCGCAAAGCCAAGCCATATCACCAGACGGGCTTTGGCAAATCCATAGACCTCAACTATGCAGTCGTTGATGATATAACTCAACGGAAACACCACAAAGCCGGCTGTGATCTGCAGCCAGCCAAGGTCTACTGTTTTTATTTCTATAAGATTGGAGATTATCAGCAGCACGCAGAACAATACTGTCAGCACTGTCAGCGGCAAGGAAAAAGACCTGGCCGCCTGCTGTGCGTGCCACGCGGACGTTTCATTTGTCTGCTTCATCAAGTGTACGCAATTTGCTTTTTTCAGGCTGCGCGGCGGCATCTGTGGCATCGACATCCTCAACTTTTGTGTCGTGCGCTGCCGGCTGACCGGCTACGACGCCCTTGCGCAGCTGTTTGTTATAGCTATGTATAAATACGCTCTCTATGATCACCCCTACCGAGAACACGCATAGTCCGCTGCCGGTCAGGATCATCATAAGGCTGCTCGAAGTATTGCCATCCATAAAGAAAACCCACACACCGGCCACAAGTATCAGCACAGGAATAACGTAGGTCCAACCCGGAAATACGATGGGACGGTAGCTCAACGACAGCACATAGAAATGGAAAGCCGCGGCCAATATAAGCACTCCGCCGAAAATATACGGGATGAGCGGAGTGAAGGAACTCTCGAATACGAGCATGCACAGACCCAGGATCAGGCCCGCTATAGACGACAGCCATCCGAAAATGCGCGTCAGAGCACCACCGTTGCGGCGTTTACCATTGTCGGCGGCATCCTCGCCCATGAAGAAGAATATATTAAGCACCGCCGCCACAAGGAACATTACGCCCCCGCATATTACAATACCCTCCGGACGGAGACTCCTGTTGATTATCACAAGAACTACACCGAGTGTCAGTATCAGCACAGCCGACAATATGGAACTCTTTCCTTTCATTTTCTCTAAGTTTTAAATTGACTTACACCTATATTAACATCCGGAAGCGGCAAGTGGTTTTCCCTGTATTCAGAAGTCGTAGAGAAGCTGAAGATCGTCCACATAAAGCACAGCCCCATTGCCACCGGTGAAATAGTCGCCGTACTTGGAGGCCGACGCCGTTATCAGCAGATATTTGGGCTTGCGGTCGGTGGACTTGTATTCAAGCTCAATATCAAACCGTGCATACGCATCGGACGACTCCGCTGTCTGCATCTTTCCATAAGCGACCACATACGAGCCTTCGGGATCGAAAATCTGTCTGTTGCGCGGATTGGTACGCACCTCGAATGGCTGGTCGCTGTCGATGAGCGCAACCCACACGATACACGTATCCGGACGTCCGGCAAGAGCCTCATAGCCCTCCGTCACCGACGAAATCGGGGCAGACTTGTATTTGTAATACCCCGTCAGGCGTGTGGGACGCTCCTCGAAGGGATGTCCGAAGCTCAAGACTCCGTTAGTGCCGTCGGTGCGGACATACTTACCTACAAAGATATTGCCGGCGGCAAGTTTTCCAAGCGGTCCGATACCCACAAATCTGGTCTCGAGCCTGGCAGCCTGACCTGTGCCGGTCGAGGTATCTTCGGTAGGTGTCGAGTTCGAATCGCCGAGTGTGGTAGCGCCTTTATTGCCGGTATCCCAGACCTGCTCACCACCTTCGGTCCACGGACACCACACCTTACCGTCTTTCCACCAATCGTCGAGCATCATATTGCCGATCTGAATGTCCTGTCCGGTGGTGAATTCCATCACTGCACCCTCGTCTCCTCCACTAATGGCACGAGCCTCGTATGTCGTCATAGGCAACAGCCCGGTCAGGCGCGCGCGGAAGTCACCGCCTTCAGAGGTGATCCAGTCCTGCGGACACACCTTCCATTCGGAATCGCCCTTGATCCTGTACTCCACGCCATATTCAGCGCCAACCTGAGCCTGTCCGTAGATCCATGCCACACGGGTCCATCCGTCGGCACGCACAGTAGTCACCATAGCCTCGGTTTTTTCCACATATACGGTCCACTCCTGCGTGCGTCCGAAGCTGCTTACCTCAAGTTTCAACGGCAGAGATGCATCCACTGTCGTTCCTGCTATATCCGGCGTGATCACCGAACCCTCCGGTCCGAGTTTGGCAGTGAGCACATGCAGTCGCGAGGCATCAGCCGTCTGGGGTATCTGCACAATCACGCGGCGTCCCACCGGATCTATCACCGGCGATCCTATCTGCCCCTCGACCGTAAAGTAGCGGCGTATGTCCTGCACAGCGCGCACCACCCATTTGTAGTCCTGATAAAGCCTCAAGGTAAGCACCATATCTGCCGACATGTCGACACCACCGGCGTCGAACGGATTATCCACTATCTCAGCCTTAGGTGTGATGGCATATTCAGTCACATGGACATCATATGGGTCTACAGTCTCGCCGATATATGCCGTAAGCACCATATTCACCGAGTCTATCTGCGCCTGGCGAGTCTGCCCCTCGACCACAAACTGTCTGAAATTGACCTGTATGCGGGGATAGGGAATATTATTCTTGATACACGATCCGCACAGCACGACTATTGCCAGCAATGCGGACACCATACATATATTACTATGTCTTCTCCTTGTATTCATGATCAACCGATTATATCACCACGGCTATCCCGAAGTTGATGTTGAAGATATTGAAGCGGAAGTTCGCTCCCGACGAGAATCTTGAGCCCTCGTCCTCGCCATTTGTGCTCTGCCGCTCTTTCTCAAGTTTGATACCGAACACACCGAACGAGATATTGAAGCACACATTATCCTGAATGAACACACACAGACCGGGCGAAAAATTCAGCGAAGCCTTGGTGGTGGAAGTGCGCGTGTCACGCAGTTCGTCGTTATAATACCGCTTGAAACGCGACGAACCGCTGCCGAATGCAAGAGCCACCTCGTTGAATACCGCGAAGCGCTTCTCTCGACCAAGTCCCACATAGTTGCGGTAAGCCACGCTCATCGTATAGCTCTCGCTGTAGTAGCTCACATCATGTATGTTGAAACTCAGGTCATCATCTATATCCACGCTCAGGCTGCCGAGATTTGCCTCGCCTCGGGAATAATCAAGCACGAAACCCACCGACTGGTTGTTTCGGAAAAAGTAGCTTACCGAAGGCTTTATGGAGTACATCTTGCCCTTGAAGTCGAAATCCGACAACACCGACAATACCTGCACATCCTCAGAACTGAATTCACCGTAGCTTGCCGTCAGCCCGAAAGCCCAGCGGCCTCGCGGCACGAACAGATAATTGTAAAGACCGCGGTCGTAACGCCCGAAATTGCGCTCAGGCAGAATTATCGACACTGTATCTTCGCCGACTATCACTTTTTCGTCGGCCGGATTGACCGGCAGAACGGGCTCGGCCGGACGCTCGATATAGACCGTGTCGCGCACCACAAGATACACTGTGTCGGCTGACATTTCGGATGCCGACGCGCCGGCCCAGGATAAGGCACACACAGCTATCGCTGCGGCTATCTTTATGATATTAAGCTTTCTCATAGGTAGAACGTGACACCGAAGGTTATCGAAAACAGATTTATCTTGAAATTGGCGCTTTTCGTATTATAGTGCGCCACATACACCTGGTCTGTCACCTGGCGCGTGTGGTCATAGCTGAAACCGAGCACACCCACATTCACCTCTATGGCCGAATAGTTATTCAGGAACATCACGATTCCGGGCGCCAGGCCTATATCCACCGAATAGCTGCGCGAGAATGTACCCGTGAGATCCTGCCCGCTACCGCTGCACAGCTTCGACTCGCCTGCACCGAACTGTAGCTGTACTTCATTGAACAGGCCGAAACGCTTCGACGAGCCAAACGAAAGATAATTACGGAAAGCAGCCGTAGCATAGAACTTGTGGGATATACTGTACAGATTATCCACGTTATACTCTGTTTCAGAGTCGATTATCACATCAGCTTTGTCAAGATGCGTGCGCTGACGCTGATAGCTCAGACGCATGCCCGCCGCAAGATTGTCCTTGAAGCAATACATTGCCATAGGCGACACTTTATAAGAGTAAGTATCTCCGTCGATTCCCTCTATGATAAGGAACTGGTAATTGTCCTGACTCGAATGCGAATAACTAACCGACACGCCCGTGATCCACTGGCCCTTTGGAATAAACGATTCCTGACCGAGACTGCGTTTGAATTGCTCCTGCGACGCAGCGGACAACGCTACGGCCACAGCGACAAACAACAACGTAAGCCTGTTAATAACAGTTTTCATGCGGTAATGATGGTAAAAAATATCCCGCAAAGTTACTTATTTTTAGCCACTAATCAAAATCAAAGTTAATCCACCCATAGGACAATACACCTGCGGACAAACTAAAGCCTGCACATTTTGCTATTTCGGACTAATGTGCTTAACTTTGCAATGACCAATCACATGACCTAATGAAAAAATACAACATAGCTGTGGCCGGCACAGGCTATGTGGGCATGAGCATCGCCACTCTGCTTGCAGTCCACAACCAAGTGACAGCCGTCGATCTGATACCTGAGAAAGTGGAGATGGTGAACAACCGCCGCTCTCCCATACGCGACAGCTATATAGAAAAATACCTGCGTGATATGCCGCTCGACCTGCGGGCGACTCTCGACGGAGCATCGGCATATGCCGACGCCGACTTTGTGGTTATCGCCGCGCCTACCAACTACGATCCGGTGCGCAACTATTTCGACACCTCGCGCGTCGAGGAAGTCATAGACCTTGTGCTCGAGGTCAATCCCCGTGCTGTGATGGTCATAAAGTCCACAATTCCGGTTGGCTACTGCCGCTCGCTCTACTCAAAATATGCCGCCAAAGGCGTCGGCAGACTCAATCTGCTGTTCTCTCCCGAATTTCTGCGCGAGGGCAACGCGCTCTACGACAACCTCTACCCGTCGCGCATCATTGTAGGCGTGCCAAAGATAATCGACGATCCGAGATTCCAGGCCGAGAATGCCGACATACTCAAAGTCGCCGACCTCGGAATGCTCTCCCGGGCAGCCGACACATTAGCATCACTGCTCTCTCAAGGCGCTCTGAAAAAAGACATCCCCACCCTCATAATGGGACTCAAGGAAGCTGAGGCCGTGAAACTGTTCGCCAACACATACCTGGCCCTCAGGGTCAGCTACTTCAACGAGCTTGACACCTACGCCGAGGTCAAAGGACTCGACACACGTGCCATAATCGAAGGTGTAGGTCTTGACCCGCGCATAGGCACACACTACAACAACCCATCGTTCGGCTACGGAGGCTATTGCCTCCCCAAAGACACCAAACAACTGCTGGCCAACTATGCCAACGTGCCGCAGAACATGATGAACGCCATCGTGGAGAGCAACCGCACCCGCAAGGACTTCATCGCCGACCGGGTGCTGCGCAAAGCCGGATATTATACCTACTCCGACCGCAACAGCTTCGGCTCCGTGAACGAGGACGAATGCATTATCGGTGTGTACAGGCTCACAATGAAGACCGATTCCGACAATTTCCGGCAATCTTCTGTCCAAGGTGTGATGAAGCGCATCAAGGCCAAAGGCGCAACGGTCATTGTCTACGAACCTGTGCTCGAGGACGGCAGCACCTTCTTCGGATCACGCGTGGTCAACGATCTCGACGAGTTCAAACGCCTGTCGAGAGTGATAATCGCCAACCGCACAAGCCCCGACCTGGCCGACGTGACCGACAAAGTATACACACGCGACCTGTTCGCCAACGACTGACACCGACAAAGCAGATCAGGCATGGGTAGCAATTCGACAGTAGCAAAGAACACATTATTCTTATATACACGCACACTGGTGACAGTAGGCGTGTCGCTTTATGCAACACGCATAGTCCTGGCCACACTTGGAGTGGTGGACTTCGGTGTATATAACGTGATAGGTGGATTTGTGGCTATGTTCACATTCCTGACATCCACAATGTCGGCTGCCTCCACGCGCTTCTTCGCCTTCGAGCTTGGCAAGGGAGACCTGGACTCCCAGCGTCACGTATTCAAGGTCACATTCACCATATACCTGATCCTCATAGCAGCCATCCTGCTGATAGCCGAGACTGTCGGACTATGGGTTGTGGCCAAAGTGCTGGTGATACCTCCGGAACGCATGACTGCCGCAATGGCCGTTTATCAATACTCTGTGCTGTCGATGATCTTCAGCATATTGCGCATACCCTTCAATGCCGCTTTCATCGCACACGAGCGCATGGGATTCTTCGCATACACAAGTGTGATAGAATCTGTACTGAAACTACTCATCGTGTTCCTTCTCGTGTGGATTCCTCTCGACAAGCTCGAACTCTATGCGGCGCTGACGGCGATTGTGACAGGCGCAATAACCGCAGTATATTGGTTGGCGGCAAGAAAATTCAGTGAATGCCGCGTCGGAATCGAAGTATCGGGCGATAAAATGCGCGAGATTCTCAGCTACTCAGGTTGGAATCTTTTTGGCAATTTCGGCGATATATTCGTGGATCAAGGTATGAACATCCTCCTCAATGTAGTCTTCGGACCTGTAGTGAATGCGGCCCGCGGTATCGCCTACAACGTTAAATCAATCCTCATCAATTTCGTAACCGGCTTCCAGATGGCCGCCCAGCCGCAGATAACGATGCACTATGCGTCCGGACGTCTGTCGCAGATGGACCGCCTCGTATTGCAGACATCCAAGCTGTCTTTCCTGCTGATGCTCGTGCTCACCGTACCAGCATTCTTCTGTGCAGAATGGGTGCTGCGCATATGGCTGCCTGAAGTCCCACCTTACTCAGTGCTGTTCACACGCCTGCTGATGATCGAAATCCTGTTCCTCTCAATGGGCGGGACTTTCCACATGGCCATAAACGCCACTGGGCACATCAGCAGATTCATCATCTACCTCACACTACCCAAAATTCTGTGCTTCGGATTGGCATACGCCGGACTGAAATTTTGCAATTTCCCTCCCGAATATGTAATCTGGCTATGCATACTCAGCAGCCTGCTTTGCGCAGGCATCAAATTCGCATACTACCGGAAATTCTTCTACAATGATTTTATCTCTGAGATCTCACCGGTGATAGTGAGGGAAACCATAGTATTATGCTCGGCAGCGGCAGTTACGGCTGTCTTCTGGTTCACTGTGTTCGACAGCGCAAGCACAGTCTCTGTACTCGCCACATCATCCGCAGGATTCATTGTCGCAGCAGGACTATGCTACACTATCGGACTGAACAGCGACGAAAGAGATGCAATAAACCGGATGATTATTTCCAGGCTCCCCGGGAAATAAGATCTTAATAACCATACCTCCGAAAAAAGGGCCTGCTCTCCGGAAATTCCGGTGTGCAGGCCCTCAATATATTCAATCGTCAGGAGATTACTCGAAAATATGCTTCAGCTTCGAGAATATACGTTTCTTCTCGTCCTCGGTCGGAGTCACGTTAGGTGATGTGCGCATGGCCTCGACTGCAGCTTTCTCCTCGTCGGAGAGCTTTTCAGGAATGTACACCATCACGTTGACAAGCTCATCGCCTGTGCCGTAGCCCTCAGTCGAAGGCAGACCCTTGCCGCGCAGTCGCAGCACCTTGCCCGGCTGCGTACCGGCTGCGATCTTCAGGCGCGCGCGCCCTCCTATAGTGGGCACTTCCACACTGCCGCCGAGCATTGCCGTAGGCAGATCAAGCAGCAGATTGTAGATCACGTCGTTGCCGTCGCGTATCAGTTCCGGATGCTTTATCTCCTCGATCACCACGAGAAGGTCGCCGTTCACGCCACCTCCACGCGGAGCATTACCATTACCCTTGATAGTGAGCGTCATGCCGTCGGATACACCTGCCGGAATGTTGAAAGATACAGTGCGTTCCTCTCTTATGACACCTTCACCGTGGCAGTGCTGGCATTTCTCGGTTATCACCTTACCGCTACCCTCACAGGTAGGACATGTGGCCGTGCTCTGCATGTCGCCGAGTATGGTATGCTGCACCTGGGTCACACTGCCTGTGCCGTGACACGTGTTACATGTGGCGAATGCCACACCGTCGCGCGCACCTGTGCCATTGCACTTCTCGCACTTCACATACGTAGGTATCTTCAGTGTCTTGTTAGCACCCTTGGCTATATCCTCAAGTGTCAGTTTCACCTTTATGCGCAGGTCCGAACCGCGACGCTGACGTTTGGTCCGTGTACGACCTCCCGTAGCTCCGCCGAAACCGCCGAAGCCACCGAAGCCGCCGCCGAATATATCGCCGAACTGCGAGAAAATATCCTCCATCGACATTCCGCCGCCGCTGTAGAAGCCGCCGCCGGAACCACCGAAGCCCTGCGGACCCATATTGTGCCCGAACTGGTCGTACTTGGCACGCTTGTCGTCGTCGCTGAGCACATCGTATGCTTCAGCAGCCTCCTTGAATTTCTCCACAGCCTCCTTGTCGCCCGGATTCTTGTCCGGGTGATATTTGATGGCCAGCTTACGGTATGCTTTTTTAAGCTCATCTTTAGTGGCGTTCTTGCTTACGCCGAGCACTTCGTAGTAATCTCTTTTTTCCATGTCGCCGGTGGTGATTATTCTCCTACCACCACTTTTGCATGGCGGAGTACTTTGTCATTTATCATATATCCCCTCTGCGTGGTGTCTATCACCTTACCCTTGAGTTCAGGCGACGGCGCAGGAATCGTTGCTATGGCTTCGTGGAAGTCGGCGTCGAAGTCCGCACCAGTGCTATCCATAGCCTTGACACCATTCTGGTCGAGGTATTTCACAAACTTATTGTAGATCAGTTCCATTCCCTGACGAACCGACTCAGCGTCGGCTACCGACTTCGACGCCTCGAGTCCACGCTCGAAGTCGTCAAGTATGGGAAGCAGACCGGCCATTGCCTTTTCAGCACCGTTACGGATCAGTTCAGCTTTTTCTTTCTGCACCCGCTTGCGGAAGTTGTCGAAATCTGCAAGCAGAAACTTATACTCCTTGCGCTCCTTTTCCAAAGCGGCCTGTGTGGCCTCAAGATCGGCTGCAAGTGTGGCTGCGGCATCGCTTTCACCTTCCTCTGCGGGCTGGCCATCCACGTATTCCACATTCACATCCTCGATTTCGGGCTGGTTGGTGGCATTCTCCTCCGCCACACTGTTCATTTTATCTTTTTCGTTGGCTTTATTTTCCATACGCTTGTGTTTGTTCTTGAAAAATTTAGGCTTCTTCATATATCTACAGCAAAAACATTGCCAAAATCAGCCCTGACGGCTGATTCATCACATTATATAACAACTTTCGCACCGAAACGTTTGCTCAGGCCATTACCGAACTGAACACATCACAGTCCGGAAAGACCTCCTGCATGGCTGCTGACAATTTGTCAGCGGAACAGCTACCGGGCGAATACAGGGCATAGACAGCCGAACCACTTCCCGACATCGATACATACACAGGTCTTGGCAGACGGGCATCGTTCAGGAATGTATCCTTGACACATGCGATTGCCGGATAGGCCTCCAACACACTATGTTCGAATGCATTGCACACCCTTCGGGCTGAATCACCATACGGAAAATCAGCTATTACATCAGCCAATGCCACTTCCGGGATCTGCGGACATACTCCCGCATAGGCATCCCGTGTCGGCACTGATACCGCAGGCTTTACAACCCCGACTGTCATACCGGCCACACAAGGCACATCGACTGGCTCAAGCTCTGTCCCTATACCTGTGCAGAGCATAGGCCTGTTGTAGATGAAGAACGGACAATCTGCACCAAGCGATGAAGCCACCGACGCAAGAAAAGCATCGTCAAGCCCGAGAGCAAACAGATCGTTCAGCCCACGCAGCGTGAAAGCTGCATCGGACGAGCCTCCGCCAAGACCGGCCCCATCAGGCACGATCTTGCGCAGGTAGATATCAGCGGCAGGAAGTCCGGGTACTGCTTCCTGCAATGCGCGGTATGCTTTCATAACCAGATTTTTCTCTACCGGACAGCCGACACTACGTCCGCTTACGGTAAGCGTAGCATCGCTACCGCTTGATGGCACTATCTCGAGTACATCGCACCACGGCAGAGGATACATCACTGTAGCTACCTCATGGTAGCCGTCGGGCCTGCGGCTCAGAATGTCGAGGCCCAAATTTATCTTGGCGTTAGGAAACAGGATCATTTCACGTACAACTGCGAGTTTTCGTATTTGACAACTGACACTTCCGTACCGGCATCCACATAGCCGTCGATGGCCACGGCGTCGTAGGTATCATCTCCTATGGCTATCTTGCCCGACGGACGCATGTCGGTAACAGTCACCGCCTTGCAGCCAACCTTGGCCGCAGGCGTCATATCGACTCCCACATAGCCGTCGCGGACATACTGCGCACGCTCAAGCTCGATGGTGCGCCTCACGAAGCGCGGCCCGTATTTCGACGACAGATACCATATCAGCAACAGCGCTCCGCCCAGCGACACGAGGAACAGCATGCAGGCATAGGCCACATCGCCGATAGTGACATCCATTATGGATTCTTTCTGCACAAGCGCTATTATTATCGAACCGGCAATTCCGATTATACCGGCTATACCGGCCACTCCGAAACCTGGAATCACGAAGACTTCCATTGCCAGACATACCAGGCCGGCAATAAACATCAGCAACACCCAGCCTGACACCACTCCGGTGACACACATGGGCAGGAAATACAGTACGGCGGCTATGAGTGCCGTAGCCGCCGGCAACCCAAGTCCGGGAGTTTTAAGCTCCATCACTATGCCGCCTATTATAAGCATTATAAGCACACCCTGCACAGCCATGCTGCTCAGGAAACCCAGTATCTTGTTAGTCAATGTGGGGGTATAACGCGCCATGTCCGACTTTGAATGACCCAACTGATCAAGCATCTGCTGCATAGACACTGCCACGCCGTCGCTATAGCCCCATGCCTGAGCTTCCTCCGGTGTGAACGTAAGTACCTTCGTACTGTCAATCAGTCCGGGAACAATCACTCGCGGGTCTACCATAGCCTCAGCCACGAGCGGATCCCGACGCCAAAGCAACGCCGAATCCGCCTCGCTCCAATAGCGTCCGTGAGCCTCAGCTGTAGACCGCATCAGCGAACGCATGTAGCTCTGGTATTTGTCGGGGAGTGCCTCTCCGGAGCCATCGACCACCGTAGCCGCGCCCATACTCGCGCCGGGCGACATATACACCGAATCACAAGCCAGAGCTATGAGCGCACCGGCCGAAGCGGCATTATGATCCACGTATGCCACTGTCGGTATCTCGCAACGCAACAATGCCGTACGTATCGAGTCAGCGTCGACAAGAGCGCCTCCGTATGTATTCAGATGCACCACAAGCAGGTCGGCCCGCATCTGTTTAGCCTCCTTTATGGCGTCGCGGGTATAAAACCACGTCAGAGGGCCGATCTCCTCGCCTAACGGCAACACGTAGACAAGCCTTTCAGCCAGCATGCCTTGAGCCAGAGTCAGGGCGAGGACAAGAGTTGTCAGCAGTCGTTTGATTGTCATGATATGAAGAATGAATGGTTTTCAATTTTTGTTTCCTCGGTGTCAGGAACGACGGGAGCACCGCCAGACCGAGAATCAGATATATATAATAGCTCACCACACGCCACAGCAAGGCAAGCACAAGCGCCACGCCGGCCGATCCGACCACGTCGCTGTAGTATTCTGTGAAGATCCATTCGCCGAGTCCGCTACCACCTGGTGTGGGACTTACGATAAGCACTACCCAGATCACAAACTGGCGGCAGAAAACCGTCAGTTGCGGCGCTTCGGGGGCAAATCCCCACACCAAGGCGTTGACAACCAAGAAACGCGAGCACCACGACACTGCCGTAGCCCCGAAAACCCTGATCCACCACACCGCCGGACGCCCTCGCAGATCCTTGGAGGCAGACACCATATTGGCCGTCATGCGGTCCGTGGCTGTATACCAACGGCGAAAGATCCGCAATCCTGCGATCCACAGCAACAACCTGCGCACACTCCCGGGACTAAGGAATATTCCGGCGAAAAGAAGCGCAGTCCACACCACCAGACCGGCATATACGATCCAGAATGCTATGCGTATTCCCTCTCCGAAACCACCCTGCTCCGCACCGAACAATGCCTCCTGAGGCATCAGCAGACATATGAGCGGACATACTACTACAAAAAACAGTTCGTCGAGAAACAGAGCCGTCATTGTGACCGTGGCCGCCCGGCCCATGTCCATGCCCTCATGATTCAGGTATACAATGCCCATAGCGCTTCCGCCCACGGCTGTAGGTGTAACTGCCGATGTGAACTCACACATCATGTCCACCCTCAGTGCATCGCGCCAGGTGAGATCTTTTCCCGACAGAGTTCGGAAACGCCACGTTAGCCCGAAATCGCGCCCTGCCATAGCAAGCCACGCAAGTGCCACAGCCATCACCGACCACGGTGTCCATGCCACGGCATTCCATGTCTCCGGAGTGAAGTCGTCATGGAAAAGCCATATGAACACTACAGCGCCAATGGCCACAGGGAGCGCCACACGCAGAAGCACAGGCAAGATTCGTGACTTAGGCCGCATGCTCGTCAGTCCGCTCTGCCGAGCAGCGTAAGAAATTCCTCTGTCGCAGACACGGGATCATTACTTTCCGATATCGCCTTACCCACAGCGATACCACTGAATCCTGCCGTAAGCAACACTTCCACGTCTTCAGGATAAATATCGCCGGTAGCTACAACCGGTATGGTCAGTCCGGCTGCACGTGCAGCCGCTATAAGTTCGGCGCAACGCTCAACCTCCATAGAAGCCGGAAGCGACACATAGTCTATGTCGGCCCGCTGCGCAGCATCAATATCGGCAAGTGTGGCAAGCTCTACTCCGACCACAGCCTCAGGACCAAGCAACTCGCGGGTCTCAACCGCACGGGCCAGGCCGCCACGGGTGATATGCACACCGTGTACTCCCATCTCGCGCGCCTGCTCCGGCATATCCTCAAATATCAGAAATGCTGACGCGTCGCGACACATGGCCACAAGATCGGCCCCTGTATCACGAAGATAACCGGCATCGGCATCCTGCGGCATGCGGAGTTGTATCCACACACAGCCTCCCTCGATAGCCATCTGGGCAAGCTCGGACTGAGAATAGCGGTCGCTTTGTCCGCAGATAAATTGCAACATATCTATTTCTTTTATTTATAACGCGGACACTTTATAATGCCCGTCTTAAAAATTATACGTACTTTTAGAGATTGAATAAACAACCTTACGGACCGGCAGACACCCGCGGCAGACCATCCGCACACGACGGACAGAAAGTGACGCAAAGCTCCTGCCTCTATTCAGCAAAGATAGTAATTATTACACTCAATAACAAATTAGCCCCGAGCTTTGTTATATAAACAGAGAAGTGTTACAAAACGATGTCAAACCAACCAAAGGACAAGGGATCATGAAACGCATCAGAACCGACATATTCAACATCGACACTATAAAGCGTGCCCCATTTGCAGGTGCTCTGCTTGTGTCCGAGCCATTCCTGGACGAAACTTATTTCAACCACTCCGTAGTGGCCCTTGTGGAATTCTCACCCCGCGAAGGTGCGCTTGGCATGGTCTTGAACAACCTTACGGCCTACCATATGCCCGACATCCTGCCATGCGTCGAGCGCAACAGCCACACCGAGTCCATTCCTGTATATCTCGGAGGCCCTGTGGCCAACGACAGATTGTTCTACATCCACACTCTCGGTCCTGACATCATCAGTTCATGCGACGAATTCGCTCCCGGCCTCTATGCAGGCGGAAGCTTCGAAGACGTGCTTGGCTATATCAATTCGGGCTATCCTACAGAAGGCAAGATCCGATTCATAATCGGATATGCCGGATGGAGTTGCGGACAGCTTGAAGACGAACTTGAAAAAGGCTCATGGGCCGTGGCAGACATTGCCGTACGCCCCGACGATGTGATCACCGGATCTGACGATGCCTATTGGCACAAGATATTGGCCACAATGGGACCACGCTACCGCAACTGGCTCTACTATCCCCAGAATCTCCAAAGCAACTGATCATACCTGTACAAAAATACAACCGCGGCAGACACACTTCAGACCCTATCAGGGGTGAAGTTGTGTCTGCCGCGGCATTTTTACTTATTATCAATCAGTCAAGCATCTGAGGAAGAGCGCAAAGCTTGAGATCGCATCCGCGTATAAAGTCCACGATAGTGCGGCGAAGCGGCGTATCCGGAATATCCTCCTCTATACGGCGTAGGGCATTGAAAACACTTGTCGAGCACTGGTAGATATGACGGTATGCCTTGGCTGCATCGTCGATGTCGCTCTCCGAGAAATCCCCGTCGTGGCGCATAACTGTGGCATTGACTCCATAGTAGGCCACAGGATTGTGGGCCACAATCACATAAGGAGGCACGTTGCCGGAGATACGGCATCCACCCTTGACCATGCACCATGTGCCTACATGAGCACCCTCGTGGAGTATCGCTGCCGACGAGAGTATAGTGCATTCGTCCACAATCACGTTACCGGCGATCTTGACACCGTTGCCAAGGACACAACGCCCCACGATATGTGAATCATGTCCGATATGAGTCTCGGCAAATACAAAGCAGCCATCGCCTATGCGTGTTCCGCCTGCAGTACTGATACCGCGGTTTATGATCACATTCTCGCGTATCACATTGTTGTCTCCGATATAGCAGTAGGTCTTCTCGCCTTTCCAACGGAAGTCCTGAGGATCTGCTCCGATGATTGCGCCCTGATACACTTTGTTGTTGCGCCCCATACGTGTGCCGGACAAGATGCTGGCGTATGGCTTGATCTCGCAGCCATCGCCGATCTCTACGTCAGCGTCAATGTATGCGAACGGATGGATTGTGACATCCTTGCCAATCTTGGCAGAGGGGTCGACATGGGATAATGGACTTATCATAATGGTAAGATTTAAAGTATTATCGTCCGCCTCCGAGCGACTGGTAGAGCGAGATCACAGACTGAGCGCGCGAAAGGCGTGTGCTGATCTGCTGTATCTGTGCCTGAAGGAGAGACTGCTGGGCTGTAAGCACTTCAAGGTATGTAGTGCTTCCATTGAATTTCAGAAGTTCGGTAGTGTATTCGACAGACTTCTCAAGATTATCGACCTGAATGTCGACATATCCTGCCTTCTCCGACGAATTCTCGTACACTGTGAGGGCATCGCTAACCTCAGCCGCAGCATTGAGAATGGCATACTCGAAATTATTGAGTGCCTGACGCTGCTGTGCCTTGGCGGCCTGGAGGCGGGCTATATTCTGGCCACGCATGAAAAGTGGTGCTGTCAGCGACCCTGCAAGCTGAAGGAACCAGTCGCCGGGGTTGAGCACTGCCGAACCGAGCAGATTGGTGAAACCTCCCGCCGCAGTGATATTCAGTCCGGGATAGAACGACGCGCGGGCCGAATTGGTAGCATAGTAGGCCACGGCCAGACTCTGCTCGGCTGCCGCCACATCAGGACGTGCGGCAAGTTCGCGCATAGGCACACCGTCGCGCACTATAGCAGGAGCCTCGAGTGTCACTGTCGAAGGAATCTCCCACGTGCGTGGTGCTACGTTGAGCAGCAGCGACATAGTGTTGTTCAACTCATCGAGCGACGTACGGATGTCTGTGATCGAGGCCATGATACTGTAATAGTTGGCACGGCTCTGTACCACAGCCGCTTCTGTGAGTCGACCGGCTTCCTTGAGGTCGGCCATCACATCAACGGTCTCATGCCACAGCTTCGAGGTGGTGGTCATAAGATCAAGTTGCGCTTCAAGCGACGACATTGCATAGTAGGTATTGGCCACACCGCATATGATCTGCGATCGCACTGCCTGCGCGTAAGCCTTGCTCTGAAGCACAGCGGCCTGAGCCGAGCGCTTGGTATTGAGAAGCTTACCGAAGATGTCGATTTCCCAACTCAGCTGCAACGGCAGTTGGTAAGTCCACGAAAGAGCCGACTTCTGGTACGAAACACCGGCGCCATTAGGCGCGAACACCAACGAAGGCAGGTAGCTCAGACGCGCACCGCGGAGTTGCGCGTTGGCAATCTCGACATTAAGCTGGGCGTTGCGCAGGTTCACATTGTTGTCAAGCGCCTGACGGATAAGGCCGGCGAGCACCGGATCGGTGAAGACCTCCTCCCATCCGAGATTTCCGAAAGCCATTGAATCGACCTCTGTTGCCTTGGCCTCGGCATATTCCTTGGTGAGTGCCGACGACTGAGGCGTCTCATATTTTTTGTAGATGTTGCAGCTGCCCATCGAGAGGGCAACTGCAACACCTGCTGCTATCATTATTTTGGAATTCATATATGATTATGATGTCTTTGCAGGGATTACTTTGGATTTTTTACAGAATACTGCTCGATCTCACTCTCGATACCGGCATTGTTGGTGTCCTTCCACTGCAGAGGCGATATACGCTCCTGAATGGTCTGGAACACTACGAACAGCGCAGGCACGATAAGCACCTGTAGCACCATGCCGATGAGCATGCCGCCGATCGAACCTGTTCCGAGAGCACGGTTTCCGTTAGCACCTACACCGTGGGCCAGCATCAGAGGCAGAAGACCGATGATCAAGGCGAGCGAGGTCATGAGGATAGGACGCAGACGCGCGGTAGCTCCCGAAATGGCCGCATTCACGATGCTCATACCGGTCTTGCGACGGTCGAGCGCGAATTCCACAATAAGGATCGCATTCTTGGCCAACAGACCGATGAGCATGATCAGGGCGATCTGCAGATAGATGTTATTGGAAATATCGCTCATCTTGGCGAAGATAAACGAACCCATAAGACCGAATGGTATCGACAGGATCACAGCCCAAGGCAGCGAATAGCTCTCATACTGGGCAGAAAGCAGAAGATAGACGAACAGCAGACACAGACCGAAGATAACGGCAGTACCCGAACCGGACGAACCGGCCTGTTCGCGTGTCATACCGGAGAAGTCATAGCCGTAGCCCTGGGGGAGTGTCTCGGCTGCTACGCGGCGAATGGCGGCAAGTGCGTCACCGGAAGAATAACCCGGTGCGGGCTGGCCGTTGACCGATATACTCTGGAACATGTTGAATCGGTTCAGAAGGTCAGGGCCATAGACACGCGATAGCTTCACGAAATTGGCGATCGGCGCCATCTCGTTGCCGTTTCGCACCTTGATGGCATTTAGTGTCTCGGGAGAAACACGGCTCTCGGGATTGGCCTGCATCATCACACGGTAGATCTTACCGAAACGGTTGAAGTTCGACACATACATACCGCCATAATATCCCTGCAGGGTAGTCAATATGGTCGTGGGGGAGATTCCGGCCTGCTTTGCCTTGGCCACATCCACGTCGAGCATATACTGTGGGAATGTGGGGTTGAACGTCGTGTAGGCCATCTGGATCTCAGGCTGGGCGTTCAACTGGGCCAGGAAGCCCTGCACCACTGCGAAGAACTGGTTGATGTCTCCACCGGTCTTGTCCTGCATCTTGATTTCAAAACCGTTGGTCACTGAGTAACCGGTAATCATAGGCGGAGCGAACACAACCACTGTTCCGTCCTTGACCTGCGATGTGAGGGCATACAGTTGACCGATGATAGCATCCGAGCTTTCATGGTCTTCCTTACGCTCGTCCCAATGCTTCAATCGCACGATGAACGTACCATAGGTAGCACCCTGTCCGGCGATGAACGAATATCCGTTGATCATCTGGCGTCCTTCCACAGCAGGTATGGTAGAGATCAGAGAATCCACTTCGTGCAGCACCTCGCCCGTACGCTCCTGCGACGAACCAGGAGGCAGGTTCACCATCACGAAGATCGTTCCGGTGTCCTCCGATGGCACAAGGTCTGTAGGCGTAGTGCTCATAAGCCATACAAGCACGGCGATAGACACGCCTACTATACCGAAGCTCAGAGCCTTGGCCTTCACAAAGAAGCTCACAAGCTTGCGGTAGCGACCGAGCAAGTGGTCATAACCGGTGTTGAAGCCTTCGTGGAATCGCTGCACAAACGTCTTCTTCTTGCCATGCTCGTCGGTGTGAGGCTTGAGGAAGACAGCACACAGAGCCGGAGAAAGCGTAAGCGCGTTCACAGCAGAGAAGAAAATAGCAATGGCCATAGTAAGACCGAACTGACGGTAGAACACACCCGAAGTTCCCGACATGAAGCTCACAGGGATGAACACAAGCATCATCACAAGGGTGATGGATATAAGCGCACCGGCGATCTCGTTCATGGCGTCGATCGAAGCGCGGCGCGACGACTTGTAGCCCACGTCGAGCTTGGCATGCACCGCCTCGACCACCACAATCGCGTCGTCCACCACAATCGCAATCGCGAGCACAAGCGCCGAGAGTGTGATAAGGTTCACAGAGAAGCCGATAAGCTTCATCACGAAGAATGTACCCACAAGAGCCACAGGAATGGCTACAGAAGGAATGATAGTCGATCGTATGTCCTGAAGGAAGATGTATACCACCACAAACACGAGCAGGAACGCCTCGATGAGCGTCTTGATAACCTCATGTATCGAGGCATAGAGGAAGTCGTTGTTGTTCATCGGGACGAAGATCTCCAGACCTGCGGGCAGATCCTTCTTCACTTCATCAACGAATGCAAGACAGTCGTTGATAATAGTGGTTGCATTTGATCCCGGTGTCTGGAACACAATACACATCACCGACTGGTTGCCGTTGTATGTCGAGTGGAATCCGTATGTCACACGGCCAAGCTCAAGCTCAGCCACATCTTTAAGGTAGAGCACCTCGCCGTTCGACGATGCACGCACCACAATGTTGCCGAACTCCTCGGGAGTGGACAGACGTCCGCGGTATTTGATAGTGTACTGGAACGATTGGTCGCCCTGTTCGCCGAAAGCACCGGGAGCAGCCTCGAGGTTCTGCTCGGCAAGTGCCGCAGCCACATCGGTAGGCATCAGACCATACTGTGCCATTACATCAGGCTTGAGCCACACTCGCATCGAATAGTCAGCACCCATGACCATAACATCACCCACACCGGAGATACGCTGGAGTTCCGGGATGATGTTGATCTTCATATAATTCTCAAGGAATTCCTCTGTATACTGTCCTGTAGGATCAGCAAGGGAGATACCCACGAGCATTGAGGTCTGGCGCTTCTGGGTGATCACACCCACCTGCGTCACCTCGGCAGGCAGCAGGTTCTGGGCCTTGGCCACACGGTTCTGCACATCGACAGCAGCCATGTCGGGATCGAAGCCCTGCTCGAAGTAAACGTTGATAGTAGCCGAACCTGTATTGGTTGCGGTAGACTCCATGTATGTCATGCCCTGTGCTCCATTGATCGATTCCTCAAGAGGAGCGATCACAGAGTTAAGCACAGCCTGGGCATCCGCACCTGTATAGGTGGTGGACACCTGGATCGTAGGCGGCGCGATATCAGGGAACTGAGTCACCGGCAGCGAAAGCAGGCCGATTATACCCAGCAGCACGATAAATATTGATATAACCGTCGATAGCACCGGACGGTTAATAAACGTGTCTAATTTCATTTATTTAATATTGTGGTGAATTCTATGATTCGTTGGGAGATTTCTTGCTGTGAAAAAACGCGGCGGACACCGATCATTTTGCTTCCGCTGCAGGAGCAGCCTGTGCAAGTTGGATGACCATATTGTCGCGCACCTTCGTGCCTACACCTTCCACAACCACACGGTCGCCGGGATTAAGGCCGCCGGTAACAACGAAATTCTTGCCGTCGTTGATGTCAAGCACCTGGATACGTGTCTGATGTGTGCGCAACGAATCATCAACTACATATACATAACGCAGATCCTGCACCTCGAATGTGGCTTTCTGGGGCACGATCAGAGCCGAGTCGGCACGTGTGGGGATAACGACAGATCCGGTAGATCCACTGCGCAGCAGACCGGAAGGATTGTCGAAAAGGGCACGCACACTGGCTGCTCCTGTCGAAGCGTCTATCACACCCGACACAGTAGCCACCTTACCCTCGATGGGATATACAGTGCCGTCGGCCAGACGGAGAGAGACAGCAGGCATGTTGCCGATGCGCTCGCTGAGGCTATATGCTCCACCGTCGGTAATGTCAAGTATATCTTTCTCGTTGAGTGAGAAATATGCATAGACCTTGGAGTTATCGCTGATCGTTGTCAGAGGCTGTGCCGACGACGGCGAAGCAAGCGAGCCCTCTCGGTTGGGAATAGAACCTACTACACCGTCGGATGGAGCGGTGACTACCGTATAAGCCAGATTCTTGCGGGCATTCACAAGCTGAGCGTTGGCCTGTGCTAACTGCGACTTGGCCTGCGCCAGGGCGTTGGCTGCCATCTGATACTCATACTCGCTGATGATGTTCTTGTCGAGCAGACGACGCTTGTTGTCCACTGTCAGCTGGCTTGTCTCCACTGCCGTCCGGGCAACTTCCACTGATGCCAACGCCTGATTGACAGCAGCCTCAAACTGCACCTGATCCAGAGTGAACAATGTCTGCCCCTTGCGCACACGGTCGCCCTCGTCCACATGTACCTTGGTGATAAAACCTGTCACCTGCGGACGGATATCTATATCTGTCTTGCCCTTTATAGTTGCCGGGTAAGAGGTTGAAAGATCGCTGGTAGTCGGCTCAACGACAATAGTCGCGACTGAGGGCGCTTGCGGAGCGGCCTGTCCGTCCGACTTCTTTGAACAAGATGCTACTGTTGCCATAAGTGTCACGGTGGCAAATGCGGTGGTAGCAATACGGTTAAATCTGCTTCTCATCGTAATAATAATATATATTCTTGAATTTCTGTATATTGCAATATTGAAAGCACGCATCTTCCTGCGCGCATATTTATAAATGTGGCACACCACACTAAAAAACGGTGCAAAGTTAAGAATTTTAGCCAAAGATTGGATTTCCAAAAAAGGATAACTTTTGGTATAAACTTCCACACCTCGCGTTAATAATCCATAACAAGGCATGCATTTCCGCCACGCAAGCCGCCTTCCGGCGGTCGTAACGGACGCTTTCACACTTAAAATATTGATAGTCATAGTCATTTTTTTACGCAAAGATTGCCTACATTTGAAAAAAAGTTACGATATTTGCACTGTCAAAAATCAATGCCTCCGGCAACGGGGGCTTTAACTTGCTGACCAATTGACTCTTGGCCATTAATGGCCATCCCTTCCGGATATCGCATAAACCATCATAAACACTAAAAAGAAACAACAATGACTAAAGCCGACATCGTAAACGAAATTGCCAAGACAACCGGCATTGACAAAGCTAATGTTGTCGAAACCATCGAGAAGTTCATGGAAGTAGTGAAAGAATCTCTCGCAAATGGCAACAACGTATATCTGCGTGGATTCGGAAGCTTCATAATCAAGGTTCGTTCCGAAAAGACAGCCCGCAACATATCCAAGAACACGACAATCATCATACCTGAGCACAAAATCCCCGCTTTCAAGCCCGCAAAGGTATTCATGGAAGAGGTGAAGTAAGAATCACCCGATCCTGATAAAGCCCCGGCACATGCCGGAATCAAAGAAATTTCACAATATATTATTAACCATACAAAAGCTACTGAAATGCCCAGCGGAAAAAAACGTAAAGGTCACAAGATGGCTACACACAAACGCAAAAAACGTCTCAGAAAAAACCGTCATAAGAAGAAATAAGACGGCATGACCCGGCTCTTACCGATGCCGTGGTATCGGCGTGGCGTCCTCCTGCAGACACATCCCCACCGGATGACTGCAACACGGAGGACTCCGCCCCGCGAGGCGGGTGACATCTTACCAAATAAGGGATATACATCCCGCACAGCGACAGATGCACCTCTCTTGTATGACAACGGCTTAGAACAAACCTCCCTGCACGACGCCATCAGGCGATCATCGGGCAAACGGTTTGTTCTTCCCGTTTTATATCATTCCCAACCGTGATGAAAAGTGAACTAATTGTAGACGTCAGACCGCAGGAAGTATCAATCGCACTGCTCGAAGACTCGCGCCTCGTATCGCTCCAGCAGGAGGCGCGCAACATCTCCTACGCCGTCGGCGACATATACCTGGCAAAAGTCAAGAAACTGATGCCCGGACTGAATGCCGCATTCGTCAACGTAGGCTACGAAAAGGACGCTTTCCTCCACTACCTTGACCTTGGCTCTCAATTCTCCTCCTATTCAACATTCCTCAAGCAGTTGTTCGAAGACAACAAAAAACTTCCGCAACTGCCAAAGATGAAGCTCCTCCCCGACATCGACAAGCACGGTACAATTCCCGACAGGCTTCAACCCGGACAGAAACTGCTCGTCCAGATCGTCAAGGAGCCAATCTCCTCAAAAGGTCCCAGGCTGACCACAGAACTGTCCTTCACCGGACGGTACATGGTACTCATTCCCTTCTCGGACAAAATCTCGATTTCGCAGAAAATCAAGACAACCGCGGAGAAACTCCGACTCAGACAACTCGTCGAGAGCATCAAACCCAAAAACTTCGGCGTCATAATCCGTACATCAGCCGAAGGCAAACGCGCTGCCGAACTCGCCCACGAACTTAAAGTCCTCATCAAAAATTTCGAGGACACCATAGCTAAAGCCCAACGTGAGGAAGCCCCGGCTCTCGTATTCGAGGAGCAAAACCGCGTCGTAGGCGAATTGCGCGACATCTTCGCTCCATCATTCGAGACAATCTGGGTCAACAACGCAGATGTATACGAACAGATCGCGAAATACGTATCTCTCATAGCCCCCGAACGTCAGGACATCGTAAAACTATACGACGACGACGTACCTATCTTCGACCATTTCAATATCACAAAACAGATAAAGTCGTCGTTCGGAAAAACCGTAACCTTCAAGTCCGGGGCATACATCATCATCGAGCACACCGAAGCTTTGCACGTAATCGACGTAAACTCAGGCAACCGCTCAAAGGCGACGAACGACCAGGAAAGCAACGCACTTGAAGTGAACCTGCGAGCCGCCGACGAAATTGCACGCCAGCTCCGCCTGCGCGACATGGGAGGCATAATCGTCATCGACTTCATCGACATGAACAAAGCCGAACACCGCCAGCAGCTATACGAGCACATGAAACAAGTCATGGCCAATGACCGTGCACGACACAACATTCTGCCGCTAAGCAAATTCGGGCTCATGCAGATCACTCGCCAGAGAGTTCGCCCCGCGCTCGACATCGTTACCACCGAAAGCTGCCCATCGTGCTTCGGCCGAGGGGAAGTACAGCCATCGCTTCTGTTCACAGATACCCTCCACGAGAAGATCGACTACCTGATCAATACCCTTGGAATCAACGATTTCAAGATGTATATCCATCCGTTTGTAGATGCATATATCAAAAAAGGAATCTTCTCCACTTATGGAAAATGGCGACGCGAACTCGGACGAAAATTCAAGATCATACCCGACGAATCGCTCGCATATCTGCAATACCGCGTAATAGACGACAAAGGCAACGAAATAGACCTGAAAGAGGAAAAGGACCTCGACTCCTCATCCACAGAAAAAACCAAACTCAAAGCCAAGACAAGAGGAAAGGTGGACTGACAAGCGTCACGCCACACAACACCCCTGAAACACAGCGGGACACCGGTATCAACACCAGTGTCCCGCTGACCGTATAATATATATATACACAGATCAAAGAGCGTCCGACAGGACACTCCTCAGCATGGCACGTTGCAGTGGTCAGGTAGACACTCTGCGGAGCATTTGGTCCTCTCCCGGCACTAT
Source organism: uncultured Muribaculaceae bacterium (assembly GCA_910586995.1). Taxonomy (GTDB): domain Bacteria; phylum Bacteroidota; class Bacteroidia; order Bacteroidales; family Muribaculaceae; genus CAG-873. Next base: position 14,005 of record CAJUKZ010000009.1, on the reverse strand, counting down.
GACTCAGACAGGAATATGTAGGAGAGGGCGTCCGGAGGACGCTGATTCATCAGTAATCGGGTACATCGAGCCACAAGCGAGATGTGCCCGGCTCGCATGACGAAAGCTGTGGTGTCCGTCAGGACACCGATTTACTTACATAACAGGGCAGTAGAATATGACTGAGCGTGCGAGATGCATGCAGGTTCGGGCGTCCGCAGGACGCTGATTCATCAGTAACCGGGTACATCGAGCCACAAGCGAGATGTGCCCGGCTCGCATGATGGAGCGCGTGGTGTCCGACAGGACACCGATTTACTTCATATCAGATTTTTTGATCACATGCCCTACCTGTACATAAAAAGGCAGAGTGCGACAGTCTCGCGACTCCCACACTCTTAAAATACATAATTATCTATAAAACAACTATTTAATTTATAACTCAATCATTCGCTCAAATAGTTGCGCCGGAGGTCTCCTCGGGAGTCCGCGTCATGCGCGGATGAGGGCGAGCCTATCGGCGAAGAATCCGCCTTTATGTCATGCTTGACAGAGGTAGACGCTTGTCGTATTTGTAAGAGAGTGAGGGCGACGCACGGCAAGTATATCATGGAAAAGACCAGCGATCCGCTATATTCCGAATCATGCCATTGCCATGAACGGCTGCTCACCACAGCCATTTTTCCATTCAAACAATTTCCATGCACAAGAAGTGATTCCCTCAGCTTCATCTGCGACCGTCAAAGTCCTCTGTATAATGACGGCAATCGGTTTTTCTTGACGCAAAATTAGCTAATACAGCCAATTATTGCAAAAACTTTTCTGTTAAAATATTTTAAACTAAGGCTTCGGCTCGCATCTTACTTCCTAACCTCGCCCACAGCCCTGAACATCTGCTGCGGATTAGCCGGATCGTTGCAGATCACCATAATGCGCGAGTTCAAAACGTCTGACTTCAACGCAGCTGCATCTACCGATACATTTATATCCTTCGATTCACCGGGCTTGATACTTAGACTACCTGTACCTACACTCACCCAAGGATCTGTACAATAGATACGGCGCACCTCAAGCATGTTATGCCCTTTGTTGGACAATGTTACCGTTCTCTCCACGACACCATCGCCACGACCAAGCACACCGAAGTCAGCCGCCTCACACGAAATAAGCAACACCGGCGCTTTGGCTTTCTGTTCGTCTGTCATCTTCGAGAAATCATCTGTAACGATCGCCACAGTGCTGAGTTTCACTGCATCCCCGGCCTTTCCGCCTGCGAGAGTCGCCGAATCCGTCACAATGCCCCACTGCGGACAATCGCGCGAATTCAAGCTCAGCAGCACATTAAACATCTCACCTGGCGCGACTTTTCGCGGACGTATCGTAGCATTGATATATTTTGGAAGGTTCTCGACTGCAAGTTCAACAGAATCACTGCTGCGGTTATAACCTGCAAGCGACACAGTTGCCAGTTTGCCTTTGCCTACACGACCGAAGGCTGCCGTCGAAGTCCGCAGTCTCAGATCGCCACCACCGGCCGGATAGCGTCCGGCTATCGTGTTCGACGCTCCTATCACAGTGCCGCTTATCCGCAATTGTTGCCGCGAACGTGTCACTGCATCAGCGCCCGACGTACCTACCGGAGCATTCGTATCTACCATCACGTACTTCTCAAAACGGCCGATACGCCCGGTGGGATTAAATCCCACCGTCACCACTGCCGTATCTCCGGGCGCAATAGGCGCTTTGGGGTACGACGGCGTAGTGCAACCGCAATTGGCCCGCGCCGACAGTATCTGCAACGGCTCATCGCCCGTGTTCACGACCTTGAACGTTGTGGTCACGATTCCTACTTCTTCATTGAACGCTCCGAAATTATACGACGACGAAAGCCAGTGCGCCTGAGGCGCTGCATCCATCGCCGGCACGGCAAGACACAGAGTGGCCGCTGCAGCTATGATATTGCGGATTCCCATATATACCGATTATTTGCTTTCTGCAAAGATAGTGACTTATTCCTCATGCCCAGCTCCTGCCGGCTGATTTTTTTCATCGCCAGCGGCCGACTGCTGCGCCACAGCCTGCTGAGGCTGCTTGTCGGCTGCGGGATTGGTGATAGTCACGGAGTTTATATAATTCGAATAATTACACAGACTGAGACCGAAATCCGACGCTGCCACAAAGAAATGCTCCATTATCTGATTATGTATCTGCTCATAGGGAATCCACTGCGTCGTGTTGGTGAAGCAATATATCTGCACCGGTATGCCGAACTCCACTTCCTCCATCAGACGCACCAGGATAGTCTGATCCTGCGCCACTTTCGGATGTGCCTTCAAATAAGCGAATGCATACGCACGGAACGCACCGAGATTCGTGGCCATTCCACTCTGCAGAGGGGCTGCATCAAGCGATTCTCCATTGTCCGAAAGCGCGGTCTCCACCTGAGCTTTCATCAGCGGATACTTCTGCGCCAGCGACCGCAGGAATTCAGGAGTCGTGGCCACTACCGAGCATGGATCTACGTATATCGGGCGCACAAATCTGCGCGCGCCAAGATCAAACATTCCTCTATAGTTCACAAAAGATGTGCTTACCAGCGTATGCGGAGGCAGCATGGCTATCGTATTGTCCCAGTTCCGCACCTTCACAGCCGTCAAGGTCACGTCCATCACAGAACCGTTGGCATCCGTACCCGGCACAACGATCCAGTCTCCCACACGCACCATATCGTTGTTCGACAACTGCAGCCCCGCGACAAACCCGAGTATCGAATCCCGGAATATCAGCAATAGAGCAGCCGAGAACGCACCTAAGCCGGCAAGCAGCGCAGTCGGTGACTTATCCAGAAGGACCGAGGCCGCTATTATCGCTATTATTATCCACACAATGCCACGGCACACGTTCAGTATGCCCTTCAACGGAATGTTGCGCGTATTCCGCGAGTTCACAAACAGAGACCACCATAACTGCAACACAGCGTTGAGCGCTATAGCTATCGTCACAAGCAGATAAACTATACATAATCTGTATAGCCACGTAAGCAACTTCGAATCAGGCCCGAAATCAAACGCAAACGGAATAAATGCCAGAAAAACTATCGGCGATATCACATGCGAACAACTCTGGAGCGTATGCATCTCCAGCATTGTGCGTCCCCAGCTATGCGTATGGAATACCGGAAGCTTGCGTGTCATAAACAGTATTAACCTGCGCAGCAGCGATCCCGCAAGCAGCGCGATCAGCAAGATGACAGCCACGTATACAATCTCCTGAGCCACAGTATTGTCTTTAAGCCCAAGCGGCGACAGCACATCGTTTATACCACGGAGAAGCCAAAGAGCTATCTGATGCGACGGTACTAATGAAAGACTAAGCATAATATACGAATATTTATTGGTTCACCGGTCTTGGCCCGAAGCCCGCGAGGCCGGCATACATTCTTGATATATATACTCAACAACACCCCTCGCCGCATTGTTCTGACAAACCGATCCAAAAACCGCCACCCAACAATCCCCTACCCGCACATGTATGCCCGCAGGACACTGATTATATCCCGCAACCGGCTACATCGGGATGCATCCGGCATCGACACACCATCATATATAAAATGAAAAAGGCGGACACGAATGTCCGCCCATGAAAACCCTAAAACTTTACCTTATTTGAAATTCATTATCCCGGTATAATTATAAAACTCAATCAATAATGGATTAAAAAATACCTCTTATTATCGTCCAATCTCTTTGGCTGAAAAATTATTTACATTGCAAAGATAAAATGCCCGTCAAGAGAATCAAAGCCAATACAACGCAAATATAAGTCAAATATAAAATATATAAATATTATACATCTAATATATAGCATATTATCTCATACTGACATAAACTGAAATATAAATAGATTAATATGATATCCGTCCGATTTCAGCAAGCATTTTCTCAAAATCATCACGGTTTTTAGCCCTGTTCTTGAGCTTGTTTCTATAGGCATACACCGTATTCAACGACAGTCCGAGGAAACGCGCCAACTGAGGAGAATCGGTTATGCCAAGCTTCATAAAAGCCAACATGCGCAACTCCGGAGTGAGCCTTCCATCGGCCGGAGGCACAATCTGCTTCTCGGGCATTAACAGTTCATTCACCTTGACCACAAAATCCGGATATACCTTTGCAAACGCTGCATCGAAAAGCTCATGAAACTTATGCGTCTGTTCCTGCAGCATCTTGCCGGACTCAATCATATCATACAGTTCACTTACCTGTCCGGCTTTTATCTTTCGTCCGGCCATACGGTTGAAATCCTCAAGACGTTCGATATAATTTGAACACAGCGACAGGATGCGGCCTATATAGTCATCCTTGGCGATCAGCGACTCTCGCATCCTCTCCTCATAACGGTGCATATGCTTCCTCTGCCTCAAGATCAGCACGACAAAGACTGCAAGCACCACAGCGGCAAGTGCCAGCAAGCCCACCGTGACACGAAGACGTGTCCTGTCGCGCCTGGTGACATCACTATAAGCACGCGAAATTATAGGAAGCGACTCCGCCACCTGCAACGTCCGCATTCTCGCACCCGAATGTATCGCATCGTCCTGCGACATGCTCAGGTAGCGGTAAGCCCTCGTCAAATCACCGGATTCGTAAAGCGACATCCCCACATCCTGAAGCGCAGTTGTCTCACGCGTCCCGGCAGCCACATCGCCCACAGCCGCCATTATCAGATAATACAGCCGCTCGTCGCGGTTATGGTTGGCCCTCTCGGATATTATCCCGGCAAGCTCCGCCGCAGCCCTCGCATATAAATTATCGCTCACATCCACCATCTCCATCACCTTCCGCATACCTGCATGCGCCATCGCCAGATCTCCACGGTTGTGAGCCGCCTGCGCACTGTAGAACCTATATGCCGGCGTTCCGCGTTCAAGATATTGCAACAGAGAATCTGTTGCCACTGCAGCAAGCCGACGGTACTTCTCCCTGAGCGAGTCCACAGAATAGAAACTCATCGTATAGAGATACAGCCTGTTTCCTGCCTCATAATAGTTGCGGCGCATCCATGTAGGCAAATCATCAGGATCGATGCCTTCATACAACTCAACACCCTCACGCACAATCGCATTTACAGGCAGAAGCGGCGCTATCCGCAGCTTCAAGGCCGTAGCTACGTCCCTATCGCCGCTCCTTTCGGCCACCTCGTACGCCTTGCCGTAATAAAACAATGCGGAATCAGTGTTCAGAAGATGATAATTGTCACCAAGACGCATATACGCTTCTGCGTTAGCAGCATGTCCTGTTTCGCCCACGCTATGCTTCAGGCTGTCAATCACGGCCAGGCGTGCCGACAGGAATTTGCCCTTGCGCCCCACATAGTCGTCGAGCATATCAATGGCCTCGGAAAGAGTCGTTGGCTCGTCGAAAGCAAAGGCTGCACAGCCCAAACACCAGGCAAACAGCAGAATCACAGTTCTTGGTATTATTTTCATGGCAATAATGTTGGTTTACGGGATTAAACACGGTCAGTGCAGTTGCGCAGCAACCACACACCCTGATGCAAAATTAATCAAATACGCGCCGCATGCACCATTTTGCCGCGAAAAAATTCCTACATAAGGATTATTATGAATACTCAATTCAAAAAAATGCCGGAATGCGCCGCTTATTCCGCAATATTGTAGTAATTTTGTCACAAGAATACTCTATTCCAAGATACGGTTGCCATCAACAGACAGAAAACGGTACACCGTCACTTTTTATAACGTCTTATCCAAAAGCTGATGAACAAGCTTCAACTCTATATCACCAAATCGCTGCGGGGATATAAGAATCTGGTCAACTTCAACCCCTCCGAGGACGTCAGCAAATACGTCTGCGACGTGCGCGACGCCTTGCAGGTAGTCGAATACGACCCCTGCGAGAAAAACATATTCTACATGCTGCGCTACATCCCCGACGGCGTGTTCGTGACAATTCTCCGCACCATCCCCGACAAACCTCTCGACCATCTGGCCGCGTGGGTCTATGTACCAAATGGTCTGGAAATAAGCGCATCCCAACTCGAGGACGTAATACGAACAGTAAGCCGCAAAGTATCAGGCTCAGGTGTCAGCGAGGCCGACGTGGCCGAACTGCGACGGCTGTTCTCCACCGAATACCACCTCGACCGCGAAGCCCCGTCCATTGTGGCCATGACAGGCGACAGCTACGCTTTCAGCTACTATGCCACCGAGACAAGAACGCTTTCCGACTTCTTCGGCGACAAACTCTTTCAGCCCGAATTCAGGATATACAAAGGCGTGCTGCTCCTCGACGCCAACATTGGAATAGCCGGCACGTGCACCGACATCACCGGCGAAGACCTCTGCCAACTCACTACAGTCACCCCGCCCGACACCGGGAACAACGGCTTCACCCCCTACATCTACGGCGAGCCTTTCAACCGTCCCTTCCTGGCCTCCATAGGCCGCGAACTCGAGATCTCATGGCGTCGCCCCGGCTTTACCGACCAGCAGCAGATCGTCACAGTCACAGCCGACGGATTCCATCCCGAATGCATCGAGACAGGCGAAGCCCTCAAGACCATCAATTCAGCCTCTTTCCTGATTACATCGCAAGACACCAAAGAACAGCTTACCGGCTGCACCATCAAAGTCAATGGCCGCGAGATCACCGGGCCTTCGACATTCACACAGAGCGAGCTATCTCAGGCACAGGTGTGGGTAGGATGCGACGGATACTTCCCCTACTCGGCACGCATCGACCTGGCAGGCACTACACTCGCCCTCATACAGATGCAGGAACGCCGCAAGGTATATCAGTTCGAGATGCCTCTCAAATCCACCGAATACGGAGGCCCTGTCAAGTTCGAGATACGCACCAAGAAAGAACTGAAAGACTCACCCATCGACGGCTACCAGGTACTCGACGAGCTTCAGGAAGGGCCTAACCGCACCAACTACCTCGGCTACAACTACGGAGCAGAACATAGTTCGCTGTGGCAGAAAGGCATGTACGCCGCCATCGGACTCGTTGCAGGCGTAGCGCTGATGCTCACAGTCGGACGCTGCACAAGCTCCTCGGAGGCCGACAGCGCAGCCCCCGCCGCACCGGCCGAAACCACAGTAGCAGACACAAAACCCTCTACAGAACCTGCCGCACAGACTCCGGCCTCCGATGCCAACGCCACAGTAGCTGTGACCGACCTGCCGGAGACCCAGCCCAAGGCCGAACAGACTGCATCATCCACCGTCAGTGCCTCCGACGAGGAAGCCATAGCCTATCTCGACTCCACAAAGCAGTGGGATCGCACCACAATGGAGAAATATCCCCTTCTTCGCGGTCTCTGGGATGACATGAATACCTACAAGCTCAAGGAACTGAGCGAGGTATGGGCTAAGAAACTTTCCAAGAGCCAGAACTTCCGTAAAGTGGCCGACGCTGCCGCCAAAGGACTCGGAAAACGCACCAATCTCAGCCGCCATAAGTCACATACGCCTACATTCAATCCGGCCACCGACAATGTGATCGGATTCGTGGGCTGGACCTACTACGTAGATCCCTGATTTTACCGACATACAAAATCTCCAGCATTTTAACACGTGCAGCCGGCAACTTTAGCCGGCTGCACGTGTTATATAAGTACAATGAGCGATTAGAAGGCAGATGATGCTACTTGATGCTCCCGACGGGATAGAAATCCCATCCCTCCACGCAAGGGTTCTCATCAGGCGTATGAAAGCGACGCCATCGGTCCATCGGGCAACATCTCCACTACCTCTCCAACACATACCTGAGTCCGGAATAGCCTCACGAGGATTGACAAAATCAAAAAGAGCCCTATTCCGGACTCTTTTTTAATACAATGGAAGCGGGTGCGTCCCTCGAAGGAACGCACCCGCGCTGTTATCATAATATGGTTATGATAGTCTTATTACTGAACCTTGGTCAGTGACATGGTGTCCCACCAGAACCATACGCTGCCTGTGAAAGAACCTGATGCGCTTTCAAACAGAGCACCTACCCATTCAGCACCGGCAGGGAACGAGAGGCTGCTGTAGTTCTCATCAGCTTCCAGTGTGCAGGAACCGCTCGAAACAAGCGAGTTACCGCTGACAGTTGCCAGCATGACGTCTGCCACAAGAGCGCCGCCGTTGAATGTAACCTCATATGCGCAGAAGCCACCGTAGTTCACCTTCACGGACGCAGTCTTTGTGTTGGCGTCGAAAGACATTGTTGCGGGATAAGATGTCCATGTGACGCCCTGAATGCCAGCGATGGTAAGCTTCGACAGATAGCCGTCCTCACCTTCCTGCACACCTGTGATAGTCCAGGTCTGGCTTACGGGCGAACCGTTGCTTGAGAAAGCGGTAAAGTTATATGTACCCTGGATTTTGGCATATGCCTCGGGCAGATAGTGGTCGTCGTCGAGCAGAGTGATCACAGTGCGGTCAAGACCCTCAACTGTCGCACCCTCGACATCGGCGATGAACATTGTGAACTCGCGGTCGTCGTTGATATCAGTATCGCCGGTGGGATAGAATTCCACATTTACCTCTGTCTCACCTTCGGGGATAACGACAGTCTTTGATGTGATGAAGTAATGCGCTGTCTCGATTGCTGCTACCGTACCCTCAGTCACGTCTACAGTCACCTTTACAGGGCCGTTGGCCTTGCCCGAAAGCTTGACGGGAACATAGCAGAAAGAGTTATCGCCGGTATAGTCCTCAGGAGCGTTGAGCGTAGCCTGCCCCATCGACACCGTGACATCACTGGCCGTATTGAAGCCGTCATTGTCGGAGCAAGCGGTCATGGCTACAGCGGCCATGGCGCATGCGAGAAATTTATTTATTTTCATTGTTTTACGGTGTTATTAAAGATTATACATCAATAACCGGGGTTCTGCTGACCGGCCAACTGCGGGTTGATATCCATTTCAGCAGAGGGGATAGGCCATGTGTAGCGGGAGTCGCCTGCCTCGTATACCACACGTCCTCCCAGCGGGTTCAGGGCGTTTTTCAGTGCCACAGGATTCTGAGCCACCTGGTCAATCACAGGATAGTCGATGCTGCGGGTGAAACCGATACCCCAACGCCTCAGGTCGCCGAAGCGGAAACCTTCACCGATAAGCTCCTTGGCGCGCTCCTCGCGGATGCGGTCGATCAAGGCACTTCCCTGCAGTGCAAGGTCGGTGAATGTGCCGGCCTCATAGCGGGCTTCGAGCAGATCGTTCAGGTAATCCAGACCCTTGGCGGGGGTTGTGCCCTGCACGGCATATGCTTCGGCAAGGATCAGGTAGAGCTCTGAGGCACGGAAAGGCTTCGACTTGTTCAGACGGCCGTTGCCTGCCATAGCGGCATTGCCGGGATATTTATTGAACGCGAATGTGATATAGTTCTGAGTCTGGATGTTCAGTTGCTTGGCATTGAAGAAAGACTCCATACGCACGTCACCTTCCTCGTAGGCAAGCAGAATATCCTCGCAGGGAATATAGTCGGATGAAGTCGCTACTGATGTGCTGTTGTAGATACCGTAGATACCGATACCGCCACCTTCGGATGCGGATGCGGAGGGGAGCATGATCAACTCAGTACCTGAATCATCGAGCCAGAGGCTCTCATATGCAGTAGCGGGAACCAGCTCATAACGCTTGGAAGTCACGACAGGCTCTGCAGCAGCGATAGCACCTGCATAGTCACCGATAGCGAGGCATACGCGGGCTTCGAAAGCCTTGACAACGTCGGAACTGAGGTAAGCGGTCTCAGGCTGGAGATCCGAATCGTCCATAGCCTCATAAGCTACCAGTGCATTGTAGGCATCAGTCAGGTCGGACTTGATGGCATTGAGAGTCTCCTCCATAGTGCTGCGGCCGGGATAGTTTGAACTGATACCGCCGGGAGCGTATGTCAGCTGCAGCGACAGACCGAGAGCGGGAGTCTGGGCCTTGTCGGCTGTATAAGGCTGGCAGAAGTGCTCGAACAGATACCAATAGTAGTATGCGCGGAAGAACTTGGCCTCTCCCTCATAGCGCTCAAGCAGCAGTGCGTCCTCTCCCTCAACGGTGTTGGAAGCCTTGAACTTCTCAATTTCCTGCATCACGAAGTTGGCAGCTGCGATAGCGGAGTACTCATTGTAATATATGGTCTCGAACTCGCCGGTCGACGAATTGAAAAGTTTGTTGGCAAGCTGTCCGTTACGGTTGCCGTTATCAAGCGTACCGTTGAACTTGTCCATCATCAGCTCAGGGATGGTGATATACGATCCCGAGCTCAACGAGCGGAACGAAGGATAGAGACCCATGCGCAGCTTGGTCATATCGTCGAACGACAGCTCGCTGGTATCGGTACTCAGCGAACCCTGGGGTTCAAGGTTCATGTCACACGAGGTGACAAGCGCGCCGAGCATGAAAAGTGATATTAATGATTTCTTCATTGTGTTCGATAGTTTGGAGATTAGAACTGTACTTCAACGCCGAATTCGTAGTTACGGGTGTTGGGATAGTGGAACACCACCAGGTTGCCTTCAGGTTCGGGGTCATAGCCCTTGAAGTTGGTGAAGGTAAGGAGGTTGCGGCCTGTGAAGTGGAAGATCACGTTGCCAAGGTGTGCCTTATTCATCCATGCCTTAGGCAGAGCGTAAGACAGAGTCACGTTCTTCAGACGGAGGAACGATGCGTCCTGGAGCTGACGGGTGTCGAACTGGATGGCTTCGCCGTAAGCAGGCACGTCTGTGATATCGCCGGGCTTCTGCCACATGTTCAGCATTTTTGTGGTCTGGTTCCAGGCTGTACCGAACTGTGTCGGGTTTTCGATGAAGTAGAGGTCGTTGTTGGTCATGTACTTCTTGGCCTGCCATGCGAAGTCGAGCTGGAGGGTCAGGCCTTTCCATGAGAGTGCTGTACCGAAACCACCGTGCCAGGGAGCGTAGCGGCTCTTGTTCACGTTCACGGCATCACGTTCTTCATTGAAGACCTTGGTGAGGTTGCCATCCTTGTCGTACCACATCTGCTTACCGTCGGCGGGATCTACACCTGCATAGCGCACCATATAGTTGCTGCCGTAAGGCTTGCCTACCTCAAGGATTGTACCGGTGTTGTTGATCACGTACGAGTCCTTGCCGTTGAAGAGTTCGGTGATCTCGTTCTTGTTGTAAGCGAAGTTGACGCGTGCGGTCCACAGCCAATCCTTGTTCTGGAACAGTGTGGCGTTGAATGTGGCCTCGAAGCCCTTGTTGGTCATGTTACCCATGTTGGCTACACCTTCGGAATAACCTGTGGTTGCCGACCAGGGCACACTCAGAAGCATGTCGCAGGTCTTCTTTGTATAGAAGTCGAGTTCTACGTTCAGACGGTTGAAGATACCGATGTTGATACCCAAGTCCCAACCCTTCACGGTTTCCCATGTCAGAGTGTGGTTGGAAGCCTGGCTTACGCCGAGCAAGGGGTTGCCGTCATAGCTTCCTGTACCGCCGATCAGACCCTGCCAGTCGTAGTAACCTACGCCGGAGTTACCGGATGTACCGTAGCTCAGACGGATCTTTGCGTCGGAAAGCCACTTCACGTCCTGGAGGAACTTTTCGTTTTTGGCGTTCCATGCAACACCTAAAGAGAAGAATGTGGACCAACGGTGGCCTGTTGCAAACTTGGAGCTGCCGTCGCGACGGAGGCTACCGTCGAACACATAGCGGCCTTCGTAATCGTAGTTCAATGTACCGAAGAACGAGTTCATGGTCATCTCGCTGATAGACTGCGAGAGATTGTCTGCGATTGTAATGGGCTTTGTACCGTTGCCCAGCAACTGCATGCGCTCATCGGTGATACCGTCTACGCTGACACCGAACTGGTTGGACTTGTAGATGATGGACTCCTGACCCAGGAGGACTGTGAAATTGTGCTTGTCGGCCAGCGAGAACTTATACTCGGCTGTGTTGGTGTATGTGAACTGATACATACGCTGGAAAGACTCCGATGTATAGCCCAACTGCTGATAGTCGGGATATTCGGGATCCGTACCTGTCATGCTGTCGCCCATAGGGGTGTAGAGGTTCTTGATCGGGTTGCCGCCACCGTTCTGCAGACGGTAGTCGTAACCGCTGACAGCCTGCTGTGCGCGGATTGTCAGACCCTTGATGGGGTTGATCTGCTCCCAGAGAGTCACGTTTGCAGTCACGTTGGTGCGCTTGCCCTTGTACCATGTTCCGTAGTAGTCAGGAGTAGCTATCTGTGTGAAGTGCAGGTAGTCGGCCTTTCCGAGCTTGTTGAATACTGTAGCGTCGCCATCTGTAGTCTCAGTCCAGTAGTAGGGAGCATCTACAGGCAGTGCACGACGTGCAGCCACAAGAGGATTGGCGGCATATACACCGCTTGTAGTCACGTTAGAGTTTGTCTCAAAGCTCTCATAGCCGAGGTTGGCAGAGAAACCGAAGCGCAGCCACTCGTTAGCCTTGATGTTCATAGAGGCGCGGAGTGCGTCGCGGTGCATGCCTGAACGGGCGATGATACCGTCCTGGTCATAGTGGTTGAGCGACAGATAGTAGCTGTTGTTCTCGCCACCACCGCTCACGCTTGCTTCCATAGAATAGAGCATAGCGTTGTCCTTGATGAATTCCTTGGACCAGTCGGTGTCGATGCCGTACTTGTTCACTGCATCGTAGGCCTGCTGGGTCATAGGAATGCCGATCATCTCGCGGAACTGGAGATACTGCTTCGAGTTCATCATCTCCACAGGGTCCTGCACAGCCTCAGACCAACCTACGTTGGCACGTACAGTCACGCGGGCACGTTCGCCGAAGCGACCGCGCTTCGAGGTGATCACGATAACACCGTTGGCAGCACGGCTACCGTAGATGGCTACGGATGCTGCGTCCTTGAGAACGGTGATATTCTCGATATCGTTGGGGCTCAATGTGTTAAATACAGAAGCTGATACAGGTGAACCGTCAAGGATAAACAGAGGAGTGTTGCTTGCCGAGATCGAGTTCACACCACGGATACGGATTGCAGCAGGTACGGAGGAGGGATCTCCTGAGGACGAAAGAATCGACAGACCTGCTACCTGGCCCTGAAGTGCGTCCACGAAGTTGGGCACAGGCTTATTTTCCATAACCTTGTCGGATACGACACTTACTGCACCTACAACCGAGCCGAGCTTCTTGGCTGAACCGTAACCGGTCACAACCACTTCCTTCAGGGATTCATCGGTGGGATCAAGATAGATTCTTAATGTAGATCCTACTTCCACCTCCTTGGTCTGCATGCCGATATAGCTCACCTGAATCTTGGTGACTTTGGCCGGGCATGTGAGATGGAAATTACCGTTAACATCGGTGGACGTTCCCTGTCCGCCGCCTACAGGCATAACCGAGGCGCCGAGCAGTGGCTCATTGTCCGTGGCGCTCAGCACCGTGCCCGTGATAGTCTGCGTCTGTGCCGACGCTCCTATTGCAAGGACAACGATTGCCGCAAGTAATAAAAACAGTTTTTTCATACTAAAAACAATTAGACATAAAATGATTAAAAAGTAGTTTGCGCTGTGAGAGCTATTCTGTAGATTTCTTGGTAAGAAATCAAGAATATTTCGCAAATGTAAGACAAATTTTTGAAAAATTACCAAAAAACCATGCAAAAATTCACCTGTTAACATTTTCAATAACAATGTTGTAAAACATGCTTTCAAAACATACTTCTGTAATTTATTTAATTACAGTGGTATATGACGGTGTTTGTGACAATTTTGGTTGGTGGATAGTAAATCTGACACCAAATATCGCGCAATTCTTCTTAAATGAAATTTAATATTTTGATGCCGTGTCGAATCAGTATCAATATGGGCAAAATATATGGTATCAAAGTGTACAGTAAACGTATTTTTGTGCTGACAAAGTGTAAGCAACGCTCTCCGGACTGGTAGCCGCTCATGATAAATATAAATCGGTGTCCTGTCGGACACCTTGCTCTTTTGCATATCTGCCGGGTACACCTCGCCTATGGCTCGGTGTACCCGGTTACTACTAAACCGGCGTCCTGCGGA
>CAJUKZ010000008.1 GCA_910586995.1 uncultured Muribaculaceae bacterium | reverse complement strand
AAAGAAAGGGGCATTGCGTCATCAGTCTAAACATCGTTTAGGCGTGAGGCAATGCCCTTTTCTCCGGCTATGCGGTAGTCGGCACACGTTTGTTCAAAACTCGTTTTTGGCAATGGTGTTCCGACAAACAAAACCGCTTTTACGGAAAAATCTTATGAATGAGGGGATAAAAAACGGGAGTTTATATCAAAATCTCGAATTAAATAGCTACTTTTGCATACGAAGAGTTCTTTGAAGGTTACGCAACGCGCAGAAGGATAATGCAGTAGATAACTAACTAAATCGTAACCTATTACTATCAAGAGCAATTAACCTACGCTCATTTCCAATAAATTACACTCTTTTCGTAACTTCAAACAACAAAAATACAAAAAATGTATTTCCGTAGCCTTGTATTATTATAAAAACTTTCTTAAAAGAATCAGAAAGCTTTCACGATTCCCATAAATGACTCTGCATCGAGAGCTGCGCCACCGATAAGACCACCGTCTACATCAGGCTTCGCGAACAGTTCAGCTGCATTAGAGGGCTTGCAGCTACCGCCGTAAAGAATAGAAGTATTATCAGCCACTTCATTGCCATACTTTGCAGCGATTGTAGCACGGATGTGTGCGTGCATATCCTCTGCCTGATCTGCTGTAGCAGTCTTACCTGTACCGATTGCCCAGACGGGTTCATATGCAAGGATAATCTTACCGAAATCATCAGCAGAAAGATTGAAAAGACCTTCTTCGATCTGAGTCTTAACAACTTCATTAAAAGTACCGTTCTCACGCTCCTCAAGCACCTCGCCGATGCAGAAGATAGGAGTAAGACCATTTTCAAGTGCAAGAGCCACCTTCTCACGCAGAGTTTCAGATGTCTCGCCATAGTACTGACGGCGTTCGCTATGACCGAGAATCACATATTTAGCACCTGTGGAAGCAACCATAGCGGCAGATACTTCACCTGTGTATGCGCCCTTGGCATGGTCGGCACAGTTTTCAGCACCAAGTCCGAGCTTAGCCGGATCAATCACAGCGTTTACCGAAGCAAGATGAGTAAAAGGTGTGCAGATGATCACATCGCAATTTGCATTTACGCCCTTGAGAGCTTCGTTTACTTCTTCGGCAAGCTTTACGCCTTCGGGAAGTGTGGTGTTCATCTTCCAGTTGCCGGCAACAATGTTTTTTCTCATAATTTATATTGAATTTTTTGGTGTTTTGCTTTACTGGGGCAAAGTTACGCGTTTTTGCGCTTTTTTGCAATAAATATTTGAATCATAAGCCACGGTAAAGTAATCAATACGATAAGTGTGCAGACATACAGGACCGTCAAGCTCCACAGCCATTTATCGCTGTTGATCGAAAGACGCCCCAAGGGATACGCCCTGGATGTAGATACATTGTCAAGGTAGTCAGTAGGCAATGACGTGGCATCAAGTTTCCACTGCACTATTCCAGACTTCAGATACACGAGAGCAATCTCTCCGCGGGCAAGTTCTTTTATTGATGTATCCTCGGCCAGGACCACCTCAAGTCCGTGCCCTACGTGATCTCTCCACATAAAATCTTCATCGCCGGCAATAATCACTGTCATTTTACCGCCAGCCCTATCCATAGCTTTGCTGAATGACCTTATAAGATGAGCACGGGAATATCCTACGCGCGATGCATCAGGTATCAGAACAAGCAGTTGATCCGAACCGGCATCTATAGCTGTATCCGTCACATCATCGCCATCCTCATTATAAAGCACAATACCTTCTGTCCTGTCATCTGCTTTCGCCTGATGGGAGTCTTCATCCTCGATCCGTCGTATAAATGTCCATGAGTCATCTGGCAGACTGTCTATGGCAAAGAACGCATGCACTCCATCTTTTTCATATTCAAAAGTCCAGACCTCGCTTTCTTCACCATCCGTGTCATAATCAGCAGCATTATTCTCTACAGCAAGCAATGTACCTACCGGATACGGACGAAAGTCGATCAGAGGCTGATATTGAAATCCGATGTATGCCAACATAAAAGCATATGCCACACTCGCCGCGGCAGCTATCCACTGGAAGTCAGGGCGTACAAGGGATGGTATCCTGGAGTTCAACAGTATAAGAACCACTATAAACGCACTAAGCACTAAGTTCTTAATGAATGTAGCGGAATTAGATATGACAATCATATCGCCAAAGCAACCGCAGTCAGCCACAGGAGACTCAAGCCAGATATATAATGTCAGCGGTAGCATGAAAGCCATTACGAGAGCTGTAATCCACGGCACTGCTTTTCTGAAGCAACCAAGCAGCAGCATTGCTCCTAACACGAACTCCAGTATCGACAGTCCGAATGCGGCAGTGACCTCAAGCACCTGTATGCCGGAAATACCCCATGCTGAGAAATAATCCTCAATTTTCAGTATAAATCCTACAGGGTCAATGCACTTTGCAAAACCGGATATGACAAAAGTCACCCCTACCACAACTCGGGCGATATATGTGACGATACGCCGCCATACAGGTATACTGGCGGAATCTGTCATCTGTCTACACCCTCCTCGGTAAGTTTAATGACGGCAAAGATCGAATAATTCACTATATCCTGATAGTTTGAAGCGATTCCTTCAGAGATTTGTGTAACACCATCATGGTCCTCGATCTCTTTACAACGTTCGATCTTGGTCAGTATTATATCATCGAACGACAATACCCGCATCAGGCGCCAAGCCTCATCATAATCATGGTTCTTTGCAAGAAGAAGATTACGCGTATCGGTTGCAAATTTATCATAAAGCTCCACTGCCTCGGTATTACTGATGTCTTTCCCGTCAGCATATCCAAGATGAAGCTGTATCATTCCTATTAAACCATAGTTCACAAGCGCCATGAATTCAGGCAGAATACCCTCTCCGACCAATGACTTTCGCTTGACCTGAAGCGAACGTATGCGCCGGGCCTTGATGAGCAACTGATCCGTCACAGCCTCCGGACGCAATAGACGCCATGATGGGCCATAATCGGCAAGCTTCTTTACAAAAACATCTCTGCATGAGGCTAAAGCTCTGTCGTATTGCGCATTGGTATCAGGTACTGTATTCATTAGATATTATATGCTTTCTATGATTATTGATGATGATGTTTAATATTGGCAAAGTTACAAAATATTTATGTCCCCCGACAGGCTGTCTTTTAAAAAGTTGCAGCTATAAAGCCTGCAGCCCCGCATTTCCGTAGCGTATGACGGAATGCAGGGCTGCATTATCTTAGAATATTTTCCTATGATCTTATTCCTGACCGAGCTTATAGTTCAAGTTGTCCATGAGCTTGACAATCTGATCTTCCATGTGATCATCCTTGCACAGACTCTGGGCTTTCTCAAGAATTTCCTTAGCCTGCTTATACATAGGTATGATCTGCTCGCGGTATACGCGGCCATATTCGGCCTGCGATGTAGCATCTTCGATACGCATACCCTTGTTGTAGATTGAGCGGGCATAGTCATAAAGACCATCAACGAATTCGGGATTTACTTCAACTGCTTTCTTATATGACTCCAATGCGTCATCGGGATGCTCCTGATATTCCTGAAGATATCCCTTGACACGCCAAAGCTGGGCGTTTGTTCCATCCTTAGCAATGGCCTCGTCAATCATTCGGTCGGCATTGGCATAATCACCTTTCTTATTGTAGACATTGATGATATTGATAAGATACATCGAGTCCTCGTTGCCGAACAAAGGCATTGCTTTCTCGCAGATGTCAATGATTGTGTCGTTGGCATCAATTGCCTGGGCTACAGAAAGTGCGTAGTCATATACATGCTTTTTAGCCGGACCATAAGCCATCACCTCCATAAACTTGCCAAGGGCTGCTTTCTGATCCTGGAGATTATAGGCGGCGAGAGCCTGATTGAACACGATGTTCTGCATCATGGTGTCGACAGGAACCTGGATTAATTTTTCAAATCTGGCGTCCTTCGACAGATCAACGTATACCTGCCATGCGTCATAAGCCTTTTTATACTGCTCACCGCCCCAATAGTAAACGGCTGCATTGGAGTAGTCGTTGAAGTGGCCGGCCACAGTGTTCAAAACATCCTTCGAATATTTTGTCTTGGTTTTGCCTTTGGCATCAACTACTGTATCAAGAGCAATAGCTTTCATCATGTAGTCGTAACCGCCCATAAGAGCATCGCTCATATCAATGTCGTTGACGGGCATGCCAAGCTGCTTTTTGGCAAAATTCTCATCAAACTGTTCGAAACCGGCCTTACCAACTACGAAATATGGGTAGGCGCTGTTGGCTGTCTCCGGATTTGTAAATGCAGGCTGCATCTGCTTGAGAGCCTCCGGATAGTTTTTCTTGGTGTTGCGCTCAACTTCCTTTACGAACTTTACTTGAGCGGATGCGCCAAGCCCAAAGGCTAAGCACAGACCTAAGATTGCGATTTTCTTCATTTCCGTTGTGTGTTAGAAATTTATTTGGATTATTGTTTTTTTGTTATTCGTCAGAGGGTTCTTCGTCCTGAATGTCGTCAACATCAGCTACTTCTGTCGGATCTGATGGCAGTTCCGCGCCATCCACTTCCTGCGATTCCTCCTCCGGATCTGTCGCTGTGGCACATACTGATGCTATAACATCATTTCGCTTCTCAAGGTTTATCAGACGTACGCCCTGAGTTGCACGACCTTGCAGCCTTATATCCGCCACTCGTATGCGCAATGTGATACCGCTACGGTTAATTATGACAATATCATTGTCGTCGCACACACTTTTTATAGCTACAAGCTGACCTGTCTTTTCAGTAACGTTGAGCGTCTTTACGCCTTTACCTCCACGCTTAGTCACTCGATAGTCTTCCAACGGCGAACGCTTACCGTATCCGTTGGCACTTACCACAAGTATGTCGTTATTGGTATCGGTTGACATGCATATCATGCCCACAACCTCATCATCGGGAGCATTGAGAGTCATACCGCGTACACCTGTCGATACACGTCCCATCTCCCTGACTCCACTTTCATGGAAGCGTATAGCCCTGCCATAGCGGTTAGCCATGATGATCTCGCTGTTGCCATCGGTAAGTTCGACACCAATCAGTTGGTCATCTTCCCTTATTATGATGGCTTTCTTTCCCTTGGTTGGAGCGTTGACATATTCGCGCAGCGATGTCTTCTTCACTACGCCGAGTTTGGTCGCGAACACCAGATTGTGGCTTTCTGCAAATTCGGTATCCTTTATGCCCTTTATAGGGATAACTGCATTTATGGCATCGTCGGGAGCGATCTCGAGAAGGTTCTGAATAGCGCGTCCTTTTGAATTCTTGTTACCTGGAGTCAACTCATAGACCTTCATACGGTAATAAATACCTTTCTTGGTAAAGAACAGCAAGTCGTTGTGCATTGACGCCTGATATACATATTCTATAAAGTCTTCATCGCGGGTATCACTGCCCTTCGCGCCTACACCTCCACGGTTCTGGGCGCGGAATTCGCTCAGAGGAGTACGCTTGATATATCCCATATGCGAGATAGTGATAATCATATCCTCATCTGCATAGAAGTCCTCATCCGCAAAGTTACCGGCCGTGTAGTTTATCTCTGTCTTGCGCACGTCTCCGAATTTGTCCTTGACTTCGCGCAGTTCATCCTTGATCACGTTCCAGCACACAGTATCGTCGTTGAGTATCAGTTCCAGACGGGCTATCTCAGCCATCACATCGCTGTAGGCAGCCTGAAGTTTTTCCATCTCCAGACCGGTCAGCTGGCGAAGCTGCATTGCCAGAATGGCATTGCTCTGGGCTTCGGAGAGCGAGAATTTCGACATAAGCTGCTCACGTGCGAGAGCTGTATCCTTGGATGCACGTATGGTATGGATTACCTCGTCGATATTATCTACTGCAATCAGCAAACCTTCAAGAATATGAGCTCGCTCCTGAGCCTTTCTGAGCTGGAAGCGTGTGCGGCGTAGCACGACTTCATGACGGTGCGAGATGAAATGCTGCAGGAGCTGCTTCAAGTTCAGAAGCTCCGGACGTCCGTTCACCAGTGCCACGTTGTTGACCGAGAACGACGACTGGAGCTGTGTCATTTTAAACAGCTTGTTCAGCACCACGTTGGAATTCGCATCGCTCTTAAGTTGTATCACGATGCGCATACCTTGATAGTCGCTCTCATCGTTGAGGTCTGCAATACCGTCAAGTTTTTTCTCGTTTACAAGCGATGCGATATATTTGATCAACTCTGCCTTGTTGACATTGTACGGTATTTCATGGACAATGATGCACTCATGGTTGTCAACCTGCTCGATATCGGCCTTAGCTCTTATAACGATACGGCCACGACCTGTCTCATAAGCGTCCTTTACACCTTGGTATCCATATATGATACCACCGGTCGGGAAATCCGGGGCTTTTATTATCTTCATCAATTCCGGAATTGTCATATCCGGATTATCGATCAGAGCAATAGTTGCATCTATACTTTCGTTGAGGTTGTGAGTCGGCATATTTGTTGCCATACCAACCGCGATTCCTGATGCACCGTTTACCAAAAGATTTGGAAACCGCGTAGGCAGTACGACGGGTTCTTTCCTGGAATTGTCAAAGTTCGGCTGAAAGTCTACCGCGTCACTTTCAAGATCGGTAAGCATCTCCTCGCCCATTTTTCGCAGACGGACCTCAGTATATCGCATGGCTGCAGGCGAATCGCCGTCCACACTACCGAAGTTACCATGACCTTCGACCAAGGTATAGCGCATTGCCCAATCCTGGGTCAAGCGCACCAGTGTGCCATAAATGGAAGCATCGCCGTGAGGGTGATATTTACCGATCACCTCACCGACAGCAGTTGCCGATTTTTTTAGCGGTTTATCGGACGTATTGCCCATGTCGTTCATTGCGAACAGCACACGACGGTGGACGGGTTTCAAACCATCGCGCACGTCAGGTAATGCTCGAGATACGATCACAGACATCGAATAGTCGATATACGCCGACTTCATTTCGTTTTCGATGTTGATCTTAATAATACGATCTTCTTCTATCATGCTTTCTCTTATATATTACTGCTTGTATTATACTTATTGAATTGACTACCACAACGCAACCTGCAGTTGTGAAAGCATGACGCATGCATACGTCATCGCCAATCCACATCAAGCGCATTGAAAATATCGTACAAAGGTAATAATTTTTCAGTTAACAACGGACCTATACAATACTAATTTCAGCTTGCAAAAAACGTTTTTTGCTAAAATTTACAAAAATAATTTCCTTCACGCAAACGCCGATTACCCGCCACATATATTACTCATTTGCAATATCTGCGATATTTTTACATTATCAGTCGAACCATATACAGTTTTTAAGCATTATTAATAAATCCATCAATTGCTACAACTTCCTTTGGCACAGTTATTGCAAATAATATTTATCGCATTATTACGTTAATCATGCGCACACTATTAAAGAACACTGATCAACTCATGGATATACGCTTTACTAAAGAAGTGGCCAACCTTCTCGACAAGAGCAGACTGGAGGCCATCCGACACAACAATTCAGCCATACGTCCGGAGCATCTGCTGTTGGCGATAATGCTTGACATGAATTCCGACGCGTTCAAACTCATTGAACATGCCGCCAAAGATGTCTCTGCATACGAACTACAGCAACAGCTCGACAATAGTCTGTACGACGTAGACGGACACGCGGATTCAGCCCCAGCCGTAAGCGACTTGACCAACAGAATCCTGAAATTAAGCGCATTAGAGGCACGGATGCTCAAACAAAACGCAGTAGCACCCGTACACCTGCTTCTTGCTCTTTTCCATAATTCAGAAGTGCTTGCTATGGACTTCATAAAGCCATTCGTACGTGCGGGTATAGACTATAGCGGACTCTACAGGCTTGCAGCAGGCATGCCGACAGCAGGAGCGAGCTACGACGATGCCGAAGCCGACGAAGAAGATCTCACTCCACCAGGCAGTGGAGATTCTGCCGACAAAGCCAAATCGTCGGGTCCGTCGCGCCCTGCAGGCCAAAGGCAAAACCAACGATCGATAAACAACGACACACCTATGCTCGACAAATTCGGCAACGACATGACACGTGCAGCCGAAGAAAACAGACTTGATCCCGTAGTAGGACGCGAGGTGGAGATAGAACGCCTTGCCCAGATCCTCAGCCGGCGAAAGAAAAACAACCCGGTGCTGATAGGTGAACCCGGCGTTGGAAAATCGGCGATAGTCGAAGGTCTTGCGCTGCGCATCGTACAGCGTAAAGTGTCACGCATACTGTTTGGGAAGCGTGTCGTTTCGCTTGACATGGCTTCAATTGTGGCCGGGACAAAATATCGTGGTGAATTCGAGGAACGCATCAAGGGAATTCTTAACGAATTGTCCAAAAATAAGGATATAATACTGTTCATCGACGAGATACACACAATAGTCGGCGCTGGAAATGCAGCCGGAAGCATGGACGCAGCCAATCTGCTGAAACCTGCTTTGGCCCGGGGAGAGATCCAATGCATCGGCGCCACAACTCTTGACGAATACAGGAAAAATATTGAAAAGGACGGTGCTCTCGAACGTCGTTTCCAAAAAGTCATGGTCGAACCCACAACTGCCGAGGAGACCATGTCGATCCTTAACAATATAAAAGACAAATACGAGAAGCACCATAATGTTGTATATACTCCTGAGGCTCTTGAGGCTTGCGTAAAACTCACAGAACGCTATGTAAGCGACCGCAACTTCCCCGACAAAGCTATCGACGCGATGGACGAAGCCGGATCGAGGATTCATATCACAAACATCGTAGTGCCCAAGGAAATTGAAAAGCTCGAAGCTGACATAGAAGACGCCACACGTCTGAAACTCGAAGCCGCAAAAGCACAGAATTTCGAAAGCGCAGCATCATACAGAGACCGCGCACAGCGTCTTTCGGAAGAACTTGACAAAGCAAAAGCCGAGTGGGAAGAACGAGTGAGCGGCCAACCAGAAACCGTCGACCAGGATAAAGTTGCGGAAGTCGTGGCCATGATGACAGGCGTCCCCGTGC
The DNA here is from genome assembly GCA_910586995.1 of uncultured Muribaculaceae bacterium. Classification (GTDB taxonomy): domain Bacteria; phylum Bacteroidota; class Bacteroidia; order Bacteroidales; family Muribaculaceae; genus CAG-873. Next base: position 97,876 of record CAJUKZ010000008.1, on the reverse strand, counting down.
AGCGAATCGCACAAGCCGAAGGCAAGCGCCTGCGCGAGATGACACCGGCGCTCAAAAGCCAGATCATCGGCCAGGATGCAGCTATCGAAAAAATAGTGAAAGCCATACAGCGCAACCGCATAGGACTCAAAGACCCGAACAAGCCTATTGGCACATTCATGTTCTTAGGTCCTACGGGAGTCGGCAAAACCCACCTTGCTAAAAAATTGGCAGAATACCTTTTCGACTCAGCCGATACTCTTATACGTATCGACATGAGCGAATACATGGAGAAGTTCACGGTGAGCCGCCTCGTGGGAGCGCCTCCCGGTTATGTAGGATATGAAGAAGGTGGCCAACTTACCGAAAAAGTGAGACGACATCCCTACTCTGTGGTACTTCTTGACGAAATCGAAAAGGCCCACCCCGATGTCTTCAATCTCTTGCTTCAGGTCATGGACGAAGGTCGGCTGACAGACAGCCTCGGCCGTCGCGTAGATTTCAAGAACACCATTATTATATTGACATCGAACATAGGCACACGCCAACTCAAAGACTTCGGATCAGGAGTAGGATTCGCAACCAAGGAAGTAAACAAGGACTTCACACACGGAGTGCTTATGAAAGCCCTCAATAAAGCTTTCTCGCCGGAATTCCTTAACAGAATAGACGACATAGTAATGTTCGACAGCCTTGACCGGGAAGCAATATTCCGAATCATCGACATAGAACTCTCCGGCTTCTACAAGCGTGTGGCAGAACTCGGATACAAAATCAATCTGACCGATGAAGCCAAAAACTTCATTGCCGAGAAAGGCTACGATCAGCATTTCGGTGCTCGCCCGCTGAAACGAGCTATACAGAAGTATCTGGAAGACAATCTCGCCGAAATAATAATAGACGGAGAAATTGCCGAAGGTGACACAATAAATGTCACCTATGACAAAGATACTGACAAAATTGCAGTCGGTTTCAGTCACGATTGACAGAATAACTTGCACAAAGCCGCACGGTCTGCACTGACAGACAGTGCGGCTTTGCTATTGAAACCGCATCCTTTGCCCTAATTTTTCCGGATTTCATTATTTCATAAATAATACGTATCTTTGCGGGCAAAATCCATAACCCCAAAAACAGAAAACAAAGACATACACAAAGACATGAAACAAATATTGTCGATAGCCGGACGCCCCGGCCTGTATAAATTAGTAAACCAAGGCAAAAACATGCTCATCGTCGAGCAATTGCTCACAGGCAAACGCACGGCAGCCTACGCACGCGACAAAGTAAGTTCTCTGTCCGATATCTCCATATACACAGTTGAGGACGACAAGCCACTGCCCGAAGTTTTTCAGGCTGTGAAAGAACTGAACGACGGAAAGACAGTTGACATCAACAGCATAGGAGATCTACGCGAATATTTTGCTAAAGTTCTGCCTGAATTTGACAACGAACGCGTCCACACCAGCGACATCAAAAAACTCCTCTCCTGGTACAATCTTCTTGTCGAGGCTGGCGAAGCAGACTTCGTAGAGGAAGCAGACGAAGAAACAGCCGAATAAACAGGCATGCGGACACACCGTCAAGTCTGTACATTTTCTTAATTATAATGGAAATAATAAGAACTGTAGACCGGCTCAGCCAGATTTTGTCTGTGGCCAAAGAGCAAGGGAAAACCATTGGCCTCGTGCCCACAATGGGAGCCCTGCACGACGGACACTTATCGCTCATAGAGCGCGCCCGCCGCGAAAACGACATTGTCGTAGTATCGGTATTTGTGAATCCGACACAATTCAACAACCCCGACGATCTGCGCACCTATCCACGAACCGAGGAGGCAGACTGCATCAAACTTGATAATGCAGGTGTGGATATAGCGTTTGTGCCGAGCGTCGAAGAAATATATCCTGAGCCGGACACCCGTGTGTTCGATCTCGGTCCTGTGGCCGAAGTTATGGAAGGCGCTATGCGCCCGGGACATTTCAACGGTGTAGCACAGATAGTCAGCAAGCTTTTCAGAATGACCCGGCCCACCAGGGCATATTTCGGAGAAAAGGATTTCCAGCAGATTGCGGTAATCCGTCGCATGGCTTGCATCGAGGGCTTCGATTCCCTTGAGATTGTAAGCTGTCCTATAAAGCGCGAGGCCGATGGTCTGGCAATGAGTAGCCGAAACGTCCGGCTCTCACCCGAGAACCGCAAGGCTGCCCCGGCCATACACCGGATATTATCTGAAAGTGTCAATAATGCTTCTGCCGCAAGCGTTGCTGAAGTCACAGAAAGTGTCATAAAGCAAATAAATGCTGTCGACGGACTTGAAGTAGAATATTATCAGATCGTCGACGCAGACACAATGCAGCCTATAACCGACTGGGATGCTACGCGTCAGGCTGTAGGCTGTGTAACCGTGTATGCCGGTGACGTAAGGCTGATAGATAACATAAAGTATTAGCACATCCGAAGGCAATAAAATGTATATCCAGATATTAAAGTCAAAGATCCACCGGGTTACTGTGACTGAAGCCTGCCTTGACTACATAGGCAGTATCACCATAGACAGCGATCTGCTCGATGCAGCGGGAATTCTCCCCGGCGAGAGAGTCTATATCGTAGACAACAACAATGGAGAGAGACTTGACACATACGTCATAGCCGGCGAGCGAGGATCGGGAGTAATCTGCCTCAACGGTGCTGCTGCGAGAAAAGTACAGCCCGGCGACATCGTGATAATAATGGCCTACGCAATGGTTACTCCGGAGGAGGCCGCTACATTCCAGCCGAAGGTAATCTTCCCTGATACAAACACCAACCGCCTGATATAAGGCAACCACACTTAGCACAGAACACAACCTCATCATATAAAAGATATGTTCGACAATCTTAGCGAAAAACTTGAACGAAGCCTAAAAGTACTCAAAGGTCAAGGCAAAATTACGGAAATCAACGTTGCGGAGACCCTGAAGGAAGTGCGCCGCGCACTGCTCGACGCCGACGTAAACTTCAAGGTGGCCAAGACTTTCACAGATACGGTAAAGGCCAAAGCTCTTGGACAAAATGTGATCAACGCCATCAAACCTCAGGAGTTGATGATAAAGATTGTGCACGACGAACTCATGCAGCTTATGGGTACGGAGGTTGTGCCGGTCAATATCAAGGGAAACCCTGCGGTAATACTGATGTCAGGTCTTCAAGGCTCCGGTAAGACTACATTCACAGGCAAACTCGCGAAGAAACTAAAAAGCGAGAAAGCCAAACGTCCGCTTCTTGTAGCAGCCGACGTATACCGTCCGGCTGCCATCGAGCAGCTAAAGGTTCTGGCCGGGCAGATAGATGTCCCCGTATATACAGAAGAAGGCAATAAGAATCCTGTACAGATTGCACAGAATGCGATCAAGTATGCCAAGACCAACAACCTTGACCTCGTCATAATAGACACGGCCGGCCGTCTGGCCGTCGACGAACAGATGATGGATGAGATCGAGAACATCAAAAAAGCTGTGAATCCGCAGGAAGTATTGTTTGTTGTCGATGCCATGACCGGACAGGATGCTGTCAATACAGCCCGTGAGTTCAACGAACGTCTTGACTTCGACGGCGTGGTGCTCACTAAGCTCGACGGTGACACAAGAGGTGGTGCAGCCATATCAATCCGGACTGTAGTCAACAAGCCTATCAAGTTTATAGGTACAGGCGAGAAACTGGACGGCATAGAGCCTTTCCACCCCGACCGAATGGCAAAACGCATCCTTGGAATGGGCGATGTGGTCACTCTCGTTGAACGTGCACAGCAGATATACGACGAGAAACAGGCCGCAGACCTTCAGCGTAAGATTGCCAAGAACCAATTCAATTTCAACGATTTCTATGCCCAGATCCAGCAGATCAAGAAAATGGGCAACATCAAGGATCTTGCATCAATGATCCCCGGCGTAGGCAAAGCAATCAAAGATATTGACATAGACGACAACGCATTCAAGGGTGTGGAAGCCATCATCTGTTCCATGACCGCACAGGAGCGGGAGAACCCTGAGATAATAATGTCAGGACGCACATCTACAAGCCGCCGCCAACGTATCGCCAAGGGTTCCGGATCGACAATCGTTGAAGTAAACAGACTCGTAAAACAATTCGAGGACATGCGCAAGATGATGAAGGCTGCCACTGCCATGAAGAATCCGATGAAGATGATGAAGCAGATGAAACAGATGCGCCAGATGGGCCGCCGCTGATAAACGGAATGCATAAAAAGACAATAATAAAGATATATCGATCCCACACATGCAGCTAATAGACGGAAAACAGACCGCAGCCGATATTAAGGCTGAAATCGCAGCCACAGTAGCGAAAATGGTAGCCGATGGCAAACGCCGTCCTCACCTTGCAGCCGTACTCGTCGGCCACGACGGAGGCAGCGAGACATACGTGGCCGCCAAAGTCAAAGCATGCGAGGAATGCGGATTCCGCTCCACGCTGATTCGCTACGAAAGTGATGTCACAGAGGAGGAACTACTGAAAACTGTAGCACAACTCAATGCTGATGACGAAATAGATGGTTTCATCGTGCAACTGCCGCTGCCGCGTCATATATCCGAACAAGCTGTGATCGAGGCAATAGATTACCGCAAGGACGTAGATGGCTTCCATCCGGTGAATGTAGGACGCATGTCCATTGGTCTGCCATGCTTTGTCAGCGCCACACCTGCCGGAATAATTGAACTGTTACGCAGATACGAGATTCCCACCCGCGGCAAACGTTGCGTTGTCCTTGGCCGAAGCAATATAGTCGGAAAACCTGTTGCAACACTAATGATGCAGAAAGGTTATCCTGGCGACGCTACCGTCACAGTCTGCCATAGTGCCACTGAAAATCTCTCCGAGATCACCAGAGAGGCAGATATTCTTATCGCAGCAATGGGGCGTCCCTTATCTGTCACCGCCGATATGGTAAAGGACGGAGTTGTCATAATTGATGTCGGTACAACGCGAGTACCGGACGCCTCAAGAAAAAGTGGATTCCGTCTCCGTGGCGATGTAGACTTTGATAATGTCGCACCTAAATGCTCGTTCATCACTCCTGTGCCGGGCGGCGTCGGACCAATGACCATCGTATCATTGATGCGCAACACACTGTTGGCTGCCACACACGCCATATATTAATTTCCTGATGCAATCGTTTGCCATGCTGCCTTTGGTAGTCAAAGTGATCGCACTTGTGTTGCAGACAGCCACAAGTGCCCTAACTCCGGTAAACGATGAGGCAACCATAATCTTCGCCGGCGACGCTATGCAGCATCAGGCCCAGCTTGATGCTGCCAAGACTCGTAGCGGCGCTTACGACTATTCAGAATGTTTTGCCGCACTATCCGACGAAATATCCGGAGCGGATTATGCCGTGGTGAATCTCGAGACCACTCTCGGAGGTAAAGGCTATACGGGCTATCCATGCTTTACATCGCCCGACAGTTATGCACAGGCTTTGGCAGATGCCGGGTTCGACATGATGCTCACAGCCAACAATCATACCCTTGACCGTCTTGACCGCGGTCTGGAGCGCACAATCCATGTACTCGACAGCATGGGAGTGGATCATTTGGGCACATACCGCAACGCCAGCGAACGTGCGGAAAGACTGCCGATGATACGCGATATCAATGGATTCAAGATCGGATTTCTGAACTACACTTACGGTACTAACGGAATCAAGCTCAAAGGAAATGGCATAGTCGATTATATCGACCGCGAGGTAATCGCAAGGGACATACAGGCGCTCCGCGAGAGCGGTGCAGAGCTTATTGCTGCCGCTATACACTGGGGTGTGGAATATGAAAAGCTACCCCACCCTACACAAAAGTCATTAGCCCGCTATCTGGCTGATTCGGGAGTAGAGATGATAATCGGAGGACATCCGCATGTGATACAACCGATGGAACTTTCCGAAGCTGACAGTATAGGCAGCAGACAGCTATTGGTATACTCTCTGGGGAATTTTATATCTAATATGCGCACTACTGATACTCGTGGTGGTGCTATACTTAAAGTAAAACTGCGGCGCACAGCCGACGGCCATGCCATAGTCGGCGACGCAGCATACAGACTTGTATTCACTGTCCCACCAACAGATGGGCATACAAATTTCAGACTCATGCAGGTAGATTCACCATCAATACCTGCTCAATGGAAAGGCCGGGCGGCGGCTTTCGCAAGCTCTGCCCGGAAAATATTCGACAGACACAACATCAATGTACAGGAATATTGATGTTGCAGGGAACAATGATGTTTCGCGGCCTATCTGTTAATTAATGCAAACAAACCTAACAAAACGTATTATATTTGATGGAAATCATTAAATTTGTACGTCAAACGTGCCACAATGGCACACATTGAAAAACCACTTACACACAGACCTCGCTATGCTTACATTGGCAGGCCACATATTCGGATGCATATTCTGGGGATTTATAATCGCCTTAATTCTATGTGCCATAACATTCCTTATCGCCCAAGGCCTCAAGGGAAACGGCGTACGCCCTGTACTTCTAATAGTAATACTGCCTTTTTTGCTATGGCAGACAGTGCTCGGTACTGGCGCGATATACGCACGCTCTTACGCCTCTGACGTCGAGGAATTAATAGAGAGCATTGAAAGCCACACAGAGAACATCGACATGAAGGACGCAGCAAGGGAAGTACAACAGCATTTCCCTCAGATACCTGAAAAATTCATTGAAGTCATGGCTTCTGAAAACGTAAAAAGCGGAATCAGTGTAGCGAAGGAAGCAGCATCAAGCATCAGACACTCATTGAGCGTATACACACTTAAACGCGCAGGATATGCCTTGATCTTCATGGCCGCTGGAGTCATCTTGCTGGTACGCACGGCAGGAAGCGGAAGACGAAACAGTCCCGGCCGACACGGACACCACAAAGCTCCACCACGTCAGCGTTATCTTGACGACCTTGACTAATCCCGTGAAATCAGGCCTTTATCCCCTGAATAATAAAGCTCTAAATATAAAAAGAATAACAAAACAAAATTAAATAAACCAACATCAATGGCAAACCACTTAATTATTGGACTTGGAGGCACTGGCGGATCTGTGATTCGTTCTCTCCGCAAACGCATATATGAAGAGTTCGGAAAAAACGATCCTACAGGAGACGTAAACATAGAATACCTCTATGTGGATTCTTCACCCAAAGACCTTAACGACCGCTCATCTTGGAAAACTCTGGGGGCATCCGTACATCTGGCCGACACCCAGAAAGTATCAATCCACGGTGTAGGCTCAAATGTTCTCGACAATCTGTATCAATTTCCCGGAGTCGAGAGCTTCATAACCACAGACGATCGTCCTCTGTTCAATGACTTGGGATCGCTCATTAGCGATGGCATAGGTGGTCAGCGCAGACGTCTTGGCCGCCTTCTGTTCGCCAACAATCTTTGTGGCCCGGCAGATTCTTCTTTCGTGACCCGCCTCAAAGAACGCGTGCACGTACTTACACAGCGCAACGGCGATGAAGTGGTCACATTCCACATCTGTGCAGGACTTGCCGGCGGTACAGGTTCAGGTTCTATTATTGATGCAATCGCCCAGATACGCAAAGAATACATGCCGCAAGTCGGTTTAGGAGATAAATACAAGGTAAACCTGTATCTCTATATTCCCGAAATGATTGTAGCAGACCCGGCCCGCGACGCAGGTTATTACCAGGCCAACGGATATGCCGCACTCTGCGAACTGAACGCACTTAGTGTAAAGGGCTACTTCCCCACCGACGTCACCGGCAGAAACATAGACGAATACGGAAGCGTGAAGCGTCTGCTCTCCGACTGCGATGCATTTGAGACAGCCTATATCTATTCAAACGCCAACGAGCGCAACAAACTCCTTGATCTCGGAAAGGATCTTCCCGATGCTGTAGCAGACTTCATATTCCAGAAAGTCGTTGTATCCAATATCGGTGGTAAAATGGCCCGCCTTGAAAACTGCGAGAACTCCGGCACAAGTCCTGAACTTGACGAATCCGGCAACGCAGCCCGTTCCCGCCGCTTCATCGCTTTCGGTATCAAGCGCATTGAATACCCAGAAAATGAAGTTAAAGAATACGTAGCTTTCAACTTCGCCACACAGGCTGCCCGCCAGATGCAGTACAATAAGTGGGTCGAAGGGCTCGGATACGAAGAAAGTTCGCTGGAAGAAATCGGAAGCGGATTCCAGGCTGAAGTAGATAAGAAGGAAAATATGGAGAAATTCCTCCTTACCGACGCATATCTGACCCTCAGCAAACCGATTCTCGAAGATGCCGGCACAAAGAAATGGAAAGATATACGTGTGGCATGGCAGAATTGGACTCAGTTCTTCGCTGAAAACGTACAGAACGAGAACGAAAAGAAAGATTGGCCGGCTGCTTTCCTCCGCAGTTGCGAGAAGCAATTCAACGAATCGTATCGCGGACAGGGTGTCAAAGAATTCTACCGAGCATATGCCCGCGACATCAAAGCATACGCCTCGCATATTCGCAAGAATGCCGAACGTATTCTGTTCAATGAATGGAAAACCGGCACTAAGTCAATCCTTGAGGTTGAGAAATACACAAATATCCTCATCGAGAAAAGCGAAGCCCGTGTTGAGAAGTTTAAGGAAACAATCGCCAAGTACGAAGCTGTAGTTTCCGGAACTATCACGCAGGAAATAAAGAACTGCGACTATGAGTGGAACAATATAGGCTGGTTGCGCGACGCTATCACCAACAAGAGCGAGAAAGTGTTCTCCTCCTATAAGACAGCCCAGTGCGACAAGTATACCTATCTCACGCTCATCGAGGGCTACCGTTATGCAATAGACCTGCTCAACGAAATCCGCAACCAGTTTGAAATGATGCGCAACGGCATCGTTCAGTTCAAGAACATGCTCAACGCCCTGCTCGATATTGTAGTAAAGAATGCAGAATCGAAGTGCAAGGTTACAGAAACATCCGATTCAGACGCCAAGATCGTAAAAAAATACGATCCGGAGGCAGTACGTGCAAATACACGCCGCTTCATAACAGATGAAGACACACAGAAAGCCAACGCATCTGACATCCGCAATGAACTTGTCAAACTTCTGGGCGAAGAAACTCCGTCGTTTGTAGCACTTTACGACAAGCTCGGTGATCTGGCTACAGTTGAAGACATCTTCGTAAACATATGTATGACAAGCGCAAACAACTCAATGTTTGCACTCGCCCAGCAAGATCCCACTCAGAAGATGAACAATGTGAATGTTCTGGAGAAGATCAAGCAGGAATACAACACTCCCGAACGCCTTGAGGCTTTTGTCCGCGCCTTGTTCGACTCGGCTCAGTGCTATCTGCAATTCGACCAGCAGGAAATGACAAAGGGCACGAACCAGTCGCAGCTCAAGAGAATGATTCAGCTATGCCTGCCGAAATATGACGATCCGTCAAACTTCCGTCAGAAATTCATCGACATGTTCGCCAACGTTTGCGCAAAACAGGATTTCCGCGCCGATGACTGTGTCTCGACCAATTACAAGGACAATCAGATCGTGGTTGTCGCTGCTGCCAGCGGATTCCCGCTGCGTTACGTGGCCAACGTAGCCAACCTGCGCAATAAGTACGAAGCCAAACTCATAGGCCCGCAGGCCCAGCTCAACAAGATGGTGCTTCATACAGAATCATTCCGCAAGCCCCTGCCCTCGCTGTTCGAAGCAAGCCAGCAGGAGAAGGCAAAAGGATTGCGCCCATATGCAATGCTCGCTTATGCACTCGAACTTGTAAAGGAACATGAGAATCCTGAAACCGGCGAGAAATTCTTCGCTATCGAAGGAAAAGACTCTCTGGGATTCACAACACTCATCCCTGTAGGTCGCAATATAGTGCAATCAGTGTCGCTGCTGTCGCAGAAGACACAGGAAGCAAATGCACTGATCAAGGACATTGACCGCAAACTCGATGAGGAATACATACACAACAGCCGCAAGGAAGAACTCCGTGGCAAGCTTGTGGAAGTAGTTGAGAAAGTAGTCCTGCCTATCTTCGGAGGCAATATGCAGAACAAGGATTTCCTTGCGTTCCGAAAAGATGCCGTAGAAATAATGACAACACGGTTGGCAAATAAATAAAGACATTATAAACCAATATTATTAAAAGCAAACAGCAATGAGCGATTCAACAATGCTTATCCGCAGAAAAGGTATATGTGAAAACCCCGACTGCGATATGTGCATGACACGTACTGTTCAGGAGATCGAACCCGGAGAAGATTTCATCTGCGCCGAGTGCGGGCTACCTCTGAAAGAAGTTAGCGACAAAAAGACCAAAAAGTCCGGACAAGGTGGCAATAAAGGCCTTCTTTACGGAGTGATCGGAGGCGTAGTACTTCTGGGAGGTGGTGCTGCCGGATGGTTTATGATGGGAGACTCCGACAAGGATACAGAAGGTAATGAAATCAATATTGAAAGCATCAGTTTTGATAACGATCTTATCGAAGTAACTCCTGCAGGCTCTACAACCGCAGTCGTAGCAATAGATCCGGCCGAAAGCAACGAACCACTCGTATGGTCCTCTGGCGATGAGACTATAGCTACAGTCGATTCCGAAGGAAACGTCACAGGCGTGAACGAAGGTTCTACAACAATAACCGTAGTCGGCTCACGCTCAGGAAAAGAGACTTCGGCAGATGTAAAAGTGACCAAAGCTGAAACCGGCAGTGCGACCGGCAACGGGACGACCACTTCCGGATCCGGCACAGGGACAGACTCTGGAACAAGTGTTGGAAAATCAAGCGGTAAATTAACCATGACCTACGGTACATACGACGGTCCTGTGAGCGCAGGTAAGGCAAACGGTCTTGGCGGAGTATTCACTTTCAACCGCAGCTTTACCCTTGATCTCAAAGACGGACATGGCAACACTGTTGAACTTGCATCCGGAGATAAGATCATCGACGCAAAATTCACCGACGGCAAACTCCGTCAGGGTGAGATACACTTCAAGGACGGTTCGCGCAAATATATCAGCGGTCTTAACCAAGCACTCTAAAACCTCCTATTCATCCCACTCACAATAAGATGCCGGATGTATGGCCTCCTATGGCCATACATCGGGCAATTTGTGAGTAAATACATACTATATAAACACACCAGACCAAACATTGTAGATCAACAATGAAAAAGAACCTATACAACCACACGCTACGGGCCATTGCTACCACAATCGTGATATGCTGTTTCGCTCTTTCGTCAGGAGCTGCCGACGGATTCCGTTCGGTGCTTCTGTCCGATATGGCTGTTGCCATGAAAATGCGCCCCCGGATGCTTGCGATGAAGAATGGCACGCATGTGGGCGAATTGACATACGCAGGGCTTCCGATCACTGTAGTTGTAAAGGATGGCACAATAACACATATAGGATTCTCTATTTTCACATCCGACCATCGCCAATACGCCTACTCTCCCTTCTTCGACGCTATCGAGCGTTTTTGTCTTATACCAAAACTACCGATGAAGCGCGACAAAAACATGGATCGCGAACTTTTTGAGGAAGGGATACATATCGATGCCGGTTCGCTCTCAATGCTGCCGGAACTCTACAATAAGCCTGATGTGGAATTCTCCCTGTATAACGAAGACGGGAAGAAATACCATGCCGTCTGGAGCAGAGACAACAATACTCTGGCCGACATTACAATGCCTTTCACATACGGGCTTCTTCATGGCACATCAATGGAAGAAAACGAGAATATACTCATATCCGACTTGATGAATGCAGCCACAAAAGAGCCTGACAACTCGATATTCGCGCCTGTCAAAGTCAATCGCGACGAACTGATCACTTATTTCCCATACAGCTATTACATACTTCCCGGTGAAGCTTATTATTTCGACAACCTTAATTCCAACAGGTATTATACAATAGCTGACTCCACTGACTTCGCTCCAATTTTTGATGTCAATTATCCTCTCGAGAGTCTCGCCAACGTCACTACGAGCCTTGAAGTACCTAACGACATCATGCTCAAAATAAAAGTCATACAATATAACTACCGGAATACAACCGTAGATCTCCCTCTCGCACATTTTGTGAAATACTGTCTCGATAACGGCTGCACTCCATTCTTCGGGGTTTTATCAAATACAACCGACAAGACGGTATGCCAGATCATAATGCGCAATATAGATGAAGGTTATTGCCATCTGCTCAAGATCGAATCCGGCAACATTGCAGACGAAAGCATACGCACGACCATATCGGCGCGCATGAATCCATATATACCTATTTCAAAGATCTCTGCACTATTTGCAGATCCTACCGAATCGGAACAAGTAAAGGACCGTCCAACCAGAACAATAAAATTCAAGAAAAAATAAAACTACCAAGCGTGATGAAAGAAAAGATCAACGTCATTATGCGCCATCTGCTGTTACTGGCTCTGCTAACCGTACCGGCCATAGCATATGCAGCAGGCGGCACATCAAAACAAATCAACGACATCAAACGCGCCGGAACGTGTTTCTTCGCCGAGTCAACAGCACCATCTAAGGCTGAGGCCAAACAAGCGGCCACTCAAATGCTGTCATACTACATAAACGATTATATCAAGGACAATGGACTCAGTCATGCTCCGGTATCGGAAAACTCCATTCCGGGAATCAAATATCTCGACATGAAACGAGGTGCAAACATAAGGGTATTCGCGTATGTGGAACGCGCCACCATACTCAATGGCGAGACCCCTGCTCCTCCTGCTCCGGAACCGGAAGAAACTCCTGCTCCGACCGCAGCACCTGCTCCATCTCCGACACCTGCACCCGAACATAACCATACCCCGGCCTCACAACCACAGACGGCTGAAACCACATATGAAGCAGCACCCGTGACATACGACACAGGCGACGAGAATATAAACGCAACAACATCGCAGTCAAACACGAATTCAGATCCGGTGACACGCACTTATGTCACTGCTCTCGAACAATTGATAGCGGCCGGTGAGCTTCAGAACGCACTCAGCGTACTCAACCGTCTGCAGGCAGAATATGTCGTAAAACGCTATGGAGCCTACAATAGTTGCCGCAACAAGACATGGGCATTCTGGATGATTTATGATAAGACAGGCGAAAATCTCGAAGGTTTCCTTTCGCCGGGCAGTGAGGGAGAACGTCTCAACATTGTAACTGATGCGGAGAATGACGACCTGAACAACTACATGGGCAACAAGGATAAAATGGCTGTCTGGTTTGAATTCAGATAAATAACGATTAAAAATAAACAATCTACGATATGAAGAAGTACCTGGTAACATTATTAGTGGCATTAATATTTGCCACGGCAGACGCCCAGGAGAGTGTCACTTTTGAATTCTCCGACGGCATAGAGCAATCTGCGCTGAAAACAAAAATGGAAAAGCAGGTAGGAGCTCTGCTCACCGCTATAAACCGGGCCGCAGCAAACGGGACGGATATCAATTACACAGGAATCGACATCAATCCACTTGCTTCACAGAGCCTCGGCCAGACATGGAATGTAGTGCATTTCTCAACAGAAGATACTGACTATGTGGACCACTGCATACGCCAGAAGACCAAGAGCGGTCGGCTACGCGGATTTCAGGTGCGAAACATCGGCGTGACAATGCAGCCTGTCGACGGCACATACGATGGTCCGGAACGTCGCGAACTTGCCATTGACTTCGGTCCTAACGGTAAGATCGAGGATGTGAACTTCACTATGGGTACAACCGAATACGGCAATCTGATCAAGACCGGCGAACAACTTGGCGACCTTGACCGCCGCATGCAGATCATACACTGGTGCGAACAGTTCCAGAATGCCTACAACAAGTGCGACATGGAATTTATGAACAGGATATTTTCCGACGATGCCATCATAATAACCGGAAAAATCACATCGCGTCCCGGCGGCCGCTCGGATGTGCGCATGGCCAATCCTCAGAAGGTGGAATATGTGCAACAGACCAAGGAACAGTACCTCGGCAATCTCGGACGTCTGTTCAAGCGCGCGAAATACATCAATGTCAAATTCTCCGACTATAAAATCGTCCGCCACGGCTCAAAGCCAAACTACTATGGCGTCACACTGAAGCAGGATTTCGCCACAAACACATATAAAGACCAAGGCATAGTCTTTCTCGTATGGGACTTCTCTAACGAGGACGAACCCAAAATCCACGTACGCACATGGCAGCCGATGACCGAACAGGCATTTGCCCTTGGTGATTTCAGACTGCCCTAACACACGATAATTAAATTAATCTCAAAAGTATAATACCAACATTCACACGATGAAGAAATTTCTTGCGATGGCTCTTTCCCTGACTCTCTCTGCGGGAGCTTGGGCTCAGAACCTAAAAGTATCCGACTTCCATCATGATCCTGCCGATATAACTCCGGCAGTTGAACGCGTAGATGACCTCAACGGCGATCCTTGCGGACTTGTGAAAGTAAGTCTTTCTGTGGATAGTCCTGAATTTGAAGGAGATGTGGTAAAAACCGTACATAAAGGCAAATCTGAATACTGGGTATACATGGTGGACGGCTCGTCATATCTCAATATCAAGACCGACGACTACCCTGCCCTGCGATACGACTTCCCTGAAAATGTCCGTGGCAACAACTGCTATATCATGGATGTCATACGTCCCGGCGAAAATCCTGCCCGACGGACTCTTACACTCCGCTTCGACGACGGCACCGGCGAGGAAGCTACATACAAACTTGAAATGGTGCTGTGCAAAGCCGGACGATTCGAAATGGGTGATACTCCTGAGCAATACTCCGACGAAACTGATGCAAAGGCCCACTGGGTGCGCATTTCAAGAGATTACTACATAGGAGAAACCGAGGTGACTCAGGACCTTTGGGAATTCGTCATGGGTATTGACGCCAACCAGTCAATAATACACGGTCCTAAATTCCCTGTCGACAATATCTCATACGAGCAGGCCGAACGCTTCATCGCATCCCTCAACAAGATGGTAAGCGTAGGTATTTTCCGTCTTCCCACAGAAGCAGAATGGGAATATGCGGCAAGAGGCGCCCACAAGATGACACGCACACGTTTTGCTGGTAGCGACAGACTCGACGAAGTAGCATGGTACTATGAAAACTCTCCCGAAGGAACACATAAGGTAAAAGGCAAAGCCCCCAACGAGATCGGTGCATACGACATGAGCGGTAATGTATGGGAACTATGCTCTGACTGGAAAGAGGACTTCAAAGACAAGGAAGTGACAGACCCACAAGGTCCACAGAAAGGCAAATCACGCGTACGCCGAGGTGGCGCATACGACAGTAAAGACCCGCTTCAGATGCGTGTCGCTTACCGCCGCCGCTCCGTACCTAACGAACAGCAACCTTCTGTCGGACTCCGACTTGTATGGCAGCGATAACCACACACATAACAATCTTAATTATGCTCAAAACAAAACGCATACTGCTGACACTGACAATACTCCTCGCTGCAATGGGTACAGTATTGGCTCAGGCTCAGCCAAAACCGGTTCTCAAATATAAGGCAGACGGAAAATTCAAGATAGTACAGCTCACCGACATACATTACAAATTCGGCAAAAGCGGATCAAAGCGCGCCCTTGAATGTATCAATAATGTACTTGACAGCGAACAGCCGGACTTCGTGATCCTGACCGGAGACCTTGTATATGGAAATAAAGTAGAGGACGCCATAAAGGAAATGACAGAACCGATAATCAGCCGAAACATTCCATTCGGCATCATTTTCGGCAATCATGACCACCAGTTTGACCGCACTCTGTCTGAAATATACGACCAGGTGCAAGCCATGCCTCTAAGTATTATGCCTGAACGTGGCGAAACAGCATCTCCCGATTATACAGTAGAACTTATGTCTGCCGACGGCGCAAAGATAGCCAACGTTTTCTATTGCATCGACAGCCATGCAGGTGCACGTCAGAAAAACGTAGGCAGATATGACTGGATTCATACCGACCAGGTGATGTGGTATCTGGATAACTCCAGACAGTACAAGGAGGATAATGGCGGACAAAGCATACCGTCGCTTGTATTCATACACATACCCCTGTTGGAATACCGCTACGCCGATTCTGATGAAAAAGCTCCGCAGTTCGGCAACAAAGGAGAAGGTATTTCATCGCCAGAACTGAATTCCGGCTTATTCACAGCCGCACGCGACGAAGGCGATGTGGTAGGTATCTTCTGCGGACACGACCATGACAACGACTTTGCGACAGCTTATATGGATGTGCTGCTTGCCTACGGCCGCTATTCAGGTGGTGACACGGTATATAATCACCTGCGCCCAAGCGGTGCACGAGTAATAGAACTGACAGAGGGTTCTCGCGACATCCATACCTGGATACGCTTGTCAGACGGCAAGGTTGAGCAGGACACAACATTCCCTGCCGATTATAAGAAAAAGTAAAATACCACAAGTACCACTACAAGAAGAATCCACCTTATTTCCGGTGGATTCTTTCTTTTTAGCCATGACTTATCTGTTTAACCCATAGATGTACATGAAGAATCTATAAAGTTAGCCACCGTACTATAATAATCACGTTTTTTCATTACCTTTGCATATTATTAATAATTACAGGATAAATGAACGACTACTACGAAGTACGCATATATATGAAACCGTCGTCGGAAGATGCTTCCGACTTCATGGCAGCCTCCTTGGGCGACATAGGTTACGAAAGTTTTATCCCTGACGCTGAAGGATTGACCGCTTATGTCAAAGCCGAACATTACAGCCCCGATGCCTTGCGGACTGCGCTCGACGAGTTCCCGATGGATGTGGAACTGAGTTGCGAGGCAAAATTCATCGAAGGACAGGATTGGAATGCCGAGTGGGAAAAGAACTACTTCCAACCCATAGTAGTAGATGATATGTGCATAATACACAGCTCATTCCACACCGATTACCCCAAATTGCCAATTGACATAACGATAGACCCGAAGATGGCTTTCGGCACTGGACATCATGCAACTACATCGCAGATGATCCACGGCTTGCTGAACATAAATCTGGCCGGAAAGACCGTGATCGACATGGGCACAGGTACAGGCATCCTGGCCTTAGTGGCAGCAATGCGCGGTGCTGAGAATATAACAGCAGTGGAAATCGACCCAATGGCCCACGAAAATGCTGTGGAAAATGTAAAGGCAAACGGACATTCTGAAATTGATGTGCGGCTCGGCGATGCTACTGTATTGGACGGACTTAAACCGGCCGATATATTTCTTGCAAATATAAACCGCAACATAATCACCGTAGACATTGCCGCATACTCTGCAGCAACAAAACCGGAAGGCATTATGCTACTCAGCGGTTTCTATGAATCAGACATTCCAATGATAGCGGAGGCTGCAAAACCATACGGACTCGAAATCTCCGGCCATACAACAGAAGGAGATGACAAATGGGCCTGCCTTCGCCTGATCAAAACCACCAAGTCCTAATTATGATCAAAGTCAGGATTCTCTCTCTGCTTGCCGCAGTGCTGGCAGTATGTGCCACGGTGCATGCCGAGGAACAAGAACGCCATAACGCCCTGTCGTCGGCGATGGAGCACTTCACGTGGGGTGCTGATGTTGGTGGTTCTGTAGATATGAGCGGCCACGATATGTCTTCAATAGACATAAGTGCAAACTTCGGATACAAAAGCGATATACTCCGTCTGCTTGGCGCAGGAGCGAGCCTGAACCTGATGGTGAGCAATTCATGCCGTTCATTCCCTTTCTATGCAATAATACGTACGTCGTTCACACGCCAGCCGAGCCTCTTTTTCGTTGAAGCGCGAGCAGGAGCGTCGATAAACTATCTGCAGAATAACATAAGCCAGACGGGGTTGTATCTGTCGGGAGGTGTAGGTATAAATCTTGCTACAGGGCGTACATTCCGCTCACATCTGATACTGAGCTATTCATTTTTCGACAGGGGTTACATTACCTACCAGGAACAAGATTATTCCGTACCCGACCTTCACTATGTGGGAGTAAAAATCGGTATAAGTTTCTGACCTGATACAAAAGTGTTCAATTTCAAGCAATTCTCAATAGACGATAGTACGTCCGGGCTAAAAATAGGCACAGACGGAGTGCTGCTTGGCGCATGGACATCGGCAGATGGTCTGGCTGCGGATTCGCTAATCATCGATGCAGGTGCTGGCTGCGGACTCATAGGACTGATGATGGCACAACGCTGCCATGCAAGAATAATTGGAGTGGAAATAGACGAAGGCGGTTGCCGGGATTGCACTGTAAACTTTGCGGCAAGCCCTTGGGCTGATCGGCTGACATGCGTCTACAACGACTTCCTGACCTTCATACCATCGAAGAGTGTGGATCTTATTGTCAGCAATCCCCCATTCTTCACCACAGGCGAACGTGCACCCGCCAAGTCAAGGGCAACAGCCCGCCACGAAGACAATATGCCTCTTAGTGCTCTTATAAAACATGCGGCGGAGATTCTCGGGCCGCAGGGACGACTTGCCATGATCGCTCCGGTAGACCGCAGTGAGGACATCATTTTTCATGGAGCACTATCTGGATTGCCAGTATACCGTCTATGCCACGTCGCCACAACCGAAGGCAAACCTCCACGCAGAATATTGGTCGAACTGGGAAAAACAGCTACCCCTTATACAGAATGCCAGCTCACGTTAAGGCATAGCGACGGAACACCCACAGAAGAATATTCTAAGCTTGTAAATCAATTTTATATAAAAATCTGACAGAGATGAACAAACCGGTAAAAGAACCTAAGCTACTGCTATCCGCTCCGATGCGCATCGCCCTGTTGCTGTGCGTCACTTTCGTATGTTTTTTTCTCGTGTCATTATTGGCCGGCGTCGCTACATCCTGGGGTGAGAACATAACCACTCCAAAGATGAGAATAATTGCAATCGTGCAAGATGTGCTGGTGTTTATCGTTCCTGCGTTAGCTACAGCACTCATGGTGACGCGCATACCAGCCAGCTTACTGTGCATCAACAAAAAACTGAGCTTAAACACATTGGCGCTCGCTTTACTGACAATGATAGCAGCCGTACCTGCCCTCAATATAATTATCACATGGAATGCATCAATCCATTTGCCGGAATCCATGTCTGGAATAGAGACATGGTTCAGAGCTATGGAAAACAATGCTTCAGGCAACATCGAATATATTCTTGGCGGCAACAGCATCGGTGACTTAATCATGAGTCTCCTTATCGTAGGTATAGCTGCCGGTTTCAGTGAGGAACTGTTCTTCAGAGGCGCACTCCAGCGGCTTCTGCCATCAGGCATGTCTGGACATCAGTCTGCTGTATGGATAGCCGCCATTATATTCAGTTGTTTCCACTTCCAGTTTTTCGGATTCATACCCAGACTGCTGCTTGGCGCATATTTCGGCTATCTGCTTCTGTGGTCGGGATGCCTGTGGCTACCGGTAGTAGCACATATACTAAACAACAGTATCTATGTTGTGAATAATTGGATAGCTGCCCGCGAGGGACTTACGACTGTAGCCCCCGGCGCAGAAATGCCCAATAGTCTACAGAGCTGGCTTCTGATCGTACTAAGCGTAGCCCTCACAGCATTAGGTATATATCTTACCAGGCGGTCAACTACACACTGATCTTATCTCCTTCGTCTGGACTTCGATACAGCCTGCCGGTAGGCAGGATATAGTTTTGCAGCAATATCCGGACGGTGCAGCCGCTGAAGCGACCTGAGAATATCATCCCTATTGGATTTGTCCCACCAGAAAAAATACTTACGCTGGGCAAGTTTTTCCTCAGGCGATATGGCTGTAAATACAGACTCACCTGTATATGGATGGATACCGGAGTAATATATCTCCGTAGCGAGTGTCATAGGCGTAGGAGTGAAGTCCTGCACTTGCTCAAGATGGAAATTCATCTGCTTTGTCTCCACCGCAAGCTCTGCCATATCTACCTCGCGGCAACCGGGATGACTCGATATAAAGTATGGTATCAACTGTTGATTAAGGCCTTCTTCAGCATTCACCCGGTCAAAAATATTCTTGAATTGATGGAAAAGGCTGAATTCAGGCTTCCTCATAAGATTCAAGACTTGCGGCGAAGTATGTTCAGGCGCTACTTTAAGGCGGCCTGATACATGGCGGGAGATAAGCTCCCGATTATATGTACGGTTTGCCTCATCGACCTCCTTTTCACCGGTATGATGCATGGAAAGGTCATAACGCACGCCGCTGCCAATAAACGATTTCTTGACTCCGGGGAGAGCATCAACCCTATGATAAATATCGAGCAGAGGTCTATGATCCGTATTCAGATTCGGGCATGGTTTCGGATGCAGGCAGGATGGTCTCAGACACTTGCCGCATATCGACTGATCCTTGCCATGCATGGAATACATGTTGGCAGAAGGTCCTCCAAGATCGCTTATATATCCTTTAAAGTCAGGCATACGGCAAACCTGACGTACTTCAGCAACAATACTGTCAGCCGAGCGCGAGGCTATGAATTTGCCTTGATGGGCTGAAATAGTACAGAACGCACATCCACCGAAACACCCTCGGTGCATATTCACGGAATGACGTATCATCTCGTATGCCGGGATTCTCTTGCCCTTGTATCGCGGGTGCGGCAATCTGGTATATGGCAGATCAAAAGAAGCATCTACCTCCTCTGTTGTTGCCGGCGGCAACATCGGATTCACCCTGACCACCTGATTGCCATAACGCTGCCACAGCACTGCGCCATGCATGCGATTGCTTTGCTGCTCAATATGCTTGAAATTCAGGCTTTGTAAACGCTTATCTCTCTGGCAAGACTTCCAGTCGTTGAGAATTATATTATCCGAATCCGGTATAGGCATTTCATCAAGCGGACGTAGCACAACACTCTGAGGAAGATCTGTTATATCAGATATCCTCTCCCCTTTCTCAATTCTTCCGGCAAGTTCCACAATAGGCTTCTCTCCCATGCCATAGACAATCATATCGACCGGAGCATCCAGAATAATGGACGGTCTGAGCTTGTCCTGCCAGTAATCATAATGCGACAATCTGCGGAGCGAAGCTTCAATTCCTCCCGCTATCAATGGGACATCAGGATATAACTCACGTAGTATCCGGCTATAGACAATCGTCGGATAATCCGGACGTGCTCCATGACGTCCATCGGGTGTATATGCGTCATCGCTGCGCCGCCTGCGGTTTGCCGTATAATGATTCACCATCGAATCCATCGCTCCGGGAGATATTCCAAAAAATAGCCTCGGCACACCAAATTTACGGAAATCCCGCAGATCATCCTTCCAATTGGGCTGCGGAACTATCGCCACACGATAGCCTGCAGCCTGCAACGTACGGCCTATCACAGCCGCACCGAATGCGGGATGATCGACATACGCGTCGCCACTGAATATCACTACATCCACATAATCCCATCCAAGAGCTTTCATCTCCTTCACCGATGTCGGAAGCCAATCCGACAGGTGTAGATTCTGATAATCAATAGTATCGTGTATCGCAGGGTTACTCATTTTCTTGTTCTTTTACTTGCGCGAGTCTATCCTTCAACTGGATCAGTTCATCGCGCAGACGTGCTGCCTCGATAAACTCCATGTCCTTGGCGGCCTGACGCATCTGTTCATCGGTACGTCTTATAGCATTCTCGAGTTGCGGAACGCTCATATACTGGACCACCGGATCAGCCGCAATATCGGTATGTGTAGTATACTCGTCTGAGTAAGGTATGTCTTTCCTTGTTTTTCCAGCGTCGGAAGAACGACGGCGGTCGGCCCTACGTGCCGCACCTCCCGGGCGCTGGCGGTATGGCTCTGTATCTTCTTTTTCAAGTCCGACTACAGCATTTCTTTCTTTCACAATCGCCGCAGGTGTTATTCCATTGGCTTCATTATAGGCAAGCTGTATCTCCCTGCGCCGGTTTGTATCATCTATGGTCATGCGCATGGAGTCCGTGATCTTGTCGGCATACATTATCACCATACCGTTGAGATTACGGGCAGCACGCCCTACTGTCTGCGTCAGCGAACGATGCGACCGCAGGAATCCCTCTTTGTCAGCATCAAGTATAGCGACAAGCGAAACTTCCGGAAGATCAAGTCCTTCCCTAAGAAGATTCACACCTATAAGCACATCATATTCCCCGGCACGCAATGCATCGAGAATCTTAATACGGTCGAGAGTCTCCACATCACTGTGTATGTATGCCGAACGAACCTGCATTTTAGACATATAATCGTTCAACTCCTCAGCCATGCGCTTGGTCAGTGTTGTGATAAGAACTCTTTCGTCGCGCTCTACCCTGACACGTATCTCCTCCATGAGATCATCAATCTGATGGAGAGACGGACGCACCTCTATCACCGGATCAAGCAGACCCGTAGGACGAATCAGTTGCTCAACCACAACGCCTTCCGATTCCTGCAATTCATAATCGGCAGGAGTCGCCGACACATATATCACCTGCGGAGTGAGACTGCGGAATTCCTCGAATTTTAGAGGACGGTTGTCGAATGCCGACTGCATACGGAACCCATATTCAACAAGATTTGCCTTACGCGACAAGTCCCCGCCATACATAGCCCTGATCTGAGGTACTGTCACATGACTCTCGTCTATTATGGTAAGGAAATCCTTGGGAAAATAATCAAGGAGGCAGAACGGCCGTGTTCCCGGCTTACGTCCATCGAAATAACGGCTATAGTTCTCTATTCCCGAACAATAACCTATTTCCTTTATCATCTCGACATCATATGTGACACGTTCAAGCAGGCGCTTTGCCTCAAGCATCTTCGCCTCTTTCTCGAAGTTTGCAACCTCATTGCCAAGGTCGAGTTGTATCTGAGCAACGCCTGATGCCACTCTTGCAGGAGACGTCACAAAAATATTGGCCGGATACAGCATGAATCTGTCGTGTTTTCCAAGCGACACATTATCGTCGGGATGAAAAGTAGATATCGACTCTATCTCATCACCCCAGAACACAACTCTCAATATTATATCCTCATAGGCAAGCCTTATGTCAACGGTATCGCCCTTAACACGAAATGTACCACGCGACAATTCAGTCTCATTGCGCGAATATAGTGCCGCAACAAGTTGCCTTAGAAATACATTCCTTGCGATCTTCTGTCCGACCTTAAGTGCAATAGCGCTCTCATGGAAATCTTCCGGATTTCCAATACCGTAGAGGCACGATACTGAAGACACCACTATCACATCTCTCCTGCCCGACAGAAGCGCCGAAGTCGCAGCCAGACGCAAGCGGTCTATCTCGTCGTTGATCGCAAGATCTTTTTCTATATATTTATCAACGGATGGGATATACGCTTCCGGCTGATAATAATCGTAGTAACTGACAAAGTACTGGACAGAATTCTCTGGAAAAAACTGCTTGAACTCGCTATACAATTGTGCAGCCAGTGTCTTGTTGTGACTAAGTATCAAAGTCGGGCGTTGCACTTTCTCTATAACATTCGCCATAGTGAAAGTCTTGCCCGAACCGGTGACACCAAGCAACGTCTGAGCCGGAAGCCCGTCGCAGACACCCTTTGCAAGCTGTTCTATAGCCTGAGGCTGATCGCCTGTGGGCTTGAATCCAGAAGAAATCTTAAATTCCATTACTGAGCTTGTGTCATGTTCCAACCTTGAGCACGGAGAGGCAATTCCGAGCCATCGCGCGTGATGAGCGCACAGCCAAGATTTTCTTCGGTTATATAGCCGATCTCCTTGATTCCAGTCAGTTTAGATACTTTGTCGTGCATAGCCAACGGAACAGTAAACAACAGTTCATAGTCCTCGCCTCCATTGAGCGCGGCTGTGACAAGGTTCATGCCAAGCTCCTCGGCCATGACAGCAGTCTGATAGTCGATAGGAATACGGTCTTCATATATACGGCAACCGGTGGAACTGTTCTTGCAGATATGCATTATCTCCGACGAAAGTCCGTCGCTCACATCGATCATTGATGTGGGGACTATGCCCTCCTTCTCAAGCATATCAACGATATCTTTTCTTGCTTCGGGTTTCAACTGGCGTTCGATCAGGTATTCCTTGCCATTGAATTGTGGCTCGAAATCTTTTTGACCTGCTGATGCAACCTTTTCACGTTCGAGCAATTGCAAACCCATATATGCCGCGCCAAGGTCTCCGCTCACACAGATCAGGTCTGTAGGCTTTGCTCCACTACGCATCACGGCCTTATCTTTCTGTACATCACCAAGGCATGTAACGGAAATGACAAGCCCCTGTCTTGACGCGCACGTGTCACCTCCAACGATGTCAACGCCATAGATCTCACAAGCCAGGCGTATGCCGCTGTAAAGCGCCTCAATATGTTCGACCGTGAATCTGCGGGATATACCTAAAGATACAGTTATTTGTCTCGGACGTCCGTTCATGGCATAGATGTCGCTGAAATTCACTACAGCCGCCTTATAGCCGAGATGCTTCAAAGGCACGTATGTGAGATCGAAATGCACTCCTTCGAGAAGCATATCCGTAGTTACCAGCACATCTTTATCTCCGTAGTCGAGTACGGCCGCGTCGTCGCCCACACCCTTGCGGGTGGAGGCGCTGACGTGCGCTATACCATCGGTGATACGGTCGATAAGACCAAATTCACCAATGCTTGAAATTTCAGTCTGCTTAGACTCCATATCAGAACCGGTTGACGAGCTTACGCATTATCTCCATCATCTTAGGCTGTGCGGCCATAGCAGCCTTCTGTACCTCCTCATGCGTGGGAACTTCTGTAATGTCTTTACCACCGAGGTCTGTGATTACAGAAACTCCAAACACCTTTATCCCGGCATGATTCGCTACAATCACTTCAGGTACTGTCGACATACCGACCGCATCGCCTCCTATTATACGGAAGTACTCATATTCCGCCGGGGTCTCGAATGTAGGACCGGGTGTTCCGACGTATACACCATGCTTTACACGTATGTCGAGTTCTGCAGCGATAGAGTCCGCAAGGCGTATGAGATTCTTGTCGTAAGCCTCTGTCATTGCCGGGAATCGCGGACCAAGTTCCGAATAATTCTTGCCGCGGAGCGGATTCTCCGGGAACAGATTTATGTGGTCTGTGATAATCATGATCTCACCGACACGGAATTCAGGATTCATGCCACCTGCAGCATTTGAAACAAAGAGCGTATCCACTCCGAGCGCTTTGAAAACACGTACAGGGAAAGTCACCTGCTTCATATCGTAACCCTCATAATAGTGGAAACGGCCTTGCATTGCAATGACACGACGGTCGCCAAGACGGCCGAAAATGAGATTGCCGGAATGTCCCTCTACTGTAGAGACCGGGAAATTAGGTATATCTGTATATGGGATATACTGCTTGTCGTCGATATGGTCTACAAGAGCGCCAAGACCTGTTCCAAGAATGATTGCAGTTGTTGGCATCTGGCCGTCAACGCGCGAGCGTATATATTCGGCTGTCTGGTTGATTTTTTCCAGCATAATCTTAAATTTTATAGATTAAAGAAGATAGTTTGATTTTCCGTTACTTATTGTGAGACTGCGAGCGTGTCCATCTATAGATCGCACCGACAGTATAATTTATAATGCGCAGATTCTTATCTTTGTTCAATATCCTTACCTGCGCCGGATACCCTTGGTAAGGGCTTCGATAAACCGATCTGACTCTCCGCGGTCTATCTCGACATGTATAGGCAGATAGAATGCATATTTTTTTAGTTCGCGAGGAAAGTATGGACTATTCATAAGCCTGACTGCATCCTTCTCCGTTGTCACGAGAATACGCGTACGTCCTTTCATCGTATTGAAGCGGTTGACAATAAGTTCCACATCTTTCCGCGTATAATTATGATGATCAGGAAACAGATTGACCTTCACTCGCGAATCAAAACTTTTAAGGAAGCGCACGAACGGACGCGGGTTGCCAATTCCCGACACGGCAAGTATTACATCGTCGCGTGTCAGCCATGAAAGATTCGGCGGCTGTATCGCCTCCGCCGGAAACAGCGGGCGCAGCATACCATATGCAAACTTGGAGAAAAACAACTGCTGATACGGATACAGGTCCAGCTTCTTGGCAAAAAGTGAATACTCTATAGGTTGCAATCCGGCAGGACACTTGCTTACCACCACAATATCGGCACGATCCAAGCCTTTGACAGACTCGCGCAGCCGCCCGTATGGCAACATCTTATCATCAAATATCGGCCTGGAATACTCTGTTATCACCAACGACACTTTAGGCTTCACATATCTGTGCTGGAAAGCATCGTCAAGTATGATCAGATTTATCGAAGGATCAATACGCAGCATCTCACGTATTCCTCTGCAGCGGTCCTCACATACAGCAACAGTCACATCTTTGCTGAATTTGCTATAGATCTGGTATGGTTCATCGCCAATATCCTTAGGCGTAGAATTGCTGTCGGCCACGACAAAACCTTTTGTCGACCGTTTATATCCACGCGAAAGCACTCCAATATGGTAGCTATGTCGCAATGAATCCACGATGAATTCGGTATGCGGCGTCTTGCCTGTACCCCCCACAGCGATATTACCAACGACGATAACCGGTACATCAAACTCCTGCGATTTCAGAATATTCCAGTCGAAAAGCCGGTTGCGTACCGCTGTGACAAAGCCATAAAGCTTCGACAGCGGCAAAAGCACTGCTTTCTGTAACAAGGTTTTCTTCTTCGCAGACATGGCAATTCAGATCAATAGACTGTAATATCTTCTATTCTCGCCTGTAAATGCGCACCACCGGCAACCTGCGACAATATCTCGCACAGGCGACGTACGACCGGCAATCGCTGCAGATCAGCGGAAATACCGGCTGACTCAAAAATGGAATAAATCTCCTCCTGACTGTCGAGCATACGTATCATGCGTATCAGCATCGGATATTCCACTGACGGATAGTTTACAAAATCGCCATCAGAAAGATGCAGTTCGGCAGCCATCTCCTTGCGCGCAGCATTGAGCGATGCCAATGTATCGACCAGACCAATGCGCAATGCATCACGTCCATACCATACACGACCTTCGGCAATACGCTTCACCGAATCCACCTCCATGCCACGTCCTTTGGCCACGCGGCTGACAAAAGTCTCATATCCACGCTCCACCATTTTCTGCATAGCGTCAATCTGGTCAGCCGGCATGGGCCGCATTACATCAATAAAACCAGCATTATGATTCGACTCTACAGTAGTGAAGTTGATACCGAGTTTACCTGTCACCAGACCCTGAAAATCAGGAATCATGCCAAAAATACCTATCGAACCGGTCAAAGTGGTCGGATCGGCAAATATGCGGTCAGCACCGCAGCTTATATAATAACCTCCGGAAGCAGCCACATCGCTCATGGATGCATATACGGGTTTTCCCTTAGATTTGAAATACTCTATGGCATCCCAGATCTGTTCCGAAGCAAAGGCACTTCCACCTCCGCTATTTACTCGCAGAATCAGACCTGCAACCTTTTCATCATCAGCCAAACAGATAATATCTGGCGCAACAACAGCTCCTGATATACCTTCGCGACCGGAATCCACAATGTCTCCTGTAGCATAGTAGACGGCTATGAATTTATCGGGATTTGTTGCAGAATCCGATATTGGCATACCTGACGTCAGATAGTCGGCAGGATAGACAAGTCTCAGTTCATCATCCTTATCGAGTCCGGTGCGTTTGCGCAGAATATCATCTACCTCTCTACGGTACGCGAGCCTGTCGACGATGCTGTCTTCTACAAGTCTCTCTGCCGAAAAGACTGAGGCAATCTCTCCTGCCCAAACGGTCACTGTGTCGGGAGACGTGCCACGTCGATCGGCAATATATCCGGCTACTTCATTCCAGATACCGTCTATATAGGTCTTTGTCTGCAATATACTCGGCTCACTGGCACTTTTCAGTACAAATGGTTCAACTGCGCTCTTGAATTTACCGACCTTGATTATCTGCATTTTAACGCCAACTTTCTCCATAAGTCCGGTGAAGAAAGGAATCTGGGCTGATATACCATGCAATCCTACCGAACCGACGGGATTAAGGAATACTTCCTGTGCGGCACATGCCACATAGTAGTCTCCCTGGGAATATGAATCAGCATATGCAATGACAAATTTTTTGGAACGGAATCGTTCAATCGCTTCTATAAGTTCTTGCCGGGAGGCAGTTCCTAACGAAGATCCATTGCCAAGGATCAGCATTCCCTTTATGCGGTCGTCACCAGCAGCCTTGTCAATAGCTGCGATATACTCGCAAAGAGTGCCTGTGATGCCTTCATCTCCGATCAGCTCGGACTGCAACGAACCGGCTGCCTCGCGCTCCGCAATAGTACCTTTCAGATCAATGACAAGGACCGACTTATCAAGTATAGCGGTTGAATCGCCGCGGCCTGCTACGATTCCCGAAAAGATTGAGCCGACAAAGACTCCCAAAAGCACTAATGCAATAATTGCCGAAAGCCATATAGCAGCCATCGAACCAAGCATCACAGTGAAAAACTTTTTCAGCATATTGTATATCTATTTGAATATCAACATAATGCAATACCAATAAAAACAATATAGGAAATTGCCACGTTAACAACTCACAAAGGTACATCAAACCTCGCTTATTTACAACACCGATTTTAATTAAATTATTTAATTTTTTGTCTTAACTTTGTTGTCATGAACTTTATCCGCAAAGCTTTATGTGTGGCCATGACGGCTGCTACCGCTTCATGCATGTTTGCAAGAGAATGGCATGAAGATATTCTCGGTCCTGGATTTGAATACACCACCGTAGATCAAGGCACGGACTACGCCGGACCGGTATGCTCGTCTGTAATAAGATTAAAAACCGATTGCAATGATGGAAAACACAGGGCCATACTATATGTACACGGATATAATGACTACTTTTTTCAGGAAGAACTCGCCCGTACGATGGCGGATTCATGCTGGAACTTCTATGCTGTAGATCTAAGAAAATATGGCAGATCCATATTACCTGAAAATAAAAAATTTCAGGTGCGGGACATAAGGGAATATTTCGCCGATATAGATTCCGCCATCGCTATAATAAAGGAAGATGGAGTAGATGAGGTAGCCCTTATGGGACATTCGACCGGTGGCCTGACCACAACGCTATATATGGCCGAGCATCCGGATACAATAGTAAAGACTCTAATTCTAAACAGCCCGTTCTATGAATGGAATCAGAGTTCACTAAACCGTAATCTACTCATTCCTGCAATGGATGGCATCGGGAAATTATTCCCAGGACTTGAGATTCCGCAAGGCGACAATACCTCATACGCCGAAAGCCTTCTGAAAAACCATCACGGCGAATGGGAATACAATACAGACTGGAAGCTATTCAAATCGCAACCGGTAGAAGCATCGTGGATAAGAGCCATTGATAAAGCCCAGGCCGATCTACGGAATAGAATCGCTCCGGTCGAAGTCCCGATGCTGTTGGCACACTCAGATCATAGCCTGCACCCAAAGCAATGGACAGAAGCTTGCGACAGCGCTGATGTGGTGCTTGACGTTGAACATATAAGCCGTATCGGCCGCACATTGGGGACAAACGTCACCGAAGCAATCGTCCCCGGCGGCATGCATGATCTCGCACTTTCTGCCCCTGGAATTCGCCACGCATACTACGACACTGTGCTCGCGTGGCTAAGACGTACTATGCCGAACTATCAGGCATACAGACATCTGTACAAATAGTGAATAGTCGCAATTCCAATCTTTTAAGGAATTTTTTATTAAAAGAGACGCACGTTATGGGTGATATTTCGCATTTTTTTGCGAAATTTGCAGAAATATTCAATAATAGACCGAATAATCATTACTTATACAATAACAGCTTTATAGAACAATGAAAAAAAGCGCATTGCAGAAAGCTCGCGCAGCTTACCAGCCCAAGCTGCCCATCGTGCTGACAGGTGCGGTACAGGTTGTTGAAGGCAACCCCACCGACTCAGTTGCAGACCAGGAAGCCATCCGTGAATTGTTTCCTAACACTTATGGCCTTCCCGAAATCAAGTTTGAGAAAAAATCTACACCAAGTGCAGGCAAGCCTGTAAATGTAGGCGTGATTCTGTCCGGAGGCCAGGCTCCCGGCGGACATAATGTGATAAGCGGTCTTTTCGACGGCATCAAGAAAATCCACCGCGACAGTCGCCTCTATGGCTTCATCATGGGCCCCGGCGGTCTGGTGGATCACAAGTATGTGGAACTTACATCACAGATCATAGATGAATACCGCAACACCGGCGGTTTCGACATCATTGGCTCCGGCCGTACAAAACTGGAGACCAAGGAACAGTTCGACAAGGGTCTTGAGATCCTGAAAGAGCTTAACATCAGCGCGCTCGTGATCATCGGCGGCGATGATTCCAACACTAATGCCGCTATCCTCGCTGAATATTACAAGGCTATAGGCGCTCCCGTACAGGTGATCGGTTGTCCGAAAACTATCGACGGAGACCTCAAGAATGAAGTAATCGAAACTTCATTCGGTTTCGATACTGCTACCAAAGTATATTCAGAAGTGATCGGCAACATCCAGCGCGACTGCAACTCTGCTAAAAAATACTGGCACTTCATCAAGCTGATGGGACGTTCCGCATCTCACATCGCACTCGAGTGCGCGCTCCAGACCCAGCCTAATGTATGTATCATCTCCGAGGAAGTTGAAGCTAAGGACATGACACTGCAGGATGTAGTGAACTACGTAGCCGACATCGTAGCCCGCCGTGCTGCCGCAGGCAATAACTTCGGCACTGTGCTCATTCCCGAAGGCCTGATCGAGTTCATCCCCGCAATGAAGAAGCTCATAGCCGAACTCAACGACCTCCTTGCCGCAAAGGCCGACGAATTCGCCGCTGTAGAGACTGCCAACCAGCGCCAGTGGATCATCGACAACCTCAGCGCCGACAATGCCAAGGTATATGAATCGCTGCCCCACGGAGTAGCCCGCCAGTTGAGCCTCGACCGCGACCCCCACGGCAACGTACAGGTATCACTCATCGAGACCGAAAAACTGCTCAGTGAAATGGTAGGCAAACGCCTGAAAGAAATGGCAAAAGAAGGAACTTACAACGGTAAGTTCTCTCCCCTGCACCACTTCTTCGGCTATGAAGGCCGTTGCGCAGATCCCTCTAACTTCGACGCAGACTACTGCTATGCACTCGGCTTCAACGCTGCATGTCTGATCAACGCCGGCGTCACAGGATATATGTCGAGCGTACGCGGTCTGACAAAGCCCTCCGTACAGTGGATCGCAGGTGGTATACCTATCACTATGATGATGAACATGGAACGCCGCCACGGTGCAATGAAGCCTGTTATACAGAAAGCTCTCGTGCGTCTCGATGGTGCGCCTTTCCAGAAATTCGCATCCAAACGCGAATCTTGGGCCAACAACACCGAATATGTATATCCCGGTCCTATCCAGTATTTCGGTCCGGCCGAAGTATGCGACCAGCCCACAATGACGCTCCGCTACGAGCACAACGCATAATGCATATTACCCTAAACGGGTAGGTGCATTTGTATAAACCTTCACAAACAGCTTGCATGGAGGGAGCAGAAACCAATACTGCTCCCTCCATTTTTATTAAACAAGTTCTAAATCGCCGAAATGAAACGCATTGCAATACTGATAATATCAATCTTGTTCCTCGCCCCGATAAGATCTATAGCAGCAGACGATATTGAAGCTGTTTTCAGTAAGATACGCCAGACCGACGGAGTGACCACAGACAGCGTTCACTACACCGGAAGCGACCGTTCGAAAGCCAACGGCTTCCGTATGCAGCGCGGCTCAGGCAACGGATGGACCAAAGGAGAAAGGATTACAGTCCATAGTGTAAAACCCAAAACACTCAAACATATAATGTCCACATTCAAGGGATATATTGACAAAGGTCATGGATATTCCAATAATAATTGGGCATGCCTTTTTTTTGAACCGACCAAGACATTTTTCGGTTATGAATATTCACCGGAGAATAACACGCTGTGGTTATTGAAAGCGTCAACTGACGGCGAGATCTGCATCCCCGGAAACTGGACTGAAAAAACCTACCTCGACGCTACAATGCATGATCCTTTTGCCGGCGCGACAGAGGATCAATTGAAGCTGCTCGGTCTCTCACGTCTTTGGGAGGGTGTGAACAGATGGTTTGTGTTCCGGGATCGTATGACTGTGGATTGGGACAGCCTATACGTGGCGGCAATGCCGGAAATGCTTGCAGCAAAAACCAGACAGGAATGGACCGACGTGCTCAGAAGAATGGCCGCAAATGCCCACGACGGGCATACGATGGTATATGGCCATAACGATCTTCGACATGCTCCTTTCACAACTATCATGATAGACAGTTGTGTATACATTAAAGATATATACGACGATAAACTCGGTATCGCCATAGGAGACAGGATCGAGTCTATAGACAATCAGCCGGTAATTGAATATGCTGATAAAAATGTAGTTCCATATATTGCTTCATCCACACCACAATGGACAATCCACAAGGCATACGACGGCTTCGGCCTGCTCAACAGACTTCCCGATGATACAGTAAGGATTAAACTTGGCAATGGAAAGACTGTAGAATATGTATCAGGTCACTACGGAAAGAACACACAGACATTCGGCGGCAGGATATTCAAATTCAGCAAACCGACAGAAGACATCGCTATTCTAAAAATCAACTCATTCATGGGTAGCGACTTCAAGCGTCAATTCTCAGAATTATACGACAGCATTTACGAATCAAAAGCGTTGATCATAGATGTAAGGAACAATGGCGGTGGCAATTCCGGTAACGGAGACTTCATTCTCAGGCTAATATGCTCAGACTCCATACCGACTGCAAGATGGGAAAGCCCGACAACCGTACCGGCTCTTAAATCATGGGGAAAGACCGCGGAACCATATAGAGGCGGAGGTGAAAAAATGTCGCCTTATCAGGGAGTGCCCCTGTACTCAGGCCCTGTTGCTATACTGACCGACAGAGGCACGTTCTCAGCAGCCGAGGATTTTGTAAGCCTGTTTCGCGGCGTCGGACGTGGCATTGTAATCGGTACTCCTACCGGCGGAAGCACAGGCAACGGTGTAGTAATCGAACTGATTCCAAATCATACATGGGCCAACATATGCTCCAAACACGACACAGCGCCAGATGGCACTGAGTTCGTTGGTATAGGCATAATACCGGATATTACAGTAAACGAGACATGGGAATCAATATTCAATAGCGAAACTGATATTGCGACCTCCAAGGCCATAGAATATCTGAACGGTATTATAAATACAATGACCGAGGAATGAAAAAACTGCCTGTGATTACAATTTTTAAGAGACAGCAGTCGTTATATCCATAATGAAAGCGACATTCCTGATACCTCCCTGCCGAGACCACAGGCAGAGTGCCGAACGTTCGGCCGGGTGTACCCGCGTGGTATACCCCATGCCCAACATATATGAACTGACAGCCGCAGCCGTTGTACGTGAAGTTCCCGGAGTAGAGACTGTAAGCTACCGTGACTTCACTGCCGAAAAGAAGCCGATGGAAGCATTCAGATCTTTTCTGGATACAGACCGATCTGATGTATACCTTATATGGACGGTGAACCTGTCGATAGAAAGCGACCTTCCGGCTATCGCAGATATAGATGAGGCACGCCCGGGTGTTCCCGTCATACTTCTCGGTCCAGGCCCTACATACTTCACCTCACGATGCCTCGTGTCAGAGAATGTAATAATAGTGAGAGGCGAACCGGAAGCTACCCTGGCGGAATTGATCGGCAGAATGACCAAGGGCGACATGAGACCTTCCGACGTAATGGGAACATCTGTCCTGCGCGAAGGGAAAGTGATCAACAACCCCACCCGACCGCTGATCGAGGATCTTGACGCCCTGCCTTTCGCCGCCAGAGACCTTGTAGCCGACCATGAGTTTCACAACCCCAAACTCAAAACCACACCTTACGCTACAATGTTCACATCGCGCAATTGTCCCTACCGGTGCATATATTGTGTGCCGTCATCCATGACATTCGCCAGAGAGATAGAACACAGGCGCTCCGGTGCTCCGGGAAGAAAGCCACGTATCGGTTTCAGGAGCATAGGCAGTGTTGAGAAAGAAGTGTCTATGCTGCACAATCAGGGAGTACGCGCTATCGGATTCATGGATGATAATTTCATATGGGATGAGAAGCGCACAGAAGGAATATGCGGCATAATGCGGCGCTACAACATAGTATGGGGATGCCAGGCAAGAGCCGATGCAATTACCGAACCGATAGCCAGGATGCTTGGCGAGTCGGGATGCCGGTATGTAGACATAGGTGTAGAGTCTTTCAATGACGACATACTCAAATATGTACATAAAGGCATAACCCGCGAGGACATCTTCAGGGCGGTAAACTTACTGAAGAAATACGGCGTACCCGTCAAGTTGAATATTCTGATCGGATGCAGTCCTCTTGAAACGACAGCAACAGTGAAGCAGACACTGCATGAGGCAAAAAAACTGGATGTGGATCAAGTGATGTTCAACATCGTGTCCCCCTTCCCTGGCACTGAATATTATGATCTCTGTCTGAAAAACGGATGGATCGAAGGGGGCGAATACCGTCCTACAGACGTACAGCGCCAGTCGATTCTTAATCTCCCGTCGCTCAGTTCACGGCAGATGGAGCGTCTTCTGCGCAGCAATAATATGAAATATTTCCTGTCGCCAAGGTTCATCATAAAACAAATGCGCAGATATAGCTCATGGAATGAGTTCGCTCACTCACTTAGGGCGCTAAAGACAAAACTATTCGGATGAAATTATCTATAGTAATACTGACATTCGATGCAATGGCTCTTACACGTCGTTGCCTTGATCCATTGCAGGAAGTACTCCGGCGCGATGGCGATGTGGAAATAATCGTAGTGGACAACGGGTCTACTGACGGTAGCCGCGAGGAATTCCTTCGGCACGACTACATCAGGTATTTCTATCAGAAAACAAATCGAGGAGTAGCTGCCGGACGCAATATAGGCATACGTAAAGCACGTGGACGCTACATAATGCTGCTTGACAATGACACAATACCATCCGTAGATGCCGTGCGTGATCTTGTGGCATATATGGACTCACATCCGGAGATTGGACTCTGCGCACCACGACTCACATCACCCGAAGGTCTCACGCAAAGGAGTTTCCGTCCCTACCCCGGTATCACCGAAAAATTGAAATCACTGACCGGCGGCAATTCTGACATTGTACCGGCCGGTGAGATTCCAGACTGTGCGATAGAGCCATACTATGTGATAGGCGCATGCCAGATATTCCGCAGCGATCTCACGAAAAGGCCCGACATGTTGCTTGACGAGAAAATTTTCTACGGTCCGGAAGATGCAGATTTCTGCCAACGGATACGTATGCATGGCTATAAGGTAGTCTATAATCCTGAGATAACAATAATCCATGACTGGATGAGAGCCGGTAGATCTGTATTCTCCAAACTTGGCCGGCGGCATATAATGGGACTCATATATTTCTGGGGAAAGTGGAAAAGACTGCGATAGAACCTGAAGGGGGATTTACGGAATCTCAAAATCCCTATTTATGGTAAAATCGTCAAATATCACATCTCACCAAACATCTGGAATCATCGAGTACGCCCGGCTCGAAATCGACACTCTTATCATCACCGGCAGAATATCCACGGCGAAGAATTACACTACCGTCACCAAAAGTTTTGGCAAGTGGCTTGGTTCGGATATTATTCCAACCCGGATCGACAACACCCTGCTACTACGCTACGCTTCATACCTTACCACAGAAAGACATCTGTGCAGGAACTCAATATCCTTCCATATGAGGATACTTAAAGTATTGATCACAAAGTCTCTCTCAAAATATGGAATACACCCGGCGGCAGACCTCTTTGATCATATATACACCGGTGCAGACAGTACGCGCCGACGTGCCATACCGGAAAGTATACTCATAGAGCTTAACAACATGAATATTGAATCGGCCGGCATGAATCTGGCACGGGATACATTCATGATGAGCTTCTATACGCGCGGCATGGCTTTCATTGATCTCGCACAACTCAGATGGAGAGACCTGACGCCGGATCTGAGCGAGATCTCATACGTACGCCATAAGACATCTAAAAGAATCCATATGTCGGTAGAACCCTGCCTGCGTGCTCTGCTTGATAAATATGGACCGGGAAAGAACGATACTTACATTCTTCCGTGGCTAAGCCCCACAAATCAACTAAACACGAATGATGCATACCGCGAATACAAGACAGCGATAAACACATACAACCGTGCGTTGCGGGACATATCCACAATGTTGTCGGTCCGCTGCGGACGACACATCCAGCTTACATCATACGTAGCCCGCCACAGTTGGGCTTCCGCCGCCCGTCATCTTGGTATACCTATAGCCGTGATCAGCGCCGGACTGGGACATTCGTCGGAACGTACCACAGAGATATATTTATCCAGAATAGAAACATCACAGGTCGATATAGCAAACCGGCTTATTCTTTCAAAATTCAATTAACTCATAAAAATATCGGAGAGCGCCACAATATGCCTGTGGCGCTCTCCGGTTATATAAGCTCTTGTTAAAGAAATATACTGTTGGATCAATATGTATGCGACTCAGTTTTCAGTTCATCCTCTGTGAGCGGAGCAGCATCCATCTTATACCATACATAAGCTATATATGCCACAACGAAGGGTACAAGCACAGATACGTAGCTCATAACAGTGAGCGTGAAATGAGAACTACTGCTGTTTGAAATGGTAAGTGACGACTGTAGATCTGTGGAAGGAAGATATGCAGCGCCATAGTAGCCGGCAAGACAGAACAGCACCATCACCACAATCACCGTACCTATGCCGCTCCACCATATACCACACCGGTAATAAGAACTGTAGGACGTGCGGATAATCGCATATAGTACCATGACAACACCGATAAGAAACGCTGCTATCCACCACCAGTGGGCAAGCATCTGGTTAAGATAGAAATATGGCTCACGCACCATCATGCCTGACTGCGGATCGACCCGAGTGCCGTCGGAGATCAGTAACACGACCACGAAACAGATAAACAGTATGGCAAATGCAGCGCCATTGATCAAAACCTGCGTACGGGAAGTAACTCCCTCGGCTCGCGCATCCTCAATGTTATTGACGAAATACAGCGAAGCCTGTGTGCGTGCAAGGAAAAAGACTGTAAATCCCAATAGCAGACAACGCCAGTCTGTGATAGCATCCAGACCATGTGCCGGCCAACTTACTATTGACGGAGATGCCGCATCAAGCAGATTGACTTTTGCTATAGTGAAATCGCACGGAAAGAAAAATGTGCCGACAGCCACACCAAGCAACACGCATCCCACAAGTCCGTTGAACATAAGGAATACATCATACGTGATTGTACCGTAGATATTACCTTTCTTCCTGCGGAACTCATAACTTACAGCCTGAAGCACGAAACTTATGAGAATCAGCATCCACAACCAATATGCACCACCGAAACTGGTTGCATAAAACAGAGGGAAAGCTGCGAAGAAAGCTCCGCCGAAAACTACAAGGATAGTGAATGTAAGCTCCCACTTTCTTCCGAGCGAATTCACCATCAACTGACGTGCTGTGATATTGCTTGTGCTATAGAGCAGCGACTGGCCGCCTTGAACCATGAGCATGAACACGAGAAGTGCCCCAAGGATGGATATGATAAGCCACCAATAGTTCTGAAGCATTGATAATTCCATTTTCTATATCTTCTTTTATGTTATTACTATTGAGCTTTCTCGATGTCGTAGTCACGTGTGCGTGCAATCTGCCGCATCATGATTGATATTTCAGCTACAAGCAGTACTGTGAACAACACTGCAAACATCCAGAATGTGAACTCTACCGACGAACTCTGAACATTGCTTACGGCCGCATTGACCGGAAGGATATCTTGTATCGTCCAGGGCTGACGTCCTACCTCAGCCACAATCCAACCTGCCTGAGAGCATATCCATACAAGCGGAATGCTAAGTATAGCCACCCAGTGCAGCCACGGCTTCTCGAGGAAAACGGTCTTTCGGTACGATACCAGCAGAATAACTATGAAAAACAGCAGAAGGTATCCGCCAAGCGCCACCATGATATGAAAAGAATAGAATGTAAGCGCTACAGGAGGCACGGCATCTTCAGGAGTAGAAAGATAGCCATAGCCGAAATAAGGATATGAATCTTTCAAACGGTCGGCCGCGGCAGCCATTGCGGCACTATCGCCTGCCTGGCGAGCGGAAGTGTAATCGGCAATAGCCGCATGTGCCTGCTTACCTATCGCTATACGCTCTGCATAGCTGACTGTAGATATTGTATCACCAGCCTCATTTACAGATATACCTTTGATAAGATCGTCTATACCGGGGACAAAAGAGGTTGTGTTGCCATCAATGAGTAACGACAAGCCATAGGGTATATCCAGGCTCATGAGCAGTGCATCTTTTCCGTCGCCCGGAGTCTTGTTCGGATTCAGTATACCTATAGCCACAAGATCCTGTCCGGCAGATCCCTTATACAGACCTTCCATAGCAGCAAGCTTCATCGGCTGTACTTCAGCCACCCGCTTGGCCGAACCGTGTCCGGTCCAAAGAGTAAGCAGAATGCCTGCCAGTCCGACCCAAGCACCAATCTTGATCGAACGGCGAGCGCCCTCAACATTGGTCTTGCGCCACAGCATCCAGGAAGATACACCCACTACGAAAACTCCGGCAAGCACCCAACCGCTCGTAACGGCATGGAAGAATTTGTTGATTGCCACAGGCGAAAGCACCACATCCCAGAAGTTGCTCATGACATTTCGCATCTGTGCAGGATCAAACTCCATGCCTACCGGATATTGCATCCAGGCGTTGGCAATAAGAATCCATAGTGCGGACAAGCAGACTCCGGCAGCAGTAAGCCAGGTGGCAGCAAGGTGGAATCCGCGGCTGAATTTTTTCCAACCGAAGAACATCACAGCAATGAATGTAGACTCCATGAAGAATGCAAGGATTCCTTCGATAGCAAGAGGTGCGCCGAATATGTCGCCAACGAACCATGAATAGTTCGACCAGTTAGTGCCGAACTCAAACTCAAGAATAATACCGGTGGCCACACCACAGGCGAAATTGATGCCGAACAATGTCATCCAGAACTTTGTAAGTCCTTTCCAGCGTTCGTCACCGGTGCGCACATAAATGGTCTCCATCACCGCCACTATAAGGGAGAGACCTATAGTAAGTGGCACAAAGAGCCAATGATACATGGCCGTCAGGGCGAACTGCGCCCGCGACCAGTCTACTACACTCATCAAATCATTCATTGTAATGAAGCAGGGGGTTAAAGGGGTTAAATTGAATATTCTGTCTACCGACCAAAGCCTCGCCAACGGCGCGAGCTTTTTGTTCATCTGTACCACTCAGCGCCGGAGTAAAGAAAAAAAGCCTTATTACAGCGAATATCACCACAAGCTTTATCAGGATAATAAGCCACAGCTTACGACCGACAGTCATGCTGCGGAATCCGTCAAGATAAAATCTGTATGTGGAATATATGAAACGTGGTATAGACATAAGGGCTGTTGAATTATGACAATCACTTATAGACGCAAATATATGCATTTTTAAGCATTCAACACAAAATATCCGAATTAAGTTTGCTTCAGGCACAGGATTTTTACCCATAAAAAGACCGAAGCCTATTACAAGACTCCGGTCTTCTGCTATTATTTACTTGAAATTTATTTGTCAATTTCAATCACAAGATAGTTGGATAAACTCCAGAATGAATCGGGGTTAGTTATCACAAGAACCATCTGATCGTCCACTTTCTCAAGGCTATATGATCCGGCGGGCTGGTTGGTCAGTATCTTGGCTTTCTTGGCATGCAATGGAAGTCTGGAGAGATTTCGCTTGTCGGCCGTGGTGAAGAAGTTCTGGTCAAAATCGCCTTTCAGGATTTTAGTCTTGCGGAGGAATCCTGTCTCGATAATCTTGTGCTCCTTCAGTTCCTTTTTGCTTGCAAACACATAATAGCATGCGTTGAGTTCAGCATCAAGCTGCTGGCTTCGTTCCTCGGCCTGAGTCAGTTCTCCGGTCACGTTTGTGACTGTGGTCGACAATGAATCCACAGTCGTGGACAGTTTGCCTATTTCAGCGCGGGCTGAGTTAAGATTTGCAGTAAGGGTGTTTATCTCCTCAGTCTGCGAGTCTATCTGCTGACGCAGGCTGTTTATAGTGGCCGTAAGATTATTATTATCCAGATTACTCTTTTTCAGTTTTGCCTCAAGTTCGGCAAGGCGTTCGCGACGGTCTTTCAGTGTTTTCTGAAGCGAAGCAAGATCGGCACGCAATTGATCGCGCTGTGTAGGCATGTCGCCTTCCATATATACTGAGGATGAAAGTACACCCTCTATCTCCTTAACCTGCGCCATGTCGCCATTTATTTCGTTGACAAGCTGCAACAACTCGTCACGCTGATTCACAGCCTGAGCGAGTTCCTCACGTGTGGCTGCATTTATTGCTTCTTCCTGTGCCAGTCTCTCCTTATCTTTATTAGAACATGAGACCATTGTGCCGGCAGCTACGAGCATAGACATTGCCACAGGTATGATACGGTGCGTAAGTTTCATAATGAATCGACTTTTAATATTAATAAATAGTTGAATTTGTGATATTACGTTGTTTCGGGCATCAATCTGCGGACTCCGCGTACTTGTTGCGGTGGACACGTGGTGTCCGATCCTGCTGACTGCCTCCGACAACTATAACAATCTCCCCCCTCGGAGCGTTCACTGAAAAATACTGAATTAAATCAGAAAGCGTTCCGCGGTGTACTGTCTCATGCAGTTTCGAGATCTCGCGCGCAACGGCAGCTTCCCTGTCGCCGCCACAGGCTTCAGCCAACTGTGTCAGAGTCTTTACCAATCTCACAGGCGACTCATATACTATGAATGTACGGGGATCGGATGCAAGTTCGGCGATACGGGTGTTCCTGCCCTTCTTCTGCGGCAAAAAGCCATCAAAGACAAATGTATCGCATGGCAAGCCTGAGCTTACAAGTGCCGGAACGAAAGCAGTCGCCCCCGGCAACGTAACTACCTTGAGATTCCTGCGCCGGCATTCCCGCGACAACATGAAGCCTGGATCCGATATCCCGGGTGTTCCGGCGTCTGACACAAGCGCTATGGTCTGCCCTTCCTCTATTCTCCGCATCACAGGATCAAGCTGCGAGTGTTCGTTATACTTATGATGACTCTGCATTGGGGCTGTGATTCCGAAATGCTTCATTATCACAGATGAAGTACGCGTATCCTCGGCAAGAATAAGGTCGGCATTTCTAAGCACTTCAACGGCACGGTAAGTCATATCTTCCAGATTGCCTACCGGCGTCGGGACTATATACAGACAACCGCTCATTGGAAATGCGTAGCTATTACATCAAGGAAATCCTTGACATCATCACTCTCAAGATTCCATCCCATATCAAGCGAGAAATATTCCCGGACTTCATCCATTGAATGCATGGCAGATACAATATCAATGGCATCATTGAACGCGGCATCGCTGTTGCCGAACAGTTCGCGGCGGAATCTGTACTTATCATTAAGCGTGAACATGCGGCGAAGATCATTTGCTGCACGTCTCTGCAACATTTCATCGACACGTATCACACCGCTTTCCTCCGGCTCTACCGATGAAAGATCATCGAGAGATATATACTGATCGTCCTCAGCCTGTTCCTCAGCTATCACCGTTGGCATATCCTCCTCTACCTCCGCAGTGTCGTCGGGATAGTCTGCCGGAATATCCATTTCCTGTGATTCCTCACGTTCCGAGGCCACAAGATCGTCAAGATCGTCAATAGCAATGCTTTCAACTTCGGCTGCTTGTACAGATGGCTGTTCCTGAACAGAATGTTCATCCTCAGCCACCGTATCATGCATGTCCAAATCGACATCCTCAATTATTGCTGTACGGTTTGGATCTGCATCAGGGGCTTCAAAGTCTGAGATCAGGGCCGTACGATTGGGATCATCGTCGGCTACCGCAGCATACGTGCAGGTATTCTCCGTATGTGTTTTCGTTTCAGCCACAAATTCATCATATAATTGGCTGCATTGTCCGATCAGATCGCCTACAGCTTCTATATCAGACGAATCCGGTGCGGAGTCTCCGATAAGAGCTATCACCTTGCCTTGCAGCAAGTGGCATGTGTTTAGCAGACGTGTAAGGGATTCCATAATTTATATTGATTTGTTTGTTTTGTAAATACTTGATTCAAGCCTTTGTCATACTGCGGGTATGATCTTCAACAGATAACGTTCTATAGACTTGCGGACATCTGACACAGGACATGTGAAACCGTTCACCATTATTGATATGGTATACTTAGGCTGCCGTCCACCTTTATCCAATACATAGCCGGCATAACATAGCACACCTCCCATACTTCCGGACTTGAGCCTGACTTTTCCTTGCAGACGTGTGCCGCGCAGCAACCGGGCCACTGTACCCTC
This sequence comes from uncultured Muribaculaceae bacterium, assembly GCA_910586995.1. Lineage (GTDB taxonomy): Bacteria > Bacteroidota > Bacteroidia > Bacteroidales > Muribaculaceae > CAG-873. The sequence continues at coordinate 55,281 of CAJUKZ010000008.1, read as the reverse complement.
CTTGCCGCAGACAGGAAACAGACCTACATAGTCATTAGCTTCCGGATACCGTAGCATGGCAGACAATATATTGGTCATGTCGCGGGGAGTTATCCTGTTTTTGCGCGATAATCCGCTGCCATCATACAATGCAGAATACTTACCGAAACCGGCATCACGCATCCAAATTCGTTTCTGAACACTCAATGCTGAATCAAGGCTGCACCCAACAGGTAATGTTGCTCTGAGCATACCCTCGGCAAAGAGATTGTCACTCCTGCGCATCAGGCTGCGCAATATCTCGGCACACGAAGGTGAGACATGTCTCACAAGCACACTACGATCACCATATTCGGAAGATTCAGCATAACGCAATTCTATCCCGGCAGCAGACAAAGAGTCTGCAAGTTCGCTGATGAAGCATTCCGCAGGATTCCACATAGTTGTTGTGATACGGGATGGGATTTTCGATCCCTGCTTGCGGTAAACTGTGACCGTCGGTGAATCAACTCCGCGTACCACACAATTTGATGAAGCGTCTGGTACAATATGGCAATAGACATCACCCTGCATGGTCTCGCACAATCCATCGTGGGGAGCAAAACTGAATATATTGTCTCTCCAGTTGAATCCATAAAGACCTGCGCCATAGTCCTCTCCTATATCCTCGACTTCCCACGACAACCCTACTCCATAGTATCCGGAAGGAGACTGCACTTCCAATTTTCCGTCAATGGACGTAATACCCCGGTCTTTCAAAGCAGAGACAATCCCGCTGACTAAAGAACCATCAGAAAAATGACAACTTCCAAGCGTAGGATCAGCTGAAGCCTCAACACGCAGAAGCCCATGCAGACATCCATCAGCATCAACATGTCCAAACATCGCAGCTTCGGTAACAAACGGCACTGAATCAGCACCCATAGCCCGCAATGCAGTCGCCGAAGTAATGCACTTAGCAGTGCTGGCAGGCACAAGCGCTATAAACTCATCGTGCGAATCAATCACCTTATGTGAAGATACATCGGTAATGAGCACAGCAACCTGAGCAGACTCACTGCCAGGGAAAACAAGCGGATTAGCCGCCCAGAGTGTCGACGCACAAGCCACTACTGCAGATACAGCTACTGTAATACGCAATATTTGTTTACTGAAATTTTTCATTGCCGCTGATTTCATTCTACGAAATTACAAAAATTTCCAATGCCTGTTCCAAAATATAATAAATATTGATGAATATTCCGCCAAAAGATTTAATTAACAAACTTTTATGCCGTTTTTTACGTTCTAATTTTGAGTACTGCAAATTTATCACTAACTTTGCAGTACTAAATGGGTAGTTTCCCCATAAAGAAATACTTCGAGTGCGAAAGCAACGATTTTAGGGGCTGGGGTGTCACCCGGTCGGAAATGGTTCTCTTTCGAGGACCATTTTTTGTTGCACTTATTTATCTGGAAATATTTTTAATCCGAGCATCTTGCCATTACTTGTATAGATATTTGAAGCAATTACTTCAAATGCCGGATTATACTTTTCGGGGTTCAATACATATCGGGATATAGGATATGCGATTAGGTCTGCTACTTGCAAGCCAAATATATTTTCGGATTTTTGACTAAATCCAAAATGCCCCATATGCTCAGCCAATCTCTCGGGGCTTACATAGTGCATACCTGTATTACGTCTGTTGTTCCACAAAATTCTCTTTTAAGCTCGTCAATAGCTTTCTTAAACGCATTTACTTTCTTCACAGACACCAATATTCCGCATAACGTGAATATTGGAAAATTACGGTCGAATGTAGAGAGGGTATGATCGCCACATTCATCTATATATAGATTGTATTTCAGTTTCTTTGGCATAATAATTATCATTGCTACCATACCGCAAATATAATAATATTCCGTCTTTTAGCCGCTACAGTAGCCTTACTGATTTTGTGGCAACCAAAAACTAACGAATAATGGACCACAAATTTACCGAACAAATCAAGCAATGGCTCGAAACGCCGGAAGCGGAGCACTCTACCTTTTGATGCTGTCGGGCAATCAAATTATGTACCGCAACATAATTTCGCAGATTGACCACCCGCCACGACTTCGTGGAGTACCAACTTCAAAAGTATTACATCTTCCGCGTCGCCGACCTCACCCTTACGCAGGTCGAGGCTATCGTGGCGAACACATACTGCTCGTTGCCAAAACCGACGAGCAGCCAAAAGGCCAACGTGCCGACCACAACGCACTGCCTGACGACGACATCATGGCGAAATTCGTTTAAAATCTCTCAATTCTCCAACGTATGCGCGAGCTGCATCTGCTCCGCCGCTCGCTATCGCACGAAAGAACAGACTTGATGCATTTTTTGCACATTCATAGCCAAAATGTGAATATATTTGTGTAACTTCGCAATGTGCAACTGTAAAATACGGTTAAATAAATACGATGGCATCCAAAACCCGCGAAAAACTCATAGAGGTGGCCAGGCAGCTGTTTGCCAGGCAAGGATTGGCACACACTACAATGAACGACATAGCCGCAGCCTCGGAGAAAGGGCGGCGCACAATCTACACATACTTCAAGAGCAAACGTGAGATATATAATGCCGTCATAGAGCGTGAAAGTGACCGGCATGTTGAAAAGATGCGCGAAGTTGCTGAAGATATGACACTGTCGCCGGGCGATCAATTATATCAATTCATGCTCACAAGGTATAAATCAGCCGCAGACCCGACCGGCCGCTCGCTTCTGTCAAAACTGACTCTCGACGCCAAACGGACCGAACGTATCAGGAAGATGACATACAACAAGGAATTACTTCTCCTGGACAAAATACTGCTACGCGGATTGAACGAAGGAGTGTTCAACAGACCGCAAACAGAACGATTAAAAGCTTTCATGCGGCGATGGCTCATGTCAGTGGACTGGACATCACATCCCGATACCATGCAGCTCCTGGCTTCCGGTATCTCAAAAGAAGACTTTGACAGAAGCCATCTGGCTCTTATCGAATTCATTATCGAAGGAACTCTAAACAAAAACACAATACAATAACATTAATCATATTTATAAGAGATGTACATAAACTCTACAGGTTTTTATATTCCAGAAGGGCGTGTCTATAACGAACATTTCCTAAATGTGAACGGGCTGACAAGCGAATGGATTGAAAAACGTACCGGAATACATTCGCGTTCGAAAGCAGCAGACGGAGAAGGACATAACTCAATGGGCCTCGCAGCAATAGACGATGCAATCCGATCACTCCCCTATGCAGTCACAGATGTAGATCTCATAGTTTCGGCTGCTTATTCGCCATACGACCTTGTCGCCACGCTTGCCCATGAAGCACAAAAGAAGTACAACATCGACGGAGCAAAAGCCGTATATGCATCCTCGGCCTGTTCCTCATTTGTCAACGGTCTTGAGATAGTAGAAGGATATTTCGCAAGCGGAAAAGCAAAAAAGGCACTGCTTGTATGCTCTGAACACAACAGCTACTATGCCAACGAATCCGATCCCAAATGCGGACATCTATGGGGCGACGGTGCTGTGGCATTTTTCCTGTCGGCAGAACCGGTAGCAGAAGGAGAACCTGAGATAAGACACATATATACATGTGGACTCGGCAATATTTCCAAAGGCCCGGAAGGTGTGAAACTGCGTCCTCACGAAGATGGCATATCAATGCCCGATGGAAAGGATGTTTTTGTCCATGCCTGCAAATATATGGTACATGCACTTGAGCAGGTGACAGAACCCGACGGATTGTCGCTTCAGCAACTCGACTATATAATATGCCATCAGGCAAATATGCGTATCGTTGCAAATGTAATACATCAGCTTTCAATGCCCGCCGAAAAATTCCTAAGCAATATTGAAGAACTCGGAAATACCGGATCTGCCTCTGCTGCAATTGTTTTTGCCCAGAATCGTGACCTTTTCAAGAAAGGCGATCACATAGGACTCACAGTCTTTGGTGGCGGATATTCCTGTGGTGCTTTCATGGTTAAGATATAATCATCAAAGACAGAGACCATACCGATAAAACTCTTATAAAACCGGTGGGCAGGTGCGATTGGACTTTTAAATTGCATCTGCCCATCTTGGGTTAAAAAATCAAAAAAATAAAGTTATACAGAATCAACAGCAAGTATATTTTATATACCTTTACACGATAAATCAATACACTATCATCTTTTATTTAAAATGTCTATGACAAAAAATTACCCTTGTTGAGCGCCGCTTTATGCATTGCGGCAGGATTCAACTCAATCCAAGTAAATGCATCGACCCCTCGCGGACCAATACCTGCAAGTAACAGAATAGTAAAGTCTACATCAACTGCTTCCGCGCACTCACGCGCGATCGGCACAGAGGCGTCAGACTATGAATCCATAACCGACTGGAAGTCTATCGGCACAGGCCGCTACAGCGACGGATTCGTGGCATGGTCGGTAGGCGATACCGGTTACGAAAAAGAAACATGGTCCGTAGAAGTTGAGGAATCTGAATCTAATCCCGGTCTGTACCGTGTAGTAAATCCTTATGCCGGATGCACATATGCTACAGATTATAATGAGGTTGATTTCTCAAAGGACTATTATATGATAGTCGATGCCACTGATCCCGATGCCGTATTCATCCCTGTATTTGAGACCGGTGTCATGCCTTATTATGCAAATGACCAGATGGTATCAGGCCGTTCGGAAGGTGGAGCCGGCAAACTTGCCAACTATGAAATCACTTTCCCGGCCTTTACCCTCGCCTGCTATGTGGAAAGTGATGGTTGGACTACATCAAACAGCGATGCAAACTTCCATCTGTACCTCCCCGGAGCCAAGGATTATTCCGCATCTATCTCTGCAAGCGACATGTGTTCGTCCAACGAAGCCAATGTAAGCATAACCACAGGTACTGACATCGCATATATCCGCTACAAACTGTCGCTAAACGGAGAAGACGCAAATCTATCTGAAAGCATGACTCCAACCGATAACACTGTATCGCTGGATTTAAACCTTGACAAGGACGGTATGTGGCAGTTCTCTGCTTACTGCTATAACGCAGACGACGAGGAAAAAGCCTCTGTTCACACTATCTTCTTTGTACAGAACGACAACAATGACCAGTGGAAATCACTCGGCGATGCCACAGTGACAGAACCGTTTGTATATTCTCTTTTCGGTGGAGACTTCGGTCCTAACGAATACACAGTGGAAATACAGGAAAACAACAACACTCCCGGATTCTTCCGACTTGTAAATCTCACTGAAAGCACGAACAACAATAATATCCCTGCATACAACGATCACGCATCCGGTCATAACCATTATCTCTACATCCACACCGAGAATCCGGAGCGGGTATACTTTGAAGGATCTCCTTTAGGCATTGATTTCGGATATGGCGACATGGCAGTAGTATTGGCCGACGGCGCATCCGGAGAATACGTGAAGGAAGACGGAATCATAGGTTTCAGCCCGAGCGACATGCACATCTTGATGCGCAACGAATATCCTAACCGTTATGCTGCAAAAGCTGAATTTGTGGTAATGATGCCTCAGAATGTAGCTATAGATGACATCGTTGTTGATGCAGAGAATGCACTTGTAGAATATTTCAACCTTCAGGGTATGAAAATAAGCGAAGAAAATGCCACAAACGGACTTTACATAATGCGTCAGGGCAATAAAGTCAGCAAAGTGATACGCAAATAACCGCATTTTTTTAACATTGTAAAAAGATGCAGGACCGGCAAAAAGTCCTGCATCTTTTTTATTCTGCCAAATTGACGCTATTATTACCAAAACATGCAACTTACAGGCAAATTTAACACGGGATAAGATCAAAAAAAATTCGTACCTTTGTGCGCAAATACTTCCAAGTCCGGAAATATAAACCAACATCGTCCGATGAACAGACACTTGCTCATAATACTAATCACCGTAGTACTGGCCTCCTCAAGCCGGGTGCTTGCCTCCGACTCTACAACGGTGCATGAGAGCATACCGGACTCATCGGCAGTACAGAAAAAGCCAAATTTCTTTACTAAGATCCTGAACTACTTCAGCGATTCCAATAAGGAACATACCAATAAGAAATTTGACTTCAGTATAATCGGTGGTCCGCACTACTCATCAGATACCCAATTCGGCATAGGATTGGTAGCAGCCGGATTGTACCGACAGAACAGGGCTGATACTCTTATCCAACCTTCCAATGTATCGCTTTACGGGGACATATCCACCGTAGGATTTTATCTTATCGGAATACGCGGCACACATATCTTTCCAAGCGACAGATTCAGGATCAACTATAAACTGTTCTTCTACTCTTTCCCTACATATTTCTGGGGAATAGGCTACCGCAACGGCCGCGACAATGAAGACAAAACAAGCTATAAACGTCTTCAATCACAAGCCAAGGTAGACTTTCTGGTCCAATTAGCACCATCTCTGTTCATAGGTCCGACTGCCTCGTTTCAATATATCGATGCAAAACAAGTGCCGAATGAGCACCGTGAATTGTGGCAAGGACAGGACCTGCATACCACAAACGTTTCGATGGGCCTTCAGTTGACCTATGATACCCGCGATGTAATGTCAAACGCCTACAGCGGTATGTTTATTTCAGCAGAACAGCAATTCTACCCCCGATTTCTCGGCAATAAACAATATAATTTTTCAAGCACCGAACTTACTGCAAACGGCTATACAACCCTATGGCGCGGAGGTGTGCTGGCCACACAGTTGCACGCACGGTTCACATACGGACACACTCCCTGGGGCATGTTGTCGACACTTGGAGGAAGCGAATCCATGAGAGGATACTACGAAGGCCGCTACCGCGACATGAATGCAATAGATGCTACGGTTGAATTGCGGCAAAACGTCTATCGCCGTAGCGGAATAGCCCTATGGGTAGGCGCAGGCAACGTCTTCTCATCGCATTCGCCATTCAGTTGGAGTCACACACTGCCAAACTACGGCATAGGCTACAGATGGGAATTCAAGCACCGTGTGAATGTGCGTCTTGACTACGGGTTCGGTCTACACACATCCGCTTTTGTGTTTAGTATTAATGAAGCTTTTTAAGACACTAAAAAACGTATTTTCCGACAGCGATATACTCCTGTGGGTATACCCGGTATTACTTATAGTACCTAACATACTGCTCGACATCACAGAACTGTATTCGCCGGTTTCCAAAGCCGCGAACCTGCTTCTGCCGCTCGGTATATATTATCTTATCATATCGGCATGCAGACGTACCGGTATCACCGGACTTGTGATGTTCATCTTCGCATTCTTCGCAGCATTCCAGATCGTGCTTCTCAATTTATACGGCGAAGGTATCATAGCTATAGACATGTTTCTGAACGTAGCCACAACCAACGTATCAGAAGCTACCGAGTTGCTTGGCAGCCTTCTTATAGCTATCGCGATAATATGCATACTTTATATTCCGCCTATTATCGCTTCAATAATGCAGACTGCCTCTCATTCGTTGGCTTCTGCCAAGGCTGTAAAAAGAGCCAGGATCACCGGCGCTGTACTTGCATTATGTGGTGTCTTATGTGCCGTGGCCTCATGTGTCTATATACCTGACTACAAGCTGAAACGTGAGCTATTCCCGGTCAATGTAATGGATAATCTATGCACGGCAGTAAAAAGAACCATTGCAACACAGAAGTACGAACAAACGTCGAGCGACTTCCGCTTCAATGCCACATCCACACACGACAAGGAACTGAAAGAGGTATATGTGCTGATGGTTGGAGAGACCTCACGCGCAGAGAACTGGCAACTTACAGGATATTCGCGTCCGACAAATCCTCGGCTATCAAAACGTACCAACCTCGTGTATTTTCCTCTGGCACTCTCCGAATCAAACACTACACATAAGAGTGTGCCAATGATACTATCTCATCTCGACTCACATAACTATGGCGATTCGATATATTATACTAAAAGTATATCCGAAGCCTTCAACGAAGCCGGATTCCATACAGCATTCATATCAAATCAGCGAAGGAACCATTCGTTTATAGATTTCTTCGGCGGACAGGCACACACAACCGAATTCATAATAGACGAATTCGACTCACCACAGCACGATCTCGAACTCGTAGGCCGTATGAAGCGGGCCATTGATAATGCCAATTCGTCAAAAGTCATGATAGTACTCCACGCATATGGTTCTCATTTCAACTACAAGGAGCGCTATCCTAAGGAGGAAGCTCGCTTCCTTCCTGACAACAACACAGAAGCGGCTGCATTCAACCGAAGCCAGCTACTTAACGCATACGATAATTCAATAGCATATACAGATCTTGTGCTTGACAGCATAGTGTCCACATTGCAATCATACCGATGTCCGGCAGCCCTGGTCTATCTCAGCGATCACGGTGAAGATATTTTCGATGACAGCCGCGAACGCTTCCTGCACGCATCTCCAGCAGGCACATACCACCAGCTGCATGTCCCGTTCATCGTTTGGACAAGCAATGAATACAGATCCATGTTCCCGGAAAAAGTGAATGCAATGATAGACAACAAGGGTAAGAATATATCCTCATCAGCTTCGGCATTCCATACAACCGCAGACCTTGCCGGCATATCAACCTACGTGCTGAATCCATCTGCATCAGTTGCCGACACAGCATATACAGAACCGCAACGCCTGTTCCTGAACGACTACCTCGAAGGTGTCCCTCTGCGCAAGTCAGGACTTAGGAAGCCAGACTTTGAGATGCTCGACAAACGTGGATTCAAATATTGATCATCGGAATTTCCAAACAATAAAGCAGCCGGTTATAAGCCTCCAACGGTTGTATAATGACGGATAAATATGTAACTTTGCAAAGCTACATATTTATTCCGTTAAACAAATGAACATTATTAAACCATTAGCAATGACCGGAGCGGCCATCATGATCGCCGGAGCTGCATCCTCCTGTTCATCGACACAGGGACAGGACTCCAACATCATCGACAGACCCGACTATAAAAGTACAACCGGTATCTTCGACATCGAAGCTCTCGAAGCTCTCGGACGCGTTTCTTCTCCCGCACTGTCACCCGACGGCACAAAACTGCTGTACGGTATCTCATATGAGAGTGTAGAGGAAAACAGATCCAATCTTGATCTTTATGTGCAGGACCTCAAGGATGGCAGCATCTCACGCATCACCCGCACGGCTAAAAGTGAGGGAGGAGCAACATGGATAGACGGAGGCAAAAAGATTGCATTCATGTATCCCGACGACAAGGGTCAGCCGCAGCTATGGCTGATGAATCCGGACGGAACAGACCGTGCAATGGCAAGCTCGGAAGAAGGGGGTATAGGAGGTTTCCTTTTCTCTCCTGACGGATCGAAAGTTGTCGTGATTAAGAATGTGAAGTATTCGCAAAAAGCCGGCGACATCTATCCCGACCTACCGCTGGCAACCGGACGTGTCATCGACGACCTGATGTACAAGCATTGGGACGAATGGGTGACAGAAGTGCCCCACCCCTTCATCGGAACATTCGACGGATCCAAGCTCACAGAAACGACAGACATAATGGCCGACGAACCTTATGAAGCACCTATGAAGCCTTTTGGCGGTGTTGAGTCATTCGCATGGAGCGGAGACAGCAAGAAACTTGTCTATGTGTCACGCAAAAAGACCGGTCTTGAATATGCCATATCTACAAATTCGGATCTATACCTCTATGATCTCGAAAGCAAACAGACCAGCAATCTGACGGAAGGTATGATGGGCTATGACACTTGCCCGGCATTCTCTCCCGATGGCAACCGACTTGCATGGCTCTCAATGGAACGCGACGGCTATGAAGCTGATAAAAACCGTCTATTCGTGATGGATATGACCACCGGCGAGAAGACTGATCTCACTACGGAATGGGACTACACAATAGATGAGTTCGCCTGGACACCGTCCGGCAAGCAGATATTCTTCATCGCCCCGTATCAAGGCACAATACCGGTGTTCTCAATTGATACAGAAACACATGAAGTCAACACCGTTGATGAGGGAGAATATGACTATACCTCACTGGCCGTGGCTGATGACAACACTGTCATAACAATGCGTCATTCAATGCTGCGTCCTAACGAAATATACTCTATATCTACATCAAACGGCATCAAGCGACTTACCGAAGTAAACGACGAGATATTCGCCCAGATCGATATGCCCACTGTAAAACGCCGTTTAGTGCCGACTACCGACGGCAAGGAAATGGTCGCCTGGGTAGTGTATCCGCCTAAATTCGACGAAACCAAGAAGTATCCCGCCCTGCTGTACTGCCAGGGAGGACCACAGTCTGCTGTAAGCCAGTTCTGGAGCTACAGATGGAATCTTGCACTGATGGCATCCAACGGCTACATCGTCATCGCTCCTAACCGACGCGGTGTACCCGGATTCGGCACTGAATGGGAGGAGCAGATTTCAAAAGATTATCCCGGACAGAACATGCAGGACTATCTGGCGGCAGTAGACGACCTGAAGAAAGAATCATATATCGACGCTGAACACATTGGTGCTACAGGAGCAAGCTACGGCGGATTCTCCGTGTATTGGCTTGCCGGCAACCATGACAAACGTTTCGCTTGCCTTCTGGCTCATGCCGGAATATTCAATACCGAGGCTCAGTATCTTGAGACAGAGGAAATGTGGTTTGCCAACTGGGACATGGGTGGCGCGTATTGGGACAAAGACAATGCTGCCGCTCAGCGTACGTTCGCGACATCTCCTCACCGCTATGTTGACCGCTGGGATACTCCTATCATGATCTCACATGGCGAACTTGACTACCGCATCCTCGCATCTCAGGGTATGATGGCGTTCAATGCAGCCAAGCTAAGAGGCATTCCTGCCGAAATGGTAGTATTCCCCGACGAAAACCACTGGATTCTGAAACCTCAGAACGCTATCCTTTGGCAACGCCTTTTCTTCCGTTGGTTCGACAAATGGCTCAAACCACAGGCTGAATAATACACATAGAGAACTCTAAAGTAAAGCGCGGTTATGCGACCCGATGCAGGGCAACATAACCGCGCTTTCTCACGTTATATAGATATGTCCAAGACCGCCCTGAAAAAAGAGATAAATAACCTGAATGCTGCCCAACTGCGCGAGATGCTGCTGGATATGTATGACTTCAGGCTGACACCAAAGGAGTATTTCAGCTTTTTCGTCAACCCGGATGCTGAGACACTATTCGGCAAGTATAAGAAAGCAATACTCACCGAACTTCAACGAGGTTCTTACAATAATGTAAGGGCACGCATCACCGTGATAAACCGGCTGATCAGAAATTTCGACAGTTATAAAGCAGGCCTTGACTACAACATCAAACTAAAAATGTATGCACTCAGATGCATACTGCTGATACAACGCAGATGCAATGTGCCGCATACTCTCGAAAATGGCGCATGCCGTCTGTTGGCGGCAATCATCAGGGAAGCGGATCTCAACCTAAGCGCAGATACAGTTATGCAAGAGATAAACCGCATGATGGATAGCGATGACTTCGGGACATCCGGCATGAAACGTATGCTCTCCGAATATATGGCAAGTATCAGGGAATAATGCCACTCTGCTTGCGCTTCTTATACAACTGATATGAATTGAATATATTGTGCCATATGCTGTACAGTCCGCCTGCCACGGCCGTCACCGGAGATAAGAAAGTATAGCCGAGCCATATTATGAATACTGTGTTTTTCTGACCGAGAGCCTGCCCTCCCTCGATATGTTCGCCATAGATAGCTCCAATCCGCTTGCCCACTATAAACTGTGCAAGGCAGCAGACCAGCGTCACGATCCCCATGCCAACTTCATAAATAACCGGCACATCGCTGTGGACTATAGCTTTCACTGTCACTGCAATGGCAAGAGACAACGCCACTGCCCAAAGATAGAACGGTAGATCGGAATATCTGACAAGCGCACGCCTCAGTGCCGGGAAATAACGTCGTACAGCCCATGCAGCCAACAAGGGGCATATAAGCATAGGAAAGACTTTGCTTATTATCAGCATGAAGGTCGGTAAAAACGTCAGGCCTTCATGAGGATGCGCGACAGGCAGCAACACTGGCGCTGTTATGGCGATAGCGATATTTATTATTATCGTATAGGTAGTTATATCGGCAGGATTGCCTTCAAGTTTTCGCGTCACAACAGCCGCAGCCGTAGCCGTAGGACAAAGAAGACAGAGCATAGCACTCTCCAATATTATTCGCCAATGCGTGTCCGCAAGGCTCGCCAGAAGCATTGTAAGTCCGGCGAACAAGACTACTTGTATCAAAACATGCCAAAGATGCCAACGCCTCAGATGCAGATCATGCGGACCAATAGAGAGAAAGGTCAGGAAGAGCATCATGAAGATCAGCACGGGCTGTATCACCCCCACTGCCTGCGCAGCGAATCCATGAGTGAAATCCAACCAATGGATATTAACATATACAAAATATGCAACGACCCCGGCGACTATGGCCAGTGGAAGTGTCCAGTTCTTTACGAATGCCATTACAGCAGATGGGCCTTGAGTCCCGGCTGACGCATGGTGGTGATCACTATAATGATTTTTCATGACCCAGAGTTTTGATACAGTCTGCTACGAAAAAATACGATGAGAGAATTGGTCAAATGCAAAGAGTCGGCCGCAATGCCCTGGAGCATGCGGCCGACTTCGTAGTGTTAAAGTACGGAGACTTATGCGTTCTTCACCTTTTCTACAATCGCACGGAAAGCCGCGGGATTGTTCAGAGCGAGATCGGCAAGCACCTTGCGGTTGATTTCAATACCGCTCTTGTGGATAAGACCCATCAGCTTGGAATAGCTGAGATCCTCGGTACGGGCTGCTGCGTTGATACGCTGAATCCAAAGAGCGCGGAAGTTACGCTTTTTGTTCTTGCGGTCGCGGTAAGCATAGGTAAGACCTTTTTCCCAAGTATTCTTGGCAACGGTCCACACATTGCGGCGGCATCCGAAATAACCACGTGTGAGTTTAAGGATTTTCTTGCGACGTGCTCTTGAGGCTACGTGATTGACTGATCTTGGCATTTTCTTAAAATGTGTTTGAATGTTAGCGGCTACCTTAGTAGACTCTTACTGCTAATCACTCGGTTAATAAAAAGAATTTTTATAAAATCACGAATTAATCTTTTCGGGGATTACTTCATGCCGAGCAGAGCCTTTACGTTGTTCTGGTCAACTGCGGCGATGAGACCGGAGTGTGTCAGATTACGTTTCTGCTTCTTAGTCTTTTTGGTGAGAATGTGGCTTTTGAAAGCATGTTTTCTCTTGATCTTTCCTGATCCGGTAAGGGCGAACCTCTTTTTGGCACCGGAGTTAGTCTTAATCTTAGGCATTTTGGTGTTTAGTTAGTTGATTTAATTCGATTTTATATATCGTATTGTCTTATTCTACACGAATATATCTTATTTCTTCTTCGGCGACAGCATGATGATCATACGCTTGCCTTCAAGAAGCGGCATTTGCTCTACCTTACCGTAATCTTCAAGATCATTGGCAAAACGAAGGAGTAACACTTCGCCCTGCTCCTTGAACAGAATCGAGCGACCTTTGAAGAATACATAGGCTTTTACTTTCGAGCCTTCCTTCAGGAACTCCATTGCGTGCTTGAGCTTGAAGTTATAGTCGTGGTCATCGGTCTGAGGTCCGAAACGGATCTCCTTGACCACAACCTTTGTCGACTTTGCTTTCTGTTCCTTCAGACGTTTTTTCTGCTGATACAGAAATTTCTGATAGTCGAGCACCTTGCATACAGGAGGTTCGGCATTGGGAGAGATCTCCACAAGATCAAGCTCCTGCTCCTCGGCAATTTTCAAAGCCTGGGATATGCTGTATATTCCCGGCTCGACATTATCGCCTACGAGACGCACCTCTCTGGCGCGTATACGCTCGTTGATGGCATGGGCTTCCTGCTTCTGCGCGTTTCTATCATTGCCTCTGCCTCTTTGCATCGGCGGACGGGGACCTTGTGGGCGAGGGCCTTGCCCCTGTGGGCGAGGACCCTGCGGACGTGCACCTTGGGGGCGCGGACCCTGATGTGATGGGGTTTTCTCCATTCAGTGGGATTATTGATTAATCATTTCGTTGACTTCACGAGTCAAATTCTCTGCAAAGTTAGCAATTTTCATCGTACCTTTATCACCTTCGCCCTGTTTTCTGACAGAAACTTCGCCATTTTGTGCTTCTTTTTCTCCCACAACCAGCAGATATGGGATTCTTTTAAGCTCATTATCGCGGATTTTCTTGCCGATCTTCTCATTTCTGTCGTCTACAATAGCGCGTACATCGGCTGCATTCAACTGTCTGCTCACCTCATAGGCGTAGTCGTTGAATTTCTCAGAGATGGGACATACGACTACCTGATCAGGAGCAAGCCACAATGGGAATCGGCCTGCAGTGTGCTCAAGCAGAACTGCTACAAAGCGCTCCATAGACCCGAAAGGAGCACGGTGGATCATCACCGGACGATGTTTCTGATTGTCTGCTCCGGTGTATTCAAGCTGGAAACGCTCAGGAAGATTGTAGTCGACCTGTATAGTACCCAACTGCCAACGACGACCAATGGCGTCTTTAACCATAAAGTCGAGTTTCGGACCGTAGAAGGCGGCCTCTCCGAGTTCCTTACGTGCTTTCAGGCCCTTCTCCTCGCATGCCTCTATTATAGCGTTTTCGGCGAGATGCCAATTTTCGTCAGAACCGATATATTTTTCCTTGTTCTTAGGATCCCGCAGTGATATCTGGGCCTCGAAGTTTTCAAATTTAAGAGCCTTGAAGATAAAGAATATAATATCCATCACCTTGAGGAATTCTTCCTTTATCTGGTCAGGCGCACAGAATATATGGGCATCATCCTGCGTGAATCCACGCACTCGGGTAAGTCCGTGAAGTTCGCCACTCTGCTCATAGCGGTAAACTGTACCGAATTCAGCCAGGCGCAGAGGCAGTTCCCTATACGAACGGGGGAATGCCTTGAAGATCTCGCAGTGGTGAGGACAGTTCATCGGCTTCAGAAGGTATTCCTCACCTTCTTCGGGAGTATGTATCGGCTGGAAAGAATCCTTGCCATATTTTGCATAGTGGCCGGATGTCACATACAGATTTTTGTTTCCTATATGGGGTGTGATCACCTGCTGATAGCCATACTGCTTCTGTATCTTGCGGAGGAATTGTTCCAGTCTATCGCGCAATGCAGCGCCTTTAGGCAACCACAACGGGAGTCCAGCACCTACATTCTGGCTGAAAGCGAAAAGTTCCATTTCCTTGCCAAGTTTGCGGTGGTCACGCTTTTTAGCTTCCTCAAGGAGTGCCAGATATTCGTCGAGCATCTTTTTCTTGGGGAAAGTAACGCCATAGACACGTACGAGCTGATTGCGCTTTTCATCGCCACGCCAGTAAGCTCCGGCAAGCGACATGACTTTCACGGCTTTAATAACTCCGGTAGAAGGAAGGTGCGGACCACGGCAAAGATCTGTGAAATTGCCCTGTGTATATGTGGTGATGTGTCCGTCTTCAAGTTCTGAGATAAGTTCGCACTTGTATTCTTCATTGCGGTCGCCGAACATAGCAAGAGCGTCGGCTTTAGCTATATCAGCGCGTACTATTTTCTCATCCCTGCGGGCGAGTTCAAGCATTTTGGCCTCGATTTTCGGGAAATCAGCCGCAGTTATGGTATGTTCACCCGGATCGATGTCATAATAAAAACCGTTCTCGATTGCCGGACCGATACCGAACTTGACACCAGGATAAAGTTCCTGAAGCGCCTCGGCGAGAAGATGGGCGCTACTATGCCAGAATGCATGTTTACCTTCGGGATCATCCCACTTGAAAAGCCTCAATTCGGCATCTGTGTCTATGGGTCGTGCAAGATCCCACTCTTGGTCATTGACAGATGCGGCAAGCACATCCTGCGCCAGACGCGGGCTGATGCCTCGCGCTATATCCAAAGGAGTAACTCCTTGTTCAAACTGCTTGACGCTACCGTCAGGAAATGTAATATTAATCATCTTTATTTCAATTGTTTATCTCTAAATTGCCGCATACAAGCGCGACAATCAAACAAAATGCGGATGCGAAGATACGCTTTTTTTCTCTGAAAATCAAACATTTTAGAGCTTTTTACAGCCTCTCCGATCAAACATGTTCCTGACAAAAACGCTTAGTCTATTGCGCCATCCGTTTCAAGCCCATACGCCTGGCAAGACGGTGCATGTTGCGGCGAGTAAGAATACGTGTATTCAGGAAGGTAACTATTATTCCTGTTATAGAAGCTGCGATGACTGAGCCTTCGCGTACTCCCTCCACACGTCCTGTCACTGCCAATGATATGATCACAGCAAGGCTGACAAGCGTGATATCGAATCCGATCTTGAACTTACCGAATTCCTTATGATAGCGCGACGACGCATATTTCACAAAAGCTTCGGCACTCATCATGGCCACACGCGGCTTGATTTCAAGCACCACGCCGACAGACTGAACGACACAGCCCACAAGAAGTAATGCAATCGCCAACAGATAGCTCGTAGGACGCAAAACAGAGGCGAGCATCATATTGATATCTATAAACGCTGCAAAGATAAACGAAAACGGTATCTGTAGTAAGATCTCGACTGTATCGCGCCGCGTATTATTACCCCTAATAAGCCAAAACTGTCCTAAAATAAGGAGCATATTGATAAGAAACGTGCATGTGCCAAGCGAAAGCGGTGTATTTAGACTGACCACATAATTGACGCTCGAAATTGGTGTCGTACCCAATGAGCTGCACACTATAAGAACAATACCGAGAGATAGAAAATAAAGACCTAATACAAATACTGAATAACGTTTAAAAAGGCTATACATAGTTTATAATACTCTTATAGCACAAAGTTATAAATTTTTAAGCTATTTCTGATACATTACACAATAAAACATGCCATGCAACGCCCAATCAGGGGCTGCATGGCATGTCTATATCACTTATATCCGACGGAATTTATTCCGCAGCGGGCTTCATCATTTCCTGAAACTGCTCGAATGTAACAGTCTTGTTTTCGAGAGTCACAGCATTCTTTATTGTTGTGAACAGCTTGACGTCGCCGACCTGTTCAACTATACGCGAATGATACTGCTTGTCGTTGAGTATTCTGTCTGCCATACCGTTGATGGTCTCATCATCCATGTTGGTGATGCCGTACTGTGCAAGCTGACGGGCAGCCAATGCACGTGCGAATGCCTTGAGATCTTCTTCCTCGATCTTCATGTCGGTCTGCTGGGCGATGTGCTCCTTGATAAGCTGCCAGCGGAGCGAAGAAAGGATATTGTCGAAATCTGCGTCGATCTGCTCTGCTGTCGCTTCAGGATTGCGTGCGAGAAGCCACTTCTTCAGGAATTCCTTAGGAAGCTCGAACTGACCGTATTCAGCCAGCAATGTCTTCTCGGCATCATCACGGAAGCGATAGTCACTGTACTGCGACAGATCCGCAGCTATCATTTCTTTTACAGCAGCCTTGTATTCTTCTTCATTGTGAACTTTGTCACGTCCGAAAACTTCGTCGTAGAGCTCCTGGCCATACTCAGCAAGTTTCACTACGAGGATTTCAGAGATAGCGATCTCGAAATCTGAAGTTACACCGGCGGCGCGGTCACGGTCGATATTGAGCATCGAGGCAAGTTCAGGAAGGTTTCCTGAGCACAGCTTCGCTGCGTTGAAACGCACCTTATCGTTGATATTCTTACCAACAAAGAGAGCTTTCTGATCAGCATCGGCGATCTGGAACACTCCGATCATTCCGTTTGTGACCTGAATGGCGTCCTCGCTCTCTTTGATCGAACCATCTTCGTTGAGTTCCATGATCACACCCTTGACGATAGCAGTCTCATCTACAGTCTCGGATGTCTCACGCTTTCCGAAACGCTTGCGCAGACCTTCATCCTGCTGGGCAACCATTTCGTCGGATACTTCGATCTCATAGTACGGAAGTTTCACATTCTTGTCAAGAGTCAGATTGATAGCCGGAGCAAGACCGATCTCATACTCAAATGTATAGTCTTTCTGCTCAAGGTTGATCTCCTTGCGCTCCACGGGCAGAGGCTCACCGAGAACCTTCAGGTTGTTTTCACGGATATATTCGAATACCTTGTCGATGACTTCGCGGTTGAGAACGTCGCTCTTAACCTCGCGGCCAAAACGGCGGCGGAGCTGTTCGGTAGGCACATGTCCCTTGCGGAAACCGGGGATTGTATGTGTGCGACCTATCTTCTTGAGTTCTTCGGTCACGAGGGCAGCATAGTCTGATTCTTCTACGCTAACCACAATCTTTGCTGAAGTTTCGTCGATCTTCTCGAGGTTGATGTTCATAATGGTTATATAGTTACTTTAATGCAATATTTACTGTTTGCAAGGTGCAAATTTAGCGCTTTCCCCGCTATATTACAATTTATGCAGTCATGTTTTTTGTGAAATTTACATAACATCAGCCAAAAACTACACGCTATACAATAGCAAAAGGGAATCCGGCCGCCACTTCTTCCATCTGCGGATGAAAGCGAGTGTAGCAACCGGATTCTCAGTTTTCAGCTAATATATATTACCTCTGACGTTAGATCCAGCGGGTATATGCGAAATCCTGACGATGAGGAAGATCAGCATTCTTGGGGAACATACGGTAGCCGTAGCGGAATACGCCTGCATCCTTGATGGTGTCTTTCAGTTGATATGTCAGGACATTGCCTTCTTCTTTCACGACAGTGAATTCGTTGACACGCCAAAGCACTTCCTCTCCATCTTTCTGACGGTAAACCACCTGCTCTACTCCAAGATCCTTGCCGAGACCATTTGTATCCACGATTATATCTGTTGTGTATACAGATCCGGTCACTGTGTTTGAAGTATCGCCATGACGCTTGATATCGAATACCTTTACACCGTCCCACAGCTGTGCCACATGTTCTTTCCAAGCTGCGATCTCGCGGGCCTTGGAGAAGTTATCGGCGCACAGACGTGTGCTGCGTGCAGCTTCCTTATTATAGAAGCGGCTGATATAGTCGTCGATCATACGCTTCATGGTGAAGTGAGGCGCGATGTCGCCGATAGAACGCTTTATGTACTGAATCCACTCGGGTGAATAGCCCTTGGAATTCTTGGCGAAATACAGAGGTATGATCTCATTCTCAAGCATGGAATAGATTGTAGCAGCATCGAGCTTATCCTGCTGTGCCTGATCTGTGAATGTACGCTTGTCGGTAAGCGCCCATCCTGCCTTTTCGTTAAAGCGATAGCCTTCATACCACCAGCCGTCGAGCACAGAGAAGTTGAGCACGCCATTCATCTCAGCCTTTTCGCCGGATGTACCGGAAGCCTCGAGCGGACGTGTCGGTGTATTCAACCAGATATCAACTCCTGTCACAAGACGCTTGGCCACAATCATATTATAGTCCTCAAGGAAAATAATCTTGCCCTGGAACTGCGGCATGTTGGAAATTTCCTTGATACGCTTGATCAGACCCTGGCCTGCGCCATCGGCGGGATGTGCCTTTCCTGAATATATGAATTGCACGGGAAACTTCTCATTGTTGACAATTCGGTCGAGACGTTCAAGATCGGTAAAGAGAAGATGTGCTCGCTTGTATGTAGCAAAACGGCGTGCGAAACCAATGATAAGCGCATTAGGATTGATCTTGTCAAGAATTTCCATCACAGCAGACGGATTGCCCTGATTGGCAAGCCAACGAGCCTTGAATTCACGACGCACAAAATTGATGAACTTGTTCTTCAATGCCATGCGCATTTCCCAGATCTCCTCATCTTTCACCTTGAAGATGCCTTTCCATGCCTCTGGATCGCTCTGATGGTCAAACACCTGTGCACCAAGCTTCTCAGTATAGAAATTCTTCCATTCAGAAGCGGCCCATGTGGGCATGTGCACACCGTTGGTAACATAGCCTACATGGCTTTCCTGCCAGTTGTAGCCCTTCCATATACCGGCGAACATCTTCTTAGACACCTCGCCGTGCAGCCAGCTTACGCCGTTTGCTTCCTGGCATGTATTGAGCGCGAACACACTCATCGAGAATCGCTCGTTGGTGTTGGGATTCTCACGACCCATATTCATGAGATCATTCCAGGAAATACCGAGCTTGGCAGGATATTCTCCCATATATTTGCCGAAGAGACCTTCATCAAAGTAGTCGTGACCGGCAGGCACAGGAGTATGTACGGTATAAAGCGATGATGCACGCACTACCTCAAGAGCCACATTGAAATCAAGACCGTCTTCCTGAACATACTGAACCAGACGCTGCAGGTTGAGCAGGGCTGCATGGCCTTCATTTGCATGATAAAGCTGAGTCTTGATGCCGAGCTTGTTAAGCATCATAACACCACCAATACCCAGCAGATATTCCTGCTTGATACGGTTTTCCCAGTCACCGCCATAAAGCTGATGTGTGATCGAACGGTCGAATTCACTGTTCATATCGAAATCCGTATCCATCAGATACAGTTTCATACGGCCTACATTCACTTTCCATATGTGGCTGTATATGATACGGCCGGGATAAGGAACTTCAAGAATTACAGGATTGCCATTCTTATCGCATACCTGCTCGATAGGCAATTGGTTGAAGTTCTGAGGCTCATAGTTGGCGATCTGCTGACCGTCGACAGAAAGAGTCTGAGTGAAGTAGCCATAACGATAGAGGAATCCCACCGCCGTCATGTCGATGCAGCTATCAGATGCTTCCTTTATATAGTCTCCGGCAAGGACACCAAGACCACCGGAATATATTTTCAGACAATTACACAGGCCATATTCCATAGAGAAATAAGCCACAGAAGGCACATCCTTGCGCATAGGCTTGGACATGTATTCCTTGAAGTCGGCATATACTTTGCCGATACGTTTCATCAGATCAGCATCAGCGATGACTTCTGCAAGACGATCGGCACTGAGCTGCTGAAGAAGCATGACAGGGTTCTCACCTGAAGCACGCCAGAGATCGGGGTCCAGTTCGCGGAAAAGATTCTTTCCTTCACTGTTCCAGACCCACCAGAGGTTCTTGGAGAGTTCTTCCAGAGGCTTAAGAGCGGCGGGAAGTTCAGTTTTAACAGTAATGTCGCGCCACACAGGGGCGTTTGTGTTACTTACCGGAAGTTTCATACTTATTGTTTTACTTTATTGGTATTCTTGTTTTTAAGACGATCACCCTTTTGTTTTGGATTCAGTATCTCCAGAACACCGTCTGTTGCGGTTATTGATAGCGATATCGTAGGCCTCGTCGTAATATTTTATAAATTTGCTCCATGCAGCAGCCTCAGCGGTAGCTCGTGCTGCCTCGGAAATCATCTTACGCTCACTGTCGCAAGCATCCACTATATCACGTAGATCTTTAGCAATAGTTTCCTTTACATAATCGTAATTGAAATCCGAGCGTTCAACCACATCCACGCCACAATGCACCACGCCATTCTCATATTGGCCGAGCACCCACTGGCCGAAACCGGAAAGTGTGGTTGTAACAGTCGGAACACCGAAAGCTACGCTCTCAAGCGGTGTATATCCCCACGGTTCATAATAAGAAGCGAATACAGTGGCATCCAAACCCGGAAGAAGATCGTAGTACGACATATCTAACACTCCATCATCACCGTTCAGATAACAGGGTATATATATACATTGTACGCGCGAGCGTTCACTATTGCCGAATCCGATCTGATGTATTCTGCACAGAATGGCGTCTGTGTCCTCATTGTTAAGTCTGTGAGTAATCACTGGATCAGGCAGAGCCGCACCAGTCCTATCTGACATAGCAGCCTGAAGGTCTGCCCTCGGCTCGCGAACCCATGCGGGAACCATCACCAATGCCAAAATTCTTCGGCCAGGATCAAGACTACCGAGACGATCCACAGCATCAAGATATAGATCTATACCTTTATTGCGGTACTCATTGCGTCCGGATGTGGCAATTATAAAAGTATCGTCAGGCAATTCCGTACCGGTCAGGGCGGAGGCCATATCTATGATCCTACGTCTTGCCCTGCTGCGTGCCGCATTGAACTTATTACCTTTCGGCACGAAATTCTCCTCAAATCCATTAGGCGTAACAACGTCGGGCTTACGGCCGAGCAATTGTTCGCACTCCAATGCTGTGACACGGCTTACTGTAGTAAAGCAATCGGCATAATTCGCCGCTGCCTTTTCCAAAGAGTGCTTGGCTTCCATATTCAGCTCACGCGCCATCTGGTCGCCGTTATAACCCGGGAGGTAGTCGTACAGCGGTTTCCCATTTCCGCAGATGCTACGTCCTATACTTGTAGCATGAGTAGTGAAGACTGTAGCTACTTCCGGCATTTTCCATCTAAGGTAGAGAAGTCCCATACCGGTTGTCCACTCATCGAAATGAGCTATATAATTCTTACCGGAGACGCCATTGAACCGACAGATACTCTCAATCACTATTCCGGCAGCATGAGCGAAGGCGCAACCTTCGTCATAGTCGCCGTAGGCATGCAGCGAGTCTACTCCGAAATGATTCCACATCTGTCCGTAGAATTCATTCTTCACCCCATACATGCCGTCGAACTTTACAAGCACTGCCATTGGGCGTCCCGGGACATCCCAACGCCCTACCCTGACGCTTACACCGTCGGGCAAGACAGCCTTTGCCTTCCACTGCTTCAGCAATGAAGGCACTTCCTTAAAATATGGCGAGGGATTATCTTCGGACCACACATCCGGTCCTATGAATATCACACGGTCTTTAGCCGCATTCTGTAATGTTTTAGCTTTTGTTGACAGAACAGTATAGATGCCTCCGATTTTATTGCATACTTCCCAGCTCGTTTCAAACAGCAAGTCAAAGTTTTCTTTATGTACTTCCATCGTAATTTTACCTGCTCAAGTCGTTTTTATTTGCGTTTTCAAAAATAATTGCGTTTCATAGGGCGCACTGCGCCGGATAACAAAATGACTCAAAGCCTGAGCCTCAGACAATATTTGAAAGCGCAAAGGTAGTGTTTTTTTTTTAATTATAAAATACCCGCGCGATATAGCGGCTTTTTAACGGCATTTTTTACATATATTCAAAAAACAGCGTGCCCTTATACTGCAAATTCCGCCGTTTTGTTTAATTTTGCAACATGAAACGAATCCGTAATTTCTGCATCATCGCACATATCGACCACGGCAAGAGTACCCTGGCCGACCGACTGCTTGAATATACCGACACCGTCTCAGGAAAAGACCTGCAGGCGCAGGTGCTCGACGACATGGATCTTGAGCGCGAACGCGGCATCACCATCAAAAGCCACGCCATACAGATGGAGCACGTGATGGACGGCGAACGCTATACACTGAACCTGATAGACACTCCCGGACACGTGGATTTCTCATACGAAGTGTCAAGATCCATAGCAGCCTGCGAAGGCGCACTGCTTATAGTGGATGCCTCGCAAGGAATCCAGGCACAGACCATATCAAATCTATACATGGCCATTGAGAATGATCTTGAAATCATCCCGGTCATCAACAAGATAGACCTCGACAGCGCCAAGCCAGATGAGGTAGAAGACCAGATAATAGATCTGCTCGGATGCAAAAGAGAAGAAATAATCCGGGCCTCCGGAAAAACAGGAGAAGGCATCCCCGATATTCTTGAAGCCATCGTCAAGCGCATACCAGCCCCTTCCGGCGATCCGGACGCGCCGCTGCAAGCCTTGATTTTCGACTCTGTCTTCAACTCGTTCCGCGGAATCATCGCATATTTCAAGATCGTCAACGGCACTATACGTAAAAACGATTTTGTAAAGTTTGTATCCACCGGTAAGGAATACCACGCCGACGAGATTGGAGTACTCAAACTGAACATGTCGCCACGCGAGGAACTATCGGCAGGCAATGTAGGATATATCATATCCGGAATCAAGACATCAAAAGAAGTGCGTGTAGGCGACACAATCACCCATGTGGCCCAGCCTTGCGAGAAAGCCATCGCCGGATTCGAAGAAGTAAAGCCAATGGTATTCGCCGGCGTATATCCTATAGAGACAGAAGATTTCGAGAACCTCCGCGCATCGCTTGAGAAACTTCAGCTTAACGACGCATCACTGACATTCGCACCTGAATCTTCGGCTGCGCTCGGCTTCGGATTCCGCTGCGGATTCCTCGGGCTGCTTCACATGGAGATCATACAGGAACGCCTCGGACGCGAATTCGACATGGACGTCATCACCACAGTACCGAACGTAAGCTACAGGGTTTATGACAAAAAGGGCGGAATGACGGAGGTACACAATCCATCCGGCCTACCCGACATCACACTCATCGATCATATCGAGGAACCGTATATACGCGCATCAATCATTACTGCAGCCGATTTCATCGGTCCAATAATGACACTATGCCTCGGAAAACGCGGAGAACTGATAAAGCAGGAATATATCTCTGGAAACCGCATAGAACTGACATTCGACATGCCATTGGGCGAAATCGTGATCGATTTCTACGACAAACTCAAAAGTATCTCGAAGGGATATGCATCCTTTGACTATCACCTGCACGACTTCCGTGAATCAAAGCTTGTAAAGCTCGACATACTGCTCAATGGAGAAAGCGTGGATGCGCTGTCGACTCTCACGCATGCCGACAATGCCGTCTCTTTCGGCCGGAGGATGTGCGAGAAGCTCAAGGAACTGATCCCTCGTCAGCAATTCGACATCGCCATCCAGGCCGCCATAGGCGCTAAGATTATTGCCCGCGAGACAATCAAGGCTGTGCGTAAGGATGTTACCGCAAAATGCTACGGCGGCGACATCTCGCGTAAGCGCAAACTCCTCGAAAAGCAAAAGAAAGGAAAGAAGCGTATGAAGCAGATCGGCTCGGTAGAAGTGCCGCAAAAAGCATTCCTTGCCGTTCTGAAGCTTGACTAAAAAACAATCTGACTGAGACAAGATGACAGAGAGTCAGCAGACCGAACCGCGTATGGCCTTTGAACAATATCTGCGTTCAAATGGCATGAGGTGTACACAGGAAAGGCTCGTCGTGGCCGAAACCGCAGCCACATACGGAGCAATGTTCACAGCCGAGGACATCCACCGTTCGATTGAAGCCAAAGGTTATAGAATAAGTATAGCCACCGTATACAATACTCTGCGCATGCTGACTGAAGCATCATTGGTAATACAGCACGCATTCGATCCATCCTGCACCCGTTTCGAATACCTGAGGCCATCAGGATCACAGACCAGGCTGCACCTGATATGCACCGTATGCGGACGCATCCGTGAAGCCAAAGATCAGGAGTTAATGTCGTCGATACGCGCCAAGCGCTACTCAACGTTCACAACAAGTCACTGCGCGGTATATATATATGGTGTATGCGGAAGATGCAGGCGCAAGACCCGTAAGCCAAAAGCTTATACAGGCAAACAGAATACAAAAACAGACAAACAGATATAAATTCTTTCAAACAGACCATCAACATGAAGGCTGACGTATTATTAGGGCTCCAGTGGGGCGACGAAGGTAAAGGTAAGGTAGTGGACGTGCTGACTCCGCGCTACGACGTAGTAGCGCGTTTCCAAGGCGGACCAAATGCCGGTCACACTCTCGAATTCGACGGCAAGAAGTATGTGCTTCGATCCATACCTTCGGGCGTTTTCCAGCATGGACAGATCAATATCATAGGAAATGGCGTGGTTCTTGACCCGGTACTTTTCCGACAGGAAGCAGAAGAACTCCAGAAAAGCGGTATTGACTTGCGCAACGTCCTGAAGATAAGCAAGAAGGCCCACCTGATAATGCCTACACACCGATTGCTCGATGCTGCTGGCGAACGCGCCAAAGGAGACTCCAAGATAGGTACTACCGGCAAAGGCATCGGTCCTACATACACAGACAAGATTAGCCGCAACGGCCTGAGAATAGGCGATATCTTCAATGACTTCGACATAAAGTATGCCAAGGCTCGCAAGCTCCATCTCGATCAGCTCGAACGCATGGGTGAGCCAGCTACCGACATAAGCGAACTGGAACAGAACTGGCTCGACTCTATAAATTACCTGCGCTCATTCGACATAATCGACAGTGAATACTATGTCAACAATTGTCTTGACGAAGGCAAATCAGTGCTCTGCGAAGGCGCTCAGGGAACAATGCTCGACGTCGACTTCGGTTCATATCCTTTTGTCACATCAAGCAATACCATCACAGCCGGTGCATGCTCAGGACTCGGACTCGCTCCCAACCGTATCGGAGAAGTCTTCGGCATCTTCAAGGCATACTGCACACGTGTAGGTAGCGGACCTTTCCCCACAGAACTTTTCGACGAGACTGGCAAGACCATCCGTGCAATCGGACATGAGTTCGGTGCAGTCACAGGACGTGAGCGTCGCTGCGGATGGATCGACCTTGTAGCTCTGCGATATGCTATAATGATAGATGGCGTCACCAAACTGATCATGATGAAAAGCGACGTGCTCGACACGTTCGACACCATCAAAGCCTGCGTGGCATACAAGATCAATGGCGTAGAGACCGACCGTATGCCTTTCAATCTCGAGGATCAGGCTGTAGAGCCTGTATATGTCGAATTGCCCGGCTGGAAGACCGACATGACAGCCCTACGCAGCGAGTCTGAGTTCCCCGCAGAGTTCTCGGCATACATCGATTTCCTTGAGCAGCGCCTCGGAGTGCCCGTAGCCATAGTCTCTATCGGTCCAGACCGCGAGCAGACGATTATCCGTAATCTATAATACCAATCATTCTACAATCATGGCTAAAGTAAAACCATTCAAAGGCATCCGGCCACCACGTGAAATGGTCGAGAAAGTGGCATCGCGCCCCTACGATGTCCTGAATTCCGACGAAGCCCGCGATGAAGCGCATGGCAATCCGTGCTCACTCTATCATATCATCAAGCCCGAAATAGATTTCGAGCCGGACACAGACGAGCATGATGAGAAGGTGTATGGAAAGGCTGTCGAAAACTTCAATGCATTCCAAAAAAACGGATGGCTGGTGCAGGACGACCGCGAGCACTACTATATATATGCCCAGACTATGGACGGCCGTACACAATACGGAATAGTGATAGCGGCAAATGTAGAAGACTACATGACCGGACGTATAAAGAAACACGAACTCACTCGTCGCGATAAAGAGGAAGACCGCATGAAGCACGTCAGAATCAATAACGCTAACATTGAGCCTGTATTCTTCGCTTTCCCCGACAACCCGGCTTTGGAAAACATCATAAAAACCGTAACAGCCGGCGAACCGGAATACGATTTTGTAGCTCCGGATGGCTTCGGGCATCACTTCTGGATCGTGCCTGACGAACTCACCTCTGCCGTTACTGACGAGTTCAGCAAGATTCCGGACTTATACATAGCCGACGGGCATCACCGCACCGCAGCGGCAGCATTGGTAGGCAACGAAAAGGCCCAGGCTAATCCCGCACACCGTGGCGATGAGGAATACAACTACTTCCTCGCAGTGGCATTCCCTGCATCTCACCTCAAAATCATCGACTACAACCGCGTCGTACGCGACCTCAACGGCCTTACAAAAGAAGAATTCCTGAACAAGATCAGCATCAACTTCTCAGTTGAGGACATGGGCGAGGAAATATATACGCCTGCCAGACTCCACAACTTCTCACTCTATCTGGATGGCCGCTGGTATTCGCTCACTGCCCGCCAGGGAACATATGATGACTCAGATCCCATAGGATGTCTTGACGTGACGGTAAGCAGCGACCTTATCCTCCGCGACATACTCGGAATTACCGATCTCCGCTCCGACAAACGCATCGACTTCGTCGGAGGAATACGTGGGCTTGGCGAACTGAAACGACGCGTCGACTCCGGAGAGATGGCAGTAGCCCTGGCCTTGTATCCAGTAAGTATGAAGCAACTGATGGATATTGCCGATTCCGGCAATATCATGCCTCCGAAGACAACATGGTTCGAGCCAAAACTGAGATCAGGCCTTGTAATACATAAACTTGACTGATAATTCAGCAAGGCTACAACACGAATAATCCGTCCCCGGATCACACCCGCACAAAACGTCAATGTGCTATCGGTGATCCGGGGACGGATACATTTCAGCCATTCTATTCTTTTTTTCTCCCTTTTCCTAATCTCTCATATATAGTTATATTGTCGAACGTTGTCTGTTCAAGCCTCGGCATGCAGCATGAAGTCGTCTCCATCAACATACGGAATAAAGCGCTTGGGCGTCATGTATATCTTTGTTATTCCGCGCCGGTGAGCTTCCTCCACAAGCCAGTCCACAATACTGCGACGCACCGGTTCGGCATCATCAGAGAATCCGGTATACACATTCATCACATATGCGCAGCAACCCGACGGATTTTCCTCCGTAGGAGTCTCCCTGTAGATACACAGACCTCCATAGCCGACAGCCATATAGCCCTGATCGGCAAAACACCCGATATATGACTCCATACTTAAAGCCCGGCGATAAAAACTAAGACTTGATTGGCGTAACTTTGTGAAATTAATCCCCGCATGATGCGCAAACTTTTCACGAAGGCTTCGCATACGCCAACGTATCAATTCATTAATATCCGTAATAGTCGCTTGTCTGATTATAGTTGCCATAGTGTTGCAGAGTTTTTGATAGTGATGCCTCTCAGGCGATGAATATGCAGATATAACAACTGTGTTACAAATTTGTTTCATCACTATCTAAAAATTTTTAAAGATTTCAGTGCCGACCACTATTCAATAAAATTATTCGTATCTTTGCGCATGTAATACATAACACTGCGAATGCGCAATATTTTTAGAATAAAACGCCTCGACTCATTCATGCTACAGCGGTTTATCCCCCTGCTGTGCATGACTTTTTTCATCTGCCTGTTTATAGTGCTGATGCAGTTTCTGTGGCGTTACCTCGACGACCTCGTAGGCAAAGGCCTGGATATTGGCCTCATAGGTGAATTATTCTTCTATGCCGCTCTGACAATGGTTCCGCAGGCGCTCCCGCTGGCAGTTCTCCTCGCATCACTGATGACATTCGGCAATCTTGGCGAGAAATTCGAGCTCACCGCAATGAAAGCGGCAGGAATTTCCCTGATACGCATCATGCGCCCTCTGATAATCTTCATGACTCTCATTGCCATCGGTGCATTCTTCTTCCAGAACAATGTATTGCCGATAGCCCAGACAAAAATGTGGACACTCCTGTTCTCCATGCGGCAGAAATCGCCCGAAGTCGAGATTCCGGAGAAAGCATTTTACGACCAGATACCCGGCATCAACCTGTACATAGACCATAAGAACAAGGAAACGGGCATGCTGTATGATCTGATCCTATACGATGTGTCCAAAGGCTTCGACAACTCACGAATCATTTTGGCCGACTCTGCCAAACTAAGTTTTACAGAGGATAAGACACATTTGTTCCTACAGTTGTATCAGGGCGAAATGTTTGAAAACCTGCGCGACCAGAGCCTCGGCAACAACGCATCCAAGAACATGCCTTTCCGCAGGGAAAGCTTTCCGGCCAAAGACTCGTATATAGTTTTCGACGCCAACTTCAACCGCATGGACGACAGCGTAATGCGTGACCAATACGTAGGCAAGGATGTGCTGCAACTCCGACAGTCGATTGATTCTATCGGACACAGACTCGACAGCATTGGCGACATATACGGTACTGAGCTTAAAAACCAGAAGCTGCTCAACGTATCCTCTACATACGATGCAGCGCTGAAAGCAGAACAGTCGGCAGCATCAGATCCTATTGATATTGACTCTCTGTTTGGGAATCCGCCATCACAAGCGGCATCATACATAAACCTTGCAGTATCAAAAGCCAAGCGGCAGAAACAGGATTTTGAATACAAGACTCTGATCCTAAAAGAGGAGGCAAAACTGATGCGACGCCACGACATAGAACTGCAGCGACGCTTCACCCTATCATTCGCGTGCCTGGTTTTCTTCTTCGTAGGTGCGCCTTTGGGTGCTATCATAAAGAAAGGAGGAATCGGAACACCTCTTGTAATCTCTGTATTCCTATTCATCGTTTATTTCATATTCGACAACATGGGATATAAGATGGCCCGCGACGGCAAGATGATCGTATGGCAGGGAATCTGGATGAGTTCAGCCATAATGCTTCCGCTCGGAATATTCGTCACATACAAGGCGATGGGAGACTCCGCAGTATTCAACACCGACGCATACACGGCATTCTTCAATAAACTCAGAGGCAGAAGGCCAAAACGTTCACTTTCTCTAAAAGAAGTCGTAATCACCGAGGTAGAGCAGGAAAAGGCAATCAGCATGATAGACAGCCTCGAAAAAACCGCCGACGTATCGCAAGACACAACAAACAGGCTCAATACATTGATAGATTACCTGTCCAACACACGCGATATACGTATGATACGCCTGCTCAACAGACTGCCGTTTGAAGTCACCAAACGGACACTGCCTCAAGTCAAAGAGACACTCGCGCTGATGAAAGGTCTGACAGACGGAACCATCACTGAAATTCCGGGCGACAACTCCAGTGAAAGCTGAGCATAAACAAACAAAAACAGACACGAACATATAAGCAAAATCTATATGGACAAGATAAAGTTAGACTCAATAGAAGAAGCAATCGCTGATTTTCGCGAAGGCAAAATGATAATAGTCGTTGACGACGAAGACCGCGAAAACGAAGGCGACATCATCGTAGCCGCCGAAAAAATCACCCCCGAGCAGGTCAACTTCATGCTGAAGAACGCCAGGGGTGTGTTGTGCGCTCCGATCACAATCGAACGCTGCGAGGAACTGCAATTGCCGCATCAGGTGACAGACAACACGTCCGTATTAGGTACTCCGTTCACAGTCACAGTAGACAAACTCGAAGGTTGCTCCACAGGTGTGTCTGCAGAAGACAGATGCGCTACCATACGTGCTCTCGCCGATCCGCAGTCCACCCCGGCTACTTTCGGACGTCCCGGACATATCAATCCCCTATATGCGCAAAACCAGGGTGTACTCCGCCGCTCCGGACACACAGAGGCCGCGGTAGACATGGCTCGCCTTTCCGGACTTTACCCTGCCGCCGCCCTGATGGAGATCATGAGCGACGACGGTAGCATGGCAAGACTTCCGGAACTGCGTACATTAGCCGACAAATGGGGAATGAAGTTAATATCCATAGCAGATCTCATATCCTATCGCAGGCAAAAAGAATCTCTTGTCGAGATGGGCGTCGAAGTAGACATGCCAACTGCTTACGGCCATTTCCACCTTATCCCATTCCGTCAGAAAAGCAACGGCCTCGAGCATATTGCTCTGATAAAAGGCGACATCAGCGATGGTAATCCCGTATTGGTAAGGGTTCATTCATCATGCGCTACCGGAGATATTTTCGGATCATGCCGATGCGATTGCGGCGAACAGCTTCATTCCGCACTACGTGCAATCGAGAAAGAAGGCCGCGGCGCGCTGATCTACCTAAATCAAGAGGGGCGCGGAATAGGATTGATGGACAAGATCAGAGCGTACAAACTCCAGGAAGAAGGACTTGATACAGTTGATGCCAATCTGCACCTCGGGCACAAAGCCGACGAACGCGACTATGGGGTAGGCGCACAAATACTCGCCCATCTCGGTATCAAAAAGATGCGTCTGCTCACCAACAACCCATGCAAGCGCATCGGACTGGAAGGCCACGGACTTGAGATAACAGAGAATGTACCTATCGAAATGGAGCCTAACGCTTACAACAGGTTCTACATGCACACCAAAAAGGAGCGTATGGGACATAGACTCGACAAAGTCGACTGATCCATTCCACACGAAATAATACAGCGATGTTACATACGTAAGTCTGTGTTTTTACGAAAATTTTCTCCCTCAACGTCAAAAAAGGCAAAAAATCATACATAAATTTTGTTTCTCCAAAAACAAAGTTTAAATTTGCAACACAGATTTACCAATCTAAGACCAATGGATTTTTCAGACACGGCAAGCACGAAACATCAACCTTAGCATAAACCAGGATCTCACTTAGATGCGAAAGATAAAATGTCCATTGCAAAAGCACTGAACTCCAGCCATACTGGTCTCACACATCACCGAAAACCAAAAACTAACAAATAACTAACAAATTATTCAATTTTTCTCAAATTCAGTAATCATCATTTAACTTATGGAAGCTCAAAAGCCAACAGCTCAGCCCGCAAAGGCTAAGGCTGCACAGAACAAAACAAACGTTCCCGGTATCAAGAACGCATTCTTGGTTATCATCTGCTGCGCAGTGATCTGCGTATGCTTGTTCATCTTCTGGTTCGGTAATGGTATTCACTTCGAGGACGGAAACTCCGAAGGCCATCCTATCAACCTCTGGGGTACTATCTACAAAGGTGGTGTCATCGTGCCTATCCTTCAGACCCTCTTCCTTACTGTAATCGTTCTCTCTGTTGAGCGTTGGTTCGCTCTCTCTGCTGCCAAGGGCAAAGGCTCTATCGCCAAGTTCGTTGCAGCCGTTAAGAAGTGCCTTGCCAACAAGGACATCGCAGGTGCACAGGAACTCTGCAAGAAGCAGAAAGGTTCTGTAGCAGCAGTAGTTGCAGCAGCCCTCGTACGCTACAAAGAAATGGACGAGAACACCGTACTCACCAAGGAGCAGAAGATCGCTACTCTCCAGAAGGAAGTAGAAGAAGCTACAGCTCTCGAGATGCCCGCTCTCCAGCAGAACCTCCCCATCGTTGCTACCATGACTACCCTCGGTACACTCGTCGGTCTTCTCGGTACTGTGATCGGTATGATCAAGTCATTCCAGGCTCTGTCTGCATCTGGCGCACCTGACTCAACCGAACTTTCGACCGGTATCTCCGAGGCTCTTATCAACACCGCCTTCGGTATCGCAACCGGTGCTTTCGCTGTAATTTCCTACAACTTCTACACCAACAAGATCGATAACCTGACCTACGCTATCGACGAAATCGGTTTCTCTATCGTGCAAACATTTGCCGCTACACACTAATTCCGTATTTCCTACAATTAAATCCGAAACCAATTAATTAAAGGTAAATATGGGAAAAGTAAAAATTAAAAGAAAAAGTACGCTCATCGACATGACCGCGATGAGTGACGTGACTGTTCTTTTGCTTACTTTCTTCATGTTGACTTCTACCTTCCTTGCGAAGGAACCAACGGTGGTAAACACCCCGTCTTCTGTATCAGAGGAAAAAGTACCGATGGAAAACCTCGTTACTATCCTCATTTCAGGCGCCGACGAAAAGGCAGGACCTGAAGCCGAAGGCAAGGTATTTATCTCCTTCACAGGTTCGGCAGACTCGACACTGATTCCTACGGAGAACCTCCGTCTGGCAATGCTCGACGCAGCCGTCAAAATCTATAATGAAAAAAGAGGCAAAGACCTCAAGCTCACTCCTGCCCAGAAGAAGGTATTCACCGAGCTGAATATGTTCGGCGTGCCATTCGAAGTGCTACCCGAACTGCTTGATCCCAACGTATCTCAGGCAGTGCGCGACAACTTGCAGGGCGACATGGCAAGCCCCAAGGTAGGTATTCCCTACGACATGGGAGACCCCGCCCGCAACAAGGAGCGCTTCGGTAAACTCAATGACCTGCAGATCTGGTTCGAAGCTATCAACCAGGTATCGCAGACCACTCACGACGACCTTCTTTCGAAATTCTCCGACGATCCTGCAAAGGCAGCCTCTCTGGCCGACCTCAAGGGTGCTCTCCGTACAGGCAAGGCTATTGCAGTCAAGGCCGACAGAAACACTCCTGTAGCTATCGTTGAAGATGTGTTTGACAACCTTCAGACGATGAACCTCAACAAGTTCACCCTGATGACAGCACTAAAGAGCGAAGACGAACCATCCAACTAATCAGTAAAGTATCACAATGGCACAAATTGAACAATCCGACAAGGGCGGCAAAAAGAAAAAAGGCGCCCAGAAAAAGATGGCAATCCATGTGGACTTTACTCCCATGGTTGACATGAACATGCTTCTGATCACGTTCTTCATGCTTTGTACTACGATGATCAAATCGCAGACCCTGCCCATCATTCTGCCTACAAACTCCAATCAGGTGACTGATCAGGATCGTACGCAGGTCGACAAATCGTCTGCTATCACACTTATCCTCGACACCGAACGCGATGCTGATGGTAAGCCCGTGATAGACGATCCCAAGACAGGCAAGGTGAAGCACGTGATTTACTACTACTTCGGTGCTCCCGACACAACGTTCACCACCCCCGACTATCTCAAGGAAGAGGCATTCATGGGTAACGTCAACAAGAAAGCACAGGGTATCCGCGCTATTCTTGCCGACAAGAACAAAACCGTGCTCGAAAACTACAACAACCTCAAGCAGCAGTGGCGCGACGGAGAACTTACTAAAGAAAAGTTCGACTCACTCGCCCGCAAGAACGCAGCAGACTCTCTTATCAAAGACCGTCCTACCGTGCTCATCAAGGCAGGCCCTGATGCTACCTACGAGGCTCTGATCTATGCGATCGACGAAATGCAGATCAACCAGATCTCGCGTTACAACATCGAGCATCCCAACCGTGTCGACTCAATACTGATCAACCAGTATAAGGCAACTCATAAAAAGTAATCTCTTGATGTCTGATTTATTAACCCATTAAAACAGAAACACTATGGCAAAAGACGTAGATCTTTCATCAAAAGAGTGGCGCGATATAGTCTTTGAAGGTAAAAACCAAGACTTCGGCGCTTATGAGATGCGTGCAGGTTCCACAAAGCGCCACAACCGCGCTATGATAATTGTCATCGTGGCTCTTGCAATTGTACTGACATTCCTCATTCTATACATGACCGGCGTGTTTGCAACTCCAGAGGAGGCTGAGACCGTAGCCGCAGTCGATGTGGAGCTTACCCAGATGGAAACACCTGAGGAAGTTCAGGAGGAAGAGGAAGAACAGATCATTATTCCCGAGCCCGAACCCGAAGTTCCGCAGATTGAGGAAGACGTGAAGCAGCAGCTCCTCACCGAAGCCGTGATCGTCGACGTTGTAGAAGACGACAAAAAGATGCAGGACCAGGACAAGATCAAGGAAGATGACTCCAAGATTTCTATCAAGAACGTAACCGACGGTGCTGAAGACTTCACATCGCAGGATCAGCTCAAGAAAGAAGTCGTGGTTGTTGAAGAACCCGTAAAGCATGAGCCCGCCAAGATCTTCGAGGCAGTAGAGCAGATGCCTACTTTCCCCGGTGGTGAAGCCGCTCTTTACAAGTTCCTCAGCGATAACATCAACTATCCGGCAGCAGCTGCCGAGGAAGGCGTTTCAGGCCGCGTGGTCGTACGCTTCGTAGTTACAAAGACCGGTGCTATCGACCAGGTGACTATCGCACGTGGCAAGCACCCGGCTCTGGACAAGGAAGCTATGCGAGTGGTTAAGAAACTTCCTAAATTCATCCCCGGTAAGCAGAATGGCGAGAACGTTAACGTGTGGTACACACTGCCCGTCAACTTCAAGCTCCAGCAGTAAGAGTTCGCTTTTGAATTCCAATATCCTTATCCCGAGAGGTGCGCATCATAAAATGCGCACCTCTTTTTTTACCGTGTCCTACATGGTTTTTAACCGTCGTTAGAGGCTGCAAGAGGATTTTTTACTATCTTTGCGTATATTTATATAGCCTAAGTATACCCAATACTCAGAAACCATGACATCACTAAAGGTCTTCATAGCGTCAGCCACAATAGCGCTGGCCTCAAGCACGGCAATATATGCCGCGCGCCCTCTGCCTGTCGTAAGCAAGGATGGCAAACGCTACTATGAATATGTAGTCAGACGCGGAGAGACGATATATTCTGTAACAAGACAATTCGGGATTGACAAGGATGCTTTTCTCGCTGCAAACCCGGCGGTAGCCTCGGATGGACTGAAAGCAGACGCTACAGTCCTGCTACCCGTAGAGTCCGTGCCTGAAAAGAAAGTTGTACCGATGCCGACAACAACAATCACCAAAGCTGGCGAGACTCATCTGGTGCAGAAAGGCGAGACTCTATATGGAATATCCAAGAAATACAATACTACGGTCGACAAGCTCATAGAGGCTAATCCCTGGGCAGAGGATGGTATCAAGAAAGGCCAGGTACTCGCCCTCCCTATCAGCGAACCGACAAACGAGTACATCAGCGATGAAGTACAGACCGTGGCGTCGGCCGAGGATGATTTCACATATGAAAATGATGACGACAACTCCCCTGCCCCGGATCTTACACGCAGCTATTCCATAGCCGTATTGCTGCCTCTGATGCTCAACAGCAATGAAGGTGATAATCCGCGTGCCGACAAGACAGCCGCTACCTATACAAGCTTCCTGAAAGGAATGCTGATGGCTGCAGATACTCTCGGACGCACCGGTGATAAAGTCACTATACATGCTATTGACACAGAAGGTTCTGATGCCAGAGTAATGTCGCTCATTAATGACCCGAGAGTAAGGGAGGCCGACGTCGTGATTGCACCAGATGCATCTTCTCAAATTTCGATTCTTGCCAGTGCGCCAGATACGGAATATACATTGTTCAACATACTCAATGTTCCCGACACTACCTACTTGCACAACCACAGAGTTATGCAGGCAAACATCGGACATCACGACATGTATGAGAAAGCGATCAAGGCCTTTAATGATAAATTTGCCGGATATACTCCGGTTATACTGATTCCGGAGGGAGGCAAAAGGGAAAAGATTGAATTCGTGAATACCCTGAAAGCCACTTATGCCTCAATGCCGTTTGCTCTGGCAATAAAAGAAATCCATTTCAGCGGAAATCTTACGGAAGATGACCTCGCATCTCTCACTCCCGATACTGAGAAATATATCTTTGTGCCTGTGAGCGGCGCGTTAAGCGAATTCAACCGCATAAACAATGCTATACTGCAATTGAAAGACAAAGCCGCGGATCAGAATGCCATCAAGCTTTTCGGCTATCCAGACTGGATCGCATTCCGCATCGACCGTCTGGAGAAACTGCATAAACTCGATACAACGATTTATTCGCGATTCTTCGACAATCCTGATTCAGACGAGGCAAAAGAATTCGCCGCAGCATACAAAGCACATTTCGGCACTGAAGTAGTGGATATGGTTCCAAAACAGGAGATTCTCGGATTTGACACGGCCTGCTACCTTATCGAATCTCTGCGCAAGAATCAAGGTGACATAGAAGAACAGCCACTGCAATACACAGGAATACAATCCGCATTCTCATTCCGCGAGGGCGATGGTGAGACTGGTTCTACCAACGAAGCCTTATACATCATAAACTACAGCCCATCAGGCAAAGTCTTGAAAGAAGTGTATTGATATACACCTCAAACATCAGAACACAACTTGTCAGCAATGAATCTGAAGTCTTTTTTATTCAGTATGACTACAGCCGTAGCCCTGTGCTTAGCCACATCTACGGAAATATCTGCTCAGGAACACTACCGCGCGCATGTATCAGTAGGCGGACATGCGGGTATGACACTCTCAAGCATGACTTTCGTGCCATCAGTACAGCAAAAAATGGTGACGGGAATTACAATGGGTGCTACATTCCGCTATGCAGAGCAAAAGAATTTCGGACTTATCGCCGAACTTAACCTCAGTCAGCGCGGATGGAGCGAAGACTTCAAGGGTGCAGACTTCAAGTATAACCGCGTACTGACATATATAGAAATACCGCTTCTCACACATATCTACTTCGGTGGACGCAGATTCAAGGGATTTGTAAACCTCGGACCTCAGGCCGGATATATGATTTCTGACAAAATCACGGCTGATTTTGACTACCGCAATCCCGGCAGTGTAGAAGGATTCCCCGATCAGAACAGAATGCTCGATCAGATGAGAATGGATGTCAGCAAGCGCTTCGACTATGGTATCACCGGTGGAGCAGGATGCGAATTCTATATCCGCCCCCGCCATTCCATCACATTCGAGGCTCGCTACTATTTCGGCATCGGCAATATTTTTCCCGACAAAAAACGCGACGTATTCAGTGCTTCACGCGGATCGTCGATCATAGTAACTTTCGGATATAACTTCAGGCTTCGCTGATCATGATATACAACAAATTATCCGCATCAGAAAAACTCGACATAGACTGCGCCACGGATATACTCCGCAAAGGAGGAATAATCCTCTACCCCACCGACACCGTTTGGGGCTTAGGCTGCGACGCCACAAACGAGAAAGCTGTAACCAAAATATTCCAGATAAAACAACGTCCCGATGCCAAGGCTCTGATCACACTTATGTCCGGCACTGATATGCTTCAGCAATACATAGACAGCATACCGGAGGTAGCGATTGAACTGACCGAACTGGCTACCACCCCCATAACAGTGATCTACGATAATGCACTTCCTCCTATCGCGCGCAACCTGATGGCAGAGGACGGCAGCATGGCTGTAAGAGTACCGTCCGGCAGTAATTTCTGCATGGCTCTGTGCGAGAAGTTCAGAAAACCGATAGTCTCCACTTCAGCCAATATAAGCGGCTCTCCCACTCCGAGGACATTCAAGGAAATATCCGAAGCAATAATCAGTTCAGCAGACTATGTGTGCCAGACTGCAAGACACGATGACACACCACACAAGCCGTCGTCAATAATAAAAATCCATTCCGACGGCCGCTTCAAAATCATACGTAAATGAATCCACGCCTGAGATTGCGCATCGAATATATCGCTACCGACCTTGTGTCGGGTAGCATCGCGTGGTTTGTATTCAACATCGTGCGCTATCTCACTCTACCCGGTGCATATACCACACACAGTTCAATGTGGGTGTTCATGCAGTCACAACAGGTTCTGATTGGCCAAATTATTGTGCCAATCGCCTTAATATTTTTATACGCACTATCGGGCTACTACAACCGTCCGTTCTTCAAATCGCGTGTCGATGAATTCGTCAACACGATGATGAGCACATTTATTGCCATGCTCGGCATATATTTCATAGCACTGCTGAACGACAATATCCCCGAACGGTTAAAAGCATACGAAATAATGCTGATATTATGGGGACTGTTATTCAGCATGACATTCATCTTCAGGAGTATAATTTCATACACGGCAAGGCGGAAAGTACGTTGCGGAAAAGTTATTTTCCCAACGGCTGTAGTCGGCGATCCGGCAGAAGCCCTTGCTATGGCAAGAAGCATACATGAACGGCCATCGCGGGGAATGAAGGTATCATGCATATTGTCTACATCGGATTATCTTGAGGATAGCTATGAAGGAATACCGGTATATCCTCTGAGTGAGGCAAAAAAGATTTGCGGAATGTACGGAATACGCAATTTCGTGCTTGTGCCGGCCGACGGGACACCAGGTTGCCTTGACCGGCAGATGAAGATTATCACCACACTTTATCCTCTTGACCGGGCCATATTCATCTGTCCTGAATTCTCACAACTACTTACAATGCGTCCGCGCCTGACCGACGTTGCCAATGTTCCGCTGCTGACAGATGTATCCGCCGCCGATATCAGTCCGCTGACACAGAACTTGAAGCGAGCCGGCGATATTGTGGCCTCAGCTGTATCCATTGCTATATTATCGCCTGTACTCACTGCTATTGCAATATTGATCAAAGCAGAGAATCCGGATGCACCGGTCTTCTACAGGCAGTCAAGAATAGGCTACCATAAGAAGCCATTCAAGATAATTAAATTCCGCACCATGCGCCCTGATGCAGAGGCTGCCGGCCCTGCACTGTCGAGCCCGGACGACTCGCGTGTCACACGCATCGGCCGCACCCTGCGGCGCTACAGACTCGATGAATTACCTCAGTTCTGGAACGTGCTGCGTGGTGAAATGTCGTTGGTCGGTCCACGCCCGGAACGCGAATATTATATTGAGAGAATTGTAGCCCGCGTACCCTATTATTCACTGATACATCAGGTACGTCCGGGTATCACTTCATGGGGGATGGTGCGCTATGGCTATGCCGAAAACATAGATCAGATGGTGGAACGACTACGCTACGATCTTCTGTATGTCGGCAATGTCTCATTCGCCGTGGACATGAAGATTCTTCTCAACACCGTAAGCACCGTACTCGCCGGCAGAGGCATGTAATATAAATCAAAAAGATTGCATTATGACATCCACCGAACAACGGACAACACTCCGCAGCCGCATAAGCGAACGATTCATATCTTTCGTAGTATGGCGTGAGCGCCATATCAAGGAAAAAACGTTCGTCTTGATACTCGCCCTGCTTGTGGGCCTTCTGGCAGGTGGTGCTGCAATATTACTAAAATTTCTGATAAGCCTTATTTCTTCGTCTCTCACTGCCGGACTTGAAGTCAAGGAAGGCAACTGGCTCTATATATTATATCCATCTATGGGTGTCGTCATCGCTGCATTATATGTCCGGTATGTCGTGCGCGACAACATAAGCCACGGTGTGACACGTGTACTGTATTCTATCTCCCAGAACAAGAGCCGGCTGAAACCACACAACATGTATACATCCATAATAGCGAGTTCCATCACCATCGGTTTCGGCGGATCAGTTGGAGCAGAAGGCCCGATAGTATACACAGGATCAGCCATTGGCTCTAATCTCGGACAGATGTTCAGATTATCCCCAAGAGTACTGATGATACTCGTAGGATGCGGCGCGGCGGCTGGTATCGCTGGAATATTCAAGGCTCCGATCGCCGGTATGCTCTTTACGCTCGAGGTGCTGATGCTCGATCTGACTACAGTCTCAGTAATGCCACTGCTGATAGCATCCATAACAAGCGCAACCCTGGCATACGTCTATACCGGCTATAACTTTGAATTCTTCTTCGCACAGAGCGAATCGTTCGGCATCGGACGAATTCCATACGTGATATTGCTCGGCATCTTCTGCGGACTCATGTCGCTGTACTTCACCCGTGTGATGAACATGATGGAAAAATTTTTCAAACGCCTGCACAATCCCTGGACAAAGACTGCTGTCGGATGCGTGATATTATCTTCACTCGTATTCATCTTCCCACCCCTATATGGCGAAGGATACGAAAGCATCATTGGGCTGTTGGCTGGAGATGCATCATCGATTGTAAACGGTTCGATTTTCTACCGCGAAGGCTCTATGATATGGTTCCTCATAGTGTTCATATCCCTGGTAGTACTTACTAAGGCATTTGCCACATCTGCCACAAACGGTGGAGGTGGCGTGGGAGGAACATTCGCACCTTCGCTATATGTAGGATGCCTGTCAGGATTCCTGTTTGCATACACGATAAACCACATAGGCCTGGACGTAGAACTGTCGACCAAAAATTTCGCACTCATGGGTATGGCCGGTGTGATGAGCGGAGTGATGCATGCCCCTCTTATGGGCATCTTCCTCACGGCTGAACTTACCGGCGGCTACGATCTATTCCTCCCCCTGCTTATAGTATCCACAATCGCCTATGGTACAATAAAGGTATTCGAGCCTTACAGCATATACACCATGCGACTGGCGCGCCGTGGCGAATTGCTCACGCATCATAAAGACAAGGCTGTACTTACGCTTCTTAAAGTGAACAATGTGATCGAAACAGATTTTCTCAGCGTAAAACCTGAAATGAACCTGAAGGAAATGGTAGATACAATATCGCAATCGAAGCGTAATCTGTTTCCTGTACTAAACGATCAGGGAGAACTGCTCGGAGTCGTGCTGCTCGACGAAATAAGAAACATCATGTTCCGTCCAGACCTTTATAAACGTCTATATGTACGCAAATTCATGTCCATGCCTCCTGCATGTATCGACGTAAGCTATCCGATGGACAAAGTGATGAAACTGTTCGATGACACAGGTGCATGGAATCTGCCTGTGGTCGACAATGGCAAATACGTAGGATTCGTATCAAAATCAAAGATTTTCAACTCATACCGTCGGGTACTGCGCCACTATTGCGAAGACTGACGCATACTTCTGTATAACCTCCATTCACTTACATATAATAGTATAATGCGATATATCAATCCAATCTTCATATTCTCCGCCTTGTCGTTCGGAGCATTCTGCGCATGCGGGTCATCGGCCGGCTCATCCAACGCTGATGATCCCAAAGTTCTCGGTGTGGAAGATACTGTGACCGGACCTACTGTGGCCAATCTGCATAACCCGCTCCCCTCCTTGCCTACACCACTGCTGTTATCCGGCAATTTCGGAGAACTGCGCAACAATCACTTTCACTCCGGACTCGATTTCAAAACCGGCGGACGCACTGGTATCAAAGTCGTTGCAGCCGATTCAGGATACGTAAGCCGCATCACAGTATCGCCTTGGGGATTTGGCCGGGCTGTATACGTAAGCCACCCGCGCACAGGTCTTACCACAGTGTACGGACATCTTGAGGCATTTGCTCCCAAGATTGACAAAATCGCCAAAGACAAGCAGTACAGCGACGAATCATTCAATCTCGACATGAGTTTCTCACCAGAGGATATTCCTGTGCGCAGAGGCGAGACAATAGGATTAAGCGGCAA
Organism: uncultured Muribaculaceae bacterium; assembly: GCA_910586995.1. GTDB lineage: Bacteria > Bacteroidota > Bacteroidia > Bacteroidales > Muribaculaceae > CAG-873. Next base: position 12,751 of record CAJUKZ010000008.1, on the reverse strand, counting down.
CTCAGGATCATCAGGCGGTCCTCATCTACACATGGATGTAAGGCATACCGCCACAGGCGACGCTGTAGATCCTATGCCCTATTTCCGGAATATAATTAAAGACAATACCGCTCCGGAAGTACGATCGCTTGCATTGTTTGCCATAGGCGGTAAAGGAAAGGTTGAAGCGCCTGCTACAGTTCAGAAAACGGCGACTGTTCCATCTTTTACAGCCTGGGGTAAGGTATCTCCCGCCATTAAAGCTTACGACAAGATGACTTCAACATCAAACATTTACGGTGTGAAACATCTATCGCTTGAGGTGGACGGCAAAGAAGTATACCGACGTACTATCGACCGCTTCAGCTTCGACGACACAAGAGCTGTCCACACTCTTGTAGACTACCCCACCCTCCGCCGTTCTGGATCATGGATGATGACCACTTATGTACCGCAGTCTGATCCTCTGTACTACATGATAGATACCGACAACTCCGGCATTCTGGATATTGACTGTGAGAAAACTTACAAATGCGCATTCATCCTCGAGGATGCTTATGGAAACCGGACCAAAGCGCCATTCGTAATCAACGGACGCAATATGAATGTTGCCAAAGCCACTCCGGATGGCTCTCTTGTACACTTTGATAAAGATTTCAGGTTCACCAATCCCGGCTTGGAACTTGAGATACCGGCAGGAGCGCTTTATGACGACATCAGATTCAAATATTCAGCGTCAGCTTCAAACGGTAAATATCTTTCAGACATACATTCTATAGGAGATAATACAATTCCGCTTCACCGGGGCGTATCAATAAAACTGGATCTGCCTAAAGATATAAATCCGGAGAAACTTGTGCTCGTAAGAATAGGATCAGGAAAACGTGGCGATGCCGCAGTAGCTTCGCGCATCGAGAATGGAAAGCTTACAGCAAAAATCACCAATTTCGGAAAATATGCCATCACTTCCGATACTACTCCGCCAACTATACGTAAATCCAAGAGACAACTTGGATATATCATATCCGATAACCTCAGCGGAATAGAGAGCTACAGAGGTGAAATAGACGGAAAATTCGCGCTCTTTGAACTTGACGGAAAAACATCCACGCTATCTTTCACTCCAGACGGAAAACGATTCCCGCGCACCGGAAAGCAGCACGAGGTTGTGATATATGTGACCGATGCGGCCGGCAATAGTTCTGAATTTGTCGATAAAGTCGTTTTCTGAAGATCAAGACAAAAACAGACAAGCATCGCCATAGCTCAAGAAGCGATATTCCTGGTCAAGCGCATACTCATACACGCGTTTCCAGTCGTTTCCGATCATGGCACATACAAGAAGTAGCAAGGTAGACCGTGGCTGATGAAAGTTTGTGACCATACCTTTCACAACATTGTATTTATAACCAGGAGCTATCATCAGTCTGGTTGTGCCTATGAATGTATCGCTTCCATGCCGGTCCAGCCATTCAAGCAGGGCTGCCATGCTCTGCGATACAGTAAGACGCGGATGATTGGATTCATATGGATACCACTGGCCGACTTCCCCATCCCACATGCCTGAATAGACAAGACATCCGGCATGATACAGGCTCTCGAGTGTGCGTACAGATGTAGTACCCACAGCCACAATATAACCCTTCTCATCACTTGCCGAAAGCTCGTTTATCAACTGGCGCGACACTGCAAAAAATTCACTGTGCATACCGTGATGGCCTATATCTTCGGTTTTCACCGGCTGAAATGTTCCTGCTCCTACATGCAATGTTACCTCACGCCTTCGTATGCCACCTGCATCCAAGCGCGCAAGCAGATCTTCTGTAAAATGCAGACCGGCTGTAGGAGCTGCCACTGAACCCTCTATATGGCTGAATACGGTTTGATAATCAGTCGTATCCGTAGCTTCAGTCGATCTATTGAGATAAGGAGGAATAGGTATCTCTCCTGCCATTTCAATTATGCGGCTGAAAGAAACGCCTCCATTCCATGAAAAACGCACAATTGAGGCATTTCCCATACGCTCCACGCGTTCAGCGCTCAGACGCACTTCTTCCGGACCTATATTCAGGATCATCTCCAGGCTACCGCTTTTCCAACGCTTTGAGTTTCCGACAAAACAGACCCAATCGCAACTCTCTGTTGAGGCAAAGCAGCGTTCGTAGTCAGACGGACGAGATGGTTCGAGACAGAATATCTCTATTGAAGCACCTCCGGGACCTCCTTTTGAAAAACGCAAACGGGCATTTATGACTCTGGTATTATTGTAGACAAGCATTGCATTGTCAGGCAAGAGTTCCGGCAATTCATTGAAGATATGTGTGCTGACTTCTCCGCCGGCACTGCGCATCAGCAATTTACATGCATCTCTTTGCTGTAACGGATGTTTTGCAATTTTTCCGTCAGGCAAATCATAATCAAAGTCATCAATCCGTATTTCGCGTATATCGTTCATCTTAGAATGTATTTATGCAATACAAAGTTAGACAGAATACTTGAAATATAGACAAGATTATTGGAATAAATACACGCCGTTGCCATATAAGAACCTCAAGTTACAATACTTCAAGCAAAAACAATCTACCCTTTCCGACTGTTTTAGAGAATGTTTCTATATTGACATTTTAAATTATGATTGTATGGATAAGAAAAGACTGACCGCTGAAAACGGGCGCCCGATCGCCGACAACCAAAATGTTCAGACCGCAGGTGTGCGCGGTCCTATTACAGTACAAGATCCCTGGTATCTTGAAAAAATAGCTCACTTCGACCGCGAAGTTATCCCTGAAAGACGTATGCATGCCAAAGGATCAGGTGCTTTCGGAAGATTTACCGTCACAAATGATATCACGGAATTCACCCGTGCTTCAATTTTCTCTGAAATAGGAAAACAGACCCCTTGTCTGGTCCGGTTCTCGACCGTAGCCGGGGAGCGCGGTGCGGCGGATGCCGAACGCGATATACGCGGATTTGCCATGAAATTCTATACCGACGAGGGAAACTGGGATCTTGTCGGCAATAATACACCAGTATTTTTTCTAAGAGACCCACTCAAATTTCCAGATCTCAACCATGCCATAAAACGCGATCCACGTACCGGAATGCGCAACCCGACAGCAAACTGGGACTTCTGGACATTGCTACCCGAAGCTCTCCATCAGATCACAATAACCATGTCGCCCAGAGGCATTCCCGCATCATTCCGCCATATGCATGGATTCGGTAGTCATACCTACAGTTTCATAAACAAGGACAACAAACGTACATGGGTGAAGTTTCATTTCAGAACCATGCAGGGTATAAAAAATCTGACTGACAAAGAAGCAGAGGCCATAGTAGCAAAGGATCGCGAATCACATCAGCGTGATTTATTCGAGGCCATAGAACGAGGCGACTACCCTAAATGGAAACTACAAGTACAGCTTATGACTGAAGACGAGGCAAAGAAATATCATATCAATCCATTTGACCTCACTAAAGTATGGTATCACAAAGATTTCCCTCTACGCGACGTTGGCATACTGGAACTAAACCGTAATCCTGAGAATTTCTTCGCAGAGATTGAGCAGGCTGCATTCAATCCGACCAACATTGTAGACGGAATCGGTTTTTCTCCCGACAAGATGCTTCAAGGCCGCTTGTTCTCTTATGGAGATGCCCAACGGTATAGGCTTGGTGTCAACCATAATCTCATTCCCGTAAACCAGCCTAAATGCCCGTTCCATGCCTACCACCGCGACGGGCAGATGCGCACCGACGGAAACTATGGATCGACAATAGCATACGAACCAAACAGCTATGGAGAATGGCAGGATACACCATCGCGCAAAGAGCCTCCCATGCAGCTACACGGCGATCTATATAACTATAATGAGCGTGAGTATGATGACGATTACTACACACAACCGGGCAAACTATGGCGTCTTATGAGTGCCGATGATAAGAAAGCTACGTGCGACAACACGGCCTCACAAATGCAGGGCGTCCCTTTATTTATTAAACAAAGACATGTCCGTGCCTGCCACAACGCCGACAAAGAATACGGCAGAATGCTTGCTGATGCCTTGGATATAGACCTTGCTGAAGCCCTTGTGGCCGAAGATCCGGCACATCCGTCATGGGACACGCGAGGATTAAATGACAAGTCTTGATCTCACTGCCTGCACAAGGTTAACGACAGTTAAGCGGGCACAGAGATCGAAAACCATATTGCCAAATTAATACATGACATTTTGCCACAAATTCAGGCAAAATATAGAATATTGCCACCATATAGAGATCATATTGAGCTTTGCATATTAAAATTATGTTAATATTGCATCGTTTTACTTATATACACTTGCATATATCAATCCATGTATATAACTTTGCAATGTGTTTTTCATGGTATTAGATTTAAGGTTAACTAAGATTGGTTGTCGAGAGACAATCAATTTTTTTATATACATATGTGAGGCAACTATTTTGATTTACAGCCATCATTTTGAGCATCAACGACTTAGCAAATATTCATAAACGCATAAATCTGCATATTCCGATGCATAACACGAGCAAAAGTTGATAGAAAACTTACAAATAACTTACAGAATTAGATATGACGACTTTTACCCAGTAGTTAGAAATCCACGTAAGAACCGGACTCAACAGGTTTATATAAGAATTATCCATAACGGAAAACCGGCATACCTAAAGACATATAAACTCATCCACGCATCTAATGTCAGTTCTGCTGGAACTCTTAAAGATAATTTCGTGAATCATTATATCCAACAATTTTACGATCATAAACGTGTCTCCAACATAGCCGGATGGTTAGAATCACATGTGGAATAAGATCCACAGAAAATACGCGGGCCGTGAGCCAACTGCAAGGAGCAATGAAACCACAAGGCTAAAACAGATCGGAGTGAGATCCTGTACGCACAAGCGTCAAAAGATTAATTCCGTTGTCGATGGAATAAATCAAAAGCCAATCTGGAGTAATATGACACTCACGACATCCTTTATAGTTACCTTGCAAGGAATGGTCTTTGTTCTTTGCAGGCAAAGGCTTGCCATTTATGAGAAGAATTAAGATTTCATCAAGCAAATCCTCATCAAGTCCACGTTTACGGGCGAGTTTCAAATCTCGCTTATATTGAGTGGAGAAACTTAAATCAAACATCGTCAAGATTTGCTACCATACGTTTGTAATCCTCAAACGAGCCGCAATAAATACCCTTACCTGCACGAACTTCCTCAATAGCCGCAATAGTCGTGGTATTGGGCTTTGATTTCTCGACTTTCACAGAAACGACACCGCGTATCATTTTGATTGCTTTCTTAATATCGCGGAGCATATCCGGATTTTCTATTGATACTGTGAGTTGAGTCATAATCGTGAAAATTTATATTATATCAGAGTTATTGCAATGTCATTGCGTTGCAACTCATTGTCTTTCACTGCAAAATTAGTACATTTATTTCAATCACGAAATAAAAACATGCTGATAATGAGAAAAGTTTTGTTAAAACAAAGCCTCAAGTTATGCCTTTCGGAAGTTCCATTTCATAGAAACGGATATGCAGGCTAATGATGCGCGTCATCAACAGACAATCATTTTTTTTGCTATATACCGTAACTTAATGAAACATCCCATGGCTTAATTCGTTCTACTTTATATAAAGCATTAACTATAACATATTTACTCATGAAAGATTTTAAGCCTAAAGCTTGGATATTACCTCAGCCTGTGCTGATTATAGGTACTTATAATGCCGATGGAACACCTAACGCGATGAATGCAGCATGGAGCGGACAATGGGACTTTAATGAGATAATGATTTCCATTGGCGCACACGCAACTACAGCCAACCTGAACCGCTGCCCTGACTTTACTATTGCATTCGCTACGGAAGAAACCATGACTGCCGCAGACTATGTAGGCATAGTGAGCGCCAAAACACACCCCGACAAAATGATTAAAACAGGCTGGATTTCCGATAAGTCAGAAAATGTCAATGCGCCGGTATTCCGAGACTTTCCTATGACTATGGAATGCCGTATAAAGCAAAAATTGGATGAATCTGAGACAGGATATTACATAATCGCTGAAATCCTGAACATAAAATGCGATGAACGATACCTGGCAGAAGACGGCAAACCGGACGTTGAGAAAATGAATCTCATAACTTTCGATCCGATACACAACGGATACATTGCCCTCGGTAAACGCGTAGGCAATGCTTTCCACGACGGCAAGTCATTGGAATACTCGCAATATAAATCAGATAGTCTTTTCAACGTCCCATACAAAGGCTCTAAGTCCAAGTTTGGGACGTTCGTCGTCCATCTCTTTAAGTCTTGACAGCACAGTATCTACCCTGCTGTCTTCTACCATAGTCAGGATAGCCGATGCCATAGAAGGCCATGCATGCGAGCCGTAATGGGGTTCCCCATTACGGCTGCCACGGCCCTGAACCTGTGGCCAGGACGTATATCCCCGGCAATTGTTACGCTCAAGCATGTCCACTATCCTATTGTAGTGAGCCTGATCGAATGTTATCATTATTGCTTTCATGTGTCTGTATTTTTTATGATTGGGTTGAACCATGAGCTGCTGCAAGTGCCGCACGATGCTGGCGGCGCTGACGGCGGACTCCTACCGATGCAAAAATGCAATACATCACCGGTACAAAAAGCAATGTCAGGATAGTAGAGAATGTCAGACCTCCGATAACCGCAGTTCCCATCGGCGCCCACATTTCAGAGCCCTGACCTGTGCCGATTGCCATAGGAACCATACCAAGCACTGTAGTCAACGTTGTCATCACTACAGGACGAAGTCGCGACTTACCACCGAGGATTACGGCAGAACGTATCGACATACCCCTCTCGCGGTTCAAAGAAATATAGTCGATCAATACGATACCATTCTTCACTACAATGCCAATAAGCATAATCGCACCTATCATTGACATCACATTAAGCGTATGCCCTGTAAGGAACAGTATGATGAATACACCTGAGAATGCAAATAGCAATGAGGTCATGATAATACCGGGATATGTATAGCTCTCAAACTGTGCAGCCATCACTATATACACCAATATTATAATCAGCAGCGCAAGTGTGAGAAGATCGCCGAACGATTCCTGTTGGTCTTCATAACTTCCGGACAGTTCTATGGAAATTCCTTGCGGTATGTCCATCTTATTGATCTCAGCCTGAGACGCAGCCACAACCTCACTCATAGGCACACCCTGGACGATTGTCGAAACTGTGATTATTCGCTCGCGGTCCTTTCTTTCGATTGTCGGGGGATTGAATCGTTCCACAACTTTACCGACGTCACGGATTCTCACGGCATTACCCTGAGAGTTATATATCATTATGTTCTCAATATCCTCGATTGCCGTACGGGCTTCAGGTGTATACATGACCTTGATATCATACTCCTCTCCATCCTCACGGAAATAAGATGCAGTAGTGCCATTGATTCGATTGCGGAGATAGTTGGCCGCTGTTGTCAGATTAAGACCGTAGATCGCAAGCTTTTCCCTATCAAAGTCAACCTGATATTCAGGCTGATATTCCGAACGTGAGATCATGACATCTGCTGTGCCGTGTATCGACTCAAGCACGCGTTTCAACCGTTGTGCCACTGAGTCGGTCGCAGTGAAGTCATAGCCGTAGATCTCATAGTCGATAGTCGACTGGCCTCCCATAGATCCACCTCTTGATCCACCGACATTCACCTGCGCTTTGCGAAATTCCGGATAACGTTTCAAATCCTCGCGCATCAAAGCTGCAATCTCGGTGATCTTGCGATCGCGATCACCGGGATCGGTAAGCCTTATGTTCATAGACACGATATGTGTTCCGTTATCCGACAAGGACGCATAAGTATTATCGCTTGAAGCCTGACCGGTGGTATAGTTCAATACCGAAATCTCAGGATACTTTTCAGTCCATTCATCGACAAGGCGCTGCGTGGCAGCCTGAGATACCTCGTTACGTGTACCGATAGGCAACTCAAGATTCACGCCAAGGCGACCGTCATCGGCCGTGGGGAAAAATTCAGAACCAACATGTCCGACGAGCATAAGAGATCCGACAAATATTGCCATACATACAATGATAGTGACTGTCTTATGCCTTACTACGGTAGACAAGAGTCTGGCATAGCCATTATCGAACGAATCCAATGATCTCTGCACCGGTCCGTAAAGAGCCTTGAAGACCTTACCGTGCTTGACGTCACGTTTAAGTAGCAATGAACACAGCATGGGAGTGAGCGAGAGAGCGCAGATAGTCGATATAATCATCATGATCGTAACCATCCAGCCCAACTGACGGAAAAGCACACCGGTCATACCTGTGACAAACGTGAGCGGGAAGAATACGGCAATCAAGGTCAATGTAGAGGCTATTACCGAGACCGCAACCTCGTTTGTTCCATGAACGGCAGCCATTTTCGGATCACTTCCCCTCTCGATATGCGTTGTGACATTCTCAAGCACCACAATAGCGTCATCGACAACCATACCGATTGATATAGACAAAGCAGACAACGATACTATGTTGAGAGAATTACCTGTAGCAGCGAGATAAATAAATGACGCTATCAGAGACAATGGTATAGTGATCGAAATGATGAGCGTAGCACGCCATCTGCCAAGGAAAACGTATACAACGATGACCACAAACAGCAGAGCATACAAAATAGTCTCGACAAGTGAGGCAATAGTGTTGCGTATATTGTCGGATGTATCCACGATTACGCCAAGCTTGACATCTGATGGCAGACGTTTCTGAAGCGAAGGGAGCATCTCCATCACTTTATTGGAAATCTCCACCGAGTTCGCTCCGGATTGTTTCTGTATAACAATCATTGCGCCTTTACGGCCATTGTTGTAGGTTTGCTGCGCTCTTTCTTCAAGCGAGTCATCGATGCGGGCCACATCGCTCAAATAGATATTTTTGCCCTGATACGAACCTACGACAATATCTGCCATCTGGTCGGATGATGAAAATTCACCCTGCACACGCAATGAATAAGTTTCAGAACCTATATCAAAAGAACCACCAGGGACATTGCGATTCTCCGCAGCGACTATCGACGCGATCTGCTCGATCGTCATATTATATGCTTCAAGCCGGTTTGGATCGACATAGACATGAATCTCACGCTTAGGTGCACCTGAGATCGACACAGAACCCACACCATTAACGCGAGCCAATGGATTGGCAACAGCATCATCAAGTATCTTATACAGTCCCGGCATACTCTCATCAGCCTGCACTGAAAGCAGCACAATGGGGATCATGTCTGTACTGAACTTGAAGATTATAGGTGTCTCTGCATCGTCTGGCAACATCGAACTTACCATATCGAGTTTGTCGCGGACATCATTCGTCAATACATCAATATCCTTTCCATATTCAAACTCGAGGGTTATTACTGATATATTTTCCCTCGATTTCGAGGTGATGTGCTTCAGATTCTCTACGGCATTAAGCGTATTTTCAAGCGGACGTGTCACATTCTGCTCGATATCTTGCGCCGAAGCTCCCTGATATGTTGTCATTACCATTATGGTATTTGTATCAATATCCGGATAAAGGTCGATCGGCAACATTTTCAGCGAGAACAAGCCCATGATAGCTACGGCCACAAAACACAATGTGGTCATAATAGGTCGTTTTACCGCACTGGAGTATAAGCTCATAGGGATACTCTTTTCTTATTGTATGAATGGATTATTACCGACAGATTATTTCTTTACAATCTCTGCCCTGACACCGTCGGCAAGTCTCGACTGACCGGCCACAACCACCGTATCACCATCTTCCACTCCTGAAAGGATCTCATAGGAGTCCGCCATGCGACGACCAAGTTCCACCCTGTTATAGCTGACATTACCATTCGAATAGACATACACATAGCGGTTGCCGGAACCGGTCTGTTTCACTATGGCACGGTCTGGTACAACTACACTGCGCCGACTGCCAAGATTGACCTCCACACGTCCGAACATGCCCGGTAGAATACGTTCGTCAGGATTGGGAATGTCGACCTGTGCCTGGAATGTACGTGTAGCAACATCCACAGTCGGATATAGTCTGGATATCCGCGCCGGGAATGTATCGGCAGGATATGCATCGAATGTAACCTTTACCGGCATTCCTTTGGATAATAACGCCAGATCGTTCTCTGTAACATTTATCATAGCCTTGACCACGGGTTTCAACTGACCTATAGTAAGGATCGGAGAAGCACCGCTCATGTCGCCCGGATCATAATTACGCGCAGTTACCACTCCGTTGATCGGAGATGTGAGCACTGTGTTCTCGAGAGTATTGTCGTATTGGGTTCTGGCCGCATCCAGTTCTGTTCTCAACTGATCGACACTCTGCTGTGTTCCTGCGCCAATCTCAAGCAGTTGTACTGCCCGGTTATATTCACGCTCGGCATTATCAAGGCGTACCTTTAGCTGGTCTATATTTGATCTGTCGAGCGTCACAAGCACTTGACCACGATGAACACGGTCGCCGACCTCTACATTGATCTGCTTTATGCGGTTCATTACCGACGGACTTATATTATTTGTATTATCCGCTTCTACATTGGAGGTATAGACATTCACACGGTCGACGTCGTCCGTATGTGCGACATCTACCTCAATCTGTGGCAGTTCTTCTGTTTTTACGGTTTCTCCAGTCTTTTTTTCAGAATTTCCACAAGACCAGAGAGTGAAAGCTAATGCTGTGATAATGGCAGGAATAAATAGTTTCATCGTTATTGTGTGTGGACGGTAATGATTATCGAGATGTAATCGCCGACGAGTCGGCATTTGGCAGTTTGGTATCGTCTCCAAGCAAAAGTTCAAGAGAACTATTGGCAACAAGATAATTATAAATAGACTGATAATAAGCGAGTCGGGCCTGGGTAAGCGCCAATTCTGAATCGCGCAGATCCAGATATGAGGCAGCTCCAATATTGAAGCTCCTCTGCATGATATCATGAGCGCGCTCAGCCTGTGCGACACTTTCTGATGATGAAGCTATCTGCTTCACGTTAAGCATTATATTATCTATCGACAGATCTACTTGCGAAGCTACGTTGCGTTCTATGTTTTCACGCTGAAGCTTCACCTGCTCTACCTGTACTGATGCCTGCCGCTGACGGTTGTAGCGGATACCTCCCTCAAACAGCGGAATATTCAGCGTAAGTCCGAAAACCGAATATGGCGACCATAGGAAATTACGGAAAGGAGAACCATTGCTTGAAGATGTCCAGTTGTAGTTTGCAGTAGCGGTCAATGTCGGATACCACGCCATTTTCTGAACCCGGAGCGCGTCTGATAACTGCCGTATCTGAATTTCATTCTGGCGTAATTCAGTATTTCGTGAATAGTCACGCGACAATCCGAGCGCATCGGCATACATAGATTGTTCATAATCCGATAATGATCCGGAGGCTTTAATAGGTATCTCTGTCGATATACCCATAAGTATCGCAAGCTGCAATTTTGCCTGCTTGACGGCAATATCGCTCTGCAAAAGCTCAGGTTCAACATTTTTCATGGCCACAGAAGTGCGCAAGACATCATAATCTGAGGCCGTACCGGCCTGATGTTGCTTGGTATATATCTCATGCGTCAAGGCGGCCATCTCATAACTCTGCTTGATCACATTACGCGAATCTTCGGCAAGCAATAATGTATAGTACGCATTCTTAACCTCGTTTACTAAAGACAGTCTCGATGCCCTTGCCTGCTCTACAGACTGGAGTATCTGACTGTCGGAAAGCTTTAATGAAGCCCACAGTTGAGGAGCGATCAAAGGCAAGGATGCAGAGAAACCCACAGAGTATGAATTATCAAGGCCCATCTTTATGCCCTGCCTCTTTCCTGAAGCTGACGAGGATGCTCCTTCTGATTCATCACCACTCGCACCACCTCCAAAACCGTCCATATTCATATATGCTACTTGTTTTGCAAGCATACGGTTGTAGGTTGCACCGAATGCAACAGTAGGCAATAATGCACCTAATGTCTCCTTCTTTGAATAGTCGACACGCTTAATGTCCATATCCGCAACCTTGACTGTAGGATTCATATCAAGGGCCACACCGATGCATTGCTCCAGACTGAGCGACAATGTATCCTGAGCAGGAGCGAGATCTTGTGCAATAAGATTTCCGAATGTGAGCGACAATATTGCCGACACAAATATTGATTTTCTTATCATGTATGAGTAATGGGTGATTCTACTGCAAAGTTAATATATTAGATAATGTAATGCCAATAGCAACATTACATATAGCTAAATATTACCAACTTTTAAGTAATTTATGCCATCTTTAAACGCTTTTACAGCAAATTGGTATTTTTTGTACCTCCGTGGCAAAACGAATGCAGCAAGTAAATGTTTTCAATTCTATATATTAAAGATTATACCCTCAAAATGAAATAAGATTTATGATATTCGACATAAAAAGAAATATCCCCGCCATATCCATTATGTGTGCGGAACCTGACTCTAATGCCGAAATTAAAACACAACAACGCCTGTATCAACCAATCAATACAGGCGTTGTTCTCAAAAAAGATAATAAAAATGTATTTTTCGCACGAAAGAACAGACTTGACGCATTTTTTTGAGCAAAAAATTTTGCAGTTATAAAAATATCTCCTAACTTTGCACTCGCAATCCCGGAGAGACGGGTACAAACAAGGCTCCTTAGCTCAACTGAATAGAGCATCTGACTACGGATCAGAAGGTTAC
>CAJUKZ010000007.1 GCA_910586995.1 uncultured Muribaculaceae bacterium | reverse complement strand
GCCGTGTCGTTGGCCGTGCGAACAACAATGCGAATGCGAATGGCGGTCTCGTTTACTCGAACGCGAACAACGTTTCTACGAACTCGAACACGAACAACGGCTCTCGGCTCACATTCAAGCGAATAATCGTGAGGCTCCCCCTCATGCTCTCATAATCGTATGACCCTGCAACGCCTACGGGTTAGGCAACGCACTCTGCGAGGGATACAAGCCTCGGCAACCCTTTCCAAAGTATTCCAAGTTGGAAAAGATTGGAAGAAAGCCGGAACATAACATAAGCGCCTGAAGGCTATAAAAGAAAAAGAATGAAAGAAGAAATTCCATACATGACTCAGGAAACGGCCGGCGATAAACTCGCATGGCAATTTCCTCTCTGCAACCTCACAAGTGAGATTGTGGAGCGGTCGAATATGGAGAATGCTTTCGATTACGTTGTCAGCCATTTGGAGAATGCGGGCCAAAGAAACCATATAAGGCCAAAGAGAAAGCAATATGTCGATAGGCTTATTGCAGAAATTTCCTCTGGAATATTCAGAATAACGCAAATGGATTTCCGTACCTTGCGTGTTACTGACGGGCCGAAGGAAAGAATAGTCCAATGCCCCACGGTTTATCACCGTGTAGGCTGCCACGCCATTATGTCGGTGTTTGAGAAATATACTTATCCAACCTTGATAACAAACACGGGCGCGTCAATCAAAGGTCGAGGTATGCACTGGCTATTCCACATTATCGAGGAAGATATGAAGAATGTGCCGGATTTCATGCGGTACTTCTATCAATGCGATATCTGCCACTACTACGACAATATCAGTCAAAAGATAATGAAGTTGCAGATCCGTCAATATACATCTGACCCGATATTGCTCCCAATACTCGATAACTTTGTTGAATTGCTCCCTGAAGATGAAGGAATTTCAAAGGGCCTACGCTCATCACAGTGCTTTGCCAATCTCCACCTCTCGGAGATAGACCACAAGATGAGTGCCCGAGTCAAGAATTACATCTTTACTGAGAATGGTGTACAGGAATGTGTGCAGGTTGCTGTTAGCATAGGCGAACTGACTATTAGCGGTGTCAAGGTGCGTTTCCTATACTACCGATATTGCGATGACATAGTGATATTCGCGGCAGCCAAAAAGGAATTATGGTTACTGAGAAATTATCTCGTGTCGCTACTCGCAGAACTCAATTTGAGTGTCAAGTCAAGTGAGGCTGTCCGTCCTTTGTCAGACGGTTGCGACTTCCTCGGATTTAAGAATTTTGGCACTCATGCACTGATACGAAAAAGAACTAAGCAAAAATTTGCGAGAGGGTTGGCGAGAGTCAAATCACGCAAGCGTCGGCAAAAGTTAATAGGCTCATTCTTCGGAATGGCCTCTCATGCCGATTGCAAGCATCTGCTCAAAACCCTAATCGCGCCCAGTGAATATAAACGATTAAAGCATAAAAGAAAGATGAAAGATTTCGGAGAGTTTAAGCTGAAACCAACCACCCTCGATGGGAAAAAGAACTTTCGAGGGAATAAAATTTATCCTCGTGAGTTATCCGGACAAGGATTTATAGTGGTTGACTTTGAGCGTGGCATGGTAGCCCGGCGTGATAGGGACGATTACAACCGCAGACTGCAAGACGCAGCCTCCCGAGGTATATCTCAAGAGTTCGTGGAAAAACCAAAGGAAAAATATATCCTGCAAGTCATCTATCACTCCGAACTACAAGAGGTGTGGTATGGACGTACTTCCTTAGCTGCTGCACTCCAGAAAATCGAGTGCGCCGAAAAGTCATTCAATAGTATTTTGCGCAAAATGTGGACTGGAGATCGAGATTTGTGGCAGAACCTCGATGAACTGGAGAAAAGTGGCGAGACTCCTTTTTTCGCCTCTATCCAAATGGACTACTCGGGGCAATACCCCAAAGCCTATTTTATTTCTGCTACATCATTAGGTATGCGGATACCCTCAGAGGAATAAATGGACTGTCTAATGACTAAACTAAATCTAAAATAACGATGGAAAAGATATATGGCGCCACTGGCAGACAGGACGGCCTCTATAAAATCGGCCGTAGCAAATGGGAGTTAATCTTCGGTTTCGGTAAAGACAATGAGGAGGAACAAACAGGCTGGAACTATCGACAGCGTTTCACGGCAAAGCCTACTCTTGATGAGATTAAGGCCATAGTTTCTGCTCAGATAGACTCAGACACCGATGAGAATATTCTGCACGGCTTTGTGTGGAATAAACTTCCGGTTAAACTCGATACCGAAAACCAGACCAATATCCTCGGCATACTCGTAAATCTACCTCTTGCCGGAGATACGCTATTCCCTATGACATTCAAGCTGGGAGACCATGCAGACGGCACACCGGCGTTCTATACCTTTACCACTGCCAAAGAATTTGGCGACTTTGCTCAGGCGGCCACTCTACACAAGCAGACCGCCTATTCAAAAGGTTGGGAGGAGAAGTCTAACATCAACTGGGAGGACTCGATATGGAATGGGTAGCAGTCATAGCCTCGTGTCTCGTTATGGGGGTGTACCTCTTGTTGGTCTGCTGTCAAGGTGGAGTACCTACCTCCATTAGTGAAACCTACTACCTACGATTTGGGAGTAAGTGGCTGTTCTCTGGAGTGCTTGTAACAGCCGCGGCCTTGGCCGTTGCTCCACTCCTGAACCACACCCCGGAGAGTTATCAGTTTCTTGCGTTCTTTATCGTAGCCGGCATACTCTTTATCGCTGCAAGTCCGGCATTCAAAGATGAGCTTGAAGGCAAGGTACATGTCGGCTCTGCTATTGTTCTTGGAGTGTCTGCGGTTGTATGGCTAAGTATGACAATAGGTGTACCGTGGCTCTCAATCCTCGGACTCGTAGCAGGACTAATCAATCTAAAGAATGTTGTGTTTTGGGTGGAACTCGGAATACTCGCTGACGTGTATCGTTGTCTGTTTTATCTGCTCCTATTATAAGAATTTGCGCAATGTGATTAAGGATTGCAGGCGGTTGAGTTTTGTGTTTTTCCTCTTGCAAATATACTAAATAATAAGCATATCGCATAATTTGAGAGTGATAATTTGAATTATTTGTTTGGTGCGCCGCTTTCGTGTGGCGCATCTTTTATTATGGACTGCTCCAATAAAAAACTTGTGGATAAGATAACATACGAAAGTTTTAATTATCAAGCAGACGCACTCAATACGGGTGCGTCTGTTTTGTTATGGTTGGATTTCTTACAATCCAAGGCAAAAGTGCTCCAGATGTAACTCCGGCATGGAGATATACTCGGTATATTGACTCTCCATGAAGTCGAATTGAGAGAGTAGCCAATGTTCGGAGTGCCACGATTTAAGTTGCTCCCATTTGGGATTGCAGGATAAGATCCGTGGCTCGTATTTCCCAGCCATACATTCATCAATCGAGGGGATAACGATTGAGTCAAGTATTGATGCCGCCTCCCTGAATATTGCAAGGACAGCAAAAGCACACCAGTTGTTGACCATTATTTTGGGGTCAGACGCAGCGACGGCAAATAGTTCATCGCAGACCTCTATTGCCACCCAGCTTAAGAGGTCAGTTTCTAATTTTTGAGCCATAGTTATTGGGGTTAGAGTTAATAAGAATGGCGGCAGAAAGCGACTCAGCCGCCTGTCAAGACTACAACCCACTCGCGGTGCGATAAAGAGGATATTGATATGCAGATGTGCTCTTGTGTTGATATGCAGAAAAGTTCCGTAACAAGTTTATTATCAGTCGTATTTGTATATCAATTTGCATATTAGTGATACGCAAAATTGAGGGCGTATTGATATGCAGAACATAATCGGAGATACTGATATGCAAATTCGGTCGTTTTCTGATACGCAAATTTTCTTAGAGTTTGATATGCAGATTTTGTAGGATAACCATTTGTAATTCAAGAATAACTGCATATCAATCTGCATATCAGTGATACGCAGAAAACGAACCGTCTTGATACGCAAATTGATATGCAAACTGATACGCCTATCCTATAAGAAGATAAAGAATAATAAGAAAAATCTCTTAACAGAGATTTAAGAAGATGTGGGTCTTATGTCCTGAGCCATAAAAATTTATTTGAGATTGAAAAGCAATTTTAGGCCGTTAAAATTTGCATAAAAGATAATTTATGATTAGTTTTGCATTGTGAAAATCAAACTTCACACACCCACAAGCAAATAAGTTCTAAAACGAAACGAAGATGATAGAAACCCAAGTCAACCCCCTCTCATCATATTTTGATGAAATCGTAGAAAGTTGCGCGAATGATTGCGAACTGGGATTGGGATATTACGATTACGATTGTTATGATAGCCGTTCCAACGGTATCTATTTCGAGAATGAAGAATACATGATTGAGGGTTCTTTTGACGCTGCTGCCGACCACATCGAAGATGGCGATGGTTACTGGGTGCCCCGAACTACAATCATAAAGAATGCGAGTGTAAGTGTAACGGAACTTACAGGCTTCAAGTTTAACCCCGAAACAGAGGATTTCGACATTGAATTATCTGACGATGAACTTAATAAGTTATCGGCTTATATCGAAAAACAACTTCCGGGGTATCTGAACGACTAACCTCGTACTCGCAAAATCAATAGAGCAAATAAGTAAACCTGAAACGGAATGAAAGAAAAAACAGCAATTCTCATCATGGACGGCTACCAAGTGGCACTTGGAGTGATAATGCTCGTCCTCTCTACGGTTTGGATAGGTTTCCACCTATTCGCCGGACACTTCAACCTCATAGGCTTTGCCGTGGCAGCCTTAGTATGGTACATAGTGTTCTATCTCACACGACTCTCAATCCTTGACTACCGCAAGGATAAGAAAAGCAAATAAGTTAAACTCCCAAAAACGAAACTCAGAATGGAACAAGTAACAGCAATGCAGAAGTTCATCGCTGCACCCGTCCTCTCCAAAGAGGCACAATCTAACGTGGCCGCAGACCTCGTGGCACAAGTTCTCAACGGTCAAGTTGACCCAGTACATGCTTTCGTTCACATGAAAGCCATCAGCGAGGTTGTTGAAATCTTCCTCAAACACCCAGACGTAATATCGGCCACTCAGTCTGCTGTGGCCGAAGTTGGCAAGAGCGCAGAATATGCCGGTGCCAAAGTCGCAATCTCCAACACCACACGCTACGACTACGCAAGTAGCGGCGACCAAGAGTATGCAGAACTCATGCGTCAAAAAGAGGACATCGACACGAAGATTAAGGCTCGTCAGATGTTCCTGAAATCAATCTCCGGCAACATCGACGTGGTAGATCGAGAGACTGGAGAAATGGTAACAGTCAATGCCCCGATACCTACCGTATCATCAACCCTCAGAGTAACTTTCGCCAAACAATAACACCAAGCACAACAGCAGCGCAGGCGTTAGGCATGAGTCCTAACGCTTGCCTTTCGGTAAACATCTGCAACAAAACGATGAAAGAAACAAAGAAACAACCCAAACCCAAATTCCGCAAAAAGGAGTTTGAAATAAAGTTCCTCTCCGACGGTGCGGCTGCACCTGCAAAGGCGGTCAACGGCTCGATTGGCTATGACCTCTGCGTTCCTCGTGACTTCCATGTTCCGGCTCACTCCAGAGTCGCAGTGCCGCTGGATATTGCTATCAACCTCCCTCGTGGGATAGAGGGAAAGATTGAGCCTCGAAGTGGTTGCTCTCTGCGTGGAATGGAGGGCTACGGCACTCGAAAGGTCTGCGCCGGCAAATTCCTCGGGATATTCCCAAGAAAGAAAACCATATCGGGTAAGCAGTATTTCGATGCCGACGTACTTGTCGGCAAGATTGACCCGAACTATACAGACAATATCCATGTCATTCTGAACAATCGCGATGAGGCGTTTCTTATCCGCAAGGGTACACGCATTGCTCAGTTGACGTTCTATCAGACAATCGCTCCATTCTTCAAAGAAGTCGAGCAGTTGTCATGTCAGAGCCGTGGCGGTGGCCTTGGTCATACTGGCACTGACCGATTGAGAGGAAGTAGGCTTGCTCTCTCCAATCGGGTATTAGAAGATTACCCTGAGCCAACAGATATTTACGACCTTGTTCCGGCATCAAAAAGAGCGCGATACCTTCTCGATCGTATGAAAGCAAGAACATGGGACTTGCAGTCCGATAGTGAGCCGACCGAAGTTCCCTCTGATACACAGGAGGAGTCTGCACCTCTCAATCATGAAGAAGATACTGACGCTGCAAGTGTAGGTTTGGACGTGCCCGAAGATGAGGTCGACGCTTCCGATAGTATCTCCAATGACAGCGACACAGATACAGACTCCGATAATTATGGCGTACACGTCTAAGTAATAAAGTTTCGTTTTAGGTTTCGACCGCCCAGATTGCTGAATAACAGCGTTCAGCACTTTGGGCGGTTGATTTATTTAATAGGTGGCGCATCGTGGCTAACTTTGCTCAAAACATAGTTAAGCAATGAAGAAGATATTTAAGTGGTTACGCGAAAGTAACCGATATGCTCACCTCCTCGGCGGCGTGGCTATTGGCCTCGGTGCTGATAACTGGTATTGCGCCGGATATGCCGGTGTAGGCGTTGCCTCTGCCCTTGAACTGAAAGATAGAATGTGGGGCGGCAAATGGGACTGGATAGACTGGAGCCTGACGGTGGCCGGTGTCGTTGTTGGACGCTTAATCAGCATTGCTTTATGGTAGAAGAAGTCGGAACAGTCGCAAGGCACATCAGCGACTTCGGAATGATGGCTGTAACGGCCGCCTTTTTTCTCGTAATATCAGGTTTGCTGTGGGTCGCTTGTTTTAAGTGGTTCAAGTCTATCATTGACAACATGATTAAGGGTAACGCAAAAATGGTCAATGACCTCTTGGAAGAAACCCGAAAGCAGAATGATATGCTTAACGACATTTCAGAAGGCCTGCGACCTGAGACCCAGTTACGAGTAAAGCATATCAGCAGTGCGTATTTTGACCTCGCAGTAGAAAAGGTTTGTCGTATCATCAAAAAGGTGCGAGAGGAAAATCACATTGTCGATAAGGAGGCTACGGTTGCCAAGATCCGAACACTTACTCTCAATCTCCATGAAGATAGAGCCAGCAAGTTAGACTGCTTTGCGTATCGAGGGAAACGGCTGTCAGCCTATGTCAATACCGACTGGGTGGATTGGGTCGCGGAAGTCATCGAGCATGAGGTGTATAATGACTCTGTGAACAATGGCAGGGCCTACACCAACGTAAAAGCCGTTTACGACCGCATCAAATTAGATTTTTACCACAAAATGAACCACGAATAGTTATGGCTAAGTTAGAAAACCTTATTCCGTTTATCCTCTACTATGAGGCCGGCGGCGCCAAAAGCTGTTTCAAGACAGTAAATGGCAAACGTGTTTACGACCCCTCCTTGCTTCCTCTTGAAAAGCAGTTTGAGGAATGTAAGAAAACAGGACTTGCTAACGACCCGGTCGATAGGGGCGGCCTCACCATGTGCGGCGTGACCTATGCGACATACGCTACGTACTGCAACAAAAAGAATATGCGGGCCACTGAGTCAGGACTGAAGAATATATCGTATGCAGTATGGCTCGATATACTCAAAACTCTATTTTGGGATAAGTGGAGAGCCGATGAGATAACCAATCAGAGCCTCGCCAATATTCTCGTAGATTGGGTATGGGCAAGTGGTATCACTGGAGTCAAGAGGCCTCAGCGTATTCTCGGGGTATCTGTTGATGGCATTGTCGGTCCTAAGACGCTTGCCGCAGTCAATAGTTCAGACCCCTCCAAGCTTTTTGCTGAACTCCATGCAGACAGACTCAAGCATTTTCAGGAAATCGTCAATCGCTCCCCCACTCAAAAGAAATTCCTCAAAGGGTGGAACCGGCGAGTCAACGGTATTACTGCCGATGGTTTCATCTATGCGTGAGTATGAACGCAGGCAGGTTGTTATCGTAATTCATCACTTGGTAGGCTTTGTCCTCGGATTGATAGCCTGCGGTATTATAGACCTCTTGACCCAATGAAGAAATTAGCAACAGCATTAGTGGCTCTCATTCTCTGCGCAGCCTTTTTTTACCTCGGTCGGAGTTGCCAGTCTGGGAGTGTAATTCCGATCTCGGAGACAGTGGTAGTTGACAGCACCACAACCGAGATTACGCGCCCGGACTTGGCGCCGGCTATTCGCGATAGCGTTGTTATACGCTATCAGTATGAAACCGTGCCTCTGACTCCACCTCCCGAGACAGAAGATACCGCCCTCGTTACCCCTCTCCCTGCTCCTGATAGCGTTGTAGTTGTTGAGCGTGGAGACTCTGCTGAAGTAATTATTCCAAT
Organism: uncultured Muribaculaceae bacterium; assembly: GCA_910586995.1. GTDB lineage: Bacteria > Bacteroidota > Bacteroidia > Bacteroidales > Muribaculaceae > CAG-873. The sequence continues at coordinate 102,861 of CAJUKZ010000007.1, read as the reverse complement.
ATCGCAGAAGGTCTATGAGGGTGAGGATTACCGAGCTTATATCAGTGGCTATCGAGCCACGATGGATAGTATTTTCGTGAAGCAAAGAACAAACACAATCCATATCCGCGAACCCACCAAGCAGAAGCGTTTCAGTATCGGGCTACAAGCAGGGTATGGAATGACGCCAAAAGGATTTCAGCCGTATGTCGGCCTCGGTGTTTCCGTAAACTTGTGGACGTTCTGAAGATATATTATTAAGTGCTCATAGAAAAGTGCGCGGCAGTGTCAAATCGGCATTGTCGCGCACTCGTTTATATAGTTGGCTGTAAAAGTTAAAAATAGCGTAATGTGCAGATTTTCAGATATATAAACTTGCAAATAAGATAATTTTTGATTAGTTTTGTACTATGAAATCAAAATGTAAATGAAAGTTATGAAGTATAATTCAGTACACCGGTTTGCGGAGATTGAGGACGCAAGATTGTTCGTTAACGCCCTTATTGGGGTCGGCTTTTCCTATGTGAAATGCGAAAAAGACGGTGGAGTAATCTATTCTAACGGCCAACACAAGCTGTTAATCTACGTTCAAAATTAAGATAGACTATGACATACCAATCAGCAGAAGAAGTCGCCCACAAGATCCGCATTATCAACCGTGAACTGAAGTGGCTAAAAGAGTCCTTCAAGCCTACCGACAAGAACCCCTGTGGTGGGTGGGGAACAGTGGAAGATAGAATGAGAAACCTCCGTCATGACCGCAGGGTACTCCAAGACCTGAAGAAACGTATAAAAGAGGAATGGGAGCGCGACAGAGCGGAGCGTCAGGCTCTGCGGCAAATATTCAAGAAATACAACAACGACATCTATCCCTCTGATATCGGCCAAGATTGGAGTTGGCGTCGCGATGGAGGCATTATTGTCTGCATCATTGAAGGCAAGGTGTTTATGGAGGTAGTTCAATATCCCCAAAACAAAAGTTAAATCACAGATGTTCAGTCGTTTAGATTTGTATATATGATAATTTTTGATTAGATTTGCATTATAAATAAAACATCTACCTCCCCTCAGTAAAACCTAAACGAATATGGAAACTGAATATACATACCACACGAAAGAAACGCTGGAAGAGGCCATCGCTGCCACCGGCCTTGACCTCAAAGTAAGAAATTGGAACAATCAGTATCATATACTAATTGGTGAGCGCCATGTGTTCTGCGGTGAAGAATATGAATGTCAGGCATACCTGCAAGGTGCCTCCTGTCTAATTCGTGAAATGAATAAAAGCAAGTAAAACCATGAGTGACAAAATAGAAAAGTTGACCTCTGACCTCTCTCGGATTATGAACTCTAATCAGTATCGAGTGGAGATAGACACCGAGGATATGGTGTTAGGTTTCAGAAAAACATTGACCACACGGACAAAGAATATGGCAAAATGGCTGCGGCTCCAGATAAAGACTCAGCAAGATATTGGCCGTTTCATATCCCCCACGGTTCGGATTATGGAAGTACGTTGGTTCAAGAATGGCCAGCACATCCGGACCTTAAAGGCACTCCCTCTCAACTGACCCAATAAGCAAATAAGTTACCTAAGACGAAAATATGACACAGAACAAAGCAACGGAATTTAAGATCAGTGCCACCGGCAACTACGTTCCATCCGCAAAAATAACCTCCTCGATTGACGCTGCGAACTACGCAAAACAGTTCTACTCGGATGATATTTCCGTGTATGAGAGCGCTTTTATAATCCTGCTCAATCAAGCCAGCAAAGTCATCGGTTGGGCGAAGATAGCGCAGGGTGGATTGGCTGCCACCATCGTTGATGTTCGCATAGTAGCAAAGTATGCCATTGACTCCCTCGCTGCAAGCGTGGTGTTCGTGCACAACCACCCCTCCGGCAATCTCCGCTCCTCCATGCCTGATGACACCCTGACAAGACGCTTGAAAGAGGGGCTTGCGCTATTAGACGTGCGCCTTATGGATAGCATTATTCTCTCTCCTGAAGGAGGGTATTTTTCCTACGCGGATGAGGGGCGATTGTAAAAGTTAAAAATCAAGAAATCAAGACATTGTAGGTCGATTTTTAGTTTCAAAAACTTGCATAAAAGATAATAAATGATTAGTTTTGTACTATAAATAAAACATCAACCTACAAACGAAATAAAGATGAGCAACATTAACCACCTCTCGATTTACCCCCTGATTGGCAATGCCAATGAAGTTAAGTGGAGTGCTGAAAGCGTAGCCGGCATGAAACGATATGATTGCAATGCTTATGTCATGGGCGTAAACGATGATGATGAGAGCCTGTTCTGTATCAATCCCGGCGAAACAGACGAACTGGAGAATGTTAGAATTAACTCCTCTGAAATTGTGGCCGTCATGTATTATGACCATTCCAGCCAATTCCTTGAAGGAGGTTATGAGAAGTGGGAGATGCTATTCATCAAAGGCGGTAAGCGAGGCCAAGACTATCTTAACCGTTTCCTCGCGATGGCCGCAGAGAATGGCTGTGTCTATGCAGACATCGAGAATAACACGAAATTAAGAGTATAAAAACAGGGGTGGCTCCGGCTGCCCCTGCATCATCAAATAAGCAAATAAGTTCAAAAATATGGAGAACGTAACATTAAGTATCAAGAACTGCCACCGTGCCAAAACGGTGCGCATGAAAGAGTTTCCTGAAAATGGAAACTATGAGTTTGGCTTTCGTGGTCACTCTCTCGGTAACGGCTACTTCTGCCACCTCGCCAAGAAAGAGGGGCACGAGAATGTAGTCAAAGACTCCGACCTCCAGAACTACATTGTGGTGGACTGGAAATATCAGGAAAATTTCGAGGATATGTACGACCTTGCAGTCCGTGCATTTTACAATACCTCCCATACTCCTGAGGAAAGAGCCTTACAGTATATTCGAGGTTATGAGGCTGACCTGCAATCTGACCTTGCGGAACTGCCGAAGGAGTGGCACTTTGAATATATTGCTCGGTTCAGATCGAGAATTGAGGACCTGTTCAGACTGCACTCGCGCTGCCTCTCTGCCATGATAACCGGCCCTGCCAGATTTCCGACTAAGAGGGCGCAGAGCGCAAGCAACTCTTACGACAAGGCGGTCGATGACTTTATGCAGTGGCGCAAGTCGTACCACAAACGTGCTGAACGTGCAGCCGAGGCAGATAAAACCCCGGAGGAGAAGATGGCCTCAGAATGGCGACCGCTAAAGAAAGACATCATTCAGACTGCCGCTTCTATATTCGCAATCGACACCGAGAACTATCCGGCCCACCGTGCTCTGTTCGTTTCCTCAATCTATGGAAAGTTGGAGCGAATAGCACTCAACGGAAAGGCGGAATTGCTCAAAATGGCTCTCGCCCTTATCGAAGAGTTGAGCGCCGGCATGGTGGAGAAAGGAGGTAAGCCGGTATTCACTAAACGCCACAAAGCATGGAAACTCCCCGAACTCTGCGAGGCTAAGAAAGCCAAGACAGAGGAAATGGCGAACCGCGAGGACACTGAGATACCCTTTGAGGGCGGTCAGGTTGTCAAGTGCTATTCTGATGACCGACTTCGGATATACCACGATGAGAAACCATCGCAGGTTATCATCGACAAGCTCAAAAGCAATGGTTTCCGTTGGTCGCCGTCAAATGGCTGTTGGCAACGCCAACTGACCGACAACGCTTATTACGCTGCTGCTCGAGTCCTCGTACCCAATGAGGCGTCCTCTGATGAACACAGAGCGTATGTAGTCAAACTCCGTAACGCTAAATAATCTTGACCATGCTGACGATAAATTACGAAACGCTCTATACCTCTGACCGAGAATACATCATCATTCTCCGCTGTGAGAGATACCCGAACAGGTCGCGCCGTGTGCGCCTCCTGTGTCCGGGGAGTCAATACCTCCCCACGATCAGGGAACTATTCGCCCGACGCGGATTTTCATTCACCATATCAGAGGAGCAATAATATGAGATATGTTATAGACCCCACTCAGAAGTTCGATGGTGCTGTAATAACCTGCATGACCGATGACGTTCACTGCGACTTCTACGGTAACACCATAGAGCAAATCCGAGAACGTGACCACAATCCTAATCTCACCACCATAGGGCCGGAGGAATTAAATAGACTGCATAAACAGTATATCTCAGACCTCCATAACGGCCCTGTTGAGGAGATAACCGAAGAAGATTATTGGGATAGTTATAATTGTCTGCCGCCGGCAAGAGTTTTGCCGGATATGTTCTTTGTTGGAGAACCGTATCACTCAGATGTGTTCCCTTTCTGTTTTACTGCTGAGGGGAGATACTTCAGGTGCCGTAAGCGACTGAACACTCCCATTACTCAACTGAGAGAGGAGGTTGCACACTATATGGCTACATTGAAATCCGCTAACGCATGAAATTTGAAGTCTATATAAAGTACACCGAAATGCAGGTACCTCCTCGATGTAGAAAACCTCGACCAGTAGAATACGATGAGTATATATCGGTATGCGTCAAAGAGGTATCTGCCGCCAAAGTCCAAAAGGCGTTCCTTGTGTCTGAATACGGCCATGAGGAGCGCATAGTGATACTGCATAAAGGCAAGTTATATAGGCAGTATCAGCGACGAGCCATAAAAGATGATGATGGAAGTGCGCTATGGCGAAATAGCGATGCCTCTGCGGTCAACTGGCAATGGGAATTTACGTCATACTCCTACGAAAGTAGAAGTAGGTGCGAATACCTCAAGTATATTACTCGACTTGCTAGCAAATTCCTGATTGTTGGCGGTGATGTGTACGAGCGATGTTATGAGCCGTATTACTCTGTGACAACATTTGGCCTCGGCCGTAATCATGGAGGTACAGGCTTTTTCGTAAGCTGGGCGGATAAAGAAACTCGTAAAATATACGGTTACTCTGCCATTGACCACAAGGCCGCTATTGAGGGCGCTGTCAAGTGCGCTCTCCGTAGAGGTGATACTGACTCTGAGGGATACATAAGGCGCAGTGGCAATGGGAGTATCAAAGTTTTGCTGCCGGAATGTATCAAAAGAGAATATAAGAACCCCCACCTCTGAATATCTCCAACAAAGAGAGAAAAAAATAACGATTTCTCGAAAAATAATTACTGCAAAACTTGTATAAAAGATAATTTATGTGTAGTTTTGCATTGTGGAAATGAACCTCCACCCTATAAGCAAATAAGTTAAACATTCTAAAACGAAACGAAGATGAAAATCGACTTTTCAAAGGAGCAACTGCTCTCAATCTACCGCTCCGGCGGCAATGAGGCTCGTCTGGCAATCAAAGAAGCCCTCGGTGATGAGTTTGCCTCAACCCTCCCAGTAACAGAACGTATCAAGACTTTAGACGACGCCGTGAGCGAACTCGGGGAAGATAACCCTGCGGTCAAGGCATATCGCTCTATCAAGTATGGATATGCCATATCAGAAACCGACCCTGAGACCGCCGACATAATGGCGTATGCCGCACTGCGTGTAATCTATGAGGCTCTGAACGAGGGTTGGAAACCGCAGTTTACCAAAGGAGAATGGCGCTGGTATGCGTGGTACGACCTCGTTTCTCCTGAACAAATCGAGGACATGAGCGAGGAAGAAAAATGCCGTGTCGTTGGCCGTGCGGACAGCAATGCGAATGCGTATGGCGGTCTCGTTTGCTCGGACGCGTACAGCGTTTCTACGTACTCGAACACGAGCGTCGGCTCTCGGCTCGCCTTCAAGAATGAGGAACTGGCAGAATATGCTGCCAAGCAGTTTGGCGAAATCTTCGCTGACTTCTGTTTCATTCCAAAGGCGGCCTGCAAGAATGACAAGGATTGAACGACAAAACGATAATCTCGCACAGGTAAAGAGCCATCATCTGGCTCTTTACCGGGCGGGAAAATCCCACAAGTCACAGTTGCTCCACCCCAAGTACGCTGACCGGTATGCCTAAACGAAACATAAGCAAAGAAAAATCAGCCTTTGACAAGTGGTTTATTGAGAACTACTCCCGGCTGAAAGAGAGCGTTAGCCTAATGAGTCTTTTCGATGAGGACGCTTTTCATGAGGTTTATCTTGTGGTCATTTCAAGCAAGGAACTAAAGTCTGGTCTAAGTGATTACCGAAAGGTGTTCCTTACAACATATAAGACAATCTCCCGACGCAGTATCAACGAGTGCTATACGATATGTCACCCCGATGAATTGTTCTTTACTCTGCTCCCTGATACAGAGGTTGAAGAGGCTCCACAACGAGATTTCAGTGGATTGGCACGAACTATCCGCAGTTTCATTCATAATACATTCTCGGCTACACAGGAGGCGATATGGCAGATGAGGCTGCAAGGATACTCCCTGCAAGACACGGCAGATAGTTTCGGCATGAGCCGTCAACAAGTAGTGGATAATGTCAACACGATAGCAAGTAGAACCAGTAAGCAGTTCGCTTACGCAATGTAATATCATTATGGCTCTTGAAATGTTCCCGAAGAGAAAGTGCAACAACCACCCTCCTACACAGTGGCTCGTAAATGTCAATCGGAAGTGCGGCATGTTTTTCCTGAACAATCTGATAGCAGATGACCTAAAGCTGGAGTTAGGAAACAAGGGTATGATAGCCTATGATAACGAAACCAAAGAATGGTTAGTGACATTCACTGATAGTCTGCCCGGATTTAGATTGCGGCTCCTGTCGAACAAAGCTTACAAGGCTCGTTTGTGTTTTGCCGGAGCAAAGGCAGCGCACAGCATACTCAATGATGTCAATGCTGAAAAAGCTGCCACATTCTTAATCAGTAAAAAGCCCAGAGTTATTGACGGTATCAACTGGTATCGCATACTCTCCAAAACTCCCACAAGAAAGATTTAAGGACATGACCCGAGAAGAATACATCAGAATACAGAATGAAGTTTACGGTCATACCAACTGGATAGATCCGTCTGAAGATATGCCTCCTGAGGGTACAAGAGTGTTAGTTGCTCTCAGAAAAGCAAACTGGCACACCGTCCGTGTTATCCGCTGCACTCGAGCAGAAATCACCGACCCTAAATCACCACTCTGCTTTAAGGCGAAGCAAGACAATGAGGAGGTTATCGGATGGCTGCCTCTACCCACCACACCATTTAACGAAAAATCCCATGTCGATGAAGAATAGACAACACCTCACGATTAAGCAGGTCAATAGGCTTACAGAGGCCGGAGTTGACCTCTCAGGCGCAAGTGCTCTTTGGATGAGTCTGGAGGGCGAAAAGCCAATGGCTGTCAGCATAGACTTTGCTCGGTTCATGTTCCTGCCGGATACAATCAAAGAGAATACTATTTGTCCGGCGCCGACACTCTCTGACTGCATAACCTTACTCCCGTCAAGTCTGCTCACGGAGAATAATCTGCGCTACCTCTTAACCCTGCAATCAGCCATGACCTCAAAGGGAGTGCGGTATAAGGCAGCATATTGTCTGCAACCTTTTGAGGGAGTTGAAGAGCAAGAGGGCATAGCCTATCAAATGAATTGCACCTGCAAGCACGACAATCCGTTAGACGCTATCTATGAGTTGATAATGGGATTTGTTGCTAACAACGAAGTCGAACTCCTTAATAAACTTGACAATGGAGCAGACTAAGGTGAGGAAAATGACCTTTGGTAAATACAAGGGGCGGCCGATTCTAAGTGTAATAGCAGAGCATATCGGCTATATTATGTGGTGCTTTGAGAATATCGACTGGTGGCGATTAACCGAAGAAGAACAGATGTTCTATGATTGGGTAGCAATCGGTATCAAGAAGTATGGCTTAAATATGACGTTCCCTGTGAAACTCATGTATAAATACGTAAAAGACCAAGAAGCATTAGAGAAACTGGAAACTCCATATGTTGATAGAAACGGTTATTCGTACATTCCGAAGGACACCCCAATAACCCATTTGCTAATCGAGGCTGGAGTTATTATTGAGAAAAAATCAGATGTATCTCCGGCGCAAGATACAGCATTTCTCGGGACAATAGACTTGACTCGTCATTTTACACCTATGATAAGCAAAGAATTGGATAATATGTCAGATGAAGAAATTGAAGATATGGTGCAATCAGGAATAACTCTTCCATTTTTGAAATAAGTAATAACGAATGAGTAATGAATAAGATTATGAAGAAGTTAGTATCAATCCTTGCCGTATGTTTGGCTCTGACCTCATGCGATCCAGTACAGACACATGAGGAGTGGCAACGTGAGCAAGACTACAAGTGCGCCACACGCATTACCAAGTTCAACTATGAGGGCCACTCGTATCTCCTGTATCAGTACCAAGCGAACACAAGAAATGCTGTCGCTGGTATCTGCCACGACGAGAATTGCCCCTGTAAGAAATATATCCCCACCGACTAATTATGGCAAAGTTTATAGAAATACAGCAATCCATATCAGTCCTTGATGCCGCAGGTATCTATAAAGAAATCGACCACGAGCCTATATTCGTGAATATCGAGCGGATAGAAACAGTAAAGCCACAAGGTAAAGGCTGCATTATCCGGCTCATAGGCGAGAACAATTCAATCATAACAGACCACTCGGCAGTATATGTCATGGGTCTAATCAATGGAGCAAGATGAGAAAGCAAGAAACAATGACCACATACATCTGCGACGGCTGCGGGGAACGCTTCCGCGATGAGAACGGCTGTGTAGGATATATCGACTACGATATATGGGAGCAGGCTGAGAGCGATGACTGGCTTGAAATAGACGGCAAGCATTACTGCCCGAACTGTTACGAGCATGACGATGACCTTGATGATTATAGACCTAAAACGAAGCAGACCGATGAAAGATAAATTTATCTCCCAAGAAGAAGCCAAGACCATTGTCGCAATTGGGTTCAATGTTGATGAATGGAAAGGACCTATTTTCTACGAGAAAATTTCAGGCACCGAGCGAGATGAATGGGACGATGAAGAATGCCAATGGGTAACAGTTACGAGCATAAACAAGTATCCCAAACTGCGCATCGACCAAGCGGCCAAATGGCTAAGAGAGCAATTAGGAGTTGACCTCGTTGTTAGTCCTCGATTTGACTCTGATACTGGAGAGCGAAAAGGGTATTTCGTCCGCTGTTCACAGCGAACAGACCTGCAAATAGACAAAGCCACATATCGTACCTATGAAGTAGCGTTGTCAGTAGGTATAGGAAACGTGTTACACCAACTTACACCAAAGAAGCAATGAACGGACCCACGATTGATACATTCCTGACCTACGAGCAGGCAAAGCAGGTTAAGGAGTTAGGCTATGATGAGCAAACCTACTTCTTCTATTCCCTAAACTTCGCAGACGATGGCACACCGGTAGTCGTTCATAGTGGTTTCGTTATGCCATATCGCAACACCGAAATGGACACTCTCGAACTATCCAAAATATCTGCTCCCACTCAAGCACAGGCTACGAGGTGGTTACGCTCGAAAGGGTACGAAACCGTTGTTACTCCAGTTTTCGATTATGAGGAAGGACTGGAGGGTTACGATTTTGGGGTCTATGATGACACCACGGGATACATCGCGATACAAGGCACATTCCCATATTCGGAAACTTATGAGGAGGCTCTATCGAAAGCCATTGACGCTGCATTAGACTTAATGAAAGGAGGCCAAGAATGAACTGCTACGATACTCCCACAATCAATGAGATCCGCTACCAACGAGAGAGTCAAATAGAGAATATGAGCTTAATCTCCATACGACCCAATAAGTTTAAGGTCGGCCAAATTGTAAAGTTTGTTGTTGACTCCCTGATTAGAGTTGGTAGAATATCAAACGCGATGTGCCGTAATGGTGTCTGCTCCTACCATATAGAAACCTCCGGTGGCACATGGTATCGGGAAATCTCCCAAGACTCTATTCTCAAAGTTATACAGTCTGCGAGTTAGTTATCAGATTTACAAGTTACTAAAAATAACAACTAATGGAATTAAAAACGCTGCTAACAGCAATAGCATTTTTCTCGCTGTTTTTGGTGCTGATTGGATTTTATCTCCAAGCAGTATTTGAGCGCAAGAATTGGCCTCTATGGGTTTCGCGAGTGGGAGTTTTTGTCTTGATGATAATAGTTTTCGCTATACTCGTTTTTGAGGCGATACAAGTAGATATAACCACCATAAAAATTTGAAGATATGAAAAAGTTTAGACCAATCGACTGCCTCTCTATGGCCTACGGCCTTTCGTTTATGGCAGTAATCGTCCTCGCCTCTGCCGGGTGCTGGAGAACCTTAACTATGATGGCCGCAGTAATGGTGTGCGTGTGGCTTGCTCTCATTCAAAGAGGAATGAAAGGAGGCGAAAATGGGTGAATACGCAGACATGCTCCTCGATGGCACTTGCGACTATCTGACCGGTGAGTACATCGGCGACCCTTGTGGCTATCCTCGAACTATGCAAGGAGGCCGGGGCAAGCGACCGCAGTACAAGAAACAGCGCCCTCAATACTCGGAAGCAAGGAACGACATTCATAGCCTTGGTGGTTGTTATGGACTGCACGGCTCGGAATTATGCCAAGTGGTCAGTACCTTTCTCCAGTCGAAAGGAATAAACCCACTTCCGAAAATGAACAGGCAGTACAAAATTGTCAGAGGCCAGTACCGCACTGAATTTCATCAATACCTGAAATCGTTGAAAGCAGAACGCGATGGCTCGACCAATAAGTAGTGGGATTGTATCGATCCACGACGAAAAAGAGGCAGACTCAGGCTTCGGCTGCATGAAGTTAATCGAATTTCTGACCGATGAAGGAGTAACCGATTGGGACGATTGGCATTATCGCCACAATCAAGCCGCTCGTGGGGAGTGTCACTATAAAGACAAGTGCCCCATATATGCCAAAACAGCAAATAAGTATCCACCTAAAAACGAAAAGAAATGAAAAGACTATCTCTGGCACTAATGCTGATAACGGCAATCGCTTGTTGCGGTTGTCAAACACAACAAGTGGTAGCAGAACCGGCGCCCGATACATGTTCTCTCCCTGCTATCCATCGGGAGGCACATAAGAAATTGCTCTCGGAGCAACAAAGACTCAAAGTTATCCCGAAAACGTATATTTATGAGTGAGCAGGTATATAAATCAAATATCGGCTACGGTCCTCGCGGAGAGTATTTCCATTACGTTGTGGTCAAGAATGGCTGTATTACTGGATTTGGCGAAGAACAAGGCAATTATGCCGGCGGTATATATGCCGCTCCTGACCATCAAGAAAATCGTTTTCTAACCGAGAAAGAGGTTTTGAAAGAGCATTATCCTGAACTCTATGAGCAAATCAAGGACATCCCACTTGCAAAAGTTTACCGACCTCAAAATCATGCTCTGTATAAACCAAAGGGGAAAGCAGGCGAGTATGCTCCGTGGGCTGTGAACTTCTACACCGGTTGCTCTAATGATTGTGACTATTGCTATTGCAAACGAGGAGTCTTTAGTAGGGTATGGTCAAATGAGCCTCGCTTGAAGAAGTGTTTCAAGGACGAGAAGGATGCGCTTGACGTATTCGAGAAAGAGTTTTACTATCGATATTGCAGAGAGGATTTGCGTCGCTCGGGAATATTCTTCAGTTTTACCACAGATCCGTTGCTTCCGACTACTGGTGGATTAACTCTTGATGCCGTAAATATAGCACGAAGGAAAGGTGTACCCTCGTCAATTCTGACAAAAAGAGCGGACGGCGCATTATTATTCGTTGAGTGTTATGCTACCCTCGTTAGGGAGTATGACCCATTTCGGCAAGGCTTCGATAATCTCGCAATAGGATTTACTCTGACTGGCCATGATGAATTGGAGAAAGGTGCAAGCACCAATGAGGAACGGATAAACGCCATGCGCTATATTCACTCTTTGGGAATAAAGACATTTGCAAGTATAGAGCCAGTCATAGACTTTCAAAGCGCCGAAGCCGTTATACTCTGCACTCTCGGTTTTTGTGATTTATACAAGATAGGACTTCTGAGCGGAAGTAAGAAGCCAGACTACTTGACCTTAGTTCGTTTTGTTGAAGATATGTCGCAGAAGATAGCAGATAGCGGTGCAAAGGTGTACTGGAAAGATAGTATAACCAAAGCATTAGACGGCGCAATACTCGTACACCCGGTTGTAGTGGAGTCTGATTATAGTTTGTTCAATCCTCACAAATGTCGAAAATGAGCAGATTTACACGTTGGCGTAGCCGACAAAAAGCAAAGCAGTTCCTCGGCTCATTTCAACCGCTGGAAACAATAGTCGATTGGACTGATGAAGCAAGAAAGACAGGGATTGCTGAATTTCAGAAAATGCAAATAATGATAGCACCAAAAGTTAGTGAACGAACAATCCATATAGCCTTGGGCGGCTTAATAAAACCCGATAAGAACAAATGAAACAGTACACTGGTACAAAGACAGTCAAGGCAGAGCCTATGACCTATGGAGAGGCACACGAGCGTGGCCTTATCCGCGAAAACGCCTATGTTGAGGAATATTCCGACAACAAAGGCTATCATGTAGTTTATCCTGACGGCTACGAGTCGTGGTCGCCGGCCGAAGTGTTTGAGAACGCTTACAAGTTGTCTGAAACACCTCTCAATCGCCTCAACATTGAGATTGCCGACCTCAAGCAAAAGGCAGATAAACTCGGGCACTTCATCTTCAATAAAAACGACGGTAAAGACTTTAAGGCTCTGCCACTCGGTACACGCGCTTTCCTTATCGCACAGTTCAATACGATGTGCGCATACCTCAACCTTGCAGCTCTCCGACAGTCGTGTATGGAGGGTAACGAGGAGTGCCGACCCTCCGGCCTCTCATTCGAGCAAATCTTACCCATACTCCGCGAAGGCTTTTCTATCCGCCGCGCAGGATGGAACGGCAAAGGACTCATGGTGTTCAAGCAAGTGCCGGCCCACATCACGTCGGAGATTATTCCGAAAATGCAGTCACTCCCTGATGAGGCCAAGCGTCTTGTCCTTGCAAGTGGCAATCACATCGACTACGTTGCTCAGTGCTTAATCTTTAACCCCGAAACCGGACAGGCCGACTCGTGGACTCCCTCGATTGCCGACGTGTTCGCTCATGACTGGGAACTCGTAATGTAAGAACCGGAGAGGTGACGTGGCTAATTGAGGCTGCGACACCTCTCTTATCATTAAAGAATATGGCAGATAATCAGAATAAACCAATGCTCGGGATTAAGTGCGCAAAATGCGGTGCCGTTTATATGGCTCACGCACTCGCTTACCCCATAACTCCTGACATCGCTGAAGAAATCGCATATTGCGTGAATATTGGCGATATACCTTTTGTTACTTACGAAGGAGTTAAATTAAAGATTTGCTCTTGTGATAATGTTATCAATACAACAAAAGAAGATGAAGCGGAGGGCTAATCTGCTCTACCGATTGAGAAAGCATGGTATTCGTGCCGACACCAAACAGAGAGTCATCTTCATTCCTTATGAGGAGTCACCGTGGACGTATCCACAAGTCGGCCGGCTATGCCGAGAGTTTTACTTTAACGTGCAATATATTATAGTATGAAGAATACCCCAAAACACATGAACGCCGAAGAAGTTGCGACACTCGCATTCTTTCACTTACGCGGCACAAAGATGTTGAGCAACCGGAATGTGGACTGCTTTATTGCCGGTTACAAAGCGTGTAACGATGTGCTCGTTCACAAGTTCGCAGACTTTCTCCAACGTGAGGGAGAATACTACTTAACAGAATATGCCGATAAGCGACGAGAGGCTTGCGGATACTCAGGGCAGCCTCTCACCCGCAAGCACAGAGAGGAGTTCGTGGCTGCTGAACAACTCGGTTCTCTGCTGAAGAAAGCAGCCGAGTTAATCAAGAAACATAACATTCTGAACTAACCGGCTATGCTGTACCTCCAACCATACGTCTATCAGCTTATCAAAGAACTTGTCGAGCAGAGGATAGTTGACAAGAAAGTTCCGTATGTGGCGATCCGGAACGAATTACATTCCAAGATTATCTCTGACATCAAAGAAACCATTGACGAATTAGAGGCCGGTGGACTGGTGGCTCATAGCGAGAATATCAACGGTATTGAGTTATATCGAGTAGAGAAAGAAGTTGAGTTAGAGGACTTAGAAAGATAGTAATATTGACCACTAAAAACCTTGCATATAAGATAAGTGAGCAAAAGTTAAAAATGGGCTAATATGCAGATTTTCAGTTGATTAAATTTGTGTATATGATAATTTTTGTGTAGTTTTGTACTATAAATAAAACATAAACCCTCTTAAATAAAAAAGACATGGCTACAACAACAATATCCAAACTCGATGGCAAGCTCTATTTCCTTTGCGTCGGCACTGACGCTTGCTCGGATATTTATTTCGGCCCACATAATGAGTATTCCGCACTTGAAGAAGGACATTTCCTGAACCCCAAAGGAAAGTACCAAGTGCGGTGTGCTACTCCCGAAGATGGTGTGGATAACCCCTCTCAAGTTTGCATAGTTAATGGAACTTTTTGGGACGCCGATGAAGCACTTCGACAGAATTTAAGTGGCAAGAATTGCGAGGGCAAACGGATGATAAACAGTTACCGTGGCTCCACCGTGCGCGGGTTGGCAATACCCAAATCTATTTGTCAGAAGATATTTCGATACATCTAATATAAGAAATGGTTCATTATCTTATAGATATTAGCACCGCCGAAAGTGGTAGAGTGTGGCAAGAGGTCGATATCTCCCTCATAGAACACACTGAAATAAGAATAGAGTTTGGACGAAAGCAACTCTATTACGACGGCAAAAGGGTTTATGCTGGCAATCCTGAAAATGACAAATATTTCAGAAACGTATTCTCAGGAGAGATACGTTGGCTATCAAGAAATCAAACTAAAACGAAATAGTAATATGACACAATCACAAGAACCGACCATGAAGAAGTTTTACTCGCCGGAGTATGGCTTTCTTCATGCCTGCAAAAAAGACGGGAGTCTGTGGTACAATCTGACCGACCTCTGTCAGACCCTCTCGATGTTGCTGAGAGAGGCTGAGGATTTGGTCAAACGTACCAAAGGGCAAGTACGAGAGTTTACTGTCCGGCGACAAAAAATCACCTCCTGTAACCGCTACATAGATGAGGACGGCTTGTTGACACTCCTTATCGAATGCCGCAAGAACCAAGCCAACGGCTACCGCAAGTGGATTGACACCGTGGTAACACACTCGCTCCGTTATCCAGCGGACTCTCAGGAATTAGAGGAAATTCCGGCTGATAGCGAAAAGACCTCCTATGAAATACGTCTGGCTTACATCGACCAATATCGCCAGAGGCAGAAACGGACCACCCGGACTACGACACAAACCATGACTGGCGCCATGCAACCCACGTTATTTGGAAGTGGACGCTTGCGCAGGGAAGAACCTGAACAGGCCCCAGTAGAGCCGGTTCAGACTCTTACGCCATTTGTTCCTGCTGACGGCCATATGACCGTAGAGGAATTTTTCAGAAAAGAAATGGCTTATCCTGAATTTATCGGTCATCTTGACGGAGCGCTGAAAGCCGCGCGTCAGTACATACGCACCCTCTCCAAAAAGCAACAGAAGATAGCACAACAGCACATTAACGTAATGACGGTGTTCCGTGGAATGTTGAAAGGAAACGCCGAAAATCTCAAATTCCAGCCAAGCGAAGCGGCTTGCTTATAAGCAAATAAGTTATTAGGATATGCTGGCCATATCCGGGCGTACCTCCAAGAGTGTACGCCTTTACCTCAGACCGGCCTACGCTTCAAGTTCAGAAATAAGTTGCTCCATACTCTTGTCAGAGGCTACGGCATCGAATACTCGACGGATAGCCTTATCAGCCATTCTCTTGTTTCCCCTGACATAAAAATATAACGCACGATTGGACGGGAGAGGAGCGTCCCCGATACAGTATTCTATAACCGAGTCTTTTATCATTAGTTCATTCGCAAGTTGCGTAAAGGTCTTTCGAGCCGAGTAGAATATCAGTTTTTCGTATCCGAGTTTAGGCCTAAGTTTTTTAAGGTGGTCTGCATTTATATGTTGAATAGACCTCTCCGTTGTAAAGCCGTTGAATTGAAGTTTACCCTCAGGAGTAAGGTATTTGTTGAGAATTGCTCTTGCTTCCGGCTGAATAGTGAACTCGGTAACATCGTTAGCGTCGCGACGTTTGAACGTCTTTTGCCTGATGAAACTAACATAGTCCTGTGTAAGATCCAGACGCAGTATGTCGGCCAAGTTCATTCCACAGAGATAGAAACTCAGCATAAAGAGGTCACGGGCATAAATCTCCCATTTATCTGTCAGTGGCATATCCCGCATTTTCCGAAGAAGTTCAAGAGATAGTGCAATGTCACGTTTGGCTGATTTGACACTCTTGTAATCGAGGAACGGATAGACCCTATATTTAACGTAGTCGTGGCGTATGGCATATTTGACCAAACGCTTTAGAGAGTCCATGCGCATACCGACCGAGGTTTGCGAGTAGCCTTGTTTCTCCAGATACTTGTGGAACTCAAGCACGTTTTCATGTGTGAGTGTAACAAGTACAAAGTCTTTTCCGAAATGCTCGATGAAACGCCTGATACCTTGCTTGAACCCTGCTATCGTTGACTTCGACCATGCGTGTTGTCGATTGGCAAGCATATCCTCTGAAATCTGCTCCACGGTCTTTAGATCCGTTTTTTGCCCTGAACGTTTTGTGAGCATATTGACCAACTGGGCGCAGGTGTAATAGTCTATGTCCTCCAACTCGTCGCAAGCCTTGTAAAAGTCATTCATGCGAGTGCGTAGTTGGAGATTGATATATTGAGCATTTGGCACTCCGACCACGTTCCCGTTCTTCAGGTTCTTTAGACTGGGCACAGTGAACCTTGTAGGGATATAACGAGTTTGAGAATTGTGGCTGACTGCAATCCTCAATTTGTGCGACCCGTCGGCCAGCACTTTCAGTGGTAGTATTACAATTCTGATGTTCATATTTCCGACAATAAAACGACAATAACCAGTTGTAAGTTTACTGCCGGACAACAATCTGACAACCGAAAAGACCGCAAAAGTAGGGGCGATTTTAGTCTAACGAACTAAGACTCAGTGCGGTTAATTGAGAATTAGCGAGTTGCCTATGATAACGCAGATATTCGTAGATTACTTGCATTTATGTCCTCCCGATTTATGAGTAAAGAGTTAAGGGCATTTTAGCCCTTAACTCTTAATGCTGTTATGTTGACTGTATTGTCAGCGGTTCACTTGATAGCGGTTTTCGCCGTCGCGGAGATATGCCACGATCTGACGTGCGGCAGCTATGCCGGCGTTTATGTTTGCCTCGGCTGTCTGTGCACCCATCTTCTTTGGGGTGAAGAATACACGGTGTCCGAATTTAGCCTTGAGTTCGTCGGCGTTATCAGGCTTGACGTCGGCCACATATTTCAGGTCGGTACGTTCTTCGAGCGCACGCATCAGTCCGGCCTCATCGATCACTTCCTTGCGGGCCGTGTTGATCAGTACTCCGCCGGCAGGCATAAGTCTGATCAGATCGTAGCCTATTGATCCTTTTGTCTCCGGTGTGGCGGGGATGTGGATGGATACGAACTGGTTGTTGAGGTAGAGATCGTTGACAGTTTTCACAGGGTTTACACCGGCCTCGGCTATTACTTCGTCGGGGCAGAACGGGTCAAGTGCGGATACTACCATGTCGAATCCTTTCGCTATTCTGGCTACGTTTCTTCCGACCTGTCCGAAAGCCTGTATGCCTAATGTCTTGCCGCGCAATTCTGTGCCGGATGTGCCGTCGTACATGTTGCGTATGGCAATAACCGTCATGCCGAATACCAGTTCGGCCACGGCATTCGAGTTCTGTCCGGGTGTGTTCTGCACGACGACACCGTGTTCCTTGGCAGTGGCCAGGTCCACGTTGTCATATCCGGCTCCGGCGCGTACTACTATTTTGAGATTCTTTGCCGCTTCAAGCACTTTGGCATCTACTACGTCGCTGCGGATGATTATCGCATCTGCGTCGGCCGCAGCTTTTGTAAGATCTTCGGCGGAAGCATATTTTTCAAGCAGGATCATCTCATATCCTGCGTCTTCGATCACCTGTCTGATGGAAGCCACTGCCGCTGGAGCGAATGGCTTCTGTGTTGCTACGAGTACTTTCATGTTGTTCAGCGTGTGGCCTGGAAATCGTTCATAGCTTCTATAAGGACTCTCACGCTCTCAATGGGGAGAGCATTGTAGAGTGACGCGCGGAAACCTCCGACTGAACGGTGGCCTTTGATACCTACAATACCGCGTGCTGATGCAAAGTCGATGAAGTCCTTTTCGAGTTCCTTGTATTCCGGTTTCATGACGAAGCATACGTTCATTATCGAACGGTCTTCAACGCGGGCTGTTCCGGTGAACATACGGCTTGAGTCGATGGCTTCGTAGAGGAGACCTGCTTTCTCAAGGTCGCGCTTCTCCATTGCTTCTATGCCGCCCATGTCGCGATACCAGCGCAGTGTCTGCAGAGCTGAGAATATCGGCAATACGGGTGGTGTGTTGAACATCGAGCCTTTAGCAATGTGCGTCTGATAGTTGAGCATCGTGGGGATAGCTCTTTCAACGTGTCCGAGAGCTTCGTCGCGCACGATCACGATGGTAACTCCGGCCGGAGCGAGGTTTTTCTGTGCACCGGCATATATCAGGTCGTATTTGGAGATGTCTACCGGGCGTGAGAATATATCGGACGACATGTCGGCCACGAGGCGTACGTCTGTTTCAGGATCGTAGCGCATCTCAGTACCGTAGATTGTATTATTGCTGGTGAAATGGAAGTAGTCGGAGTCTGGGGCGATGGTGTAATCCTTGGGAATGAACGAGTAGTTTGCATCCTTGGATGATGCCACTACATCTACTTCGCCGAACAGACGTGCTTCCTTGATCGCGTTGGATGCCCATGTGCCGGTGTCAAGGTATGATGCTTTTTTGCGCAACAGGTTATAGGGAACCATGCAGAACTGCATGCTTGCGCCACCGCCGAGGAAGAGCACCGAATATCCGGCAGGCACGTTGAGCAGATCCTTGACAAGCTGCGAGGCTTCGTCTATAACTGCCTGAAATTCTTTGCTTCTGTGTGACACTTCAAGTACTGACAGTCCTGTGCCGGCAAAGTCGAGGATTGCATCGGCTGTATTCTTGATGGTGTACTCGCTTAGGATCGATGGTCCTGCATAGAAATTATGCTTCTTCATCTGGAAAGTGTTTAGGTTAGGGTTTGTTTGAGCGTATCTCGTTGTGTCCGTATAGATGAACACAGATGCAAATGTAGTCAAATATTACTGCAATACCAAATAAAAAGTATTGAATAAAACAATCCGCAGTGATGTGGTATTTCGGTCAGTTGAAGGTGAGGCGGGAGAGATCGTGCAGGTGTCCTGCATAATCGCGCAGGGCCGAAGGAGTGACGGCCCGGATTCTTGAGATATTCTTTTCAGGAGTCAGCACGGTCCCATGATACAGTGTGGATCTTGCAGCCGACATTATGCAGCTTTCGCGGTTGTCGCGCGACATAGCCATCTGTCCGGAAAGCTGACGCTTGTACTGGTTCAGGCGTCTGTCGGTCAGCGCATCTGTGGCCAGCCGGTCTATTATTTCCCGGATAAGTGACATGCATTTCTCCACATCTGAATTGTCGCAGCCGAAATATACACTCCATAGTCCGCAGTCGCGGTATAGGGTAGTGGTCGCCTCTACCGAATAGACAAGTCCGTTGCGTTCGCGCAGGGAGAGGTTGAAAAGCGAGTTCATACCCGGGCCGCCAAGTATGTTGGTGAGTAGTGCGGCTACAGGTGTATCGTCGGAATATATGCCTGGGACTATTGCACCGAGCAGTGTGTGCGACTGGTGCGAGGCAATATCTCTTACTTCATTGAATTTGATGTCGGAAGGATATATTGAGGATGTTCTGTGGTCTATATTTCCTTCAGGTATGTGTCCGGTCCACTTTTCTACAAGCTTGAGGATTGATTCCGGCGACGCCGGTCCACTGTAGAACGCGACCATATTGCCGGCCACGTAGTTGCGATGCATAAATGCCACGCATTTCTCTGGAGTGAATGTCTTCAATGTCTCCTCGGATCCCAGTATATTGTGTCCGAGCCCTGAATTTTTGAAAATAAGATCTTCGAAGTCGTCGTAGATGGCATCGGCTGGAGAATCAAGATATGATGCAATCTCGTCGGCAACAACGTCGCGCTCTATTGAAATCTGTTTGGCCGGGAATCTGGAGTTGATGATGAGATCGGCTATCAGTTCTATCGCTCGTGCTGTGTTGCCTTTGGGATATGCGGAGTATATGTATGTCTCCTCTTTTGTTGTGAATGCGTTAAGTTCTCCGCCGACCGACTCCATACGGTTCAATATGTGCCAGGGTTTGCGCTTGAGCGTTCCCTTGAAGATCGTATGCTCGACGAAGTGGGCTATGCCAAATTCGTCGGGGCGTTCGTCGCGGCTACCGGCCATCACTGCCACACCGAAATATTCCACTGCAGCGCGTGGCCTGCGCTCGCACACGAGACGCAGGCCGTTGGGTAAGGTATGTATATGATAAGTCTGTCGGATCATGTCGGCTTATTGCGGATCTGTCCAGTCACCGTTTTCTTTGATAAGGGCAATCAGATGGTCAATGGCATCTTTCTGAGGAATGTTCTTTTCAACACATTGTTTGCCTTTGTAAAGGCTTATGTGTCCGGCAGACGCACCTACATATCCATAGTCGGCGTCAGCCATCTCGCCCGGGCCGTTGACGATGCATCCCATGATTCCGATTTTAAGATGGCTCAGGTGCGACGTTGCCTGACGTACAGCAGCAAGCGTTCCCCGCAGGTCGAAAAGCGTGCGTCCGCATCCGGGACATGCTATGTATTCTGTTTTGCTCATTCTGCAACGTGCGGCCTGAAGAATGGAGAGCGAGATGCGTGCACGTTCCTCCGGTGTGAGTGCAGGAGTGTCGAGCCATATTCCATCTGCAAATCCTGCCAAAAGCACACGACCGAAGTCGATGGCGGCTTTTACCGAAACTGTGTCGTATGAAGCATCCGGATATGAAAACTTCACTATAGCCGGAGTTCCGGGTCTGTCGGTCTCTAATTTGTGGAGTGATGCCAGTGCTTTGCCAGATGCGTTGGGTGCATCGCCTGTCACTACCTCCACGCCTTCAAAGTTTTTAAGGTCATCTTCTGCAAAGTCGATGCCTATTGCCACAGGACGGTTGTCACCTCCTATATTTCCTATGGCTTCCGTATGCCTTTTTTCCGGTCGGATGGGGTTGAATCCGGGATAAGTCTCACCGTTGATGGGCTCTGCATCGGCGAATGTGCTGATATAGTCCACAATTGACTGCGCTACAGGGACTTCATTGACGGGATCTTCGCTCAAAGATACACGTATGGTGTCGCCGATACCGTCGGCCAACAGCGCACCTATGCCAAGTGCGGATTTTATTCGGCCATCCTCGCCGTCGCCAGCTTCAGTGACCCCGAGATGGAGTGGAAATGCCATACCCTCGGCATCCATAGCCGCTACAAGCCTGCGCACCGTCTCCACCATAACCACGGTATTGGAGGCTTTGATGGATATGACCACATCGGTAAAGTCTTCGTCGCGGCATATGCGCAGATATTCCATTGCACTCTCCGCCATGCCTTCAGGAGTGTCTCCGTACCGGCTCATTATACGGTCGGAGAGAGAACCGTGGTTGACTCCGATGCGGAGGGCTGTGGAGTGCTCCTTGCATACTTTCAGCAGAGGAACGAATGCGTCGCGTATACGGTCTACTTCGGATGCATATTCCTCATCCGTATAGTTCAGCTTTACGAATGTGCGTCCGGGATCGGCGAAGTTGCCGGGGTTGATTCTTATTTTTTCGACTTCCTCGGCGGCTGCAAATGCTGCGCGTGGGTTGAAGTGTATATCGGCTACCAACGGTATGGAATAGCCACGCTGTCGCAGAGTGCTTTTAATCACACCCATATTGCGCGCTTCCCTTGTGCCCTGTGCGGTAAGGCGCACAATGTCAGCTCCGGCATCGGCGATGGCTGCACACTGCGTCACTGAAGCTTCTGTGTCCATCGTCGACGTAGAAGTCATTGACTGGATTTTCACCGGATTGTTTCCGCCGACTTCAACATTTCCGATACGGGCAACTGAAGATGTGCGCCGACGGTAATCAAATGCGCTCATTATCACTTAATTTGTCTTGAACTTGTATTCGATCTGTTTTAGTTCCTCGTTGGCTTTTATGATTTTTTCGCTTAAAGTGGCACGGTAGCTGTCGAAACGGGCAGCTATGCCAGCGTCGCTCAGCGCAAGCATCTCTACTGCAAGGATAGCGGCATTGAGTGCCCCGTTGATACCCACAGTGGCTACTGATATGCCCGGAGGCATCTGCACGATTGACAGAAGTGCATCCTCACCCTGAAGTGTGGAGTTGATGGGTACACCGATAACCGGCAGTGTTGTCATAGCCGCAATCACGCCCGGGAGTGCGGCTGCCATTCCGGCTGCTGCGATTATGACCTTGAGTCCGCGGCCGCGTGCATTACGAGCGAAGTCCTCTACGGCTGATGGTGTGCGGTGTGCGCTCAGTGCGTGCATTTCGAAAGGCACTTCCATCTCGTCGAGGAAAGCTGCAGCTTTCTTTAATATGGGCAGATCGGATGTGCTGCCCATGATGATGCTTACTAATGGAGTCATATTTTATTGGTTGTTAGAGTTGTTCAAAATATATGAGGTCAGCCGAAAACCACCATCATTGCGGTGACGCATAAGCCTGCTACCGCAATGCCTGCTATGATCTGACCTATTGTATGGGCTTTGAGTATCAGTCTGGACGATCCTACTGCACCGGTGATAAGCACAGCACCTGTGATCCACGGAAGGAAAAACAGGTCGCTGAGTCCGGTGATCGCAATATAGAGGATGAATGCCAGCATGCCTCCGCATGCTGCGGCATGGGCGCTGATTTTCCATTTGAAATTTATGATGAACGCGCAGATACAACTGAGCGCGACACCCATGAAGAACCCGGAGAGCCATGACGGGGCATGCACGCGGGCCAGATACCAGGCACACAATATATAGGACACGATGGCCACGGGATAAAGATAGATACGCTGGCGTCTGTCGCGCACACGGGTATCAGATACTTTTCCCAATCTCACCGCTCCAAGCAAAGCCGCCAATGGCAGAAAACATGTGAGCAGTAATATCACGATAGCAGATGTCAGCCTCGCTCCTTCCGGAGCGGCGGACAATCTTGTTGCCCAAAATGCTATCATCGCACAGTATGAGGGCATGAGCAGTGGCGAGAATGCGGCGGAAATGGCTGAGGCGAATTTTTCAGACGCCGGTCGTGTGTCCGGTGCATTTTCCGGTTGAGGAGTTTTATTTATGGCGCTTGCCGTCCGTTCAGCAGCCTGTGTCGTTGTGTATAGTGATCCGGTTGGATTGTTGTCGAATTCCATGTCTGTTTGTCTGTGGATATATTCATGAAAGATGAATCGTGTAGAGGGATGTCTAAACCTGTCTTCGCAGTCTGGCTACCGGGACTCCGAGTTTTTCTTCCCTGTACTTTGCGATTGTACGCCTTGCCAGATCGAAGCCTTTTTCTTTCATCATCTGGCGTAAGGTCTCATCGGGGTAGGGGTGTTGAGGGTCTTCGCTGTCAATAATAGCTTTCAGGGCTGAAAGCACGCGATGCAGAGAGCCCGAGCCTGAATTGTCGGCCTGGGTACGTTCGCTGAAAAACATTTTAAGGGGATATACCCCGCCCGGTGTATTTACGTATTTCCCGGCTGTCGCACGGGATATTACGGAAAGATCGTCGCCTGTTATCTGCGCTATGTCGCGTAGAACCATAGGATGTATCTTCTCTTTTTCTTCGGATAGGAAAAAGTCGCGTTGCAGATATGCGATCGCTTTCATTGTCCTGATAAGGGTGCGTCCGCGCATCTGCAGAAGTTTGATCGTGTTCGATGCTTCGTCGTGGTGATGACGTATGAAGTCATCGTTTTTTGTCCGGATATTGAAAGATTCGGCTATCGACAGTTCCGGTATGTCGGATGTAAGACTTACAGTGATATTGCCGTTGTCGTCTATATCGAGGTTGAAATCGGGGACTACTACAGAGGAAGCGCGTTCCATGCGGTCGCCTCCGGCAAATTGCGCACCCGGTTTGGGATTGAGTGAGCGAATCAGTTCGTCGGCATTTCGCAGACGTCCTGTGTCAAGACCTGAGGCAGAGCGTAGCATGTCGAGGCGGCGGCGGCTGTACAGGTCATAGTGATTCTCCAGCAGCGATATGGCATCCTTGTTGGCCTGATCTTCCAAATTGCGTGATCTCAGTTGTATCAGCAGGCATTCTCTGAGGTCTGCTGCACCCACCCCGGGAGGATCAAGACTTTTTATAAGATTCAGGGCGTCCGCTATTTCCTCCGTGGAGATTTCGCCTCCGGTGTTGAATGCGATATCGTCTGCAATGTCTTTGGGAGATCTTGAAATACGGCCGTTGCCGTCGATTTCGCCAAGCAGGTACTCTGCCAGCGCTAATGTGCGGTCGTCTGCATCTGATTCGGATAATTGTTTCTCCAGATGTGTCGTAAGGGTATCTTCCGAACTGTCGGTCGCAACTGCAGATATCCAGGCATCTGTATTTCTGGCAGTCGGTTTATCGGTATAATCCTCATGATTGTGCTCCTGTTCGTTCTCAACAGATTCATGTACGGAGTCGGCTACTTCGAGAGCTGGATTGTCTTCAATCGCGCGCCGTACGGCATCTTCGATTTCAGGAGTGGTCATTTCAAGCATCCGCACATATTGGACTTGCATCGGCGCGAGCTTCTGCTGCATCCTTTGTTCCTGAATATTGCGGGTCTGTCGTTCCATGAGAAAATTATAGTTCTTACAAAATTACAAACAATGTGCTTCACGTGCCAACATATACAGTTTTTTTAACAGTCATATTTGTAGTGCAAAAGAGCAGGCCGGACAGATTGATGTTTTCTGTCCGGCCTGCTCAATTAAATTATGTCTTCAGATTATTTGTCGAGAGCCTCGTATTTGGAATGCTGGCTCTTGAATTCAGGAACAAGGCTTTTCATCGTGGAAACGATTGTCATGTCGTCGGCACAATGCGATGTGCTTATCATCTGGCATATAGTAGCGTTTACATCCGAGTAGTCATATTCGCGTACTTTGGCGATCTTGATCTTGTTGTGGTATGTCGGCAGCGTGATTTCCTTGTCGTTGAGTACTTCCTCGTAGAGTTTCTCGCCGTCGCGGAGACCTGTGAATTTTATCTCAACGCCTTTAGCTCCGGACAGTTGTATCATACGGCGTGCAAGTTCGGCGATACGTACCGGTTTGCCCATGTCGAACACGTAAATCTCACCACCGTTGCCCATTGTTCCAGCTTCAAGCACAAGCTTGCAGGCTTCGGGAATCAGCATGAAGAAGCGGATAATATCGGGGTGTGTCACAGTGACAGGGCCACCTGCTTTTATCTGCTGCTCGAACAGAGGTATCACAGAGCCGTTTGAACCGAGTACGTTTCCGAAGCGTGTGGTGATAAATTGTGTGGATCCGCTGACTTTGCCTTCCTTGATCGCTTTGTCAAGAGCCTGGACATATATCTCGCAGATGCGCTTGGAGCATCCCATCACGTTTGTGGGGTTCACAGCCTTGTCGGTGGAGACCATGACAAATTTTTTAGTTCCGTATTTTACGGCAAGGTCTGCTATGATTCGAGTACCGTTTACGTTGTTTTCGATACTTTCCGATGGGTTATCCTCCATCATGGGTACATGCTTGTAGGCAGCAGCGTGGAATACATACTCCGGCTTGTGTTTGCTGAAGATCTCCTCCATACGCTTATTGTTGGCGATGTCGCCTACGATGGTGCTTGCATCTATTTCAGGCCACTGGCGAGCCATCATCAGTCGTATGTCGTGGAGCGGGGTCTCCGCCTGGTCTATCAATATCAGTTTCGAAGGACCGAACAATGCGATCTGACGCACCATCTCGCTACCTATACTGCCGGCAGCGCCTGTGATAAGTATTCGTTTGCCACGCAGCAATTGTCCGATCTTGTTCATGTCCACCTCGATTTTCTGGCGGGGAAGAAGATCTTCCACATTGACTTCCTTGAGTTGGGCGTAGCTCAGATCGCTTTTGCCGTCCCATTCCTGTTCAGGAGGAAGCATGAGTATCTTTATGTCTTCTTCGATCAGACTGTTGATCATGTCGTCGTTGTCGCGCAGAAGTTCTGTTTTCAGAGGCGATACAAGTATGACTTTAGCACCCTGTTTCTTCATATTCTCGACAAGACGGGCATCGTTGGCATATATCCTTGCGCCCATCATGTGCTTGTCGATCAGATCAGTACCATCCGTCACAAAGCCTGAGATAATATAGGGCGAGCTTTCGGAACTGTTGATACTTTTGGCAATTGCAACGCCTCCGTTTTTTGTACCATAGATAAATGCCTTGACATGCTGATTCTGGTGGATTGTGGAATCATAGAGGTATTTTACCCAGATTCTTTCGGCCCACATCATACATACTGCTATTATAGATCCGATGCCTATGGCTGCTGCCGGTTGGGAAGCGAATACAGTGCTGTCAGAGATGAAATACTGTGATAACAAAGACAAAGCGAAACCTACGAAGCAAGCCATCGCTACTTTTACGAGATCGCTGAACGACGAGAACCGGATAACTCCCGAGTAAGTGGAGAATAGCCGGAATCCCAACATGAAGAAGCACAGGTTGAGCAAGTCTGCCCTGAGCAGAGCACCCATTTGGGAAACAAACGCAGAGCCTCCGCAAGCAAGCCAGAAGCCGCACAGCAGTGATACCAGTACTATTATAGAGTCGATAGTCAATATACTCCAATAGGGCAGTGACTTCTTGGAGAAGTACCAGGATAGCGATCTGTGGAATGGATTTGTCATAAGATAATGATTGTTTGTTCTCTGTGAGAATTCATGTGTTGATTAGGAGGTTTCATGCGTGGAGTCCGATAGATTCCCCAACAAGTATTATGTGTGGCAGCTATTATATACCTTCTAAATTGCCTTGTTTGATGTATTTCTTTAATTCTGCTGATACATGCCGCAGGTGTTCAGTCTGAGACAGTCTGTGGAGATCTGATCCGAAGACACTGTACATTCCGTGTTTTGCGAGCTTATGCGATTTTTCCTTTGCCGATTTGCCGTAGAATCCGGATAAGGACAGCACATTGAGTTGCAACTTGACACCCATGTCGTGCAGTTCGCGGTACATGTCCATATCCATATATACATATCGTTCGGGATGAGCAAGCAGAGGAATAAAACCGGCACTCATTATCTGCTTCAATACGTCAGTCAGATTCATTGGCGGTGAGAAATAGGAAGTCTCTACCAACAGGTGGTTGTCGTAGATAGGGAGGAAATCCAATTTTTCCAACCGCTCGAGAAACAGATTGTCTAACATGTTTTCCGATGCGAGATCAAGAGTCAGGCAACCTTTGTACTCCGCTTTAAGTTCTGCGAAACGTTTCTTGAGAGCGTCTGTCGTGTTTGGAACGTCCTCCATAATGTGAGGCGTGAGCCAGACTTTCTTGAAACCGAGTTTTTCATATTCCGCAAGAACCGCCAGGGAATCCTCCATAGAGCGTATTCCATCGTCCACACCCGGCAGGATGTGGGAATGGCTGTCTGTCAAGCCCGCATAACCGGGGGCTGAATCAGCTTTATTGCTCTTGAAAAGGTTGCCGAAGATCATTCCTGGTCGTCTTTGTTACCGTAATGGTAGCCGTATCCGTAACCATATCCGTAACCGTAGCGGTAGCTGTAGCCATAGTGACGGTTTTCGCTCATTGTGCCGTTGAGTATCAGCGACATGTTCTTGAACTTCTTGTCTTCGTAGATCTTTTCGAGTTCGGGAAGCATGTTTCGTTCAAACAGTCCGGCGCGGACCACGAATATAGTCCTGTCGGCATATTGTTCGATGATCTGGGTATCTGCAACGATCTCGATGGGCGGACAGTCAATGATTATGTAGTCGTAATCGGCTTTCAGCATTTCAATGAGTTTTCCGAATCTGCCGTTTTCAAGAAGCTCGGTTGGATTGGGAGGAATTGTACCTACCGGAATAAACTTCAGGTTGGGGCAATTGCTGTTGGTGACGATAGCTTCATTGATG
Organism: uncultured Muribaculaceae bacterium; assembly: GCA_910586995.1. Taxonomy (GTDB): domain Bacteria; phylum Bacteroidota; class Bacteroidia; order Bacteroidales; family Muribaculaceae; genus CAG-873. Next base: position 74,661 of record CAJUKZ010000007.1, on the reverse strand, counting down.
TCGGAAATTTTTCCGCTGAGGTAGTTGGACAGACCTACTTTCGGATTGCCTACGAACGATGATGTAGAACCATGACGCATGTCGCCGTCGATTACAATCACCTTGCGGTCTTTGATGGCAAGACTCGTGGCAAGGTTTGATGTTATGAAACTTTTGCCGCTGCCTGGATTGAATGAAGTGATGACAGTGACGCAGCAACGTTTGTCGTCGCCTTTCATAAATTCGACATTTGTGCGCAGAACGCGGAATGCCTCGTTGATCACATCTCGCTGTCCGGCTTTGACAACCAGTTTATGGACTTCCTTGTCCTTCTTGTTGTTCTTCTTGAAGAACTTGTTCTCAGGACGTCCTGTGTAGGGAATCTCGCCGAGGAAGGGTAGGGTAAGCGCTTCGATGTCTTTTCTTCCACGTACTTTGGTATATGTGCTTTCGCGCAGATATATTATACCGATTGGTAGCATCAGACCAACTATGAAAGCAATTGCAAGTGTGCGGCCTTTGACGGGCGCTGTGGGATTATCGGATCCGTTGGGCATTTCTATCACACGCGTATTGTATGCAGTGAATGCCTGCGAGAGTTCATTTTCCTCGCGCTTCTGGAGCAGGAACAGGTATAGTGATTCCTTGATCTTCTGCTGACGTTCTACGCTGAGAAGATATTTGGCTTGCGCGGGGTTGGCTGCTATTCTCGATGTAGCTCTTGCCTCGCTGTTTTGCAGGCTTCTTATCTGGGTGTTGAGGGCTACGATCTGGTTGTCAACGGACGATACGAGTGCGCGGCGCATGGCAGCAAGGTTTTCATCAAGTTCAATAACCAGTGGGTTGGAGTCCGAAGAACTTGCTGCAAGCGAGTTGCGGTACATAAGCTTATCGTTGTAAGAGCCGATGAGCGATTCAAGATTAGTGCTGCTGAGTCCTGAATTGTTGGGCAGCAGCTTGTTGCGGTTGCTGTCGTCGCTCAGGTAGTTGCGCATGTACCGCACAATCTGAAGCTCGCTGTTGAGGTTCATCAATTGTTCCGACATGGCATTGCTTCGTGCGAGATCGATCGACTGCACAGCCTGCACGTCGGGTATCAGGTGCTCGCTCTTGTATTGCGAGATGTCCTGATCCACATTGCCAAGTTCATTCTCGATTACGGCGAGACGTTCGTCTATGAAGTTGGATGTGCTGACAGAGATCTGGTTCTTGTCGCGTATCCAGTTTTCGTTGTAGATTGCGATCAAAGCCTCGAGCACATCATCGGCTCTTTGGATCGAACGGTCGGTAAATGTCATTATTATGACAGGGATTTTGTCGTTTTTCAGGCTGACATTCAGGCGACCCTTATAGGAGGTTACTGCCGCTTTCATTGTGGACTTCTTAACGAAGATCTCGTATTTTTCGGCTGAATTGTAGACGTCTGTAGTATCTACAACCACTGTTCCGAGAGGAGTGGATATGGTGTCGCCCACAACTCCGTCGCATTTGCCTTTGAGTTCCATTCCATTGCGGCTGAAGTCCGAAAGCGATACTTTTCCTCCCGGATTGATGTCCATTGTCATTGATGCGCCGGTAGCATCATCCACGTTGGCAAGGGTTACTCTTACAGGAAGATTCTTGCCATATAATACGTTGTCGTGGAATTTACCGTCGACGCTATAGTTCATGTCCAGGTTGAGTGCCCTGACGACTTCTTCAATTATTGTGCTTGATTGTATAAGGTCGAGCTCGATGTTGGCGTTCGTGTTGCTCTGCACAAGACCGAGATTACCGAAATCGCCCATATCAGATATGGATTTGCCGTTCGATTCCTCTTTTACAAGAATGGATGCGGATCTGGTGTAGATGGCCGGAGTGCGCAGGAGGTGGAAGAATGCGAGGCCTACACAAATGCATACCGAAGCGACTATCCACGGCCAGTTGCGTAGCGACATGTACAGTACATCCTGGATGCGTACCTGTGAGTTCTGGAACTTAGACTCTTTAGCGGAGATATTTTCTTCGTGTTCAGACATAGTTGATGTGCTGTTTGTTTTTTGTCTATCGGAAAATTAATACGGCGATGGTCATTGCAAGTGATGCCACTGACATCCAGAATGTGGCGGTCAGGGCTGTGTTGCCGTTTGTAGTAGTCTGTCGTTTGCGGACGTCGTTTGGCTCTACGTATACGACATCATTCTGCTGAAGGTAGTATGCCGGCGAGTTGAACAGTTGGTCGGGATCGGTGAGATCAAGGCGGTATGCTGTCTGCTTGCCGTTTTCTTCGCGCAACACGAGCACATTTTCGCGTTTTCCCTGTATTGTGAGGTCTCCGGCCATGAGTACTGCCTGCAGCACGGTCAGCCGGTCTTTGTTGATCTCGAACTTTCCGGGGGCATTGACTTCGCCACCTACGTATATCGCGGTGTTTTCATATTCAACGATCACGACGGGATTCTTGACAAGATCTTTCTCCGTGAGTTCCTTTTCGATGTATTTGGCTACTTCGGCACGTGTCAGGCCGGCAACGTGGATTTCGCCAAGCATCGGAAAGTTTATATATCCTTCCGGATTGACAGTGTACGACGGACGATCTGTTCCGGCAGTTTGCGGCGACCTGAGGTTGAAGAGATTGTTGAGTTCTTCTCTTTGAGTGGAAACAATGATGTCGAGTTTATCTTCCGGCCGTACTTTTATTGTAAGCGGATTGGACACGTTTGAAGATTCTTTGTCGGTTAGCCCCTGAACGTAGGTTATATCTTTGGGTGCTGAACAAGCCCCGAGAATCAAGGAGGCTGTGATCATCATGCCTGAGAATATGTGACGGACTTTCATCTTTAAATCAAGTATAATGTGTTTCTTTATTAATTACGGCAGCAAAAATATCGAGAATGTTCTGTTAATGTGCTATTTAGAAATGACTATTGATCAAATGCGCCTTTTGGCTTTATGCGCTGAGATGATAGAAATTCCCGATAGATAATATATGCAGATGCAAAATTACGATATTTTTGGTCTTTAACCAAAACAAATGTAGAATCTTATGCATTTTTATTACATTGGATTGTGGTTATCATGTGTGCCGGTTCATACTGAGGCTATGTTGCAAATTTAGCTAAAACGCATCGTTTTACCCCCCCGATTTGTTAAAATTGGTTAATATTAAAATGTCTGCGCTTTTTATTTGCAATCTGCCGGAATCGGATTGTTGCCGGACGCACAGTGAACCAACGTCTGAAATCGAACAATTGTTTATTTATGGATAATTTAAATTCATCATTGAAAAGGATTAGTTTTGTCGGGCTTCTTACTGCAGTCGGAATCGTATTCGGCGATATAGGTACATCTCCATTGTATGTGATGAAGGCGATTGTAGGTGCGAATCCTGTATTTGATGCCGATTATATAACCGGTGCTGTGTCGTGTGTGATATGGACGCTGACGTTGCAGACCACGGTAAAGTATGTGCTTGTGGCTTTGAATGCGGATAATCATGGAGAGGGGGGCATACTGGCGCTATATGCGTTGCTCAGGAAGCTGAGGAAACGTTGGGTGTACCTTGTGGCTGCCATAGGTGCGGCTGCACTGATTGCGGATGGTGTGATCACCCCTGCGATTACTGTGAGTTCGGCTGTGGAAGGTCTCAGATTTATGTCGGAGGATTTTCCTGTGGTGACAGTCGTGGTCTGTATTATAATCGGAATATTCGCAATGCAGAGAGCGGGTACTGGAGCTATCGGTAAACTGTTTGGTCCGTTTATGCTTGTCTGGTTTCTTATGTTGGGCGTTTTCGGATTTTTAAGCATACCGGATGCTCCGTATATATTGCGTGCGTTCAATCCTATCTATGCAGTCAGGTTGCTGGTGGATTATCCCGGATGGTTTCTTGTTCTCGGTGCGGTCTTTCTGTGTACAACCGGTGCGGAGGCTTTGTATTCGGATCTGGGGCATTGCGGCAGGCGGAACATTGAGTATAGCTGGATATTTGTAAAGGTAATGCTTATTGTCAACTATCTCGGACAGGGCGCGTGGTTGATAGCTCACATTGGCATGGATATGTCGGCAGTAAATCCTTTCTACGCCATTGTGCCCGGGGCGTTGTCTATGTTTGCTGTGATAATGTCGACCGGAGCGGCAGTGATAGCAAGCCAGGCGCTGCTTAGCGGTTCGTTCACAATATTCTCGGAGGCCGTTAGCCTCAATCTGTGGCCGAGGCTACGGATAATTTATCCCGGCGATGTCAAAGGTCAGCTATATGTACCCTCGGTGAACTGGTGTCTGCTTGCTGGATGTCTTCTTACGGTGCTGATTTTCCGTGACTCCTCTCATATGGAAGCGGCTTACGGACTTGCCATCACTATAACCATGCTTATGACAACCGTATTGCTTACACTTTGGTTAAGGATGACAGGCAAGAATATCGTGTTTATAGTGATATTTGCCTCGGTCTATCTCTGTCTTGAGGGTGTGTTCTTTGTGGCAAATATTGCAAAATTCGTTCATGGTGGATGGTATACCTTTATTCTCGCTCTATTGACAGGAACAATAATGGTGATATGGTATAAGGCGCATCGCAGACGTGCCGGATTTATAGACTACAGAAAGATCTCGGACTGCGCGGACATGATATGTGATATAAAGAATGACAGCGATATACCCAAGTATGCATCCAATATTGTGTATCTTACCAAATCTGACAATTCCGCATGTGTTGAGAGTAAGATTGTATATTCCATTGTGAATAAGCAGCCAAAAAGGGCTGACCACTATTGGTTTCTGCGCATCGAGAATGTAGATGCGCCGGATACTCTCGAATATACGGTAGATATAGAAGTCCCGCACACGATTTACAAGGTATGCATGCGCTTTGGCTACCGTGTGGAACCAAAAGTGAGTGTATATTTCAGGCAGATTGTGGAGGATCTTGTGGCGGCCAAGGATCTTGATCTGACGAGTAGCTATCCTTCGCTCAGAAGAAGGGGAGTGGCGGGAGATTTCAGGTTTATAATACTTCACCGCATTTTTTCAGTCAACAGCACGTGCGGCAGATATGATGCATTCCTGATGAAATGCTATGAGCGCATCAGACGGATGGGGCTGTCGGACCGCGTGGCGCTCGGGCTTGATACCAGCATTGTCACTACAGAGACAGTGCCGCTTATAATCAATGTGGATGTGCCGAGACGTATAGTGCGTGTGGATTAATCTACAATTCTTCTGTCGGATCATCGTCTTGCTGTTCGAATTGCTCAGGCAGGTTTTTCGATGCTTTTGCGCCCATTGCACGCAGATCTTTCGCGGTTTTGATAAGATTTCCTTTGCCTGTCTCAATCTTTTTAAGAGATTCTTCGTAGGCTGCTGATGCCGAGTCTATGGCTTTCTTTATTTTTGAAAGGTCGTTCAGGAAGCCTACGAACTTATCATACATTGCGCCTGCTTTGCGTGCTATCTCTACGGCATTGCGGCTCTGACGGTCGTGTTGCCATAGCTGTTCGAGCAGTTTCATAACCGATATCAGATGGGTTGGGGAGATTACCACCACACGGTTGTCGTAGGCGTATTGCCATAGATCGGTGTCGTGCTGCATGGCTGCTATGTAGGCGCTTTCGTTGGGGATGAACATCATCACAAAGTCGGCTTTCCGATTACCTATATAGTCCTGGTAGTTCTTGTTTTTCAGTTCGTCGATATGCTTGCGCACACTCATAGTATGTGCGTCAAGGCATTGTTTCTGTTGTTCGGCGCTTTCGGCATTGACGGATCTTACATAATCGGTGAGCGAGACCTTTGAGTCGATCACTGCACAGCGCCCGTCGGGATAATTCACTACAACGTCGGCTCTGAGGCGTGCGCCTTCGTCGGAAGTTGTGCTTTCCTGAATTACAAATTCACGCCCTTTCTCAAGACCAGAGCGTTCGAGTATGCTTTGCAGGATCATTTCGCCCCAGTCGCCCTGTATTTTTGAATTGCCACGAAGTGCTCTCGACAGTTCGCGGGCTTCGTTGCCTATATTCTGGTTCAGTGCCACAAGTTCCTGTATGTGTTTGTCCAAGGCGAATCTCTCACGGCTTTCCTTCTCATAGCTTTCGGCGAATGTACGCTTGAACTGCTCGATATTCTCCTTCAGTGGCGCTATAAGTTCGGTTAGTCGGTTTTCATGCTGTGCTTTCAGTGTCTCGGTATTGCTGCTGAGGACCTCGGCAGCAAGTGCCTTGAACCTGGTGGCTGTCTCGGCCTCTATTTTCTGCTTCTCTGAGTCGAGGAATGTCAGTCTTGCTTTCAAGGCTGAACATTCGGCCAACAGACGGTTGTTGTATTCGGCCGACTCTGTGATCTGTCTGCGTAGATCCACAGTTTCTTTCCGGGCAAGATCAAGTATATTGTTGCATGATCTGATCTCTGTCTGCAATGAGGCGAGCTGACAGTTGAGTTGAATATTCTCCTGATGTGCGTTGTCGCGTTCGGCTTTTGCCGCCTGCAGTATGGAAAGCTCCGATGTCATGTCCTGTATGCGGTCGGAGAGTGTGCGGTTGCGCGCCGTAAGTCTGAGGATTACGGCTATGAGGCTTGCTAATATTGCTGCTGCGAGTATGTATAGTGCTGTTCCCATTATCTGTTGTGTATTTTGTACTCTACAAAATTACACATTATTTTCTCAAAATGGGAAGGCTATATTAAAAAAGCGCCGGCCTCCGTAGTGCGGAAGCCGACGCTGTATTTCTTGTCGATTGATCAGATTATGTCAAGTGGCATATAGTGCTGGTAGGGATGGTCGCATGCCGGACATTTTTTTGGAGGCTCAGTGCCTTCAAACATGTATCCGCATACGAGGCACTGCCACTGTATAGGTTTCTCTCGTTTCCATAATGTGCCTTTCTTTACGTGGTCGAGAAGTGTCTGGAAGCGTTCCATGTGATGCTTCTCGATAGCGGCGATGGCTTTGAAGTGCTCGGCAATTTCGGGGAAGCCTTCTTCTTCGGCAACCTTCGCGTTATCAAGATAGACCTCGAAACCTTCGTCGGATTCTTCGTGTATGGCTATCTGAAGATTTGTGGCTGTGTCCTGAATAGGAACTGAGTCGACGGTGATATTGCATGGAAGTGTGCCGCCTTCAAGCATCTTCATGTAGATTTTGCCATGACGCAACTCATTTGCAGCAGTTTCTTCGAATATTTTCTGGATAGGGAAGTAGCTTTCTTTCTCAGCCTGGGCTGCATAATATGTATATCGGGCGTATGCCTGCGATTCAGCCATGTATGCATTTACCAGATTCTGCTCGGTTTTTGTGCCTTTGATACTTTTGGTACTCATAGTGTATGGTCCTTTATAATTTGGTTATACGATTTGTTCTTCATTTTATTATAGGAACAAACAAAGGAGTACATTGTTTATCTGCTGCTAAAAAAACGGAGGAACCGGTTAGGTTGTCCGGTTCCTCCGTGTAGTATTGATGTTTATCTGTCTTGACCGTCCTTATCCGCAACGCGAAGTTCCGCAGTTTGTGCAGATCAGGCAGCCTTCCTGATATACGAGTGTTTCCTCTCCGCAATTCGGGCAGCGGCGTCCTTCGGCATGTGTGCCGTTGGGCAGGTATTTTTTCAAAGCGCGTTCCACGCCCATTTTCCAAGTGTTGATAGAATGGTTGTCGAGTTCGAGACCGCCTACAAGTTTCAGAACCTGATCGATGGGCATTCCATAGCGGAGAACTCCGGAAATAAGCTTGGCATAATTCCAATATTCGGGATTGAATTTCTCTGAAAGGCCTTCGATCGTGGTCTTGTAGCCGCGTTTGTTTATAAACTGGAAATCATAGCGTTTGTTGCCTTTGTCGTCCACGGCTTTAATGATTTTGCCGTGGTTAACGGACTTAGGACAGAAGATACCGTCTTCGTCGTCGGCCAGTCCGGTGAAGATCTCATACGGACGGCCGTCGATGAGACCCACGAAAGCGATCCATTTCTCTTTGTTGTTCTGGAAGCGTACCACGTCGGCATCGAGTTCGTTGGGGCGCTTATGGGTATGGACTGCCTGTTCGGCAGTGCTTTCTTTCTCTTTTTCCTTATTTTTCTTCGCTTTTTTCTCAAGTGCCACGAGCACGCCCGAACGCGATCCGTCGCGATACACGGTGCAACCCTTGCAACCTGCTTTCCAAGCATGTTCATATAGTTGCCTTACGACATTTTCTGATACATCGTTCGGCAGGTTGATGGTAACAGAGATCGAGTGGTCGACCCATCGCTGCACGCGTCCCTGCATATTTACTTTCTCGAGCCAGTCGATGTCGTTGGCTGTGGCTTTGTTGTAGGGCGATTGGGCGATCAGATCATCTATTTCTTCTTGCGTATACGTACGTTTTTCCTCGATGCCCTTGCTTTTCATCCATGTGATGAACTTAGGATGATAAACGATGTATTCCTCGAATGCGTCTCCGCTTTCATCCACGTAGTCGACATGGACGTTGACGTCGGAGGGATTCACCTTGCGTCTGCGTTTGTATACAGGCATGAAGACCGGTTCGATACCTGAGGTGGTTCTCGTCATAAGCGACGTAGTACCGGTAGGCGCGATTGTAAGGCAAGCAATGTTGCGGCGTCCGTATCGGGCCATTTCTTCATAAAGTTCAGGATCTGCCTCGCGCAAGCGGGTGATATATGGATTGTTGATTTCGCGTGCTGCATCGTATACCTCGAATGCTCCGCGCTCACGTGCAAGATTTACGGATGAGCGGTATGCAGACAGAGCCACTTTGCGATGGACCGCTTCCGACATATCGGTGGCTTCGGGTGTTCCATATCGGAGTCCGAGTGCGGCAATCATGTCGCCTTCCGCAGTTGTGCCTACTCCGGTGCGTCGTCCCTTGGCTGTCTTGGCTTTGATTTTTTCCCAGAGGTTGCGTTCGGTGCTTTTTACTTCTTCTGTCTCCGGATCTTCGTCGATTTTCTTGAGTATGGTGTCGATCTTTTCCATCTCAAGATCGATGATGTCGTCCATGATGCGCTGTGCCTTGGCCACATGTTCGCCAAGCAGATCGAAATCGAATTCAGCATTGTCGGTGAAGGGATTCTTCACATATGAATAAAGATTTATAGCAAGCAGGCGGCAACTATCGTAGGGGCAAAGAGGAATTTCTCCGCATGGATTTGTGGAAATGGTGCGGAATCCGAGATCAGCATAGCAGTCGGGCACTGATTCGCGGGTTATTGTGTCCCAGAACAGTACTCCCGGTTCAGCCGATTGCCAGGCGTTGTGGATTATCTTGTTCCACAGTGCGGCTGCATCAATCTCCTTGACAATCGCCGGATTGTCCGAACCTACAGGATACTTCTGGAGATAAGGCCTGCCCTCTGTGGCTGCATTCATGAATTCATCATTGATACGTACGGATACATTAGCTCCCGTCACTTTTCCCTCGGTCATTTTAGCATCTATGAATGCTTCTGAATCGGGATGGGCGATGGATACTGTCATCATCAGGGCTCCGCGTCGTCCGTCCTGGGCCACCTCACGCGTACTGTTGCTGTAGCGTTCCATAAATGGCACAAGGCCGGTGGATGTTAGTGCGGAATTCTTGACGGGAGTGCCTTTCGGACGTATATGGCTCAGATCGTGGCCCACACCGCCGCGGCGTTTCATCAGTTGCACCTGTTCCTCATCAATTCGGATCACACCTCCGTAAGAATCCGGATCGCCGTCGAGGCCGATTACAAAACAGTTGCTCAACGAGCCTACCTGAAAGTCATTGCCTATTCCGGTCATCGGACTACCCTGAGGCACTATGTAGCGGAAGTCTTTCAGGAGTCCCATAATTTCCTCGATTGACATCGGGTTGGGATACTTTTTCTCTATGCGCACTATCTCCGATGCTATGCGCATGTGCATGTCGTCGGGTGTGCGTTCATACAGATTGCCGAAGCTGTCCTTCAGCGCGTATTTGCTTACCCACACTCTTGCGGCCAGATCATCGCCGTCGAAGTAGCGTAGCGAGGCTTCGAATGCCTCATCGTAGGTGTAAGTTTTCATCTGGAATCAGATTGCGTATATATTTTATGGTGTAATAATCAAATGTTACGAAGCACAAATTTACGGAAAAGAATAGAATAACAAGCACGCTGTGCGGAAAATGAATTAAAAAGTTTTTTACATTCTTATGGATGTGTTGAAGAATGAACTAATTAGAGAATTACTCATTATAAATTATGGCGAGGCGATAATATATTCACCCGTCATAACGTTAATCATTTAGTTCACTTGCTTATATTTCAGCTATTTGTGTGATTATGGGTTTTGATATAGATACTATATTGGTGGCGCTGCTGCTTACGCTTGTGGCAGGTATGGCCACTGGAGTAGGGGCCTTGGCCGCCTTTTTTGCGAAGGGAACGTCTCCCCGTCTGTTGAGCGGCGCGCTGGGCCTCTCGGCGGGAGTGATGGTTTATGTGTCTTTTATGGACTTGCTTCCGGAGGCTTTTACGGAGATAGGTAGTCTTATGTCGGAGCGTAGTGGTAAATTGGTTGTTATATCCTCGTTCTTCGCGGGCGTGCTTCTTATTGCGCTTATCGACTGGCTGATTCCTGAAGATGAGAATCCGCACGAAATGCGTGATCCGGAAGAAAGAGCGGATGGTGGAGGAAGATCGGGCCACAGTCATGCAATGAAGCGTACCGGACTGATGGTAGGTACAGCTATAGCGGTGCATAACTTCCCTGAGGGTGTGGCTACTTTCGTTGCTGCGCTTGATGGTATGGAAGTAGCCATCCCGATAGTAGTCGCTATTGCCATACATAATATTCCCGAAGGTGTTGCCGTAGCCGTGCCTGTCTATCATTCGACCGGCAGCAGAAGCAAGGCACTTAGGTGGTCGTTGCTCGCTGGCCTTGCCGAGCCTGCGGGGGCATTAGTCGCTATGCTGGTGCTATTGCCTTTGTGGACACCTGTATTTTCTGCCGTGCTTTTGGCCGCAGTATCAGGAGTAATGGTCTATATCTCCATCGACGAGTTGCTCCCTGCGGCACAGCGCTACGGACATCATCATGCCTCTATTGCCGGTTTTGTTGCAGGTATGGCTCTTATGGCTCTGTCGCTGTTATTCTTGTGATGCTGCAATAAAAAAAGTTGCTTAGAGATAACTCATTGATTATATGTAGTGATATGCCGTTTGTGGAAAATAAAATGCAAAGAATCTGCAAAAAATGTGCAAAAAGACTTGCGCATGTGGAGTGAAGTGACTACCTTTGCAACCGCAAACCACAAAAAACGGTACCTTGGCCGAGTGGTTAGGCATCGGTCTGCAAAACCGAGCACAGCAGTTCGATTCTGCTAGGTACCTCGCTGAAAGAAACGCCCGACATTAGTCGGGCGTTTCTTGTGTATTATGCAGTAATTAGATTATAGTATGGTGATAGCGAGGTTGTATTGTCCATAGTTTTGAGTCTGTCTACTCTTTTGAGATATTAACATTCAAACTCCAACCTTTATCTAAATTTGCGCCAGGATAATTAGTTGTTATCCAGGATTTTTGGAGATCTTTATCATACATATATGCTGTATATCTATGAGATTCTCCGATTGAGCATCGTATTTTTCGATTTATTTGCTTCATGCCATTTGAGTAATACTTCCCCTTAAAAGTTATTACCATGCGTGGAGATTCTTGGCTTTTCATCTCAGGACTGGACTGGGAATGTATCTTTTGAATTTGGGATACAATATTATCAGACTTAGTTTTACTATGCGGTGTTTTATGTTTAGGCCCTAAATCCAATATAATATCCAATGCTTCACTTCTTTTGAATAGAATAACAAAAAATATCACATAGAAAAGCCAAGCAGAAGTTTTCACTATCAATGGGAATGTATAAATATAAGCCGCTACGGCCAATAATATTGGTAACAATAAGAGCACATTCTCAATATCAAAGTCGTTATGCCATATTCCAAGAATAATTAATGCAACGGCTATGAGGATAGGAATGGTAATCCACGAGGTGGACAAGTATCCACTGCTTATGAATATAAAAAGTATACCAACTATTAATATGTATATAGGAATTAAAATAAAGGCGTTTGAGTCTTCTCTATCACAATATTCTGAGCTTAATTCAAATAGTATGATAGTTTGCAATGCGTAAAAGAGACCAAGCAAGATTACTCCCGAGAAACCGATAAATGTTCCGACCTCATCAAAATCAGTAAACCATAATGCCGTCTCTGGATTAGCTTTGTTGTATATAAACCAAGAAATTATGGAGATAATCCAAAATAATAAAGGCCAACCAAATGAATGCTTCTTTGTTAATATTATATATGATATTAAAGTTGTTCCAGCCGTGGCAGATAGTACGCCTATTATTTCCTGTTCAGTCATATAGCCTATTTATAAACAAGTTATTAATCAGTTGATAAACAGAAAATATGGGTGGTAATTTTTGAGATTAAAATTCCCCGTATCTTCTGTTTCAGAAACTTAATTCCATCTGAACCTTACAGTGCTTGATCCGGGATGGTCGTCATCCTCCACATCAAAGACAGTCGGATAACCATTCTGATCAAGTGTCCATATATAGTTGGTTGTGTAAGTTTCACCATCATCCAGTTCGGAAGATGATACAGCGAGATCCTTAGGGCCTTTACCAAGCATTCCTGCGTAGTATACCCATTCAAGATCATAGACTTCGATAGGATAGACTGACTCAAACATAAATATCGCGCCTTTGTTCTTGATTGCTGATGGATAGGAGGCGGATGTGTAGCTGTAGGAATAGCTATCCCAGCCATTGTCTTTATAAGTTTTTATGATGTTGCCGTCTTTCCATTGCAATGTGATCGTATAATCGTCTTCTCCTTGCTCGTCAGCATAATCGTGATATGCTTTTATAAGGTGTCCATCGTTATCATAAGAAAGTGTCCACTCACCTTCCTCATACTCATGTTCTCCCTGGTTTTTAAATTTAACATAGGCTTTTGTTACGAATCCATTACGTCCGATAGTCATGTTGTAGAAAGTCTTGTCTCCATCTTCATCCACCGTCATAATGATATTATTTGAGATTTGCTCTGCTCGTGATTTTTCTGGATATTCGAATGAAATTACTTTTCCGTCGGAAGTTACGATTTCATTTACATACCCTTCTGCGTTTCTTGAAATTTTAGAGCCGCTGATTTCGGTTGGCATTTGTCCTGTGAAAACATTGTTAGGATTCACTACTCCCGGGATTGATTCCTGTCCGTCGTTAGGTTCGTCGTTGTCGTCACTACATGAGTAAAATGTTGTGCACATTGACGCAGACAAAATGAGAGATGCGAAATAATTAAAATAACACTTCATAATGAATTCGATAATCCCGGCTCTACTTGAGATTTGATTTAAGGTAAAATTTTATATCAATACAACGCAAAAGCGGAAGAGCCGCTTGCCATACCTCAAGGATTCGGTGCCTGGAAGAACCGTTAATGAAAGGTATGGAGCAAACTCTCCCGCCATAGGTATGCTATGACGCGAGAGTGTCCACTTCATCTTTCATCAGGGTTTGAGGTTTCCAGGCTTCAATCCTTAAGAATCAGTAAGACACTTTCGTGTTGTACTTAGTATGTCTATGAGTCTCTAATTGCAGACTCTGTATCGCGAAATTAATACAAAATCAATATATTTCCAAATATTAGGATAACAATAATCTGGACTTTATATGGCTTTCAACTGCGGATAATGGGGTGGATATTGTTATATGTAGTGAGTTGGCAAAGTAGGTCCGAACGAAAGTTGTCTATGACGGAGGCGTGTAAATCAAAAAGATTTTTGTAATTTCGTCGTGGATTCAATCTTATTGGGTGAATCTGTTAATACATAACATTACAATAATAAAAACCTATAAAATATTGATACCGTGGATAGGCTTATAGAATGTGTCCCTAATTTCAGTGAGGGCCGCGACCGGCATGTGATAAAACAAATTACCGACTCGATTGAATCAGTTGAAGGAGTCAAGCTTCTTGATGTAGATCCCGGAGAGGCTACCAACCGTACTGTGGTGACTTTTGTCGGTACGCCCGAGGCAGTAGTCGAGGCGGCATTCCGAGGTGTGAGCAAAGCGGCTGAACTGATAGATATGAGAAATCATCATGGGGCACACCCGCGCATGGGAGCTACAGATGTGTTGCCGCTTATCCCAATTTCGGGAATAACTCTTGAGCAATGCGCTGAACTCGCGCGTAATCTTGGACAGCGTATAGCCGATGAGCTTCATATACCGGTCTATAGTTATGAGGCATCTGCATTTACTCCTGAAAGGCGCAATCTTGCCGTGTGCCGCAAGGGCGAATATGAGGCATTGCCGGAACGCATGGAGATTGACAGTGAGAAACCTGATTTTGGCGCACGCACGTTCGACGAGCATATGGCGCGCACTGGTGCTACTGCTGTCGGCGCGCGCGATTTTCTTATTGCGGTAAACTATAACCTTAACACGACATCAACCAGGCGGGCAAACGCTATAGCTTTTGACGTAAGGGAAAAAGGCCGACCCAAGCGCGAGAGTACGTCCGTGACTTCAAAGCCGGTGAAGGATGAGAATGGTAAAACTGTTATGATACCGGGTACGCTCAAAGCTACAAAGGCTATCGGATGGTATATAGATGAATATGGTATCGCTCAGGTGTCTATGAATATAACGGATATTTCCGTCACTCCGCTCCATGTGGCGTTTGATGAAGTATGCAGGGCTGCGGCAGCCAGAGGAATCCGAGTCACCGGCACAGAGATAGTCGGTCTGATACCCAAAAGGACTCTGATCGAGGCCGGCAGGTATTTCCTGCATAAGCAGCATAGATCCACAGGAATTCCGGAGGAGGAGATAATACGTATTGCGGTGAAGTCGATGGGACTTGATGACCTCAAGCCTTTCAAGCCGGAAGAAAAAGTGATTGAATATATGATAGCCTCCTCAGATAACGGACGTTCGCTATGCGGACTTTCGGCACGAGGATTCGCCGAGGAGACTGCAAGTGAATCCCCGGCGCCCGGTGGCGGATCTATATCTGCATATATGGGAGCGCTTGGTGCAGCATTGGGAACTATGGTAGCCAATCTGTCGGCGCATAAACCGGGGTGGGATGACCGCTGGCAAGAGTTTTCCGATTATGCTGATAAGGGGCAGTCGATCATGACAAGACTTCTGCAGCTTGTCGATGAGGATACAGAGGCATTCAACCGGATAATGGCTGTATTCTCCATGCCTAAGTCTACCGAGGAGGAACGCGAAGCCCGCGCTGCCGCTCTTGAAGAAGCTACATTGTATGCTACGCAAGTCCCGCTCCAAACTATGAAGACCGCATTCAAGGTATTCGAACTTGTGAAAGCGATGGCATCATGTGGAAATCCGAATTCAGTGACGGATGCCGGTGTAGGTGCAATAGCTGCACGTGGTGCTGTGCTTGGTGCGGCATTGAATGTCAAGATCAACGCCGCCTCGCTCAAAGACCGCGATATTGCCGATGCTATGGTCATGGAGGCTGAGGCAATAGCGGCCAAGGCTTCTGTGCTTGAAGAAGAAATCCTCAATATTGTAGAATCTAAAATCATCAGATAACCAGAATATGACAATAGATGAATTCCGCCGGGATATATGTGCCGGTATTCCTGATAACCTTCCTGAGCCAAAAGCATACGATACCGACATCAATCATGCACCCAAGCGTAAGGATATACTTTCTCCGGAGCAGAAAGCTCTGGCATTGAAGAATGCCTTGAGATATTTTCCGGAAAAGCATCATAAGGTACTCGCTGAAGAATTCGCCCGCGAACTTCACGATTATGGCCGTATATATATGTACCGCTTTCGGCCGGATTATGAGATGAAGGCTCGGCCCATAGACCATTATCCGGCCAAGTCGCGTCAGGCTGCAGCGATAATGCTGATGATTCAGAATAATCTGGATAAAGCTGTGGCCCAGCATCCGCACGAGCTTATCACATACGGAGGAAACGGAGCTGTGTTCCAGAACTGGGCGCAGTACCGGCTGACGATGAAGTACCTGTCGGAAATGACCGACAATCAGACTCTGGTGATGTATTCAGGACATCCCTTAGGATTGTTTCCGTCGCATCCTGATGCCCCGAGGGTGATAGTGACAAATGGAATGGTGATTCCCAACCATTCTACACCTGACGATTGGGAGAGACTCAATGCAATGGGGGTGTCGCAATACGGCCAGATGACAGCCGGATCTTATATGTATATAGGTCCACAGGGAATAGTGCACGGCACAACCATAACGGTACTGAATGCGGCGCGCAAGCAAATGTCTGCCAACGGTGGAAAGACAAAAGGCATACTGTTTGTAACAGCCGGACTCGGAGGCATGTCAGGTGCACAACCGAAAGCCGGAAATATAGCCGGGGTGGTAAGTATCACAGCAGAGATAAATCCCAAGGCAGTCTCGAAACGGCACGAACAGGGTTGGGTCGATGAGGTATATTCCTCGCTTGACCAATTGATCCGACGGGCGAGAAAGGCAGTGGATGCGGGCGAAACGGTATCGCTTGCCTATGAGGGAAACATCGTGGACCTTTGGGAACGTCTGGCAGAGGAAGATATGCATGTAGATCTCGGCAGCGACCAGACATCTTTGCACAATCCGTGGGCAGGTGGATATTATCCTGTGGGTATGAGCTACGAGGAAAGTAATGAAATGATGGCCATGCAGCCTGAACTGTTCAAATCGCGGGTTCAGGAATCTCTGCGGCGTCAGGTCGCTGCAATCAACAGGCTTGCCGACAAGGGGATGTACTTCTTTGATTACGGCAATGCTTTCATGCTCGAGGCATCCCGTGCAGGGGCTGATATTCTTTCCGCAGACGGCAGATTCCGATACCCTTCGTATGTGCAGGACATTATGGGTCCGATGTTTTTCGACTATGGATTCGGTCCGTTCAGATGGGTATGCACATCAGGCGATCCTGCTGATCTCGAAGCTACGGACAGAATCGCAGCCAAAGTCCTTGAGGTAATGATGGAGAATGCACCGGAAGATATACGCGGACAGCTTGCCGACAATCTGCATTGGATTAAAGAGGCCGGCCGCAACAATCTGGTAGTGGGTTCGCAGGCGAGAATATTGTATGCCGACAGCGAGGGACGCACCAAGATAGCTCTGGCTTTCAACGAAGCGATTGCCAGTGGTGAGATCTCAGCACCCGTGGTGCTTGGTCGAGATCATCATGATGTCAGCGGAACAGATTCTCCATATCGCGAGACATCTAATATTTATGATGGCAGCAACCTTACAGCCGATATGGCAGTACAAAACGTCATAGGTGATTCTTTCCGTGGAGCCACGTGGGTGTCTATCCATAATGGTGGCGGAGTCGGTTGGGGAGAAGTCATCAACGGTGGTTTCGGCATGGTGATTGACGGTAGTGCGGAATCGGCCCGTAACATATCACGTATGCTTCTCTGGGATGTAAACAACGGTATAGCGCGACGATCCTGGGCGAGAAATCAGGGTGCTATTGACGCTATCAAACGCGAGATGGCGCGTACACCCGGACTTAAAGTGACATTGCCAAACATTGCGGACGATAATCTTATCAATCAAGTACTCAATCATTAAATATGAAAAAGGAAACACATTATATCAGTGCGGAACATCTGACGATCGACCGCGTGGAGCAGATAATCGAGTGTGGAATGTCTCTTGCGTTGAGCGATGACGCACGCGACCGCATAAACCGTTGCCGGGCTTATCTTGATGAGAAGATGATCTCTCAGACTGAGCCTATCTATGGAATCACCACCGGCTTCGGTTCGCTGTGCGACATATCAATAGACCGCAAGCAACTTTCGCAGTTGCAGAAGAATCTGGTAATGTCGCATGCCTGCGGTGTAGGAGAGCGCGTTCCTGCTGAGATCGTGAAACTCATGCTGCTGACAAAGATACAGTCTCTGTCGTATGGAAACTCCGGAGTTCAACTCGGCACAGTGGAGAGGCTTATAGACTTCTATAACAATGACGTTATTCCTGTGGTGTATCAGCAGGGATCTCTCGGTGCATCCGGCGACTTAGCACCGCTCGCCAACATGTGTCTGCCTCTGCTTGGATTGGGCGATGTGGAGTATAAAGGAGTTGTACGTCCTGCCGCTGAAGTCCTTGATATATTCGGCTGGCAGCCGGTGGAACTAATGAGCAAGGAGGGCCTTGCTCTGCTCAATGGCACACAGTTCATGTCGAGCTACGGTGTGTGGTCGGTCATTCATGCCCGTCGTATAATGCGGTTGGCCAATAAAATAGGTGCGTTGTCGCTTGATGCGTTCGACGGACGTATAGAGCCATTCTATCCCCAGATACAGCAGGTGCGTCCACATCGCGGCCAGATAGAGGTGGCAACTGCGGTGCGGCATCATCTCGAAGGCAGTGAACTGATCTCACGCCCGAAAAAGCATGTACAGGATCCGTATTCGTTCAGGTGCATACCTCAGGTTCATGGTGCTGTATATGATACGATAGGATTTGTGTTGCCCGTACTTGAGACCGAGATCAACAGCGCCACAGACAATCCCACAATCTTTCCTGATGAGGATCTGATAATTTCGGCAGGAAACTTCCACGGCGAACCGATCGCATTGCCAATGGACTATCTTGCAGTAGCCCTGTCTGAGTTGGCCAATATATCAGAGCGTCGCGTATATCGTCTTATTGCAGGTGTGCGCGGGCTTCCTTCTTTCCTTGTGGCGAATCCGGGTCTGAACAGTGGCTTTATGATTCCGCAATATGCCGCTGCTTCGATCGTTAGTCAGAACAAGGGCCTTTGCTGGCCTGCATCGTGCGACTCGATACCGTCGTCGCAAAGCCAGGAAGATCATGTGTCGATGGGTTCTAATTCTGCTACCAAACTATATCGTATCGTCAACAATGTATATCGTGTGCTCGCAATCGAATTGTTCAATGCAGCACAGGCTCTTGATTTCCGCCGTCCGCTGCGCACTTCTCCTGAACTTGAGGCATGGGTTGCCGAATACAGACGTATTGTTCCGTATATAGACAATGATTGTGTGATGTATCCTTACATAGATGCATCGGTTAAATTCCTTTTCGGGCACGGCCTATGCTTCTGATAAAGAATATATCCCACCTTTACGGGGTACTTGATAATAGGAATGAGTGTCCCCTGGCCGGGGATAGGATGAATGATCCTGGATTGATTGACGATGCCTGGGTTTTGATCGACGGAGAGCGTATCGTCGATTATGGATCATCCGCCTGGCGTTATGCTCATGGTATTGCGGATAATGACATTGAGGTTATTGACGCAGGAGGATGTGTGGTTTTGCCTTGCTTTTGTGACTCTCACACGCATATTGTCTGGGCCGGTAGCAGGGAGCAGGAGTTCATTGATAAAATAAACGGCCTTACATATGAGGAAATTGCAGCGCGCGGAGGCGGAATACTTAATTCCGCCGACAGACTCCATTCACTTTCTGAAGAAATGCTGTATGAGGAATCGATGGTACGCATACGGGAAATTATGCGTAAAGGCACAGGTGCGGTGGAGATAAAGAGCGGATATGGACTCACACTCGACGACGAACTGAAGATGCTCCGCGTAATACGCATGATAAAAGACACTACACCCATGTCGGTAAAATCGACATTTCTGGGCGCGCATGCTGTAGGCAGGGCATATGCCGGACGTCAGGCTGAGTATGTGGAACACGTGTGCCGCGACATGATTCCTGCTGTAGCCTCTGGAAAACTTGCCGATTTCGTGGATGTGTTCTGCGACAAGGGATTCTTCACGGTTCAGGAGACAGAAAAGATTCTTGAAGCGGCAGCTGCTTATGGAATTAAGGCCAAGATACATGCCAATGAGCTTGATCCCGAATGGGGAGGAGTTCAGGTCGGTGTGCGAAACGGAGCACTATCTGTAGATCATCTCGAACAAAGCGGAGACCCCGAGATCGAGTGTCTGATGTCGGGATCTACTATACCAACAGCCCTACCTGGTGCGTCATTCTTTTTAGGGATGCCTTATGCGCCAGCGCGCAGGATGATAGATGCAGGCTTGCCGGTTGCTCTTGCTTCGGATTATAATCCGGGTTCATCCCCCTCCGGCGACATGCGTTTTGTGATGGCTCTCGGTTGCATTAAATTGCGCCTTACTCCGGCTGAGGCATTGAGGGCAACGACTATAAACAGTGCTGCCGCTATGGGTATAGCTTCTGACTATGGGTCTGTGACGCGTGGTAAGGTTGCCAATCTGATAATATGCCGTCCGGAGATCAAAACTCTTGACTTCATTCCTTATCAGTACAATACTCCGTTTATATCCGAGATAGTGCTGCGCGGAAAAAGGATAGAATTATAAAGATCAATTCTTCGGATTATGAGGATAAAGACAATATTGCTTGGAGGAATAGTTTCCTGCTGCATGTGTCAGCCGATGGCTTATGCAACCGGAATAGATATAGTGCCGCAACCGATGGAAGTGACATTGGGGGAAGGCGTATTTGCCTTGCCGCAAAAAATCGGTGTGGCATATAGTGGAAAAGAATCCATCTTTCTTGCTAAATCAGCGTCGCATTATCTTGAAATGTCCGGCCAGACATCCGAGGTTGTCAGACGTGGCGCTGTGCTTACCGTGGAGTTATGTCCTGATTTTTCTGAGGAAGAATATACACTCAAGGTCACGGATGCAGGCATTCATATCGGAGCGTCTTGTGACAAAGGTGTCTTTTATGCTGTTCAGACGCTTGTTCAGTTGATGTTATCCCAGAAGGACAGGAGTCTGCCGTTGTGCAATATTGTGGATCGCCCGCGCATGGGCTATCGTGGCCTTATGCTTGACGTAGTCAGGTGTTATATTCCGCCACAGGAGATAAAAAGATTCATAGATGTGGCCTCACGTCTTAAAATAAATAATGTGCATCTTCATCTTACGGATGATAACGGTTGGCGTCTGGAGATAAAGAAATATCCGAAGCTTACGGATGTAGGTGCATGGAGGGTCTATCGGCCGGAACTGTTTCCCGGACGCCTGAATCAGCGTGATCCGCAGGAGGCAACCCCTGTAGGTGGTTTTTATACACAGAAACAGATGCGCGACATAGTGCGCTATGCAGCCGAAAGGCATATCAATATTGTCCCTGAGATCGAGATGCCGGCACATTCGGCTGCGGCAATAGCTTCATATCCCGAGTTTGCCTGCACGTCGAACAACCGTTTTGTAGGAGTTTTCCCAGGAATAGGAGGGAAAGATGCTTCGATAATAATGTGTGCAGGCAATGATGATGTATATCGCTTCTATGAGGATGTTCTCGATGAGGTAATGGAAATATTCCCCTCGAAGATGATACATCTTGGTGGAGACGAAGCGGACAAGCGGTTGTGGGAGAACTGCGAACTGTGCAGAAAGCGTCTTGCTGATGAAGGCCTGGAGAACTTTGAGGAACTGCAAGGCTATTTCATGGACAGGATCAACAGATATGTCAGATCCAAAGGCCGCACTGCGATAGGGTGGGATGAGGTGACATACGGCGATCCCAAAGAAGATATGGTGATAATGGGCTGGCAGGGCGACGGTTCTGTGGCTGTGGATGATTCGCGCCGTAGCGGGAGAAAATTCATAATGACACCGGCACAGACCACATATCTGATCCGCTATCAGGGCCCGCAATGGTTCGAGCCGTGGACATACTTCGGAAATAACACCATTTCTGATATTTATGGATATGATCCGGTAGGTGAGGATTGGACTGGACCACTTGTGGAAAATCTGCTTGGTGTGCAAGGTTCGTTGTGGAGCGAGTTCTGTGATTCAGCGGCAGATATGCAGTATTTGGTCTTTCCTCGTCTTCTGGCCGTGGCGGACATAGGATGGAGAGCCAAGGGGACATCGGACTTACAGTCTTTTTTCCGGGCAGTGGATAATTTTACACCTGTGTTGGATTCGCTTGGTGTAAGTCATGCGCTGTCGATGTGGAATATTCAGCATAAGGTACGTCCGCAAGGCGATGGTTCAGTAGCCGTGGATCTCAGGTGCGAGCGGCCGGATGCGCAGATATTGTATTCTTTTGCTGATTCTACATTTTCTGATAAGAATATTTTTGACAAAGAGATCATTCTGGATCGTGATACTGTCCTATATGCATCTACGTTCCGGGATGGCATGAAAATGGGTAAAACATTGGTACTGCCGCTGGAATTCAATAAGGCGACAGGACGGAAAGTTGAAGCTTCGGCCAGGAATGGACTCGGAGAAGTATTGATAAACGGGGTGCGTGGCAGCAGGCGTAATTCAGATTTTGAATGGGCCGGATGGTGGAATGGAGAAGCCTCCTTTACCGTTGATCTTGGAAGTGTACAACCGATCGATTCGGTGAGCCTCGGGGTGCTTGTCAACAGTGATATATGTATTGGCGCATCTCCGGCATTATATCTATATGTTTCCGACAATGGAAAATCGTATCGTCTTGCAGGGGAATGTCATGTTGGAAAAGATATAATGTGGACGCACCCTGCACAAGTTCTCGATGTAGATTTCGGTAGTCTTGATACGCAAGGTCGCTATATCAGGATTACTGCAATTTCTCCGGGTGCAGTCCCTGATGGTATGGCGCGTGAGGGAACGCCGTCGTGGATATATTTCGACGAAATATCGGTACGCTGATACTTCAACTTATGCGGCTCCAGTCGGTAGCAGTCTCGGCGCGTACTATGGCAAGTTCGCGGGCAAATGCCGAGTTTGCCGGCAGGATCAGTTGAGGATCGGAGTCGAGCAAGTGCTCGGCCCATTGTCTTGCAAGGTTTATTATCTCGCCGTCTGTGGCCAGATTGGCGGCCCGTAGGTTGAATGGTATTCCGCTTTGCATTGTTCCTTCGATGTCGCCAGGGCCTCTCATGCGCATGTCTGCTTCTGCAATAACAAAACCGTCGGTCGTGGAAGTCATTATCTCAAGGCGCTTGCGTGTGTCTGCGCCGATGTTTCGTTTGGTCATGAGTATGCAGTAGCTTTGATTGCCGCCACGTCCTACACGTCCGCGCAATTGATGCATCTGCGACAATCCGAATCTCTCGGCATTCTCAATGATCATCACGGTAGCGTTCGGGACATTGACACCGACTTCGATTACTGTAGTGGCAACGAGAATATCAGCCTTATGTGATGCGAACAGTTGCATCTGATGATCTTTCTCATCGGGTTTCATCTGTCCGTGGACATATGCGACGTTGAACGAGGGAAACATCTCGCGTATGTGGTCGTATCCGTATTGGAGCGAGCGCAGATCAAGTTTCTCATTTTCCTTTACCAACGGATATACGATATACGCCTGTCTGCCTTCCGATAATTGCTTATAGACCGAGCGATAAGTGGCAAGGCGTTGATCGTCGTACCGTAGCAATGTTGCTATAGGCTTGCGGCCTGGAGGCAGTTCGTCGATTACACTGACATCAAGATCTCCATATACTGTCATAGCAAGGGTGCGAGGTATCGGGGTTGCCGTCATTACAAGTACATGAGGAGGCAGGGCGTGTGCACGGTTTCCGTCGTTCCCCAGATTCTTGTTCCATAGTTTGCCTCGTTGTGCGACTCCGAAACGGTGTTGCTCGTCGATGACTACAAGTCCGAGTCTGGCGAATTGCACAGTATCCTCTATCACGGCATGTGTGCCTACAAGTATGTGCATTGATCCGTCGATCAACTGACTGTGTATTTCCTGCCGGCGTTTGCGAGGCGTACTACCGGTAAGCAGCGCTATATTTATACCTACCGGACCTACAAGTTTGGAAAGAGATTCGAAGTGCTGGGTGGCGAGAATCTCTGTAGGAGCCATCAGGCAAGCCTGTGTATTGTTGTCCACGGCAATGAGCATCGACATCAGGGCCACAATGGTTTTTCCTGAGCCGACATCCCCTTGCACAAGACGGTTCATCTGCCGTCCGGTATTCATATCGGACCGTATTTCCTTTATTACCTTTTTTTGCGCCCCGGTAAGAGGAAATGGCAGGCAGGTATTATAGAATGTGTTGAAGTAATGTCCGATGTTGCTGAATCGCAAGCCCTGGAGAGCGAGTTTCCTGAGCCTCGATTGCCGGAGCATGTCGACTTGAATTTGAAACAGTTCTTCAAATTTAAGCCGGAATCGCGCCTTGTTCAGACTCTCCGGGTCTTTGGGCCTGTGTATGTTGTGCAGTGTGTCGTGCAGCGACATCAGACCAGCGCCCTCTGTTATGGACCGAGGTAGGGTCTCCGGGATCTGTCCGCATGAATCAAGGATCGAGCAGACCCAGGTGAATATCGTACGGGATGATATATTCCTTTTGCGCAGCTTCTCTGTCAGGGGGTATACTCCGCGCATACCTGCTTCTGACAGCAGGCTTCCGGCTGAGTCGATTTCCGGATGTGTCATGGTCCAACGGTTGTTAAATAGAACCGGCTTGCCGAACACGACATATTCCGCTCCCGGATGATATGCCAGGCGCAAGCTCTTTATATTCTTGAACCATACTATCTCCAAGGCCCTTGTTCCATCTGTAAACAGTCCGACAAGACGGGTTTTCGCTCCTTCTCCATGTACAGTAAGCGAAACAAAGCGTCCACGTATCTGTACATGTGGCATCTCGCCTTCGAAGTCAGCTATATGATATACTTTCGAGCGGTCTACATAGCTGTTGGGATAGTGGCGCAGGAGATCATGGTATGTCCGCACCCCTATCTCTTTTTCAAGCACATCGGCGCGGGTAGGGCCGATGCCTTTCAGGAATTTTATATGATTGCTGCGTAGATTGATAGCTATTCGTTTAATGTTTGCCTCAATATGGATTCGGCGATTGCTATATCCATCGGGTTTGTGATCTTGATGTTGTAAGGGGATCCCGGTACAATGGCAATATCAATATCAGGGAATATATTTTGAACGAGTGAAGCATCGTCAGTCGCTGCATCATCGGCGTTATATGCCTGCATAAGTATATTGCTGTCGAATCCCTGCGGTGTCTGTACTGCCAGATATTTGCTGCGGTCCACCGGAATGGATTTATTGCCGCATAATTCTCTCATGGAGTCGGTGGGCTGGATGGCCGGAACAGCAGCTTTGTGTCCGGATTGCAAGGCTTCAGCTACATTTTGTATGGTATCCCTGGATGTGAGAGGGCGCGCTCCGTCGTGTACGTACACAAAACTGTTGTCCTCTGTATGTATCTGCTTCAGTGCATTACGTACGGAATCGGATCGTGTAGCTCCTCCGTGAACGACCGTATGAGGAATTGTAAAACCCATGTCGGAACATACTCCGGCCCAATACTCCTCGTAGTCAGGATGCAGCACTATCATTATCTTGGCCTCGGGAATAGCCTCATGAAGTCTTGAGACGGTGTGCATCAACACCGGTTTACCTTCGAGCAGGCAAAATTGCTTAGGAAGTTCAGAACCGAATCTCCTGCCGCTTCCAGCCGCCACTATTATGAAATATTGAGGTCTCATTTATGTCTTTCAGGTAGGGCCGAATGTATGGCGTTGTAGCTTTTGTCCATAAGCGAATGCAGGTCGTGGCCTTCGGCCGGAGCATGTATGGGTTCGTGTATCGTAAGGATGATATGTCCTGGTCTTGGTAATTTAGCACCGCGGCGGGGAAGCACCTCATAAGCGCCGTCGATTGTAATCGGCACTACCGGCAGACTGAACTCCATCGCAAGCTGATATGCCCCACGTTTGAAAGTATGCATTTTGCCGTCAAGTGTGCGCGATCCTTCAGGAAAAACGACCACTGACATTCCATCTTTAAGTCTGCTTTCAGCATCTTGCATCGTACGGCGCACGGCTGCCTGCGATGAATTGTCGACAAAAATATGTCCGGCCTTGCGGCAGGCATAGCCGACGAGAGGAATACGCTCGAGGCCTTTTTTCATCATCCATTTGAAATTATGGCCTAAAAAACCATATATGGCGAAAATATCATATGCCCCCTGATGGTTGGCGACAAAAACATAGCTTGTCTTGCGGTTGATGTTTTCACGCCCGCGTACGGTGACTCTGACTAATGTGAGCCAGCAGAACAGCTTTGCCCATATTTTAGCAGGATAATAGCTGAAAATGCGACCTCCGCCAAGTACGCATCCTATGATTGTGACCAGGGAGGTCAGTATGGTAAGCACCAGCACCATAGGCAGCATGAATATGAACTGATAAATGCGATAGAGTATCATGATTTGTTATATTTAAGTGAAAATGATTGGCTTATAACTATTTCCCTTTGCGTATTTCGATCTCGTCGGCTATATTGCGACCTCGGCGAAGAACTATATTTTTGATGAATGCCTTGATGAATCCGCACCCGTAGCCTCCGAGTTGTATTATACTTGCAGGGACAGCTTTGGCTGCTATTATCAGCGAGCGTGTCGAGATCAATGCGGTAATGAATATAGCCAGAAGGTAGGCGGCCAGAGGCAAGAGCCATAACCACGAGACAAAGATTCCGAGAATTATCAGTATAAGGCTTCCGACGACGAATGCTGATGGCAACAGATGCACGGCCTTGAGCGAGTCTGGATAAAGAAGCTTCAGAGTGATGCGCGACATGCCGAATACATATACCTGACGCATGAATTTACGCATGTCGACACGCCGCTTGTGATATACGAATGCCGGTCTGACAAGACCTATGCTGAATCCGGCCTGACGGATACGTGTGCTCATGTCTATATCCTCGGAAAACATCTCCCGGAAGCCACCGACCCGCTCGTATACCTCACGCGAGAATCCCATGTTGAAAGTTCGCGGGGTGAATTTTTCCAGACTTACTTTACCACCGCGTATGCCTCCTGTTGTAAGGAAAGAAGTCATGGAGTAATTTATTGCTTTCTGGGTTGTGGAGAATGATTCATGTGCAGCATCAGGACCGCCGAAGCACTGTAACTCCGGGTTGGCATCAAGTTCGCGGGAAAGTATGGCGAAGTAGTCAGGTGGAATTACACAGTCGCTGTCGAAGAATATAAGCCATTGTCCGGACGACCGCTCGATTCCGTAGTTGCGTGCTATCGACCGGCCTTCATTCTCTTTATAGAAGTACTTAACCGGCAATCCTGTGATTGCATGGCTTTTTGCAATTTCGCGGCAAGGTTCGGTTGATCCGTCCTCTACTATGATTACTTCGAAGCATTTGAGTGTCTGTTCCGATAGACTTTCCAGCAGGTCGTGGACTTCGCTTATACGGTTATATACTGGTACTATGACTGAGAAACGCGGATCATTCATAATAGACATTGTGAAAGCAGTACTTTATCGAACTTGCGTAAAACGCTTGTATATCAGCACATGCGGTTTTTATAATCTTCGTAGTTATATGAGCGTAGCACAGACTCTGATCCATTTGAGTGACGCAGAACTATAGCCGGATGCTGTATACCGTTGAACATGGTTGTCTTTACCGTGGTGTAGTGGTTCATATCCTCAAGTGTAAGTCTGTCTCCTATATTCAGAGGTGCTGAAAATGTCCAGAATCCTTTGTAGTCTCCGCTGAGGCATGAATTACCACCAAGTCTGTAGCGGTGGTTGCCTTCGCTTTCGTCCACAGACTCGGAAATCACAGGCATATAAGGCATCTCCAATGTGTCGGGCATGTGGCAGGCAAATGAAACGTCGACAATGGCTGTAGATATTCCGTCGTTCTCAACAACATCAACAACAGATGTCACAAGATCTCCTGTCCTCCACATAAATGCGCTGCCAGGCTCAAGTATTACTTCAAGCCACGGATAGCGATTGCGGAATCCGCGCAGAAGCTCTACGAGGTGGTTTGTGTCGTAGCCTTCGCGTGTCATAAGGTGTCCACCACCCATGTTTATCCATTTGACCTGAGGCAAAAGATGCCCGAACTGTTGCTCGAATGCGTCAAGCACTTTTGCCAGATCGTAGCTTGAAGATTCACACAGGGCATGGAAGTGCAGACCTTCTATCCCTTCGGGAATTGCCGGACCTATGTCCGAGGCACTCACACCGAAGCGTGATCCCGGGAGTGCAGGGTTATATATATCGGTTTCGATGACGGAGCAATGTGGATTGACTCGCAGTCCGGGAGATACACGTTTGCCTGTGTCAAGACTGTTGTACGAGTCTACAAAGGGTTTGAACCTTTGCCATTGACTTATGGAGTTGAACGTGATGTGGGTCGAGCCTTTCAGATATTCACCGATTGTGTGCTCTGTATATGCGGGACAGTAGGTGTGGACCTCTCCTCCGAGGAATTCATTTCCCAGCAGCATCTCGTTGACGGAACTTGCCGTTGAGTCGCATACATACTCGCGGACGATACCGAAAGTCTTCCATAATGCATTGGCTTTGAATGCCATTATGATTTTCACGCCGGCGCGTGAGGCTACATCGGTTATGAGTTCGAGATTTTTTCGTATACGGTCTTCGTATATAATGTAGTATGGAGTCTCCATCATTCTATTATTTCAAATTTAGCGTAGGCAAGTAACAAGGTTTTCTGAGGCGAATTGTCGAAGTTCACTACAATACGAGCGCCGGAGGTATTATCGGGATCTACCGATTCTATACGGCCTTCGCCAAACCTTTCGTGGCGGATATGCATTCCGGGAGTAAGCGAGGATGCGCTATGTGTTGAGTAGATCTTCGGAGTGATACTGCGCGGTGTTTCAGGTCTTACAGGAGTGCGTCTGTCAGGCAATGGTTGCGGATGGAATTGTCCGGTGGCGTCATGTATTGCTTTTGAATTTGGAGTAAGCCCCATGTCTGCCAAAAAGCGTGATGGCCTGCATGCGCAAGTCTGTCCGTTTCTGAATCTGCTCTTGGCATAACTGAGCATGCAGAACTTTCTGGCTCTGGTGATAGCTACATAAAGCAGGCGGCGTTCCTCCTCGATTTGTTGAGGTGAATCCTGGCTTAGAGCCGAAGGGAAAAGGTCTTCCTCGACACCGACAACAAATACATTGTTGAATTCAAGCCCTTTGGCTGCGTGGGCAGTCATTAATGTGATCTTTTCGGTATCAGGATCATCGATGCTGTCCTGATCGGTGGCAAGTGATATTTCTGCAAGGAAATCGGTAAGATGTATGTGGGTACTGTCGCCCTCCTCCATTTTTGATGCAACGAATTCAGACACGCCATTTAGAACTTCAATCAGGTTTTCCCTGCGCGATACGCTTTCAGGTGTATTCTCGTGGATCAGCGATGAAATAAGCCCTGTCCGTCCGATTATATCTCTGGCTATCTCATCAGCCGGAATGGATTCATCTGCAGCTTTGCTATGGAAGGAAGTCATAAGGTCGGCAAATGCCGAGAGTTTCCGCAGTGTAGCCGAGTTTACCGGAAGACTGAAGCGGTCCGGATCGGAAATAACATCCCACAGTGAAGCCTTTGAATCCATTGCAGCGCGTGTAACCTTGGCGAGAGTAGTGTCGCCTATTCCGCGGGCAGGTGTGTTGATGATGCGCCGCAGAGCTTCATCATCGTTGGGATTTACAGATAACCGGAAATATGATATTGCGTCTTTTACCTCCTTTCGCTGATAGAACGACAGTCCACCGTATATCCTGTATGGTATGTTGCGCTTGCGCAGCGATTCTTCCAATATGCGGCTTTGTGCATTGGTACGGTAAAGTACGGCAGTGTTTTCGTAACTGTCGGACGTACGCATTTTCAGTTGCTGTATGCGGTTGGCTATGAGGAAACTTTCCTCATAGTCGCTGTACGATGGCATCACTTCTACCGGTGTTCCGGGTTCGTTTTCGGAAAATACCTTTTTGGGTATCTGATACCTGTTGGCAGCAATGAGCCTGTTGGCGGCTTCTGTTATGTTTTGTGTCGATCTGTAATTCCGTTCGAGTTTGAATGTAGCGAGATCCGGATAATGTTGTTTCAGATCCAGAATGTTGCGTATGTTCGCTCCACGGAAAGAATATATGCTCTGGGCGTCATCTCCTACAACACAAAGCGCATTATTCTCGCGCGTTAGCAGTTGTATTATCTGATGCTGGGCGAAATTAGTATCCTGATATTCGTCTACAAGTACGTATCTGAAATATTCCTGATAGTGGTGCAGAATATCCTGATTTTCTCGCAACAGGCGTTCGGTATAGTACAGCAGATCATCGAAATCCATAGCCGACGATACTATGCATCGATCGCGGTATGCCCGGTAGATCTCGGCGGTGCGTCCACGCCGTGCGCGTCGGTCTGCTTCCATAATATCTGGAGAAAGGGCATAGGCTTCAGGTGACACAAGCATGTTTTTGGCTCTTGAGATCTCCGACTGGATTATGGCCGGTTTATATACCTTCTCGTCGAGCCCCATGTCCTTGACTATAATTTTGATAAGCGACCGGGAGTCGTTGGTGTCATATATGGTGAAGCTGCTTCTGTATCCGATGCGGTCGGCATGTTGCCTGAGTAGCCTGCTGAATATGCTATGGAATGTCCCCATCCATATTTTAGATGCAGGCGCGTCGCCAACAAGGCTTCGGATTCTCTCGCGCATCTCGCGTGAAGCTTTGTTGGTGAAAGTGAGAGCAAGTATTCTCCACGGCTCATATCCCTTGGCGAGCAAGTGCATAACCTTATGGGTGAGCACACGTGTCTTTCCTGATCCAGCACCGGCTATTACCAGTTCGGGACCATCGAGATATGTCACTGCTGCGAGTTGCTCGGGGTTGAGTCCTTCGAGATATTTTTCCAAGATTCGGTAATGAATAGAATTCCAATCAATATTACCACACACGGTTTTTGCTGCTGTCATATTCAAAGCCGGCAGCCTGTAGGGTCTCTGTCAGTCTGTCGGGATCTATGTGCAGATCGTCGCACAAGGCTTCGAGCGAAGGGTAGTCGTCGCGCAGTTTTGTATTGATATAGCTCATCAGTATTGCCGGATCTTTGGGCAGACTGTCGAAAGGGTCATTCATAATGAATTGTTTTTTATATGCAAAATTACACAATTCACGTGAATTTATTGAAGTCTTCGGGGTTTCTTGTGAAAAACACCGGAAATTTTATTATGATCGCGGGCTTCATCAGGATTTTCCCTGATCTGCCACAGAGGCCATCTTGCGTTTTATATCCTCGCTATCACCGATAAGATGATCGCTCAGGTATGTCATTGCATCGTCGAATTCAAATACCCACGGAGTGGCGGTGGGGAGATTTAGATCGGCGATCTCATCGTCAGATATGTTCTTCAAATTTTTAATTATGCTGCGCAGACTGTTTCCGTGGGCCACAACAAGGATTGTGTCGCATTCGGCTAAGGATGGCAGGATCTCACAGTTCCAGTATGGCATAGTACGGGCCTCGGTATCTTTAAGCGATTCTGTGAGCGGTAGATCCTGTACCGGCACTTTTGAATATCTGGGGTCGAGACGAGGGTTGCGAGGATCATCTTCCGCTACGGGTGCGGGTGCTACATCGTAGCTTCTGCGCCATATCTGAACTTGGGCATCACCGTATTTCAAGGCTGTTTCCTTTTTGTTAAGGCCTTGCAGGAAGCCGTAATGTTTTTCATTCAGCCGCCAACTTTTAGTCACCGGAATCCAATCTTGATCCATATGGTCGAGAACTGTATCAAGTGTCTTTACTGCGCGCTTTAGACAGGACGTGTAAGCTTTGTCGAAATTCAATCCTTCTGATTTCATAAGATTCCCGGCTTGTGCGGCTTCCTCAGTCCCTTTCTCGGTAAGATCGACGTCGGTCCATCCGGTGAATCTATTCTCCTTGTTCCATAGGCTTTCGCCATGACGCAGCAATACTATACGTTTCATATTTATCAATTGTTAGGTGTGTTTTTCCCTGCATTCAGGGCATTCTCCCTTTATCATATAATTGATGGAGTGGGGTGCAAATCCCTCCGGTAGATTGACAAGAGGTATATTTGTGTCTTCGAAACAATATGTCCGGTGGCAGGAGTCGCAGTGGAAATGTACGTGCATGTCCGAAATCGAACATTCTCCATCACTGCTGCATATTTCATACTTCAAAGATCCGCTTCCATCTTCGATGGCATGCACTATGCCATGTTCAAGAAAGAGGGTCAGAACTCTGAATATGCTTGATTTGTCGAGAGTTTCCAATTTTGCCTCCAGTCCTGAAAGGCTCATGGGATATTCAGATGAGAGTAATGTGCGGAGTACGAGTATCCGGTTTGCTGTTGCCCGGACGCCTTTTTTGTTCAATAAGGTTTCTTCTCTACTTATTTCCATAGTCTGCATGTTTTAACTTTGTTGTCCATCATTTCCGCTGATGTCCTGAACCGGACTTTGTTTCTTGGCTTTAGTCACAGCGCGGGTCACATAGTCTGTGAGGTAGACGGTGAATAATGGAAATATAATCATTCCTGACACTGGGAGCACAACAGCGACAATCTTGCCGGATGCTGTGACCGGAGAAATGTTGCAGCCGACTGTTGACATGTTCATTGCCGACCACCACAAGGCTGTCCAATAAGAATCGACCTGAGGGTTTACTCCGGCTTCCCGCTGATAAAATATCAACGAGCAGAAGTATCCGACGAGTATCATTATAGACAGATAGGACATGAACAGGCTTGTAACAGCATTGGACGATAGATAGCTTATGACAATGGATAGAGCCAATGCACCACGGGCCAATGGAATGAAACGTACGAAATAAAGAGCATCCGCCGTCATCGGTATATCCATAAGGTTTATGATGTTGAGATACGGAATTGATAGAAGCAGGAACACGATACGGTGTCTGAAATATCTCCATTTGTCATTGCTGTAATGCAGTTCGATGAAGAAATCCAGGATGAATATGACGCATACCCAAAGCTGGAACGTCATATAGCTTTTGTTCTCCAAAAAATTAACCCTGTTGAATGTGTCGATCGATATCCATACAATAAGCAGGACAGACAAAACAAGAACTATGAAGTTCATCGAATCCTCGATAAACGTTCGTGGCCTTGAATGCCGTGATAGGGTTGTGGTTATAGCGTTCATGTCTTGTATTAATAAAATTTTATTAATCTAACGCTGTGAAAAAACGTATTGTTCAAGTGTGCTTACCGAACTTTGGCTTTATTCTGATTGTTAATTCTGCAACTGTTTTTATAAGAAAAATTATTAATCTGATTATGAGAATAGACAAGGTATGTTCGCTGAGGCGCATAAACGACTCATCGCGGATGCAGATTATATATGAATGGGAAGATGCGTTTGCTGAGGCCCTGGGTGTGAGGGTCGTATGCGACTCCAAACTTAAACATGCCTTGCGCCGTCTGTTTCGTCCTTTTTTCAAGGGTGAATCGGACTTTGGACGTAATCTGTACATTGAGCCTCAGGCCAAAACACATGGGCTTAAAGATTATGGACGTGGAGCGATACTTTATATAATAAGGTATAATCTGCCTGACTCTGAATTTGACGCATTCATGCGCTACGTGGATGATGCGAGCCTTGTATTTGTGGCGAGCAAGCAGGTCCATGACTATCTTATTGACAAGGGAGCATCACCGCAAAGATTCCATCATCTCGCCATTTCCATTCCTGATAAGTATATCGAAAATAATGCAGAATGCACACCGTTTGAAGACAGGGAATATGATGTCATTCTCGTAGGCCGTTCTTCCCAACTATATGACGATTATATATCATGCTATTCCCAACGCCATCCGGAATCCAAACTGCTGAGAAGACGTAAACGTCATGGCAAGATGCTGTTCTACAATACTGATGGAAGCCTTGCTGGCAAAACACAATCCAGGAAGGAATATATCGACATGCTGCGCAATACGAGGGTAGCGCTTTATTGTGGACCCGGAACAGCCGAGAACGACAGGCCTGATGATGCGGTGACTTTCAGCGAGGTTGTGCCTAAATTGCTTGAGGCTATAGCTTGCGGATGTGCTGTTGTGCCGCGGTATCTCGACAATTCAGATTCCAGATACTTTGAACTTCACCGTTTCGGTTCTTCAGTTTCAGGATTCAGCTCTTTCGAGAGCGCGATAGACTCGGCTCTCGAAAAAGGTGATGATCCTGACTTGCGCAGGCAATACCTGCGCAAGCACACCACTTCAAGCCGGGCAAGCCGGCTTAAAGAGGTTTTGAGCAAGCGGTGATTATTTGCGGTCAGCGTTTCTTAAATGCGGGATCGCAGGTGAGTCCTACACCGAGTTTATTGAATATTTTATGGTCTACCTCACCAAGCATAACGGTGGAGTGCACCTGACAGCCATATAGTTTAGGCAATTCTTCGAGTGCCCGGCGGCAATTCTCGTCGCGGGTGCTCAAAACAGATAGTGCCACAAGAACTTCGTCGGTGTGTAGGCGGGGATTCCTGCTTCTCAGATATTCTGTTTTTGTTTTCTGTATAGGCTCGATCATGTCCTGTGGAATCAGTTTCACGTCGTGGTCGATTCCGGCAAGATATTTAACGGCGTTCAGTATCAGTGCCGCGCTTGGGCCGAGCAGTTCGGTGGTTTCTGCTGTGATGATTGTGCCATCGGCGAGTTCGATAGCCGAGCATGGTCTTCCACATCTTTCGGCTCTCTCACGTGCAGCTCCAACGGGTTTGCGATAGTTGATGTCTATTTTTGATTGTTTCAATAGCAGAGCTATTTTGTTCACCTCTGCATCGTTTCCATCTCCCTGTGCCAATCTGTTCAGGGCCGTGAAATAGCGTCGTATGATCTCGTTTCGCGAGGCTTCACAGCAAACCTCATCATTGTTGATGCAGAACCCGACCATATTTACTCCCATATCGGTAGGCGACTTATAGGGATTCTCTCCATATATGCCTTCGAAAAGTGCATTTAGGACAGGGAAAATTTCAATGTCGCGGTTGTAGTTGATTGCAGTCTTGCCGTATGCTTCAAGGTGGAAGGGGTCGATCATATTGACATCATTGAGATCGGCAGTGGCGGCTTCATATGCGATGTTTACAGGGTGTTTAAGCGGAAGACTCCATACCGGGAATGTCTCGAATTTGGCATATCCGGCTTCTACACCTCTTTTATGTTCATTGTAGAGCTGGCTTAGGCAGACAGCCATCTTGCCGCTGCCAGGGCCCGGTGCTGTGACTATGACCAACGGACGTGTGGTATGGATATAATCGTTGCGACCGAAACCTTCGTCGGAGTCGATCAGGTCAACGTTGGTTGGATACCCCTCGATGGTGTAATGAATATATGTGGTGATGCCCATGCGCTCGAGCCGCCTACGGAAAGCATCTGCGCTGCTTTGGCCGTTATAGTGCGTGATCACCACCGAACTAACAAGAAATCCTCTGTCGCGGAAAGCTTCACGCAGACGGAGGACATCCATATCGTACGTGATTCCGAGATCGCTCCGGACCTTGTTTTTCTCAATGTCTTTCGCACTTATGACTATAACTATCTCGGCGTGCTCAGATAACTGTCCAAGCATGCGCAGTTTGCTATCTGGCTGAAATCCAGGCAACACACGACTGGCATGAAAGTCATCAAAAAGTTTACCACCAAGTTCAAGATAAAGCTTATTGCCAAATTTGGCTATACGCTCGCGGATATGCTCCGACTGAATTTTGAGATATTTCTCGTTGTCAAAACCGTATTTCATAACGGGACACAAATGTACCAAACTTTATTGATGTGTGCAATGATTGGTTCAGGATTTTTGTGAAAAAATTAGTGAGATTATCCTGTGGCGTCTTTTAACTATCAGTAATACAGTGAATTATTGATGTGCTTTTATGCTAAAAACATAGACAGTGTGCTATACCTTCATGCACACTGTCTCTGTTTTTGGTCAAGTTATAGCAGCTATAGTCCTCAGACTATCAGAAATTGAATTCTTCAAGGGTCATTGTCGAAAGTTCCTGAAGTTTGGGTACGAGAGTCCGGAAATGATCCGATGCCATATGAGCGTCAAGATTTTCTTTTGAATCCCAAGTCTCGCATATCATA
This sequence comes from uncultured Muribaculaceae bacterium, assembly GCA_910586995.1. Taxonomy (GTDB): domain Bacteria; phylum Bacteroidota; class Bacteroidia; order Bacteroidales; family Muribaculaceae; genus CAG-873. The sequence continues at coordinate 38,799 of CAJUKZ010000007.1, read as the reverse complement.
TACCTGTCGTCAGAGGTCATGGAGGCGAAAAAATCGTATGAAATGCAGCCCTTGTCGCGTAGCGACTTTGCCGCAAGTTCAGTGGCGGCGAGGACAACCGGTTTGCGGTTTTCACTTTTCTCTATCAGTATAGAGACATTCAGTCGTATCATGCTAAAGTGTAATTAATGTTATTGTATAGGTGTGTTATATCAACCTAAACGCCTAAAGCATGCTTACAGTTCATTAAAATAGCAGGTTAGGTATAGATCAGCTATAGTCTAAGAAATCATTTATATGGTGGTTTGTCTGTTTTGATAAATTTTATAAATCCATTTCTGGAATTATAGAATCATTACCAGTGTCATGATGGAGATGATTATATGATGCAGATACAGGCGCCTGTGCCACAACTGCTTCTTTTAGGTCTGTGATTATTGATATTCTTTGATGTTTCATGATATTGTCTTTCAATAGAGCAAAGTTAATGCCTGCCTACATAGGTTAAGGTCGATTCAAAAAGTCCCGGAGAGAAAGCATTTTGATGCCGTTTTGGGTGTTAGGCGTCGAATCGCGTAGTGTGACAACCAACTTTTCATAATTGTCACCAATTGATCTGAGATTGCCAAACTCGCGGTCAGCCGTAGTTTTGTCATAGACATTGACCGCAACTTGAATGTATTTTCGCTCCCCGTCTTTTTCAGCGACAAAATCAATTTCTTTGTTTCGTTGAAGCATACCTATCCTGATATCGTAACCTTCGGCTGAGAGTTTATTATAAACAGCATTTTCAAGAATCGATCCAATATCCATTGGGCGATAGCCTATAATAGAATTGCGTATTCCGATATCTTCAAAATAATATTTTTCGCCTATCTCAAAGAATTTCTTTCCCACTATATCCCATCGTCGCACTTTATTAGTGATATAGGCATCGCAAATATAGTCGGCGTATGTTTGTACACTATTCACGGTCCCGGCTACACGTTGCGATTTTAAATAGTCGGCTATGCGTTTTGCCGTAAAAATCTGTCCGGTATTATCGGCCAGGAAAAGCAGTAACCTCTGCAAAAAATCATTGTTGCGGATGGAATGTCGGCTTACGATGTCCCGGTAAACCAAAGCATCGGTAATTCCGATGAGATATTCATTCCATGTCTCACGTTGGGGAAGATTCCTTAAATATGGCATTCCTCCAAATCTCAAATATAGGTCTAAGCTTTCCTCCGAATCTTCAAGTGAATGAAACAGAAGAAACTCATCATAACAAAGAGGATGCACTCTAATCTCTATGCTTCGTCCGGCAAGCCGTGAGGCGATTTCGGAAGACAGCATTGATGAATTGCTTCCAGTGACATAGATGTCGTTCCTATCATCGAGACATAGCGAACGAATAACCTTGTCAAAATCCTCAATCTCCTGGATTTCATCGATGAATATATAGTTCATTGATGAATCTGACAGGTGTCTGACAATTTCATCGTTTAAATCAGACGCGCTTTTGATATGAGAAAAAGCAAAATCTTCAAGATTTATGCGAATGTAATTAGCTGTTGGCGATGACTGGCGGAGTATATCTTCAACAGAATTTAATATAAAGCTCTTCCCAACGCGCCGTTGCCCCGTCAGTACCTTTATCACACCTTTGCCTTCATATCTCAAAACCTTATCAAGATATTTTGGCCTCGGAATATTATCTATTGTTTTAATCATATTCAAAAGTTTCTGCAAATATAGCAATTGTTTTGAATATATCAAAAACATTTAAGCTCAAGTATTTCTGAAAGCTTTATGGCAACTTCATATGTCACCTTCATCAATTTAAATAAAAAAATAATCCATCTAAAAGGGTTGCAATCGCAAGGACTGCAACCCTTTTTAGATGGATTTATATGTATTCAGTTACATTACTTCACTTCCTCGAAGTCTACGTCGGTGACGTGTTCGTCAGGACCGGGGGCGCCGCCTTGTGCTCCGGGCTGAGGTCCTTGCTGGGCATTCTGCTGGGCCTGAGCCTGAGCATTGAGGATGTCCTGCTGTGCTTCACCGAATACGCGCTCGATTTCTTTGATAGCGGGTTCGATAGCTTCTACGTTGCCGGCTTTGTGGGCTTCCTTGAGTTTGTCTACGGCTGCTTGGATTGCTGAACGCTTGTCGGCCGGAATCTTGTCGCCGAGTTCGTTGAGTTGTTTTTCGGTCTGGAATACGATTGCATCGGCTTTGTTGAGTGTGTCGACACGCTCTTTTTCTTTTGCGTCTGCTGCTGCATTGGCTGCAGCCTCGTCTTTCATACGCTTGATCTCGTCGTCGGTAAGACCGCTGGAAGCTTCGATACGAATGCTCTGTTCCTTGCCGGTAGCTTTATCCTTTGCCGAAACATTGAGGATACCGTTTTCGTCAATCTCAAATGTTACTTCGATCTGAGGAATTCCACGTGGTGCAGGTGCGATTCCGTCGAGGTGGAACTTGCCGAGAGTCTTGTCGTCTTTTGCCATAGGACGTTCGCCCTGAAGTACGTGGATCTCAACGGAGGGCTGGTTGTCTACGGCTGTAGAGAATGTCTCGCTCTTACGGGTAGGAATGGTAGTGTTGGCTTCGATGAGCTTGGTCATCACACCGCCAAGAGTTTCAATACCTACCGACAGAGGAACTACGTCGAGCAGAAGCACGTCTTTTACGTCGCCGGAAAGAACGCCGCCCTGGATTGCAGCACCTACTGCAACAACTTCGTCGGGGTTCACACCCTTAGAAGGCTGTTTGCCGAAGAATTTGGCTACGATCTCCTGAATTGCGGGGATACGTGTCGAACCACCTACAAGGATTACTTCGTCAATGTCGTTAGGAGTCATTCCTGCATCCTTCAGTGCTTGTTCGCAGGGAGGGATGGTAGCTTGGATCAGACGGTCGGCAAGCTGTTCGAACTTAGCGCGGGTAAGAGTCTTTACCAAGTGCTTTGGAATACCGTTTACGGGCATTATATAAGGCAGGTTGATCTCAGTTGAGGTTGTGCTCGACAGTTCGATCTTTGCTTTTTCAGCAGCCTCTTTAAGACGCTGGAGAGCCATAGGATCATGGCGTAGATCCACTCCTTCTTCTTTGAGGAATTCTTCTGCGAGCCAGTCGATGATCACGTGGTCGAAGTCATCACCACCGAGGTGGGTATCGCCGTTGGTCGATTTTACTTCGAACACGCCATCGCCGAGTTCGAGGATTGAAATATCGAATGTACCACCACCAAGGTCGAATACTGCAATCTTCTGATCCTTGTTGGCTTTGTCAAGTCCGTAGGCCAATGCTGCTGCTGTAGGCTCGTTCACGATTCGGCGTACTGTGAGTCCGGCAATTTCACCAGCTTCCTTGGTAGCCTGACGCTGTGAGTCGTTGAAGTATGCAGGCACGGTGATCACGGCCTCGGTGACAGTTTGTCCGAGGTAATCTTCGGCGGTTTTCTTCATTTTCTGAAGAATCATCGCTGAAATTTCCTGCGGTGTGTATTCGCGACCGTCTATGTCGATTCGGGGAGTGTTGTTCTCTCCGCGTACGACCTTATAAGGCACGCGCTTGATTTCTTCCTGTACTTGATCATATGTCTCGCCCATGAAGCGCTTGATCGAATATATAGTGCGCTTAGGGTTGGTGATGGCTTGACGCTTTGCCGGATCGCCGACCTTGCGCTCGCCTCCGTCCACGAATGCTACAACCGAAGGTGTTGTGTTGCGTCCTTCGCTGTTGGGGATCACAACGGGATCGTTACCTTCAAGAACTGCCACGCAGGAGTTCGTTGTACCTAAGTCAATACCAATAATTTTTCCCATAATGTTATTAAGTTTTTTGTTGTTTGTGTTCGTTTAGTTGAATCGTGCAGCGTAATATACAGGAGCGAAGCCCTGTTTCTCGCTGTCATCAACTAATAAACAAATCTTGTGCCAAAAATGTTGAGGGCCTTTTGCAATATGCCATTGGGTTTATGAAAAAGGTGTCCGACGTGACAGTATGGCATATATTATGCCTTTTTCGTCAGTCGGACACCTTTTTTCGGCCTCTGATTGTAGTCAGATTATATCATACGTGTGTATACATATAGCGCTTGATGGAGCGTTTGGGTGTTTTCTCAAATTCTTCCTGAAACAGTTTGTATCTCGCAATGCGGCTATATGCCGGCAAAGATTCATTCAGGCGTCTGACATTGTCAGTCATTATCCTGTCAAGTTCGGCAGAAGTGACATTGTCTGCCGATGCGGTCTCCATGTCGGGATGAATCAGCGCTACCAGACGGCGGCCATTTTGGGAATCATCGTTTTCCTGAATGACGATACTTTCGCTGACGAATGGCATTGCGTTCAGTTTTGCCTCAATTTCTTCGGGGTATATGTTCTGTCCCGATGGACCGAGGATCATGTTCTTGGATCGTCCGCGTATATAGATATATCCGTCTGAATCTACGTTTACAATATCCCCTGTGTTCATCCATCCCTCTTTGTCAGTTACTTCCTCTGTGGCTTTGTCGTTCTTGTAATACCCTTTCATAAGGTTATCGCCTCGAATCCATAATTCGCCGGGGGTATTTTCAGGATCGGATGAATCGACGCGCATCTCCATTCTGTCTACGAGACGTCCGCAAGATCCAGGGCGCTGTGTTTCCCACGGTTCGTAGGCGATGAGCGGACCGCATTCAGTCATTCCATATCCTACAGTGAATGGGAAATGGATTTTGCGCAGCAAACTTTCTACTTCAGGATGCACAGGCGCGCCTCCGAGTATCAGTTGGTGGAGATTTCCACCGAAAGCACCTATTACTTTCTCTCGCACACGATCATAGATCTTGTCGTCGATCACGGGCAGGTGAGTAAGTAATTTCATCATAGGTTTGTCAAGCTCGGGCATTACCCGGGTCCGGATTATCTTCTCTATGATCAAAGGCACAGCCACCACAAGTTTGGGCTTGACTTTTGAAAATGCATCAAGTATTATCTTGGGTGATGGTGTGCGGGTGATGAAATAGGTGTGACAACCTTTTACGAATGGATGAAGCATCTCGACCGTGAGTCCGTACATGTGGGCCAGCGGAAGCATAGACACCAAGGAATCGCCCGGATTCAGAAAGTGCAGGTGGTCGAATGCGAAGCGCAGATTGCTCCACAGGCTTCTGTAAGGAAGCATCACTCCCTTTGAAAATCCTGTAGACCCGCTTGTATAGTTGATCAGTGCGATGTCTTCCGGATCAGGATTATAATATTGCACATCGTCAGGTGTAAACCTTTCGGGGTATTCCCGGCCGAAGTATTCGTTGAGGTGCTTGCGTGCGTCGGAAAGCTGTCTGCTTCTGGACTCGAGCAAGGAGAAATCAGAGATGAGAATTATGCCGCGCACACCTGGCATATTGCTATGGTCAAGAATCTCCCATGTATACGAATCGGTAAAAAGCAGTTTGGCGTCGCAATGGTTCACAAGATGGTGTATTGTCTCTGCTGTGAAATCGTGCAGTATGGGCACGGCTGTCGCTCCATATGTGAGGCAAGAGAGTAGGGTGACAGCCCACTGTGCTGAATTCTTTCCGCACAATGCGATTTTATCGCCTTGCTTGACTCCGGCATGTTTGAACAGCAGGTGTAGTTTGGCTATCTTTCTCGCTACATCGCGATACTGGAATGATACGCCTCCATTCCCGAAATCAGAGAGTGCAAGGCGTTCCCAATTTTCCTTGATCGACGTCTCGATATATTTATTCAGTGTGTCCATAAGCATAATGCGTTAGTTTTAAGAGGTTGCCATTAGCGGCCTCTTAACATGAGACAAATATAGCTGTTTATTTGTTCACGACAAAATACCGAGGGCGAAGTCTGCAACTATTATGTTGAAGACCCCGCCCTGTTGTATGGATATGGTGCTTATATTCAGCTTATGATCCGAATGTGAAGTTTATGCCCATGTTGAATGACATTGTTGCATTTCCGACCGGCACAAACTGAGGTGTCACGCGGAAGAACTGGTGGTCAGATCCAATAAAGAAGTTGAAGCCCTTGGGATGGAAGTTCAACATCCAGCCAAGTGAAGAACCGAAAGTGGAGTAGGCATAGTTGACAGATGCATCGAACCACTTCACAGGTTTTACATTGGCGGATATACGACCTTCAGTCCATGAGAATGGGCCATTGAATCTGTGCGATAGCAGAAGACCTCCGGTTAGTTTGTTGTAGAAGGGCATGTCGTATTCTGCGCCTACAAGAACAGTGGCTGCGAGTGCTGTGGTGTGTGATGCTTTGTCTTTGGTCTTATGGAAATTGATCACATCCTGAAGTCCGTCCCACATATCGTCGAGCTGCTGATCAAGACTGTTATCGTCATATCCGGGTTGGTCACTGTCGAGAGCTACATCCTTGAAGCCGTCGAACGTCCAAGTCTTGTCTTTCAAGGTGTGTCCTTTTACGGTATTGTTCCATCGAACGAATCCGAGATCCAGTATGGAGGCGGACAGGCGCAGGTCGGGGAGCAGTTGATATGTAGCACCGAGGTCAAATCCTATGCCGTAGCCGGCAAGGCTAAATGAGTCGTAGTCTATTTCATCCCATTCAATCTCGCTTCCTTCTTCAGGTGTGTCATAGCTGCTTCCTGCCTCGCGTTTGGTGGGTACATACAATCCTGAACCTGCCGACATGTTGATGTGTCCGTCGCCTTTTACGAGCCATTTGTCTTCAGACATTACGACATCCATTCTGTCGATCTTGGCATCAATATTACCGAGGCCCAACAGAAATTTGAACTTTGCTCCGATCTGTAGTTTGTCGTTTATCTTGTGTGAGTGACCGAGAGCTATTTCGGCCATTGCATTGGCACTTACAGAAAGGTCGCTGAAGCTGTAGTGAGTGTCAGGACCGGTCTGGCCGAGTTTCATAAATTGAAGCAGACCTTTGGGGAGACTCACTCCTACATCCGTGCGAGTGCCGATGGTGATGGTGTTGAATCCTCCGAAAGCCTTGAATCCTGCCGAAAGGATAGTGAGATCAAGCCCCATTGTGATTTTGTTGTCGCTGTGGATCTTGTCAAGGAATGTCTTCGCATCCACACTCTTGTTCATGAATGTGGTGAGATCTCCGTTCGGCATTTTATACAGGAAGGTCTTTACGCCGACGTTAGATGCCATACCGAGGTTGAAGTTGCCGAGTGCAGGCATTGTGATATAGTTGTATTCGCCAGCTAAAGCCGGGTTTAGCTCATGACGCATTGTATATCCGTCGAGGAAGTATGCCGATCTCGGAGTTTCCTGCGCGGCAGCGGTGAGTGTCGACGCGAGCAGTGTTGCGCCGAGTAAGCTTCTATATATAGATTTCATTGTTGTTCGCATTGATTAGATTAGTTGAGGTCAATATCGATTCCGCCGATAATTTTCAGGACAATGTCGGAGAACTTTATATATTGGGCGACATTAAATGGAACGCCTACGTGTGAGCCGTCGTTTGTAGCGTTGAACAGGAACGCGACACCGTTGAGTTCGTTGAGATTGCGGGCGGTTGATTTCAATGTGATTTTTAATTCGCTTGTTGCAGGCGCAGATACAGAACCGCCGGCGACGAAACCTTCAACCGTTGCGGTGACATCAGTCATAATGTTTCCATTACGGTCAAGGGCATTGATCTCAGGAACAAGCCTTACAGGAGAAGTATTCTCTATAGTAAGAGTAGCTATGGCTTGATTGAAGTTATAGTCTTCGAGATCTTCGTCCCAATCCTTATCATCGGTGAAATAGGTGAATCGGGCATTTTCTCCGAACGAAAGGGGAACTACCAACTGATAATCTACATCAAAGGAATAGTTCTGTCCAAGTTCAAATGTTATGCTTTTGTCTGTTGGAATCTTGGCCTTGATGTCAGTTACTTCAATTGACGAAGGCAAGGACATGAATAATTCAGAGAGCTGAGGGACAGCCACGTTTATCGCACCGGTCTTTCCGTTTTGTCCAAGCCTCGACAGACAAATTGTGGATGTTGTTCCGGCGGGGATCATCACTTTGCTTGTTCCGTAAAGATCGCCGACACGTATTGTCTTCGATGGTTTGCCGTCGTGGTAATTGGCTACAAATACGGCATTGAGGCTTACGGCAGCCGGGCATGTATTATTTATGGTAAAGTAGATGCAAGGGTTGTAGAAGTCGAAGACGTTGTTCTGGTCATGCAGAAATCCAGGAATTCCCTCGATAGGGAAGTACGAACTTGACATACTTATGTTAGGATCTACTTTGCCGGTAAGTCCGGTGACAGTTATTGTGGGTATGATGGGAGTCGCTGTGACTCGCATGTTTACGGCTGAGTTACTGCTTCCAGAGATACGGACCTGTCCGTTGGAGACAATCTCCGAGTCGAATTTGAAATGTCCTGGCTCATACAGTCCTTGACCGGCAGCTGCCTTGGTCAGATCGAAAGCAGAAATATGAAGTACTAAATCGAGCGCGCCTCCGGCGGGGATAGTGCGGTCTTGAGTAAATGTCAGGACATTATCGTTGCCAAGTGTGGTATATCCTCCGGTCGTGCGGTTTTCCATTACCCACTGCTTGGGGAAAGCAATGCGGAATCCTTTGGCGATTACTGCAGAGCCGGTATAGGAGCTGCTGGTCGATGTTGCAGATAGACGGAACTTTAATTCAAAATTGGTTCTGGCTTCATCTATCGAAAGTATCTGCTTGTCCACATTGTCGTCATTTAGCTCGATTACGTTTGTGAGATTATTCACTGTCGCAGAGGTCTGACCTACAGGAAATGAAAGACTGGCAGAATTACCATTAGCCTTTATGTCGGTTATGGATATGCGGCTGATGGAATAGGTAGAAGGCGTTTTGTTTCCGTCCTGTACCAGTACGTAGTCGCCGGCGGCAAGTCCGAACTGGTCTCCAATCGGTTGTATGCAACTATTCCCATTCTCGTCAAGATCAAGGATCTGCTTCATCGTGTAGTTGTCTGTACTGCTTGAAGGGATTGTGATGTTGCCGCCGACTGTTATGTTCATATCAATGTCTTTTGATAGATCATAGTCATTGTCGACGCAACCTGTAAGAGCAATGGACATCGCCAATGGCAACGCTGCGATACCATGCCTCTGCAAGATATTCATAATAATGATGGTTAAATTGGTTTATGTGTTTATGTATTCAAATCGTGTGCTTTCTTTTTTAGCTCTGCAAAGTTAATGGATTTTTTTCATAAAAATATGCAAAATGACTATATTTGCATGATGAATAAATTGTCTGTAATGCTTGACGTATTGTTTATAGCATATTAAGGTAGTGCAACAGACATAATTAATCCAGATCTATAAAATTTTGAAAGTCCTGAAATTCGGGGGTACGTCGGTCGGATCGGCGGCTTCTATTGAAAATGTAAAACAGATTGTTGAATCGCAGGCAAGGGCCGGTGATGCGCTTGTTGTCGTAGTATCTGCATTCGGCGGTGTTACTGATATGCTTATCAAGGCTGCGCATCAGGCATCCGCCGGCGAGGATTATTTATCCACGTATAATTCAATAGTGGCAAGGCATCGCGATATGATAGAGACCGCAGTGCCGCACAACCGGCAGGCAGATGCTGTTGATCTGGCAACCCCGCTCCTTGATGAGTTGGGTAATATATACATGGGGGTGTCTCTGATCAGGGATTTGTCGGAACGAACGCTTGACACCATTGTTTCGTATGGCGAAAGGCTGTCTTCAGGAATAATCTCTTTCGTGATAGATGGAGCGAGGCTCTATGATTCACGTAAGTTCATACGTACATGCCGGCAGTGTGGAAAAAATGTGCTTGATAAGGAAAATACGGAGCGGCTTATACATGAGACGTTCTGCGGCAAAATGAACGGAATATCGCTTGTCCCCGGATTCATTGCATGCAACCAACACGGCGATGTCTCGAACCTTGGCCGCGGCGGCAGCGACTACACGGCCTCCATCATAGCGTCGGTTCTTGGAGCAGAATCACTGGAGATATGGACTGATGTGGACGGCTTCATGACTGCTGATCCTCGTGAGATCTCAACCGCATATGTAATTGAGGAACTCACATATCTCGAGGCTATGGAGTTGTGCAATTATGGAGCAAAGGTCATATATCCTCCTACAATATATCCTGTATTTCATAAAAACATACCTATACGGATAAAAAATACGTTCAATCCAAGTGCTCCGGGAACTTTGATTTCGAAGCAATGCTCATCCGGATATGAAAAACCAATAAAGGGTATTTCGTCGATCAAGGACACGTGTATGATTTCTGTCACGGGCCTTGGTATGGTCGGAATAATAGGTGTGAATGCCCGTATATTCAATGCGCTTGCCAATAATGGCATCAGCGTATTCTTTGTGTCGCAGGCATCAAGTGAGAATAATACTACACTTGCTGTGACTGCCGACTGCGTAGATCTTGCAGTGGAAGTGCTGCGTGAGGAATATGCCGCAGAGTTGCGGCTGGGTGAGATTACCGATATATCAGCCCGCCGGGGAATGTCCACTATTGCTATAGTCGGGGAGAATATGAAACAGGCTACCGGTGTCAGTGGCAGGTTCTTCAACACGTTGGGCCGTAATGGAATCGGTGTTATCGCAGTGGCACAGGGTGCTTCGGGTACAAATATATCGTGTATAATAGACCGCAGTGATCTTCACAAAGCGCTCAGTGTGATCCATGATTCCTTCTTTTTGAGCGACAGGCAGGTGATGCACGTGTTTCTTGCCGGTGTAGGCAAAGTGGGGCGCAGCCTGCTTTCACAGATAAAATCGCAACACGATCGTCTGCTGTCCGAGAAAGCCCTTGATATCAAGATTACGGGCCTGATCAATTCAAGGAAATGTGTATTTGATGAGGAAGGAATTGATCTTGAAAAATATGAGAGTCTGCTGAACTCTTCGGATCTCGATGCCACACCTGAAAATATCCTGTCGGAGATAGAGAGAATGAATCTGTTCAACAGTGTGTTTGTGGATTGTACAGCATCTCAGGATATTGCTGATATATATGCTGACCTGTTGGATAACAATATAAATGTCGTGGCAGCCAATAAAATCGCTGCATCAAGTGACTATGAGAATTATTCGCGTCTAAAAAAAATAGCCAGAAAACGCGATGTAAAGTTCCTGTTTGAGACAAATGTCGGCGCGGGTCTTCCGGTCATAAATACGATAAACAGCCTGATAAATTCAGGCGACAGGATTATCCGTATAGAAGCCGTGCTATCAGGTACACTAAATTATATCTTTAATGTGATGTCTGCCGATATTTCATTGAGCAAGGCTGTAGAGATGGCACAGGCGGAAGGATACTGCGAACCCGATCCAAGAATTGATCTTAGCGGAGCGGATGTTATCCGTAAGATAGTTATTCTCACAAGAGAGGCGGGATACGCGATCGAACAGGCCGACGTAGAGCGGCATCCCCTGCTGCCGGCAGAGGCATTTGCAGGTACTGGTGAAGACTTCCTGAGGGTAATGAGGGAATGCGAGCGAGATATGGAGAGAAACAGGGCACAGGCGGAAAAATCCGGAAAGAAATACAGGTTTGTGGCCGAAATGGAGGCCGGTAAGGCAATTGTGGAACTGCGGGCAGTGGACAGCACGCATCCGTTCTACAACCTTAGCAGTAGCAATAACGTTATATTGTTGACCACGGAGCGTTATCATGACTATCCTATGGTCATAAAAGGATATGGAGCGGGAGCGGACGTGACTGCCGCCGGCGTTTTTGCCGATATCATAAGTATTGCTAACATCAGATGAAAAATTTATCTATTGTACTTTAGCCGATGCAATTCATAAGCACCCATGACCCAAAGGTCACAACAGATACATTCAAAGCTGCCTTTCTTGCCGGAGGTGCGCCCGGAGGCGGAGTATTCTTGCCTGAATCTCCACCAACTTTGCCAATGGCATTTATAAATAATCTTCCTGGAATGACACTTGGCGAGATTGCCTATGGTGTGGCGTCGTCTGTTCTGGCAGAGGAGTTATCCGCCGATAGCATCAAGAAATTGGTTGACTCGACATTTATACCTGATATTCCTTTAGTCGATGTATCAGGTACAACATACAGGCTTGAACTTTTTCATGGCCCGACAAGGACCCATAAGGATTTTGGCGCACGGTTTATTGCCGGTCTTATACGCCTGTATATGCAGAAAGAGGATATTAAAGTCACTATGGCTACCAGTGTCAGCGAGAGTACGGCTGTTTCTGTAGCATCGGCTTTTGCAGATATGCCTTCGGTGGACAATCTGCTCGTATTCAACCACGGCGCACTTAATGACGTCCTTTTGCGTAAGCTGAAAGATATATCACCACATGTGCACACTGTGGAACTATTGTGCGACCGTAAGAGATGCGATTCGCTCATACGCGAGCTGGTTTGTTCTGAATCTCCTGATGGCTGCGGCTATCTTACCACGGCAAATGCCATGAATCCGGCGGTGTTGTTGGTCAGGGTCATATTTTTCTTCCAGGCTTACGCGAGGCTTCTGCAAACGCGCTTAGAGTACGGACACACCGGAGATTCTGTGCTTGGATCGGGTCTCGTGTTTGTGATTCCCGATAGTAATCCTGCTATGGCTACAGCCGCACAGCTTGCTTTGCAGATGGGACTTCCAATAAAGCGCACCATTATAATGCCGGAGCAGAAGATCGCGCGCTACGGGCGTTATCTGGAAGATGGTGAGATAGGTGTGGCTATAGCGACGTTTCCTACGAGGACTCCGGCAGTGGGAACGTTGCCTTCGCAAGGAATCAGGATCTCGGCTACACTTCCTGCATTAAAGAAATTTGTATTATCGGCGGTATGCAATAAGGCTTCTGCTTTGTGAATATACCCGGTTTAATTATTAATAGTTAAGATTATGTCAAACAAAAGAAATCTGAAAAAGTATATCCGTAGGGTATGCGGTGATCTTGCTGCTGAAATTGTATATGCAGCTAATGTCAACGAAGAATATTCGATTGATAAAGTCCGTAATATTGTAGGCAAGATTGCAGAACTACAGTGTGTGGCACTTGATCGTGCAACTTTTGCATATGATAAGGTGGCGCGTGATTTTGATAACGCAAAAGAGTATAATAAAGCTAAAGCCGCATATAATAAGAAAGCCTACAAACATCTGATTGATGAATTCAACGCTTCGGTAAAAACAATTGTGAAAGCTATGAATGAGGCACGTCCTAAGAAATAATATATTCTAAAGTCAAGCTCCGGGGAATGAATCTAAGTGGAATGATACTTAAAATGTTCGGTTGGCGGGTTGACATCACTGTGCCGGACTATGATAAGGCTATAATATGTGTAGCCCCACATACGAGCAACTTGGATTTTATAATAGGAAAGCTTGCCTATGCCTCAGTGGGAAGAAAAGCCGGTTTTCTGATGAAGAAATCATGGTTTTTCTTCCCATTAGGTATATTTTTCAGAAGAATCGGCGGTGTTCCGGTCGATAGAAGACCAGGAACACCATCGCTTGTCGACGCGCTTGTGAAGAAGTTCAGAACATCATCGCATCTTGTTCTGGCGATTACACCGGAAGGTACGCGCAAAAGAGTAGTGAATTGGCATTCCGGCTTTTTAAGGATCGCATATGCTGCTGACGTGCCGGTATTGCTTGGTGCTATTGACTTTGCCACAAAGCAGGTTCTTATAAAAGATGTCGCAGAACTTAGCGGCGATATTGATCAGGATATGGACCGGATCAAGTCATACTATAAGCCATTTGTAGGAAAACATCCTGAAAAATTTGCAGTCGAATGAATGATACACTTTCAATAGCCATTATACCTTTGGATATCGCATGGGCTGATGTGAGAGAAAATCTCGACCGTGTGAAGCGGTATATGTCGGCGATGCATGATCAAGGAATTAAACCTGATATTGCGGTGCTTCCTGAGTTGTTCTCAACGGGGTTTATAACTGATGCAGCATTGCTGAAGGAATGCTGCGAACCTATTGACGGACCTACACTGGATTGCATACGGAATTTGTCGGCGGAATATGGTTGGGCTATTGCAGGTGGGTATGCGGCGTCGGACTGTGGAAAGTTTTACAACAGGGCCTTTTTCATAAAACCGGATGGAAGCCAGGTGTTCTATGATAAGAGGCATTTGTTCTCCCTTAGTGCGGAGGCTACGGTATTCTCGCCCGGTGAGGGGTTGCCTCCTGTTGTGGACTTCAAGGGATGGAATATTTCGATGATAGTGTGTTATGATATGCGTTTTCCCGTATGGTGTCGTAGTGTGAGATATACATACGATGTTATGCTCGTGCCTGCCAATTGGCCTGAGGCAAGAGCCTATGCCTGGAATACGTTATTGAGTGCCAGAGCCATAGAGAACCAATCGGTGTATGTGGGATGCGATAGATCCGGTTGTGATGATTATGGCAGATATGACGGTCTATCTAAAATAGTCGATGCATACGGTGTCCCAGTGGGGGGGAGCTGCGATTTAGGGAATGGCATGGAGATTATAATTGCCGAAGTCTCCAGGAAACATCTTGAACAATGCCGGCGCAGGCTTCCGACTGGAAATGATATGGATGATTTTTCAGTAGCTTGTTCGGCTGTTATTTCATAATACCGCTACGTCTTAGCCGATCTTCAAGTTGGGGTAGTACCGGCAATATTCCGTCATTGATGAGGATATAATGGTCCGGATGGCCAAATTCGTTGTTCTGACTGTTTATGCGTGCCTTAACCTGATTGTAGTTCATGGCATTGCGGCGCATCACACGCTCTATACGTGTTTCTTCAGGTGCTGTAACTTCCCATATTTCATCGGTGATTCCGTTGAGCCCTGATGCATATACGATAGCTGATTCAATGAATAGGGTAGATCCAGGCTGCATTGAATCTGCTGTGGCCTTGACGTCGTCCTTTACCGCACCATGCACGATAGAGTTAAGAACAGCAAGTTTGTCGGCACAGTTGAATACTATATTAGAAAGCAGCGGCCTGTCTATGGAGCCATCGCTCTTTATTGTCGATGGATGTATCAGGGATATAAGTTTTGATTTTATGCCGGCATCTGTATCCATGATGCGTTTTGCCTCAGTGTCGCAGTCATATACGGAATAGCCTGATGCGCGCAATATCTTACAGACTATGGATTTTCCTGCGCCAATACCTCCGGTTATTGCTATTATGCGGGTTGTCATGTTGTTGCTACTTCTGTTCGATAACAAAGCTTACACTGTCGGTGGTTATGTATACATTGCGCAGTTCGTCAGGTACATGAGTGAGTTGCAGTGGCAGTTTGCCTGAGCCTTTGCGCGCTCCGCTGTAATCAGCTTCCACTAAGAACTCGGGAAGTACCTCATTGTATAATCCCATCGGCACCATATACGTGACCTCGACCATAGCAGGGAATGTGGTGATATTTGTGCCGGCAGGAGCGTTTTTGACCTGAACGAGCACTTTCCTTGTCTTTGATATCAGAGACTCAACCTGAATATCAACGTCGATTTCCGAAGGCTCGACTCTTGACAAAGGTGGTGGTGCTATGAGTTTTACTTTTATTTTTTCTGAGTGATCAAGATTATCGTATCTTATCGGCTCTGTATAGACTGTTGTTATATTTGACGCAAGCGGAGCTACCGTATACACGAGCACACTGTCGGTAGCTGATTCCGGTGCGTGGGATAGTGTATACTGTGTGGCAGTCGTGATCTTAGCATCGATAGTTATAGGAAGCATCACCGGTTTTCTGTCGGTATAGTACATGTTTATGGAATCAGGGGTTACGCTGAGTACCTGCGCGTCTGAACCAAATTGTGTACGTACCAATCCGCGTAGTTCTGTCTCGCCAAGACTTATTCTGTTGCCTCTGTGGAATGTCCGGAAGTCAATATCGACACACGGTTCTCCTGTGAACTTGTGTTTCAGGATCTGTGAGCCGTGAGTTCTTACAGATACATTTATTGCTTCAGGCAACTCGGACACAATGGTAATTGAATCAGGTTTATGAGTGACCTTAACCTGACATCTTACATCCCGTTGGATATCCTCATTAAGCACAAGCACAGCCCACAGCACGGCCGACAGACATAGAAAAGCGAGAAATGTCAGTAGATTCTTACCGGCCTTGGTGCGTAGTTTTGCCTTTACTGATTGAGTTACTTCCTTGAGCATGACAAATGAATATGCGGATTTTTGAAAAAATGCAGCCCGCGACGCAGCCATAGGCATAGTCGCGGGTTGTTTAGAGTCTTGCAGTTATAGCTTGAAGCTATTATTTAGACGCATTGGCGTCCTGCTGGGCAGCCTGGTTGGCATCAGCCGCACTTGGATACACAGATCCCTTGTCCACAGTGATTTTTACGCCCTGCGCGATCTCTACGACAATGTTTGTAGGGCGCACTTCGCAGATCTTGCCATAGATTCCACCGGCAGTGACTACGTTGTCGCCTTTCTGAAGACCATCGCGGAATTTGCGTATTTCTTTCTGTCGCTTCTGCTGGGGACGAATCATAAAGAAATAGAAAATCACGATCAGAGCGACAATCATAAAGATGCCGGAGAAACCGCCGCCTGCGGGAGATGCTTGAAGAAGAATCATAATTGATATAGTGTTAATTGGTGTTTATTGTGTCGTTTTTTATTGTTTTGAGATGATGCCTTCTTCCCTGAGATAGTTGGCTACGGAGAACAGAATGCCGTTGACAAACTGTCCGCTTCGGTTCGTGGAATAGGTATTGGCAATCTCCACATACTCGTTCATTGTCACAGCCAATGGAATCTCGGGATAGTTGATGAGTTCGGTTATGGCGCATACCATGACCACTATATCCATGAAAGCAAGGCGTTCGCTATCCCACTGTTCGGTGTTCAGGAAACGGTCGATGTATGACCTGTATTGCTCAAAGTTTGTGACGGCTGTGGCAAACAGTTCCGGTCCGAATTCTGAATCCTCCTCGTCTTTATACTGAGGAAGCATAGTTACTCCAGCCGATCCGTCAGGGTCGTAGCTTATCTGGCGAATTGTCTTGAGCACGAATGTCCCCATTATGGACAGATCGTCGTTCCAGAACAAAGAACTGTTTTCAAGAGCCTCGGCGAAAGTATCGGATTCAAAAATAACATACCGGAGGGCGTTGCGCCAGAATTCGCAGTCAGCCGCAAAATCGGTGGAGGGAGCAGCCATGTATTCCTCATAGAATTTGCTCTTTAAAATCTCATCGAGCAAGCTTCTTATGAGCACAGGATCATCGCTCCACGATATTTTATTAGCCTCGATGTATTCTTGAAGACGCTCGTCTCTTTCAAGCCGCATGGCTAAGGCATTGTCTATGAATCTTGTGTTAGGGTTCAGATCCTCAGGAGTCGCAAGGTATTTTCCCTTGGCTGCCTCAAGCCTCTCGGATTGCAGGCGGGTCAGTTCTATGATCAGGGCAAAAATGCTGTTATATAGCTCATAGGCTTTATCCAACGATCTGTCAAGGTCATTTCTTGCCGAACTGTAAGCCGAGCGGGTGTCGTTATATCCGAGCAACGTGTCGCTTGTCATGGCAAACGCTTTTTTCATGCCGACTGTGGTGAAATCCGGATTTTCACGAAGAATTTCGACCAGGGCGGTATCATTGGCTATGACTGTATTAAGCACGGCACACCACATGCGCACGTCGTCGCTGAGTTCTACCGACCTCTTGCGCTTGTAGTCTTTGAATGCTGTGCTGTCCACTATCGCATCGTGCAGGCGTTGGGCAATATGGTCGTAATCGGAAATATGAGATGATGATCTCAGGATAAGGCCCTTTATATCGTTGTCGGCAAACAGAGCTTTTGCCATTCTGGTACTACTCAATTTCGGGTCTACTCCCTTTACAATCTTTTCGTTGCCCTTGCCAGGTTGGACATTGTAACCTGACAACTCAAGCATAAGCAACAGCAGGTCTGTATAGAGTGAGTATGCATATTTGCTGTCGCGGGAAGCGGTCTCAGGTGCGTTCTGTATGCGGAACTCGCTGCGTGTGAGCATGTATGCATACAGCATCTGCACAACTTTGATTCGGATCAATATACGGTTAATCATTGCGATATGTCTGTTTATCTACTGGATTGTAGATTTTAAGCGACTGCAAATTTACATAAATTTCCTCATATAACACCCATTCTCTTGTTTAATTTAATTCATCGGTTCATATTATATATTCTATAAATCCTTTGATTCAAAAGGTTGTGAATGGTAGAATGTATCACGTTTGAATATCATCACAATAGTGTATGAAATCATTGCCACTACAGCTGTCGGCAAAAGGAATAGAAACCCGCCGATCATTTCGGTAACAAGGAAAATTGACATCAGCGGCGCTCGTATTATTCCGGCCATTGCTCCGGCCATCGATATGAGTGCGAAATGAGCGTAGTTGATATGGGCGATGTTCATGTGACTGAGTACTAATGCGTACAGCAAACCCAATATGCATCCTGCAAAAAGGGTAGGGGCGAAGTCTCCTGCTACGCCACCTCCATTGTTCGCTGAAGATGATCCGATCCCCTTCAACAGCAAAATGCCGGTGCATATTATCATTATAATATATGAACTCTGTATTCCTAAGTTTGAGAACGGGCTATAGCTCATTAAGTCAAGATCGTGGCCGTTTATTATATTGGTAAGTACGCCATAACCCTCACCATATAGTGCGGGAAATGCAAAGATCATGAGTCCCAGTGTTATGCCTGATATTATGTATTTTTTCCAGGGCTTGTTGAGGGTCGAAAGTAGATTTTTGGTCATCCCGCCTGTATACGTGTAATATAGAGAATACATCCCACATATTATTCCCAGAGGAATGAGCCATACGAAATCTGATGTGTCGAAAACACCAGGAGTGGTCACGCTTATATCTATCGTAAATCCGGAAAGCGAATATGCTACGAGAGCGGAAGTTACACATGCCAGGAATACACCAAGAACCGTTACGGTGGTCAGTTCAATTCTTAATACTTCAAGGGTGAATAGTGCGCCTCCGGCTGGAGCTTTAAAAATACCGGCTATTCCAGCGCCTGCTCCGCAGCCTACGAGGATCATGAGCATGCGCGGTGAGACTTTGAAAAATGATCCGATACGGCTTCCTATGCCCGCTCCAGCGTATGCAATAGGTCCTTCAGAACCTGCCGATCCTCCGAATCCAAGCGTCAGAGCGCTGGCTATTATAGATCCGTAGATGGTACGTCCGCTCAAAGTGTATCTTTTGTTTTTTAAGTCATCAACAAGTTTGCTCACTCCATTGGATATGTCTCTCCTGAGAATATATTTGCAAAACAAACCGGTTGCAATTATACCTAAAAGGGGTAGGGCAATCAGAATCCAGTTTACTGACGATGGATTAAGAAAGCCTGTCGCCGCATTGCTTACGACTTTTATCATAAATTTAAGTATAAAAGCACAGATGCCTGTAATGACTCCGATAAGTACTGATAACGTAAGTACGAAACCGGAATCCGTGACATGTATTCGCCTCCACATCAGGAAACGTATGAAATGGCGGTGCAAATTGCTCCCCCTGGTCATTATTCGGTGCTTTTTACATTTGTTGGCATTCATAAAGTTAAAACAATACAGGTGAAATTTGGTTTTACATTTAGAGTTTTATTATCATAATCTATTGCTTATTTTGTTAGATCCATGTAATTGCCTGAACCACTTGGCTGTAAAAATAAATAAATAAAAATAGCTCAAAATATTTGGCAGATTCGCAAATACTTCATACCTTTGCAACGCAAAAAGCAAAGGAGTGATGCTCGAGTGGCTGAAGAGGCACGCCTGGAAAGCGTGTTCCAAAAGCCGAGAGCAAAATAGGAAATTAGGAAAGGTGCTCGAGTGGCTGAAGAGGCAGACCTGGAAAGTCTGTAACGGCCGAAAGCCGTTCGCGGGTTCGAATCCCGCTCTTTCCGCAGAGAACACGCTGATTATTAGCGATTGACGCTACAATAATTAGCGTGTTCCTTTTTCTTACCTCTAAGGAACAAGGGAAATCCAGAGCGTTGTACCCTTTTCTCTCCGGTTCATCAGCCTTAAAAAAAACGGGAAGTTTGCACATTTTTGATGAAGTCTGATTCATTCGGATTAAATCTCCCCGCAAATTACCCGCAAATTTTAAGAAGCTATGGTGACAACCAAGATCTACTACGACAAGCGGGCAATAAAGAAAGATGGAACAGCCCCGCTGAAAGTGGCGATAACCAAGAACGGTTCGACCGCCTACATTTCTCTGAACATTGCACTCACTGAACGCGAGTGGGATCCCATTAAACGATGTATCGTCAATCATCCAAAGCGGCAATTCTTCAACACATACGTTGGCAAGCGTAAGTTGGAGATTGATGAACTCGTTCTTTCCATGGATGCCAAAAGGGAACTTTCGGGTAGTGTGACCGAAATAAAGAATAAAATCCTTGCACTGCTGAATCCGACTGAAGAACGACCAAACAATCTCTTCTGCGATTGGCTTCAAAAATTCGCCGGCAACAAGAGTGGCCGCACTCGCGAAATTTATCTTGCGACTTTTGAACGCATCAAGGCGTTTACCCCCAAAGGGTACGATCGCCTTACGTTCGAGCAGATGAATCTGGAGTGGCTTACGGAGTTCGATGTATTCCTCGCCAAAACATCGCCTGCGCGTAACGCTCGAAATATTCACTTCCGTAATATTCGCGCTGTGTTCAATTATGCTATCGACAATGACATTACATCTGCTTACCCTTTCCGTAAGTTCAAGATGAGATATGAAGAAACACGGAAAAGGTCGATGTCGGTGGAGGCCCTGCGAAAGATCATAACCGCACCACTGGAAGAACATCTTGAGAAGTACCGGGATTTCTTCCTGCTTTCCTTCTACCTCATTGGGGCGAACGTCATCGATATCTGCAATGCAGAGGAGGTGCAAGACGGGTATCTCATATATCGTCGTGCCAAGACCCATAAACTCTATACTATAAAGGTGGAGCCTGAGGCGGCTGCCTTGATTGAAAAATATGCCGGGGAGAAGCAGCTTCTTAATTATCTCGACAATCATAAGTCTTACCGCACATTCTATAATTGTGTCGTCCGTGGCCTGAAAGGTGTCAAAGACGCGCTCAATGCGATTGACGACGGCATACATTTTAAGGAACTGACTACCTACTGGGCCAGACACACATGGGCTACCATTGCTGCTGAACTGGACATTCCGAACGCAACTATTGCAGCCGCTCTGGGACATTCTTACGGCAACGCCACCTCTGCTATCTACATCGACAAGGATAGACGAAAGGTTGATGTCGCTAATAGAAAGGTTATTGATTATGTAATGACCGGGCATGTGTAGGTACAATTAGAGCCATGAGTTTCCTCGTGGCTCTATCTCCTTGCGCCCTCGCGGGTTGGGGTAGCAAATATGAAGTTTCTTTATCACATCAGGGATTTCCAGAATCTGAGTATCTCCTGACCTGTATATATTTTTCGCGCCGTTTCCCTCCTGAAGCCACATTTGATATGGCCCTCATCGGTATATTTACGGAGCGTGTTCCTATGTATCCCAAGGTGCTTGCAGGTTTCTCCTACAGAATATCTGCCTGTCGGCGCCACCTGGGGTTCTATTGCTGTCACCATATTAAATATCTTATTTGCGTTCTACAATTTGGTACATCGGTATCTTATTGATGTTTTCATATGACGTGATTAGTCCGTCGGCCTTCAACTGCTCAATAGCCTCTTGAGCTGCTGTCTGAACCGCTCCAATGACAACGTTGTGGGACGCTGACACCGGCGCACGGTGCATTTCTTCTACTCTCGCCAGTTCATCTTTGATTATATCGTAGATGAATGGCTGTAGTAGTCCGGATATATCAGTCTTCATTGTCGGTTATTGTAAGATGGTCGTCGATATACTTTTCGGTAATTTCGTGCATGGAGTCAAGGAACTTTTCGTTCGTGACAATAAAATCAGATAGCCCAGCGAACTGGGGGTGGCACACAAGGCTGGCATAGGCCTGGGCTTTCTCTTTAATATGGTCGAGGATCGGAATCAAGTTTTGCTCCTCAACTCCAAGCTTATTGAATTTATCCTTGAGGTCGTAGGCGCAGTCGGCTAAAAAGTCGGCGGCGAGATATGTTTTCACCATCGCCACATTTATTCCAGTTTCGTTGAGAGTCGTTTTGTCAAATAATTCTGCCAACGCTCTTGGAATAGCGGCTTCGGCTTCTTCGATGGCTTCTTCCAACTTTTGGACTTTTGCTATAACTTTGTTTGCCTGCAAGAATTTACCGCGTTGAAGGAGCGACTGTATGCTTTTCTTTAACTCGTCGCGCTGCTGTTTCAGCCGGTTCAGTCTTGAATTTGTGCTCATTCCATTCTTGGGGTTTAATGTGGGAGCGAACTGAAAATGTTCACTCCCACATATAGGTTGGATTATGCTTCTGCCGGCGTTTCAGGAATGAAACAGTAGTCTGCGTAAATTTCTGCGAACTGCTTGCCGGCATATTCGGCCAGTTCCTCAGATTTGAAGGCGAGCCGAGAGCCGAAGTACGTGCTCGAGCCCGAAGAAACGTAGTACGCGTGCGCATAAACGAGACCGCCATACGCATACGCGCCGCTGTACGCACGACCGACAACACGGCGTTCTTCCTTTTCCTTGTCGGACATAGCGTCCATTTCTTCTTTTGTAAGAAGTTCATACCACGCATACCATCGGCGCTCTCCCCCTGTGAACTGCGGCTTCCACCCTTCGTTGAGGGCTTCAGTGATGATGCGGAGTTTGAGGTAAGCCAGGAGATCTTTGTGCTCTTTGCCGAGTTTCCACTCGATGTCGCGGTATGCCTTTACGGCTTCATGGGCTTCTCCGAGTTCTTCAATGGCGTCATTGAATGTCCTTACTCTGGATGTGACGGGGATTTCTTCGTTGAGCCTTTCGCCCAACATTTCTCTAAGGCTCTTACGAACCGCAGCATTGCCCTGCATGTACAATGAGGCAAGCTGGTCTTTGTCAAGTTCTAACATTGTGGAGTTTGTTTTTGATTAAACTTATCTTATTTGCTGATGCAAAGTTAATCAAAAATAATCACATTCGCAAGTTTGCGAGCGATTATTTTAATCTTATTTGCAATTTTATTATCATTATCACTATAAATTACCGAGGGTTTCGCGCAAAGGCTCAGAGGTTGCTCGCTCGCAACCGAGTTTACCTAAGGCGGGAGTGGTATTGGCATAGCAGTATAAACAGCCGTGGCCGCAGGTTGTGTATGCGCCGATGTCTTTGCTCAGGATGCACCCGCAGGCCGCACGCTGCCCGGAATCTTTCGGGAAAGTTGTCGGGGCTCCAAACATATCATCGTAGCCGAGCCAATACATAAGTTTCTTGTCCTCGTGGAAAAGACGTGCTATTAGATTGGGGTCTATGCACCGATTCTTCTCAATGCCATAAGATGATAGATCTATTTGTTCTCCGCAAGTTGCCAATCCCAACCCCATCTTTGAGTTTATCTCCTGGAGTCCTTTAGCGAATAGTGCCATTTTCTCAGGCGTGAAATCTTCGTAGGCCACTTTGTATTGGTCCATGTTGTATTGAACCTTTCTGTATCCAGCAATGTCAGCGAAACTGAATACTAATTTTTCGCAGTACCCTTTGAGCATATCTGAGATTGCCAATATTCGTCCAAGGTGGTCGTCGATTTGCAACTTGTCGGTTAGGATTATCGGATCATACCGCCATATTACGGCACCGACCCCAAGAGCATCAACCAGACGCTTAAATGTGTCGATTCGTTGCGCAAGACTGGGGACAGCCGGTTCAAACCCTTCCGCTTTGTAATGATTGAGAGTGAACTGTATATAGGAATGTATATCCCGCTCTTTAAGTAGATGGAGCTTGTCAAGAAGAGGAGCCGGATTTTTACTCCAGAACACCACACATCTTGTTTTGGCAAATGAAACGAAACTCTCTTGCTGGTTGAATGGATTACGCCAACCGCAATATCCGCTCTTAAGACGGTTGAAGAACCAATCCGAATGAAATGCCGGAATGTCAGTGCTCCGGCTTGCAGACACAATGATGGGTGCGATGGCTTCCGCGCACTCGCCAGTCTGTCGATGAATCTTTACTTTCTCATGTCTGTACATCATTTGATTTCTATAATATATTCTATGTTTCCTCGAAGATATTCGCGAACCGATGTCTTGTCAACGCCATAGATTTCGAGGCATTGGCCGTCTTTTTTCACAACATATTTCTTTAGAACATCCGTGAATCTGAAAGCCCACCCTTTTAATGGTATGGCATTATTGAAATATGAGTTGCTGTTGACTTTGGCGGTCAGCCAATTTTTCTGGGCCCGGTTAAGAGGGATACCATTGTTCAGCAACGCTCTAATTTTATAGACGAGCGTGTCTTTCAGGCTACTGAGGGCCGGTACCTCCCACGGCACGAATTTGAACACCGTTGCTTCCATATCAGTACCAAGTTAAAACGACAAAATCATTACGCTGATCGCTGAAGGCAATCCACTCGGCGATGTATCGAATGAATTTATCGATCGTTATGTCAATCATGTGAATCTTGAGCCACTTTTCAAAGTCCTCCCGATTGTTGGTAATCTTGCCTATTAGGTCGGCGAGTTCGGAACGCGGAACCTCAAGGCGCGATGAACATTCAGCGTCTTCGCCTTCCCATGATAGATTGGGGCAATACTTACGCAACATTCGATTTATGTCGGCCGAATGATTGTTGAAGTAGTCGCGTGAGTGGTGTTTCACTTGATACACCTCAGCCACATGAAGTCTAATCCCCATTTTCAAGGTCTTTATTTAAGTCCATAAGGAACTGTTTGAAATCTGATTTGTGGTGTAGAAACACCATCTCGTACTGTGCCGGCTTTTTAGGAATTCGAGCAAGACCGATGATTTTCAGGAAAGACCGCACGAGTTGGTCTATCATATTCTTGTCTGTTACTCCGAGTAAATTCCGGCAAAGGTCACGAATAGACTGACTTGCCTTTCGCTGGAGTTTGTTGCGATCCTGATGGAATGTGCCATCAGTTATGCTTCGTGGGTAGCCGCAAGGCTCTCCCAAGTATTCGCCCGTAACGGAATCTAATGTCCCGTCGAGCATCATTTCTGCTATTTCTCCCATATAATTTATATTTGTGGTTTGAATTTCCTTTTGCATACCTCCGGGAGCAACACCTCAATGTGCCCCTGAGAAAGATTCTTAATACTCTCGACGCATTTGGAATCGCCTCGGCCGTTTGCTATCTTTATGGCATCGGATATGGCTTTCTCTCGGTCAAGGGAACTATAGCCATAGACTACTTTTCTACTCTTGCAGGAGAACTGAGGAAAGATGGCTGTTCCGTCGCCGTAGCATCCGAAAGTCGTTATTTCATAGTAAGGCTCGTAACAGCGTACATATAACGTTCTGTTTACGATCAGGTAGTCCCTGCTTTTTACCTTGAGGTACGCGATGTACTCCGCTTTTGTGGTATATTCGCCGGGAGGTGTGTATTTACTGAGAACTGAGTGCCACGGTATATCGTCAAAGGAGTATTCTTCCAACTCTTTGCCGTTGTAAAATGAAATGCGGGCCTCCTTGTAAAGACAATCTTTGTACAGAAGAACTTTTAATGGCTTTTTATTATAGGAGTGAAAAATAAATGCCGCCGGAGCGTCTGCTTCTGATGCTTCATTGATTTTGACATTAACCGTGTCCTTGTGTCCGATCATTCGGTGCTTTCTACATCGAGGAGGGATTTCACTTTCGTGAAACTCGATTTCAAGACTTGTTACCATTGGCTTCTGATTTGGTGAGGTTGGCGTGGAAATCCTGTATTTCTGCGTACAGCTCCTCTTTGGGTGTATTCAAGACTCTTTTCCCTTCAAAGAATCTGCCCTCGACTTTGAAGACAAATGGATACAAGTCATACTGGTAACACTCGCCAACGAAGAAGCAGTTCCGCAGGACACGAGCCGGAGGCAGACATTCGTAAAGATCCCAATATCGCTCCTCGTCTATTTCCACAAATGGAGCTGTATTGAGTTTCCTACGATGTTCGTTTACAAGGTTGGCTACTTCTTCTGGAGTGATTGTTGTGAGTCTGGGGTTATTCTGTTCAAGCCGTAGCTCCTCTATGGTTTTGCCATAGTAGTCACAGTGCAGATCGTCGCTCATCTGAGTTATGACTGCGCCGGTAAATGGCTCTGATGGGTCTATTACATATTTCATATTGCTGAATGGTATATTTCGGGTTCTGAACTGACATTATAGATATAGGAACCGCAACGTACGAGGAGCGCATCATGACCGTAATATTTGTTGCGCATACCTGTGATGCTTCCTGAAGCCGAGAAGTTGGGGAAGCGGTGAATATCCACACGCTCCCCTTCTTCGCGGGTTAGTTTTCTTACGCGGGGAGGTTTTGGCATAACATCTGCGCGTAGTTTGTGATTTCATCGAGTTCGCAAGTGCGCTTTGGTCCGCCAATTATTACGCGGGCAGCGCTGTAGCAAGCGTTTCGAGTAAGTTGGCGTTGCCAACAGCAGTTATTCCGCGACCATCGCCACGCTTCGGTCTTCAGAAGCTGAATGACATCGGGTGAGGGTTTGGTATCATGATGTATTTGAAGTCGGTCTTCCGAGAAAGCGAGGATAATGGTTCCACCTTCAAACTCGATTTCGATGTCCTCGAGATCTGCTCTCTCGGCTTTCTTTACCATTTCAGCCTCGGCCGCTTCAACAAGTTTCCAGAACTTATGGCGGCTCGTGAAGATTTCTTTACCGCCTTTAGCCTTGAATTTCTCATTGAGTTCTCTTACGAGTTCGGCGGCTTTTTTAAGCAACTCGACCTTGCCCCTTTTTGCGAGGGTTTCCATGCGTCCGTATAGGTTGGAAACAAACAGAGGCCGAGAGTAAGGGGCATTCTGCGTGTCGATGGCGAAGATAGAACCGGCGGAGTCCATTATCTGGGCGCGGACAGCTTGCCATTCCTCATCGTCTTTCTGTTCCTGAGGTTTGGCGTCTTCAATCTTTTGCTGGATTCTCTTCAGGGCTTTTTCTCTCCAGGCTCCGAACTCTTTGAGTGCGTGATCGTAGGCATTGCTGGCACTTTCATTGCGTCGGGTGGGAAATTTAGCCGGCCCCACAATCATTGCACTCGCAATGCGTGAGTGTTTGGCGAACAAAATCGATACCCATTCTGTGTAGCGTTTCGCGTATGCTTCCTTTTCGTCGGCCGGAATATTGGCGAGGTCGTCCTGAAGTTCTTTTTCAAATTCGCGGATAGCCTGCGCGGCCCTTTCTTCCGGGGAGTGGCTGGTATTGTAAAACGCGTTCACTCCTGCGCTCCACAAATGCTCCATATTTTCCTCGTATTTCCACGAGATCACAACCCATTCCTTGAGGTTGAGGTCGCTAACCTCTATCTCCGAGCCATCGGGGGCCGTGATGATGTGGTTGAATCGGCAACTGAACATTCCTTGCTCATATCGCTTTTTTCTCCACCCGAATTCGTGCTCAGGTGCTTCCGGATTATTTACCGGGCGAACTGTCTTTGCTCGATGGCAGTTCTTGATGGTAAGTGTTATTTCCATTTTGATTAAATATCTTATTTGCTGTATATCTTATTTGCATTCAAGTGAGTCTGTGATTGTTTGGGTTTCGGCCAACCACCGGCCTAATATCTCGGCGACTTTGAATTTGTTCATAAAGACGCTTGAGTCGTACCACGGATCCTTCTTCCACTGTGCGCATACTCTGTAGTCGCTGTTTGCCAATGATGAGGGGTGGTAGTGTATTTCAAATTTCCTGTTGGCCTTGTCTGTAATCACTACACATGGTGCTGAATCGATCCCATGCGATGGTGCGATTTCAAAGGCTTCAATATCGTCAAGGCTTGAGAGAGTTGTCTGAAAAGTCTTGTATGCTTCTTCGGCCCATAACTGCTCTTTTATCAGTCTTTGCTCATGGAGAGCCTTGCTTCTTGTTCTCAGGGCTTCGGCATTCTCCTTTGCCTTTTTAGCCATTGTCAGTAGTTCGTTCATGGCTTATCCTCTTTCGGGGGCCTGGCCGACATCTACAAGTAAGGTCGGCACTTCGCATATGAATTCCTCAACCATTTCTTTCATGGCCTCTTCGGTTTCTGCAACCGCTACGTAGAATAGCGGGGCACATTCCTCCGGCCCTTCATATTGGCCTTCTCCCACGAACACGACCTTGCGGTCTTTCAGATCCCTGCCGATGTCGTTATGGTGGTCCGCCACATCGTTTGCTTCTTGTCGGCTGTCAGCCCCAACGGTAATTCTTTTGATTATCATATCTATTCTTTTTAATGTTATGCGTGATACTTGGCTACGAGAGCCGCGAGTGCTGAGCGGAAGTCATGGCTTCCGAGTTCTGCGAGGTCAATCAGTTCTTTCTCGCATGCATCGAAGTTCAGCATCTCTTCTTTTTTTGGCTGTTCGTAGAGTTTACGGAGGCCCTTGGAGCCGTCTTTGTAGGTGATGAGGACTTTCTGCCCTTTGTTGGTGCTTACGAGTTCCACCCCGATAACCCCCTTGGCCTTGTCTTCTGCGGTGACTGATCGCTGGATTCTTTGGCGTTCGCTGAGGGCCTGCTCAATCTCACATTCCTCATTCTTAGGCTCGGTGTAATAGAACTCGAGAGTTGCGTTCCATACGTCGCTCATCGTTTTGTGAAGTTCCTCGTTTGTCAAGGTCTGGATGGTGGCGAAGTAGCCTTTCATCTGCTTGTCAAAGGTGGGGTCGTAACCGTTGTTCACTTCCCAATCGAGCATCAGGTCGAAATTGCTTTTCTTCTTTACGCTCTTGAGGATTTCGATTGCTTTCTTTATGGTTTCTCTTGTTGTCATCTTGCTTAGTTTTTGATGTTTATCATCTTATTTGAATACTCAAAATTACACAAAAATAATCATATACGCAAATTTTAGAGCAACAAATTTAATCAAATTTGCAATTTTTACCCTCAAATATAATCATTATGACAATATAAAAGGCAACCCCGAAAGATTGCCTCTAATCACACATTAGTAATTCTCAGAACTGAAAAAGGTTGTAGGATATGCCGATTCCAATATAGGGTTCCACGCGGTGTGGTGTCAACCCTGCGCCTAATTGGATACCGATCCCCCAACGCTTGGTTTTGGTGGTGGGCGAACGAATATACACCACTTCGTTGCGTTGGAAAATGAAGATACTGTCAAGGGCCGGGTGGAAACCGCTCACGTAGGCCCGATATGTGCTGTCTTCGTATATTTTCTGAGTTATGGGAATTGTTACCTCAACACTGTCTTTTGAGTCCGGCTCTGTTGTAGCCAAAAGCGTATCCACGGTGGAAACTCTTTCGTCTGATGTATTCGCCACCGGCAATTTCTCGGTTACGTAGTTAATCACGAAACTATCCACCGGGATTGGTTTCCTATATGGGATTGTATCGACGAAGATTTCACGCCGTTCCTCGACTTGCGATTGCTTCCAAAGCAGCACATTGGCGACAATGGACGCAATCAACAAAATCAAAGTTATTATAAGAGCCTTTTTCATTTGGATAGGCGTTTTACATAAGTTTCAACTCCCTTCACGTGGAGATCTACCACGGCTGCGTGTCCCTCCTTTGAGAGCAGAAAGTCAACATCGGCTTTGTTGTCTTGGAACAGCGACTCTGTAAGCACTGCGGCACACTTTGTGTGCATGAGGATATAGAATCGAGCCTCATAGTCCGGGTCGCCATCGCTCCAGTCCGCACGAATGGGAACCTGCCGTTTGTCATAGGCTCCCTGCGCTTTCAGAAGCGGGAATCTGTCAATGTAAGGCTTGAGAGATACATTAGCAGCGTTCCAGATGTCCGTTGCAAGTGTATCGGCCTTGGTCCGCCCCGGTGAGGTATAGACGCACCAACCGCCGGCTGACTTCCATTTTCCATCAGCACCAGCAGCGTTGCAGTGGACGGATATGAGGATTACATTGTCTTTGCCATATTTGTCGCAAATGGCGTTCACTCTGCGACAACGCTCTGCAAGGGAAATGTCGGTTTCTTCGGGGACGAGTATTCGGGCATCGACACCCTGAGCCCGACGCAGCGCGACTATATCCTTGACGAGCTCGCGGGCCTTTTTGTACTCTCGAAGACTTCCGTCAGGAGAGCATTTGCCAAGTGTGTCGATTCCATGCCCCGCATCGTAAACTTCTACTTTGATCATTTCATTCTATAATTTCAGTGTCAGATGGGAGCACTTTGCGGTCTATGGCCTCAAGCACCCTTTTTCTGGCGAGTTCTTGAATAGATGATTTTAATTCGGCATCGCCAATCCATTCAGCAAAATCGCGGATTGTTTCAGGAATTTTGGCCGTTTTGCATTTGCGACGCTTCGAGTGTTCCATAACGCTACGCGCCTCGATGGAAACGATAGCGGCAGCTATTACCATTGATACATACGGCCACTCGTACCAAGTGAAAACAGTACCCATGATGCCAAAGAGAAATCCGAGCAACTGAATCAGCCAGTACCAGGCTATTTTCTCAACGGTCTTGCGGAATTTGTGCGAACGAAGTGGTTCGTGGAGTTTCTTTGCAGTCCACGTGCCGCTTATGAAATCGACACCGCAAGCAGCCGCTGTCAGCAAGAACAGGCCGAAGCATACGGCGAGGTGCCGGTATAAGTGGCCTATGTCGTAGCCGGAGAAGGCAAGAGTGAAAATGTCGTTCATAACACGATGAGTTCTTACAGGTTGAATACTTCTTTGAATTTATCCACGAGGTCGAGTTTCTCCCACGTGAACTGCTCGACCACTTTGTCGCCGAACTTCTCGCGGTTGGGTATGCGCCCAAAATGACCGAAAGAAGCAGTTGCTTGGTAGATGGGATTGCGAAGTTTGAGGCGATTGATGATACCGGCCGGAGTCAAGTCGATTTCGTTGGAGATGATTTCGGCTATTTCAGCGTCAGAGATTGCCACATGGCTGTTGACGGTGGAAACATATACGCTGACAGGTTTCGCAACGCCGATAGCGTAAGCCACCTGGACCAGAACCTGATCGGCAACGCCTGCGGCCACGAGGTTCTTTGCGATGTGGCGTGCCGCATAAGCAGCCGAACGGTCAACCTTGCTGGGGTCTTTGCCGGAGAAGGCACCACCACCGTGCGCACCATGGCCGCCATAGGTATCGACAATGATTTTGCGGCCGGTCAAGCCGGTGTCTCCATGGGGGCCGCCGATAACGAACTTGCCGGTGGGATTGACATGCAGAATGAGGTCATTGTCGAACAGTGCGGCGATTTCGGAAAGCAGATGCTCTTTTACGCGAGGCAGAAGAATTTCTTCGATGTCCTTTTTGATGCGGTGAAGCATGAGTGTATCTGCGTTGTCCTGAGTAAGCCCGTGTTCCGGCTTGATGAAGTCGTCGTGCTGTGTCGAGATTACGATGGTGTCAATGCGAACCGGGCGATTGGTTTCATCATCGTATTCAACTGTTACCTGACTCTTCGAGTCGGGGCGCAGATAAGTCATAACCTTTCCTTCTCGGCGGATCTTTGAAAGTTCCTGAAGAAGTTTGTGGCTGAGATACAGTGAAACGGGCATATACGTTTCGGTTTCATCGCAGGCAAACCCGAACATCATGCCCTGATCGCCGGCCCCCTGCGCTTCTTCGGTTTTCCTGACTACGCCACGATTGATGTCGGGACTTTGGCCGTGCATGGCATTGAGTATGCCACAAGATTCGGCGTCAAATTTGTAGTCACTCTTGTTGTAGCCGATGCCGTTAATGACGCGTCGAGCGATATCCTGAACATCGACATGAGCTGTCGAACGGAATTCGCCGGCAATAATGACCTGCCCGGTGGTGACGAGGGTTTCACACGCGACTTTGGCGTGCTCGTCTTGGGCAAGATAGGCATCCACGATAGCGTCAGAAATCTGGTCTGCCACTTTATCGGGGTGCCCTTCCGAAACTGATTCGGAGGTAAAAAGATATTTTGCCATGTGATTTTGTGATTGTTTTTATTATTTGTGTTCAAAGTTAGGCACATATAATAATGTGGACTTAACAAAAAGCGCCCGACAAAGTGCAAGCGTTTATGCAGTTTGCCGAGCGCAGGGAGCAGACACTCCTATCGGGGATATTGGCGTGGTAGGCCTTTAGGGTCTTTGCATAATCCCATCAACCAATGAATGGACCTGCGCCCAGATTTCATCAGTTGACGTATGTATGCTTTCCGCATACTCATCGACATCGAGATTATCACTTACAATCTTGATGGCTCCGAGCACATTGAAAGGAAATGCGGCAATGTAGTTGAGTTCCATGTCGTATAGCACCGGCTCATCGCGCTCATCTTCGGTAACAAAGTCGTTGCTGGTATAACAATCGTATCCTTTGTTGCCTAACGGGCAACCATTACGGTAATCCTTGAATCCGACAGTGTGATCGATGAAGCGATATGAACAGCGCACTTTTGTAACAGTTCCTTTGGGGAGTGTGTTGCTTCCACTGAAGCCGATGTTGATTATTGGCTCATAGTGCTTTTTCCGAACGAATGAAATGAGAAGTTCAGAGCACTTCTTTATCACGTTAGAAGCACCGACTCCCGTTTGAACGATTTTATACTCGCCGAGATACTTTTTGGCAAGTTCAAACTCCTGATCGGTTGCTACCAGTATTATCATCTTGTTGGGCTTTTTCGTTGAATACCTTGCCGAGGGGCGACGCGTCTATTTCGGCTCTTTCTTCGGGAGAGCGGGTGGCGTAATATTCGCTGAACGGAATATCCTTCTTGTTCATACCACGCATTGCAAGCCACTCGTCGAAAGGCGGCATGATTCGCCCCTCTATTTTTGCTTTACGGCTTTCTTCGCAGTATCTGATAAATTCGGGCTGTCGGTCAGGAGGTATTACTGTGCCACTGCTTCCGAGCCCTCCGCCGCGGCTTGCGCATGAAAGTTTATCGACAATCTCGAACTCAGGTGAAACGACCTTATAGAAAGTTATCTGTGCAATGCGTGTTCCTCGACGAATGAGGAACTGCTCATCGTTGTTCTTGATAATAACATTGATGTTGTCAGTATAGCCGGGATCGATTTTGCCGACTAAGACATCTGCGTCAAAATTCTGCTTTCCTGAAATTTCTTTGTGCCACGGAATAAAGCCGAGCAATTTCGTGGCAATCCTCTTCTTGCCGTAGCCCTCCATTCCACGGATTGAGAAACCGCTTCGTGGCTCTATTTTTCCTTCAATGTTGCGAGGTAAATTGATGGCGATGTTAAGCGGCATACAGCATCGAGAGTGTGCCGGAACAATGAAATCTACTGGAGCAACAAGGTCGTAACCTATGCTACCGGGCTTTGCTTTGTATGGGAGAATGTAGAATTCCCCGAACGGTTGGACTTCAAACGGACGGGGTGCTGACTTAATGCTTTGTTTGGGTTCCTTGTTTTTCATAATGGAATGTAAGGCGACCCGGCAGATTTCCGCAGGGCCGCCTGAGCCGGTGAATTTATTTTGAGAATGTTACTTTGACTGTGGTTGATGAAGTCCTGGCTGGCCCGTAGATTTTCTTTACTTCGCCGGTTTCTTCGTTAACGATTGTCTGCGGGGTTGTAATTCCGCGCAGGAACTTTTCGCGCTCCTTGATTTTGGCCTCAAGTTCTGTCCTTTCTTTGGCAAGTTCGTCCCAAATTGTGTCTTGGCAGGCGCTGAAGTCGAAGCGCACCCCCACCTCGGCGATGCAAAGATTTGCGCCGTTGAATGTAGCGCCGGTTCGGCCATACTTTTCTACCGCCCCGATTGTGGCTTCCACGACTGCCTGATCCTTGAGGAACTGTGAAAGGCAGTCGTTCATTGCCTTGATGGTGGTGAACATTGAGATGGGGTCGGTATCGCCATCGGTTATTTTTGCCACAAGTGCTGCGGCCGTGGACTTTTGAGTTTCCTTGGTGAACGGAATTGCTCGTCCGAAGACCTGTAATGATACGTTCTCTTCCATTTGTTTTGATATTTAGTTGTGAGTTACTTTTTATATTCGGCCTTTACTTCTTTGTAAGAAAGAACCGAGAGATAGGCGGTTACTACGATGAATGTTACCGATAGAATAGCACCTGGGATATTCATTGTGCCTTTCCATAGGTGGGCTACCGTCCATATTGAGGATAAGATGAGTCCAAGTACAGGATATATCATCTGGTGGATTGCAAGAATCCGTGATACAGTTTTGGCTGTCATAATTGGTTAAATATCTTATTTGCATTGTGAGTGGACGAGTTTCCTCACCCACATTTATTTAGAAGCGGGCCGCAAACTCGTCTGCGGTCATATTGAGAAGTTCATCTTTGGAGATACCGACTGAAGCCGCGATTTGCGAGGGAAAGACTTCGTAGTAGCGATACTGAGCAATCTCTTTTTTCTCATCTTCTGGGAGATTTACAAAATCCTCATCGTCAGGGCCCCACATACCAAGTGATGCGTCAAGTTCGGGGCCGCTTCCGGCTGAGCCTGTAATATATTCTCTGAATGTTATCGAACCTTCGCCGGCCATATATCGGAAATCTTCTTTCCAATACTCGATTGATTCTTTTGTGAGGGTATATTCTTTATTCATCTTGTTTCCGTTTTTGATTAAATCATCTTATTTGCATACACAAAGTTACTAATAAATAATCATATACGCAAATTTTAGAGCAATTATTTTAATCATATTCGCAAGATTGTCGTGATATTGATTGTATTTAGCTACTACTGCAAGTGGGTCTGCACCTCTTTCCGCTATTTCTTGCATTTTTGGGGTAAAAAACAGCCCCACCAGATGGCAGGGCTATGATTTCGTTGTAACGTTCGGTATGAATTTAGGCAACCGGCACGCCATTTTGGTAGAGCCATTCGGGAGCAATGTCTGCTCCGTTGCCCCAAAAGATTGTTTCATCAAGACCGAACTGCTTGAAAAGATCCAAGTCTTTCAATTCCTGAAATGCCGGTGCATCAAGCACTGGAGTCATATCGACTTTCTTGACCGCGCCGTCATTGAATGTACAAATCAGAGAGTAATCTCCGTTGTATTCAACATCTGTTACTTTGAGATACATATTGAGTAATTTTTAGCGGTTGATTTTTGTAATTTTCTCGCCACGCTGGGCTTTTTCCCAAAGGTCCATAACCTCGCTTTCGTGCTGATCAAGGAACTCGTTCACCATAGCGATGGACTTTGCTTTGGCTCGGCCCTCTACAATCCTATCCTTGATTGTGATGGTGAATTCCTCACCACCTCTACGGACATGGATATGCGGAGGATTATGGTCGAACCCATATAGGTAGATTAGTAAACCTTCGAGTATGTATATTGCGCTCATTTATGATTACTTTTTATCTTATTGGTGTATGCAAAGTTAATCAAAAATAATCATATCTGCAAATGTTAGAGAGGTTTATTTTATCATATCTGCAAGATTTTCAACGAGAAAAGGAGTGCCATTGCTGACACTCCCGAACATTGAAAAGGCTTCACACGCTCTCGCGCTTCCGCCTTAGTTAGAAAAGTAGTACAAATATTTCTTTATAGAGATTGGCGAGCAATCCAAGCTCAAGCCAAAATATGAATTCTCTTCGCCGAATAACCCCTACCAAAACACCGGCGATAGCGATATACGGAACTCCCGCCGTCAATATCAGCCAAGCTATTGTGGCAAAGCATAGGATTAAGGCCGCTCCAGTATGAACTTTGCCCTCAAATTCATCTCTGAAAGCTGGACTTGCAGCTACAAAGAAAATGCCGGCCACGATAAAGAACGCAAGAAACTGATAACTCTCCGACGTGTGGTTCAGGAGCGGAGCGACAGCGAAAGAAGCGGCCGCAAATAGCACTCCGGAGAATACCCATTTGCTCCCAAATGTGCGGTAGTAGGTTTCGCTTATTGAATTTGGCACTCCGAATGATAAACAAGTAAAGAGTAGATACAATGCCATAATCAGGCACGAAATTGATACAAGTATAATTTCAGTCATAGATTGTCGTTTTAAGGGCAGAGCGCCGGAAGAAAACTCCAACGCCCTGCCGTGGTTGGAAATGATTAGATAAGATTACCGGCTATATCGTGCCATGTGTAGTAGTTGGCGAGGAAAG
The DNA here is from genome assembly GCA_910586995.1 of uncultured Muribaculaceae bacterium. Taxonomy (GTDB): domain Bacteria; phylum Bacteroidota; class Bacteroidia; order Bacteroidales; family Muribaculaceae; genus CAG-873. The sequence goes on along the minus strand of CAJUKZ010000007.1, from coordinate 2,725 downwards.
CTACTACCGCACCGGCGAGGCAGCCGACCAAATCCCAGGCGAGATCCCAAACGCAGAAGTGGTTGCCCTGCTTCTTTGCGTCCTTGACTTCTTTCCAGATGCCGAAAGCGAAAGCCACGACAAAGGCGATGGCAGCCGCAATCCACGCGGAGGGAAAATGGATAAATGATACAAGCGAACCGATGATGGCCGCGATAATGAACTCACAGAAGACGTGGAGCTTCTTGTCGCTTCCAGTCTTGTCATTACAAATCTTTGTCATAATGATAGGGGTTAAAGTATTGATGTTTACTGCTCGGTTTCGTAGGCGGACCAGTCCACCGAGGATTTCTCTTGCCATTCTTCGTTGCAGACGGCAATTTTATGATTGCTGATGGCGGCTGCCACGCCCATAATTTCCTCTGCCTTGGTAAACTCATAGAATACCGGGCTACCGTCGGGATATGCACCGAGATTGAGCGTTACCGGGAGTTGCATAATTCCTGCCTGCATAGCCACGAGCATACCCGTGAGGTCGCTCTTGCGTTCTTCGGTATATTCTACCGGCAGACCATTCCATTCAAGGCCATAGCGTAGTTTATGCGCACTCTCTGCTTCTATTACCTGAATGATGATAGCCTTTATTTCATCGAGGCTTGGACGATGGTCGAAACGCTTTCGCCAATTCCAACCCTGCTCCGGGTTGTCACTGTCATTACCGAAGCCATAGATGACCTCGTATTTGTTACGGCCGACACGGAACAATCCGTCCTGCCGTTTTGGAGAACCATATACTTTTTCCATTATTGTTTGGGCTTTAGGAGTTTGACACCGAGACCCTTTTCTAATGCGGCCAGTTCTTCGTCACTGGGTCGTACAAACCCATATTTCTGTGCAGAAACTAATCTCGGTACGGGATATTGGGAGTCGTAGTTCATTTCGATCGCCGCGAAGAACGGCATTTGCCCGATTTCTTCCATTTGCTCCAATCGTGTTCCAAACTCTTTATCCCCTGTCCACATTTTGCAGAGTAGTTTATTATGGATAATCTGCACGAGATATTTTTCCTTCGGCAACGGAATACGATCGGTCCTTTCACCACGTATTTCCGCAGCCTTTACAAGCGCTTCGTACTTTTCTACTTCACGTTTGGGTGGTAGATATTCGTAATCCACAATGATTACGCCCTGGCGGTCGAAATCACGAGGATACTTTTTTACCCCACGGAAATTCTTCTTTCCGTTAAGGTTAACCGGGGGGAGGTCGAAATTTCCAATGTCTTTCATTTTCCTCTTATGTTTAAGTTTTCTGAATTCGTTTGGTGTGATTATTTTCTTCAGCAGATGCCGACAATCCGCATGAGCGGCCATTCCGAAGAACGAACCTATCAATTTCTGCCTTCGTTTTCTTGACTGCACTTTGGCGATACGTCGGCAGAATTTCTGCTTGGAGCGTTTGCGAATACGCGAGTAGGTATCGTATGTTATTTCGCCATCATCTTCAGTGCTTTCTGTCAAGAATGTGTTGTATCCAAGGTAGTCAAGTCCGCACAACATTGGTCTGACAGCCTCAGTTGGCTTTATGCTCAATCCCAGTTCATCAAGAAGCGAAACGAGATAATCACGCAGTAACCACAACTCTTTGGCAGAAGCAGCGCATATCACTATGTCATCGCAATATCGGTAGTAGTGGTAGCGGATCTTCTTGCCGTTGATTCTACGTTCTCCGATACCGCAGACAACAACACCGGTTCCGATACCATTATCCGGGTCTTCAATCTGATGATATTTCACCTGCTGACACATCTTATGATCGATGTCGCTGAGGTGGAGGTTAGCGAGGCATTGCGATGAACGCAGCCCTTTTGATAGCCCTTGCTTCAACAGTGTAATGAAGTTGTACATCATCGGCAACAGAACCGGATCAGAAGTGTACTGGCGTGTCTGTGCCATCATCAGCTCCTGACTTATGCTGTCGTAATAATGGAAGATGTCGCATTGATAGTACATCTTCATATTCTCCGGGTCTGCGAGAATATCTTCTTCAACAATCTGGTGGAGCCAGTGCATGCCACGGCCTTTGATAGATGCCGCGGTATTTGTGATGAGGGTCGGATAGGTGTACTTCTCGAACGGAACCATTATGGCATGGCAACCGACACGGTGAAACACCTTCGGACACTGCACTACTCTTACCTTGAAGCCGTCCTTGACTACCAACTCACGGAAGTCTGCTTCTGTAATTCTAAATTGTCCACTTTTAAGCAACTTGTAAAGTCGCTTGCAATACGCGGCTTTCTTGGGCCGGATATTATCCCTTTGCTCAGCGCACTCAAGATGTCCTACGACATAATCAAAGGCCTCCTCGATGTTTTGCATCGTGGCGATCTCAGACATGAGGTCGGGAATGGGGAACTGCACCCAATTATTGACACGGGGTAACGCCACATTCATAAATGGTATGTCTTCAATCTTTGTCATAAGCCTTCAGGCGCTTCAGTGATGTTCCTGCTTTCTTCCTTGCGGTGAGGGTTGCAGAGGCTCGTATCCCTCGCAGAAATAGTTGGCCCATCCCGTGAGCCTCCAGGGTCTTGCGATTATATTGTTCCAAAGGGGACATTCATTGCGTCTTAATGTGAGCCGAGAGCCGCTGACCGTGCTCGAGCCCGAAGAAACGTTGTTCGCGTTCGCATAAACGAGACCGCCATTCGCATTCGCATTGTTGTTCGCACGGCCAACGACACGGC
>CAJUKZ010000006.1 GCA_910586995.1 uncultured Muribaculaceae bacterium | reverse complement strand
CTTTTTCATTACCCTCCAAATATTTTTACCCCTTTTTTCGAGAAAAATTTAGAGAGACCCATTAAAACCATATGTACCAAGTATATACATAAACAAATATTTTTAGACCAAGTATATTATAATCTTTGTATAGCGAATCCATGACCTTCAATAAAAAAATTCCGCAACTCGCCGACTCAACAACGATGTCACGGAATTTTTAATTAATAGCCGTTATTTCTACCACGTCCAGGTGAAATTCTCCGCTCCATAAGATCCATAACTGAATTTAACAGGAAGATTCATCGAATTAAATTCCCAATAAAATGTTTCTTCCATTTCATCTTCTACATCAACATACCCCATCGGGAGATTCACCGTGGCTTTTCCAAGCAGTCCTGCATAATATGCGATTTCCATTTCATCCATGTCTATCTGAAAGCAATCGTCATAGAGCATCACGCAACCTTTATTTGCAACGGGTGTCGAAAATTTATCATTAGTATAGTTTATGGTATAAGCATAGCGATCTCCATCTTCATCGACCTGCACTACTTTGGTGATGTCTCCATTTTTATAAGTGATATTGAACTCTTTGTCGCTGTCATTTTGCTTAACTCGTTTGAGTTGACCATTACCATTATATTCAAACCACCATTCCTCCGGTTCTTCTACAGCATCCAGATATACCATATATGCATACTCAACAAATTCCTGCTTATTGATTTGCATATAAATGTCATTGTCTTCACTGGGATACATTTTATCGCGATTCTTCATAACAACCGTAAAATTTCCGGCTCGCGAAGGCGTAAATCTACCATATTCAAAGGTTATATCCTTTGTTCCGTCCTGAATTCTGGTCACTTGGCCTTTTTCATTTGATTCAAGCGTAGCTCCACCAATATTAGTGGGCAAGCCTTCTGTAAAAACATTCCATGCCGAGGGTGTGTCTGTAATGTTTCCAGAGATATCTGGATCATCATCACCGTCACTGCACGATAATAACGATGCTGACATGAACGCCGCACATGTTGCCATGACAGCGTACCTGTAGAGTTTTTTTGACTGATTCATCTTGTGATAATGTTTTTAGATTGATGAAATTATTTGTTGAGGTATATACACAAAAAACCGCCTGCCCGAATCCATATCGCCGGTTACGGTATGCGACAATATATCGCCCACCATGTAGGTTATACAGATTCTGCAAGACGGGACGCAGATAAGTTATGTCGTTTTGGGTTTAAGCAGGAAGAAGAGCCGTCCCATTACTTTCAGTCAGAGTATTCTGATTTTTCAGTCATACGCCTGGCCGAATTGCCGAGGTAATGTAATCTTCCTTTTGGAATTACTTCCGGTTTGCACTGCAAAGATATTAAAAATTACCCCCCCCGAAAAAGTTAATCAATGTTAATCATAACTTACCAGACAATATACACATATAGGGAAAGCAGACCAACCGATCTGCTTTCCCTATATGTGTATTATTAAAATATATCCGTTTATTTTTTCTTTTTGGCGTCTATATCATGAAGCAACGTTTCTACCGCTTTGCGTAGCTGGCTATCCTCGCCTGATACTATCACGGCAGGATTATTCACCACCTTAATATCCGGTTCGAGCTGCGAGTTCTCAAGATATGTGCCTTCCGCTGTGCGATAGCCCACTACCGGAATGCCATAGACAAGAGACGGATCTTGCATAGTGATCCAATTCACCGAGGTCATCGTTCCCGGCACGGGCATACCTACAAGTTTACCTATATTCTGGTGCTTGTAGACCCAGGGTGTACCGTGGGCATTGGAGTAACATGCCTCTGCCATTACCATTATCGATGGCTTGTTCCATCTGCGAGAAGGCATGTCGCACGACTCTACACCGCGTATTACCTGAGTGAGGTATTTTTCGCCCGTGAGAAGGACCTCTATATCTTCATGGAGTCTGCCTCCACCATTCCAACGGATGTCTACAACCACACCCTCGCGGTCGTTGTATTTTCCAAGAAGGTCACTATAGACTTTCCTGAACGAATCGTCGTCCATCGACTCGATATGCACATATCCGAGTCTGCCATTCGACCAACGATCTACATCAGCTGCACGATTCTTGACCCAACGGTCGTAGAGCAATCCACTCATGACACCTGACGAAACAGGCAGAATCACCTCATCCATCTTCTCACCTTCAGGAGTAGTGAAGGCTACGAGAGTCTTTTTACCGGCAATATCATTGAATATTGTTGTAAAATCAGCATTGGCGTCTTCAAGCGACTGTCCGTTGACAGCAGTAATAATACAACCGGCAGTAAGTTTCGATTTTGCATTGGCGAACGGACCTTTTTCAACTACTTCCGCCACCTTCAGCCCCTTGCCATCGTAAGCAAGATCATACAGCAGACCAAGAGATGCCGTGCGCTCACCCGGGACGTAGCTGCGGTAGCGTGCACCTGTATGCGATACATTCAATTCTCCAAGAAGCTCACTGAGCAGTTCGGCATAGTCATAGTTATTGTTGATATGTGGCAGGAACTTGCGGTATGCTTTGGACATTGCCGGCCAGTCGACACCATGCATACCCGTGTCGTAGAATCGCTCCGACTCGGCTCGTACCACCTCGTCGAACATATACTCGCGTTCAGCTACCGGATCTATTTTCTGTGTAGCCTTGTATGTGATAGCCTTCGACTTATCCGAACCGGGAGTAAATTTCTTCATACCAGATCCACCGACTATAAACACATGCTTATTGTCCGGCGAAGTGATAAATCCCGATCCGCCTGCCGATCCGATCTGGCGGTGTTCATCCTCGCGCATGGTGAGTTTCCACAGTTTCGAACCATCAGCCGAGCCAGCTATATAATAAAGGTTCTCACCGTCAGCATCAATAAAGAAATCGTAAAGACTCACTGACGCAGGAGTAAGACGCTCGATACGGTCGCTGATTCCATCCACCTCGACAACAATATTCTTAGATTCATCTTCTTTTGCCTTAGTGTCGGACTCATCCTTTTTGTCTTTCTTATCCTTGCTGTCTTTCTTGTCTTTTTTATCGTCCTTCTCTTTCTTTGCAGCTTCCTTGTCCATCTCCTTTCGCAGTGCGTAATCTTCTTCGGAAAGGCGGAATTTGTCATAGGCATCTTGATTGAGGAATACAATCATCACATCGCTCAACGAGCCCCATGATGCATGGTTGCGCATACCATAGCGTTCGGAATCAAACACAATAGCATTGCCATCCATAGCCCAACGAGGATTCATGTCGAAATAGCCGCTGTTGGTGATGTTCACCACTTCAGGTTTGTCTACATTTATGATAGCTATATCTGAATACGGCTCGTGCTTGCGGTCGTTGATCTCCGCTGCAATCCATTTGGAATCCGGACTCCAAGCATAATTGATGCTTCCGTTGGTCTGCGGCTGCAAAGCCACATCTGTCAATATCGTCATTTTCTTGGATTCCACATCCATTACAGCAAGTCTATGCCTGTCGTAGACAAACGCTATCTTCTTTCCATCGGGAGAGAACTGCGGATGCATTCTGTCGTAACCGTCATGCTTCACGAAAGGCTTCTCGTCGATAAGTGTAGCGTTCGAGAAATTAGGATCTTCCTCGCGTCCGAGCGTAGCCTGGAACAAATCACATACTCCACCTTCACGATCAGAAGCATAGACTATGGTTTTTCCATCCTTGCTCCATGTAGGAGACATTTCCGCTGCAGCAGTAGATGTTATCTGCTTGACAGACGGATATTCCACCGATGTCACGAAAAGATTACCCCTTGAGGTAAAGGCAGCCTGCTTACCGTCAGGTGAAAAAGCGGCCGAACGTATACCGGAAGTTCCTGCATTAAGAACATCTTCCTCCACATCATCTACAACATCTATCTTCACCTTCGAAGGCTTGCCACCAGGCTTCATAGTATATATCTCACCGTCATAAGTGAAACACAACACTCCACCCTTATCGCGCGACAGGAAGCGTACCGGATGCGTCTTGAAACCTGTTACAGCCTTTACTTCCTTAGGATTGCTTATGGTTGTAGAGTACACATTCATTGAGCCGTTGTTACGCTCTGAAAGAAAATAGAATGTGTCGCCATCGTCGCCAAGCACAGGATTACGGTCCTCGCCGCCACGGTCAGTCAGATTGACATGTGTGCCGTCGGAAGGATTATAGATCCATATATCACGTGTCACAGAGGATGTATGGTGTTTGCGCCACTCATCCTCGAAGCCTTTGACGTCCTGGTAAAGAAAACGTTTGCCATCGGGGAGGAACGAAAGAAGCTGTGCCGGCGTACCGAGCATCTGAACAGAAGCGCCACCTTTCACCGGCACTCTGTACAACTCAGTCATTCGACCGGAGGGGAATAATGCAGATTGCGCAGGATCTTGTATGGATGCGGAGAAGATGACATTCTTACCGTCGGGCGTGAAAGCCTCAGGTATCTCAGACGCCGAATTTGTGGTAAGACGAGTGGCTCGACCGCCTTCGGCCGGCACTACATATACGTCAAAACTGCCTTTACGGTCCGACGCAAATGCTATTGTACGGCTATCCGGACTCCATACCGGGTTGCTTTCATAATAAGGAGTTGTGGTGATACGTGTGGCCGAGCCGCCGGATGCCGGCACTGTCCAGATGTCACCCTTGTAGGTAAAGGCAATGGCAGATCCATCAGGAGCGATCTTCACATCGCGAAGCCATAGCGGTGTGGCTGCGGAGGCTGTTACAGCCGCAACCGACAAAGCAAGCGTGATAATGATTTTTTTCATAGATACTATATATTTACTAAATTATAATTCATTCACGATAGTATACCCTCTTGACACGCACCGAGACAGAAGTCAACACCTCATACGGGATAGTGTCGAGGATGCTGGCAAGCTCTGTAACCGGCACATTCGGGCCGAAAATCTCGACAGTATCCCCTATCGAGCACTGTATTCCAGTAACATCTATCATACAGGAATCCATGCAGATATTACCGACAGTAGGAGCGCGATGCCCATTGACATAGAACGAGGCATTCCCATTTCCGAGATGTCTGTTCAACCCGTCAGCATAACCGATAGGAAGTGTGGCGATAACTGATTCACGCGCGAGTGTGCCCCGACGTGAATATCCCACAGTGATTCCTTCAGGCCATGTGCGCAAGGCTGTAATGATTGTGGTCAGCTTTGCCACCGGACGCAACTTACGGTTAATACCCTCGAGCGGGTCAATGCCATATAATCCCAGTCCGAGGCGGGCCATGTCGTCGTGGCGCGACATGCCGAACCGCTGAATGCCGGCTGTATTAAGTATATGCTTCTCCATATAATACGGAAGCCGTTCAGCCAACATATCGAAACATCTGTCGAAAGTCGCAAGCTGCCTGCACGTATACTCATCCTCATCAAGACAGTCGGCCGTAGCAAGATGCGAGAATACCGACGCCACGCGTATTATCTCCTGATTTTCGAGTATCTCTATAAGTTTAGGCAACTCCTTCTCCACAAAGCCGAGCCGATGCATACCTGTATCGAGTTTAATATGCACCGGATACTGGTCCACTCCGCACTTGCGGCCTTCTGAAATTACCTGCTCAAGAATCTCGAAGTTATATATCTCCGGTTCAAGATCGTAGGCAAACAGCGTGCGGTAGTTCAGCACGCGAGGGTTCAGTACCATTATAGGCATAGTCACACCGGCTTCACGAAGAGTTACACCTTCATCCAACACAGCCACAGCGAGATATGACGCCCCCTGACTCTGCAGCGTCTTCGACACCTCAAGAGATCCGGCTCCGTAGGCAGAAGCCTTCACCATGCCCACAAGGCCGGTCTGTGGCGGAAGCAACGACCTATAATAGTTGAAATTATGCACGAGTGCATCAAGATTGACTTCAAGGACTGTCTCCTGATGCCTTGACTCAAGCATCTCACTTATTCTTTCGAAATGGAAACGCGGCCCTCCTTTTATCAATATAAATTCATTACTGAAGTCGCCGGGCGACATGGTTTCAAGAAGCTCGTCCGTAGTGTTGAAGAAACGTGCATCCAGTTCGTTGAAGAACTCACGGTTGCGCATAAAGCCTGCTCCCACACCTATAAGGCGTGACACTCCCTTGTCCTTAAAACACTTGGCACAAGCACGGTATAGATCAGCCTTATTTACATCCTCATGCTGTGGATCAGAAATTATTACTGTATGCTTACGCATTGCCGTGCGCCTGCGGTTCATGAAATCAATTGCAAGATTAAGCGATGCAAAATCCGTAGTATACGCATCATAAACCAACATGCAGTTGTTCACGCCCTCTATGACATTAAGCCTCGTATCCACAGGAGAGAGCATTGCCATGCGGGTGTCCACATAATCAGCCGGCACGCCAAGACACAGGCACACTGCCAGACAGTGAATGGCATCTATTATATCAACTGAGGCCGTAAACGGCACACATACCTCGCTTATCCCTCCGCTGTAATGATATGTGATGCGTGTTTTCTTTCCCTCGCGGATGATAGAGGAAATATACAGTGGCGCATTCTTATCTACATTCGACCACCCGATTATGCGGCAGTCACTACAAAAATACTCCACCACTTCGCGTACCATAGCATCATCAGCTCGATAGACCACATAATTGCAGTCCTGGAGCAGACGCACCTTCTCTATACACTTCTGACGCCGGGAGTCAAATCCCTCGTCATGTTCATCGGTCAGACTGGTCAGCACACCCACTGTAGGTTTAAGCACCCTTGCAAGGGATTCCATCTCACCTCTACGCGAGATTCCAGCCTCGAAAATGCCAAGTGTAGTCTGAGCCGACATACCCCACACAGAGAGTGGCACACCTATCTGGGAATTGTAGCTGCGCGGACTACGGACTATGCTATAGATATGATGCAACATCTGGAAAAGCCATTCCTTGACTATAGTTTTTCCGGCAGAACCGGTTATGGCCACAATGGGAGCATCGAAGCGAGCACGGTGGTAAGCACCTATTTTCTGCAACGCATTCACCACATCCGGAACTTTCATGAATACCGCGCCATCATATTGATTTCGCTCCAACGGAATGGTTTCAACGACAAAGAACCTCACACCACGCTCATAAAGCTCGTGTATATAATTGTGTCCGTCGTTACCGGACGTACGTATTGCAAAAAACACCGTCTTGGATGCATCCGTCAGGTCGCGCGAGTCCGTAAGTAACGTATTCACGCTACATGCGGCCTTGCCTGCATCCACATCCAATCCGAGGATTTTCGCTATTGTTGACAATTTATAGATCATCTCATTTTTTCTTAAAGAACACATCCCGTCGGCATTCAAGACATGGACGGGACTCAATCAATCTGTCCACCTCCGCATACGACTGTCTGAGGAAGGTAGAATATGCCTTAGGATTGTCGACCAACGGCCGGTGCATGAAACGACGTTTAAGCGCTGCACACTCTGCTGCCAAGGAGAGTGTTTCATCATTACATAGCCAGGAGAGTAGACTATCATACACATAGTCCGCAGCCATCTTCGACGGATGCACCATATCATCGGCATAAAATCTGTAGTCACGGAGATCGTCCGTCACAATCTCGAAAGCCGGGAAATAATATACATTATCACGACGGCACAGTTCCTCTACCGCAAGATGCAAGACAGCTTTTGACACAGTGTTTCCATGCGGTCCATATGACAGATACCTCACAGGACTCACTGTGAATATTATCTTTGCCGAGGGGTATAGTGAATAAAATTTATCAAGCAGGTTGTCCCAGCGACGTATTATTTCATCAGGACCGATCCGCACACAATCGAAGGTAGACTGAGGGAATTTATGACAATTCGCCACAGTGACACCTAAGTCCTTGTGCCTATAGCAATATGCAGAGCCGAATGTCAGCATTATTACCGGAGGTCGCTTACAATCCATGATAGCCGACGCACGCGACAGAGCGCTGTTGCCTGCGTCCAGCACTTTTTCCGGATCAACCGACGAAAAAGATGAATGCAACCACCAGCAATGCCAGACGCCGGAAGCATCCATCACAAGATCATCCTCCGAAAATCCGCGTCTGTCAAGAATCCTCTCAAGAGCATCAGCTACACTCAGCGGATTATACATCTCTCCGAATGGATTGTGTATCACTCCGAATAATCCGTTCTCCAAACGGCTGCCAATCTCATCTGTGAAGCATGAACCAAGCATCAGCACACCGTCGTCATGTGTCAGTTCCACACCTGAGACGGGAGCAGCCACTACGCGCGTGCGCATACATTCCTTTACAAATGCCTGTCCATCTTTCTGCTTCATAGCTCAATACATCTGATAGTCTATCGAAAGTACCTGGAATTCAGTACGCCTGTTTATCTGATCCGCTACCTCCTGGTCTTCGGGCGAAAGCGCCTCTATATATTCCTCGGTGAGCACATCTCCCTCATTGAACTGGGGATGCAGGCGCGCAAGTTTCTTGGTTATGGTCTTGGGACGGGACTCACCATAGCCCTGATATTGCAGACGGGCAGGGTCTATTCCAGCCTCTATCAGATATTCGATCACACTGCGGGCGCGACGGGTCGACAGGTTCAGGTTGTATTCATCCGAACCCTTGCGGTCGGTATGCGAGGCCATTTCAATAGTTACATTAGGATTGTCTCTCAACACCTGCGCCATCGAATCAAGTGCGGTCCTGGATTCAGGACGCAACGTAGCTTTGTCGAAATCATAGAAGATATTGTCAATAACCACAGGCTTGTTGATTGAGGCAAGAATGAAATCCACGTTATATTCAGCGTCTTCCTCTGCCGTATCGCTCGTAAACTGCTGCCGCGCATTAAGATAGCCTTTAGCACCGGCAAGCATCACATAGCTCACACCTCGCTGCAGCGGGAAGCTGAACGATCCGTCGGTACGGGCTACGGCCTTCTGGTTCGAACCGTCGTTGCCCACGATTCTTATGACTGCATTTGCCACAGGTTCTTCATCACGGTCAAGCACCCAACCGCTTATCTGTATTTTCAGATCAGGCAATTCAAAAGAATATATGTGATCGTAACCACGCCTGTCTCCTCTGTTAGAACTGAAAAAACCACTCTCTCCCTCGCCAAATGTAATACCGAAATCATCTGCCGATGAATTGACAGGGCGTCCCATATTTGTGACTACCCATCCACCCGAAGGTGTAAGCTGTGCCCGAAACAGATCAAGACCTCCATAGCCGGGATGTCCGTCGCTGGCGAAATAAAGCACAGAATCTGACCGTACATATGGAAACATCTCGTTGCCGGATGTGTTGATCCATTGCCCCATGTTCTCCAACGAACCCTGACGCTCGCGCAGATTTACACGCCATATATCATAACCTCCGCTTCCGCCCGGCATATCAGACGAAAAATATAAATAACGTCCGTCCGGAGATACCGCAGGATGACCATAGTTCGATATTGTGTCGGCAGTGATCTCATATTTGACCGGTGAGTTCCACTTTGCATCAGAGCGCTGCGAGGAATATATCTCCACCCCCGTATTTGCATTCGGCTCGCGCCTGGCCTTGCTCAGATACATTGTAGCTCCATCAGGTGTGAATGTAGGTGTACCCTCCTCCCGATCTGTATTCAAGTCGCCCTCGACCGGCTCGGGACGCATCCATTTACCTTGTTCGTTTTTACGCGAGAACCATATATCGGCTTTTTTCATACCGTTGATCTCACTGCGCTTGTCGCCGACTACTTTCTCGTTGGTGGTAGTGAAATATATCACATCATACGACTTGTCGAAAAACATTGGCGAATAATCGGCACGCCTTGAGTTGAACAGCTTGGCATTCTTGACCACATATCTGGTTGCACCATCGCGGGTTGCCCCCATGCGTGCTCCCAACAGACCGTTCACAGCCGCATCATCCTCGGGATGATAGGCAAGATACTCCTCATATTCTTTTACAGCTGCCGGATATTTCCCCTCGGCATGCAGACTCCTTGCCAGACGCAGATGCAGGGTAGAATCCTCATACTGGTAACGTATCGCATTCTGATATGCCGCTGTAGCGTTTGCCGCCATGCCAAGTTTATCATAGCATTGCGCCATCTTGAACGCAATCTCTCCACGCAAGGGACGTTCCTCGCGCTTCGTCAGTTTGTTATAGACTTTGCGATAGGTCTTGGAGGCGTCGAAATACTCTCCTTTGGCCATCTGCTCATTCGCTGTGGAAAGCTTAGCGCCACCGCACGAACTCAGCATCAAAACCGACATCAGGATAGCCCCGACCCACAGGATATTTCTTCGTGTGTACATAAGCACAAAGATACACAATTCTTTACACTCTGCCGAATTATTCACATTTTTTCAATCAACACCCCGCATACAATCCATATACCGTAAAACACATCTCCCATGCACAACCACCATAACAAGGCAGGAGCGCCGCGGTGGTGGGGTGGGCGCTCCTGCAAAGGAAGAGAGAGAAAGAATGAGTGTACATTGTCGTTTAGGGTGACAAACCTCAGTTCATATTATATCTTGTTCATGATCGTCTGTGTCATTTTTTATCGTATATATGTAAGACGTATCAGACAGGCAAAAGTTTAGGATAAGCCCTACAATAAATGTTAACGTCCTCGACAGGCTTCCGACCGGGTACTACGCATCGCCATGCCATCGGTGTGACAGAGGATATCGTGCCTGACGCATTATCAACCGCAACGACGAACTGAATGAGAAATATCCCCATATCCAGTTGACGAACACTACAATCTTATTACGCATACCCATCAGAGTCAACAGGTGCACGGCCATCCACATCATCCAAGCCGGCAGCCCGCTCATCTGCAACCGGCCTATATGTGCTACAGCCTTGTTACGCCCTATTGTAGCCATCGTACCCTTGTCGCGATAGCTGAACACATGCTTCCATTCGCCGCTGTTCAGATTGCGGGCCAACGTACGGGCCTGCTGTATAGCACCCTGCGCCAGCTGCGGTACACCCTTTGGAAAACGCTGATCGGTGTGGATAGCTATATCGCCAACGGCATATACGTCATCAAGTCCCTCTACCCGGTTGTATTCATCGACCACAAACCTGTTGCCATGACCGGGCGTCACCTCCGTACCCGTAAGGCGGAAAGTATTTCCCGTGACACCTGCCGTCCATATAAGAGTCTCACTGTAGATAGGCTCGGCATTTTCTTCAGCAAAAGTAATCTTATTATCCTTGTAGCTCCTCATAGTGCGTCCGGTGAGCACGTTCACCATCAATCCTTTAAGAGATTGCTCTGCCCTTAGCCTCAACTTTTCAGGCAGGAAGCCTAAAATGCTGTCAGTGCCCTCTACAAGATTAATGCTCACCTCTTCCTGCTTTATCGAAGGATATTCCTTAGGTATAACGTAACGCTTCATCTCACCGAGAGCACCGGCAACCTCAACACCCGCCGGCCCTCCGCCTACTATTGTGAATGAAAGCATCACTCGCCGGCGCTCCGGATCGCGGCACACTGCCGCACGTTCGAGACGCATAAGTATATCATTTCGGCATCGTATGGCTTCGGAGGTGGATTTCAGGGTGTTTACATCTTTATCCAAGTCAGGAATCCGGAAGAAATTATTAGTAGTTCCGGCAGCTATCACAAGCCTGTCGTAGCTGATGGTCTCGTATTGTGTCACCACTTCTTTGCTTCCTATCCTTATTTCGCTGACATCCCCCATGTGGAAATCAACACCATGCATTTTCCCTCGACGCATCTCTCTGCGCAGAGGAAAAGAAATACTCGCCGAATCGAGACCACTCGTTGCCACCTGATAAAACAACGGAGGAAACGAATGATAGTTATTCCTGTCGACAAGTACCACATTCCACTTCTTCTTATCAAGTCTCTTGGCCAGTTCAAGACCACCGAATCCGGCGCCTATAATAACTATTGTATCTCTCATAAATTACAGTTTATATTATATGGAACACACCCGGACACACGTTTGTTTATCGCCGTACACCCGTACACATTTATGTCCGAAAACGTACACCACCAAAAATAGTGTTTGCTGATAATCAACATATTGACAGATTGGCATAATTAATGCTTCACTTTTGTCAAAAACCATCGACACCAATGGACAGACCACTGCCAAGACAAGAAATCATACGCGCCAGACGCAAAAAGATCATTTTATTGAGTTCAACATCATTAGCCACTATCGCCCTGATTGCATGGCTTTTGTCTATTGATCTTTCTTCCGTAAAGGCCTCAAGTATCGAATTTGCTACAGCTGACACCGGTGCTATCGAGACAACCGTTCCCTCGATCGGACGGATTGAACCTGCCGTCGAGATAGCCGTAGTATCTCCTATAGCATCGCGCATAATGGAGATATATCTCCAGGCCGGTGACACGGTGGATGCAGGCACACCCATCCTGCGCCTTGACCTATCGGCTATACGCGCCGAAGTAGACAAGATGGCAGATGCCCAAAACATGAAAGACTTGGAAATCGAACAAATGCAACTTGCCTCCACCACAGCTCTGACAGACCTTGAAATGAGGCTTAAAGTCAAGGAAATGGAGGTAAGCAGACTGGAAACTGAGGTCATAAACGAAAAATACCTCGACAGCCTCGGCACAGGCACAGGCGACCGTGTGCGGGAGGCTTCGCTACGTCTACACACAGCCAGACTTGAACTCGAGCAATTGCAACTGCAACTGTCCAACGAACGTAATTCGCGTGAGGCCGGCATTCGCGCCAAACGCATCGAATCAGGAATCAGTGTCCGCAATCTCGCCCTACAGGAACAGATTCTCACCGAAGCCGAGATACGGTCGCCGCGCAAAGGCACTGTCACCATGATTGAAAACGGTATAGGCAAACCGGTTTCTGCCGGACACCATGTGGCGACAATAGCTGATCTGAGCCATTTCAAAGTGGAAAGTTCCGTATCAGAAAACCTTATCGACAAAGTCCGAGCAGGCGCGCCGGTAGTCGTCTTGGTTGGACGAAAGGAATTCACAGGACATATAAGTAACCTGACTCCACAAAGCTCAGGAGGAATGATCAATTTCTCAGTATCGCTCGAAAACGACAACGACCCGGCACTGCGTCCAGGCTTGAAAGCCGATGTTCATATCATCTGGGAGGTTATGGACAGCGTGACCCGCATACCCCTTCTTCAACATTTCTCAGGTCCTGGTATCTACGATGTGTTCGTGGCTGACAAAACAGGTAAATATATTGAACGTCGTACTGCAAATCTCGGTGCTTCCAACTACGACTACATCGAAGTAAAGAGCGGCATACTGCCCGGCGAAAAAATAGTACTGACCGACCTAAGTAAATTCAAATCTTCCAAAATAAGACTAAAATGATTAAAAAGTACCTCCGGCAATCATGGCTCATGATGCGCACCGAAAAACTGTACAGCTCCCTATATATAGGAGGAGTAGCACTCTCGATCGCCGCTGTCATGGTGCTGTCGATGGCTTTATATGCCAATCTTGCCCCGCTGTATCCCGAATACAACAGGTTGAACACTGTTTATTTCGACTGTCTGTCGACATCATACAAAGCACCGGGCGACCAAACCATGCAACAACAATGGTGGCTCTCGGAATGGACTGTCAATAATGTGATAGACTCAATGAAGACTATCGATAAATATGCAGCATTCTATAAGTCTGATTTTGATAACAGAAGAAATTATTCCGATGAAAACGGCAATGAGGTCCCACTCAACGTAACGTATGTGAATCCCGGATTTTTCAAAGTATATGACTTCGATTTCGTCGAGGGCAGACCTTTGTCCGATGATGAATTCAAATCAGATTCCAAAGTCGTGATTCTATCCGACTTAACAGCAGAAAGACTGTTCGGCAGCCCTACCGGATGTACCGGACGCCTGATCAAAATCAACTACTTGGACTATAAGGTCATAGGGGTAGTAAAAGAACCATCCAACATACTCATATCGTCTGCGATGGCATATATCCCCTATTCTACAGACCGTAATATACTTCCGTACAGCAATATAATAGTAGGCGCTCTGATAGTGACAGCAATCCCCAAAGATGGAGTGACACTCCAGCAGATGGCAGACGAATTCAGGCACTATTTCCAGCCTGTAATCACAGCCAATAAAGATATAAACCTTGAGGTCAACACATATGACCGTCCGATATCACACTACACACGTGTGTTCGGCGGAGGATTCGATGATAGCCCTGCCTTGGGTTATTTCTCCATAATCGCTCTTATATTGCTTATTGTTCCGGCCATGAACCTGTCAGGAATGATTGTAGGACGCATGGAACAAAGGAAGCAGGAAATGGGCATCCGTAAAAGCTTCGGAGCCAAACGCCGGACACTGCTCTGGCAAGTGATCGTGGAAAACATGCTGCTGACATTGACTGGCGCGATAATCGGTCTTGTTCTGTCATGGATACTGATCAACACTATCGGAAGCGTCATTTTCGGAATGATCGGAAATGCCGAACTGCCCGACAATACCCGACTCACTCCCGAAATGCTTTTCTCTCCCGGAATTTTCGGTTTAGTACTTATACTGACACTTGTGCTTAATCTTCTTTCTTCATATATTCCCGTATGGTGGTCGCTGCGACATCCGATCGTGGAATCCCTCAATCAAAAGCGATAGAACCCTCATACACAAAAAAAGACTTCACTCCATGATTAAAATCGCATTAAAAAATCTATGGGCACGCAGAGGCAACAACATCTGGCTTGCCATCGAACTTGTTGTGGTCACTATCATTGCCTGGCTGATAATTGATCCGGTAGCAGTGCGTGTCTACGACACAGCCCAGCCACTTGGCTACGACCGCGACCGCCTGGTACAATTGTGGTTCAATACATACGATACCTTATCTACAAGATACGATCGTGCTGCGTCGGAAAAAGACATTGCCGGCAAACATATCGCCGACATACGCCGGTCGCTGGAAAAACTTCCGCAAGTGGAGAGAGTAACCCCGACAAGCCAATACTACAGCCCGGAATCACCATCCACAAATCTAACATCTTTCTGGAGTACGGACACTATTCAGGCAATGGAAGGATATTATGTTCCCGAGACCGGATTCTTCGCCACTCTCGGAGCAAGCAGTGTAGAGGGTAGTCCGACAATAGCCGAAATAGACGATATGCATTTAGGCGATGGCGACATAATTGTGACCGAAGACATCGCCAAACATCTGTTCCCAAATGGAAATGCAGTAGGGCAAATTCTTGAAGGGCGCGATTACTACAAACCCAGGCGAATAGTAGGAGTCATAGGCAATGTCCGCTTAAAGGGTTTCACAAACACTCGATTCTACACTTTTTCCCAGTCCAATATGTTCCCCGTATATTATTCCGGAAAAGTATCTGAGAACTTTTCATTTCTGGCAAGACTCCGCCCCGGTGAGTCAACCGAAGACTTCGCTGAGGATGAAAGCATACGCAAAGAACTTCGCAAAGGCAATTATTATTGCTCCTCCATCAAGTCATTGGACGCGCTTGCAAAAGAAGAAGAAAAGAACCGTGGTGTCACAGGTGGAAAAATACTCGGCACATGTCTTCTTATATTTTTCATGGGCTCGCTCATGCTCGGCGTCACAGGTATATTCTGGCTTCAGACTCGTAGCCGCAGCCATGAAGCCGGTATAATGAAATCTTTCGGCGCATCACCGCGATTCATCACAGCCACGATGATGTGGGAAGGAGTACTGCTCGTTCTGTTCACCTGGGCCATAGGATGTCTGCTGTACCTGCAATGGGGACTTAACAACGGCCTGGCAGAAAAAGACCGTCTTATCATCTCAAAAGCCTCGTGTCCTCCCGATTGGGTGACAGACTTCCCCGTGCATTTCGCAATCATCTCCGCTATAGTGCTCGCTGTGCTGCTCATAGTAGTATGTATCGGCATATATATACCGGCAAGGCGGATAAGCCGGGTAAATCCCGTCGATGCCCTGCGCGACGAATAACCGACAATCAATGAATAACTTCTAATTTATATAATATTATGGCTATAATAACACTACACGAGGTAAACCGCATATACCGCACCAAGGAAATAGAGACCCATGCCCTCGAAAATGTGAACTTCAGTATCGAAAAGGGTGAATTCGTGAGCATAATGGGACCATCCGGGTGTGGAAAGTCAACATTGCTCAACATCATAGGTCTTCTCGACAAACCCTCATCCGGCAAGGTTACAATAAAAGACGTATCATCCGAGAATATGTCCGACAGCAAACTCGCGCAATTCCGAAATGCCAATCTTGGATTTGTCTTCCAGAGTTTCCACCTGATCAATTCACTCAACGTACTCGACAATGTTGAGATACCTCTGATATACAGAAATATGAAGGCATCCGACCGGCGTAAGATGGCAGCTGCCGTACTGGAGCGCGTAGGACTCAGCCACCGAATGAAACACTTCCCCTCACAACTCTCCGGCGGACAATGCCAGCGTGTGGCCATTGCAAGGGCAATAGTTGGGAACCCGGACATCATCCTCGCCGATGAGCCAACAGGCAACCTCGATTCCCGTATGGGTCACGAGATCATGGAGATCCTTCACAAACTGAACAAAGAAGACGGACGCACCATAGTGATGGTGACACACAATGAAGCTCAGGCCGCGCTCACCGACAGGATCATCCGATTCTTCGACGGCAGACAAGTGGAATAAACCGATACCAGACTATGCTGCGATACATAATCTCCGTAATATTATCGTCATTGCCTATACTCTGTACAGCTGCATCCGCCGACACGCTGATCATGTCGCTCGACGAAGCAATAATGCTCGCACGCAGCAACAGCCTGGATGCATCAGTCGCTGTCAACGAGCTACGCACTGCATATTGGCAATGGCGTTCGTTCAAAGCCAACAGACTCCCTGAACTCAGCTTCTCAGGCACGATACCGTCCTATACGAAGAATTATTCATCTTACCAACTCGACGACGGATCATATACCTTCGTGCGCAACAACTACATCGGACTCAACGGAAAACTTTCGGTAAATCAGATCATACCATTTACCGGCGGAACACTCTCGCTTGAAACTTCAGCCGACTATCTGCGCACGCTCAGTGGAGAAGGCGACGGTAGATTCATGTCTGTCCCGGTAGCATTGACCCTCAATCAGCCCGTATTCGGAGTCAACACATTCAGGTGGGAGAACAAAATCGAACCAATACGATATCGCGAGGCGCAAGCCGCATTCCTACAGGCGTCGGAGGAAGTAGCAATGACAGCAATCTCAGCTTATTTCCAATTGCTTATGGCGGATTCAGACCTGAATATAGCCCGCCAGAACCACGACAATTCCCGACGACTCTACGAAGTAGCCGAAGCCAAACGCCGGATGGGACAGATTAGCAAAAACGACCTTCTGCAGATGGAACTGAATCTTCTGGAAGCGGAATCGGCACTGACCGAGGCGGAATCGGCACTTAATGAAAAGATGTTCGCTCTCAGATCATTTCTTGACCTGGACGGAAATGTCCGCATCATACCGGCACTACCGGCAATGGTGTCCGCTCCCGAGGTAGACTATGCCGACGTGCTTGACAAAGCGCTCGAACGCAATAAATTCTCGCGCAACATACGTCGCCGGCAACTTGAAGCAGACTATGAAGTTGCACAAGCCAAAGGTCAACTCCGTCAGATAACACTGTTTGCCCAGATCGGATTTACCGGCACAGACTCCAGATTCGACGGGGCATATAACCGCCTGCGCGACAATCAGGTCGTTGAACTTGGAGTAAAAATACCACTTGTCGACTGGGGTAAACGCCGCGGGCAGGTAAAGGTAGCTCAAAGCAACCGCGACGTCGTGGAGGCCAGACTGCGCCGCGAATCCCTGGATTTCAAACAAGACATATTCATCCTCACAGAACGGTTCAACAATCAGAAAAAGCAAGTCGAGCTTGCAGCAGCAGCCGACGGCATAGCATTACGCCGCTATGACGCAAACATCCAGACCTATATTCTCGGAAAAATTTCAACACTCGACCTTAACGACTCACAGGTAAAGAAAGACGAGGCAAGAAGCGAATACATACGCCAGCTATACCTGTACTGGTTCTACTATTACCAGCTCCGCTCACTCACCCTCTGGGATTTCGAGCACTCTACAGGTATCGAGGCTGACTTTTCCAGCCTTATAAGCCGGTGAGTTTGTTTTATTTTTCATATATTTGCAAATATGATCCTAATAGTCGACGACGACAGCGCCATACGCGCATCTCTTTCGTTGGTCCTGTCGCGCGCAGGCCATAAAGTCGTGACAGCATCATCGCCGGATGAGGCCATCACCATTGTGCGCCGGCAAACTCCCGGACTCATCCTTATGGATATGAACTACTCCGGAGCTGCGACATCCGGAGACGAAGGGATTGAATTACTCAGGCGGATCAAGATACTTTGCCCTGATGTGCCGGTTATACTTATAAGCGCCTGGGGTAGTATTCCCTTGGCCGTCGAGGGCATGCGTCTCGGCGCGATCGACTTCATCACAAAACCTTGGGACAACCGTACGCTGCTCTCAAGAGTGAACACCGTGCTAAGCCTCTCCCCACAAGGAAGCGAACTGGGAGAAACCTCGGATTTTGACCGGACCGGTATTATCGGAAACTCACCGCAACTCAATAAGGTACTCGACACCATCCGGCGCATAGCTCCCACAGATGCCTCTGTATTGATCCTTGGTGAAAATGGCACAGGCAAAGAACTCATAGCGGAGGCAATACACCGCAACAGCCCCAGACGGGCCAATAGCTTCATAAAGGTTAACCTCGGAGGCATACCGACACAATTATTTGAAAGCGAGATGTTCGGACACCGCAAAGGTGCATTCACCGGAGCTGTCGCCGACAGAAAGGGTCGTTTCGAGCTCGCCGACAAAGGCACTATTTTCCTCGACGAGATCGGAGATCTCGACCATGCATCTCAGGTGAAACTCCTGCGGGTGCTTCAGGAACATACTTACGAACCACTCGGAGACTCCCGCATGCGGCATACCGACATACGCGTGGTAAGCGCAACGAATGCCCCTCTCGAACAGATGGTGGCAGATCATACGTTTCGCGAAGATCTTTTCTACAGACTCAATCTGATAACCATAACCCTACCTCCGCTTCGCGAACGCCGGGCCGATATTCCACTTCTCATCGACCACTTCCTGCGGCAGACCAACAGCCGCTCAGGCAAAAACATCGCTTTCGCTGCAAGTGCTGTGGACACGCTTGCATCACTGCCCTACCCCGGCAACATACGCGAATTGCGCAATATGGTCGAGCGCCTGGTACTCGTGGCCGACAAACCGGTAGTCGAGGCTTCCGACCTGCCATGCGAGCTTACCTCATCTGCATCCACCGCATCACTTGAATCATTGGAGCGGAAAGCTGTGGAGGAAGCCATAGCTGCGGCCGATGGAAATCTGTCCAAGGCATCCGCATCGCTTGGCATCACCAGACAGACATTGTACCGACGCATCGAGAAATACCGACTGAAGCGATGAGAATCAGGACCTTCTATTTCATACTGCTAAGTTTTCTACTGATACTCGGCGGATTGGTATTGTTCTACGCATCATCTGCCGGATCTTGGCATGTATACCTGATCGAAGGATTCATAATCATAATTCTCGCCTTCTCGGTCATATTCTACCGACGTGTGATACGCCCGCTACGAACTATAGCCGACGGTATCGACCTACTGCGCGCTCAGGATTTCAGCAGCAGACTCATCAAAGTCGGACAATACGAGACTGACCGCATAATAGACGTCTTCAATCCGCTTATGGATAAACTGAAAAACGAGCGCATACGTCTGCGGGAACAGAATTATTTCCTGGATCTCGTACTTGACGCCTCTCCGATGGGTGTGATCGTGCTCGACGGCATGCGCCGTGTCTGCCTAAGCAATCCGGCTGCCCGCAACATACTCGGACAAAATATCGAAGGTCATACACTCGACAATATAGATAATCCGGTGTGCAGTTTCCTGAGAATGCTGTCGCCGGGCGAACAACGCACCGTCCGGCTCGCGTCCGCCGAGGTATACCGGCTGACCCACCTTAGTTTTCTCGACAAAGGATACAGTCATCCGTTTTTCCTGATCGAACAACTATCCGTAGAAGTCACCTCTGCCGAAAAAGCAGCCTACCGTAAGGCTATACGGATGATTGTACATGAAGTAAACAACACCGTAGGAGGCATCACTGCCACGCTGCAGGCTGTCTCCGAAAGCGAGATTGCCGAAACGGACCAGCCTGTCAAGTATGCAGCCGAAGCCTGTATGACTCGTGTGAACGGAATGCTCGGCTTCATACGCCGGTTTGCCGATGCTGCAAAAATACCCGAAATAGACAGAAAAAACCTCTCTGTAGCCGACATGCTCGGAGACAATTGTCCATTCCTCGAAAATATCTGCCGCAAATTAAACGTAAGCTTCCATTTTACACCAATACAGTCGTCTGAAATCTTCACAGCCGCTATTGATCCAGTGCTGATGGAACAGGTACTGGTAAACATAGTCAAGAATGCGGCCGAAAGTGCAGCACTACGACCCGACGGATATGTAAAACTGTCTGTTAGCACAACCGATAGAACGATCACCATCACAGACAACGGCACGGGAATCCAACCTGAATCGGCAGGCAAGGTATTCACCCCGTTTTTCTCCACAAAACCCGGAGGCCAGGGCATAGGATTGATCTTTGTTGCCGAAATACTCAGTCAGCACGGATTCCCGTTCTCGCTCGACACTGCAGCCGACGGACTTACAAGATTCACAATCGGCCCTGTTCCTGAAACATAACAGGATTATCATTGTTAATATATTTATATATTTAGAGATTGTTAAACAACAACCTTCAATATCACTGTAATATAGATGAACAACAGTTTTCTGAACAAATTCAGCAACTATTTCGCATCATATTTCACCCTCTCGGAATATATGGTGCCGCAATCGGACGCTGAGAAGGAAATCCGCGACGGGGTCTCCTTCCGGGGCACAAACATAGTGATCCTCGTGATAGCGATACTTATAGCATCGCTCGGCCTTAACACCAACTCAACCGCAGTGATAATCGGCGCCATGCTCATCTCCCCGCTGATGGGCCCGATAATCGGACTCGGTCTCGGTGTAGGAATCCAGGATTTCGACCTTCTGAAACGCTCTCTGAGAAATCTCGCTATGGCCGCAGGATTTTCCGTGATCGCATCCACCGTATATTTTCTTATATCACCGGTAAGCGAAGGCCATAGTGAACTTCTTGCCCGAACTTCCCCTACAATCTACGATGTTCTCATCGGATTCTTCGGTGGAGCAGCCGGAATAGTGGCGATAGGTTCGCGCAGCAAGGGAAACGTAATACCGGGCGTAGCCATAGCTACGGCACTCATGCCGCCTCTGTGTACAGCCGGTTACGGACTCGCCACCATGCAGCTTTCCTACTTCCTTGGAGCGTTTTACCTGTTCCTCATCAACTCGATTTTCATAGCCCTGTCGACTTTCATCGGTGTTAAACTTATGAAATACAAACCGGTGGCTGCCGACAATCCCGAACGCGCACGCCGCGTACGCAGGCTCGTGTATTCCATTGCGGTCCTCACCATACTGCCCAGTATATACCTTACTTACACAATGCTGCGCGACAATAGGTTCAACATGAATGCCTCTCGATTTGTGGCCGCAGAATGCAATATTCCCGGAACTCATGTACTCGGGTTCAATGCCGGAATAAACCACGGCCAACGCTCGCTCAGCATCACCATCATCGGGCGTCCTCTGCCTGAGGATTCACTGCAACTTGCACTTTCCTCAAAGCTAAAATTCTACGGGCTCTCCGGCACAGAGCTCAACATAATACAAGGTGCTTCAGCACAGTCGGCGACGGACGTTGCCGGAATGTCCGACTCATCAATCCGCGATGTGTTTGAACTGGCGCAAGCGCAGATCAGCGCCCGGCAGACAACAATTGACTCACTCAGAGCCATAATTGCATTCCGGGCCATAGACGATTCTGTCAGTCTCAAGATCGCACCGGAGATAAAGGTCCTGTTTCCACAGATAACTGATATCGCCGTCAGCAGGGCCGTCTTCAATCCCATCGGGACATCAAAGCTCGATACCACCCACCTTGCGCTAATAGCTTACTCAGGCCGGTTTGGCAAACGCACAGAATTGCAACGCTATCTACAGGCCAGACTGAACATCAAACACATTAATATAGTGGATGTATCCGACGATATAACCAAATAGGCACAAAAAAGGTGCGTCCCAGAAAGGATGCACCTTTTTTAAATCTTTATTGCCGGACTGAATTATTCAGCAACAACGCTATCAGCAACAACGCTGTCAGCAGCGAGAGTGTCTACAGTAACTACTTCTACAACTTCCTCTTCAACTACGATGAGGCCGCTGTCGATAGAATCCTGATGAGACATTTCCTTCTGGCCACCACCGCAAGAGAACATTGTGGCGCTGAATGCAACAGCGAGTAATAAAACTAACTTTTTCATTTTCTTCTTGATTAAATAATTAAACTATTTATTTTTTGCTTCAAAAACGCTACAAAGGTACTACATATTTTTGTACCCACAAACATTTTTATGCATTTTTTTGCTCTACAACATATTTTCCTGACTGAGGAGAAAACAGCTATTACTGATTTTTTAACTTGTCGACCAAAGAATTAGCCATTACCACAGCTTTAGATATATGATCGCAGATATGATCCGCTCCTATTATCTTGTCCATGCCGGAGTGCTCAAGCACGGCCCGGACAGAGGGATTGACTCCAGAAAGCACAACATGAATACCTTCAGCTTTAGATGACTGCACAAGCAACTCAAGGTTGTGTAGACCGGTAGAATCAATAAAGGGCACTTTACGCATTCGTATGATTCGGACAAGTGGTTTTGTACCCAATGTATTGCGCATCATCTCATCGAACTTAGTGGCTACACCGAAGAAGAACGGTCCGTCTATCTCATAGACCTGCACTCCCTTGGCCACATCAAGCAATTCATGATGCGAACTGTCAAGATCTGTACCTTCCGCTACGTCAAGCTGTTCTGAATAGACCTTGACCTGCGTATTCTCCATCACACGACGCAGGAACAGCACTACGGCAAGCAGCAAGCCTATCTCTATCGCTATAGTAAGGTCGAATATCACGGTTAGCAGGAATGTAACCACAAGTACGGAAATATCGCTCTTGGGAGCGCGCAATATACCTGCTATCGTGCGCCAACCGCTCATGTTATATGCCACAACCATCAGTACTGCTGCCAGACATGCCATAGGGACATAGTTGATGAGAGGCATAAGGAATATGAATATGAGCAACAACACAAGAGCATGGACTATACCTGCCACGGGCGTACGTCCGCCGTTTGTGATATTGGTCATAGTTCGGGCAATCGCGCCGGTGACAGGAATTCCTCCGAAGAAAGGAACAGTGATATTGGCTATGCCCTGACCGATCAATTCGGTATTCGTATTCGTGTGGGATCCGGTTGCACCATCGGCCACAGTGGCTGAAAGCAGACTCTCTATCGCACCGAGCACGGCTATTGTGAATGCCGATGGCAGAAGCATATTGATTGTGGCCATGTTCAGGTCAAAACCATGAACGGCCGGAATATCAGTGGCCAGTACACCGAAACGGTCGCCAATTGTATCAACATGGAAACTGTCGGTAAACGTCCCGAGTAAATAACAAAGAAGCGTTACTACAACTATCGAAATAAGTGCCCCGGGCAATTTCTTAGAAACCTTCGGAGTCAGTACTATTATAACTACAGATACCAGACCTACAATTAGCGTCACAGGATCTATATTCCCGAAATTACGGAAATATACGCCCCACTTGGGGATAAACTGACCTGGAATATCAGTCAGCCCGAGACCGAAGAAGTCGTTTATCTGTGTAGAGAAGATCGTAAGCGCGATACCTGCTGTAAAGCCTACCACAATAGGATAAGGAATGAACTTGATCACCGTTCCGAGTTTGAACAGACCCATCATCACGAGAATCACACCCGCCATAAGCGTAGCCACAGCAAGCCCCTGAAGACCGAACTGCGCTATTATATTATATACAATGACGATAAAAGCTCCTGTAGGACCTCCGATCTGCACGGAGTTGCCGCCAAACGCCGAAACCATGAAACCGCCGATAATGGCAGTGATCAGACCCACTGTCGGGCTGACACCCGAAGCTATACCGAATGCTATGGCCAAAGGAAGCGCCACTATGCCTACCACAATACCGGCAATCAGATCCGACCGCAGGCGGCGCATGTCATAATGCTTTAAGCTATGCCACAACTTTGGCTGAAAATCAATCTTTCCTGTAAGATTCATAAAATACTGGATTTGAATCTGAATATATATGTTTACCTATTGAATCACCTGAATACAAGCACATTTCCTGTGCCTCAGTACAAAGCAAATACATCTACCGTCCATACCCGGACAGTTTTGAAGCCGCAAAGTTACACATTTATTAAGAAACAGCACAGTATTTTTACATAAATTTAAATCCGGTCATTCTCCACATAATAAATGGAGCATGACCGGATTCAAAAAGTCGTTGATTCAGAGTCTGTCTGAGAATCAGTTCCGAGCCTACAGGCTTTCTACAATATCGCGTGTATCGCGTGCAATGAGCAATTCTTCATCGGTAGGTATCACACACACTTTCACCTTTGATTCAGGTGTCGAGATCACGGTTTCCGTACCTCTTGTAGCCGCGTTAACCTTCAGATCTATCTCCACACCCATGAATGCGAGAGGAGCACATACATTCTCACGTACTCCGGTCTGATTTTCACCTACACCACCGGTAAAGACGATGATATCGACGCCTCCCATCTCAGCAGCATAAGCGCCAACGTACTTAATGATACGCTGCTCATACATATCGAGAGCAAGAATTGCGCGCTCATCTCCGGCTTTCACCGCAGCTTCAATCTCACGCATGTCGGAAGAAATTCCGCTCACACCGAGCACTCCGCTCTCCTTGTTGATGACACGCTGCAGATCTTCGGCCGACAGTCCGCGGCGCTCCATAATATATGTAAGCGCTCCGGGATCAACATCACCGACACGTGTGCCCATCATCAGGCCTTCGGTGGGAGTCAGACCCATCGAAGTATCAACGCTACGGCCATTGAGCACGGCGCATATAGATCCGCCGTTACCTATGTGGCAGGTGATGATCTTCTTGGTAGCGATGTCCTCACCGAGGAACTCGCATACCCGCTGAGACACATAGCGATGGCTTGTGCCGTGGAATCCATAGCGGCGCACACCATCTTCCTTATAATAGTCATAAGGAAGGGCATACATGTAGCTCTTGGCAGGCATTGTCTGATGGAAAGCGGTGTCGAACACACCCACCTGAGGCACTGCCGGCATAAGTGCGGTGATGGCATCCACACCGGTCATATTGGCCGGATTATGCAGCGGAGCAAGAGGATAGCACTGGCGCACCATATCTTTCACGGCATCGGTAATGAGTACCGATTTTGAAAATTTTTCGCCTCCGTGTACCAGACGATGACCAACGGCATCAATCTCCTCAAACGACGACAGCACTGCATACTCACCTTTGGTCAGGACATCAAGGACAGCTGCAATAGCACCCTTGTGGTCCACATTTCCAAGCTCCACAATATGCTTTTCTCCGTCTGGAGTCTTGAATTTAAGAAATCCGTCGGGGAGATTAATCTTTTCGACACCACCCTCGGCAAGGACAGTCTCGCCTACAGTGTCTATCAGTTTATACTTTACAGATGAACTTCCGCAGTTCAGCACTAATATCTTCATTGCGTATCTGGTGTTTTGTATTATTTATGTTCTTTAGCGCCTATGGCCTGGCAGGCTGTCATGATTATGGTCTTGTATATGTCTTCGGGGAAGCATCCGCGCGACAGGTCGCTGACCGGAGCTGCAAGGCCCTGCAACACCGGACCGACGGCCTGGACTCCTCCGAGGCGCTGAACCAGTTTATAGGCAATGTTGCCGACTTCAAGCGAGGGGAACACAAGCACATTGGCACGACCATTGAGGACGCTTCCGGGTGCTTTCGTAGCACTCACACGCGGCACAATGGCAGCATCAGCCTGCAATTCTCCATCAAGAATCAGATCAGGAGCCATCTCATGCGCCAGTCGTGTGGCCTCCACTACTTTTTCAACTCTTTCGTGGCGTGCACTTCCCTTGGTCGAGAACGAAAGCATGGCCACACGTGGCTCTATCATGGCTATGTCACGCGCTGTCTCGGCTGCCGATACAGCTATCTGCGCCAGTTCCTGTGATGTCGGATCCGGAACTACCGCACAGTCGGCAAATACCATTATGCCGTCGGTTCCGAACGGAGAACCCTCCGGAAGCAGCATTATGAATGCACCGGAGACAACGTCTATACCTTTCTTAGTCTTGATGACTTGGAAAGCAGCACGAAGCACATTTCCTGTTGTGTTCTCAGCACCGGCCACCTGTCCGTCAGCATCACCACACTTCACCATCAGGCATCCGAGATAAAGAGGATTTCCTGCTGTCAGACGAGCCTCTTTCTCTGTCATACCCTTGTGCTTGCGCAACTCATAGAGCATCGGCGCATAGCGGTCAAGCACCGCTTCGTCGGCCGGATTCACTATCAGCGCACGGGATATGTTGCGCAGCGACAGATCGCGGGCCAATCCGAGTACCTCCTTCGGATCACCTATTAATATTATGTCGGCTATGTTGTCGGCTATGATTCTGTCTGCGGCCGTAAGTGTACGCGCCTCAGTACCTTCGGGCAGCACAATGCGTTGGCGAGAAGCCTTGGCCTTGGCCGCCAGTTTATCAAAGAGTTCCATGACTGTGTTTGGTATTTGATGGATTTGTTATATACGGCAAAATTACGGATATTTCTTCAAAAACCAAAAGGCAAAATTTATTGTTTTATTCAGAAAGATCCTTTTTAACTTCACGCAAACGACTATATAATTATGAGCAGTGATTCAAAACGCCGCAACCGCACTTCTTCAAGCGTATGGGTTGCCATAGGAGCTATCGCTCTGATCATCCTTCTGATAATCTGGCTTACAGTAGCTGACTTCTCCGGCGACACCGATGTGACGGCCGCAATAGCTCCGATCATCGAACCTCTGATGTAGCCAACGGCTATCTCACCACCACTTCGTCGGTAAACAGGAATCCACGCGGAGTCTTGGCACACAGACGTATATAACGGGCTCGCGCCTGACCCTGCCAGTTGAAATTCTTGAACGATACTTTTCCGCCGTCATCGACAACCTCATGATCTATGGCGGCGAGTTCGTGCATCGTTTCCGGAGTCTCACCTGCATATATCTCCACGCGCGATGGCATCCATACATCCGGAATCGTGATCTGCATGAAGTCCGCGCCTACGAAAGTTATGTCGCGCACAAGTCCGAGATCTATAGTCAGGTCTATTCGTTCGTCTGTTCCATTCTGTTCGAATCCCTGCCACAGCATGTCGCTGTAGTTCCATCCACCACGTATGCCGTCGACCAAAGCGGATGCGCCACCTGCGGGATACGACTTATGCCACGGTTGTGCGTATGTCACCTTGCATCCTTTGGCCAAATGCTCTACAGGAGCAAGCGCCTCGGGTCTGTTGCCCACTTCATTGGCGAGATCAAACACATTATACCCCCGCTGTGCGAGATCCTGGTTGAAGGCAAGCGCACGCGGATAGAAATTGTTCCAGGAACGCGATTGCTGCGGTGTCCAGGCAGCTTCGGCAACAGCTATCATACGGGGATATAGCATATATTCCGCATGCGAGTCCGACGGCACATGCTCGCACCATAGATTACCCTGCAATCCAAGTATCATATCACGCGCCGATGCGTCGAGAGTATCAGGTGCGGGATCATAAGAATATACTTTCGACAGAGGCAGATAGCCGCCGAATGCCTTAGGCTGTGTGGCTGGCGCATCCTGATAGGAATCAAGATAGCAATAGCCTCCGGGGGTCATAATGGCCTTATGTCCCTGTTGCGCCGCACGGATGCCTCCATCCGTTCCGCGCCACGACATCACGGTAGCATTGGGCGCAAGCCCACCTTCCATTATCTCATCCCATCCGAGCAGAGAACGCCCGTGGCTGTTGAGGTAACGTTCCACTCTGGCCACGAGATAGCTTTGCAACTCATTGACGTCTTTCAATCCCTCGGCTCGCATACGCTCGCGACACAGCGGACAGTCGCCCCACGAACGTTTGGCTGCTTCATCACCCCCTATGTGGATCATTTTCGACGGAAAGACTTCCATCACCTCATCCAACACACCCTCTATAAACTTGAAGGAAGCCTCATTGCCAGGACAGAAATCTTCCTGTCCGTAGGCATCATGTGTGCACGACAATTCTGGATATGCAGCCATAACCTCTGCACTGTGACCTGGCATCTCTATCTCAGGAATAATTGTCACACCTCTGAGGCGCGCATATTCTACAAGCTCACGCAACTGTTTCTTGGTGAAGTAGCCTCCATAGGCATTTTCTGCTGTCGACTCACAGTATTTCGCACCGTTGGCTGTCCAATCCTCCCAAAGCGAGTCTCCACGCCAGGCCGCAAATTCGGTCAGTCTCGGATAACGCTCTATTTCAATGCGCCATCCGGCAGCATCGGTAAGGTGCAGATGCAGATTGTTCAGCTTCAGTCGGGCCATCACGTCGATCTGCTTCTTCAGAAAGTCCATTCCGTGAAAATGCCTCGATACATCTATCATCATACCACGGTATTCCAGACGAGGATAGTCCTCCACCGTCATCGCCGGAATAGTATCACTATGTGCAAGCATTTCACCCAAGGTCACAACTCCGTAATATATACCGTCGGCCGATGATGCCTTGATTGTCACTCCTTCAGGAGCGCTGACAAGCACATAACCTTCGCTGCTTTCCACCGCAGGATCTATTTCAAGAACCACCGGCGATGCACTACCGGTCTTCGGACGGGATTTCTTCACGTCCATTCCTGAAAGCGAAGTCGTGGCTATCCTCGGTATGATTTCGCCGGCAAGTTTCTTATCAGGCACATATATTGCTGTGGCTTTGCCGGCAACAAACGGTCTGCCGCCGTTCATAACGATGCTTGCAGGCATCGGTGTCAGGCTCGGAGGAGTGGATTCCTTGTTGTCGGTCAGGACATAGTTCACCTCCCCTGCGACATCGAACGGAGTAGCAACCGTGCGCGGCCTGTAAGGAGGATTCTTATGATAGTAGAAGCTCCTCTGCCTGTCCCATCCCGTGCGCGAGATATTGCGGCTTTCACCTGCCGGTATATCACATGCAACATCTTCCGTCACACTATGCAACTGGTTGCCCTCCATGTCATAATAGTTCACTGTAAGGTTCACGCTCCTGATATGCCGGCCGGTATTATTTACTATAAAAAACGATTCTTTTGCGGAATGCAACGCCTTATCATAGCCTGTC
The DNA here is from genome assembly GCA_910586995.1 of uncultured Muribaculaceae bacterium. Taxonomy (GTDB): domain Bacteria; phylum Bacteroidota; class Bacteroidia; order Bacteroidales; family Muribaculaceae; genus CAG-873. The sequence continues at coordinate 82,406 of CAJUKZ010000006.1, read as the reverse complement.
AGCACAACACCGGAGGCCTCTTTACCCCGTATGGTATCATACATCGGCACAATTCCGATTTTGCTCTCGGATGTAAGTTCGGTGCGGTTACTCCGGCTCTTGCGGGTTGTATTCAGACGTCGTTGCGCATTTGCATCGCTTGAAGCGAGCATTGCAAGGACCATCATCAGGCACAGGCTGGCTACAGATTTTCTCATGTCGGATTATGGTATTTTGAAATGGTTAAAGACTTATAGGATTTTCTTGTATCGACGGGGCAGGCCATATGCGTATGCAACCGTCTATGTCGTCTGGGCGTGTATCGCGGTTTCGTAGCGTCGCCCCGAACAAGTAGGGTATCGAACGCCACATCCTCACTGCAAGCCCTTTATAATAATGGTGGAGAGTTATACGGTTCCCATCTGCCGATACCGATATGATGAAGTCGGCACTGCGGCTCATCTTGCCATCAGGAGAGGCCTTTGTGTATATCTTGGCATCGTAAGTCCCCTGCTTTGCAGTTGGACGTGCTGTACCTATCTTCGTACCGGGAATCACGGCAGGAGCATCAACATCTATTGCTAAAATGTTGTAGCGGTCACGTCCGTCGGCTACTATGGCAATCACCGAACGCATCCCGGCTACCTGCCATATGCCTTCCACTGCGTTGAGGCTTCTCGAGCGCAACTGTGTCATCACCGAATCTGCCATATCAGAATCGAGCGCACGGCTTCCATCCCCGGCGCTGCCGGATAGCCATGAGACTGACGCGATTAGCAATATCAACAGACTGCGCACCATGATATATCAGAATTTATATGCCACACCTATGTGTCCTGCAAGACGCGGCGCTCCTATCAGAAATATATCATAATACTTGCGGCCGAGTATGTTCTCGACTTCTCCGAATACGGTCAGGCGTGGGTTGAAACTGTAGCTGACATCGGCATGCAGATTGACCGCATCCCTCAGATTCGCCATCACCGCTTCATCCATAGCATTGACATACGGCATCTTGCGCCCTGACCGGTATTCGAGACCGGCATTGACCTCAAGAGCTTCCAACGGACGTACCGACAGATTGAGATCGGCTACAGAACGTGATCTGTCGCGCCAGGAATAATGGATCTGATTTTTGCCGGAAACAACTGCCCTGTATCCGGCCGACACCTTTATTACTCCACGGTAGTCATATGCAAGTTCTGCACCCGCAACCCATGCCTTAACATCGTCAGCAGTGAATGTATTCTGTCCGGCGTAGACCAAAGGCATAAGCCAGTCGTCAGCACGGGCATATTCAGCCGTCAGTTCAGCACTGAATCCTTTGTATGCTCCGACTGTGATACCGGCTGTAACATCGACAGGTATCACCGAATTGCCATAAATATAGCATGGCGATGAAAAGGAGCTAACCTTTGCCAGTGATCCGAGTGTATTCACATGCTCGCCGCCCTCGGCACGGGCAAACACAGCGAAGAACGCCGTAGGCACATAGCTTACTTTTACGTCCGGACTTACTCTTATCGTATTGCGGGCATGTGTATTAAAGTCCACTCTTGCACCTAATTCAGCAGTCAGTGCACCGTTTCTGTAGACCCATGCAGGCCTTAGCGTCGTAAGCATGCGGGTGAATCCGCCGCCAGTACCGACAGTCTCATCATGGTTGTAATTATAGAAGTCTGCATCCACACCAGCCTCTACGGAGTTACGTTCATCCACAGGCAGACTGAACGCCGCCGACAAACCATAATGCATCTCCCGGGCTGCATCCGGAAGCCAATCGGCATATTCTGTCCCGCCATCGCCATAGGCAAAAATTCCTGCCCTGATCCCGGCTGAGATCTTAGACTCACGCCACTTTCCGTTATATTCAGCGCCTAAGTTGAATATATTTGCCGACACTTCGTTCCTCTCGGGACGATGCGCGTTGAAAGATCCGTCGAAATATGTATATCCGGCGTATGCACTGACGAATGCATCCTCCCCTATCATATGGAGGAGTTCTGCTCCGGCTTTCACACGGTTGTGTCGCACGTAGTTCTCCAGATCGCCCTCTTTCCACCCGCTTCGTCGGCCATCGAAGGCTGCGCAGAGTCCAAGCAGCGTAGACTCATTGTCGATAGCACGCCACGATACCCCGGCCTTGAGGTTATACGACGGAAGATAACCGGCCCAGACCTTTCCTCTGTACGGATCCCGCTCCAGAGAGTCGCCCCATCCAAGCGGATCATTATGCATTATACCGCGTGTCAGGCGCGAGTGCGCGCCATATTCCGCAAAGTCCAGGCGTATGTCGCCAATATTGGCTGGTAGCAGCGCCGGAGTCATGGTCAGGCGTGTCGCAGCTCTCTCCTCCGGCACGATGATGCGGTCCACAGTGATCGTATTCGACAGATCTTCTTCTGCGCCTGCGGAAAGAACTGCCCCCATGCAGAGACATAATGTGCTCCAGTATGTATATCTTTTCGATGCTCTCATTGTCTATTTGTTTAGGCGGCTGTCTATCATCATGAATATGTCTTCCTCATCGCCCGGATAGTTCTGGCGGAGTGCCGACAGATATTCGTCGGCCTCGAAAGTCTTGCCTTGTGCGCGGTTGATGTCGCTGAGGAGTATGAACCCTCGTGCCAGCCAGTAGCTGTGCGGAGTCGATGATGCGACGAACTTCTCGGCCACTTGCGCCGCATTTTTCAGTTTGCCGGCATCAAGGTACATCTGTCCAAGAGCTACACCCGAACGCGCACCGTATATATCGTCGGTCTGTGAAGCGATCGACTTATAATCCCTCTCTGCATCCGCATCACGCCCGAGCCGCTCATAAGCCTCTCCTCTGCAATACACGGCCTCGGTCTTGCCTCCGTCGCCGAGTACTGAAGACGCAAGCAACGCATCGGCCTGCGCGGCCACATCGTTCCACAATCCAAGCTCACGCGCCACCCGCATTATGCCCCGGCGGGCAGCAGCCGTGCGTACCGGAGTGGATGCCCTTGTCAGCAACGAGCGGTAGCATTCAAGAGCTTCGCCATTATCACCGCTGTTGAGCATAAGTTCTGCCTTTACCATGAGTGCGTCTTCAACAGCCGGCGAATCAGGATAATCCTCCAGAATACGGTTGGCATAGTCGAGGGCATTGGCATCATCGGCATTGTCGAAAGCCTCATTGACAAGATATGCCAACGCCTGTGGCACATATGCTCCTCCCGGATATGTACGCAGGTAATTCTCGAGGCGCGAGGCGTCGCCGCTGTTGGAATACGCGTCCTCCGCTGCATCGAATGCAAGTTTCTCTACCTCCGACGGATCGAGGGCTGGAGCACCCGGCACACTGTTCAGAAAAGCCACAAGTTCGTCGATGCGGTCTCCTTCGGCAAAAGTGCGTTTCAGAGCCACCGTAGCCAGACGCGCCTCATCGCTTGTGGGATAGCGGCGCACTATGTCCTGATATGCTCCTGTGGCTGCGGTCTGTTTTCCTGTGTTTTCAAGAGTCTGTGCCATCTGCAGGTAGCCGTTTCGTCCGGCCGTGGTATTCGGATATTTCCTGACGAGTTGCCTGTAGGTCTCAAGCGCATCATCAGGCCGTGAAAGTTGCAGATATGTCTCGGCCATTTCAAGATATGCCTGAGGCAAAAGCGACGAGTTCGGAAATCCTTCATTCAGACGGCTGAGTGTCGACAGTTTTCCTGCGAAGTCCCGTTCATAGCCCTGCATGGCTGCGGTCTGGAACAGGGCGTAGTCGCCTGTGGCGGGATTCAGGTCATAAGCCTGTCTGTAGTGCGACAGTGCGCCCCCGAAGTCACCGGCATAATACCTTGTGTCGCCGATACGGTTGGCGGCATCAGCACGGACAGTGGCAGGCAGGGATGCTTCGGAGACTGCTGCGGCAAACTGACCTGCCGACTGCGCGAAGTTCTTGCCTGCGAAATATGCGTACCCGAGATTGTAACGTGCCAACGGTATATTCGCCGCATCCTTGCGCGCCAGGGCAAGATAACGCCTGTAGTCTGCGATAGCATCGTCATAGCGCTCGAGCCGGTAGTTGGCATCGCCCGACAGCATATAGGTCTCGGCATTTATATCAGCGTCATATTTTGAATATTTCCTTGCTTTGCCTACGTATTCCAGGGCTGTCACCGGATGGCCTGCTCCAAGATCACGTGCCGCGAGTGCATATAGCACACGCTGTTTGGCCGCGAGTATGCGTTCCGAAGGGCGTGTCACTTTCTCGATGCTCCTGAGGGCGGCATCATAGTTGCGGTCGGTCATATATCCGTTGACTATATATTCGCGCACATCCGAGGCATACACACTGGACGGATATTGGCGCAGGAAGTCTTCGAAAGCGGTCACTGACGATCCGAAAGGCACTTGGCCGCCACGCGTGCGCGCCACTGCATAATTATAGCATGCCGACTCGCGCACATCAGGATCCGCATCCATTCCTGCTGCACGGCTGAATGCAAGGATAGCTCCATCCACATCGCCTGACTTGATCTGCGACTGCCCGATATACAGACTCGCGCTCTGTGCCATTGCATCCGCCCCCTGGGCCACAGGTGTCAGGACTTCTACAGCTTTCCGGTATTCTCCGTCTTCATAGTAGCTCAGACCGAGTATATACCGTGCCGACATAGCCGGATCCGCTGCACCCCGCACATATCGCCTGAGGTAAGGGACGGATGCTTGCCTGTCGCCGAGCATATAGAGGCTCTCGCCTGCTATGCGGTCGTTCTCCAGAGCCAATTCACCCGGCAATCCGAGTTTTGCAGCCTTCCTCGACAGTTCGAGCGCCTTGTCGGCATTGCCGTCGCTGTATGCAATCTGAGCCAAGTAATAGTCTCTCGCTGTGCCGGGCTGCATGGTATCGTCCACAAGGCCGAAAAGCACCTCAGCCTGCCGGTAGTCGCCGCGGGTGAATGCTATATAGCCGCGATAGAACAGTGCGGCGTTCGACATCTCAGCCGACGCATATTCAGGCATGGCAGCGAATTCGGCATCAGCCTGTGCATACTCGCCAAGCTGCATGAGCGAATACCCGTAGCGGTAACGATAGCCGGCAAGCACATCGCCGGTAAGCGCGTCGGGCGACACCGTGGCATAATGTTGCGCCGCCCGGCTATAGTCGCCTTCGAAAAAATACGTATCGGCCACTGCCGCTTCGAGCGCTTCCCGGTCTGTAGCATATGGCTCGGAGGCAAGTTCACGGCCGATCACCTCACGGGTATGTGTGTTGCGGAACTGACCGGACTGCGCGACGGCCTGACCACAAGCCAGAAGAAAAGCCGTATATGTCAGCAATCTGTACTTCATCATTCTCATTCTGTATTCAAAAGACAAAGATAGTGTTTTCCATCCGCTCCGGCAAAAAAAGACAGGCTGTACCGAGCAACTTGTACTACGGCACTGCCTGTCTTTTGATAAATGAAGCCGGAAACCGCCGTCAGGCGATCTCCCCTATATCGGCATTACTTTTTCACGATCTTGGCGGAGCGTACCACCTGACCGTTCTGCATCTTGACCACATAAACGCCTGCGGCGAGATCAGTTACGGACACTGCGCCCTGGGGAGCAGCCACGTACTTGACCATCTGGCCGGCCATGTTATAGATCCAGGCCTTCTCCACGTCGGTGAAGTTGATCACGTCGGTAGCCACAGCGGGATATACACTCATATTGGCGCTTTCGTCACCGATGGTGATGTCATCGACGCCTACCTGAACTGCATCGTCAGCCTCACCCTCGTCCTGGAGTTCGGCGTATGTACCTGAAGCGGCACGTGGTGTCTGACCTGCATCGAGGATTCTCACGTCGAAGTCAAGAACGTTGCCCTTGGGTATCGCGCCCACCGGACCGGGGATCGACTTCCAGGCGTCGCCGGCGATGATACGCATACGGCTCGTTCCGGGCACTACATCTCCCGGTATCTTAACGGTGATGTTATAGCCATTATTTACGAAATCCTCTCTATTATTTTTATCTGCGGGATAGGAAGCGCCGTAGTCTTTTCTACCGATCTTTATGATCTTTTCGTCTGCTCCGTAGAAGTCTCCGTTGCAGTCATAGTCGATGTAAACCCAGATCTTGCAGTATTGGATATCGTCGGTTGCCGACGCACCCTTGATGAAGAAGTTGATTTCATTGTTGGGCGCAATCATCAGCATGTCATCGGCATGGTGGTAGCCTACAAGCGGATCATCCATCGAGAAGGGTGTCGTCTGTGATTGATAGTCGAGGTCAAATACAGCACCTGTGGTCTTCAGTCTTTCGATCCAGCGGAAGTTGATCGCGATTTCCCAGTTGTCGGAATACGGGTCGTCGTATGCCTGACCATAGATATCGCTGATGCTCGGAACTGCAAGCGGATTTCTCTGGATCTGCTGCCATACTATAGGAGATGCAGTCTTGCAGTCCACCGACACGGAGCGTACACCCACATAGATGTCTTCTTTGCTTTTCGTAACGTCAAAGTTGGGAATCATGGCATGCCATGTGGTTGTACGGCCAACTTCCTGAACCTTGCCATTGAGGCCGAATTTATAGAAGATCTCAAAATGGTCGATGTTCACATCGCTGTTGAAGACCATACCACGCTCCTTGGCCGGGCAGTCGAAGCCATCGTCTTTCACACTCCATGCCATGCGGATGGTCATGTTCTTGTTGGTCTCCTCCTTTACGTCCGTGACAAGCGAAACCACATCGATCGGCGCGCATGCCACTGTCGTGTTATCGTCCAGAAGCACCTGACCTACATATATCGACTCGCCCTTGGGCATGCCTTCAACTCGGAAACCGATATATTCGATCACGTCGCCGGGAGCCAGACCGCTTACTTCGAGCTTCTTGCTCTCCCAGGTCTTGCCTTCGAGACGACCGTAAGGCACTTCTATCCAGTTGGACGAGCCTTCTTTGCGTACGATAAGCTTCAGGTGCGAGTCGCTTGCGTTTTCCTTACCGTTCTTCACTGCGAGTGTAGCGGTCACGGGACCGTTCACAGTCAGCGCCGCGCGGTAGACAATCACATCGGCATTTGCTGCATCCTCCGCGTTACCGGATAGCTTGAGAGCGTTGCCGCCGATATAGGCGTCGCGGTGGTCGAAAGCTACCTTTACATCATGCGATGCTTTTTTCTCGCTGTTGATCGGGGTCACGAGCCAACGGTAGGTAGGCACATAGTCCTGCTGTCCCATGTTATACCACGAACCCATCGTCTTCTTACCCTTGTAGAAGTAGAATTCGCCATTGCCGAGCGAGAAGTTGGTATTGAACGGCAGGTTCTGCTTTATCACGGCACGCTCCGGGATCATCTGGGCAATACCGCCCCATGTAGCGAGCTGCTCGTCGTTCTCGTCAGCATCCTCAATATTGAATTTATTGCCTGCATTGTTCATTACAGGGAGATCGAGCGGATGCTGTTCTCCTCCCGACATGAACCGCTCGGTCACTACCTGATAGCGGTCCTGAAGTTCCATGATTGAATTGCCTTGCACGAATTCAAACAGACGGCTCACCGAGTGCTCACCCCATGGGCAGATGTCGATCTGTTTGTTCACCATGCTTGGCCAGCCTCGACTATCAAGGCTGTTGTACCATACACCTTGATAAATACCGTGGCCATGACCAAGCGATGCTTTGGCATATTCATAGTTGTTGTTGGCCGATGAATAGTCGAATCCACCGCCTGAATAGTTCATGAACACATCAAAGATCTGCCCGTCAGCAGCCGTACCTACATAATATTGCGCTGCAGAGGAGAATATCGACGATGCCGGCTGGTATGCGCCTACGAATGCATTGACTCCGTATTCTGCTAATTTTTTGCGGACCGCCTGCCAGAATTCACGGAAATTCTTCTCTACAGAGTTATAGCCGCTGAAGCATGTGCCGGCCTCCATATTGTACTGCACGCCATCGAATCCGAAATAGAGTATGCAGTTCACCACAGCGTCGAGGTAGGTGAATGTCACACCGTCGCTGTTCTTTGCGCCGAACTTCTTCATGTGGTTCTGGAATTCCTGCTTGGCTCCGGTATCTCCGTATGTGCTGTCGAAGAAGTAGATGCCGCCAATCATCTGCGCGCCATTTTTGTGCGCAGCCGATGTCCATGCTCCGGGAGCTTTGAACGCCGAATGATTCCAGCCACCATGCACGCTTGTATAGTTCCAACCGGTGAATACGTCGCTATGGAATTCTCCCGATGGATAGCCGGCGGTCTCCTTGCCCTGACCGGTAGGCACATTGAACCACATGCGGCGGTCCGAAGGCGCTGAGCTGACTATCTTCTTCTCCGGAAGGATAGCGGACTGACGCACATGCGAACGGTTGAACTCAAGCTCTATGGCCGGGAAACCTGCTTCCTCAAACTCAGCAGCTGTGGGAAACATGCGGCCTTTCGAAGCAACCCTCTGGAACAGGTCTATCAGCGCTCCATCGCCCCATGCGCTGAAGTCGTAGAAACGGTTCGTAAGGTTTGATGCGGCCTCGGAGGCCATTGGGAATGCCATAAGACCTGCCAGTACCGCACCGAAAATTGTTGTCTTTTTCATTTTAAGGTTAAATATAGCTTTTTGTAGAAATGCCCCGCGGTTCCATACAGAGCCGCGGGGCATGGTTTATAGGATAATTCCAAGAATTACTTCTTGATGATCTTTGCAGAACGCATCACGTTGCCGTTCTGCATCTTCACTACATATACACCGCTTGCGAGGTCAGCTACGGAGACAGCACCCTGAGGAGCAGCTACGTACTTAACCATCTGACCGGCTACATTGTAGAGCCAAGCCTTTTCAACGCTTGTGAAGTTGATCACGTCGGTTGTCACTGCGGGATAAACGCTCATGTTAGCGCTTTCGTCGCCGAAGGTGATGTCCTCAACGCCTACTTCTACTGCATCATCAGCCTCGCCTTCGTCCTGGAGGTCGGTGTAGAGACCGGCAGCAGCACGCGGTTCCTGACCCTTGTCGAGAATTTCAACGTCGAAGTCAAGTGCGTTACCCTTAGGAATTGCACCTACCGGGCCGGGGATAGTCTTCCATGCGTCGCCGGAGACAATACGCAGACGGCTCTTGCCCGGTACTACGTCAGCAGGAATCTTGACAGGAATTGTGTAACCAGAGTTCACGAAATCATCACGGTTCTCTTTTCCTACGGGATAGCCTGCACCGTGGTTTGAAGTACCGATGTTGATTATCTTTTCGTCAGAGCCATAGAAGTCTCCATTGCAGTCATAATCAAGATAGATCCAGATCTTGCAATACTTGATGTCATCGCTGTTTACTTTACCCTTGATGAAGAACTTCACTTCTTCGTTTGGCGCGATAGTCAGTGTCTCACCTGCATGCTTATAACCTACCAGAGGATCGTCGAAAGAATACGGGCAGGTAGTCATAGTATAGTTCAGATCACCTGAAGCACCTGTGGTCGAGAATTTCTCAATCCATCGGTTAGTGATAGCTGTCTTCCAATTGTCAGAATAGGGGTCGTCATATACCTGACCGTAGATATCAACCAGACGCTCACCTGCGTTGGGGTTACGCTGGATCTGCTGCCATACAACAGGAGATGCGCTCTTGAGGTCGATAGAAACCGAGCGTACACCTACATAGAGGTCTTCCTCGCTCTGGGATACATCAAGTCCGGGGATAAGGGCATGCCATGTGCTTGTGCGGCCTGCTTCCATTACCTTACCGTTAGCGCCGAACTTATAGAATACTTCGAAGTGGTCGACCTTAACATCGCTGTTGAAGACCATACCGCGACCCTTGGCGGGGCAATCGAAGCCTGCGTCGTTCACGCTCCATGCCATACGCACGCTGAGATCCTTATTGGATTCGTCCTGAACGTCAGCCATGAAAGAAGTAGCGTCGATAGGAGCACATGCGATAGTGCGGTTGTCGTCGAGCTTCATCTGGCCTACATACACATGCTCACCTGCGGGCATGCCTTCAACACGGAAGCCGATATATTCGATAACATCGCCTGATGCAAGACCGCTTACCTCAAGATTCTTGCTCTCCCATGTCTTGCCGGAAATCTGGCCGTAGGGAACTTCGATCCAGTTGGTAGCACCCTTCTTGCGTACGATGAGCTTCAGGTGCGAGTCGCTTGCATTTTCCTTACCATTCTTAACAGCAAGAGTAGCGGAAACTGAGCCACCTACGGTAAGCTCGGTGCGATAGAGGATCACGTCGGCATTGATAGCTTCTTCCTTACCATTAGCAAGTTTCAGTGCATTACCGCCGATATAAGCATCGCGATGGTCGAAAGCAACGGTCAGGTCGTGGCTTGCTGTTGTCTCATTGTTGACGGGAGTAACAAGCCAACGGTAGGTAGGAACGAAGTCCTGCTGACCCATGTTGTACCATGAACCGAGAGTCTTCTTACCCTTGTAGAAGTAGAATTCGCCGTTACCAACTGTGAAGTTAGTGTTGAAAGGCAGATCCTGCTTGATGACAGCGCGTTCGGGAAGCATGCTGGCGATACCGCCCCATGTAGCGAGCTGCTCATCGTTGTGGCTTGCATCCTCAATCTGGAATGTATTACCTTCATTTTCCATTGCAGGACGGTCGAGCGGGTGCTGCTTGCCACCGGACATGAAGCGCTCGGTAACTAACTGGTAGCGGTCCTGAAGCTCCATGATAGAGTTGCCCTGAACGAATTCGAACAGACGGCTTACAGAATGCTCGCCCCAGGGTACGATGTCGATCTGCTTGTTAACCATGTCAGCCCAGCCACGTGCGTTAAGGTTATTGTACCATACGCCCTGATAGATGGCATGGCCATGACCTACAGCTGCCTTGGCATAATTGTAGTTATTGGTTGCAGAAGCATAGTTGAATGCGCTGCTCGCATAGTTCAGGAACACGTCGAAGATCTGGCCTTCTGCCTCTGTACCTACATAATACTGCGCATTTGTAGCAGAAATTGAAGATGAAGGCTGATAAGCACCCACAAACAGGGTTACACCATATTCAGCCAGTTTCTTACGCACCTGCTGCCAGAACTGACGGAAAGCCTTCTGGGTAGAGTCATAAGAACTGAAGCATGTACCGGCCTCCATATTGTACTGGATACCATCGAAGCCCAAGTAGAGGATACAGTTTACAACAGCGTCAAGATACTTGAAAGAACCATCGGCGTTCTTAGTAGTGAACGTCTTCATATGGCTCTGCCACTTGATTGCCTGCGTCGAATCACCACCAGTAGAGTCGAAGAAATAGATACCGCCGATCATCTGCGAACCATTCTTGTGAGCTGCGGCTGTCCATGCACCGGGAGCCATGAAAGCCTGATGGTTCCATCCGCCCTGGCAGCAGGTATAGTTCCAACCGGTGAAGACGTCGCTATGGAATTCTCCGGAGGGGAAACCGGCCACGTGCTTACCCTGGCCTGTAGGTACGTTGAACCACATACGACGGTCCGACATTGCAGAAGATACAATCTTCTTTTCGGGAAGGAGCTCAGACTGGAGTGTGTGTGAACGGTTGAATTCGAGTTCGATGGGGTCGAAACCGGCAGCTTCGAACTCGGCATCAGTCGGATACATACGGCCGTCTTCAGCAGCTTTCATGAACAGGTCAAGAATCTTCTGATCCTGCCATTCAGAGAAGTCGTAGTAACGATTGCTGTAATCGTCAGCCGCCTGCACCTGCGGAACTGCAATGAGAGCTGCAAGCACCGCACCAAAAATAGTAGATTTTTTCATGTGTAGGTTGGTTAAAAAATGTGTTTTTTAATGTGAGAGAGTTAGAGAGTAAGAGATTATGAGAGGAAACCGCCCCGACGCCAATGCGGCATCGGGTGTGGTTGTTCCGATTATAATTTCGGATTAGAAGTTAGGAGCATCGACGTCCCAGAATACGCGAGTACCCTGTGTGTCTGAGCCACCGAGTGCATCGATACCTGTACTGAGAATATCGTTAAGACCAGCATCTGTATCACGACCAGGGAGAGGAACCTTGCGGATGATATCACCATCGAACAGAGAGCCATCTGAGTATTCGTCAAGATTTACCACAGAGAGAAGCTTGGGATAGCCTGTGCGACGGATATCAACCCACGCCTCGAAGCATTCGCTGGGGAACATGGAGATATACTTCTGTGTGATGATCTTCTCGAGCTTGACTTCAGGAGTATCCGAATCATTCCACTTCACACCGATAGTGACGGGAGATTTCTCGTTATTCCACTCATCCATAGGATCTTCATAAGTATAGTCAACTGCATGTTCGAGCTGCATGTAGTCATCGACAACCTCAGACCAATTGAGCGTTACCTCAGCATTGGTACGGTCCTCGATCTGCATGTCGCGGATACCTCTTTCATACCAGGTGCGAGCATCAGCACCCATGTTCCAACCACGGAGAGCGCCCTCGGCACGGAGGAATTCTACCTCTGAAAGCTTCACCATGTAGAGAGGAGCGAAGTTGATACTGCTGTGGTATACAGAACCGTCAGCAAGAACTCCATCCTTACGAGATGTTGAGTAAGCGAACATCTTGTTGTTGGTAATACCCTGACCAGAAGGCATTGCTACACCTGCACGGATAGGAATAACACGGGTATTTGCAGGGACAACCTTGCTGGGATCTGCGCTATTTGCGATAGCTCCGGGATTCTCACCGAACCAGATATCAATGAAGGGGTGGTTCATAGACTTGCAAAGAGTGTGGAACTGAGCGCAGCAACGCGAGTCACCCCAGCTCTCGGAGATACCGAAGATAGGATTGCCGGTAACGCTAGTGCGGGCCATAAGACCAACTTCCTGATCGATGTTCTCGATCACACCCTCAGCAATAGCCTCCTCAGCCCACTTCTGAGCGAGAGCAGCATCATACTTAACATAGTGCATAGCGTAACGCAGCTTCAGCGAGTTGGCAAGACGACGCCAGGACTCATACTGCTTGTCAGTAGTGAGCACGTCAACATCCATAAGCACTGCCTGTGCCAGTTCCTTGAACCAGTCGGGACGGTTTACGTGAGCTTTAAGACATGCATTGATGTCATTCAAGTTTGCAATAACTGCAGCGTAGATATCCTCGCCCTTGTCGAATGTGAAGGGGTTGGTTTCCTGATTGCTCTTATGATTTGTGTAGGGGATAGAACCATATATATCCACCATCTGCATTGCAGAGTAGTCGAAGACGAGCAGAGCCACAGCCTTAAGCTCAGGAAGCAGGTTGGCATTATCGTCATTCAGGAAGTTTGCGATCTGATTCTTTACTGAAGTAAAATGTCCGTAAGGACCATCAAGGAATTCCTGATAGTAGCTACCGGTGCTGACAAAACGTCCGTCCCAGCTTTGTGCATTGACAAAGTAGCCTGCGTATGGCATAATTGTCATGCCTGCATAATACTGATATGCGTTGGTATTGGTCGGAGATCCGTCCTTAGAACCCATTGCATAGTAGATACCGGACTGGATCATGCTGATCTTACTTCCAAGATTGGAGAGAGCCTCCCCAAGTTCTTCCTCAGTGCAGGTAGTCTCGAAATCGAGTTTATCAGCATCGCCCTTTTTCACTTCAGGGTCGATAATATCCGTGTCCGAGGTAAGCTCATCACCCGGAGTATCGAAGTCCAGACAAGAGGTGAACGCGAGCAAGGGAATCACAGCCAAAAGAGGCCTAAAATATTTAAATTTCATATCTTTAAAATCTGTCGTTTTTAGAATTCAAGCTTAAGATTGATACCGAACGAACGAACCGAAGGCATGTTGAATACGTCAAACGCGCCAAGACCGTTCTTGGTAGAGAGGGAGATGTCGGGATCGACAGGAGAATCTTTGTAGATGAAGAACAGGTTACGTCCTACAACCGATACATTCAGGCTCTTGATGAAGCCGTGGAAGAGATTGCGGACAGTGTAACCCAATGAAATCTCAGCCATACGGAAGTTGGTTGCGTCGTATGTGTAGTCGGGAGCATAGAACTGACCACCTACGGTCTGATAGTATTCCTGGATGGGGACTATTGTACCACCCTCAATAACCATACCGGGCTTGGTAGCGCCTGTACGGGGTGATGTCCATACAATGTTGTTCTGCTCAGATTCTATACGTGCAGCTGCCGAACGTGCAGAAACACCGAGGTTGTCAAGATAGCTTTCTGTAAGAGAGATTGTCTTACCACCGATACGACCGCTGATGAGGAAGTAGAGAGAGAGATCCTTCCAGCTGATGGTATTGGACCAACCAAGGTTGAACTTGGAGTTCATGTTACCAAGGTAAACGTAGTTTGTGGTAGAGAGCTGAGGTGTACCGGTCTTCGGTGAGAGCCAGATGCTGCCGTCATCGTTACGACGGAGATCGAGAGCATACATATCACCGTAGCTGCCACCTTCTTCGTAGCGAACGAGCACATGACCGGCGGCCACTTTCTGCTCCATCTTGGCGGGAACCATTATTTCATTGCCATTCTCGTCAAACTTACCGGAACCTTTCTTGAAAGTCTTCTTGATACGGTTGTGGTTATAAGAGAAGTTAACACCTGTGCGCCAGATCCAATCACGAGAGAACATGTGATTGTAGGTAACAGTGGTTTCGATACCCTGGTTGCGGATAAGACCTGTATTTACAGGCTTCTGCTTGGAACCGGTTGACGAAGAAATGAAGTAAGAGTTGGTAAGGTCTGTGTGATAGTAGGTCAAATCCCACATCAGGTTGCTATTGAAGAAGGAGATGTCGTAGCCTGCCTCGAAAGATTTTGATTTTTCAGGACGGGGATTGTCGAAGTAACCGTAGCTTGATGCTGTCATAGCACCTGTAGTCTTATCGATCGAACCTGTTGAGAACAGAACGTTAGGAATTGAGTTACCTACCTCTGAATAAGAAGCACGAACCTTAAGGTAAGTGATCACTTCAGGAAGCTTAAGGTATTTGTGAGCAAGTGTGTTCACACCGAAAGAATAGTATCCGTAGTTGTCGGGAGTACCGCGGTCAGAGAACTGCTTGAATGCACGGTACCAGTCCTGACGATAAGAACCTTCGATGAACAACATCTCTTTCCAACCGAGCTGAGCGGTAAAGAACAGACCCTTGTCCCAGTTTGAAGTCTTGGAATACTTAGTCGGGTTGCTAAGCCACTGGATGGTAGGTTCAAAGCAGTTGATGAGCATAGCATTCTTCCAAACACCTGTCTTTTCGTCAAGGGTAGGAGCATTGAAAATACTGCTGTCCATACCATTAGAGAGGTATGTGGCATTACCGTAGATGTTCTGGTATGTACCGGTAACAGTGTGGCCGGACCAACCAGCTGTAGCGCTTACATCCCAATCTTCCTTGAAAGTCTTGTTATAAGAAAGGAGGGCATCAACATAAATATCTGTGCTGACATACTTGTCCTGATTATAGATACCGAAACGCTCGTATTCAACAGGATTAGCAGTTGTAGCATAACGCTTGCTGTTTGCTTCCTGACGGGCGCGGTCCATATTCAAACGGCCCTGGATATTAAGACCGGGGATGATCTCGAAGTTAGCTGTAGCGTAGCCGTAGATGCGTTCATCTGTACGTGTCGAACGGTTCACGTTAGTGAGCCAGTAGGGGTTGTTACGACCACCAGTAAGAGGATATGCCCAATTCTGCTGCATGCCTCTGAGCTGAGTACGACCGCTGATGAAGTCGCCGGATGTGTTGTAGAACGAAATATTATTTGTCTCCCAAGCACCGTCAGCAATGCTGTAATTGTTGCGGTAATATCCCATGTCGATATTGGGAGCCATTGTATAGAGGTCGTAGAGGGGATTCATAACCGTACCACCACCGGGACGGTTAACAGTCTTTGCATATACGTAGTTAAGGGCAACATCGATACGCAGGCGCTTGTCGAACAGGTTATAACCCTGACGGAAGCTGAATGTGTTACGATTGTATGTATTGCCCGGAACCATACCGTCGGAGTTGCTGTTTGAGAACGAGAAGAAAGATGTCACTTTCTCTGTACCGCCGGAGATGCTGACTGCATTGTTCCATGTAGTACCTGTTCCGAAGAAGTCATCAACCTGATTTGAAGCTTTATTGGTAAGCTTAGCGCCCTCAAAAGCGAGATCGGCTGCTGTCATGTCGGAGAGTTTACCACCCCATGCATCATTGCTCAGTGTAGTGCCGCCAATGATGGAAGCGCCGTACACCCGCTGGAGTTTCGGAGTCATGAGAGGCTTCTCGAATGTGACATTCGAGTTTACAGTTATAGAAAGTGTACCTTCCTTACCTTTCTTTGTGGTGATCATAAGCACACCGTTGGCAGCGGCCGAACCGTAAAGAGCGGCAGCGTTAGCACCCTTGAGGACGTTGATGCTTTCGATGTCGTCGGGGTTGATCAGCGAGAGAGCGTCGCCGCTTTCGGATGTTCCGGCATATGTCATCTCATAGGCATCTGAAAGGAACTGGCCTTCAGCAGCCTTACCCACTTCGTTTGTCATAGGAATACCGTCGACAACGATAAGGGGAGCATTGTTACCCATAACTGACTTGTTACCACGAAGGAGGATCTTGGATGCACCACCTGCACCACCTGCGCTCTGCTGGATGGTGACACCTGCGACCTTACCACCGAGGGCGTTCACGAAGTTGGCGTCCTGAACTCGCATGAGTTCCTCACCCTTCACTTCCTGAGTTGCGTAGGTCAGAGATGCTTCTTTACGGCGGATACCCATAGCGGTAACAACCACTTCCTCAAGAGCCTGAGTGTTTTCCTGCATAACGATATGCATCGGTGCAGTACCGGTCACGGTAGCTTCCTGAGGTTTGAAGCCTACATAAGAGAACTGAAGAACATCTCCAACAGATGCCTTCAAAGAAAATTCGCCGTCAATATTGGTGGACATACCGTTGTTAGTACCCTTGACGAGTACGCTAACACCAATAAGAGGCTCGTCGTAAGAGTCGACGACAGTACCTGTCACTGTGATGACATCCTTCTGCGCGAGAAGCGTAAAAGGACACAACAGCAGCATCAGGGCTAAAAGTCTTGTCACTGTGCGATTCATAAGCGAAAACCGTTTAATGTTGTGCAATAATTATGGAATTATAAGGTTAAAAAATTTTTACAAAAATTACAGACACACGGCAAGCCTTACGGCAGGCAATGCGCTGTCAGCAAATGTGATAAGAGAGGATTGTTCGATAATATTGGTAGTTAGATGGTTATTATTGGCAAGAAAATATAAACTAATAGGCCACATAACATGGTATATTGATTTAATTTCCGATGCAAATATATAAAAATTATGTCATACAAATTGGCAGCTATAGTTAATTAGTGTTAACCGAAACACCTCTGTAACCTTTTTAACCAAGACCGCAGACATTAAGTTAACTATCTAACTTAAACATCTTTTCACAGACGTATCCCACCATACGGCGGGATACGTCTGATAGAGATTATAAATTCCGCGGGAAACACCCGATGATGTATGTCTATATATAAAATATGATATTATTAATAATGTATAGACCTCACTCCCACTCGATCGTTGCCGGCGGCTTGGAGGAGATGTCGTAGGTAACGCGGTTGACTCCCTTGACCTTGTTGATAATATCATTGCTCACCTTGGCGAGAAATTCGTAGGGAAGATGCGCCCAATCCGCGGTCATGGCATCGGTCGAGGTAACGGCACGCAGAGCGACCGCGCTCTCGTAGGTGCGTTCGTCGCCCATCACGCCTACGCTCTGCACAGGAAGCAGGATCACTCCGGCCTGCCATACCTGATCGTAAAGGCCATGCTCGCGCAGACCGTTGATGAAGATGTCGTCGGCATCCTGAAGTATGCGCACCTTCTCAGGTGTGATAGCCCCAAGAATACGCACTGCCAGACCGGGTCCGGGGAAAGGATGACGGGTAATGAGATGCTCGGGCATGCCGAGTTCGCGACCAACCGCACGCACCTCATCCTTGAAAAGCAGACGAAGCGGCTCACAGAGTTTCAGATTCATCTTTTCAGGAAGTCCACCTACGTTATGGTGACTCTTGATAGTAGTGCCGGTGATGGATAGCGATTCGATGCAATCGGGATAGATTGTACCCTGTGCAAGATACTTCACATCTTTAAGCTTATGGGCCTCGCGGTCGAAAACGTCAATAAAGCCCTTGCCTATGATCTTGCGCTTACGCTCGGGATCGGTCACACCGTCAAGCTCGCTGAAAAACTCAGCTGAGGCATCTACGCCGATCACATTCAGGCCAAGCGATTCATAGTCGCGGAGCACATTGTGGAACTCATTCTTGCGCAGCATGCCGTGATCCACGAATATACAGGTGAGATTCTTGCCAATAGCGCGGTTGAGAAGCACGGCGGCTACCGACGAGTCCACTCCGCCACTGAGGCCAAGCACGACCTTGTCGTCGCCAAGCTGCTCTCGCAGCGATGCCACTGTAGTCTCAATGAAAGACGCGGCACTCCAGTCCTGCTTTCCACCGCAGATGTCGACGACAAAATTGCGCAACAGTTGCGTTCCGCACTCGCTGTGGAAAACCTCGGGATGGAACTGCACTCCCCATGTGGGTTCGCCTTCGACAGCGAAAGCCGCGATACGCACCTTGTCGGTAGAAGCCACTACCTTAAAACTGTCGGGCACGGATGTGATGGTGTCGCCATGACTCATCCACACCTGAGCGCCGTCGGAGATACCCTTGAATAAGGCACAGCCGGCATCTACCCCGCAAAGCCGGGCACGACCGTACTCACGCGAGCCGGCAGGCTCGACACTTCCGCCCGACACCCACGAAAGATACTGGGCGCCATAGCAGATACCCAGCACCGGATAACGGCCTCGGATGGCCGAGAGATCGGGCTTGAATGACTTCTCGTCGTAGACTGAGAACGGACTGCCGGAAAGGATTACACCGATGACCGAGGGATCGTCGGCAGGAAACTTGTTGTAAGGAACAATCTCGCAATACTGGTTCAGTTCGCGCACCCTGCGGCCTATGAGCTGCGTGGT
The DNA here is from genome assembly GCA_910586995.1 of uncultured Muribaculaceae bacterium. Lineage (GTDB taxonomy): Bacteria > Bacteroidota > Bacteroidia > Bacteroidales > Muribaculaceae > CAG-873. The sequence continues at coordinate 63,493 of CAJUKZ010000006.1, read as the reverse complement.
CTGCGAACCGAAATCGAGAATTACAATTTTCTCTTGCATCTGTAGTCTGGGTTCAAAAGGATTATTGTGCAAAATTAGCAAAACTTCCGGGGTTTAGAAAATTTTGCGTAATTTTGTGGCGCGATGAACCACAATTCCAAGCTGATAACTATACTCATTCCCTGCTACAACGAGCAAGAATCGCTTCCGGCTCTGTTCGGGAGGCTAAATGCCGTGATGGATTCGATGCCGGACTACAGGTGGGAAGTGCTGACGGTGAACGACGGAAGCACCGACTCCACATTGGCAATGCTGATGCAGATGCACCGGCGCGACAGCAGATGGCACTACGTGGACTTATCGCGCAACTTCGGCAAAGAGACGGCTATGCTCGCCGGCATGGACTACGCGAAAGGCAACTGCGTGGTGATAATGGACAGCGATCTGCAGCATCCGCCCGAGGAGATACCACGTATGATAAGCCTGTGGGAAAAGGGCTACGACGACGTGTATGGAGTGCGCCGGCAACGCGGACGCGAGCCGTGGATCAGGAAGAAACTGTCGCTGATGTATTACCGCATACTCCAGAAAACCACCCGAATCCCGGTGCTGCAAAACACCGGCGACTTCCGATTGCTCGACCGCGTTTGCATCGACGCCCTGACCGCCATGCGCGAATGCCAGCGCTACACCAAGGGACTGTATTGCCAGATAGGTTTCAAAAAAGCTTCTTTCGAGTTCGACCAACAGGACCGCGAGGCCGGACAGACAAAATGGAACATGCGGTCGCTTGCCGGACTGGCTGTAGACGGTGTTACAAGCTACACGACAGCACCGCTGCGCATAGCTACCGTGATGGGGCTCGTAGTATCAGCCATAGCCTTTATATATATGGTGTGGGTATTCGCGAAGGCTGCAATCTACGGCGATCCCCAGGCCGGATTCCCTACCATAATGACCGTAATGCTATTTCTCGGCGGGGTCCAGTTGCTCACCCTCGGGATTCTCGGGGAGTATGTGGGCCGTATTTTCAACGAAGTAAAGCACCGGCCTCCTTATTTCGTCCGCGAGGTCGACGGAGAAAAAGCAACCGCATACCGTAGCAAATGAAGATCCTCGAAACGCTCAGAAAGGAATCCACGTGGGCGGCGGCGATAATAATTTTCGCGGCCATAATGATATATATCCGTTCTGCCAATCATATCTGCATCGGGGACGAACTGCGCTACTACTATAAATTCGAGCTTAAACCCGGACAGAACTATTTCAATTTCAACAATCTGAAGCCCGTAAAAACCACAGCCGACGTAGTGGAATCGCAGGTCAACCACTATATGTGTGTCAACGGCAGAATCCCTGTGCATTTTGTCGAACAGATGATAGCTGCCAAACGCGGACTCAGTATTTTCTATATCCTGAATGCAATCGCTTTTGCCGCGACCATACTGCTGTTTCTGAGACTCACATTGCCTCCTCATAAACAGGAATATGCGATGGCTGCACTGATCGCTGTGATCGCTTTCCTATATCTGTTTCCATCGCCCGGCAGACTGTGGACCTCCATAAATCTGTCACTTAACTATCTATGGCCATCGCTCGCGTCGCTTGCTCTGCTGCTGGAACTCGGCAAATCGCAATCCTGCGAACCGATAAAACTGACTTTCCTAAGATCCGCGGGCCTGTGCATACTCGGGCTACTGACGGGATGGAGCAACGAAGCTTTTGCGTTTCCACTGTCCGGCGCTATATTCTTATATTTCGCACTGAATATCAAGCGCTTCAATAAGACGGCACGAATGCTTGCCATACCGCTGTGGATCGGCTCGACAATCATGTTGGCGTCGCCAGGCAACTGGATCAGGGCAACCCAGGCCACTGAGACGCTGTCGAGCTTCATAGACGTGCTGCTCTCACTCAAACTGCTGTGGATGCTAATTATCACAGGTTTGATATGCATTTGCGCAGCTACGAAAGCTACCATCAGGTTCTGCAAGCAGAACTACGTGATACTGACCGCATTGCTGCTATCTTTAGCGATGGGCGTGATTGCTCATACAGCACCCCGCGCATTCACGGCTATAGAACTGTTTTCGGCAATTCTGCTCGGCCGCGCAGCAGCACCACTTGTAAGGCCAGCCAAAGGAGCAATTCTCTCTGTAATAGCCACTCTGGCATGCCTTATGGCCATACATCAGGCATTTGCAACAGCCGAACACATCAGACAATACCGCACCATAAGAGACGCGCTCACGGCCTACCGGACATCGAAGACAGGCACGGTGCGCTACAACTACAGCGAATCGCCCGCATGGCTCAAACCATTCGTATACTCGCAAGTACCTACACTCGAGGGCGCGGATTATGAATGGCGATTGCTGGGAATCTCGCGCTGCGGAACACGCAAGCCATTCACCGCACTCACCGAAGAACAGTTCACGAAGATAGACTCTATCAAAGGACCGTCGCCCTCATCATCGCCACTCTATCCGTTCACGAGAATAGGCAATGGCTACGTGACTCCCTCAGACCCATCCATTCAGGCCAAATACAAGGTCAAGACTCAAGATGGCAGAGAACTGACAGTGGCCCGGCGCAAGTTCATATCACCCGCCGGACGTGTCTTTGCCGCACTGATACCTCCGTCAGAGGAAACATTTTTCGTTAAGATAAACCCAGAAACCAAATCTTCCGACCAAGACAAGAAATGAATATCAAGACCCCCGATCAGATTGCAGAAACTACCGTAAACATAGGAATTCAGAAAGTGGCCCTGTCGTCCGCCGGAAGCTCTCTATACCGGCTTATGACTCTCTCCATAGCAGCCGGTGCATTCATCGCCCTCGGAGGAATACTATCAACTGTGATCGGCAGCGGTTTTCCGGAAGCCACAGCGGGCAATCCTTCGCTTCAGAAGCTGCTGAGTGGTATGGTGTTTCCAGTAGGCCTTGTCCTTGTAGTCGTACTCGGCGCAGAACTTTTCACCGGAAACAACGCCCTTCTGATTCCTGCACTAAAGAGATCGCACTACACTCTGACCGACGTGTTGCGCAACTGGACTCTCGTGTGGATCGGTAATTTCATCGGCGCGCTTATAGTAGCCGTAGCTCTCGTCTACCTTGCCGGACTCACAACTCCAGAGCCATATCACACGGCCATAATCCGCACCGCAGAGACAAAAGCGAATCTGCCGTGGACGACAGTACTGCTGCGAGGCATCGGCGCCAACTGGTGCGTATGCCTGGCTGTATGGCTCGCACTATCAGGACACACACTGACAGAGAAAGTAGTAGGATGCTGGATTCCTGTAGCGGCCTTTGTGATGCTCGGATATGAACATTGCGTGGCAAACATGTTTTTCATTCCCTGCGGGATGCTCGAAGGTGCAGATGTAGACATAGTCCAACTGCTATGGTGCAACCTTGCACCGGCCACGTTGGGCAACATAGCCGGAGGGGCCCTGTTCGTGGGCATGCTGCACGGATACATCAGACTATCCGGCAACAATGAAAAAGACCGGTAAACAGGCATAAGAAAAGCTAAAAATAAACGTTCTGTGAAATATTTTTTGTAAATTTGCCTCGAATACACAGAACACAGAGAAACTTATATCCAATTTATATATCAAACAAACTATGGTAAGTTATAAAGAACTTGGTCTTGTGAACACCCGCGAGATGTTCGCCAAGGCTATCAAGGGCGGCTATGCTATCCCCGCTTTCAACTTCAACAACATGGAGCAGCTTCAGGCCATCATCAAGGCTGCTTCTGAGGAAAAGTCTCCCGTTATCCTTCAGGTTTCCAAGGGCGCACGCAACTATGCAAACGCTACCCTCCTGCGCTACATGGCTCAGGGCGCTGTAGAATACGCCAAGGAACTCGGTTGGGAACATCCCCAGATCGTGCTCCATCTCGACCACGGCGACAGCTTCGAGCTCTGCAAGAGCTGTATCGACAACGGATTCTCATCCGTGATGATCGACGGTAGCCACCTCCCCTATGAGGAGAACGTTGCCCTCACAAAGAAAGTTGTTGACTACGCACACCAGTTCGACGTAACCGTAGAAGGTGAGCTCGGCGTACTCGCCGGTGTAGAGGACGAAGTGTCTTCCGACCACCACACCTACACCGATCCTGAGGAAGTTATCGACTTCGCTACACGCACAGGCTGCGACTCTCTCGCTATCTCGATCGGTACAAGCCACGGCGCATACAAGTTCACACCCGAGCAGTGCACACGCAATGCAGAAGGCCGCCTTGTTCCCCCGCCATTGGCATTCGACGTACTCGACGCAGTTATGGAGAAACTCCCCGGATTCCCCATCGTTCTCCACGGATCATCTTCTGTACCCCAGGAATATGTAGACATGATCAACCAGTACGGTGGCAAGCTTCCCGACGCAATCGGTATTCCCGAAGAAGAACTGCGTAAGGCTGCAAAGAGCGCCGTTTGCAAGATCAACATCGACTCCGACAGCCGTCTGGCCATGACAGCCGCAGTTCGCAAGGTATTCGTTGAGAAGCCCGGCGAATTCGACCCCCGCAAATATCTCGGCCCGGCTCGCGACGAAATGGAGAAGCTCTACAAGCACAAAATCGAAAACGTGCTCGGTAGCGCCGGCAAAGCTGAATAATCAGCCTGCTATCCGATAGCAATATAAAAATCCGCCGCCATCTGTATGTGTTCATAACAGATGGCGGCGTTTTTTTTATACGATACAATAAGATTGAATTGATTTTCAGATACCACGAATATCCTTGAAGTCGCTCCAGCCAGCAGCAAGCATATAGAGACTTTCGCTACCTGAAGGCACGTAGAGAGGCACTGACGACTTCAACGATTCTTCACCGAAGATAAATGCATCTGCCGCACATACCGGCGGAGTAGTTGCCATACACATCACTCCTGCTGTAGCCGACGAAACTGTGAAACTTTGCTTTCCTACAGCCTTTAGAGTAGAAGGCAAAACTATCTCAGCTAACGGAGAGTTAGCAAAAGCCATATCCGCAATCTCCTCCAGTCCATCCCGAAACACAACCTCAGCCAATGCCAGACAGTCCGCAAAAGCCGACTTACCTATTTTCTTAGCAGAAACCGGAATCTCAACCCGACGCAGGCGTATGTTGTCGTTAATGAAATATGCGCTGATCTCCGCCACTCCTTCCGGTATGACAAGTTTGTCAATATAGTAACATCCGGAGAATACTCTATTACCAATCCTGACACAGCCTGAGGGCAAGGTTGCATTACGCAAGGCTGTATGAGCGAAAGCATTATCACCGATGGCTTCAAGAGCCGACGGGATATTCAGATCCTCGAGCATGCGACATTCGGCAAAAGCCTCAGCACCTATGCTGCGCACACCATCCGGCAAACCGACTTTTTCAAGATCAAGACACTGAAAGAAACACGACTCAGGAATCTCCTCCACTCCGGAAGGGATTGTTATGCTTCTGAGCCTATGGCATTTGTAGAAACACTTCTCACCTATGCTACGCAATCCCGACGGAAGATTTATGCTCTCGACCTGAGTATATCCGAAGCCCTCATCTCCAATCTCCACAAGATCACCAGGCAGTATATAGCGCCTGATCTTGGATTCCATCATATAAGAGCCACTTACAGAAAGCCCCTTATCAGGAATGCACCGGTTCTCAATCTGTGCATAACGCAAGTCAAGTACCTCCACATTGCCCCAGATGCCAAGCTCGGATAGTTCATGCAGATCATTAGCATTGATCGGTCCGTGCACAACAAGCGAATCGCATTCATACACCTCTGCCGTGATATTCGCGGCAAGATCACCGAAATTCTCACAATAGATGTCGCAGTAACTACGCTCGGTAGTTACCGACGGTTCATCACTGCTGCTGCATGCAGCCAGTATCAATGCCGCTGCAGCGGATATATTTATAAGAAAAAAGCCTTTCATATCCGTATGTCTATAAAGCTGTTATATTTTTGAATTTGCTCCATCCTTCGGCTGCGCGGTATAGGTCCTCACTTCCGGCAGGCACATAAAGCGGAACAGTCGACATCAAAGCAGCATCTGCAAACACAAATGCGTCTGAGCCATCGCACAACGGCGGTTCGATAGCACGACACGTCACCTTCCCGGCCTTCTCGGCAATCAGAAAGCTCTTTGTACCGATGCTCCTTACCGTCGATGGTATATCAAGAGACTGCACAGGCGAACTTACGAAAGCATTTGTACCGATCGACACAAGTCCATCCCTGAGCGTAAGGTCAGTAAGCATATAACATCCCTGGAATGTATAGCTCCCGATCTCCTCTACAGAAGCTGGTATGTCAAGCGACTTCACCAACCTTGCATCGCTGAAGCGTGGAATATCTTTCACCCCATCGGCAATAACAATATCTTCTATAAGAAAGCAATTCTCGAAAGTCCATATCATATCGGACAGCTTCAACCCGTGCGACAACTCGACACGCTTTATCCTCGATCCGGAAAATGCCATTTTTCCTACACTCTCTAGTCTTTCCGGGAAATTTATATCCGACACATGACTGAAGCGGAATGCCAGATCACCGATTCTTTTAATACTCTGCGGCAACACTACCCTATCAAGGATAGCACAACTTTTGAAACATTCGTCAGGAATCTCCTCGACACCGGCCGGTATTACGATCTCCCTCATGTAATCGCATTGGCTGAAACAATCTTTGCCGAGCGTTCTCAACGACTGCGGCAATTCGACATGCCGCACCGACGAACCGGCAAACGCACATTCACCGATAGCAGTGACACCTTCGGGCAAAATCACATTATATACCCTGAACGGATGGCTGCCTTCGACGTTTGAGAATGCCATGTCGGGAATCTTGCCTCCCTCTACTCTTGCATGCTTCAGATTCAAGGCTCTCAGATTCCCATACACCCCGATTCTCAGAAGCGCCGGAAAATCCTCGACGCCTATCGGTCCATACACAGCTATCGAATCTAGATCATATGAAGCAGCATCAAGCTTCGAGGCAAGCTGACCGGGAGCAGTAACTTCAATATCATTAGCGGTACGGATTCCGCTTCCACCAGGTTCATCATACGACGACCCGTCATCACACCCTGCAAGACATACCAAAGCAAGAAGGGCTGAAAAAAGAGATCCTAATTTTTCCATGTCATCAACGGTATTAGAGTTAAAATTCAATTTTCACAAATATACACCCTTACAGAGGCTTTTTGCAAATAATTCACTACAAATTCAAAAAAAACATTAACATTATTTATGTAAATCAAACCTATTTAGCCATAATTTATCAATAACTCCAAACCCAATGGAAATATAAGTGTTAACTTATATCATACATATGAACGACTCCAAACACGAATCCCGCTACTTGCCAAGTACCAAAATTTAACTCCCGATAGCAGGGCATTTCAAAAAAAAACATTACTTTTGCACCGTAAAACAATATTACATGTAATAACCACCAAATTCAATTATTAACCATGGCTTACGTAATTACCGACAAATGTGTGGCTTGCGGCACTTGCCTGCCCGTTTGCCCCGTTGAAGCTATCTCTGAAGGCGACATCTACCACATCGATCCCGATACTTGCATCGAATGCGGCTCTTGCGCCGAAGTTTGCCCCAGCGAAGCTATTCTTCCTCCGGCATGATAGCACGGGGGTATAACCTCCGCACTAAAAAAATTCCATGTAGCGTTTTGCCGTAATTTCTGCAAAACGCTATATTTTTTAAATACCACACTTACACATAGATGAGCATACAGGGACACAAACACACACTACGCCAGGCAGTTGCAGAGAGCAGACTGATCCTCGACGGAGCAATGGGTACAATGATTCAGACGCTTGGACTCTCTGAGGAAGACTTCCGAGGAGAAACATTCGCCGACCATGCAATCAATCTGTCGGGCTGCAACGATGTATTGTGTCTCTCACGCCCCGACGCTATCAGGGATATTCACATCCGATATATCGAAGCCGGCACTGACATCATCTCCACCAATACCTTCAACGCCAACGCAATCTCCCTGGCTGAATACGGACTTGAAGCACATGTGGCTGATATAAACCGGGCCGGTGTAGCAGCGGCAAAAGAGGCAGCACTGTCAGCAGGCTCCGACAGGCATGTGTTTGTAGCCGGATCAATAGGTCCGACCAACAAATCTCTGTCTATAGCATCCGGAATCAGCTTTGATGAACTGCACGATGCTTATCTGCAACAGGCATCGGCTCTGATCGACGCAGGTGCTGACGCTCTGCTGATCGAAACCATATTTGACACTCTCAACGCAAAAGCCGCGATAGCCGCAGCAATGGATGCCATGCTTGCGTGCGGCAAAGAAGTGCCACTGATGCTCTCTGTGACATTGACTGAAACCGGCCGCACATTGTCGGGGCAGACACTCGAGGCTTTCGTCGCTTCAGTAAGCCACTGCAATCCGCTCACTATAGGACTAAACTGTGGATTCGGCCCGTTGCAGTTGAGTGCCTACCTGAAAAGGCTGTCGGCTTTTGGAATCCCGCTCAGTTTTCATCCTAACGCAGGACTTCCCGACGCCTATGGCAACTACACTCTTAGCCCGGACCTGTTCGCTACAGAAGTCGCCGACTCCATAGCCCATACCAACGTCAGAATTGCCGGAGGTTGCTGTGGCACTACGCCATCTCACATATCCGCACTGGCTGATAAAATCCGTAACCTGCCATGCGATCCGCTCACAAAGACGATTCCACAAGATGAACTTCTACTGAGCGGCCTCGAACCAATGCCTATATATCCCAACGGGCACGAACTGACACGCGTGGGAGAGAGATGCAATGTAGCCGGTTCGCGAAAATTCCTCCGGCTCATAAAAGAAAACAATACGGACGAGGCCGTAGAAATAGCCCGTAGCCAGGTACTGGCCGGGGCAAATATTCTTGATATCAACCTTGACGACGGTATGCTTGACGCGCCTGCCGAAATGGCGCGTTTTCTTGATGCGATAGCTGCCGATCCTGTTGCAGCAGCCGTCCCGGTAATGATAGATTCTTCTTCTCAGCAAGTTATACGCGAGGGACTCAAGCACGTGCAGGGTAAATGCATAGTGAACTCTATATCGCTGAAAGACGGAGAGGAACGCATGCTCAATGATGCCCGCCATATACATTCAATGGGCGCAGCCGTTGTTGTCATGGCTATGGATGAGACCGGACAAGCCGACACATGCGCCCGGAAACTTGAGATCGCGCGCCGTGCCTACAGACTGCTTACCGAGAAGGCGGGCTTCAGGCCTAATGATATAATATTCGATCCCAACGTGCTCACGATAGCTACAGGCATTGCCGACCACGCCAACTATGCAGTTGAATTCATAGAAGCTGCAAGAGCTATAAAATCGGAAATGCCGTTGGTACATGTCAGCGGAGGAATAAGCAATCTGTCGTTTGCATTCAGAGGAATTGAGACCGTACGCAAGGCCATGCATGCGGAATTCATATCAGCAGCCGACGCGCTTGATATGGCTATCGTAAACCCTTCGGCCTCACTCAAGCCTGATGATTATCCTGAGGAACTACGTATCGCAGTGCGCGATGTGATTCTGAATACTGATACTCAGGCTACCGACAGGCTTACCGCACTTGCTCTAAAGATCAAATCTGCAACAGAAAACAAAACAAAAGCCAAAGTCTCCACACAAGAAGCCCGCACGACCGGCAACATCTCCGACGAACTGGCTGAAAAAATAATACATGGCACAACCAGCGGTATAAGGGATCTTATCATATCCCGCATAGAGGCAGGAGAACGTCCACTCGACATCGTTGAGAAATCACTGATGAAGGGAATCGGTGTCGTAGGCGATGACTTCGGTGCAGGACGTATATTTCTGCCGCAGGTGGTCCGGAGCGCGGACGCTATGCAACATGCGGTAGACATCCTCGCACCTTTCATATCCGCCTCGCAAACAAGCGATACGGAAGTAAACCATTCTCCAAAGGTAATCCTCGCTACAGTAAAGGGCGATGTGCACGACATAGGCAAAAACATAGTGGCAATATTGCTCCGCTGCAACGGATTCGACGTAGTGGACCTCGGCACTAAACAACCCGCTGACATAATCATACAGAAAGCAATCGAATCCAACGCCGATATGGTAGCCCTCAGCGGACTCATAACCCCTTCGCTTCAAGAAATGGTAAATGTAGCCGCAGCAATGCAGCAATGCAGGCTTAGAATCCCTCTGTTTGTAGGCGGTGCTGCTACATCGGCCGAATATGCCGCCGTACGCATAGCTCCTGTCTATGAAGGACCTGTATTCCACACGCGCGAAGCCGCAGCCCTTCCACCATTGGCAAAGAAATGGCTTGACCCGCAGACAAGAGCATCCGTGACAATAAGCCTGAAAGCATCTCAGGATAATCTGCGCTACAGGCACAGTACCGGAGGGGCAGTGCTTCTGACTCTCGAACAAGCCCGCGCAAATGCGCCAAAGCCATATACCGAAGCCGACAAATCGACAGAAAGCATACCTAAAGGCACTACTGATTTCCATATCAGGATAGATGAAGCTGCAAAGCTGATCAACTGGCGCCAGTTTATGACCGTATGGCAGATAGATGCATCTATGGCTTCGGTTGCCGACATAGACGGTTGCGACCACTGCCGCGCTCTATGGCTCGCCAACATGCCTGAAGAAAAGCGCAAGAAAGCTGCTGAAGCCATGCAGCTTCACAAGGAAGCTATGCGCCTGATACACTCCTGGAACGAAAAATACAAGACATTGAGTGCACGGATAGCAACATTAGACGCCAGGCGCGACGGTGACGACATTATTGCTTTAACCGATGGAGGCGTACAACTCAAATTCCCCACCCTGCGCAGCCAGCGGTCTGAATCCGGAAAACCATCTGTGGCTATAGCTGACTTCATAGCCGCACCTCCGGCCACAGACCGCATAACTCTCTTTGCCGTGACTGTCGGAAAAGCAATACGCGACGAAATAGACAACTGTCCGAACGAATACAGCCGGTTGCTGTCGCAAGCGCTCGCCGACCGTCTGGCAGAAGCCGCAACCGAGTGGCTACACCGCAAAGTAAACGGAGGTCTGGGAATACGTCCGGCCATAGGCTATCAGTCCCTACCCGACCAAAGCCTTATATTTGTGGCCGACAACGCCTTGCATTATGATGAAATCGGTATTGAACTGACTGAAAACGGAGCAATGTACCCACAAGCCTCTACAACCGGTATGATTATCCACCGCCCGGACGCTGAATACTTTACTGTAGGGACTATAGGCGCGGATCAATTCGAGGACTATTGTCACCGACGCGGAATACCGGAAGCACGCATGCAGGCATTCCTGAAACGCGGAAAAGAATAGCCGGGAGAACCATCGACCGTCCATGTCGGTTAATTACATATAATACAATATGGAACACGATCATGAACGACAGATTATCGTATAAAGAAAAGAAGTCTCTGCCCGACAACGTATTCGGACTGCCGGAACGCAGGGAGTATCCGATGCCCGACGCTGCTCACGTACACGCCGCAGAAGCTTATTTCCGTTATTGTCCTGATGAATTGAAGCCGAAACTTGCCGCTGCCATACTCCAACGCGCACAGGAATTCGGTATAGACATAGAAAGTCCGACAATACTTCAGTATGCCGGCAAATATACTACCCCCAGGTAAAGTTGTGGACCTTGCCGCTCGAAGCCCTCAGACGGGCTGCAAAAGTATGGAAGGGCCTTGTCATCACGTACCATAAAAGCGCGAGTCCCATAGGACGGTAGCCAAAGGCCGACAGAACAGGACGCCACGACAGGACTACCGGAATCCACAAGGCAAAAGCCAACACTGCTACAACACATGCAGGAAGCAATGATGGCAGACCATAGGCTATAGCAGATACGGAAGCTGCAAGCCATATCCAGAAGGCTACAGAACAGCTCCCTGCAAGCAGGCGGCTGCGCTTGCTCACGTAGCGTCCGGTGAAAATCGAACGCTGACGGAACTCGCGATATGCCCTGCGCGGATTGCCGCAAAGGACAGTAGTCAATGAGTCCGCAGACAATTCCACCTCGGTATTGCATCCGCGCGCTATCTCGCTCACAAATATATCATCGTCTCCAAGACGAAGGTTCAACGATCTCGAAAAGCCCTTGTTATCGAAAAACAGGCGTCGTCTATAGGCCAGATTGTGACTTGTGCCGCGGTATGGGCGACGGCCCAATGCTGCTGCTATCCAGCATACCGAGTCGGCTGTGCTATCGAATATCCTGAACTTACGCCCGCGCATATCATCGTCGTCAGCATCGCGTCGGCTCGCACCAAGCACAACTTCACATTCCGGATTGGCAAAATGCCCGGCCATACGGTGCATCCAGTGATCCGACTCAATACGTGTGTCGGCATCAACTGCTATTATCACTTCATGACGGGCAGCTTTTACGCCAAGCGTGAGCGCCAATTTCTTCCGCGACAGATTACGCGCTCCTTCAGGCGTGAATGTAAGATAGAGATTATGATGCTTGAGAGCGAGCATATTCACGACCTCCGACGTGGCATCGCTCTGGCCTTCGTTCACCACAATAACCTCGAATGGTGCAGGATATTCCTGCGACAGAAGTCGCGGGAGAAGCTGACGGAGATAGTCGGCATCGTCGAAAGCATATACCACTACTGATACATCAGGAAGATCTTCAGTAGCCATAAAACCGGATGCATCGTCAGACGCGGCTTTACGCGACACTCTACGCAACCGTCCACAATAGAAAATAAGGATGTAGGCGACAGAAATTACTGCCGCTGCAATGGATATGATAGCCGCAGGAGTAGGCTCGAACGAAAAATTCATGTCTTACTGAATATAAACTTCCGCAAAGTTACGCAAAATTACAATAACTGGATGAAGCCAAAGCCGGATTTGAGATTTACATTTCCGCGCCCGGACAACAGCAACTACCGTATGTCTATCAATTTATGGGTCTGAAGCGACAGACGCCACAGAGGATGCTTGAGAATATATTCCACAACCTGACCGGTATTGAGGCAAGAGCAAGGTTGCAGAAAATAATGCGTCGCCATCGGCAATGCATCGGCCACTGCATCCGGATCAATATCCCCGTCAAGAACAAGCTTTAACTCATCAATGCGCTCAATATCCAACGGAGGCGTCTTGGGTGAGCATGTCACCCAGTCTACATCCTCAGGAAGCGGCAACGAGCCGTTTGTTTCCACCTGGATATAGAAACCAGCAGCGTGAAGCGCATCCACAAGTTTATCGTCGAGCTGCAAGGAAGGCTCACCACCAGTCACCACTATATGCCTGGCCGGATAAGATGTGACGGACTGGATTATGTCCGCCAACGACATCTCATGTGACTCTGAATGGTCCGTATCACAAAAACTGCATCTGCGGTTACATCCTGAGAAGCGGAGGAATACAGCAGCCGTACCTGTATAAAAACCTTCGCCCTGCAGCGAATAAAATATTTCATTGACGCGGTATGCGTCACAGCATTCAATTCCGTTCATAATGCACAACTATTCCTCTACATAAGACGCAGTGTTGCCCTCACTCTCAGCTACATCCACCCTATAGCAGTTCGGGACTATCGAACATATATGCCTGGCAATATTCTCAGCAGTGGGATTAAAGGGCAATACATCATTCAGGCAACGATGGTCAAGGGTCTCGGCTACTGCTTGTTTAATAAGTGAAAAATCAGTCACCATACCGTCGGCATTCAACTCAGCCGCACGGCAATGCACTGTCACAATCCAGTTATGTCCGTGCAACTGCGTGCATTTACTCGGGTATGAAAGTTCGAGACGATGCGCTGCAGATATTTCGATACGCTTGCTAACGTAATACATATTAATTTCATTGATTAAGTTCTACCTGGCTATCCTCCGGAGTATCTGCCGGATCAGATATATCAAAAGGCTCATTCACCGGCGAAAGCCCCTGTTCGGCAGCCACTGCATAAATAAAGTCGAGAGCATCCTGCCTGGTAGGCCGTATCTCGTCGTCGCGCTGCGCCTGAAGTAACCGCTTCGTGAGGATGCCGACCTGCGGACCTTGCGGCAGGCCGAAGATATGCATTATCTCGTCGCCTCGTATGATAGCCTTGCGGTTTCTCTCCCTGTCCTTGGCACTTATGTCGCGGAATTTCTCCTCCACTATGTCGAAATTTCGGAGGAAACGGGCCTTCTTCTCCTCATTGCGCGAAGTTATATCGGCACGGGCAAGTATCATAAGATCCGCCAGATCATCCTCCGCATAGTTGGCCAGACGCCTCACCGCACTGTCTGTCACTATATCTTCCACAAGGGCTATAGGGCGCATGTGCAGTTCCACAAGCTTTCTGACATACTTCATCTTCTCATTCAGAGGCAGACGCAGCGAGCGGAATATCTCAGGAATCATCTTTGACCCCACAAAATCATGATTGTGGAAAGTCCACCCAAGCCGCTCGTCATAATGCTTCACCACAGGCTTACCGATGTCATGGAGCAAAGCAGCCCATCGCAGCCACAGGTTATCACTTACCGCAGCCACATTGTCGAGCACCGAGAGTGTATGATAGAAATTGTCCTTGTGACCGCGTGTACCCTTTCGGTCTATGCCCCTCAATGCTGCCAGACGCGGAAATATCAGGTCAAGCAGCCCTGTACGGTTGAGCAGTTCCCAGCCGATCGAAGGCTTGGGAGAAGCCATTATCTTGTTGAGCTCATCGGCTATGCGTTCACGTGATATTATACCAATACGGTCAGCGTTTCTGGCTATTGCATCGAGAGTTTCCGGCAATATGTTGAAATCAAGCTGTGTGGCAAAACGTATTGCCCTCATCATCCTCAACGGATCATCGGAGAAAGTAATATCAGGATCGAGAGGAGTGCGTATTATACGGCGGCGTATGTCTCCAAGTCCATCATAACGGTCGACAAGCTCGCCAAAACGCGATTTATTCACACATATAGCCATTGCATTTATTGTGAAATCGCGACGGGCCAGATCGTCATCGAGCGATCCATCCTCTACGACAGGCTTGCGAGATCCGCGATCATAACTCTCCCTGCGCGCACCCACAAACTCAAGTTCCAGATCCCTGTGTTTTACCTGCGCAGTGCCGAAGTTGCGGAATACAGATATGTGAGTACCCTTGCCAAGACGCGAGGCCACAGCCTCTGCCACAGAAATTCCGGCACCGACTGTCACAAAGTCGATATCCTTGCTGTGCCTGCCGATTATCAGATCACGCACATAACCGCCCACGACATAGCACTCCCGTGAAAGACTGTCCGCTGTCTCTCCGACCAGATGAAAGATTCGCCTGTCTATCAATCCGGACAAATTGGATTTCTGCTGTTCAATCATTAGCTTCTACTCAGCAAAGTATATTATCTGTTCCGGCGCATTGGTCAGTGATTTCAGGCCCTCTCCGGCAGTAAGCACATAGGTATTCTCGATTCCGACAGCACCTGTACCGGGAATCACAAACTTAGGTTCGAGGGCGATCACATTGCCCTCCTGAAGTATGTCGCGGGAACGCGGCGATATCACCGGCAATTCATTCACCTGTATGCCTACGCCATGACCTATAAAGCCTGCATGCTGCCTGTGTCCCATAAAGTATTGTTCCAGTCCTCTTTCCACGGCTATACGATGTGCTTCCTCGTACAAAACTTTTGCCTCAACACCCGGGGCAGCCATTTTCTCCAAGACACGGCAGATATCGATAGAAGCCTGATGGGCATCCAGGGCTTTCTGCGGAAGACTGCCAAGAGCGAAAGTACGTGTCATGTCGGTCATGTATCCGTTGAAGTTGCCGTTCATATCCACCATGACACTCATTCCCGGACGGATCACAGTGCCATCAGCACCTACCGGAAGCGACGGATCCGCTCCTGCTCCACCCATCGCAAAATCATAGGGAGAAGGTGCATCGGCATTCTCTCCCGCGAGGACATTACCCATAAACAGCTCCATCGAGTCACCGGCTATGCGGAATTGACCAAGTCCGCCTTCGAGACGCGAGACACGCTCGATCTCAACCTGAAGTTCAACATCAGTCATTCCATCGCGATAGAGTTTGGGTACGAGACTATATACATGCACGTGTTTTACGCCGTCCTCCCTCATCGTCGCCACTTCCTCGGGAGTCTTTACTGAGCGTGCCCTGCGCAGCGCACCGCTCACATTGCGGGCACTAACGATACCGAAAGCTCGGCACAAGCGCTGCACGGCAGAATAACTCAAAGTATCGAGTTCAAGGGCAAAAGCATCATCTGTGATGATATGCTCTGCCATGTTCTCCGGCTTTGAGATGCTTACCACATTCTCTCCGCAAAGATGCATGGGGCGGCGCACGAAATACTTCGGCTCACGCTCCATATCAATGCAGACGTAGCCGTCGAAGACGCGACCGGTCAGATAATAAATATTCGCAAAATCGCGTATCAGGGCAGAACCGATGCCATCGGCAGACATGCACGCACGCACTTTCGAGAGCCTTCGTGCGGCTTCCGCTGCATCAAGCAATATAAGATTCTCGTTATTCATCATAAAAAAAAGAAGTACGTATAAGTAAGATATAGTTTCACTTATATCATAACAATTCAGAAGATTTTCCGGACATCGACGGTATGAAAATCACACCCACCTGTTCAATATCTGGAAGAGTATCGACCCTCATCACGTGTCTTACATGTAGCGGCACACTATCGGCAAGCACATAGACACCATCCAAAGTATCCGACATCTGAAAGCTGACACCGAGTCCGCGGCCAAGCCAGCGTCCGTTTCTATCACACAGACGCATGTTCACCGTATCGGTACGCGCGGGCACACCCAGCACGGAATCGCCGGGAGTACTTACTTCCACCCAAAGATTAGCATATGGATAATTGGCTGAATGACGAACCGTAAGGGCCAATGTGCCGCGTGCTACAGAGTCGTCGAGGCGGGGCAAGAACGACAGTGTATCCGAATAAGGCCAACCGTAAGAAGGTATGGTCTCGAAGCTGCTATAATTATTGTGTCCGGGGGCACATGCTCCCAGACACAATATTATTGATGCTACGATAGCTAATAGACTATGCCTCATCGCCTTTTGCAGGTTTAGAATAGCGGTCGTTCGGCTGACGCTGTGATCTCTCCTGACGGTCGGGCTTCGGCTTTGCCATCTGCTGGCGAGGCTCATCGCTGCGTCTTTCTTCTTTGGGAGATCTCTCCTTTCGGCCTCTGTTGTTGCGCCGGTCCTTTGTTCCCGGTTGCTTCTTCTGGTGTTCTGCATTCTCCTGCTCGGAGTTTTCGCGAGGTCTTTCTGCCTTTTCAGCACCGGCAGCCGCCTGCGGCTGTCCCGGCTTCTTGGGCTTTCTCTTTTTCTTCTTTTTATCGAAGCGCGTAAGGTCATTATCGCCGAGAATGTCTCCAAGCGGCTTGCGCTCAGGCGACTTGTCGGTGTTTTCAGAAGCAAGAGTCAAGGGTTTTTCCCCTGCCTTGTTCATGTTTATAACCTCAAAAGCGCGGGCTGCATCTATTGTCACCAGATTGGCGGCAATGGATTTATCAGTAGAATACGTGATCTGCCTCTTGAATATATCAGTCTTGAAGTGATAGTATGTCGCATCAGCAGTCTCAAGCCGCGTCTCCTTCGAAGGCATACGCTTGGATGCCTCAACGTAAGTGTCCGCCTCGAAATTGAGACAGCATTTGAGCTTGGCACACTGTCCGGCAAGTTTCTGCGGATTAAGCGATATATCCTGGAATCTTGCCGCTGAAGTTGCTACAGACACAAAGTTTGTCATCCAAGACGAGCAGCACAGCGGACGCCCGCATGGACCGATTCCTCCGATACGGCCCGCTTCCTGGCGCGCACCGATCTGCTTCATCTCGATGCGGATCTTGAAAGTCTCGGCGAGCACCTTAATAAGCTGGCGGAAATCGACACGCTCGTCGGCAATATAATAGAATATGGCTTTATTACCGTCGCCCTGATATTCCACATCGCCGATCTTCATGTTCAGCTTCAGCGATTCGGCGATCTTTCTGGCACGGATCATCGTGTCATTCTCGCGCGCCTTGGCTTCCTCATATTTTTCAATATCGGACTGCCTGGCTTTGCGGAACACACGCTTGATTTCAGTACCCTGACGCACGTTGGCTTTCTTCATCTGAAGCTTGACAAGCTCACCGGTCATTGTCACACAGCCGATATCATGTCCGGGAGATGCCTCCACGGCTACCATATCGCCGATTTCAAGCGGTAGATTGGTGGAATTACGATAGAATCCCTTGCGGGTATTCTTGAACTGTACCTCCACTATGTCGAAGTCGGCGAAACCGCCGGGGATGTCGGCAAGCCAATTGGTGCAATGCAATTTGCCTCTGGGGCATTTGTTGCAATTTTTGTCTGCCATATAAAAGATCGTTTACTTGGCGAAACTTACCGAACGTGTCTCCCTGATCACTGTGATCTTCACCTGACCCGGATATGTCATCTCGTCCTGGATGCGCTTTGCAATCTCAGCCGACAGCTTTTCTGTCTCGGCATCGTCGATCTTCTCAGCACCAACGATAACACGCAGTTCACGTCCAGCCTGTATGGCGTAGGTCTTTATCACGCCCGGATATGACATTGCCAACTGCTCCAGGTCGTTAAGCCTCTTGATGTAAGCCTCCACGATCTCGCGGCGTGCACCGGGACGCGCACCGGATATGGCATCGCAGACCTGTACGATAGGAGCAAGCAGGGATGTCTGCTCGATCTCGTCGTGGTGCGCACCTATGGCATTGCAGATCTCAGGTTTTTCCTTATATTTCTCAGCAAGCTTCATACCCAGCAATGCGTGCGGGAGTTCCGGTTCTTCGTCA
This sequence comes from uncultured Muribaculaceae bacterium, assembly GCA_910586995.1. Lineage (GTDB taxonomy): Bacteria > Bacteroidota > Bacteroidia > Bacteroidales > Muribaculaceae > CAG-873. The sequence goes on along the minus strand of CAJUKZ010000006.1, from coordinate 44,655 downwards.
GGTACTTTGCCTATGTCGTGCAAGAGTCCCGCCCTGCGGGCCTTCTTTGGATTGAGACCAAGTTCCGATGCCATTATGGCACACAGATTTGCTGTCTCGCGCGAATGCTGCAGTAGATTCTGACCGTAGCTGGAACGGTATTTCATCTTTCCGACCATTCTGATGAGATCAGGATGCAAGCCATGTATACCGAGGTCGATGGCTGTGCGTTTTCCGGTCTCAATGATTTCCTCCTCAATCTGCTTGCGCACCTTGGCCACAACTTCCTCGATACGGGCCGGGTGTATGCGGCCGTCGGCCACGAGCTGATGCAGAGCCAGACGGGCGATCTCGCGACGCACAGGATCAAAACCTGAAAGCACAATGGCTTCGGGAGTATCGTCCACTATGATTTCGATTCCGGTTGCAGCCTCAAGAGCACGTATATTGCGGCCTTCACGACCAATGATGCGACCCTTGATTTCATCCGAATCAATATGGAAAACTGTCACTGAATTCTCTATAGCAGTCTCTGTAGCCACGCGCTGGATGCTCTGCACCACAATGCGCTTTGCTTCCTTGTTGGCTGTCATCTTGGCCTCGTCCATGATTTCATTCACGTATGAGGCTGCTGCTGTCTTGGCTTCGTCCTTTAGACTCTCTATCAGTTTCTCCTTAGCTTCCTCGGAAGACATGCCGGAGATGTGCTCGAGAGTATCCTGAGCCGTGCGCTGAAGCTTCTCGACTTCCGCTTTCTTCTTCTCGACTACTGCAAACTGAGCTTCGAGATTGGCTCTGGTCTGCTCAAGTTCGTTATGAGTCCTCTGGTTCTCGCTCTGCTGCTGGTTCAACTGCAACTCACGGTTTTTCAGTTTGGCCTCTACTGATTGAACTTTCGACAAACGCTGGTTTGCCTGCTTCTCGGCTTCGGTTGTGATCCTTAAAGCTTCCTCACGGCCTTCGAGAGCCTTACTCTTGCGAAGATCTTCAGCCTCACGCTGCGCATTGTCCAAAATTAGCTTAGCCTGCGATCCGGCCATTGATTTCTGCACCATGCGCATCACAAGTGCGCCTACTGCCGCAGCCACCAAAGCTATCGCGATATAGATTATGTATGGCATTTGAAAAATGATTTGGGGATTATGGGTTTCGTTAGTTAATACATTTTATTTACAATCACTTCGATGCCATTCAGCCATATAGATACGACGATAGGCCTGAGACATCGCATATTTTATGCATGCCACGGGTCATGACCGGCTTACGCCACTGTAAAAAGATGATTTGCAGACAGACACACGTGTCTTAATCCACGTTGATCAAAATTCTGTCGAGATTGTCTTCAAATTCTCTGAGGGCATCGTTTAGCTTAGGCTCAACCTCCGCCAATGCAAAGAATTTCTTGGCAAACTGAAATGTCACCATCGCAAGCACTTCCTCTGAAGATTTGTCGCGGTAACGCTCGCGCCAACTTGACCAAAGCTTGTTGATGTTGTATTCAACAGCTCTCACCTGCGCTTCCTCCTGACGATGTATCTTGATAGATATAGGCGGCGCATCGGCTATTTTTATATTGATAACGAATTCATCTTTCATAGCATCATTGAGTTAAATCGCTGATGCAGCGGTCAATTTCCCGTATCATACTGGAAATTTTCTGCCGCGACTGCTCTACCATAGCTCTGTCGGGGACTACTGTGGTGGCAACCGACAGATAGTCTACCTGAGCCTTGAGCTGCTCGATAAGTTTGTCTTTTTGCAAATTTTCACGGCGCAACTCTTCGATAACGCGGTCAGCCTCCCCTTTGCTCCTCTGTAGAGCATTGTACCTCTCCACAAGCACCTTTGTCTTTGCTGTGATTCGGTCTATGGTCTGGCTGAGTTCTCCCGGCATTTCTATTCCAAATTTTTACAAAAGTAATGTATTTAGTCGAATAAGCAAAAAGATGTTTACATTTTTTAATACAAAATAAGCCAAGCAGACCAATTAATCTGTAAACCGGCAGAAAACATATAAGCCGATAGCGTATATATAGACAAGCCTAACGCACTATTTAAACATTTTTAACCACACTAAAACTCCAATTGCCTGTAAATTTCGTACTTTTGCAAGCAGAAATATAACATCTCTGACCTGAGGGTCTCGCCACTGATTAGGGCGGGATTCTTTATTTTTTACACTTAACAGAAAACATTCACCATCAAATCCTCTACTATGGCTATCACCTATATGACCAAGGAAGGTTACAAGAAGAAAATGGAAGAAATCGCTTATCTGGAGACAGTTAAGCGCCCCGAAATATCCCGCGCCATTGCGGAAGCACGCGACAAGGGCGACTTGTCGGAGAATGCCGAATACGATGCTGCAAAGGAAGCTCAAGGCATGCTCGAGATGAAAATCTCACAGCTCAAGGACATGGTTGCAAATGCACGTATCCTTGACGAAAGCAAGCTCAACACCGAAGAAGTGCAGGTGCTGAACAAAGTAAAGATCAAGAACCTTGGCAACGGTATGACTGTGGAATACACAATCGTAGCCGATTCCGAGGCCAACTTGCGCGAGAAGAAGATCGCGCAAAGCACTCCCATCGCAAAAGGTCTTATGGGACACCGCGTAGGCGACGTGGTTGAGATACAAGTACCTTCGGGCCTTATGAAATTTGAAATCGTAGAAATTTCGTTCTGATCATGCCTACCATTTTTTCACGCATAGCAAACGGCGAGATTCCATCCTACCGGATCGCCTCCGATGACTCGTACTACGCTTTTCTGGACATAAACCCCGTAGCACCCGGCCACACACTCGTCATTCCCCGCAAAGAGAACGACTACATATTCGACCTTTCGGATGCCGACTATGCCGGACTCGCACTATTTGCAAAAAAAGTTGCCAAAGCTCTGGAAGCGGCCGTTCCATGCAAGCGCATTGGCGTGGCTGTGATGGGTCTTGAAGTGCCCCATACACACATACACCTGATCCCCATCCAGAAGGAATCCGACATGAACTTCTTCCGCGAGAAGCTCACACTCTCTCCTGAAGAAATGTCGGGCATAGCAGCCAAAGCGGAAGCTGCTTTCAACGAAATGTACGGCAATAAATAAAATTACGTCAAATTCTCCACACAACCACACCACCATAACAATGAAAAAGCTCATATACGCCACAATCGCATCAGCAGCGCTCTTCAGCTGCTCGCACAACGATGGCTGGACCGTAAAAGGCACAGTGGAAAATGCAAAGGACGGCGACAAACTGGCCCTGCTTGGATTCAACGCAGCATCCGGAGCATGGTATCTGGTCGACTCCATCGACATAAACGGCAACGGAGCATTCACCTATACCGCAGCACAAGCATCACCCTACAGCGATGTATACTCTTTGGCATATGACGGTAAGAATATCTTCTTCCCGGTAGACAGCGCAGAGACTCTGACAGTGACAGCCGATGCCGCACATTTCGACAAAGACTTCAAGGTGACAGGAACAGAGCTTGCCGATGCCATGCAGCAAGTCGACCAGATGATACAGACCTCCATCGAACGCAATGGCATAGACGGTGTGCGCACCGACTCTATCCTGAAAAGGGAACTGACCCAGAAAGTGATCGATGATAAGAACGGACTGATAGCCTATTACGTCATCAGCAAGATTGTAGGCAACAAGCCTATTTTCGACGTAAAGGACAAGAAGGACCTGCGTACGATCGGTGCTGTGGCCAACAATTTCATGACAAACCGTCCTGACGATCCACGCACCGCATTTCTCGAAAAGATATATCTGGACAACAGACCATACCAACCCGGTAGCGGCAAGACTGTGGAAGCCGATCAAGTTGTTTTGTTCGACATCAACCTGTATGATGCCAAAGGTAAGAGCCATTCGCTCGCAGATATGGCCTCGAAAGGAAATGTCATAGTCCTAAGTTTCGTAAACTATGGTGTTGACATCACCACAGCCTACAATGTAAAGCTGAACGAAGCATACGACGCGCTAAAAGACCGCGGAATGAGTGTATATCAGGTATCAGTAGGCGACAACGAAATGGTATGGAAGGAATCGGCCAAGAACCTGCCTTGGGTATCGGTATTCAACCCCGGCACTACAAGCGAAGTTCTGGTAAATTATAATGTCCGCGAAGTGCCGACCACCTATATCATCAACCGCAACGGAGAACTTGCCGAGCGCGTGACCGACCTCAACAAACTCCAGTCCACTATAAGCAAGTACCTCTGACATAGCCGTCTTCCATACACAATCCCCAGAGGAGCACCACATACAATCATCACATAGTAATTAAAATGAATGTAGCAATCGTAGGCGCCAGCGGCGCAGTAGGACAGGAATTCCTACAGGTTCTCTCCGACACTAAATTCCCGATCGACACCATCCGACTATTCGGATCGCAAAGAAGCTGCGGCAGGACATACAGCTTCAACGGACAGGAGATCAAGGTAGAACTTCTCGACAGCGAAAGCGACTTCAGTGGTATAGATTTCGCGTTCGTATCGGCAGGAGCATCAGTATCAAGGGAATACGCCGAAGTAATAACCCGACATGGCGCTGTTATGATTGACAATTCCAGTGCATTCAGAATGGATGCTGATGTGCCGTTGGTCGTTCCTGAGGTGAACCCTGAAGATGCTTTCAATGCGCCGAGAGGCATAATCGCCAACCCAAACTGCACCACCATCCAGATGGTAGTGAGCCTGAAGCCTATAGATCGTCTATCGCGCATACGGCGCGTTCATGTGGCCACATACCAAGCTGCCTCCGGAGCAGGAGCATCTGCAATGGATGAACTCGTAGACCAACATGCGGCACTCTCGAAAGGCGAAAGCGCTCATGTAGAAAAGTTCGCCCATCAGCTTGCATATAACGTGATCCCGCATATTGACGTCTTCACCGACAACGGATATACGCGCGAGGAGATGAAGATGCACCACGAGACAAAGAAAATAATGCATGCACCCGACCTTGAAGTAAGCGCCACATGCGTCCGTGTACCTGTGATGCGGGCACACAGCGAGGCTATATGGGTCGAGACAGAACGCCCGCTGACTGTCGACGAGGTGCGCTCGGCTTTCGCCACAGCCCCCGGCATAGAACTGATCGACTCTCCCGCCGAAAAACAATATCCGATGCCACTGCATGCTGCCGGCACAGATCCGGTATTCGTAGGACGCATACGTCAGGATATCGCCAATCCAAACGGAATATCGTTCTGGAGCGTAAGCGACCAGATTCGCAAAGGTGCTGCGCTGAACGCTGTGCAGATCGCTCTCTACATGATAAACAATCCGCGCTGATAATACTTATTACAAACAATAACCCGACGGACAGGAATCCCAGTTATCAATACGCAGGAATCCTGTCCGTACGTTTTACATAGCATCTCTGAACCATGATCTCGGGAAACACACCATCATTCGTATTCAAATGCACGGCATTGATCGCATCATATATTACAGTCGCACTATACCTGATATATTCCGTGTATTCCACCGTAACAATTAGCCCATATACACCTGACAGCACGATAATAATTATGTTTGTCTCGATTTTTCCTGCTACAGCTGCATGGCTATCTTCTTTAGTGGCCTGGAAGTGGTGGAAGGGACAATCATGGCTCGGATTATTCTCAAGGCTATACATTTGCATATCGGCCATAGCCATATTGACGTCGTTAATCATGGGAATATTACTGGAGCTTGACGATATCAGTATACGTCATCTGTTCTACAATCCTCTGATGATCCTGTTTTTTAAGCTATTGTTCATTCCATTCGGTATATCCGCGATTATTGCCAGCTCCGCAGGTTATATTTCAATGCGCAGACAGACTCGATAGATGGTCAAGAACATACGCAAGGCTGCTATTGCCGCGATAGCCGTTCCATGTCTCAACCACGACTCCTGAAGCGTCAATGAATACAAACGCCGGAAACACCTCAAGTCCAAGATCATTATATATTGAGTCACGATCCACCTGAGATATACGGAAGGAAACGCCTCCATTTCTTCGCGACAAGATGCGCCACTCATCCACCGGCGAGGACTCATCTGCAACATAGACATACTTTATGCCTGCGTAGCGTGGCTGAGTCTTCACAAATTCCGAATCACGGAAAGCTTGCACACATGGTCCACACCATGTGTTCCAAAAATCAAACACCACAGGTATGCCTTCATACATACGTATAATGCTGTCTAACGAAAATTGCTTGCCTTCGGAAGCATAGTCGTGCATCTCAGCCGGCCTTGCAAGAGCGCGTGTCAGACGCACGTCATGCTCAAAAATGAGACTATCAAGGTCATTGTCGAAATAAGCTGATATATTTTGCTTCTGAGCCTCTGCAAGCGGCACACCTTCAATGTCGATCTGATTGAGATACGAAACAGCAGCAAGCATATCCTTCAGAAACTTACCAGGCGATGAAATCACATTTAGCAGATCTGCTTCGTACTCAGCATGCCATTGTGCGACAGGTGTATCTCCAACAGCGCTACATCCATCCAAAGCATATTGCAGAATACGGTTGAAGAAGTCGAAAAGCCCCCAACTCCTCGAGTCAAGTATTTTATCCGAAATTTCATACCCGCTGAGAAACGAACGGTAATACTCAACGGGGAGCTTGACTCGCCCGACACCTCCACTCCTTTCGTAGTCCAACTGATAGGCAAGTAGCACACCTCCATAATATCGCCGGGTCATCTCGCGCACCAAAGCTATGCGCAGACTGTCTGCCGCTTCCACACCATCAAGCGCACGGGCGATTCTCAACGGCAGAACGCTATCCAACTGATGCTCTATATACGCCATCGGTTCATCGAAATCAGTCCAGTCACGACCTTGGGTCTCGAAACGCATCATCGCCTCATCAATTACAGCAATATCACCAATCGGCAACCGACCATTACGCAGACTCAACTCGGTTGTATCCTGACTAAGCACATATCCGCTGCCAATGCTGTCGTTGAGAATAACCACAGCCATCTGGCTATCAAGCCACACCGGTATATCTGCACTTAAAACATAGCCATCAAGTTTAAATGCAGCAGCATCAAAAAGCGGATCTTTTGAAAGAAATACCGGAACTCTGACAACTCCGGAGAACTTGCCGTCCGTCACAGCGGCACTGTCGGCAGCAGTAGCCGGAACAATCCTAAGATGCCGTATATGCCGCCTCACATCATTCGCACCAGCCTGCACAATACATGCCAATACAAGAATCGCTATAGATATAATCCGGGGCATTGTTGGAATTTTGATACTACACGGCAGCAAATATACAAAATTAAATGTATCCCTGAATATTTATGTGTAAGCTAAAATACTATAATTTCAATAAGTTCCTTAACAAGAGCGGGGTGTGCCTTGTCAGGCACACCCCGCAGTTTATGAAGAATAAATAGATTAATCTTCGTTGAGGTTGACGCGCTTGAAAGCTACTGCAACCAGACCCTTGCTGTTGCTCTCGAGGTACTGGCCTACAGTCATCTTGCCGTCCTTGATGAATTCCTGCTCCATAAGGCAAGATTCCTTGAAGAACTTGTTGAGACGTCCGTTGGCGATATTCTCGATCATAGCAGCGGGAAGATTTGCAGCCTTAGCTTCGGCTGTTGTCTTAGCGATGGCACGAGCCTTGTCGGCTTCCTCTGCAGTGAGCCATCCCTTAGCGATGTTGCTCTCGATATGAGCCTCGCTGTCGACGAGATTAGGATTGATGCCAGCTTTCTTGATAGCTGCTTCCACTGCCTTTGCAACCTGCTCCTCTTTGGTCTTCTCAACAGCTACATTGTACTCGCTGTCCTTAACAGACTGGGGTACGCTGTCGCGGTCGATAGCCACGGGATTCATGGATGCAACCTGCATGGCTATGTCGCGGCCTACCTGAACGTTTACACCTTCGAGGTTGAAGCCTACGATAGTAGCGAGCTTATTGCCGAGGTGGTTGTACGAAGTGGTAGAAGGTGCTTCAAGCCACTCGTAAGCGCTGATTTCGGTCTTCTCGCCGGTCTTTCCGCTTTCCTCTACAACGAGGTCAGCGATAGTGAGATCACCGAGCTTGAGAGCCTTGAGATCGTCGAGGCTCTTGACACGGTTTGCCACAGCGGCGTCGAGGATTTTCTGAGTAAGAGCTACGAAGCCTGCGTTCTTGGCCACGAAGTCGGTCTCGCAGTTGAGAGCGACTACAGCAGCGAAGTCGCCTTCGTTCTTTGAGAGAACGCAACCTTCTGCTGCCTGACGGTCCTCACGCTTTGCAGCCACTGCCTGACCCTTCTTGCGAAGAATCTCAACAGCCGCCTCAATGTCGCCGTTGGTCTCGGCGAGAGCTTTTTTGCAGTCCATCAGGCCGGCCGAAGTAAGGTGGCGCAGCTTGGTGATTTCTGCCATTGTAACTGCCATAATATTATGATGGTGTTATTGTAGTTAGTAAATTGGATGATTATGCCTCCTCTGCAGCGGGTGCTTCTGCCTCTGCTGCCTCAGCTTCGGGAGCATCGTTGCGGCGCACGCGGCGGCGTTCGCGCTTGGGAGCGGCGGGAGCTGCGTCCTCACCTTCGCCGGCTGCGGCGTTGTCCACCTTTTCAGCCTTGCGCTCCTCGAGACCCTCGCTCATAGCTGCGCATACGGTATCAAGGATCAGTTCGATGCTCTTGGATGCGTCGTCGTTTGCGGGGATAACGAAGTCGATGTTGGTAGGATCGGAGTTGGTGTCTACGATACCGAACACGGGGATACCAAGGCGGTTTGCCTCAGCTACGGCGATGTGTTCTTTGAGTACGTCAACTACGAAAAGAGCGGAGGGCAGACGGTTGAGGTCAGCGATAGAACCGAGGTTCTTCTCAAGCTTAACGCGCTGACGTGAGATCTGGAGCTTCTCGCGCTTGGAGAGGTTGTCGAATGTACCGTCCTTGGTCATCTTGTCGATGGTGGTCATCTTCTTGACAGCCTTGCGGATGGTGGGGAAGTTGGTGAGCATACCACCGGGCCAGCGTTCGATCACATAGGGCATGTTTACGCTCTTGGCCTTGTCTTCGATTACTTGTTTGGCCTGTTTTTTGGTGGCTACAAAGAGCACCTTCTTGCCGGATTTGGCAATATTCTTGAGCGCTGCTGCAGCTTCGTCAAGCTTAGCGGCGGTCTTGTAGAGGTCGATGATGTGGATACCGTTGCGCTCCATGAAGATGTAGGGAGCCATCGCGGGGTTCCATTTTCTTTTCAGGTGGCCGAAGTGGCAGCCTGCTTCAAGGAGTTGATCAAATGTGGGGTTAGCCATAATAGATTTGATTTGTTTACGTTCTTGAATGAATACAACCGGACGGTAGGGAACGTGTCCATCCGCACAGTTTAGATACTAAACACGTATAAAGGATTGTCCAAAAAGTGAAGTGAAGATTAACGCTTGGAGAACTGGAAGCGCTTGCGGGCCTTGGGCTGACCGGGCTTCTTACGTTCAACAGCACGCGGGTCACGGGTCATGAAGCCCTGTGCGCGCAGTGCGGGCTTGTCTTCGGGGTTGATCTTCACGAGGGCACGGGCGATTGCGAGACGGAGAGCCTCAGCCTGTCCCTTGTAGCCACCGCCATCAAGGTTAACCTGAACATCGTACTTTTCAGCCACTTCAAGAGTGTTGAGGGGCTGCTTTACGATATACTGCAGGATGGAAGAGGGGAAATAAACATCGAGGGGGCGCTTGTTGATGGTGATGTTGCCATTGCCTTCCTTGAGAATGACGCGGGCGATTGCGGCCTTACGGCGGCCTACTGCATTTACTGTTTCCATTCTGCGATTATTTCAGTTTGTTGATATCTATAACTTTGGGATTCTGAGCCTGATGGGGATGCTCAGCACCGTTGTACACGTGCATATTCTCGATAATGCGACGGCCCAGGCGATTCTTGGGAAGCATACCCTTCATCACACGGATGTAGAGGGGGTTGTATCCTGCCTTGAGGTGCTTGTTGAATGATTTCTGCAGCAGACGCTCGGGCGACAGCTCACGCTGACCACCGGGATAGCCTGTGAAGTTAAGATAAACGCGGTCGGTCCATTTCTTGCCGGTCAGACGCACTTTGTCGGCGTTGATGATGATTACATGGTCGCCGCACTCAACGAAGGGGCTGTAGGAAGGTTTGTATTTGCCGCGCAGAAGCTTTGCAACTTTCGCGCAAAGACGACCGAGCACCTGATCGGTAGCGTCTACCACCACCCATTCGCGCTCTACGTTTTCTGCGTTGGGAGTAAGAGTTTTGTAGCTTAAAGTATCCACAGTTAACTTTGTGATTAATAATTAATTAAACCCGACAACAATCCACTGTCCGCTCGGCCAAAAGCTGACGGCTGACCGTTGTCGAAAACTTAGTTGGACATAATCGGACTGCAAAGGTAGCGATTTATTGCTGTGATTCCAAATATTTTACAGTTGAATTTTGTCTGAATTTTAATTACCTTTGCATCGCAATAGAGCAACATAACATCAACTTACATAACTTAACCGACCAAAATGAAAAACTTATCACTAACCGCAGCATTAGCCGCGGCAATGACAGCATTGCCTCTCGGCGCATCGGCTGCACCCGAACATGTGACTTCCCCTGACGGCAACATTGTGTTGAGTTTCGATGTCGCATCAGGTATACCTACCTACAACGTATCCTACAAGGGACAGCGCGTGATCAACGACTCCCGTATGGGTCTGATACTCGACAGCGAGAGCGGACGTAACGATTTCAGCAGCTTCTCAATAGGTGGAGAGGGCGGACAAAGACTCTCTCTTGCCGATGGGTTCACGCTCAAGGACACTTCGCGATCGTCGTCGGACAGCTACTGGACTCCTGTCTGGGGAGAGGAAGACTCGATACGCAACCACTACAACGAGATGGCCGCAACGCTTGTGCAGAATGCTCTCGACAGATACATAACAGTGCGTTTCAGAGTGTATGACGACGGCATCGGTCTGCGTTACGAATTTCCGCAGCAGAAGAATCTCAACTATTTTGTAATCAAGGATGAGATCACCGAATTCGCTATGACAGGCGACAACATGGCCTGGTGGATACCCGGCGACTATGACACTCAGGAATATAACTACAACCACACACGCCTGAGCGAGATCAGGGCTATCAACGAAGCGATGAGCAACGACAACGCATCGACATTCGTATTCTCACCCACGGGAGTACAGACGTCCCTGCTCATGCGCACTGATTCAGGCATATATATCAACATACATGAGGCCGCATGCGTGGATTATTCGACCATGAGCCTTGACCTTGACGACGACACGTTCACTTTCCGCTCATGGCTCACTCCGGACGCACAGGGAAAGAAAGGCTATATGCAGACTCCATGCACATCGCCGTGGCGCTCCATTCAAATCACCGACGATGCCCGCGACATACTGGCCTCGCGACTTATTTACAACCTCAATGATCCTACCGAGTACGAAGACACCTCATGGATCAAACCTGTGAAGTACATAGGTGTATGGTGGGATATGATCACTGGCAAAGGTTCGTGGAACTATACAGACGAATTGAACTCCGTGAAACTCGGAATCACCGACTACTCCACTACAAAACCAAACGGACGCCATTCCGCAAATACGGAAAATGTGAAACGCTATATCGACTTCGCTGCCGATAACGGCTTCGACCAGGTACTCGTCGAAGGCTGGAACGAAGGCTGGGAGGACTGGTTCGGACAATCCAAAGACTATGTATTCGACTTCGTAACCCCCTACCCTGATTTCAACCTGCCGGAATTGCGCGATTATGCTGCGTCGAAAGGCGTGAAGCTGATGATGCATCACGAGACATCTTCGTCCGTACGCAACTACGAACGCCATCTCCAGGATGCATACAAATTTATGGAAGACAACGGCTACAATGCAGTCAAGAGTGGATATGTAGGCAACATAATCCCGCGCGGCGAACATCATTACGGCCAATGGATGAACAATCACTACCTCTATGCCGTGACCGAAGCCGCCAAACACAAGATCATGGTGAACGCGCACGAGGCCACACGCCCGACCGGACTGGCACGCACATATCCAAACCTGATCGGCAACGAAAGCGCAAGAGGCACTGAATATCAGGCAATGGGTGGAAATCACCGCGGACACACATCCATTCTGCCATTCACCAGACTTCAGGGAGGTCCGATGGACTATACTCCCGGAATTTTTGAATTCGACATCGAGAAGATGAATCCCGGCAACAAGAGCAAGATCCAGAGCACAATCCCAGGCCAACTCGCGCTGTATGTGACCATGTACAGCCCTCTGCAGATGGCCGCAGACCTTCCGGAGCACTACGCCAAACACATGGACGCATTCCAATTCATAAAGGATGTGCCTGTGGACTGGAGCGAATCCGTGTATCTCGAGGCATCCCCTATGGAATACATCACCACCGCGCGCCGTCAGAAAAATGGAGAAAGCTGGTTTGTAGGAAGCACTGCCGGCGACAACGCAAGAGTGTCAGAAATAAAGCTTGACTTCCTTAAACCAGGCAAGAAATACGAAGCCACGATCTACGCCGACGACAAATCCGACAATCCCCACGGTTATGTGATCTCCACCAAGAAAGTCAACAGCAAGACTTCTCTAAAGATCCCCGTAAAAGCCGGTGGCGGATATGCCATAAGCATAGTACCGTTAGACTAAGGTTACTTATCATAGCACAGGCCGCATTATCGGAAGGATAATGCGGCCTGTGTCGTATTTGACTGATATGTAAAATCAATTTCCGGTAGCCGTAAGAACTTTACGACTTGCTCTTGTACGGTATGCCTGAAGTATCCATGAAGCAAGGAAATAAACGGCAGAAAGCCCCCACAGCCAAATGTATGGCACAGCTTCCTCGGCAAGTGTCGCGCCGTTGGAGTTAATACGGACGAAACCTTCAAGCCCCCATGTGGCCGGTATGCAGTCAGCAACCGAATGCCATAGGTCATTCATCGCGAATCTCGGCCAGGTGATACCCGACAGGAAAAGGAAGACAAGCGACGTAAACACTATGTAGATAAAAGCATCTTCCCTGCGGCGCATCATATAGCTCAACATGATTCCAAAGAATGCCGACGCAAGCAGGAACGGGAAGATAAACAGCAGGTAATCCACCGGGTTGCCCTGATGCGGCAGATTGAACCATTCGGGGATGAAATGAAGTATATAGATCGTAAATGGAATATAGAATACCGTATAGCACAATGCTTTACCAAGCACGGATGCCGACGGCATATATGACATACCCGCTTGTCCCCGACGACGGCGCTCTGCCGATGTGCCGGCAAGCATGCATATACCCAGCACCATACTCTGCTGAAGTATCAGCACCACAATTCCCGGTATGATGAACGACGCAAAACCCTGCTGCGTATCTCCCATGAAGTTTGTCTGAGTAGCCACAGGCTGACCGTTGACCGACATGGCGGGCAGTCCGATTGTATTAAGACGCTTCTGGGTAATCTTTGCGCCGGTAGCGAGCTGAACATCGGTAAGGGCCGACAGGAACGACCTGTAGCGCAACAGCAGGCTCATCTCGGCGAAGAAACTGACATTGGCCTGACGGGCTGTGTTTATGCAATCCGAATAATCGGCCGGGATCTCCATTATACCGAATACCTTGGCCTCGGCCATCCACCGGCGGGCTTCCTCCATGTCAGCGGCATAATCGTAAAGATGCATGGCTGAGGTAGCATCGGCCATACGCACCAGATCGCGCGACTCAGCCGAACGGCAGTGATCGACCACAGCGAAAGGCAACTCCCGCACTTCCTCTGTATTATATATAAGTGTGTATACTACCGGATATAGCAAGGGTAGCGCCACAAAAAAGAGCAGCACGCCTCCATCGTGGACAACAGCGCTCATCTCACTGCGGAATGTCAGCGCCAGATGTGCGAACCATCGACTGATATTTTTAAAAACGCTCACCTCTGTATTGAATTAGATGTTTATAAATATTGGCTCAGGGAACATATACCGGATTAAGACATGCCTTCTTGAGTCGCCAAAGCATTGTCGTGGCCACAAGCGGGAACATCAGCAACGCAGCGAACCAGTAACGCGAGTAATAGAGCGGGAAACCGTTGAGCGCCTCGTTGATGTATATAAGGAAATAATACCTCACCGGAAGGATATAGCTGAAAATTCCGATCGCACCGTACATGCTAGGCACAGGATATGAGAAAGCTGCGATTGAGAACGTAAGTATGCCTATAAGCGATCCGAGCGACAATGCCATTCTTGGATTGGGCACGACACTCACCACAAACAGGCCGAAGCTCTGCGAAGCGACTACCAGCAGTACCATTGCCAACAGCATGACACCCCATGATCCGTTCATCGGAAAATGGTTGAAACCAAACAATATGGAATCAATCGTGATGCCTACGATAAGGAATATTATGGTCTGAGGCAGCAATTTCCCCAATGTGGCCCGGATTATCGAGCCTCCGGCCACTGAAAGCCAGCGCCTCGAAGTACCGTACTTTATTTCCTCAGACACAGTCAATATAGTGATCAGGAAAATCATCAGCTGCAGCAATGCAGGCAGGAATGAATTGCTCAGATATATATTATAATTTGTCCAGGGATTGCCTATGGGATTATTGTTTATGACCACAGGCTGAAGAAGCTGTGCAGCCATCTGCTCGGTAGCTCCTGCTGCAAGCAGTGTGGTCTGCACTACACCGCCGGAAGTCGTGACAGCCACAGTCTTGAATCCTTTGAAAGACAATGTGCCCGGGACAAAGAATGCCATGTTGGTATACAGACTGAGCGTCGGCTGCTTGCCGGCGAGTGCATCGCGCTCGAAGTTGGCAGGAATCACAAAATAGCCGAAAGCCTCACCTCGCCTTACAGAAGCGAGCGCCTGATCATAATTTTCGTAATGATACTGTATGTCGAGCAGTTCTCCTGCATTGAGATTGCGAGTCACCGCGCGCGACATGGCGGAATGGTCGAGATCGACAATCCCGACCGGTGTCCTCAGCGGCAGTCCTTCATCCATAAGCGAGACGAAGAACAGCGAGACTGCGACCGGAACAATCACCATAGCATAGATATACATCTTGCGTGTGGCAAGCATGGCAACGCCCCGCCGAAGCGAATTTTTCATTGCAGTGAACCTCATGGCCGATTTTTATTTAAAGTACACGACCGACATACCCGGACGAAGATTCTCCACCTTGCCTACCGGACGGGCTTTTATCTCAAACGTACGGGAATCCCACGATCCTGTGGTCTTTGTGGCACGCCATGTGGCATAAGTGCCCATGTCGCGCACATAGTATATCTCAAGTTCTATTTCTTTCTTATCGAGAGCAGGTATCATAACTTTGATCTTGTCTCCTATCGACATCTCATTGAGCATCTCCTCACGCACGTTGAATATGGCATGACGGTCGTCAATCTTGAGCAACGACATAATTGGCGCGCCAAGCGATACCAGCTCACCTACTTCAGGATATATCTGATCAATAGTGCCATCGCAAGGAGCGGTCAGATAAGCATCGGCAAGCAGGGCCTGTACCTGCTCCACACCTCCGCGCGCAGCCTCAACCATTGCTGCCGCAGCCTGCTTGTCTTCGGACTGCGCGCCGGATACAGCCAGATCATACTGACTCTTGGCCGCGTTCTCCGCTGCTTTTGCCGCATCGTAGGCAGCTTTGGCCTCATCACGCTTCTGCTCGGTCATCACACCCTCGGAATACAGACGTTCGAGACGCTCGTAAGTCTTACCGGCTATCGTGGAGGCCGCCTTGGCCTGCTGCCACAGATCATATGCTCCCTGCACTATCTGCTTGCGCGTGCCTGCATCCACCTTACGATTCTGCGAGGCAGCCACAGTCTGCATTGCCTCGGCCTGCACAAGCTGCGCTTCGGCAAGCGACGAATGTATGCGCACCAAGGTATCACCGGCATGCACCGTGTCACCCTCATGAACATAGAAATCCACCACTCTACCGGGCAATTTTCCGGAAATTCTCACTGTCGTGCCCTCGATCTGCCCCTCGATCATCTCCTGGGGTTTGTTCATGAAGCAAAAGCCCACGACTGCCACTATTACAGTGGCTACCATGATCACAGCCATCGTGACAAGCAGCGATTTCTCAGCCTTTTCTTCTGTCTGCACAGGAGTATTCATATTATCGGTATTTGCCATAACAATGATATATTAGATTTGTATATTTTATTTCAGTACGTGTTGTCTTTTATTATATTACCGTTTATTATATTACCGTTGCGAAGCATAATTCAGTGTACCGAGCACCTTGCTCAGATATGTGTCGCACAGATGCACATCGATCATGGCATCAATGAGTTCGGAATTGGCTTTAAGCCATGCAGTCTGCGCCTCCATCACATTGTCGGCAGTAGCTACACCCTCACGGAATCCCAATGTAGCCGTGCGCAGATTTTCATTTGCCTTGCGGATGTTGGTTTCGGTCATCTGGTATGTCTTCAGTGCCTCCTGTGATTTGAATGATGCCTGAGTAACCTGCAGGTTGACCATCTCCCTTGCATCCTCGAGCTTTATTTTCATCACCGTCTCCTCGCTTTCAGCAGCCTTATACTTATTATAATTGCCGCCCCAATGCCACAACGGTATCGTAAGCATAGCACCTACAGAGAACGCTCCGTTGAACTTCTTGGAGAAACCATTGAACATGTTCGGATTGCTGAACGAATACGTACCCACAAGAGCCAGATTAGGAAGCATCGACGACATAGCCACTTTCTTCTGCTGTCCGGCTATATTTATACCAAGCTCAAGGGCACGCAGATCCTGACGCCTGTCGTATACCTCCTCCATATCGTATGTCCTGGCAGGCATTGACGACGGTTGCAACTCGTCGATGTCCTCATCGGCAAGCACCATAGGCGAATTGAGAGGTAGTCCGCAGATCTGGGCCAGGGCCATACGGCTAAGCACCAATCCGTTCTGCACTTTCACGAGATCGACCTGTGCCGAATTCAGCTTCACGTCCACCGAAAGTTTGTCGCTCATTGTAGCCACACCGGCTTTCTCCATCAGTTCCACATTGCGGTCAAGCGAGTCAAGAAGATTCACATAACTGACGGCAAGCTTGTATTTGGCTTTAAGCGATACAACCTGCCAATAAGCAGCGTCAACGGCATATATCACATTCTCGGCCTCATTATTGTGGAGAGCCATTGCCAGATCCCGTGCAAAGCCTGTGATCTTATTCATGGCCACAATCTTCCCGCCCATATATATAGGTTGGGTCAGAGTCACCGCCCCGAAGAATACATTATGGATGTCGTAAGTCATTGCATCCTTGGGTATAAGAGCTACCTCCGACGGGATATACTGACCGTCAGGACCTTTGATCGGCATTCCGGTCTCCGGATTCTTAACGAGATTGAACTCATAGCTCTGTGTCTGCGGGTTGAATGTCTTTGTAGGCAGCAACTGATCGGATGAAAATATTGATATATCCTTCTGATTGTACATATAACCACCCGCAAAATCAAGAGCAGGCAGATATGCGGCAAATGCCTCCCGCTTCTGATAGTCGGCAGTCTTGATACGCTGCTGCGCCATGCGCATATCCTTATTGTTGACGAGCGCCAGCGAGCGGCACTTTTCCAATGTAAGCGTGCCTGAAGCCGCGTCAGAAGCAGTAGCCTGAGACGTCTGTGCATTGGAGGATACGGCTGCTGTAGCGATCCCCAAAGCGGCAAAAAACGATAATAATGTCACCCTCATTTCTGACATGTATAGGTAAATAGTTGAACTTCGTGTTAAGATCGACTCTGATTAACGTTGCAAAGATATTCAGCATATGGCAATCTACAATGCGTGCTGTGATGAAATATTCGCCGTTTATTCTACAATCTTATGATATTTATAACCTTTATATACATAAAACAGTTCAACAGAGGCCAGTATTTTGAAGAAAACCTCCGGATACTCTGAACTTGCAGACATTAGTCTGCGTTAAAAAGACATTAAACTATTGTAATTATGAAAAATTTCTTAACCGCTGCCGCCACTGCAATACTCTGTATCGGCGCAATATTCACAACCAATAAAGCAGATGCATGTTCGCGCGTGCTTTACGTAGGAGATGGCGGTCTGCGCATCGTAGGCAGATCTCTCGACTGGCGAACTCCGATCCCGACCAATATCTACGTATATCCCCGTGGTATGCACAAGGTAGGAAACAGCCTGCCTAACTCCGTTGAATGGACTTCGAAATACGGTGCTGTGTATGCAGTCGGTTACGATGGCGGAGTCACAGAAGGAATGAACGAAAAGGGGCTTGTTGTCAACGGACTGTTCTGTGTCGGTTCTGTGTATACAAATGCCCAGACCCAGAATCGGCCACCGATGTCGCTGGCCATGTTTCCGGCATGGTTGCTTGACACCTGCGCCAATACAGCCGAAGTCGTAGCACTGATGAAACAGCACAACTTCAACCTGACAGGTGCAGAGTTTGACAATGGTACGACATCTGCCCTGCACTGGGGCGTTACGGACGCTGAGGGACACTCCGCAATCATTGAATTCGCTGATGGAAATATCAACGTCTACGAGGGCGACGATATTCCCGTACTGACAAACGACCCGGCTTTTCCTGATATGAATGCCATCAACGACTACTGGCGCAAGGTCGGCGGAACAAATATGCTGCCCGGCACAGTGAGATCTTCTGACCGCTTTGTCCGCGCATACTTCTTCGACGAACACGTAGAAAAAACCGCAGATACAGATCTTGGTGTGTTCATCACCCGCTCCATACTGATGAATGTGTCAGTACCCTACACCTATACAATTGATGAAGCCAAGGAAGTGTCGTCGACACAGTGGCGCTCATTCTCAAACATCCGCGACAAGAGATACTATTTCGATGTGGCCACTAACTATGGACTTTTCTACGTTGATCTCAACAAGATTGACCTGAAACCGGGATCGCCGGTCATGAAACTTGATGTAAGCAAATCAAAAGAATATGTAGGCGACGCTACCAAACACATGTTCCGTACTCAACCATTCACACCGATGTATTGATTCCATCTGCCAAATAACATACAAAGGTATGAAACTCCACCTCACAATCCACGGAGGTGGAGTTTCATTTATCTCTCCTGATGCTCATAGAGGATATATGGCTCTTGACCTTCTGAGGTAACGACAATCTGCTTATTGAGACTGCAAGAACCAAGAGTCACCGATATGAGGATAATAAAGGCTATAAATTTAAAGATCTTCATTATTACATATTTAAAATCAGTTTCCTGTGCCGAAGCGTGAAGTGTCTATATTTGAGTCTTCCTTAGGCTTGAATCCATTGAAACGGTAGACAAACGTCAGTTTGAAATTCCGATTCATGTCGTGGGCTTTCATCCGGTAATCCTGTCCTGAAAATTTGATTTTAAGGATAGGGTTGCAGGTATTGAAAATGTCATTGGCTTTAACGTCGAGTTCACAACAGCGTTTGCTGCCAAACTGCCACTTGATACCTGCGTCAATCTTCCAAAGCGCACCGAAACGACCTGCTCCCTGAATCTGCCCATAGATATAAGATCCGTCCACAGATAATGATACCGGGCAAGATGGAGTGAAGCGGATGGTATTGTTGATTCCTACATATAATCCCATACGTTTGTGATTGAAACTCAGGTCGTGGAAGTGGCCCGACTTCTGTTGTGAATACGACATATTGAGGGTAGCAGTGGCATTCCATATATTTTTAATGTCCAACGGGATATGCAGCTGCAGACCGGCTGTTTTTGAGAAGTCCATATTCAATGTCTGGAATATAAGGTGCATGTCGCTTGTCGATTGATAAGGAAGTTGCGCCGAATAACCATCTGCATAAATGATATAAAATGTAGCAGCATACTTCTGCCGGAATATGTAACTGAACTGACCGGTATAATTCATATATGGCTGAAGGTCCGGATTACCGAGAATCATAGTATAGTCATTTACATAAGCCGTGCCTCCATGAAGTTCCCAAAATGACGGATAGACGCGATGTGATGTGAAATTAAACTGGAATATGCTACCGGGGGTCTTGTAGAACGTAGCGCCTAACTGTGGTATTATATTCCAGTTGTGGCGGTTATTGTTATGGAAATACTCCGCTTTTACTGAAGCATTAAACGATAGTCCCCACTGAAAAGAAGATCGGGTACTGACGTAGACACTCGCTGCATCTTCCCGCAATTCATTGTCAAATCCTTGTTGCTGAGGCAGTATATATGCCTGACTGCTTTTATCATCCGAATGTTGATAATCCGCGCCATAACCTATAGCCCAGCTACCGAACGTATGTTCACGGTCTGCGTAGACATGATAACGGTTGATATTTTGCCGATTTTCAGAGTATACCATTTCCTCGTCACCCTTAT
This sequence comes from uncultured Muribaculaceae bacterium, assembly GCA_910586995.1. Taxonomy (GTDB): domain Bacteria; phylum Bacteroidota; class Bacteroidia; order Bacteroidales; family Muribaculaceae; genus CAG-873. The sequence goes on along the minus strand of CAJUKZ010000006.1, from coordinate 24,276 downwards.
AGAGATCCTGATTCCTGTTTTCATGATAATGCGTGTAGTCTGCACCGGCTGAAAACCCTGATGGCGCAACGTAACGTAGGGCTATGTTATGATATGAGGTGGGAGAAATGCCCTTGTATAGATTGGAATAATTGCCAAAAGTTCCTATGGATATACTGCGGTTTCTAATATCAGAGGTTATCTGTCCATTATAGGAAAGTTTCAACTTTTTGAATGAGGCGGCAACATATATAAGATTGGACCAATTCTTTCCAACCTGCCGCATATCATCCTCAATCCAGTGCCTCGAACCATCCAGAAGATGGTTCGATAATGTTTCCTGCCGATTATATGTTTGATTCCGGGTGAGCGTCCAATTGACATCAAATGTCCAGTCCTTTATGGCATAGGTAGTATTCAAACCACCCGAATATGTAGCATAATGAGTCTGGCTATAACCTGCAGTCGCCTGCCCCATCAATCCGTCGAGTGGTCGTGGCGTTTTCAACACTATGTTTATCACTGCGCCATTGGTATGGTATTTAGCCGGTGCGGAATACATTATCTCTACATTCTTCAGTCGGTCAACAGGCGTGGAATACAACAACTGATATAGATTCTGCAATGGCATAGACGACGGTTCGCCATTTATTATAATGGAGACCTCCGACGCCCCATTCAGACCGATAGTGCCATTATTGTCCACAACTCCGGGCAGATAGCCCAACGATTCAAGTATGTTTGTTACAGGTTTATCTTTGACAATGGCAGGCAGGTCAACGACCATCGCCCCATCCTTACCTTTGATCTGGGGTTTCTCTCCACTCACTACTACTTCATTTAGCTGCATTGATACAATGCTGTCGGGTGACTCCTCTTGAGCCGTCGTGGACAAGAAGACCGACATAAAGACAAGACTTAAATATATTCGCTGCATAATCCTTTAGGTATTGTGATAGCGCAAAGTTAGGACCGCTCCAGATTTAATCCTCATACACAGGCTTATTTAATCTTATTTCCACCTTATTTAGTCTTAAATATGTAATCCGCTATGCGGCAATGATAAATTTTATAAGTAATTTTGAGTATGAAAAAGTTTAGAATCAACTCAATAATATTCATATCTGTGATTGCGGTGATTTTTGGCTGCAATGTCTTTTATCTCGTCCAACTATATGAATCCATCAGAAAGAATGTGGAACGGGAAATAATGGCAGCCATGACAGATGCCGACATCGATGACCTCATGTATCGCGCAGGTAGAGCACAAGGCCTTACTTCAAATGTGAATATGCAGGAAGAAGCGACTGATCCGGTAGATTCTCAGACTCCGAGAAAGGCCGAGGCATCTACTTATAGGGATAAGAACGGCCAAATCATATCTGTTAGAACCGAAGCCGACGGCACTGTAGTTGAAGAAAAAGCGATGTTGGAGGACGAGGTCCCTTACTCAAATCAGATGATCGATGCAATGAGTAGACAATTTCATACTCTCATGGATAAATATATAGGCTTCGATGTGACGGTAATGGACAGTGTCTTGAATGATCATCTATCCCGCAGATACATTTATCCTGAGTTTGTGGCAGTGGAGGTTGTAAACAGCAATGACTCTGTGATTCTCAACAACCCAAGGATTCAAAATCAGGCAGGATTTGACACATTCAAAATTGTCATAAACCCTGATGAAGACATATATTATAAAGCATACATCACTCCATTGACCCGTCATATCCTATCTCAGATGATGGGTGTGATTGTAACGATATTTCTACTTATGGTCGCATTTACCGCCGCTTTCCGGTATCTGTTCCATACCGTTTCCAAACTGAGGACAATCGAGGAAATGAAAGATGATTTCGTCAGCAACATGACACATGAACTGAAAACGCCCATCTCTATTGCGTATTCTGCCAACGATGCGTTGCTTAATTACGATACATCCAACGACCGGGAGAAGAAGGATGCTTATCTTACAATAGCTCTGAAGCAGATCAAACGCCTCGGCGAACTTGTTGAGAATATTCTCGCCATGAGCATGGAACGCAGGAAAACCATGACCTTGAAGCCGGAGAAAATAGATTTGCCAGAACTTGTGGATGAGATAGCGGAAGCGCAGCGCATGAGAGGAGACAAGGATATTGCCATCAAAGTCGAATCAAACGGGAATACAACGGTAAGAACAGACAAATCCCATCTATCTAATGTACTGAATAATCTGATTGACAATGCAATCAAATATTCGGGAGAATCCGTCTCTATCAACATAAGAATATATATAAACAGCATAGAAATCGAAGACAATGGTATAGGTATTCCATCAAAGAGTATGCCATACATATTCGACAAGTTCTATCGTGTGCCGCACGGCAACCGTCAGGATGTCCGTGGCTATGGAATAGGCCTTTACTATGTGAAGCAGATTCTTGAAAAGATGGGCTGGAGCATATCAGTCAAGAGTCAGGAGGGAAACGGTTCGACATTCACAATTAAATTCGACTGTCATGAAAGCCAAGATTCTATTCGTTGAGGATGAACGCGAACTGTCGCTTATTGTCTGTGACACTCTGCGTCAACAGGGTTATGAGGTTGTAGCTGCATTTGACGGCATTGACGGACTTTCCAGATACAAGACCGAGGACGCCGACCTCATCATTGCCGATGTTATGATGCCGAGACTTGACGGATTCGCTATGGCAAAGGAGATACGTCGCATTTCCGCCAATGTACCTATTATATTCCTTACTGCCAAAAGCACAATTGACGATGTGGAGGAGGGTTTTGACATAGGGGCCAACGACTATCTAAAAAAACCGTTCGAACTTCGTGAACTACTCGTCAGAATAAGGGCACTTCTTAGAAATAAGGTACAGAGCCGGAATGAAAATGTTGTGTTTTCAATTGGGAGTTATAATTTCGACGTCACGAACCAATTGCTGACTTTCAACGGTAATGAGACAGTCATTTCCAACATCGAAGCACGGATATTGAAAAAGCTGGCTTCAAACATAGGCAAGACAGTTGATGCCTCAGAATTGATGATAGCCGTATGGGGACGGGATGAAGTCAGTAACCGCAACTCACTCCACGGTTATATCCATAAACTCCGCCGAGCCTTGCGCCATGCTCCCAATGTGAGCATCATCAACCAACGCGGCTTCGGCTATATGCTCACCGTCAAAACCTAATGACCATGAAATATAGACATCTTTTGGTATTATCGCTTTTGGCCCTCCCGATGATATGTTTTTCTCAAAATGAAATGAAGGATTCAATTCCATTCGGGCAAAACAAAAATAACGGTATCAGTGTGGAGGCCGTAGCGAAACCGGACAGCATCTACGGAGAGAAAAATCGAGTGGATTATCATTTAGCATATCCTCCGGTATTAGACCCTATTTTTCCGTACAGACTTGCGCAGCCTCTCGATTTTCATATCCCCAATCTTCATCTTCATTTTACTCCTGGACAGGCAGGCCTGTTAATTTGGAATAGCGGAGAGATTATTGCTGCCGGAGGTACAAGAGCCTTACCTGGATTGATGCAGATTGACAGCGGGACATTAGGCTTTTATCAATCTATAGGCAACTTCACATTCTACGCCGGTGGAATGGTGAACAAATACGCATACTTCTGCGGACTGAATACACAATACTGCATTAACGGTAGTATCACATATCAATTTACGCCGAAGCTATCTGCAACAGTCTTCGGTGATTACTGCATTGGACAACCACCACAGATGACAAACGGTATGCCAATGCCACCGGCAATGATAGGTTATTATGGACGCTCAGCATTTGGTGGATATCTCGACTACAGGATCAATGAGCGCTGGGGAGTCCAGACCGGAATCCAGACGGTACAGCAGGTTGGGACTAACAGGTATCAGGCTGAACCGATAGTCACCCCTTACTATAAAATCAACAAGAAAGTATCAATCGGTCTTCCGATAGGCCAAATACTGTACCATATCTTAAAAAGATAACCATATAATTCATCTGTCTCAATCCTATTTTAACGTATCAATTCTCAAATGATTTTCAGACCGGTTTATTTCATTATTGAATCATAAGGATATACCCTTTCTTTTTGAGGGAGGTGATGGAAATGGAGGGATCTTCGAGAAGTTTGCGGAGATAGGTTATCTGCACGTTGAGGGCAAGGGAGTTGGCGTAGCTACTGTCACCCCATACGGCATTGAGGATGGTGTCGCGATCAACGACATTGCCAATGTTCTGCACAAGGATTGCGAGGATTTCTGTCTGGCGCACTGAGAGCGAATGCGTCTCACCGTTGTATGTCAGCGATGATAGATTTGGCCGGAATATCGTATGCCCCAATTGGTATTCCACATCCTTACTGATGATGACGCTTTCAAACCGCTCGTTGATTTTGGCTATCAATTCCTCCGGATAGAATGGCTTGGGAATGTAGTCGTTACCCTTCAGAGAGAAACCATAAAGACGGTCAACCTTGTCGGTGCGGTCGGTAAGGAAGAAGATAATCACTCTTTTATCCATATCGCGGATAATTTTAGCCACTTCGAAGCCATTCATTTCCGGCATGTTTATATCCAGGAGTATCAAGTCCGGATGAAGATCTTTGTACAGTTCATAACCGATCCTGCCATTGGATGCGTACGTCACATCGTAGCCTTCAGCTTCAATGAAACGTTTGAGAAGCATTGAGTTTTTCAAATCATCATCGACAAGCAGTATCTTTTTCATTGCGGCAAGTTTATTATGAATGTTGAACCTATACCATCAGTGCTTTCCACCGAAATGTCACCACCATGCGCATCGACAAGAAGCTTTGCATAAGCCAATCCAAGCCCCATACCAGGAATATCGGTTGCTGAAGCTTTACCCCTGTAGAAACGGTTGAATATCTTGTTTTGGTCCGCGGTGGGTATACCATTGCCGTTGTCCGCAACCTTTATGGCAATACCATCGGATATTGACCCAGCGCTGATATTAACTGCGACATCTTCACCGGAGTATTTTATTGCATTCTCAACCAAGTTAGTAATAATATTCGTCAGATGCGAACGGTCGGCCGAAACTTCCAACTCTTTCTGGATATTATTTTCAAGTATCACACGCTTTGAGCCCGGTATCGTAATAGACTTTAACACACCGTCCACCAAAGCTGCGAGATTAAAAGACTCTACATTCAGTGGAATCTGCTCCACATTGTTGAATGTGATATCGCGTAGTTTGGAAAAGTAAGCAGACAGATTATCAAGAGCAATGCGTGTCTCACCGGTAAGTTCATGGCGCATGCGTGAATCTTCCATCATCTTATCATTATCAATGCCTGAAACACACATTTTCAAAGTCGAGATTGGTCGTTTCAACTCATGGATCATGGTTGTTATGAAGGAATTGCGCATCTTGTCGAGACGTGCCAGTTTGAAGATGGTCTTTATCTGCCACACAAGACAAAGAATCAGGAACAGAGAAAGTACAAGTGCCATTACCAATGTCCAACCCATTTCAAGCAATACCTCCGATGAGGGAATCTTACAAACAATCACCACCGCCTTCCTTTCGAGTTCGGAATAAGGAGTGATTACTTTAAAGCTTGGATAAAACGTAGATGAATGTCGCACAGTTACAGGAGTCCATGTCAAGCTATCTTGCAGGATAAGCGATATTTCCGCATTGATATTGTGCTTCCTGAGTGTTGAATCAATTCCTTCCACTGTGAAAGGATGCTGTATCTCGCTCTCAAAATTCCTCATTGCATTCCAAGCAACTCCATCAGAGGGAGCACTTGTGGCATCAACTGTCGCTATCTTTGCATCGACCATTTCCAAGGAATCCAAAACAAGTTCCTGCAACCGTTTCATTTCATCGGGAGTGAGCTTCCGTTCCTCTGCAATTCCCAAAAGCTTACGACCGTTCAACTCTCTCGTCCTCACCGTCACAGTACGTTTTCGGGTTCCCATCGAATCCAGATCGTTGTTCATGCTATAAGAGGACTGGACTCTGGTAGCTTCCTTTATCATCGTGTGTTTCGCTCTGTAGCTATTATATTCATCGATGGCTTTTGAAATTTTATCAATTGAAATATTTTCATATTCAGTAATGGAATACTCAAATCGGTTGTACAGCCAATAGACCTGCATGCCGAGGAATGCGAGGATAGCTGCGATTGACAATACATAAAGTATCTTTATTCTCTTTTCCATGATGCGAAGTTACTCATAATCCGATTTATAAACGTCTGATTCTCCGGATAAATTTCCGGGAGTAATAATTCAGTAATAATTCCTGAATATTTGAGTAAGGATTATTTTCGGCCCAAAGGCAACAGCACCTATAATTTTGCAGCATCAAACCAAACCACAAGAAAAAAATGAAAAGGACATCAATCATCATCTCCGTCATTGCGATACTTGCCCTGACGGCCTCTGGGAAGGTGCTTCGCCGCACACTGTCCATATATCAGAACAGCGTACCCGAAACAGAAACTCTCGCACCGGAAACTATGGAATTTGTATACAACTACTCATGGTGCAACGATACCACAGGAAGTCTTAAAGACAACTATACATCAGACCAGATGCTGCTGCAAATCGCCTCCAACGGTCTATCTAAATTCTCCAGTTTCAAGAATCTGACAGTAGATTCGCTGCTGATGAAAAGCACCTCGGAACAAATCGCAGCAGCGGCAATAGACGGGAAATTATCCAACGGCGAATTCATGACTATCTACAAGAATTATCCCGAAGGAAAACTTACTCACACAGAAAAGATATGCACCGACTGGCTACGCTACGATGAAGAATTGCCTCAGATCAATTGGGAACTTACCGACTCAACGACTGAAATTCTCGGCTATGAATGCCACTACGCAGTATGTGATTTCCGCGGGCGCATATGGAGTGCTTTTTACTGCGAGGATATTCCTGTCATGGACGGGCCGTGGAAATTATACGGACTACCCGGACTGATAATGAGAGCGTCGGACGAAAACGGCCATTATACATTTGAATGCATCGGCATAAAATCGAACGCCGACCGGCCGATTACTATCTATAAAGTCCCGTTCAGCAACACTTCGAGGACTAAATACTACGACACAAAGCATAGGTGGGACGTGAATCCATACGCATACTATGAGGCCGCAGGACAAGGCCATATCACTGTATCGGATGAATATGGAAATCCCGTCCCGGATGCCTACGATCCGATTGAGCTTCCATTTGACTACATCGAAACCGACTGGAAAAAATGACAAGATACTGTTTTTTCATACTAAGCATTCTTTTGGGTCTGCTGCTGGCAAAAGCGGCAGACCCGAGGGAACTGCACGGCACTGTAGCCGATGCACAGACCGGAGAAGCCGTATCGGGCGTAGTGATACGGGCATTAAACGCCAACGGAAAAGCGACAGCATTCGCATCTTCGACGGCCAGCGGATCTTACTCAATAAAAGTCAATGCTGAGACTGCCTCAATATCATTCCGGAGAATAGGATATGAGACTCTGGTGTTGCCTGTTTCCTATAACTTCAGCAATGGAGTGAGGATGACTGCAAAAGAGACCCAGCTCAATGATGTGATAGTCAATGCTCCGGATATATATGCGAAAGGAGATACGCTTGTGTTCAATGTAGAACGCTATGCCAATGCAAAAGACAACGCAATCATTGACGTAATCAAACGCCTGCCGGGAATAAGGGTTGAAGAAGATGGCACAATCAAGTATCAGGGAAAACCGATAAATAAGTTCTATATCGACGGCAACGATTTCATAGGCGGTCAGTACGGACTTGCGACAGAAAATATATCCCATGAAGATGTCAAATCGGTAGAGGTAATGGAGAATCATCAACCGGTAAAGGCTCTTGAAGGCATAGAATTTCCCGAGGAAGCAGGTATAAATCTCAGGCTTAAAGAAGATGCAAGGAGCAGATGGGTAGGTGTGGCAAAAGCTGCTGCGGGTGCAGAGCCATTGCTCTACGATGGCTCGATGTACACAATGCGGATGGCCTCAAAAATGCAGAACATAATAACACTGCGCGCAGGAAACACCGCATGGAACCCGGCATCACAGATAACCGAACATGACTTCCACGACATGTTTTCATCCGATTATTCCGAGTCTCTATGGCCCGGATACATCTCGGCCGATATTGTAGCTGCTCCACTGACTGAGAAACGCACCCGCGACAATCTCTCATGGATCGCAAACGCGATCTCTGCCTGGAGGCACGGCGATAACTCCATGCGACTGAAATTCAACTATGCCGCAGACCGGCTCGACTACAATTCAAGTCTGAACACCGATTATTTCAGCCAGACAATACCGGATTTTATACAGCGCAACAGACTGCGGACTCAGACCCACGATCTTTCGGCTCAGTTCAATTCGGAAATAAACAAACGCGGATATTTTCTAAAAGACAAACTGACGGTTAATGCAGTCTGGAATAATTCAACCTCCGCTATATCCGGAAGCATGGACCTTACACAAAAGGTAAGCCGCAGAGATATTTCAGCATCCAACGACCTGAAACTTGTGAAACGCAATGATACGAATATTTTCGAACTCGTTTCGCGAAACTCGTTCGTGCACTCGCCTGACCGTCTTTACGTGGCTGACGAAACCAGAGTGTTGCAGAATCTCGGCATCACAGATTTCAGAAGCACTACTGAGAGCCAATATGGACGGCTAAGCAGGTTCTGGAAGTTCTACATCAACGGTGGCATAGACCTCAACTACCACAGGATGAATGCCACACTGTCAGGAATGGGAAACTTTGATAATTCGCGCACTCACAACGCTTTTCTGTCTAACATCTATGCCAAGCCTCAGGTTGATTATGAACGCAACAACTGGCGATTATCGACAACAGTCGCTGTAAAGTGGCTTCACTATTCCATAAGCGGACAGCATGATTATATCAATCTTACTCCACGATTCTATGTAAGGAAGAAAGCATCCGCAAGATCTGAGTTTTCGGGATCATTGGCCTACAGATTAAGCTCACCTCAGGCATATCTTTACAATTCATCTCCAGTGCTTGCCGACTACCGCAATCTTTTCATCGGCAGAACCGATGGCAAATACACACACGATGTATCTGCCGGTTTCTCATATAGTTACCGTAATCCATTAAGTGCTTTCTTCTTCAACTTCTCGGCTACATACAATTACTGCCGATCGTCATTGATGTCTAACCAACTGTTTGTGGACAATATCATCGTCTCCACTTTTGCCGACAGGCTGTCGGAAAGCAAAACATGGTATCTAAGTGGTGGCATAAGCAAAGGATTGGGACATAGCAAGATGCTTATTGGCTGTGATTTCAATGCTTCAGCCTCATCGGCCTCCTCGATGCGTGACAATCAAGTCATGCCATACGACCAGATCGCAGCTGTCGTCAAGCCATATTTCAAGGGTAGCATCGTCCGGTGGCTATCACTGAATTATGACGCCAATTATGGTTTCTCCAGACTGAAAATCGACGATGCTGAGACCTCGTATCACTCATTCAACCAGAAACTGTATGCAACCGTGATACCGATAGACCGGCTTCAGTTCAGTCTCGGTGCGGAACACTTCCTTACCCACTTCCCGGAAGGAAACACCGAAAACCTCATACTGCTTGACGCCTCGGCAGCATGGCGGGTAAACAATAAGATCAGGCTATCTGTAACAGCAGACAATCTCCTTAACAAACGCCATTACAGCTACGTGGCATATGGCACACTATCGCGTACAGAGCACTCATTCCAAATCCGCCCCCGCAATATCCTTGCCTCCATACAATACAGGTTCTGAGAAAAAAAGCTAATACGCAGATTCAACCGATTTTTGCAGTATATTTGCATTTGAAATCAATCGCTTATCCCCAAATGGCAAAAATAACAGTAAAAGACACCGAAGTTAATGTTATAAAAGTAAACAGTGAGGACTACATCTGTCTCACCGATATGTTGCGTGCCAAAGATGGAGACTTCTTCATCACTGATTGGCTACGTAACCGTAACACTCTTGAATTTATCGGCATTTGGGAGAAAGTGTATAATCCCGATTTTAATTATGGCGAATTCGCCACAATTAGAAATCAGTCCGGTCTCAACAGTTTTAAGATAAGTGTCAAGGAGTTTGTAGCGCGAACCAACGCCATATCACTTCAAGCCAAAGCAGGAAGATACGGTGGAACATACGCCCACAAGGATATAGCGTTTGAGTTTGCCATGTGGATCAGCCCGGAGTTCAAAGTTTATATCGTAAAAGAATTTCAAAGACTTAAAGCGGTTGAGCAACAAGCGTTAGGGTGGTCGGCAAAGCGTGAGTTGTCGAAAATCAACTACCGCATACACACCGATGCGATCAAGCAAAACCTTATTCCAATAGAGGTCACTAACGCACAAGCAAATATCATCTATGCTAATGAAGCCGATGTGTTGAACGTGGCTATGTTCGGAATGACTGCAAAACAGTGGCGTGAGGCAAATCCAGATTTGAAAGGGAATATCCGCGACTATGCTTCTGTGAACGAACTCATCTGCCTATCCAATATGGAAAGCCTCAATGCCGTATTCATAGAGCAAGGGCTACCACAATCGGAGCGACTTATCAAACTTAACCAAATAGCCATCCATCAGATGAGTGTACTGGAGAGCGGTGATAACGATCGAAAATTACTAAAATGAATAGATTTTGAATTTAATGGCATTTATCTTTAAATCCCTTGATGATTTGATATAAGGCAAAAGCAAATTGCTTTTTTGAAAATCTCGTTTGGTTTATAACAAGCTTTTTATTGGATCACGAGCATTATCTTTTATAAATTAGCTTTCGTTTTGATTGCCATTCGTGGCGTTCTTCGACAGACATTTGCTCGCACGCATAACAGAGCATTACGGATGGCATACCGACCACGTTTGCTTCAAGAAAATCCCGGAGTTCATCCCTGTAACCCTTCTTCCACACTTCGCGAAGCATCCAACCGGCAGCCTTATGCAAAAGGTCGTGAGGACTTGTCAACAGGAATTTCGCCCTGTCCATGCATTTTCCGATTATACCCTTGCGCGTAAGCATCCACGTGCTGACCATAGCAATGCGCTGCTGCCAAAGTGTATGTCCTTCAGGCTTGATCCATTCATCCATCAGCGTAATATCAGGATTCAGTACCTCGTGATTACCTACTATCTTTATTGCAGACAAATCGACTAAATCCCAATTATTGATATATGGATAAAGCTCAAGATAGGACTCAAATATTCCGGACATCTCAGCCTGATCTTTCTTTTTCATAGCCCGAAGGTATTGCTCTACCATGATCAACAGTCCGCACAGACGTATTTCATGGAGAGGCGACCGTGCAAGTTTCTCGGCCTCAGGAAGAAGCGTGTCTTTCCATACCTTTTTCACAACCATCCGCACTTGCGGATTACGCAGGCCTATGAACCTGTCACCCTCGCCATACTGTCCTGGAGCGGTCTTGAAAAATCGCAATAATTGTTGAGCCTGCCGCTCGTCGGCCATGCTCAACAATGTGGCCTCTATGTCCGACGCACAAATCATGGATTTAATAATTGCTTTAATCCGCTCTCACAGAACAATGTCGGGGTAAATTCCACAATCTGATAATCAGCAATACCGTTGATGTTGAAAGGGTCTTGCGAAAGAATTGTCTTGGCAGATTCCAGGTCGGCTGCTTTAATCATTATCACACCACCGACACGCGGCACACGCGGTCCGGATGTGATCAGATCACCTGCCGCATAATGTTCCGCAAGATAATCACGGTGAGCCTGAAGATACTTATCGACTTCGCTCAGAGCCTTTTTATAGGTAAGAATCGCTATGAACATATTTCAGTTTCTTTTATAAGCGCAAAGATACTAAAATTTAATCCATAATTGGAATCAGTTATTAACAGCATCAGAATTTACAATTAAATCATATAAGAGCAATAATATTACTAATATGACCATCTTAACTAAGATAAACATATCATGTATTTCAGATGTTACATAATAAAGAATAGAAAAATATCTTCAGTTGAAGTTTGCGACTATGAATAAAATGTCGTAAATTTGCATAATCAATAAGTTAAAGCTATGATCCGTTCAATTCCTAATCCTCCAATGGATCGAGATGATGTCGCTCGTTTCCGTTGTAATCTGGAGAAACATCTCCGGGGGGATTTTAATGCAGAAGAACGACATCGCAACGAAGTGCGTAAAGCTCGTACAGAAGCAAATGCAAATCGAATAATTGCTAATTGTGGAGGAAAAAACCCGATTCTTGGATATTGATTCCCAAATTCAAATACGATTAATGACTGACGCAGACTATGAAAATATGTCTGCGTTTTCATGTGGAGTAAAAGAACTTGACGATTTCTTTCATATTGAGGTGAAAGAGTGTGTGCAAAGGCATTATCTTTCTGCATATAGCGTGTTTATAGAGACTGGGGAAATTGTAGCTGCTTTCACTCTTATGAATGATGCTTTAATGATAGGCAGTCAGACAGAAAAGGATGATTTTATTGAAGATTTGAAGTTGGAAGCAGATGAAGATATAGCAACTTTCTTGAATCGGCAATCATCCTATCCTGCCATAAATATTGGTCATCTCGGTATATTAGAAAAATATCAGAGTATGGGAATTGGCTCTATGATAATTGATTTGGTTGCCGCTACTTATGAAAAACATCGGCAGGCCGGTTGTCAGTTCATTACCGTGGATGCTTTGAATAACGAAAAAACGATTAAATTCTATCATAAAAATTCTTTCGGATTTCAAACAAATAGAGACTCTACATCTCCAACAAGGCGAATGTACAGAATATTGTAAACGAGGCTATGTCAAAATAGGCGTGACCTCTATAGGTAATAAAAACGCTTATGTTTTGCTATATGTAGAATTACGGCTATAATGAAAAGGAAGCCGAATTTACCGTGAACACCTCCTATTGTACTGTGAAAGTAAGTGCCAACCCAATGACCTGTTGCGATAACTCCGCTTAGTAGCGTAAGCAGGAAGAATATTCCTATCACAGCATGTTTGTTTCCGTGTTTTCGAGTCTTTGGTTCAACTCTTTTCTTACAGGATTTATGAAGGCTGATGTGCCAGATTATTCCACTTATAAATAGTATCCCAATCACTATATGTGACCATATCCAGCATTTTGCTCCGACAGGGTTAATTTCCAGTTGTACCCCGGAAGCGAGTATAACGACGGTCAAAAACAGCAGAGACCAATCGCATAATTTCAACTTTGTTTTCTTTGTCATTTTTACAGTCTTTTTCCGACTGCAAAATTACCTTAAGGTATCGTGCGCGTCAATGGAGTATGTGAGCCTGTTATTGGACTATTCAAGGTTTTGCCCTGAATTGCATGGGCGACTTACCGGTTGCTTTTGTGAAAAGGCGCGAAAAATAGGCATTATCATCAAATCCCAATGATGTTGCAATTTCCTTTACTGTCAAATTTGTATGATAGAGCAACCTTTTCGCCAAGAGTATTATTTCATTTCGGATATAGTTACTGACATTCCAACCTGTAACACTCTTTACGACCTCATTTAGATAAGCTAATGATAGTTTTAATTTGTCTGCATAGAAAGATGGGCTGCGGCTCTCAATAAGATAGAGTTGAAGAAGATGGTTGAGTTGCATCACAATCTCTGTATGTCGTCTGTTATTCCAGTAGTGCTGACAATCGGCTCTTTTAAAACATCCGGCTGTCATCCCCACGAATGCAGAGACCAGATTTCTGATTACGGATAAATCTTCATATCTTCCAACCATATCATAAATCAACTGATACAAGATCTTTAACTCGACGAACTCAGTATTTTGCACCTCTATGGCATTACACGAGAAGGATGTCTCCTTAAAAATCAATTTATATTGATCGCAGACTATGCCCTTTTCGATTGAAAGCATTAAGCCTTCAAAATTCTCTCCATTTATGAATCTGTGTATTTGCCCAGGTCTTATAAGCCCAATTTCTCCTGCTCCAACTGTCTGTCTCTCAAAATCGATATCAATACAAACTGTTCCACGAGTTATGAGTCCCAAAATATAGAAATCATCCCTATGGGCGTACTCTATTGGATGATTCCCAAGATCTTCAGGTGTCACAATCTTTAGATAAATTCCAGTCTCTGTCACATCCTTGTGGAGATGCATAGGGATTGCTTCTTTCATATTACTTCTGGCTTTACATAGATATCAGTTGTCACGTATTTTATCAGGGGGGGGATATTGCACTAATATAACATGCTTATTTGATCATATCACAGAATCAGTGGATAGCGTTAATCTCCCGTTGCAACAAATCAAGGAAGCGGGCGGCGTGTGCGCCATCCATCTGAGTGTGGTGGAATTGAAAAGAAACGGTGAGGATGGTTTTGAATAACTGTTTCCTATATCTTCCCCATATCATGAACGGGTTGTTGAAGATGCCGCTGTACATTCCCACCGCTCCGTCAATATCGTATCGGGCGAGTGCTGAGGTTCCGATTATCATGCTTTCGGACAGGTCGTGATTCTCACAACTTTCAGCGACTTGTCGGGTAAGACGGAGATATTCGGAATTGAATGTCGTCAAATCATCGGAAAACGGGACATCGCATGAACTAACTTCTCCCTGACTGTTTGACACGATGGTATTGACAGCGAGAGAATCATATTCAATGAGTTTGCCACCGACCGGGAGTATCTGAAATTCCTTTACCTGCAAGGCGGCACGCCCAATGCACCAGCACATGAGCATATTGAATTTAAGTCCACACCTGCGGCTGATTTTCAATAATCGGGTGACATCGAGTGTCTTGAAGAACGTTACCATTGGCATCGGAGCATTCATCCACATATCGAAGGCGTAGGCTCTCGTTGTTTCCTTGGGGTTTACTTCTTTCATTTTTTGTGGCAAAGTTAGCGCATTGCCGTTGTCTCAGATAGAAGAAAAGGGACATTCAGAAAGGCGAGGCAAACAAATCTGAATACACCGTTTGTGTTTTCAGCAATTCTACCGGAGTGGTTCCGGAATAGTGACGGCACTCACGGATAAAATGTGACTGGTCGGAGTATCCGCAGGAGTAGGCTATGTCGGCAAAATCGCGGTTGCCATTCTGCATAAGCCATAGTGATTTCTGAAAACGAGCCACATTTGAGTATTCCTTTGGTTTCATTCCGACGGCATTGAAAAACACCCGTTCAAACTGCTTCCGGCTCAGGCAAGCGAGTTGAGCCATATTCTCCACGCTGATAGTATTATCATGGAATAACAGTTTCAGCGATGCATCCACTCTTTTGAAATTGTAAATTGCAGTATCTTCCAACCTTGATAACAGCCACTTCTCAATTATCTTGGTAGCTTCGGCCGCATCATCGGCATTAAGCACATCATCAGCAAGTATGTTCAGACTTTTATCACCGAGAGAATAACCGTCAATCTCCTGATTATAGAATGACGATACCGGAATATTGATCACAGTACCGATGGCGTGAGGATGGAACACAACGACAATAGTTTCAACATCGCCCGATGATTGAACCCTTGCCGGAAAATTGACTTGACCGCTTATGGAAAATCTTGCTTGTTCTGACTCCAATTCCGGAATATAGAACCGAGTCCGACGATGAAAAATCAGTTGCGGACATCCGATTGGAAAGGTCAGAGTATCAATATCTTCATTAGTATTTAGAATCCAATAGTAGCGGATAAATGGCTGTAGTTGCGCGCTGGATAAGATATATCTAAATGTGCTCATCTCTTACCCTTGTTTATCTAATCTTTTGAGAAACCATGCCATATTTTGTCCGAGATTACGCATATTTGCCATTCCCTCTTCATCATTGAGGACATCCCCAATCTCTCTGCCATAGACCATATTCCAGTATGTAGAGCCAACTACTATCATTTCTTTGTTCAACATAAAATGATTCATCGTATCTACGGCAGTCATACCTCCTGCACGGCGAACAGCGGCAACAGAAGCCCCCACCTTATGCTTCAATAATCCGGGATTGGTAGCAACCACAACACCGCCACGGTCAAGAAACGCTTTCATTTTTGACGATACGTCAGCGGAATATACCGGAGAGCCAAGTATGATGCCGTCTGCTTCAACCATACTGTTGAATACTCCGATGAAGCCATCATTTTTGAAAACGCAATTTTTCTTGCCCTTGCAAGCGAAGCAAGCGCGACACGGCTGAATATCAATATCCGCCAACTGAATCAGTTCCGTTTCAATACCGGCCTTACTCAATTCCTCAAAAATCGTTTTGATTATGATTGCGGTATTGCCGTTCTTACGAGAGCTACCACTTATGCCTACAACTTTCATCACTTCAATTCTTTCGTTTAGAAACAATTCTTTCGATAAACTCGGTTTTGGCTTCGGTATAGCCATCTCTATTATGCTTGAATTTTGGCAAGAGACTCAATTTCAGAGCCTCATATTCTTTAGCCGTATCGGGATGGTTCACCAGAAAATCACGAAAAAATATCTCGTCATTGTCACCGATTGGATGAATATGTATATGGAATACCTTATCGGCGTATCCCGATGGTGTATATCCCTTATTGAAACTCATACGTGTTCCTGAAACAGACATACATATATATCCGGACGACTCCATGACATCACGTAATTTGTTCCAATCCAGTCTTGTCGATACTTCCACCAATATGTCTATTATAGGTTTGGCCTGAATTGTCGAAATCGCGGTGCTGCCTATATGGTTGATTATGGGGCAAATTTCCGTAAGGATTATTTGGAGTTGCTTTATTTCATCATCAGCCCATTCTTTCCAGCAAGAACAATGCGGTACAAGAACTATTGGAAACAGTTCCCATAGTTCTTCCAAGGTCAAATCTTTCAACTCTTTTTTCATTTGCGGTTGAAATCCCGTTTTATCTCATCAATGGATTTGCCGCCGATGCCGAAATTTTCATCAGGTAGTTCCTTGATGGTTACAGTGAAGAACTGCTTCGGGACATGTGTTATCTCGGAGGCTGTTGCTGTGAGCCGTTCAATCAATTCTTTCTTTTGTTCTGCGGTGAGTTTTCCGCTTTCGATGGATATGTATGGCATGGCTTACAGTAGTGTTTGTAAAGACTCATCGCAGAACATCGTAGGAGTGAATTCCACTATCTGATAGCCGGCGATGCCGTTGATGTTGAACGGGTCTTGCGAGATAATGGCGTTGACAGCTTCGCGGTCGGTGGCTTTTATCATTATCACACCACCAATGCGCGGATTCTGCGGACCTGACGCAATAAAAACACCATCAGCATAATGCTCAGCAAGATAATCGCGGTGAGCCTGAAGATATTTGTCAACCTCGCTCAGAGGTTTCTTGTATATAAGAATCGCAATGAACATAGTCATTCATTTTTAAGCTTGTTCTTGAAAAAGAACTTGGCGCATTGCTGAATGGAGATTGGGATTGGAAGCAAGAATCGAATGATTCCTGTTTGAACGAATGGATTCAATAATAACCCCGGCTTCAGCTGCTATCAATTGTCCGGCTGATACATCCCAGCGATTGAGATTCAGTTCCCAATAAGCGTCAAAGAATCCGGCTGCGGTATAACATAGGTCTATCGCGGCTGACCCCATACGTCTTATGCCTCTGACACGTAATGCCATTCGACAGATTTCAGTAAGATTATTGTCGGCATTGTCATTTCGGTCGTATGGCATTCCGGTTGCTACAACGGCTTTGGTCATTTCTGATTTGTCGGAACAGTGGATTGAGCTTCCATTAAGCCATGCTCCTGCTCCTTTGACCGCATAGAAACATTCTCCAAGATATGTAGCATATACTACTCCGAGCACAGTTTCCTTATTATGTTCAAGTGCGATAGATACACAGAAAGCCGGAAGTCCCGCAGAGAAATTTGTTGTTCCGTCAAGAGGGTCTATTACCCATCGCCATTCTCTTTCATCGTGATCTCGTCCTGATTCCTCCGAGATAATCCCGTGCGAAGGGAAATGCTGACAGATAAAATCAAGAATCATTGCTTCTGCCTTTTTGTCGGCTATTGTGACCACATCGCTGTCATTGAGCTTTGTTGACTGTTCAAGATTACATTTGCGAAAATACTGCATATGAATATCTCCGGCATTTTCTGCCATCGCCAAGGCCGCAGTCAGGAATGACTGATACTCTTGTGGGATGTTGTATAGATTATGAGTCAATTTCATATCCGTATAGTATTGCCTTGGGCTCAAAGGTTCAAATGTTTATAAACAGAAACGTGAGCCAACTATGCCACGTCTTAGTTTGTAGGTCGTAGGAAACCTTTGATGCAGATGTAACAATAGTGACCCACGCTATATGCGTGAGAACCACTATGCTATCCCTTGCATCGGTTTCTGAATTTCCTACGTTCACAAACTACAAGATAAGCATAACGCTTCTTATTTTCCAAAATGTCGGGAATGACCTTCGTCTATCCGAATGCAAAGTTACGATTTTTTGAAGATTTTAACAATTCGGCGTGGTGACCCGGCTGATTTTTGGTTGAGATCACCACATTTTTGCTCGTAGATTATAGTTAAACTCTGTTAAAGCTTGGGGCTACGAGGTTGTGCCGTGGGGTTGAACGATGGTGAATGACTATGAATGATCATTGATGGTGTCCATGACAACCAACGCGCCGCATCGCTCATAGTCAAAAATAAGATTGAAGACCGCGACAAGGCAGTAGAGATTTATCTCACCGAGGAAGAGTTACAGGTACTCTATGAAATGCCCCTGAGCGGGAAGAAAGAGCATGTTCGTGATGTTTTTCTCATCGGTTGATATACTTGTCAGCGCGTCAGTGACTATAACAATCTCAATAAAGACCATTTTGAGACCACGCGAAAGGGGACACGCATCATTAGGTTGGTACAGCAGAAAACTAAGACCGAGGTGACAATTCCGGTGATGAACGAGAACCTTATTGCCATCTGTAAGAAATATAGTTACAATATTCCGAAAGCCAACGAGCAGGTGCTGAACCGTTACATCAAGGATATTTTGGAAGACTT
The DNA here is from genome assembly GCA_910586995.1 of uncultured Muribaculaceae bacterium. Lineage (GTDB taxonomy): Bacteria > Bacteroidota > Bacteroidia > Bacteroidales > Muribaculaceae > CAG-873. The sequence goes on along the minus strand of CAJUKZ010000006.1, from coordinate 5,267 downwards.
ATCCGAGAGTGTGCCGACACTGAAAGAAAAAGTGCCGACCAATCTGACGATGAAGAAAGGGACGCTCAGAAAAAAGAAGGCAAGGAGCCGGAGACAGACCTGAACGGCAATGTACTCCTCCCACGTTTCAAATGCGTGACGAGCCACACCGCCCGACGCACAGGAATCACCAACATGTATCTCAGCCACAAATACGACATCGTCCAGATGATGCACGTCAGCGGCCACAAGACTCAAAAGACCTTCATGGTCTACATCAAACTATCCTCCGAGGAGATAGCCGATGAAATCGCCACCCGAACCAAGAAAGACAGCGAGATGTGGTAAGTTGTCAAGCCTCTTATCAATAGTGCTATTCCTAAAGATTGACATAAATGTCGATTTTTGGGAATAGACACATTTAATCCCCTCATTCATAACGATAAATTCAGAATAAATTAGTAATTTTGCATTATGTTAACGGCATCTCAAATACTTGACCTTGTAAAAGGAGGCGAAGGCTACAATGTAGACTTCAAACGAAGTGTGCCATCAAAGGTGAAAGAAATATCTGACGAGGTAGTCGGATTTGCCAACGCATCCGGAGGCTATGTGCTCATTGGAGTGGATAACAACAATCAAATTATAGGTGCTGAGATTGACAACAATAAGCGTTCTGCCATTCAAGATACCATTGGCGAAATATCCCCGGCGATAAGGTGCGATATGTATTCTGTTGAAGTCGAGGGGAAGAAAGTTTGGGTTATAGATGTGCCGAGCGGCAAGGACAAACCCTACATCACCGGAGGATTGATATATGTCCGTGAGGGAGCCAATTGTCAGAAACTGAGAACTGCCGAGGAGATTCGGGCTTTCTTTGCCGAATGCTCAAAGATTTTCTACGATGCTATTCCGTGCCGTTGGTTTGACATTGATGAAGACATTGAGCGACATAATTTCAAATCCTTTCTTGAAAAGGCTCACCTTTCAGAAGACTTACCCATTCGGCAATTGTTTGACAATCTGGAGTTGATGACCGATAATGGACGTGTCAAGAATGCAGCAGCATTATTCTTTGGTAAAGAGCCGGAACGTAAGTTCCCTCATGCCGTCGTAAGATGCTTGCGTTTCAAAGGTCTTGACAAAGTGCACATCATTGATGACAAGACTTTTGGCGGCCCTCTCTATCAGCAGTATCTCAATGCTATTTCATGGATTGAGAGCAAGCTGGAAGTAGAGTATATCATTGAAGGTGTCGGTCCTCGAAAGGAAATATGGGAGATTCCTCTTGACGCATTCAAGGAGGCTTTATGCAACGCCATTTGTCACCGCGACCTCTACGAGGAAGGGGCGACTATCATGGTGGAAGTATATGATGACCGGGTGGAAATATCTAATCCCGGTGGTCTTCTTCCATTGGTGGCCGAAAATTTCGGAGCGAAAAGCATGAGTCGCAATCCTCTAATATTTGGACTCTTTACCCGAATGCACATCGTCGAGAAAGTCGGTTCAGGTGTTCCCCGTATGCGAAGACTGATGAAAGAAGCAGGCTTACCGGAGCCGCAATTTGAGAACAAGGGATTCTTTACCGTAAGGTTCGTAAAGCGTCAAACGGCCCAAAATGTCATCGATGACAGATTAAATGACAGATTAAATGACAGATTAAATGAGCGTGAAAAGCAATTGCTTCAAATGTTGTCTAAATCTCCTGGATTGAGGACCAACGAATTATCATCATTGGCAGACGTAAGTCTCTCCACCATATCTCGCACCTTGAGAAGTTTAATCGGTCTTGGTTTGATAGAATATCGTGGCGCGAAAAAAAACGGAGGTTACCATATTCTAAATCACTAAATATATGTAATTTCAACAACGTAAATAAATCTAATTTTTACAAATATAATAGCGACATCATTTTCCCTTGCGGTATATGCAATCTCTGTCTATAAGAAAGGTGATAAAAACGACCTTCAAGTCTTAACCGACTTTGGAGAAGATGGGCATAATTTTCTTTCTGATATGGATAATATGTTCTTATCTTGGAGACAAGATGAAAATAGGGGAGAAAAGAATGTACCTATACAGAAGGAAGATGGTCAAATCGGCAACGCTTTTCGACTTTCAAGAAAAGGAGAAGGAGAATACCATTTAGTAAGAACTGGACAATATATAAAGGGTATTATTGAATCAGGTGAGTACGGGACTATAGAAGATGGCGTTAACATCGAAACCGGAGAAACCGACTTCAAAAAAACAGCAAAACATGTATTGCTGAAACCTTTTTATTTTATGTTATATATCCCAAAAGATTCCGCTTATGGATTCTTGATAGTTGAACGAATAAGTCAATTTGGCATAGCCACAATTCTGAATAATGCAATATTGAATTATTGTAAAGACTTAGGTCATTATGATGACTACACTATCAAAATTGCTCCTGTTGCTATTAAAAGGTTGGTTGAAAGACGAATGGCTGCACTACAGTACGATGCTCGTACTGTCGAACTTCGAAAAGTGCATGATGACCGCTTGAAAATATCAAGAATATCCGACAATACAATCTCGGATAAAGACATTATGACATCTATAGTGTACAAAATAAATCGAGGTAAGATATCTGTATTCGATTTTATAGATTCTATAAAAAAGAAAAGAAATGAACATGATACATTTTATGTCATTGATGAAGACTTAAAATGTGATGATATTGCAGTTACGATAAGCATTGCCGGTAAAGAGAAAGTTCTTTCATTGCAAAATCTCCAGTCATTGGGGCTGTCAATGGATGTAACCGAAGATGTTAATCCGCTTGGAGATAGTGGTTATCCTTCGTTTGAAAAGCTTGACAAACAAGCATCTATTTTAGTTTCTTATATAAAAGAGCAATATCATAATTTGAATGAAGAATAATAAATCGAGAATGTTGACATTGGTTACCACGCTGGCTTGGGGTGGCTTCCTTGTTAGTATACTATTGATAATAATATATTTAACAGTTATTTTTTCGTCTGATGGCTTTAGCCTTTTTGATTGGGATGCTATTAAGAAATCAATTGTAATTCAGTTCCATAAAAATATTGGAGACTTCTTATGGGGTACATTAGGAATTACTCTAACATTTACAGCAACTGCATTTCTATTTGTGACATTCAAGGAACAACGTCAACAGCTAAATATTACTCGCCAGGAGGCAGACAAAGTTCGTTTTGAAACTACTTATTTTAACATCTTATCAATGCTAAAACAGGTTCAAGATACGGTAAATTCAAATATTTTTATCCGGCTTGGAGATAATGGGGTGTGCAATTTAATTGAATACTATTCGTTTTTCATAAAATTCTACCAATCTAAATTGGAGTCTGACTCCCATTTAAGAACAATATCTACACAATTTCGACCATTGACCGCCAATCAGTCAGAGATAGAACAATATAGAGAGTCTATCACTTCAATATATGAACAAATGGTTAAAGAAACAGATTGCAATATTGGGTACTTATACCGCTATCTTTTTAATGCCATCAAATTTGTAGTTGATGACCCATATAACAAGGAAGATGACAGCGCACGCAATAGGTATTTGAATCTTCTTCAATCTCAGTTATCTAATGAAGAATTAGGGCTATTATTTTATAATGCATTATCAAAATATGGGCAAGACAAAGATGGTCATTTGCTTTTTAAGAAAATTTTAGATTGTAATAATTTTCTTGAAAACATTGATCAAACTTTCTTGTTAAATGTAAATCAGTATATTTTCTACCCGCATACTCGATTCAAGTTTCTTAATAGAGAACAACTTAAACATGTCACTCCCTGTTCGGGGGTGTAGTTTGCAGACTATAATCATAAGTAGCTTAAACGCCATAAAACTGTACCAATACGACCTTTAAGTAAACTTGACTCAAATAATTTGGAGGACTGAGAGAACTCGACTTGTCTTTGCGGAGTAAGGATGATTCTGTCTAAATAATTCAAGTAAAAAAATCCATTGGTGTATGAACCTTTTTCAACTTACCTTCGTTAGAATTGTACTGATGGTCTTTCATTGGCCGCAACAAGGAGGTTGACGAATGTGCCCCAGCACTTCGTGACAGCGTCATGCCCAGTTGCGACAAGAGATAAGGCTAATCAGAAAACGTGAAGGCATTTTTCATGTGACCATAGCGGAGCATTCATACACACCACCGTTATTCTGACGGGATTTTCACATAGCTCTGCCGTGACGGTCGCCCGGCATGATTTTGTCCGTCAAAGTCCATTCGTGGGCGAAAAGACATATATCCCCTTGCAAGGGGAACGATTATCAACGCACAGCCAAAGAAGCGTGCCGCCATCTGCGCATGGGAAGAATGCGGAGGCATTGAGGCGAATGGTATAGCCATTGTTATGCACCTATGTTTCCTGCCCGGATGGCCTATAACTGCATTTTCTTGTAATACACGCAAGATGATGTAGTTACAGGGCTATTTTTGCCCCAAAAAGCACCTTTGGAGCTGTGATGATTTGGAAACGCGAAAATTATTTCGTATCTTTATGTAACACAAGATGGCAGAGCCACCGTCCGACACATTCAACTTTTATATATCGGATTGGAATGATGCTCCTGACTGTGCTACGCTTTTTTGTGTTCATACCTACACCTAATCCCGGATGAAGTCGTCCGGAACACTATGAAGATGAGAGCCTTAAAAGGACGGCAGACGCGAACCGCTAACAACACGCACTGAGGAAGCGATGACCCAACGGTTTGCAAACAAATGGAATGGCTGCTGTTAAATGGCTCAGAGAAAGACGGTTTTCCAATTATAAGGGAAGATTGCACCCGATTGTCAACACGCTGGATTTTGTGGATATAGTGGCAGCATCAAGTTGAAAATACCGGAAATATCTGACTGACTGATTGGAAACACGGTCTTAGAAAGCGCGACCCGCGCGAAATTTACCCACTAAAAATGATGGCACTCGCCTTATGATGGCGTTTGCGCCAGACGTATGTTCGCCTAAGCGTGGCGGATATCCCCCTTGTTGTCTTCAACCTGAAGGCGGCACGGGATAGGGAGAACTACGTCCGTTTCCGACCGAAGATGTGTCGGAATTGGCCCCATCGAAAAGAGCCGACAGCACCCACCCCGAATTGCGCCACTTCAACCGCGATGACTTCATCAGTTATCCCGACGGAGTGGCAGGATTGGGCGATGCTATCCAGCACCGCATCGAACATGCCGGACTTACGCGCAAGGTCGGCAAGAACCAAGTCCTCGCACTCAATGTCCTGCTTTCGTCCG
>CAJUKZ010000005.1 GCA_910586995.1 uncultured Muribaculaceae bacterium | reverse complement strand
AATTCAGAGTGTAAATGTTAACTCTGAATCTCGTCTGCAAAGGTAAAAGTTACTGCTAAATCGGCGTCCTGCGGACGCCCCAGTGCATGGACCTGCATACCATTGGGGAAAGAGTTACGCGACCCTCCCTGTGTATGGGTTTGTGTATTACTGAGAGAAGACCCCGTGCTTGTGTACCACGATGGAAGTATCCATCGGACGCCTCCGTATCCCGTGCTTGTGTACCACTGCTGGAAGCGTCCTATTTATGCCACAGACCCAGTCCGCATACCATCGGGTGGAGTGTCCGTTAGGACACTGATTAATCAGTAACCGGGTACACCAAGCCACGGGCGAGGTGTGCCCGGTGGAACATCCTCCGCGCTATGGCGTCCGTCAGGACGCCGATTTATACCACGATCTCTTGTCGGCCGTACCTGTGTGTCGTTAATCGGTGTCCTACCGGACACCGGATATTTCCATTGGACAGCCGGGCACACCTGCGCTTCGCTTCGGTGTACCCGGTTACTGCTAAATCGGCGTCCTGCGGACGCCCCAGTGTATGGACGTGCATACCACAGAGGAAAGAATTCTGCGGACGCCCCAGTGCATGGGCGTGCATACCACAGAGAGAAGAATCTCACGCAGGAGCAGCTTGGTGAGCTTATGGGTGTGCAACGTGCGCAGGTATCAAGAATAGAGAACGGGCATAATCTGACAGTCGGAACAATCATCAGAGCATTCAAAGCTATGGGCGTTCATGCAGCTTTCTCTTTTGGAGAAGTGTCGTTTTCTCTTTGCTGAGTTAATCCGAAGTTTCAGCTTGCTTTGGCAATCAGGGCAATTGTATAGGCCACATAGCAAGCGAGCATCACTGCGCCTTCGGCACGGGTGAATGTGCGTGTCTTTATCAACCGGCCGAAGACATAGAACAGCACCGACGCGCCCGTGAGGGTGAGCAGGTCGAGGTTGGTGATGCCCGACATGGGCAGGGGTGACACCACAGCCGACAGGCCCAAGACGAAGAATACGTTAAACAAGCAGCTGCCTACAACATTTCCCACAGCCAGACCGGGACTGTTTTTCATGGCGGCTACAATCGATGTGGCAAGCTCGGGCAACGACGTGCCTGCGGCCACTATGGTTACGCCTATCACGGCCTCGCTGACGTCAAGGGCGCGGGCCACGCCGGTTGCTCCCCGCACGAAGATTTCTCCACCGCCCACAAGTGCGCCGAGTCCGCCGAGAATCATCAGCGCAGACTTCCAGCCGGGCAATGCGGCCACTGTAGTGCCGGAGTCGGGCAGAGGCTCGCCGCCCTCGCGGGCTATCGAGAAAGTGTAGCGCATGAATATGGCGAAGAACAGGAGGAGCAACAGGCCGTAGGAGCGGGTGAGCACGTCGGCAGGAGCGCCGTCGAGAATGTGCGCATTGCCGCAGATAAGCACCACAAGCGACGACAGCACCACCAGCGGGATTTCGTTGGTGAGTATGCCGGGCTGTACCTTGATGGGTCGGACGAGGGCCACTGCGCCTACGATGACGAGGATATTGAAGATATTGCTGCCGACAACGTTGCCTATGGCGAGACCTGCGCTATGGCGCGCGGCTGACATTAGGCTGATCACCAGTTCGGGGGCTGATGTGCCGAAAGCCACGATGGTGAGACCGATGACAAGTTCGCTTACGCCCCACTTTTTGGCTACCGACGAAGCGCCGGAGGTCAGATAGTTTGCGCCGCCGAGGATGAGCGCGAGGCCGGCTATGAGCAGGAGTATGTCTATAATCATAAGTATGCGGGAATGTGTCTGTGGGCTTTGGATGCTTTATAAACAATCAGACCCGCTGCTTGGTGCGGCGGGTCTGATAATATATTTCAGTTAATGTCGGAATACCGGATTAGAGCTGAGGACCGGCGGCTACGAGTGCCTTGCCGGCTGCGTTGTTCTCGTACTTCTTGAAGTTCTTGATGAAACGCTCTGCCAGATCCTGGGCTTTCTCTGTCCAGGTAGCGGGATCGGTGTAGGTGTCGCGGGGATCGAGGATCTTAGGATCTACGCCGGGCAGTTCGGTAGGAACAGTGAAGTCGAAGATAGGAATTACCTTGGTGGGAGCTTTGAGGATAGCGCCGTCGAGGATAGCGTCGATGATGCCGCGGGTGTCGCGGATAGAGATACGCTTGCCTGTGCCGTTCCAGCCAGTGTTCACCAGATAAGCCTTTGCACCGCTCTGCTCCATACGCTTAACGAGTTCTTCAGCATACTTTGTGGGGTGCAGTTCGAGGAATGCCTGACCGAAGCAAGCCGAGAATGTGGGGGTAGGCTCGGTGATGCCGCGTTCTGTGCCGGCGAGCTTTGCGGTGAAGCCGCTGAGGAAGTAATACTTTGTCTGCTCGGGTGTCAGGATAGATACGGGAGGCAGTACACCGAATGCATCGGCGCTGAGGAAGATTACGTTCTTGGCTGCAGGACCTGCGGAGATGGGCTTAACGATCTTTTCGATGTGATCGATGGGGTAGCTTACGCGGGTATTCTCGGTCACGCTCTTGTCAGCGAAGTCGATCTTGCCTTCTGCGTCTACAGTAACGTTCTCGAGCAGAGCGTCGCGGCGGATAGCAGCGTAGATATCGGGTTCGCTTTCCTTGTCGAGGTTGATAACCTTGGCATAGCAGCCGCCCTCGAAGTTGAAGACGCCGTTGTCGTCCCAGCCGTGCTCGTCGTCACCGATGAGGAGACGCTTCGGGTCGGTGGAAAGTGTGGTCTTGCCTGTGCCGGAGAGACCGAAGAAGATAGCGGTGTCCTTGCCTTCCATGTTGGTGTTGGCAGAGCAGTGCATGGATGCGATGCCCTTGAGGGGGAGGTAGTAGTTCATCATGGAGAACATACCTTTCTTCATTTCGCCACCGTACCATGTGTTGATGATAACCTGCTCACGCGATGTGATGTTGAAGACAACGGCTGTCTCTGAGTTCAGACCCAGTTCCTTGTAGTTTGTCAGTTTTGCCTTGGAAGCGTTGTAGACGATGAAGTCGGGCTTGAAGTCGGCGAGGTCCTCGGCTGTGGGGCGGATGAACATGTTGGTCACGAAGTGAGCCTGCCATGCAACTTCCATGATGAAGCGCACTGCCATGCGGGTGTCCTTGTTAGCGCCGCAGAAGCCGTCGACAACGTAGAGCTTCTTGTCGCTGAGTTCCTTGACGGCAAGTTCCTTGCAAGCCTTCCATGCTTCTTCAGAAGCGGGCTTGTTGTCGTTCTTGTATTCTTCGGTTGTCCACCATACGGTGTCCTTGGAGTTTTCGTCGAGAACGATGAATTTGTCCTTGGGCGAACGGCCGGTGTATACGCCGGTCATCACGTTGACTGCGCCGAGTTCGGTCTCGACACCTTTTTCAAAGCCTTCGAGGCTGGGGAGAGTCTCCTCGCTGAAAAGCTGCTCGTAGGTGGGGTTGTAAACGATTTCGGTTGTGCCTTCGATGCCGTACTTCTTCAGATCGGCGGCTATCTCGGCAACGCGGTTTTTCTTGATTTCTTCAATGTTGCTCATCTTGAAAATAGACCTTTGGGTTTATATATTAAGTTGGATTTGTTATCGCGTAGTTTTACAAGTGCAAAGTTACGAAAATTTCAGTTACTGCGGGGATTTATTAAGGAAATTTTTCCGTATTTGTTATTTTTAACTAAAACCATGTCTTTTGGGGTGGTCGGATACCTCTTATAGTGCCTAAATCGGTGTCCTGCCGGACACCATACTATTTTTCTCGGACGTCCGGTCACACCTCGCCTACGGCTCGGTGTACCCGATTACTAGTGAATCAGCGTCCTGCCGGACGCTATTCCTGTAGGGTATTGCTTCGAGGCGGGAGGCAATCTGTGGAGTATGTCTTCTCCGGTCATACCTCGCCTGCGGTTTCGGTGTAACCGGTTACTAGTGAATCAGCGTCCTACCGGACGCTATTCCTGTGGGTATTGCAGCCATGCGGGAGACTAAACACGATTATATGAGGTAATGCCTGATACACCTCACACATTGAGGTATGAGCAGATATAATGATATGTAAGCTTGTGGAGATGGACGTCCGCGAACGCTCCACACGACGGTATGCAGGCACGTGGACAGTGGCTGGCGTCCGGAGGACGCTGATTCACTAGTAATCGGGTACACCGAAGCCGCAGGCGCAGGTGTAACCGGCACGCGTGCATAGTAGTGAGGTGTCCGTTAGGACACCGATTAACGTCACCCTTGTGGTCCAAGTGATGATGCAGTAGGTCAGTATCATGCTGGCATTCTATTGATAATAAGCGGTGCTATCCGAGATGCCTATGCAGTGGCCTATGTGTCTGGTATAAGTGAGATCGTGGTTGGGGCGTCCGGAGGACGCAGATTTAGCAGTAACCGGTTACACCGAGCCGTAGGCGAGGTGTGACCGGTAGTCCGTGGATAAGATATGGTGTCCGTTAGGACACCGATTTACAGCGTTATAATATTTGTCTTTACGGCAGGAGAGGGATTTCGATACGGAATGTAGTGCCTTGGCCGGGTGCAGAGGCTTTCACAAAGATGTCGCCGTGGTGATATTGTTTGATGATGCGTGCCGCTAAAGTCAGTCCGAGTCCCCATCCGCGTGTCTTGGTGGTGAATCCGGGATTGAAGATATTCTTTACAGTCTTGCGCGACATACCGCGTCCGGTGTCAGTCACCTCGACTACGGCATTGGTGCGGTCGGCAAAGGTGCTTACGCTGATTCTGCCCTCGGAGTCGGTCATGGCGTCGACTGCGTTCTTGATGAGGTTCTCCATCACCCATTCGAGCAGAGGTGCAGAGGCTTCGACAGGCAGCGGGCTGTTGCATAGATCGGTAGTCAGGGATATGCGGCGCGATATGCGCGTCTTCATATAGGCGGCAGACCGCTCCACTATCACATTAAGGTCGTCCGGTTCGAGTTTAGGGGTAGATCCCACCTTAGAGAAGCGCGAGGCGATGGTGCTCAGACGCCTAACGTCTTTATCCATCTCCGCCACGGTGTCGCGGTCGACCCCCATTTCCGGAAGCAGTTGCATCCATGCCATAAGCGACGATATGGGAGTTCCGAGCTGATGCGCGGTTTCCTTGGAGAGTCCTACCCAGACTTTGTTCTGCTCGGCTTTCTTGGTCGACAACACGGCGAAGTATACCACTATTATAAATGCGACCATCACAAGGAGCAGCACGTAGGGGTAGCGGCTCAGGCTCTTGAGCAGGGTAGAGTCCTCGTAGTAGAGATGCTGGGCTACTCCGGGCGCTATCGTGATGTGGATCACGTTGGTAGATCCGGCCAATGATGCGAGTTTGTCTTTTAGGTAGGCCTCGTTGATGGCGGATAGTTGCAACGGATTCTGCGGGTCGATCGGATCTGGAAGACTGAAGTTGCGGTGTTGCAGGATATTGCCGGCGCTGTCGGTGAGCAGCACAGGTATAGTGGTGTTGCTCTCGATGATGCCTATGAGGAAGTCGACCTCCGACGAGAGATCTGCCGCTCCTGCGTCTTCCGAAGCGCTTATGTTGATGATTTCCTTTGTGGCGTCGGCCCATATCTCCATGCGCTCGCGTTCCTGCGCGGAGAGGTTGCGCACGAGTGAGTTGGAGTAGTATATGAAGATAGCGGCCAGGAGTGCGGATGTGAGCAGGAAGGCAACCTTACCGTATCGCCGTATGTCGTAGATGTTGGCCATCAGAGGGCTTCAGGAGTGGATGTTTGCGAGGCTGCGGCCTCTGTTGCCGCAGGGGTTACAGGATGTGCCGACTTAACCTTGGGCGACGGGCTGAGGAATGTAAGGTAGACAAGCAGCAGCACGATGCACAGCAACAGGAATATCACGATCCGATACCACATTATCGCATTGCGGTAGTTCGCCGCACGGGCACGGTCAGGGGTGGATTTTCTGGCAGGACGTTCAATATCGGTCGACTGCTTGCGCGCCGGTTCAGCCATAGGCTTCCTTACAGCTGGGGCAGACTCCGGTTTCTTAGGTGTTGAGACCGTAGGTCTCGCAGGCTGCTGCCGTGGAGCGGAAGGCTTAGGCGACAGTGCGGCAGAGTCATCGGCGGCAGTGACATAATAGGCTGTGCCGTGGTCTTTGAATGCGTGTATCAGTTTTTGCCCTCCCGGTATGAGTCCGTCTTTCAGATTGGATACGTAGCGGGTGAATTCCTTATATAGCGCCGACACCTGTGCGGCGTTGTCGCGGCGGATGGCCATGTCGAATGTCTGCGCGTTGCGTTGGCATCCTGTATGCGGGAAAAATTCCTGGATGAAGACCTGGGTGTCGGTGCTTTGGTCAGAGGCCACGTATGTGAATCCGTAGTGATTCGATGCAGCGGTGCGGACCACTGTATAGCGTCCGGCAAAGAGCGTGGAGTCAGGTTGGAGTTCGGTTTGCATTTGTGGAGGGTGAGTTATGACAATGATGTCTATTCAGAGATAGGCTCAGGATCTGAGTCCGGTTTTGGTTCGGTTTTGGCCGGTTCAGTTTTCTTTTCCGGTTCTTCTGTCGCCGGGGCAGGGGTTGTCTCGGTCTTCCTGCGGTTGCTTGCAGCAGCGGCGGCAGCATTAGCGGCCGCACCTTGTCTGGCGTCCGGAGTGGCGGGGACGTCTTCCTTGGGGGCATTGTTGCGTTCCGGAGCGGAGGTTTCAGGCTTGGGTGCTGCCGGGCGTGTGTCGCGAGTCTTGCGGACAGCATCGCGCTGGCGCTCGGTGTCGTCCTGAGGCTTGGATGTTGCAGCCGGTTCTTGTTCTTCCACCGGTTTTTTGTTCTCGATTTTTGGAGCGTCCGCCGCCGGGCTTTCGTCCTTGGAGCCGCGTAGCATGATTATCAGCGCCGCCACGATTATACAGAGTATAAATATACCTAAGACTATGCCGCGTTTTCCGGCATTCTTTGCAGGAGCAGCTTTTGCTGCGGGTGAGTTTGGTCTGGCAGGAGCGACATTGCTCAGTGTTATCACCGGACGGCCCTCAGGAGTGTCATTGCCAGTGACGTCGGCCACGGGGATAAGCCAGGCTGTGTAATTGTCTCGCGTGCCTGTGTCGCAGATTGCCTTTATGGCCGAAAGTTTGGCTGAGTCGTTGGTGGCGGAGTTCGACAATATCTTTATAAGCCTGTCTTCCTGTAGTTTCTCAAGCACACCGTCGCAGCAGATGAAGAAGAAGTCTCCGGCCCGCACGTCGGTCAGGATGGCTACATCGGCTTTTGGCGGATTTGATGCGCCCGGCATCATGGCGCGAGTGATGACGTTGCGTCTGGGGTGCACACGGGCCTCGGCTTCAGTGATCTGTCCTGCCCGCACGAGTTCGTTGACGAGAGAGTGATCTTCTGTGCGGAACATGATGCCCGCTCCGGGGCGCACCTGATATATCCTGCTGTCCCCTATATGGGCGGCTAGCACACCGTTGCTACCTATTCTCAGGCACGTAAGAGTAGTGCCCGGACGCCGGTTGTCGTCGCCCGGTAGTTTCTCGTCGAGGGCCTTGTAGCATCCGCTGAGCGCCGCCTCGAATCCTGAGGCAGAAACCTCAGGCGAAGAATCTCCGTCAAGACTGCTTCCGAGTGTGGCTGAGACTACCTCGGCGGCAACTTCGCCGCGGGCATGGCCTCCCATGCCGTCGCACAGGATGAATGTACGCGTCGAGGGTGAAGCACCCGACGAGGGGTACAGACGGTCTTCCTGATTTTCTTTCTTTCCAATCTCGGAGAAGCTTAACGGTGTGCGTAGTGTGATATCCATAGCGGTTGTTTTTTGTTTGGTTTGTGTGAGGGATTGTTGCAGGATGTTGTGAGTCGCAAATTTACGAAAGAGAGTTCATTAAATCAAGACAGGAATTAAAAAATCAGAATTTGGAGTCGAGCAGTGTTCTGCCTGCTGTGTCAAGTACCTGTATGCTGAGTGTTTTTGCTGTCTTGCGCACTATCATTACGGTAGCAGAATTCATCTTATATCCACCTCCGATGATCACGGGGAAGGGATTGCCGGCTTTACCTGCCGGAAGATAGTCGAACTTGTGGGTGTGGGCGTTGATGCTTACGTTGAATGGAGCTTCGGCAAGTACCGGTGTCCATAAGTCTGCGCATAAGTTAGGCTCATAGTTGCCCCACATGGGTATGTGGTGTATGAGTACGCGTTTTCCGGCATTCTTGAAGTTGTCGGAAGCAAATTCCTTTTTCATGAATTCCACTTGGTCGCGGCGCAGGCTGCTGAAATCGTTTAGCCCGTAATATACAGGATGAGAGTCCGGCTTGTCTTCTCCGCAGTCAAGCATCACGAAGCGCGTGTCGCCCCAGGAGAAAGCGCCATAGGTGAGTCCGCCGGGATAGTCGAAATGCCTGTGCATCTCCACAGAATAGGCATCGCGTATTTCATGATTGCCTCGCAGAAAGAATATGGGATGTTCCGCTCCATCGAGGCGGGTTATCACGAGATTGAGAAACCGTGTGGCCTGTGCGGCAGTATGCACATCGTCGAGTATGTCGCCGTTCATCACCACAAAGTCGTAGTCCACATCGCTTATCCGCGCAGCAAGTTCTTCAAATGTCTCTGCGTGCTGGTGCAGATCATTGAACACGAGGGCTGTGAAGCCTTTATCGGTTGGAGAGGGCAGCTCGAACTGATACCAGGGAGACGTGTACGTGTGCCCGAAATCCTTGTGATATCCCTGATACTTGAGTATCTCGCGTGAGTTGACACGGTAATAGTATTTCTTGCCCGGTACGAGGGAGTCGAGTCTTACTTTGTGGATCGTGTTGTTGCATAGTTCCTGACCGTGGATCAGCGTGCGCGCCTTGCGGGTGTCGAGTGTATCTGTACCGAAATCGATCCAGTTCTGTGTTGGGACACTTGTCTGCCACATGACGCTTATGCCACCACAAGTAGGATTCTGAAGATATGGCTGGCCGATCATTATTTTGTCGGTGTCGGTCGACAAGCGAAGCCTTACTGCCACGGGACGGTGGTCGGAGGCGATGCTGTCGGCGTATACTCTTGCCCATTCAGTTGTGAACGGCACTATCTGCTCGCGCGGGGTGAATATATAGTCGAGGGTTTCTGCCGGATTGTCGGCAGGAAAAGTGTGCCTGTCGGTATTTGTAAGAGCGCTATAGTGCTTGTTCATGGCCTCCATGAATGGAGATCCCGGCGTGTCGTTCATGTCTCCTGCGACAAAGACAGGTTTGCTGCATGTGTCAGTTACTGAGGTGATGATGGCGAGCGAGGCCATTCTGTCGGCTTCAGTCAGCGAAAGGTGTGTGCCTATGAATGTATAGTCAGGAAAGTCGGCCACAAACATGGTCCTGTCTTCCTCGCGTCCGGGCAGGGCTATGGTGCGTACACACATGGGTGTGTCGCGGCTCAACAGTCCGATGCCGTACTTGCCTCCGTCGTAGTCGATGGCAGGAGCGAAAAATGCCTTCATTCCTGTGCGCTCGGCAAGTTCGCCCAAGATATATCTGTGTCCTGATCGGGCAGTCATGCTGTCGACCTCCTGAATTGCGGCCACGTGCGGGTGTACAGAGTTTATCACATTGGCTACGCGCTGGATGTTGCAGCAGTTGTCAAGGCCGTTGGCATTACGGATGTTGTAGCTCATCACCTTGATATATTTTGGGCCTGCAGCCGCACACAAGGCGAGGGCTATCATTGGCAGAAGCGCGATAATCTTTTTCATGAGCTTGGTTCTATATGAAGTTGAAATGCCGGTATCTGCAAATTTACGATTTTTCTTTTTTGCAGCCAAAGTTAAAAACCTCGTTTATGCTATGAAATGTGAGACGGCCTGCATGCAACCGTTGCATGCAGGCCGTCGTATGATTTTATTCAGTAGACCGGTGATCAGTCGATTTCTTCGTCAGCTTCGTAGCCGCCCATTTCGCGGATAGCGTTCTTGAGCATTACGTACTGCTGGAACAGATGGTTGACAGGTACTTCACCCTTGGTGTAGTCGTGCATCGGGCTCTTGAGGAAGAAGCTCAGGAAGCGCTGTATGCCGTGACGGCCTGCGCGTGCGGCGAGGTCGCTGAGGAGCACGAGGTCAAGGCAGAGTGGAGCAGCAAGGATAGAGTCGCGGCAGAGGAAGTTGATCTTGATCTGCATGGGGTAGCCCATCCAGCCGAAGATGTCGATGTTATCCCAGCCTTCCTTGTTGTCGTTGCGCGGAGGATAGTAGTTGATGCGCACTTTGTGGTAGTAGTCGGTATAGAGGTCGGGCTGTTCCTCAGGAACGAGTATAGACTCGAGTGTGGACAGCTTGGAGACTTCCTTGGTGCGGAAGTTGGCGGGTTCGTCGAGTACCAGACCGTCGCGGTTGCCGAGGATGTTGGTAGAGAACCATCCGCTCAGACCGAGGCAACGAGTGCCGATGATGGGTGCGAATCCGGACTTCACCAGAGTCTGACCGGTCTTGAAGTCCTTTCCGGCGATGGGCATGCCGGTCTTTTCGCTGAGCTCCCACATAGCGGGGATGTCGACAGTGGTGTTGGGTGCGCCCATGATGAAAGGTGCGCCTTCAGAAAGAGCAGCGTAAGCGTAGCACATCGAGGGGGCGATGTGTTCCTTGTCGTCGGCCTTCATTGCAGCCTCGAGTGCTGCGAGTGTGCCGTGTACTTTCTCATCTACGGGTACATATACTTCGGTAGATGCAGCCCACAGAACCACTACGCGGTCGAGTCCGTTTTCTTTCTTGAAGTTGCGGATGTCCTCGCGGATCTGTTCGGTCATGTCCCAGCGGTCTTTTACCTGCTTTACGTTGTCGCCGTCGAGGCGCTTGGCGTAGTTGTGGTCGAAAGCTGCCTTGAGGGGCTTGATGGCCTCAAGTTCGTCGCGTACGGGGTTGATGTCTTTTTCCTTCAGCACCTCTGCGTTGATTGCGCTTTCGTATGCGTTGGCGGGATATACGTCCCATGCTCCGAACACGATGTCGTCGAGCTTGGCGATGGGAACGATTTCGTCATATTTGAGGTATTTCTTGTCTGCACCGCGACCCACACGGATCTTGTCGTACTGGGTCATAGAGCCAACTGGCTTGGCAAGGCCCTTGCGAGCCATCAGAACGCCAGTCATGAAGGTAGATGTCACTGCTCCGAGACCTACTACCATCACTCCGAGCTTGCCCTCGGCGGGCTTTACATTGTTTGTGGTCATATCTTTTGATAAATTTGGTTGATTATCGTTATTGCAAGGCAAATGCTCCTGCACCGACAGAGGGCGCAAGCGGACTTTGCGCGGTAAAAGTACATATTGTTTTTTAATTCTAAAATTTTTACTACTATAAACTTGGTAAAAATTTGTAATATTAAGCTAAAAAACCTATGTATATGGTTAATATCGGTGAAATGTGCCGCTTGTACGTTTTGAAGTGCTAAAAAATGCAAAGCGGGCGTGCTCTTTTTCAGCTCTTGCTGATGTAGCGTGTATAGTTGTCGGTGAAGCGGCGCATTGCCGGAATACGCATCAGCACATATTCAAATAAAGCCCATCCGGCGACGGCAGTGGCAATACCGAGCAAGACATCTATTATATAATGATGCGATGTATATACGGCTGTGAACCATATGCCTGCGGTTATAATTCCGAGTGCGGCGCGTACCCATTGCGGGCATCGTGCCTTGAGTGAGTATATGAATGCTACTAAGGTGTATGCGCTGTGGAGCGAAGGCACGGCTGCGAAGACATTGGCGTTGCGGGCATACAGTCCGTCGAAAACGTTCCAACCGGTTATGTCGCCGAATCCGGCAAGCCCGGCCACACTGCCTTTGCATCCGATGATGACGTCGAAGCCATGTTCGGCCTCATACCACGGCGGCGCTGCCGGGTGAATGTAATATCCTGCGAATCCAATGAGATTGACCAGCAGGAAGACAAGCGCGAAGTGGAGATAGACACGTTTCTGTCCGTTGAAGTAAAGCCACAGACCGAAGATTATCGGCACAGGGACCCAACATAGGTAGAAGAAGCCGCCGAGGAAGTCCATGAGGCGCGATGTGTGCAATGCCAGGAATTCGTTAGGCGTCAGCAGACCCTCTGTCGTCATGATTCCAAACAGGCTTTTTTCTGCATTGTAGATCCCCTCGGTATCTACCGGATTTACCATGTAGTTGGGCAACATGTTCATCCAGTCGTAGCTTATGCCGAAGACTACGAATGGCAGCAGTGCCACGATCATGCGACGTGTAGTGCCGGAAGCGAAAAACAAAGCTGCTATCAGTGCGCAAAGCAGGAAATGCTCAGGGCGTGTGCCTACGAACAGGGCTGTCACCGTCAGCCATATGGCCGAGGCAAGCACCAGCGCTATCCATTCTTTCCGTTGGGGCAGTGTCATTTCTTTTCTTTTTTCTGCATCTCGCGCTTGGAATGTCCCAGGCGAGCGAATGCGGTGAGGTTGGCGAATACTGCTATTATGCCCATTGCCACAGTCAATATGCATACAGCGTCGAAGCTGCTGTCAGGGGCGAGGCTCTGACCGGTGATGCCGCAGGCAAGTGCGGATACAGCGGTGACTACCACGCGCTCCGGACGCTGCATGAATCCGATCTTGCACTCTATGCCGAGGCCTTCGGCGCGGGCACGCACATAGCTGACCATCAGAGAGCCGACCAAAGCGATGAATGTGATGAGTGCGCCTATAGGATGGCATGTCATGATCATGTAATAGCTGATGCCTCCCAAAGTCAGCATCTCGCAGTAGCGGTCAAGCACGGAGTCATACATCGCCCCGAATGTGGTGGCCATGTTGCCGAGGCGTGCCACCTGTCCGTCGAGCATGTCGAAAAGCGAGAAGATTATGATGAGCGCGCCTCCCCAGGTGATGAGCCCGTAGTGGGGTGTGCCGTCTATGGATGCCTCATATCCGGCTGCGCAGAAGACTGCAGCCGCAGCCACATTGCCCAGGAATCCTATTGTAGTTACGGTATTTGGGGTGAATCCCATGCGGATGAGCAGGCGCACGAATGGGTTGATGACTACGTAAATCAACTGCTGTAGCCAGTCGCGTTTGGCTTTTACGGCGGATTTTGCTGTTTTCATCTTATGTCTTTCAGGAATTTATTTGTTCTTGGTTGATACGTTGTCCGTGGTTCTGTTGACGCGGAAGATGCGGTCGAGCACACGGTCGAATTTTACATTGCTGTAGACGAAATAGCGTTGCAGCAGGAAGTTCCAGGCTATAGATACTATCAGAGAAGTGCCTACACGTGCCACTGCATAGCATCCTTTCTCGGTGAATCCAAGTTCGTCGAGCATCGGGATAGAGCGCAGCAGGTCGTAAAGGCCGGCAGTGCCGTAGGTGTTGAGCAGCAGCGAGCCAATCCATACGAGCAGATATTTAACGGCCACGGCATGCACGCCGACGCCTTGGGCGCGGAATGTGAAGCGGTAATTGATGCAGCAGTTGATGATGCCTCCGGCCACAGCTCCTGTGCCGGTAGCAAGCCATGACGACAGGCCGCACCATGAGAATAATACGAATCCGAGCCCGAGGTCGACCCACGAGGCTACCTGGGCTGCGGCTGATGAGCGCAGGAACATGAAGATGCCGTTGCCATGCAGCACTTTGTCTTTTATCTTGTGCATTCCGGATGTCATGATATTGGCTGACGTCGTGTCTTTATGGTGGCTATTACGGACTTTGCTATGGCTGTGGCTGCTTCCGGCCGGCATGGAGCGAACGAGGGCCAGTCGTTAACGTCGATCAGAGTCAGAGTGCCGTCGGCGGATAATATACATTCGCCTCCATAGATGTTGAGCCCGAGTTCGGTTGCCGCTGTGGATGCTATTCCGCGCAACCGGCTGTCGATGCTTTCACCCAATTCGGCCGAGGGCTTCTGTGCAGCATGCATGGGGAAGAACCAGAAGAAGAACGGCGAGTCTGTAATGCCGTAGAATTGTATTAATTCTCCGTCGATATGGCGCTGGATCACTGCCCGGCTTATTCCGCGCAGGAAGTATTCCTGCACGAGTTCTTGCGCTTCTTCAGGATTGCGCGCGTAGCTTACGTCCTCCTTGTGCTGGGCGTGAAAGTCGGCGCGCTTGATCCAGCATCTTGATATTCCTGCTGATGCAAGTGCATCCTTGACCACCATATTGGTGTTGACCACCTTGCTGTCGGGAAATGGTATATTGCTTCCGACGATTATGCGGGTCATCCGCTCACGTATGCAGTTCTCGATGGCGTATCCGGAGTTTATCACGAGTCTACCGTCGTCTTCGGCCTGTTGTAGCAGTTCGATCGATCGAGGCTCGCGGCACATGTTTATGATCGTCGGCTCGTCGGCTGCGCCCCCGGCGGCAAACTGCTCCTCGCTATAGATATTCACCACGCAACCGCGTTTGCGCAATTGATCGGCAGCCATGTTGAGAATGGCTGCGTCATTTCCTATGTGGTTGGGTGAATATGCTCCGGCGCGAAGTATCGCCGCTATTGTGATGTCTGCCATAATTGGGGTTTGGGTTGCAAATTTACGCAAAAATTCGCTAATTGAGCCAAATGTCCCTTTATAATTATGGCAGTTGATTCTCTAAAATTGGTATTCTAAACTTGCTTAGGCTCGCGGAAGACGTATAATGGCGATGTGTCGAAGCGAGGTAGTGCGGTCAGTTGAACGTCGGCATCTCTGGTGTCAAGCGATCCGGAGGCGTCGCCCACAGAGAGTCCTACGGTTTCAAGCGCCTTGCGCGATGCAGACAGAGCCAGCTCGGGTGTGTTGTTGTCGTGGCTCAGGTGGCAAAGAAACACGTGGCTTATACCTTCCGATGCAGCACTTGCCAGATAGCTTGCGGTGTGCGCGTTGTCCATATGTCCGTGGTCGGAAGCAATGCGGGCTTTGAGATATTCGGGATATGCACCGTCGGCGAGCATGCGGGCGTCATAGTTGCTCTCGATCATAAGATAGTGTGCCTGACGGATATAGAAGTCGCCTCGCTCGGTGATGTGTCCAGTGTCTGTCATTACCACGAATTTGTGGTAGCTGCCGTAGGCTATGTGGAATCCAACGTTGTCAGTACCGTCGTGAGAAGTCTCAAACGGGGTGATGCGCATCGCGCCGATATCGAACGGATGCTCTTTGTATATGGGTTTGTGATAGTCTTTTATGCGCGATGATATGCTGTGCCGGCGCAACATGCCTGATAGAGTTCGTGGGGTAGCATACATCAGCATATGGTTCTGCTTGCGAAGCAGTTTGTAGGCGAATCTCACATGGTCGCTGTGGTCGTGTGTTACGAGTATGCCGCGGACACCCTTGAAGTCTATGCCGTTGTCACGCATTCTGGCTTTCACTGTGTCAGGATCTACACCGGCGTCGATAAGTATGCCTTCTTTGCCATTGCCGAGATAGGCGCAATTGCCCGACGATCCACTGCCGAAGGATATGAACATCAGTCGGTCGGTGGGTGAGACTGCAGTCGGTGCAAGCCGGAAATCGGCTGCGGCAGCATCGGCTTCGCGGTCAGCTGCCAGAGTGGCGGCCTGAGCGCGGTGGCGTGCAATGAGGTCTCCGGCCATATCGGGACGTGTCATATCAATCTCGAGACTGTCGAATAGTCCCGGGAGGTCATCGAGATGAATTGGATTACGCCTTTTCCTTGCCATGTGGGGCAAAGATACGAAATAATTGTGTGAAACAAGTGTTATAATAGTGTTGCTGAGGATAAAATAATGTGAAAAACAAAGTCCTTGTATAGAACAACCCCGCTATGGCCCTGTAGTGGATGCCATAGCGGGGTTGTTGTGGATGATGAGGAATTAGAAATTCGGTGTGTCTACGTCCCAGAAGACGCGGGTCGACATCAGATCCTCTCCACCCAGCGCCTTCAGGCCTGATGTGGATATGTCGTTTCTGCCGGCTTCCGTATCCCTTCCCGGCAGTTTGTTCCTGCGGATAATGTCGCCGTATTTGAGTGAGCCGTCGCCGTCTTCGGGGTTGAGCACTGGGAATATCTTCGGATATCCGGTGCGCCGGATGTCGGTCCAGGCCTCATAGCCATGAGGGAAGACTGCTATATATTTCTGGGTGATGATTTTTTCGAGTTTCGTTTCACGGCTGTCGGCATCGCTCCAACGCACACCTATAGTGGTGACTCCGTCGATATTGTTGTCATCGTCCATAGGGTCTACGTATTTGTATGGCGTTGGGTTCTCCACTGCGAGATAGTCTTCTACGTATTTGTCGTAGTTGCCGGTAGGGTAGCCGAAGCGGTCTGAGCAGTCTCCGTTTCTTATGCCACGGTAATAGAACGTTTCTGCCGTGCCGCCCATATTCCATCCGCGCAGAGCGCCTTCGGCACGCAGGAAATCAACCTCAGCCCATTTCATCGCATAGATGTTCATGAATTGGAAATCCTCACAATCTGTAAATTTTGAATAGCGTGTATAGTGGTTTTCATTGGTCTGTCCGTCACCGACCTTTACACCTGCACGGAGTCCGGCTACGGTTGAGCCTTTTGCTGTGGTCTTTCCCGTTTTTGAATTTGTGAGATCATCGGAGATCGGGGCGAGGAGATACTTGGAGTAAGGATGGCTCAGGGAAGTGAGAAGGCTGACGAAAGAAGCGTTGACGCGTGAGTCATTCCAGGTATTCATTATTGTTCTCATCGGATGACTGTCTTCGCATCCGGTCTTGGGGGTGAGGCCTATCTCATCTTCCTTGCTTTCAGTTACGCCCGAGCTTACAGCTTCTTCAGCGAGTGTTTGTGCTCTGTACGGGTCTACTTGGGCCAGATGCATTGCCATGCGCAGCTTCAGCGAGTTTGCATATCGTTTCCAGGTCTTCAGGCTTTTTGTCTGTGTGATTTTGTCTACATCTTTGATTATACTCAGGAGCAATGTCTTGTATGTTTCGCTGCGCGACTCGAAGTTGTCGAATACGGCAATTATATCGTCGATATTCTTGAATATGGTGTTGTAGATGTCCGCACCGCTGTTGAAGGTGTATGGATGTCCGCTCTTGTTATTCTTATAGTCGAGATAGTGAATAGAACCGTATATGTCCGTCATCTCCTGTGCTGCATGATCAAGAAGCAGGAGCGCTATGGCTTTCAGTTCTACGAAGTCGTTGGCGATATCGTCGTTGAGGAAGGGTGAGATGTAATTGGACAGCTTTATAAATTTAACGTATGGACCTTCACAGAATTCATAAAAATCCGAATATGTCGATGGAAATCTGCCGTACCATCCTTGCGTATTGGTAGTATATCCTGCATAACAGTTGATAGTCAGTGTATTCGTATACTCGTATTGGTGCGGGCTTGTCTTATTGTATTCATTACTTCCAAGCAGGATATACTGTGCGATATCGAATGCGCTGAAATACTGGCCTAATTTCTCAACCCGGTTGTATAATTCATCCTCTGAAAGCTCGTTAGGCTCAAAGTTGTCGGCCTTTGAGAGCAGAAGATTGTCTTCTCCGGATTCTTCTGTAGGAAGAAAATAAATACGGCGTATGTCATCAAGGCGGTAGTTGTGGCTCTGTCCGTCCTGAAGTTCGATATACAGTGTGTAGTCAGTATTGTCGGTTTGTTGCGCTGTTGCAGTCGCGATGCAGGCAAGCATTGCGATCGGTAGAAATTTTTTCATGACAATGGTGTGTTTATCGGATGAATTTGATTGTTTTGTCGTTTGCTACGATGATATATATGCCTCTTGGCCAGTTTGAGAAATCTATGGATACTGACTCGCGGCCTTTTGTTGCCGCTACTATCATACCGGCAGTGTTGACGGCTATTATATTTAGCGTTTTGTCTGCTGAATTTGCTTCTGCTGTGATGGTTGTTCCGGATATGGATATGTTCACGTCGCTTTCTATGGGTATGGTGATGTCCTCATTGGAGGAAGCCATATAGTCGAAAGCGATGTTGTCGAGATCGCCCAACGGAAATGATTTTTTGCCGTTGCTTGTCGTGATTATGATATTGCCGTTGGAGAATGTGATTTCTTCGATTGCTCCGACGTGCATTTCGTTGGTCTTACCGGAATTGTCGGTCAGTACGATCGTGTCTTTGGCGCCGGCGCTGAGTCCGATTGCTGCTGTGGCCAGCAATGCCATTAAAAATTGTTTGTTAGACATAGTTTTTAGAGCAAGATTGGTGAATGTGTGTTTATTGATATCGGGTATATCAAGCCTTGTGGCCCGATATACCCGGTATTTCCTTAGAGGAGGCCGGTTTCCGGGGAGAGGATTTATTCCTCGCCTTCCTCGTCTTCCTTCATGTTGTGGAACACGTTCTGCACGTCTTCATCTTCCTCGAGTTTTTCGAGCAGTTTGTCGATGGCAGCACGTTGTTCGGCAGTAACTTCCTTGAGTTCGTGGGGTATACGCTCGAATTCCGAACTGATGATTTCGAATCCGTTGTCTTCGAGGTATTTCTGTATGTTGGAGTATTCCTCGAAAGCGCCGTAGAGCATGATGTCCTCATCGTCGTGTTCGAGTTCGTCCACGCCGTAGTCGATAAGCTCAAGTTCGAGATCGTCGAGTGATACGCCTTCTTTAGCTTTGATCTTGAACACGGCCTTGTGGTCGAAAAGGAATGTCAGAGAGCCCTGAGTGCCAAGCGATCCGCCGAGTTTGTTGAAGTATGAGCGTACGTTGGCAACAGTGCGGGTGTTGTTGTCGGTTGCAGCTTCTACGAAGATGGCGATTCCGTGAGGTCCGTATCCCTCGTATGTGATTTCCTTGTAGTCGCCTGCATCCTTATCGGTTGCTTTCTTGATAGCGCGCTCCACAGTGTCCTTGGGCATGTTGGCAGCCTTGGCATTCTGCATAAGGGCGCGGAGGCGGGGGTTGGTCGAGGGATCAGGTCCGCCGGCCTTTGCTGCTATTGTGATTTCTTTGCCGATACGGGTGAATGTGCGGGACATGTTGCCCCAACGTTTTAGTTTTCTGGCTTTGCGGTATTCAAAAGCTCTTCCCATAGTAGTGGTGGATGTGTATGAGTTATGTTTATGATTATCTTAGTTCAGCACCGAGTTGCTTGCGCAGGTTGGTGATTATCTTGTTCATCACCTGTTCGATGTGCTTGTCCTGAAGAGTCTTCTCCGGGTCTTGCAGTGTGATTGATATGGCATACGACTTTTTGCCTTCGGGCAGCTTGTCGCCTTCGTATACGTCGAACAGTGTCACGTCGCGCAGTATCCGCTTCTCGCTTTCTGCCACTGTACGCTGCACCTGCTGGAATGTCACGGCCTTGTCGATGAGCAGAGCGAGGTCGCGCTGCACGGGCATTGTCTTCGGCAGTGGTGTGTAGGTGGTTTTTTTCTTCAAGGCGAGTCTTACGAGAGCCATCCAGTCGAGTTCGGCGAAAACCACCGGTTGTTTTATGTCGCAAGCCTTGAGCAGCGGTTTAGCTACCAGTCCGATATATCCGAGGTGCTTTCCCGACCGGGTCGATATGGTGATGCCGGCGCTGAATATGTCGGCTGGTGCTTCCTGTGCTATTACGGTTTCGTTCTCGTTGATACCCAGGCGGGCGAATATGTTGGCAACGTGGCCCCGCAGGTCGTAGAAAGTAGATTCCTCGGCAGGACGTGCCCAGTTGGCTGTGCGCGAGTTGCCTGTGAGCCAGAGGGCCAGGCGTGCCGATTCGCTGTAGGGCGCAAGAGGTTTTTCTGCTGTTATCTGTGCCTGTGGGTTGAAGAAGTATACGTTTCCGGTCTCGTAGAGTGCGAGGTCGGCTGCTTTTCTGTTGATGTTGTGGCTCAATGATTCCAGACCGCCGAACAGGAGTGTCTGGCGCATCACATTGAGATCGCTGCTCAGAGGATTGAGCAGATGCACGCAGTTGTCGGCAGGGTAGGTGGTCAGTTGAGAGTAGTATTTTTCGGCTGTCAGCGAGTTGTTGAGAATCTCGTTGAATCCGGCGGCTGTGAGTTGTGCCGCTATCAGACGGCGCAGGTCATCGGCACTGTCTGTCTCGGTCTTGAATGAGAGAGACGAATGCAGGCTTTCGGGGAATTCGACGTTGTTGTAGCCGTAGATGCGCAGGATGTCCTCGGTGACGTCGCAGGGGCGCGTCACATCTACGCGATAGTTCGGTACAAGCAGGTGGGCTTCACGGTCGTCGGCACTTATGATCTCGATTTCGAGCGAGCGCAGTATCTTCTCTACAGTGTCGCGGGGAATCTCTTTGCCAATAAGGGCGTTCATACGCCGGAAGTCGAGCGTTACTTTCCAGGGGCTGACTGGGGCAGGGTAGATGTCGGTGATGTCGCCGCAGATCTCTCCGCCTGCTATTTCCTTTATCATCAGAGCCGCAACCTTGATGGCGTATGAACAGAAATTGGGGTCGAGGCCGCGTTCGTAGCGGAACGATGCATCTGTGCTCAGTCCGTGGCGGCGTGCGGTCTTGCGGATGCTTGTTGGATTGAAGCAGGCGCTTTCGAGGAAGATGTCGGTGGTGCTGTCGGTGACGCCGGATTCCAATCCGCCGAAGACTCCTGCTATGCACATCGGATCTTCCGCATCGCAGATCATAAGGTCGGCATCGGATAGTTTGCGTTCAATGCCGTCGAGGGTGGTGAACGGAGTCTGATCGGGACAGTTGCGTACCACGATCCGGCCACCTTTGACTTTGGCCAGGTCGAAGCAGTGCAGTGGCTGTCCGAGTCCGAGGAGTATGTAGTTGGTGATGTCGACGATATTGTTGATCGGGCGCTGACCTATGGCGTTCAAGCGGTCTTTCAGCCACTGTGGACTTTCCTGAACCTTGATTCCACGGATGGTGAGTCCGCAATAGCGCGGGCAGGCGTCGGTGTTCTCTACCGATACGCTCACTGCGCCGTCGGTGCGGTCGGGATGGAAAGCTTCAGTGTCGGGGCGCGACAGTTTCGCCGGTTCGGCATGGCATGCGAGCCATGCAGCGAGGTCGCGGGCTACGCCATAGTGCGAGGCGGCGTCGATACGGTTGGGGGTCAGGTCCACCTCCAGCACGAAGTCGTCGGTAAGTCCGTAGTATTCGGCCGCGGGTGTTCCGGCAGCCACGGTGTCGGGCAGTACGATGATTCCGTCGTGGGAATGTCCCACGCCTATCTCGTCCTCGGCGCATATCATGCCGAAAGATTCAGTGCCGCGTATTTTCGATTTCTTAATCTGGAATTCCTTGTCACCGTCGTAGAGTGTTGTCCCTACAGTAGCTACAACGACAGTCTGTCCGGCAGCCACGTTAGGTGCGCCGCAGACGATCTGTGTCGGCTCGCCATTGCCAAGATCCACTGTCGTGATGTGGAGATGGTCGCTGTTGGGGTGATCCTCACATGTGAGGACTTTTCCGACGACAATGCCGCGCAGGCCGCCCTTTATGGATTCAACGCGCTCTATCGTGCCTGTCTCCAGGCCTATGGATGTAAGTGCTTGTGCGAGTTCCTCGGGCGATAGGTTGAAGTCTATATACTGCTTCAGCCAGCTATAAGAAATATTCATGATGTATTATGGTGTCTTTTAAGAGTCTCGGCAAAATTCCGTGCAAAGTTAGCGAAAAATTCGGTAATAGGAAATAAGAGCCTGTTTAATAATAAATGGGAAGATTTCATGCCGGATAGTATATGGTATCTGCAATTGGAAAAATATTGGGAAATATGATTTATGCCATCAAATTTTATCGGAAAATACATGCTTGTATTTCGGAAAATGTTTACCTTTGCGGCTTCAAAATTTAAAGGATCTATCTTATGGGAGGATTTTTTGGCGTAGCCAAGCGCTCCAAGGAGTGCATCAGTGAGCTTTTTTATGGTGTTGATTACAATTCGCATCTCGGTACGCGCAGGGCAGGCATGGCATCGGTCGACAACGGTCGCTTCATGCGTTCGATCCACAACATCGAGAATACGTATTTCCGCACTAAGTTCGAGGGCGACCTGACCGAATTTTCAGGCAAGGCAGGTATAGGCGTGATTTCCGACACGGACGCGCAGCCTATCATCGTGAATTGCCGCCTGGGTAAGTTCGCGATAGTTACGGTAGCCAAGATAAACAATGTCAAGGATCTGCAGAAAGAGTTGCTCGACCGAGGGCATCACTTCTGTGAGCATAGCAACGACATTGTGAACCCTACGGAACTTGTGGCCGCCATAATCTCCGAGGGCGAGGATTTTGTAGACGGAATCACTCGCGTATATAATAAGGTGAAAGGTTCCTGCTCGATGCTTATTCTGACCGATAGCGGCATCATAGCGGCTCGCGATTTCCGGGGCCGTACGCCTATAGCGATAGGCAAGAACGATGAGGGATATGCCCTCAGTTCGGAAAGCCATTCTTTCGGCAATCTGGGTTATACGTTGGACCGTCAGATCGGCCCGGGCGAGATAGTTAAGGTTACACCTGATGGTGTAGAGCAGCTCAAAGCCCCGGAAAAGGAGATGCAGATCTGCGCTTTCCTCTGGACGTATTACGGTTATCCTCCATGCGAATATGAAGGTCGCAATGTGGACGACATGCGCTATGATGCCGGTTATGCTATGGGTGCTGATGACACCGCCGAGGTCGATTTCGTAAGCCCTATCCCCGACAGCGGCACTGGTATGGCTCTCGGATTCTCGCAGGGCATAGGCAAACCCTACAAGCGTGGTATCGTGAAGTATACACCTACTTGGCCGCGCAGCTTCACACCTGCATCGCAGGAACTCCGCGAACTTGTGGCCAAGATGAAACTTATCGCCAATAAGGCTTTGCTCGAAGGCAAGAGCGTTGCTTTCTGCGACGATTCGATCGTGCGAGGCACGCAGTTGCGCGACAATGTGAAGGACCTGCGCGAGGGAGGGGTGAAGGAAGTGCATGTGCGCATCTCATGTCCGCCGCTGATCTATCCGTGCGAATTCATCAACTTCACGGCGTCGAAGACTCCGATGGAACTGATCACCCGTCGTGTGATCGCGAAACTCGAGGGTGAGGAAGGCGAGAAGCATCTCGATGAGTATGCAGATCCCAAAAGCGAGCGTTACGCCCGCATGGTTGCTGCCATATGCGATGAATTAGGCCTCGATTCGCTCCGCTTCAATACGCTGGAAGCTCTTGTTGCAGCCATCGGCCTCCCGAAATGCAAGGTCTGCACACACTGCTTCGACGGAAGCTCATTCTGATACTTTTCCAGTCTTTTTACAATATAGTTGCCCGGTGGATGTCATTTAGGATGTCCGCCGGGCTGCTTTTTAGCTATAAGATAATGCCGTTCTCATGTCTCGCGGAGTGCGCGTGCCGGGCACACGTCGCCTGTGGCTCGGTGTACCCGGTTGCTATTAAATCAGCGTCCTGGCGGACGCTCCCTCTTTGTGGCGTGTGGACTGTCGGATATTCCCTTTTATGCACGTGTCCCGCGGACACTCAACTGGATGGTATGCGGAGTGCGTAATACTACACGCGATTATATTCGGTAATGCCTGAGATACCTCACACATGTAGGTATGAGTTGACGGTAACGATATGTAAGCTTGTGGGATTGGACGTCCACGGACACTCCTGCCGCAGTGGTGTGCAGTCCAGTTGGCAGGAGCAGTCTGTATTGGGCGCTTCCCGTGGAGGTATGTAGCCACGTGGACAGGAGGTGGCGTCCGGAGGACGCTGATTTAGCAGTAACCGGGCACACCGGAGCTTTAGCGCAGGTGTGCCCGGTAGTGTGAAAAAAGGGGAGGGTGTCCGTCTGGACACCGATTTATGCCACATCTATTGGCTACTTATGTGTCGTTAACCGATTTTACCTAAAAATACACGTGCTTTTTTGCATTGAATGACAGATTTTTAGTGTTATTGTTAAACAATACTAAAAATGGGGGGGTATTTTTGGAGCTTATTCTGATTTTGTGTATATGAGGCTTTTTTTGTATCTTTGTGCCGTGAAAATGGATGAAATAGTATCGTTTGTGAAAGCGTATGCTGTATCTTTCGGATTCTTAATCATAGCTGAGGATTATGCTATGAAATACAACACATAGAAATAACACAAGTCAATAAGTTCAAAATAGATATATGAATCGTCATGTAATCACACTTGCCTTGGCCATGCTGGCTCTATGCGGATGGCGTGCTCAGGCGCAGGATTTTGCGCTGAAAAGCAATCTGCTCTACGACGCTACGACTACGCTCAACGCCGGTGCTGAATTCGTGCTCGCACCTCAGTGGTCGCTGGACGTGTCGGGCAACCTGAATCCGTGGACGTTCTCCGGCGGCAAGCGCTGGAAGCATTGGATGGTGCAGCCCGAGGCGCGCTATTGGTTCTGTAATCCCTTTGCCGGACACTTTGTTGGATTTCATGCTCTCGGAGGTCAGTATAACTTCGGCAATCTGAATCTGCCGAGTTTTCTCGGCAACAGGTTGAGCCAGCTTAAAGACTATCGCTATCAGGGCTGGTATGCAGGTCTCGGTGTTGCCTACGGCTATACCTGGATTCTCAACCGACACTGGAATCTCGAGGCAGAGATAGGCTTCGGCTGGGCATATACGCGCTACGACAAGTATCGCTGCGCCAACTGCGGAAAGAAAGTGGATAGCGGTCGCACGCACAATTATGTAGGCCCGACCAAGGCTGCGCTTAACCTTGTGTACGTGTTCTGAACGCGGATTTTCCAACCCTTAATTAGTAACAAACCAATCCCACTCATATATAAATCATGAGAAAGACATTACTGACAGCCCTGCTTCTGTGTCTGACGCTGCTGCCCGCCGTGGCCGTGGAGATCGTGAACGGACAGATACCTGTCACCCGTCTTGATGTGGCCCGCAATGGCGACAGGATGCTTCTGGATATGGATCTGGATGTGTCGGCCCTCAAGCTTGGCCGCGACAGGCAGATAACGATAACCCCTGTGTTGCAGAACGCCGACAGTACGGAGTGTGTGGTATTTCCGGCATTCATCCTGGCCGGACACAACCTCTATTTCAAGCATCTGCGCGACGAGGATCTGGCAGGTGCGGCTCTCTACCGCGAGGGACGCCAGCAGACAATCCAATATCATGGTCAGGCCGACGATGCCGCATGGATGGACGACGCGCTGCTGAAAGTCAACTATGCCTTCGGCGGATGCTGCAGCAAGGTGCTCGCCAGAGGCGTGGATCCGATAGCTCCTATGAAGACTCCGCGTTTCAAGCCGGTGTTCAACTATATCTCGCCTGTTGGCGACTCGGTGAAGACCCGCGAACTGAAGAAGCGCTCCTATATCGACTTCCCGCTCGACAAGATCGAGATCTATCCCGATTATCGCCGCAACCCCATCGAACTTGTGGCCATAACCAATACGATCGACTCCGTGCGCGACGACAAGGACGTGACCATAACTGCTATCTCGATCAAGGGTTTCGCATCGCCCGAAGGCCGCTACAGCCACAACACCTGGCTGGCTCAGAACCGTACGCTGGCATTGAAGAACTATGTGAACCGTCTCTACAACTTCGCACCCGACTTCATCGCCACAGATTATGAGTCGGAGGACTGGGAAGGACTGCGCGAGTATGTAGTGAAGTCGAGCCTGGCCCACCGCGACGGCATTCTTGCCATCATCGACTCCGACATGGAGCCGGACCCGAAGAACGAACGCATCAAGCGCGAGTATCCAGAGGAATATGCATTCCTCCTCGCCACAGTATACCCCGGCTTGCGTCATTCCGACTATAAGATCGACTATACGATACGCTCGTTCACAAGCCTTGAGGATATCCTCCGTGTACTTCACAGCGAGCCTCAGAAACTGAGCCTTTCGGAGTTCTACCGTGCAGCGCAGTCCATGACTCCCGGTTCGACAGAATACAATGAGGTGTTCGAGACAGCCGTGCGTATGTATCCCAACGATCCGGTGGCCAACCTGAACGCGGCCAATACCGCTATGGGCCGTAGCGACTATGCCGCCGCCGAGCGCTATCTCTCGAAGGCAGGCGACGATGCATCAGCCATATATGCCCGTGGTATACTTGAAGCCTTGCGCGAGAACTATGAGGAGGCTCTCGGCTACTTCGAGCAGGCTGCCCGCCTCAAGGTTGCGGATGCTCCGGCGGCTATAGCATCGGTGCGCGAAATCCTTGACTACCGCAATGGTGCTGTGCAGACACTTAAATGATAAGAATACAATTCTTTAACCCCTTAATAATATAAACAAAACTAAAAAAACACATGCGACTCTCTCCTCGGAGAAACAATCGAAGTGAAAAATCAAAACAAACAATTTTAATTTATCATTATCAATGAAAAAGTTTTCAAAGTATTTCTTTGGCTTTGCAGCGGCTGCAATGATGTTCAGCTGCTCAAGCGATGAGCCTGCTACCGGCGGCGGTGACAACCTCGAAGGTGGTAACGACCTCTACATGAACATCAAGATCAAGAATGCCCAGGGTTCTTTGTTGGGCAAGGGAACTGCCGGCGGCTATGAGTTCGGTGATTCCAAGCTTGGTGAGAACAACATCAGCAGCGCTCACTTCTATTTCTATGACGCACAGGGCAACTTCCTGGTTGAGTCGCGTCTTGGCGCTCTCAACGGTAAGCCAGGCAGCCCAAATCCAGGAAATGTCGAGCTGATCACAGAAAGCGCTATTGTGCTTCAGGGCCTGAAGGAAGACGAACTTCCTGCCTACATGATCACCGTGCTCAACGCCCCCGAAGGTTTCAACCCCGGCACAACAATGGCCGCTACTGCCGCTGCTGCTTCGTCGATCAAGTCTAACGACGACTTCGTTATGTCGACTTCCAGCTTCTTCAACGGCAACGCTACTCTTTACGACAACAATTATCCCTACGCAAACCGTCTGACAGCAAACAACTTCAAGAAGACTAAAGCAGAAGCTCTTGAGACCGGTGTGCCTGTAGAGGTATATGTAGAACGTCTCGCTGCAAAGTTCGAGATTACCGGTGTTGACGACGAAGGCTTCCGCGAAGTACGCGTTACAGTTGCCGGCAATGACAACGGCGACATTTCAGGTGAAGACTATCCCGAAGCCGGTACAAAGATGTATGTCAAGTTCGACAAATGGGGTGTGACCAACACCGAACTGGAGTCGAACATGTGCAAGAACATCCTCGGCACAGGTGTCAACGGTTGGAGCTATAGCTCAAACGCCACCACTATCAACAATTTCAACTGGAACATCTCCGGCGACTACCGTTCTTACTGGGGTGCATCGCGTAGCTATGGTCAGGCTAATCCTACTCTCAACCACCTGACACACGCTACTGTATCAGCTCCTATCAGCTCGCCTGTATACTGCAACGAGACAACCAACACAAAGGATAACACCTCGATTGCAGCCGGTACAGTGAACATCAACAACGTGACCTGCGTGCTCCTCACCGCTACTCTCTACGAGGAAGTGGATGGCGTGAAGAAGCCTGTCGAAGACATGGTTCTCTACCGTGGTGTATACTACAAGTATGACCAGTTCATCAAGTACCTCCTCCAGAACGTACAGGACAAGCAGCCCAACAAGGAGCTTAACTTCTACATCTGCGACGACGCTACCAAGCCCGTAGGCGAAAGAACATTCACACAGGTTAGTGCAGACGACATGGTACTCTACCAGCCCGAGAAGCCTGCTGTGACAGGTGCAGTGCGTGTGAAACTCAACTCTGACGAGACTGTTCTCTATGCCCGCAGCACTGAAGACGGTAAAGATAAGTACACTGAGATTAAGGATGGTACTGAAGCACTCAAGAAAGTGCTTGACACATTCTTCTCGATGGGCGACAACAACGGCGAATACCAGGCTATCGGCTACAAGGGCGGTGCAATGTTCTACACCGTTCCCGTTGAGCACCTGATCGCTAAGAATGAGAATTCTGTTAAGTATGCAGTTGATTTCGAAGGAAACTATGGCGTTGTCCGCAACCACGTCTACAAGATCAACGTGAACAGCGTGACAAAGATCGGCCACGGTATCTTCACTCCCGGTGAAGGCGGTGAGGAACTGATCCCCGAAAACCCCAACGATGACCGCTTCAACCTCGGTGCTGTGATCAACGTTCTCTCATGGAAGGTTGTCAGCCAGGATGTTGACCTCTAATCAGTTGTTTGTGAACAATTAGAAAATCACATACACCAAGCCCGGGGAGCTATCTCCCACGGTTCGGGACATCCGCTCCCCGGGCTTTTCTCTTCTCTTATTCCGCAGCACATGGGCTGCATCTCCTCACCTTTAGCCTTATCAATATCTGCATAATACTGCTGAAACAACACAGATCAACTCTCACCTCTTTTTTTAATCAGAAACATACGAGAGCGAGGCCCGTTGAGGTCCGACTCCACTACATATACCGGCAACGGAAACATTGACAGACAAAATCATACAAACCAATCAAGATATCAACAATACCGAGCGATGAAGATCAACCGATTATTGCACAACATAGCAGTGCGTACGGCATGCCTGATAGCCGGGGTGGCAACACTTGCTTCCTGCAACGGCATGATGTACGACGGAGAAGGCGACTGCGACCCCTACCACAAGGTCAAGTTTGTCTTCGACAAAAACCTGAGTTTCACCGACGCTTTCGACAAGGAAGTGAACGCAGTGACTCTTTACGTGATCGACGCAGCTACCGGAAACATCGTGTGGAGCAAGAGCGAATCCGGCGACAATGTGCGTAGCAGCGGCTATCTGATGGACGTGGACGTTCCACCGGGCGACTATCGCCTTCTGGCATGGTGCGGCGAGGGCAAGGACACTCATTTCACTGTGCCTGATGCGGCACACTTCACCGGACTCACCTGCGCGCTCAACCGCGGACGCGACGAAGCCGGTGCAGTATCGAAAGAGGCACTCAACAGACTCTATCACGGCCATGTGGAGAAGGAGACATTCGTGGATGAGGAAGGCGTGCATATACACACCGTGGAACTTGTCAAGGACACCAATCACGTCAACGTAGTGCTCCAGAACCTTTCAGGAAAGCCCATTGACAAGGATAATTTCACATTCAGGATCACCGACTGCAATGGCTCGATGGATTGGGACAACAGCCTTTTGGACGATGAACTGATAACATATCACCCCCACAATGTGGCCTCTGGCTCAGCCGGTATCGTGACGCCTGATCCTACCGATCCCAAGCCCACTGATCCGAAGACAGCATCGAGAAGCATCACGCAGGTGAACACATGCGTGGCCCAGTTCACGACCGGACGTCTGGTCAAGGGTCAGGATATGCGCGTGATCATTACCAACAGCAAGGGCCGTGAAGTGCTCAATATCCCTCTGATCGACTATTCGCTGCTGGTCAAAGGCCACTACGAAAGCCTCGATGATCAGGACTTCCTCGACCGTCAGGATAAATACGATCTCGTGTTCTTCCTCGACGACCGCGACGAATGGGTGAGCACTTATATATATGTAAATGCTTGGCATAAAGTGCCTCAGATTGTAGATCTCTAAAGACCCATAGAAACCGAATCCTCTCTCACTCACTTAATCTACATAAATGACCGACACTATCCGACATATAACGCAGTGCCTGTGGCAATTGTCGCTCTCCGCGATGCTTGCCGCCGTGGTGGGTTGCACCTCGGCCGACGAGCCGCAGCCCGTACTTCCAGGCGGAGATACCGGCAGCGGGGACTATAGCCTCGGCATGTATATCGAACTCGGCGACGCATCGCAGGGAAGCACTGCCATGCGCAGTACTCCGGCAGGCGACTATGATCCCGGTACGGATTTTGAAAACTACATACATCTCTCAGGTGGTGTGCCTGACCTGCGCGTCTACCTGCTGGACACCGACGACTATCTTATATGCGCGGTGGACAATCCTGAGGTGTTGCGACTCTCCTCCACTCCTACGCGCAAGACATATGAATTGCGCTTCGATGTGGACTCTCTGTTCAGGAAAGGCTACGACAACAAGCCTTTCAAACTGCTGATGCTTGCCAATCATTATGGCCGCTATCCGCAGGTGATGCCCGGTATATCCCGGCTTGAGGACATAGTGGGGCAGCCCGCTACGCTGGCTGCTTACGGCAACGGTGCATGGCCCGCGGAGCTTACCGCCGACTCGCGGATACCGATGTTCGGTATCGTGCAGTTTGCCGGTGTGCAACTCAAGGAAGACGGGCAGATGACCATGCTGTCGGAGCGTCTGCATCTGCTGCGCGCGCTCGCCAAGGTCGAGGTGACGGACTCTCCCCAGTCGGAAGACGCGATAACCCGCGTGGCTGTGACCCGCCATAATGTGCGCTACGCCATGTCGCCCTCCGGTGTCAACCATCAGGACGACTATGTGAAGTACAGCTACGATGCCGACTATGTGGCCACGCTCACCGTGCCTGACGCAAGCGAGACAGCAGACGCTATAGCAATGGAGACGGCCTCCGACGGTAAATTTGTGACTTACCTCCCTGAATACAGGAACACAGGACGTCCGGACGCTGAAAGAGCCATGCTGCGGATCTGGTACAGCGACGGCGCTCATTTCGACATTGACTTCAAATATTACAGCACCGCTCCTGCAGGATCGCAGGTCGGCGACATCTTCGACATCAGGCGCAATTACTACTACAAGTTTGCCGTAAAGCGCAGTGTGGTGGATGCCAGCTTCGAGGTGGATGTGCTTCCCTATGGGGAGGTGATACTGAAACCCGGCTTCGGCATCGATCCTGAGAATCCCTGATGTATGAGGCCATATCTCTCCAATCTTCAAAAAGTCCAATATTGAATATGAACAAAATATATCATTATCTGCTTCTGCTGGCCATGTTGGCCGGCCTGACCGCGTGCGATGACGACTTCGGACGTGAGTACGGCATTCCGGATGGCGAAAGTCTGCTGACGATGCGTCTTGACTTCCGCGACTTCACTCCGGCGCTGACGAAGTCGAGGGGCATGAAGGGCGATACAATAAAGGAAATAAACGAACTGTGGGTCGCTGTCTATCAACTGGACGGTACGAATGTGCTTACACAGCGCATTGACGATTTCACAGTGCGCGACGTGCGTCCCAACACACGTCCCGACACGATAAACTCCACAGAGACTCAGACAGGGCATGCCGAATTCAAGCTCAGGCTCTACAACGACCGCTACCGCATCTATGCGATAGCCAACTATGACCTTTCAAGTCTCGGCCCGAATCCCACAGAGGACGAGATAAAGAACGTGCAGCTCACATGGAAGGAAAAGACAGAGCAGAACGATGCTATGTTCGGATTCTTCACCACTTCCGACACAGAGAACCCGCCCACGACGTTCAACGCGCCCGAGGTGGTGGTGCGCGGTACAGGCACACTGCATGCATGGCTTCGCAGGGCTGTGTCGAAACTTACGATCGTGTACGACGGCAGCGGCCTCAAGGAAGGCGTGTTCGTCTACATAAAATCGGCTCAGATCAAGGATATGCCCTACGACTGTCTGCTCGGAGCTGATAACGATTACAACCGTATAGCCAACGGATATAAGCTTGTCGATGGCGATACTATAAAGTATTATCAGGGTGATACAGAGCCGGACGATCTCTATGACTTCACTGCTGACTATAAGAATCGTGTGACATGCGGCGGTCCCTTGGTGGGAAGCCATGCGGACGATGCCAACTCGCTGTTCTTCTTCGAGAATATACAGCCCAAGGGTAAGGTAGGTACGGTGACGGACAAGCGTCAGGATGTGTCCGGCGAGAACAAGCAGGTAAGCTATCCCGGCGGCAAGTTTGAGACCAGTGAGGCGTGGAAAGACGGTCGTCCCTATGGCACATATGTGGAGATCAAGGGATACTATATGTCCATAGCCGAGGGCAAGATGTCGCAAGGGCCTATCACTTACCGCTTCATGCTCGGCAAGAATGTGATCGACGACTATGCTGCCGAGCGCAACTATCACTATAAGCTTACGATGACGTTCAAGGGCTATGCCAACGATGTGGACTTCCACATCGACTATAAGGTGCGTAAGCCAAGCGCCATGATTCCGCCGATGTTCATATCCTATCTCTACAACCACTCGGCCTATCATTCGATATCCATATCCTCGGGCAACAAGAAGATCAAGAAGATCCAGGCCGACATAGTGGAAAACCATTGGTGGCCCACGGGAGCGACACAAAGTCCGTCGTGGGGTGAGCAAGGTGTGTACTGGGGTGCGGGTGTCGATGCCAAGGATAATTATCAGTGGCATGGATTCCTATCGTTGAGAAAGACTAAGGAGCCGGTGCTGACAGGTAATTCAGCAAAATACGGTCCTACCGACGATAATGCAAAGTATTATTACAGCCACCTGCGTCACAGTCGCGAATATTCCGACATGTCGGTTGATCCTGTCACCAAGGATGCTTGGCACAGCAAGGATAACCGTGCTGTGAATCCACCGCCGATCGAACTTACTGTAGTTCCGAAGAATTATAAGGAGGAGACCGGTGATGAGTACTATGTGAAGCTCAACGACAAAGATCCGGATTCACTTGTCTATGAACTGAAGATACCGATGTATACCCGAGCAAAGCAGATGATCAAGTCTTCAGCTTATACCGGCAATAATCCTTATGTAGCCTATCAGCGTGGCGCTATGGTCAAGTATCAGATATGGCTCGAGGGAGATGCTGAAAGCAAACCTTCGATAGTGGAGACCGTCCCCATCACTCAGGTGCGTCGTATCGTCAATCCAAAGGGTATATACCGCACTGAGAACGATAACAGCGACTTCTGGGCCGAACTGTTGGTACTCCCACGAGAGGAGGATACAGACTTCATCAATCTTGCTTCTGAAGGACGTTGGCGTGCAGAGGTACTCGGTGATCAGATCGTGACACTCGGTCTCAGCAGAGGCACTGGAGGAAATAGTATGATTGATGGTAAGACCGGTAGCGACCTGCAGTTCAATGTGCAGTTTACAGGTACGCCGGGTGAGGCTGTGATACGCGTAGAGTATCATGACTACACGTGCCAGCATCTTATCTTCGTGCGCAAAGGTTCTGGTAAAGTACAATTGTTGGATAAGGGTCCGCAATGGCATTATACAAATCTGCGAACCAAAGACACGGAGTGTAAGTTGCCGCAGGAAGAAGGTTCCTTATTCAAGTATGGCAACTTGGATATGCCACTTGATGCATCGACCAACAAGAATGACAAGCCTATATGGATCAATGTTACTTTCAAGGACTTCCAAGATCCGCGCGATAAAGATCTTAATATTGCAACATCAGACTATTCAACCACTATGAAAACTACTAAGTGGAAGGGGGTCTGGGCGAAATCATCAAGAACACAGAATTTCGATAACACAAATGCCGGCAAGCCTGGTGTAAGCGGTAGAATAGCCACACTGACGGATTATAATGATATGCGTAAATCTGCGGATATCGGTTATGGCTATGGTGTGCTCTATGGCGACGGAGCAACGGAGTGTGCAAAGACCATTCAGGATGCTTACGGATATATATGGAATAATACAGAAAAAGCAAAACAGGGCATGAGGGGTGTATTCATTTATAATCAGAATGCGAATAGTGCTTACTTTGCCAACAATATTTTCCTGCCTATAGGTAACTCCGGCTACGGGCATAGGAGAACTGAAAATCGTTCTCAAGGAGGAGATCCTGACCAGCCGAGGAATGATCCCAATAGCTCAAGTAAATTCCTGGACTATGCGGGACTGCTCAAATATGCCGCACGAAACGATTACTATAAAAATAATGTGGATTGCCGTCCATTGTTCTATGATCTGTGGCGCAGGCCGGGCGCAATATATTGGCTTGCCTCTCCTCACACAATCAATCTTGGTGCTGGTGACGGCACTCAGACATATCTTGGATGGGATATTAATTATTTTACATTTGATTACTTCGGATTCATGGCCGCAGACCTCTTTCTGGACTCTGGCGCAAGCGGAACCGGCAACTACAATACCAGTGCCTGCTTTGTGCGCATGGTGAATTAGGATAGTCTATAATATAGAACCGCGGGGCGTGTCTCTTATAAAGGACGCGCCCCGCTTCAATTGTGTATGGGCATATAATAAAGCCACCTGCCTCGACGTTGTGCGGGCAGGTGGCGATATTTATAGAATGTGCTTTGCGGAGTTTACTTTGTCTCGTCGAGGACGCAGATTGCTACGCGGTTCCAAGATTCTTCCTTGAACATGTTGCCAATGCCTTCGCCTTCTGCTTTGATGCGGTCGGCAGAGATCTTGTAGCGCTTAACGAGTGAGTCCTTAACGGCCTGTGCGCGCTGGTTGGCAAGACGGATGTTGACTTCTTCAGGACCGTCGGGAGAAGCATAACCCTTTACCACTACCTTGCTTTCGGGATGGTTCTTCATATAGGCTGCGATCATCTCGACATTAGGCTGCTGGTCTGCGCCGATGGCGTGTGAGCCTATCTTGAAGAAGACGTAGCGTACGGAGCTGAGGTTGTTGTTGGTCTGAACTTCCTTGATCACTTCGGGCTTGCGCGACATGCATGCTGCAAGGTCGGCTGCGAGACCGTCGTTCACGTCCTGAAGGGCTGCGTTGGCTGCTGCCTGAGCTTCTACAGTGCCGCGGAGGTCGTTGATCACACCGTTGAGGGCGTCGATTTCAGACTGATTGTAGGGAGTTACACACTTGAAGCCGTTGCCGAAGTGGTATGTCACGCCTGCCATGATGTTGACGTCGGCATAGTTGGCATTGTATGCAGCCGAACTCTGCTCTGCGCCGCGGGTTGTCATATCCCAAACAATAGAAGGCTTGAGGGCGATGGTCACGTTCTGGGAAACGTTGAAGTTGAAATTAAGTCCGACTTTGGTTGCGAAGTAGTTATAGTCGTCAACTTCTGTCTCATAGAGGTGTCCCCATCCTGCACCGGCCACTGCCTCGATCTCGAATACGCGACGCTGGCAGGGATAACCACCGAACAGGTTCATAAGGTTTACAGCACCGTATGCGCCAACGTATGAGTTGTCGAACGCGGTGTAGCTGTGCGGTCCGCGTACTGTGGAGGTGTTGATTCCGAACGCACCTTCAACGCCAAGGGCGAATGCAGGCGTGATCTGCTTGTCGATATGCAGGCCCACGATGCCTCTCATGTCGCCGAAGAAGGCGTGGTTGGTCATAGGAGTCGTGACACCACCGTCGAGACCAATCGACCAGTTGTCAAAGAATCGAGGAGATTCGATCGCTGTCTGAGCTGAGGCTGCCATTGCACCTGCGGCGAGTGCAGCCATTACAATCATCTTTTTCATAATTGGTAGGTATAAACTTGTTAAAACGTTTACTTAATTTTTTCGGGTAAGCTTTTTCCGTTTGTAAAAGAATAACACTCCTCCGAAAAAAAGAGTTCAAAATTATGTTTGGTTAAGTGCTTCGAGCGCACTTGTTATATACTCTGTTTCGAATCCGCGAGATGCGAGAAAGCGGAAGATCTTGGCTTTGTCGGCAGGAGAGAACGGACGATCCATGTCACGCGACTTTGCCGATGCAGCAGCCATTACAGCCTTGGTGTAGTCACTCTCCGGTACAGCCTCAAAGGCATTCTCGATGAGCTCGGGACTTATTTTTTTGAGACGCAGGGCAAAACTTATCTTGCGCCTTCCCCAATGTGAGAATCGGACCTTGTCGGCTGCGAACGCACGGGCATAGCGGGTGTCGTCGATGAATCTGGAGGCTGTGAGCGAGGCTATTGTCTGCTTGATGTCTGCTCCGGACAATCCCGCACGTTTCAGCTTCTGCGCGATGTCGAATGAGCACTGCTCCGATTTGGCGCACAGTGTCTGCATCCTTGCGAGTGCCTTTTCGGGCGTAAGAATCGTTTTGGCGTTTTTCTTCATCCGTTGGCAGGCTTTTTGGCAGTTGCGAATCTTGTCTTTCCGTAAAAGTCGGGATGTAATTCCACTTCTGTGAATCCGGATTCCCGGAGCATTGCGGACAGTTCGTCGGCGAACAGAGGATTGATCTCCAGATATAATTCTCCGGCGGGAGAAAGTGCCTTGATGGCATATGCGGCTATGGCCTTGTAGTACAGCAGCGGATTGCTGTCGGGGACAAACAGTGCAGAAGCCGGTTCCTGATCCTTGACGTGCGACTCCATCGTCTCTGCTTCAGATTCAGCGATGTAGGGAGGGTTGGAGACTATGATATCGTAGGCATCCACGGGGGCGGAGGCTGACAATATATCCTCGAGAGCGAATGTGACTCCGGCTTTCAATGCCGCGGCGTTCTGACGGGCAACTTCAAGCGCTGCCGGTGAGATGTCGGTAGCCCGCTCCTGCGCAAACTTCAGCGCTTTGGCAAGAGAAATAGCTATGCATCCTGATCCTGTGCCTATGTCGAGCACACGCAGGTCGGTGCGCTGTGAGTTCCTGTCGGTGATCATGTCCACGAGCATGGCCGTCTCTGGCCGTGGGATAAGTGTGTCGTGCGTCACCTTGAAGTCATTGCCCATAAACCGGGCCACACCAAGCACATACTGGATTGGTTCTCCCCCTTCGACACGCGATACTATCATGTTGACTTCATGCTCGAGCCAAGGAGTCACGGAGTCGGTAGAGTGTATTACACAGTCGGCAGGATTGTAGCCTTTCAAATGCTCCATTATCATGCGCACCATAGCCTGAGCCTCGCCTTTTGAGGAGGTTGCCTGAGTGAGCCTTTCGGTGGCGTCGGTAAGGAGTATTTTAAGTGTCATCCCGCAATTGTTAATTAAGCATAGTTAAAAACGGAGGCAAATATAAGCAAAAAATATTCAAAACAAAGCATGCATGATAAAAATAGGGCAAAAAAAGGCATAAACATTTGCCTGTTGTGAAAAACTTAGTAACTTTGCAGTCAAAATAGCCGGGTAGGGCATATAGGCCTAAAAATCCGGCGGTCGACTGAAGGAAAGATGCCAGAGCGGTCGATTGGGACGGTCTCGAAAACCGTTGTACCCTTACGGGTACCCAGGGTTCGAATCCCTGTCTTTCCGCAAAATATACTGATTATCAGTAGATTGTAGGGCTAACGCCCGATTTTACACCAAAAATGTAAAGTCGGGCGTTCTTATATTATTATTAACGCTGCTATTATATTAAAAGGAGGACGGCGATTTCGAGGTTGGATGCAGGTAAAGTGTTATCCGGTTGCCTGCATCGGCAAATTTTGGCACGAGTCGTTCCTTGCTTTTGTCCAGCCTCTATTTTATTTACCTCTCTTATGCGGTTTGGACGGTTTGTTATTTTCTAAGTACTCTTCCCACACAATAGTGGCGAGATACTTCTCACTGCGGCAATGGAGATCAGCCACCTTTTCTTCAATCAGTTGTGCTGTCTCTGACTGGTAGTATATATTTGTGGCTTCTTGGATAGAAACACTGAAAAGTTCAGACATTGCCGTTATTATAGCGGCATTCTTATTTCCGCGCAGGTATAGTTCGGTTTCACTCATATTTCTACGCAATTCTTATGTTTCAGACATTCATCAAGCATACGCTGTGAGCGGATGCAATATTGATTATTTGGTTTTTCATATTTGAGCAGTCCGAGAGCATCATCCACCGATATCTCACCTGCAAAATAACGTTCGATTGTCTGTATGACCTGGTCGTTTGCAATTCCACCGATGATAAGGTCATAGTCTGAATTATCCAGACCTCTTCTGCAATTGGTTACGAATCGTAACCAGTCATGGTTATAGGAGTCAAACTGAAGGATGTTCCAATCATCCGGATTGAACTCCAATTCGTAAGTTGACAACCATGCCGTTCTTTTTCTGCGCTTAAAGCGTTGGGCATACTTCACCGCTTGGTCATAGAGTGTAGTAAGATAGAAACCTTTGCCAAAGTCAAGGAACTCGCGAGAGTAACTAATATCGGGCATTTCAACTGATGTATATGATGAGTGGTAGATTAACATATCAGAGTACGCCCTCCTCGCGCATAAAATCGGTTATATCCTCTATCAGATAGTGAGAACCGAATGTGTGTAAGACATCATATGATGGTACAATATAGTTGTATAGTATTCCAGACTTGTAAAGTCGCTGAAACACCTCGCATTGTGGCATATTCAGGTGCTCTGAGAGTTTGCTGATAAGCCATGTTACAAATTTTAGAGTCTTATTGTCCATATCAAACTGTCTTTATTTTATAACGATGGTGTTTCTCATAATGTTATCGGATATGTATTGGAGTGTCTTACAGTATGGCTGCAATCTTACGGATATTTACAAGACGTATCATGAATTTCGAACCATATCAGCCGTTTAACGATGCAAAGGTAATGATGGCTTTTTGAATTCACAAATTTGTGAATGGGATTCCTGGTATATATATTTTTATATCAAGGTCCAACGGTTGG
This sequence comes from uncultured Muribaculaceae bacterium, assembly GCA_910586995.1. Lineage (GTDB taxonomy): Bacteria > Bacteroidota > Bacteroidia > Bacteroidales > Muribaculaceae > CAG-873. The sequence goes on along the minus strand of CAJUKZ010000005.1, from coordinate 95,090 downwards.
ATAAAATTGTCTATAGCCCGGAAATAGTGCGGATTCAGGTGCGGCAAGAATGTGTAATGCTTGTTTTTTTATTACAACGGCGAACGTGGATTTAGCTATCTTCCCTTAAACGACGAAAGTCAAGCGCAAAGCTTGACTTTCTTTCGTTTTGGCGGAGAGGACGAGATTCTTGCTTCGCAAGCGCTGCGCGGTGACGAACTCTACTCGTTCTCATCTCGCCATCTCCTTAAAACGACAAAAGTCAAGCTTTGTGCTTGACTTTCTTTCGTTTTTGCGGAGAGGACGAGATTCGAACTCGTGGTAGGATTGCTCCTACGTCAGTTTAGCAAACTGGTGGTTTCAGCCACTCACCCACCTCTCCTTGATGGATTTTACGACTGCAAAGATAGTGGAATTTTATATTACTGCCAAATGTTTGGGCGATTTTTTGTAATTTTGGGAATAATATATTGCTTTGTTATGGAGATTATAGAAATTGATACGCACAGCGTCTATTATCCTTTTGTAGAAAATCTTCTTGTTTCGGCTTTTCCTGAGGATGAGCGGCGAGATCTTGACCTGCAGCGGAGAAATGTGGATGAAAATTCGCTGATGCGCTGCTGTGTGTTGCTGGATTCTGATATGCCGTGTGGTCTGCTTACATATTGGGATTTTGGTGATTTCTGTTATATCGAGCATTTTGCGACTGACAGTTCAGTAAGAAACCGTGGTATAGGGGCAAAGGCTATGAATTGCTTCCTGTCCATGATCTGTAGGCCGGTTGTTCTGGAAGTCGAGATTCCTGGAGATGATGCTATGGCTATAAGGAGAATAGGATTCTATAGTAGGCTTGGTTACGAACTGTGGGATTCTCAACCGTATATACAGCCTCCGTATCGGCCGGGTGGAAATCCGCTGCCGATGCATATTATGTCGGTCGGCGGACTTGATCAGGAAGCCGATTTTTCAAAAGTTAAATCTCTTATTCACCGACATGTGTACGGCGTATAGAGCGTCTTTTGGCTAAAGTAGTAACCACCATTCCTACGATAATGACTGCCATTGCAGCAATCTGCATCCAGCGCAGATCTCCTATTCCCATCGCGACAGATGCAATGGCGGCAACTACGGGAACGAGATATTGGTATATGGAAACAAGCTCGGAGCCTATTCTTTTGATTGCAGGCTGTACGAGAAAATAGGCCATAAATGTCGGGCAGAGCAAAATGAAGCTGATCTCAAGCCAAGGAGAAATTTCAGCGGATGATATTATTGGCATTTCTGACATTCCTTGTATAAGCAGCAATCCGGGAATTGCGGCAAAGAGAAATACCCATCTGAGCATTGTCACAGGTCGGTATACTTTAGATGGGGATTCGAGCACCACGAGATATACAGCATAGCAAATGGCAGAAGCCAGCGCAAGTGCATCGCCGAGAAGTCTGTCGCTGCCGGCTTTCATGTCTCCTCCCGCATCCAATATGACGATTATTGCGCCGGCAAACGATGTTATGACCCCTGCATATTCAATTATAGACGGCCTTGCACTCTTGAAAATTACATCTACAAGTATGACAATCACCGGCGACAGTGTCATGATTATTGATATGTCGATGGGGTCGCCATAGCTGAGCGACTTGACGAATAGATAGATGAAGCCAAAAAGTCCGAAAACACCGGCTGATATGAACTTTATCCAGTCGGCGCGGTCTACTTTGCGGTGCGTTGTGAAAGTAGAGACTATCCAGAAAAGGGCACAACCTCCGATAAGGCGTACGGCACTGACGCCGTCAGCCGACATCCATTCGGGAATCAAGGCTTTTGTTACCGGCACATTTACTCCCCAGAACAAGGTGGCAAGTAGAATGCAGGCGTTTCCACCTACCATTTCGGCTAATTTGTTGTTTCTCATATCGCTTCCTTATGTAAATAATATATCAACAACAGCAAGACGAATATGTTTCTATCGCGGTTATTTGTTAATCTATTTTAAAACGCTTGCATGTTAAGCGGGTAATTGCTACCTTTGCACACGTAAAACATCGCGGGGTGGAGCAGTGGTAGCTCGTTGGGCTCATAACCCAAAGGTCGTAGGTTCGAGTCCTGCCCCCGCTACTAAGTAAAGAACTGAAATCCATAGGATCTCGGTTCTTTTTTTGTTGTATATATGTGGGTGGTGTTGATGTTCAACTTGCTTTCTATGGATCTGCGCTGTGTGGGTATATAAAAGAGCACGCGGTGCAGGAATCTGCATCGCGTGTCATGCGGAGTAGCCCATAGGAGAATCGAACTCCTCTTTCAAGAATGAAAATCTTGCGTCCTAGCCGATAGACGAATGGGCCAAAATAAGCTGCAGCCTATTAAGCAGCGAGCTTGGCAACTGTCTTAGCCAGCTTGCTCTTGAGGTTGGCGGCTTTATTCTTTGAGATAGCGTTCTTGGAAGCAAGGCGGTCAAGCATGGCGCTCACCTTACGCAGCTTCTCTTCAGCTTCTACCTTGTTGGTGATTTTGCGAAGGTTGCGAACGGCGTTGCGGGCAGTCTTTGCATAGTAACGGTTGCGAAGACGGCGAGACGCTGTCTGACGAATTCTTTTGATAGATGACTTATGGTTTGCCATTTTTCGGTTTAGTCTGTTTTAAAGTCTTTTCGTTATAATAAAGTAGCCCATAGGAGAATCGAACTCCTCTTTCAAGAATGAAAATCTTGCGTCCTAGCCGATAGACGAATGGGCCGAGCGCCTTATTGCGGTGCAAAAGTAGGAAGTTTTTTTCATTCACACAAATTTTTTGAGAAAATATCTCCGATTTAAGGTTTTTTATTTGTCTAAAAGGGCTTTTGCTTGCTGGAATCGCGTAATTTTGGGCGTAAAAACAAGCTCTTAACATGTATCAGTGCCTTAATGTAGTCTGTCTTCGTACCGTAAATTATTCCGATGATGCCGCTATCCTGTCGGCTTACAGCCGGGAATTAGGCAGGGTGAGCTTCAAAGTTCCGTCGGCATCGACCCGAGAGGGGCGTCGGCGTAAGGCGCTTACGATGCCACTGGGGCTTGTGGAGTGTATGGCCGATGTGCGTCCTGGGCGCGATATTTTCGCTATGCGCGACGTGAGACCGTTGTCGCTGATGAGTCCTGCTGCAAGCGGATGTCCTGTGAAGATGTCAGTTGCTGTATTTTTAGCCGAAACTCTTGGCGTCTTATTGCGGGAGAGCGCTCCCGATGAGTCTATGTTTGATTTCATTGCCGAGTCGGTTGATACCCTGAGCCGACAACAGCGAGGCGTGGCTAATTTTCATCTAATGTTTCTTTACAGGCTGAGTCGTTTTCTCGGTATAGAGCCGGATCTGGCCGGCTATTCTCCCGGTATGGTTTTCGACATGCGCGACGGTTCTTTCCGAAGCAGTCCTCCGCTTCATCGCCATTATCTTGATGCTCAGGATACCAGGGCTGTACTCATGCTTGAGCGGATGACTGCGGACAATCTGCATTTGTTCAGGCTCGACAGACACCGGCGTAATGCAATACTCGACGCCATATTGTCGTATTATTCGCTTCATCTTGGTGTACGGTTGGAAGAACTGGCGTCGCCGGGAGTGCTGAGAGGTATATTTTGATAAAAATTAAGCATATTATAGGTACGATTAGGATGCTAAATCGGGATGTAGTGCTTAAATTTGCACTCTGATAATAAAGATATACGATCTCAGGATGGAAACAATCAAGAGTCTCTTTGGATGGGGACGCCGCTATTTCTCGCTCACGCTGCTCATAGTGGTGGCCTATATGCTGTTTCTGTTTGTGTTCAACGACAATTCAATGGCGAGATCGATAGAGCTTGACCGCACTATCGACAGTCTGCGTCAGGAGATCAAGGTGTCGCAGGACTCGTTGCGCTATTACGACAATCTGAACCGGCGTCTGTCTACGGATCCGGAGGAAATGGAGCGTGTTGCGCGCGAACAATATAATATGAACAGGGAGAATGAGGATGTATATGTTTTTAAATGATTGAATAGATTATGTCAGATAAAGTAAAAAACAGACAGAATAAGAATCTCGGCAATGTCCGGACCGCTCCGTCATTGGCCTCGTGGGCTGTCACTATCGGCTTGCTTGGAGTGGCTGTTGGTGCGGTGATGCCTATCCTTGAACACGGTTTTGGCTCGCATCTCTATGCATATATATATGGTGCGGGCGCGCTGCTCTCGCTTGTCGGGCGGATATTCATGCGCACCCCGAACAGCAGCCTCGTGCTCCGGCGGCTTTACCGCATCGAGATATGGAGTTCTATCTTTTTCTGTGCCGCTGCTGTATTCATGTATATGCGTACCGCCCCGCGCGATTGGGTCGCTCTGACCCTTGCAGGCGGCATGGTGATGCTGTATACATCAATAAGGATACCTCGCGAGATACGCAAGGCGCGTAAAGGCGGCAATTCGGAATTTTCTAATAAATAGTTAAATATTAACGCAATTCTACTTAAATACTCGCGGTAATCCGTAAGATTTAGTAATTTTGCGTGCGGATATGGGATATAATTTCACCATAGATCAAGGCAATACCGCAGCTAAGGTAGTGGTATGGAACGGCAACGAGATTGCAGAGGTGGCGTGTTATCGTCATCTTGAGACCTCTCATATAGAGGAACTTGCTGCAAAATTCCCGCCTGTGGCAGCTATCTACTGCACAGTTGTGCGTGGTGGCGACGATATCGTTGATTGTCTCCGGCGGCTGTGCGGGAGGGTGATACGCCTGAGTGCCGGCACTCCCTTGCCTGTGAGCATCGGATACCGTACACCTGCCTCACTCGGACTCGACAGGGTTGCCGACGTGGTAGGTGCACAGGTAATTGCTCCCGGTAGTTGGGTTCTTGTCGTGGATATAGGCACGGCCATCACCTACGATGTGCTTTCGCCGGAAGGTGTCTTCGTAGGAGGCAATATCGCACCGGGTGTGTTCATGCGCCTTGAGGCTCTCAACCACTTTACGGCACGCCTGCCATTGGTCGAGACAGACGGCGACTGCCCCGATTGGGGTTACGATACCGATACGGCGCTTCGTTCCGGTGCTATCCGTGGCGTAGTGGCCGAGTTGGAATACTACCGGAGTCAGTTACCGGCTGATGCCAAGGTAATACTTACCGGCGGCGCAGTGGATCTCCTTGCTCCTTATGTGAAATTCCCAGTAATAATAGACCATCATCTTGTCCCGAAAGGGCTTAACAGCATATTACGCTATAATGAAAATATTTAAGACCAATCTCCTGCGTGCCGCGGCGGCCATGCTCGCGCTGCTTGCATTTTCGGCAAGTGCACAGAACGGAACAAGTTCGCCGTATTCACGCTTCGGCTACGGTTTGCTTAACGATAATGCCACATCAGCGCAGAGCGCTATGGGTGGAGTCGGATATGCGATGAATTCCGGACGTCAGATCAATGTCATGAACCCAGCATCGTATGCCAATTGCGACTCGCTTACGTTCTTGTTCGACATAGGCATGGACTACACTAAGCTGTGGAGCAGGGAAGGTGATGCTTACGGAACAAGCAGTTCCGGAGGCCTGCAATATATCACTATGCAGGTTCCGATAACCAAATTTCTTGGCGCAAGCCTCGGACTTGTGCCGTATTCCTCGGTGGGATATGCGTTCGGCGGCGAGATTGACAACGGATCAGACTCCCGCGAAGGAACGGGTGGACTGAATCAGCTTTATCTTGGTGTCGCAGGCAAGATATTCAAAGGCTTCTCTGTAGGTGCGAACTTTGCATATCTATGGGGAGATGTCACCAATTCGGCCTATGCATATACTAATACTGGTTCCACCAGTTTGTTCCAGCACATAATCAGCGTGCGGGATTGGCATCTCGATCTCGGCGTGCAATATACGTTTGAAGTGTCGAGGCTGCATGAGGTGTCGGTGGGTGCGAAATATAGCCCCGGCAAGTCTCTGCATGGTACGAGCTACGGTATCATATATGACGTGAGTCAGGATGCTGTCCCTGATACCACCGACAGAGCCGGACTCAATGGCAATTACTCTTTGCCCGACAGCTGGGGTATCGGCGTCTCTTACCGTTGGAACAAGCGTTTGCTTGCCGAAGTAGACTTTACTTATGAAAACTGGAAAGATGCCAAATTCCGCTCTCTCGACGGGTGGGACCGCACTCAGTTCGACAACCGTTGGAAAATAGCGATGGGTGCGGAATACCAGCCAAACCCGAGAGGTGGTTATCTGAGCAGGATTACATACCGTCTGGGTGCTTATTATAACCATGATTACGTGAAAGTGAAGGGAAATACTTTGGGCGATTATGGCGTGACTTGCGGTTTCGGCTTCCCTGTACCCGGCTTTAAGACAGTGGTCAATCTTGGATTTGACTATCGCTACCGCCGAGCCAACCCAAATCCGCTGATCAAGGAACAGTACTTCAATATCACTCTGGGTGTAAACTTCAACGAGCTTTGGTTCTGGCGTAACAAACTGCGTTGATTCATATCACACACGTACATAGAGAACTGATATAGTGTCAAAGGTTTCCGAAAATATAGAGCATCGTAATATCAACCGGTTAAGAGTGCTGCCACTTACTGCGGCGGCTGCTATTGCCATTATGGCTGCAGTGACCCTCGGGGCATGCAGTGAGAGCGAGCGCACATATGTGGGAAATCTGATAGATCCGCAGACTATGCCTACTATGCGCACCGAGTCGGTGAGAACACTTATATCGGACTCCGGCTATACCCGCTATGAGATAACTGCACCTCTGTGGCTCATGTACGATGAGGCCAGCGATCCCAAATGGACTTTTCCCGAGGGACTTCATGTGCAGCAGTATGATGACTTCTTCAAGCCATCGGCCACGATCGATTGTGATTCAGCTACATACTTCAGTGACAAGCGTCTGTGGCGTCTCGACGGCGATGTGGTGATGGTGAACACACTCAGGGATACATTTCTGACACAGCAGTTGTTCTGGGATCAGAGCGCATCGAGTGTATATTCCGATTCATTTATCCACATAGTCCGGCAGGACCGTACAATAGAGGGCTATGGATTCAGGAGCAATGAGCAGATGACACGCTTTACTGTAGACCGCATACAAGCTATCATTCCGATGCGCGATATGCGAGGTGGAGGTTCTCAGGCGCAGGCTGAGACCGAACCGGCCGACACATCAGCGGTTGTCGATATGGATAATCTTGACCGCCGCCGCAGGCGTGGTGCGCCTATGCGGGCATCGCAGAGAATGACATCCTTGCCTCCGCAAGAACCACAGGCTCAACAATGACGCGGAAGCTTTGTTTCATAAAAGAAGACACCTACCTATCTATCGGATAAAATAAATGAGCGAAAGTCTTGTCTGGATAATAATATCGGCAGTTTCACTGGCATTCTCAGCGCTGTTCTCCGGCACAGAGATAGCATTCGTGACATCGGACCGTGTGCGTACGGAGATCGACAATAAGCGAGGCGGATTGATCGCGCGCATCGTGAACCGGTTCTATAGTCATTCCGAGTTTTTCATTTCTACAATCCTTGTAGGCAACAATATCATGCTCGTTGTCTACGGCATGGGCGCTGCTGCCCTTATAGAACCTTGGTTGCAGAATACCTGCGGCATAACGAATGAATTTCTTATATTGCTGTTGCAGACGCTTATATCCACGGCTGTGATATTGCTGGCAGGTGAATATATTCCGAAAACGATCTTCAGAATCAATCCAAACAATTCGCTTAGGGTGTTTGCCATACCGGTGTATATGTTCTATATCGTGCTGTACCCGATATCCATGTTCTCCGCATGGCTTTCCAAGGTATTGATGAGGATGTTTGGCGTAAAGGGCGAGAATACACGCCTTCAGTTACTTTCGGTAACGGATCTGAACGACTACCTCGAGGAGACGATAGACACGCTCCAGGAGCGGCAGAAGACTGTGGAGAATGAAGTGAAGATTTTCCAGAATGCGCTTGATTTTTCCCATACCCACCTGCGCGATTGCATGCTGCCGCGCAATGAAATAGTGGCTATTGATTATGATACGACCCGGGATGAACTATCGGCGTTGTTTACCTCGTCTGGCAGGTCCAAGATCATCGTCTACCGCGACGATATAGATACGATAGAAGGATATATACACGTGAGTGAATTGTTTGATCCCGAAGCAGATTGGCACGATCATATAAAGCCGGTGCTATATGCTCCCGAAATGCTGTTGGCCAACAAGATGATGCGTCGTCTTCTGACAGAGAAACGGTCTATTGCCATAGTGGTGGATGAGTTTGGCGGAACTGCCGGAATGGTTACGCTGGAGGATCTTGTAGAGGAAATCTTCGGCGACATTCAGGATGAGCACGATAAGGCTTCGCTTACAGTAAAGACCGTGGCGCCGGGTGTATACGAGGTGTCGGGAAGATATGAGATCTCGGCATTGAACGAAAAACTGCATCTCGACATACCGGAAGACGAGCAATATCAGACAATAGCAGGCTACATCCTGTTCTCTACCGGAACAATTCCTATGCAGGGCGATGTAGTGAATATTGACGGGCTGCAGATGGAGGTGGTCAAGAAATCAGCCTCACGACTGGAACTTATAAGACTGACAAAAACCGAGAACGAATAAAAATAAATAATGTCATGAAAATCATAAACTTTGCCGATACACCTTCGCTTGTATCGGAATACCTTATGGAGATGCGAGATGTCGAGGTTCAGAACGACAGTCTGCGCTTCCGTGAAAATCTTGTGCGTATGGGAGAGATCATGGCTTATGAAATATCAAAGACACTTCCCTATCGCAACCGACAGGTGCGCACTCCGCTTGGAGAGGCAACCTGTCAGACCATTGATACAGAGGTTGTGCTGGCTACAATATTCCGTGCCGGACTGCCTTTCCATCAGGGATTCCTGCAATTTTTCGACAAGGCGCAGAATGCTTTTGTATCGGCCTACAGGAAGTACAAGGAAAAGGAAAATTTCGATGTGTGCATAGAGTATCTCGCTTCACCTAAGCTCGACGGTAAGACACTTCTGCTTGTCGATCCTATGCTTGCCACAGGGGCGTCGATGGAACTGAGCTACAGGGCGCTTCTGACAAAGGGAGAACCCAAAGAGATACATGTGGCATCGGTCATCGCCTCCCGTCAGGCTGTGGAATATGTGGAACGCACATTCCCTGCCGACCGTACTACGTTGTGGGTCGGAGGCATTGACGAGGAAATAAACTCACATTCCTATATAGTGCCCGGCCTTGGCGATGCCGGAGATCTTGCCTACGGAGTCAAAGAGTAGGGTAGGCACTGATTATTAATTAAAAATCCGTCAGCTATCGTATGTAGTGGTGTCTGTGATACCGGCTGCAGCGAGAGCTTCACGGCGTTCTATACAGGTGGCGCAGCGTCCGCAATGATGCTCGCCACCTTTGTAGCATGAGTATGTCTTAGAATAATCTATGCCAAGATCGCGTCCATGCGCTGCAATTTCCGCTTTTGTCAGGTCTGTATACGGGGCAGAAAGGCGTACGCCGGCAAATGTGCCTTCGCATATAGCCTTATCCATGGCGCTGACGAACGACGGGCGGCAGTCTGCATATATGACATGATCACCGGCATGATTGGCCAGCATTACAGTGTCGAGTCCACGGCTCTCGGCGAGTCCTGCCGCAACCGACAGCATTATGCCGTTGCGGAATGGAACAACGGTGGAATGGATGTTTTCCTCAGCATATCCGCCTTCAGGAATAGCGTCAGCTCCGCTGAGAAGTGATGATTCAAAATATTGACCGATGAATGCGAGGTCGATCACTGTGAGCGGTATCCCGAGTTCATTGCAGTTGAGACGCGCGCATTCGATTTCCCGCGCATTGTGATTGGAACCGTAGTTGAATGTCACGGCTTCGGCTATCATTGAGGCATATTCGTGTAGCATTGTCACGGAATCCATGCCTCCGGATAATACCATCAGGGCAGTCTTCATTGTCGTGTCAGGGCAGTCTTGTTTCAGAAATCATTGCGGAAAGCTGCAAGCATTCTTTGCTGCTTCAGCTGAGTGTGGTCGCCGTCAGCGTAATTGGCGAAAGGATAAATTGATATGCCACCTCTGGGGGTGAATAGTCCGATGACCTCGAGATAGCGTGGGTTCATCAATCGTACAAGATCTTTCATTATGATATTTACGCAGTCTTCGTGGAAATCTCCGTGGTTGCGGAAAGAGAAAAGATATAGTTTCAGACTTTTGCTCTCCACCATGTCTTCTCTTGGGATATAGTTGATTATTATCTTCGCGAAGTCGGGCTGGCCGGTCTTAGGACATAGTGAGGTGAATTCCGGACATGTGAATGTTACAAGATACTCGTTTTCAGGATGTTTATTCTTGAATGTCTCAAGTATTTCAGGGCAATATTGGTCAGGATATTTAACACCTGTATTGCCAAGTAGGGTGACGCCTTTTATTTCTTCGTCAGTTCTCATAGGTTGTCTGTTTTGAATTCCAATGCTTGTGCCTTTCCTGTGAGGAAAGCCTGTTTTCCGTCCCATACCAACGATCCGTTGACCCATGTGGACAGCACGCGGTGGTGCAGCTTTGTTCCCTCGAGAGGGGTCCATCCGCATTTGCTGATCACGTCGTTTGCAGTCACCGTGTATGGCTCGCCAGTGCCGTCGGACACCAATGTAAGGTCTGCATGCATGCCTTTATTTATAAATCCGCGTCGGTCTATCCCGAAAATGCGGGCCGGTGCATGGCACATCTTTTCCACAACAGTCTCGACATCGAACACGCCGGCGTGGCACAGTTCAAGCATCATAGGCAGAGAAAACTGTATGAGCGGGATGCCGGAAGCGGCGGTGAGTGCTCCGCCAACCTTGTCCTGAGGTAGATGTGGGGCGTGGTCTGTGGCTATTACATCTATTACGCCGTTGCGCACTGCCTGGCGGAGAGCTTCCCGGTCTGCTGCTGATTTTATGGCCGGATTGCATTTGATTTTAGCTCCGAGTGCGGTATAATCACTGTCGCTCCACCATAGGTATTGCACGCATGTCTCTGCAGTGAGACGTTTGCTGTCAGCCGGGCCGGAAGTGAAGTAGTCGAGTTCGTCGGCTGTGGAGATGTGCATCACCTGCAGCCGGGTGTCTGTGGCGTGTTGTAGTTCCACAAGGTGTCGGGTACACTCTAAGCATGCCTGGCGAGAACGTATTTGCGGATGTTCTTCCACTGGTACGAGTGATTCTCCACCATAACGCGAGCAAGCCTCGCGTGCGTTTCTCGCAATTATGGCATCGTCTTCCGAGTGTACGGCTTTAAGAGCGGGTATTTCGGTGAATATCTTTCTGAAAAGCTCATCGCCTCCCACGGCCATGTTGCCTGTCGACGTTCCGGCGAAGATCTTCACTCCCGGTATTTTTGAATAGTCTGCGCCGGCCAGTTCGTTGAAGTTGTCGGCTGTAGCCCCGATCCATGCGGCATAGTTCACAGCAGAGGACTTACGCGCGATCTCGGTCTTCTGCCTCCATGCCTCAAGTGAAACAGTGGCCGGGCGGGTGTTCGGCATGTCCATGACGGAGGTGACACCTCCGGCTGCCGCAGCAAGACTCTCGCTTGCAATGTCGGCCTTGTGGGTTAGTCCGGGATCACGGAAATGCACGTGCTCGTCGATGACACCCGGCAGAAGCCATGCGCCTGCTGCGTCGATGCAATCATCTGTATCGGAGGCGAGTTCTTGCGGTACGTCTCCTTGTCCGACCTCGGCGATAAAGCCATCCGAATCTATTGCTACATAGCCGTGAATCCGGCCTTCTCCACTGAATATAATAGTGTTGTGGATTATCGTCTTGATTTTCATCTGTCGGGGCGTTTGTATTTTTTGAAAAAGCTGTTCCATTTGAGCCGGATTACGCCAAACACTGCTTCTCCGAAGATACCGGTATTCATTTTCGATGTACCAAGCACGCGGTTTACAAAAATAATCGGCACTTCCTCGATCCTGAATCCATATTTATAGGCCGTGAATTTCATTTCAATCTGGAATGCATAGCCTTTGAATCTGATCTTGTCAAGTGGGATGGTCTGCAATACTTCCCTGCGGTAACATACAAATCCGGCAGTAGTGTCTCTGACAGGCATGCGTGTGATCATGCGGACGTATGCCGAGGCGTAATACGACATGAGCACGCGTCCCATTGGCCAGTTGACTACGTTGACACCGGATACGTAGCGTGAACCGACTGCCACGTCGGCATCTTTGCGGCAAGTGGCTATCAGTCTTATGAGGTCTTCCGGATTATGCGAGAAATCAGCATCCATCTCGCAAATATAGTCATAGCCCATGTCTATGGCCCATAGGAATCCGCAGATATACGCTGTGCCGAGACCGAGTTTTCCCTGTCGTTCTATTAAGTGTATCCTATCGGGATATTCAGCGATTTTCGCTTTTACGATGGCAGCTGTGCCGTCGGGAGAGTTGTCGTCTATCACGAGTATGTCGACCGGTTCGGGAAGTGCTATCACTGCGTCGATGATGGCCGCCGCATTTTCCTTCTCGTTATACATCGGGATAATGACAACACTATCGTGTCCGCTGGCAGGAATTTTTTCTGAGTCCATAAACTGCTGTGTTTTGGTCAGCAAAATTACGAAAATTATCCTGTCTGCGAAATCGCGGGGAGATGAAATACACTCCCCGCGGTGTTAACTTATGTTTTAAGGGTAGACTTAGTGCTTGTTTAATAATAAGCAGGTAATTAATCATCGTCATCATCGTGGTGATGATGGCGTTTATGCTTTTTGTGTTTCTTATGTTTCTTTTTCTTTGGAGGCTTGTGGTGATGGTGATGACCGTCGTCGCCCCAGTCATAGTGGTTCTCTACTCCCCAGTAGCTGTGCATGCTACCGCAAGAGGAGATTCCTCCTGTGAGCGACAGTAGGATAATGGCTGTCAAGGCCACTTTAAGCAAGTGTCGGAGGCGTAATGTCATAGTAGAAACGTTATTTTCTTTAATAACAAGCACATCGCCTCGTTGGTTTTATGTGAAATAAATAAAGCGCGTCCCGTGGTGGGGACGCGCTTTATTGTAGGTTTTTAAAATCTAAGGTAGATCAGCGTACGAGTATTTTCGATGTCTTGCTGCCCTGACGCATGATGTAGATTCCGGGTGTGAGTCGGTCGCCGTTGACACGCATGCCTTGGAGATTGTAGTATTCGGCAGGCGCTGTTGTCGTTTCATCTGCGGTTATGTCGTCGATACCTACGGTAGATCCGGTCAGTTCAACGAGAATCTTCGATATGTCGGAGCGCTCGCTTACGGTGAATGCCACTCTGTCGCTACCGTCTGCTGATCCTGCTACCCATTCTTTCGAAGTAGACGAGTAGGATCCGCCGTCGGTGATGAATGTGGGCTTGAATGTTACATTCTGTGCGATTACGAATGTTACTTTCGCGATTTTCTTGCCGTTGGCGGGCAGAATGGTCACTTTGTCGGATACATAGAGGCGCATGGCTATACCGCGGTCCTGAGTCAGAGTCCACAGGCGTGCTGCAGTATTGTTGGTGTTCTCTGCTACTTCAAGAGTAGCATCGCCTGAGGTGAATGTCACACCCTGTATGTTTGTGCCTGTTGTACCTGGGTCTTCCTGTGCAGGATTGAGGCCTGCGGGATCAGAGAAATCGAAAGTTTCGGTTTCAGTTGCAGGCTGCTGTCCCTTTATGGTGTACTCGGCTGTTGCAGCAGCGGACATGTTCATGTTATCCTTGAAAGCTACAACCGTGAGGTTTAGCGCATGAGTCAGTGTGATGCCGCTCGCGGGGAAGACTTCGGATTCGGAAGTGGGTACTGTTCCGTCTGTGGTATAGCGGATAGTAGCACCTTCTGTGGCGCAGCTTACAGTTACAACTGTACCTTCCTCTACTTCTCCTGATTCGGGCGATATAACGGGAGTCGCCACGGTCTCAAGCAGAGATTCAGCCTTAACAGGTACAAGCTGGGGTGTATTGTTGAAATAATTTATGAAACCGTAGATGTCGTAGCGTCCGGACGCCAGATCGAGCTTGAAATTGTTGTTGTAAACGGTCATTGTATTACCGTCGGCATCCGACATAGTAGCTGATGTGGCACTCTCGTAATTGAGTTCCACATCGTTGAATACTACATAGCGGTTGCGCATGTCCAAGCTGACTTCTTCAATGGAAGTGACCTCTGGATTAACCTCTGTACCGGCAGAAGCAGTACCGAGTGTAGCCACTTCGACAGCCATCTGGGGATTGTTGTAGCGCAGGTTGTAGCTGCCTGTCACGCCGGCGGGGATAATGTCGCCGTTCTTATACTGTGGCATATTGTAGCCATAGATTAGCAGTGGAGTGTTGTTCTCAACCACATACAGGTAGCTTCCATTCTGGTATACTGCAGTAAGAGGAGCGTCTACTGTGACCGATGATGCGCTTGCGAGCGAGAGGAATTCGGCCAGTGAGTTTACTGTGTTGGGCGAGAGAGTCTTCTCTACGATGGAACTTTTGTCTGCGCCTTTGACTGCCAGAGCTTTCACAGTGGTTGTCTGCGAGATGGTGAAGGTGGAAGTGTAGACTGGCGAGGAGGTCGTGGGATCGTTTCCGTCGGTAGTGTAGTGGATGGTTGCACCATCGGTGGCACAGCTGATGCTCACGGTGTTCTTTGGCATCAGTGTGATCTCAGGATTATATACGGCTACCGGTCCTGCAGATACGTATGTCACCTCGATTGACTTCAGACGGGAGTGTCCGGAAGTGCCTGTTCCGTTGGTGAATACTATTGATTGTGCATTTCCGGTCCATGTGGTGATGTTCTTGCCGTCGTTCTGAGTTACAGTGCCTTCCGGTTCGAAAGTGGTAGACTTGAGCAGATAGCTTGCTCCGGTGTCGGTTGTGATGATGATACCGGTGATGTCGTATCCCTGCTGGCAGGCAACTGTGAGCGTGTTGCTTGCATACATACGTGCGGCAGCACCGGACGTATAGTATTTAGTGGAATTACTGTTAGAGCCTTTTTCGAAAGTTAGTGTCACTAATCCTTCGGCTAATTCCACTTTGCCGATTTCCGCAGCGTTAGTGTATCCGGCCTCGCTGAATGTGATGCTTGCGGTCTCAGCCTTGATTATCCCTGCAATCAGGGTTACAAGAAGAAATGAGAGTAAAAATTTTTTCATAAGCGGCTGTTTTTGGTTTATATTACTCGGAAGTTTTAATGGTGCAAAATTACGTTTAAATCATTGAAATGCCATAAAAAAAACAGGCTAATTTGGGAAATAAGAGGTTTTGACCAATGTTTTTTACTTCGTAAAGCGCAATAAAGGATGTGTGATGGCCGTTTCATCTATTATGAACCGAAATCTTACAGTCATAATGTTGTCTGTTATTGCTGTGCTTGCTTGCGTACCGGCCATGTCGGCGCAGAAGTACCGCAACGACCATGTGCTCAATCGTCCGTATAGCGATATGCGTCGTTGGCATCTTGGATTCTCGGTGGGACTTCATACCCAGGACCTCCAGTTCGCCAACAACGGTTTCGTGACCGAGGATGGAGAATCTTGGTTCGTGGAGCAACCTTCATTTTCTCCCGGATTCTGTGTCAATGGACTTTTTGACCTACGTCTGAATGATTATTTCAATCTGAGGGTATCGCCGGGACTATATTTCGGTAATCGCGACATACGCTTCCGCGATGCTGTGAGCGGACAGGAGGAGCGACAGAATCTCAAAAGTACGTTCATAGTTCTGCCTGTCGACATTAAATTTTCGGCGCAGCGATACCGCAACTTGCGTCCATATATGGTAGGCGGTGTGATGCCTGCGTTCGATGTCGCCAAGAAAAGACGTGATTTCCTACAGCTTAATACCACTGATTTCTATCTTACGATAGGATTCGGTTGTGATTTCTATCTGCCTTATTTCAAGCTTATTCCTGAAATTAAATTCTGCTTCGGCCTTTCCGATGTGCTTCGTCACGACAGGCCTGATCTCGACGATGATCCCACGCAGATGAAATATACGAACAGTATCAAAAAAGCCACCTCCCAGATGGTGGTGCTGACTTTTTATTTTGAATGATGAGGCTACATCCTGTCCATATGACGCGCTTGTTACGGTTCGCATCGGTGTTTGTCGCTGCAGTGATAGCCGTCGGTATTGATTGCTACGGCCAGATGGACGCGCAGTTTTCTCAATATTATGAAATGCCGACATACTATAATCCGGCCGCTGCCGGTTCTACCGAGTATCTGCGCGTCCGGGGCGGTACACGCATCCAATGGGTCGGAATCGATAATGCCCCCCGCACAATCGTGATGGCTGCCGACATGCCTCTGCGTCTGTTCAAGAAAAACTTCGGCGTAGGTCTTGTCATGAATCAGGAAAATATCGGTCTTTACCGCACCATGAGTCTCGGCGCTCAACTTTCCATGAGATTCAAACTTTTCGGCGGAGAACTTACTCCCGGCATACAGTTAGGATTCATAGACCAGAGTTTCAAAGGTTCGGATGTCTTTATTCCCGGTGATGACGACTACCATGAGGACAACGACGATGCAATCCCCCGCAACGATCTGCGCGGCCATGCCTTTGACCTCGCGGCAGGTGTATGGTATACTCATAAATGGTTCTGGGCATCTGTTTCGATGACGCATCTTACTTCGCCGGCGATCACGTTGAGCAGCGAGGCGTCGTCCGGTTCGTCGGCGCAACAGGACTTTGAATTTACCGCAGGCCGCACCTTTTATTTTATGGCCGGGAGCAATATTCCTATCAAAAATACGTTATTTGAAGTGATGCCGTCGGTGATGGTCAAGAGTGACTTCACGTTCACGGTATCGGAACTGACAGCAAGAGTCAGATATAACAAATTCCTGACATTCGGCGTCGGCTACCGCTATAAAGATGCTCTGATCGCCACAGTGGCCGCGGATTATAGGAATTTCTATCTGGGCTACAGCTACGATTATCCAACCGGCGATATTGCGCGGGCTTCGCGCGGTAGCCATGAGATATTTGTTGGCTACAGGGTCAAACTTAACAAAGGCGATAAAAACAAGCATCGCCATAAGAACATACGGATCATGTGACAGTGCATGCCGTAATTTAAGAAAACAAGCTATTTACCATTACCGATATATGAAAATATTCAAGCAATTATTACCTATATTAGCGCTGACAGCAGTGCTGGCCTCCTGTGCCTCCGGCGGTTATACCGCTAATGGTGGAGAAGTGACCGGTGTGGGCGGTACGGTGTGGACCGAGCCGACTCCATACGGCATGGTGCTTGTCGACCGTGGATCTATGGAGCTTGGACCTCAGAAGGCCGACAGCGCGTGGAATTTGCCGGCATCGGCCCGCGGGCGTTCGGTCGATGCATTCTGGATGGACGAAACCGAGGTTACAAACAGCAAGTATAAGCAGTTTGTATTCTGGGTGCGTGACTCAATTATCCGTGAGCGTCTTGCAGACCCTGCCTTTGGCGGCAATGAGGAGTATAAGATAGAGGAGGATAAAGACGGAAATCCTGTGACTCCGCATCTCAACTGGGCAAAAGCTATACCTTGGCGCAACCCTAATGAAGATGAGGCGCGCGCTATAGAAAGTGTCTACCGTATAAATCCGATAACAGGAGTCAAGGAGCTTGATGGCACTCAGCTGAACTACAGATACGAGACTTTCAACCACACAGAGGCCGCTCGCCGGCGCAACAGGCTGGATCCGCGTCGCCGCGAGTACAATACAGATCGTCCGACGCCAACCGAAGTGCCTGTGATCTCTAAGGATACAGCCTACGTTAATGATGAGGGCGAGATCGTGCGTCAGACCATTACCCGTGGTCTTACAGGAGACTACGATTTTGTCAATACTTATATCGTGAACGTATATCCGGACACTACAGCCTGGGTCAACGACTTCGAGAATGCCTATAACGAACCTTATGTACGAATGTATTTTGCACACGGAGGCTATAACGACTATCCGGTTGTTGGCGTTAGCTGGGAGCAGGCCAATGCTTTCTGCAACTGGCGTACGGATTTCCTGCGTCGCTCGCTTGGCAAGGAGGGCGTATATATAGAACCTTACCGACTGCCGACCGAGGCGGAATGGGAATATGCCGCGCGTGCCGGAGTCAATGAAAATATGTATCCCTGGGATGGCGAGCTTCCGCTTAGTGAGGATAAAGGCTGTTTCTACGCCAACTTCAAACCGGCAGAGGGTAATTATATGCGCGACGGACAGCTTATCACATCAAGGGTAGGCACATACGCACCCAACGATTTCGGTCTATACGACATGGCCGGTAATGTGAGCGAATGGACCTCAACCGCATATTCAGAGAGCATCGACAACCTTGTGAGCGACCTGAATCCCCAGTACCGCTACGATGCCGCCATTGAAGATCCTTACCGCATGAAGCGCAAGATCGTGCGCGGTGGATCTTGGAAAGACGTGGCCCACAATATCCGTTCCGACATCCGTATGTGGGAATATCAGAATGAGCAGCGCTCGTATATCGGTTTCCGCTGCGTGCGTTCCCAGATAGGTTTCGCAAAAGGCAATCAGCAGAAAGCAAAGAAGTAATCATCATCCGGCTCTGACAAGCAGGGCGACTTTGTACCCTTCACCAACACTATCACATGGCCAAGAAAATCAAACAATACCGTAAAGGTCTTTCTCACTTTATCGCAAGCGAGAAAGGACAACGCTTCTTCAACTTCGCGTATTCTATAGGCGCAGCTATCGTAATCTGGGGTGCGCTGTTCAAGATTCTGCACCTTCCGGGTGGCAACACACTTCTGTCCATAGGTATGGGCACTGAGGTGATGATGTTCCTCCTGACAGCATTTGACCGTCCTCCGAAGGAATATAACTGGGAAGACGTGTTCCCGGCGTTACGCAAGGATGGAGATACCGAAGGCGAGACAGAGACACCGGATGTGGTTCGTACGCCTGTGTCTGCAAGCCATACGGTTGTCGCACCGCAGGCAGTTACTGCCCAGAGTTCAGGATCACATGTTGTATCAGGAGCACCTGCCGTACAGTCGGCTTCTGCCTCCGGCCAATATGCAAGCGCCTCGCCGGAACTTGCCGATGAGATGGCTCACCTTCTGGAGACTACCCGCGAGCTTAACAAGGTACACGACACGTTGCTCGAAAGCTACAAGGCTATCACCGACAGTGCAGGCAATATCTCCGGTAATTCGCATGGCTATGTGGAGCAGATGCAGGCCCTCAACCATAATATAGCTGCTCTAAACACTATATATGAGATCCAGCTAAAGAGTGTATCGGGTCAGCTTGACTCTATCGACCGTGTGAACAAGGGTATCGGCGAGATCCGTGATATGTTCGAGAACTCCGCCCGCCAGAGCGCGCGTTATTGCGAAGAAGCCGAGAAGATGGCGCGCAACATGCAGCAGCTAAATCTGGTGTATGAACGCATGATCACGGCAATGACGATCAATATGTATCCGGGAATGGCAATGGCTCAGGCCGCAGCGCAATCTGCGCAGAAACCTTCGTCAGAGACAACAGACGCCGGTAATCTATAAATCAAAAGAATCCACGAGCAAACCGTCCAATGGGAGCAAACAATACAAGAATGTCGCCGCGTCAGAAGATGATAAATCTGATGTATATAGTGCTGACGGCCATGTTGGCGCTGAATGTCTCGTCTGACGTGCTCGACGGGTTCACGCAGGTGGAGGATGGTCTTAGCCGCTCCAACAACAATGTCGACAGCCGAAACAGTATGATTCTGGCTCAGCTTGAAGCATTCGCAGCGCAGAATCCGGAGAAAGGACGACAGTGGGCCGATAAGGCTGCAGAGGTGCGCGGACGCACATCTGCGTTGTACAATATGATTGATTCCGTCAAGCTTCTCATAGTCCGTCAGGCGGATGGAGCTGATGGCGATCCCCGCAATATCATCAATCGCGATGATCTTGAGGCATCTTCTGTGATCATGCTTCCCAACGGGCGCAATCAGGGGGCCGGTCTCAGATTGCGGGTAGATGACTACCGAGACTACATATTGTCGCTTATCCCTGATGAGGTGAAGCGGGCAAATGTGGCAAGTGCGCTCGATACATCTCCCATAAAGAGAGATGGTACTGTAGCCCCGCAGACTTGGGAGGAAGCCAAGTTCGAGAGCCAGCCGGTAGTGGCAGCGGTTACGTTGCTTTCCAAATTGCAGAATGACGTACTGTATGCCGAAGGCGAGGCTCTCACCACATTGCTTTCGCAGGTCGATGCAGGAGATGTCAGGGTGAACGAACTCAACGCTTTTGTCATACCTTCTTCGCGCCTTGTGATGCGAGGAGGAAAGTACATCGCTAACATAGTGCTCGCGGCCATCGACACGACAGCCCGTCCCGTCGTATATGTGAACGGCAACGCTCTGCCGTCGCAAGTCTACGAACAGGCAGTGGGATCAACCGGTAGTTTCACCTACAAGGGCTATCTTGAAGTTCCGCATGGCGACGGCACTGTGACAAGACATGATTTCGAAAGTGATTATACAGTCATAGAACCGATGGCTACGGTATCGGCGACGCTCATGAACGTATTGTATGCCGGTATCGACAATCCCATGAGCATATCAGTGCCGGGGGTGGCCATGAAAGATATTTCCGCAACAATGACCAACGGTACGCTTGCCCGGAGCGGCGACAGTTGGATAGCGCGTCCGCAAGGAGTGGGTCAGAATGCGGTGATCACGGTGACAGCCACGATCGACGGTCGTGCGACAACTGTGGCGCAGACCACGTTCAGAGTTCGTAAGCTGCCTAATCCGACAGCGTATATTGCATTCCGCGACGCACAGGGCAATGTGGACCATTACAAAGGTGGACGCCCCGGCATTGCGAAAGCCGCTCTGATGGCAGCCGATGGACTCGAGGCTGCCATAGATGACGGACTGCTCGATACCAAGTTCCAGGTGATCTCGTTCGAAACCATTTCGTTCGACTCTATGGGCAACGCTATGCCTGAAGTAAGCGACGGTGCGCGGTTCTCCGAAAGACAGAAACGGGTCTTCCGCAGTCTATCGCGTGGAAAGAGCTTCTTTATATCAAGAATCAGGGCTAAAGGACCAGACGGTCTCACCCGAGATCTTTCGCCTATGGAAGTGACAGTGAACTGATAAAAATCATATCAACAATTATTCACATACAGCATATATGTCAATCATAGCAAATAAAATATCGCGGACGCTGCTGGCTGTGGCCTGTCTGGCCATATCTGCGGTCTCATATGCGCAGACCAACAGCGGCACGCAGTCTTCCTCCTCGGTTGTGAGGCGAGGCGATACTACCGGTGGCCGTGGTGGCCGCAACAAGGCCGAGCAGTCTGCACCGGGTGTCACTCAGCGTATGGCGCAATTCTATGAGCAGCAGCCTGCTTCAGATTCTGAGCTGCAGTGGATGCGTGTGATATATCGCCAGATAGATCTTGACAAAGACAAGAATGCGGCTCTTTATTATCCGGAGGATGAGATCGACGGCCAGTTAAATCTTTTCCGCGTGATAATGAAGCTGCTGGCACAGAACACCGTCCCGGCCTACGAGTATCTTGACGGACGCGAGATCTTCAACGATACATACAGAGTGCAGCCGCGCGATGTGCTCGATCGTTTCCACATCATGTATTCTGATGCAAAGGGATCGACTCAGCGCAATCCGAAATTTGAGATCGACCCGTC
This sequence comes from uncultured Muribaculaceae bacterium, assembly GCA_910586995.1. Lineage (GTDB taxonomy): Bacteria > Bacteroidota > Bacteroidia > Bacteroidales > Muribaculaceae > CAG-873. The sequence continues at coordinate 73,412 of CAJUKZ010000005.1, read as the reverse complement.
TGATGTTCCTGCCGGCGAGGTTCTCAGCTACTACATCATCGAGAAATGGGAATTTGACTCCAGAGAGAACCGGATGCGCACCCGTATCGAGGCTATATGCCCTGTGCTGCATCGTTCCGGTGATTTTGGAGGGGAAGCTGTGAAGTATCCGATGTTCTGGATGCGAATGCAGGATCTTCGTCCTTATCTTGCACAGCAGCAGATATTCATCAACGATGATAACAATCTTCCCACGTGTACGCTCGACGATTTCTTTGCCATGAACCTCTATGAGGGAGACATATACAAGACCCGCAACCTGAAAAACCGTTCTATGGCGCAGCTTTATCCGGATCCGGACGATCTGCGCAGGGCGCAGGACAGCATACAGAAGCGTCTGACGACATTTGAAGATAACCTGTGGGTTCCAACACGCGAGGAAGTGATTGCTGCCCGTGAGGCCCGTGAGGCTCTGGAAGCCGGTGCAGACTCCACATCCACGGCCGATGCAGTGGCTTCAGACAGCAAAAAGACGTCCGATCGTAACCGTCGCGTACAGCGTTCGCAGCGGAAGCCTGCAAAGCAGTCGAAGGTCAAGGAGAAAAAGCCTAAGACAACTTCAGCCGGAGCTAACCGTTCGGTGCGCAGACGCAAGAAGTAGAAATGCGTTACATCCTCTCCTCCATTACATCAACAACAGAAGTCAATTAAAATCAGATTCAAAAAAATGTACTCCATGAAAAAGCACTGCATTGCGCTCGCCGTATTTTTGATGTCGGCTATAGCATTATCTGCGACGACGCAGCCGCGCGTGGAACGCACTCTTGAGAAAGGGTGGAAATTCACGCGGGATGATAATCCTGATTTCGCGAATCCTTCTTACGACGATTCGTCCTGGCAAAACGTGACTCTGCCCCACGATTGGGCCATCTACGGCCCGTTCAGTTGGCAGAACGACATGCAGAAAGTAGCGATAGCCCAGGATGGACAGAAAGAAGCGATGGAGCATGCCGGACGTACCGGCGGTCTGCCCTTTGTAGGCACTGGCTGGTACAGGACAGAGGTTGAAGTTCCCGACTTTACGGATGGTCGCAAGGCAACACTTGTTTTCGACGGTGCTATGAGTCAGGCTCGTGTCTATGTAAATGGTAAGGAAGCAGGATTCTGGCCCTATGGCTATAATACTTTCTATTTCGATATCACTGATCTGCTCAAGAAGGGAGAGAAAAATACGATTGCTGTCCGTCTTGAGAATCTGCCTGAGTCGTCGCGTTGGTATCCCGGTGCGGGACTGTATCGTAATGTCCATCTGCTCACCACATCCGCTGATGCGCATCTACCCGTGTGGGGCACTCGCGTCACAACCCCGGAGGTGAGCACCGACAAGGCTCGTGTGGTGGTGGAGAATGAAGTGGAACTTCCTGATGGAGCGGATCTTTCAGCTTACCGTGTCGAGAATCTTGTGCTTGCACCATGTGGTCGTGAGGTGGCGAAAAGCAGCGTGGCCCTGTCGGATGTAGCTGCTTTCGATGGCAAGACTGCAACTTCAGTGTTGAATGTCAAAAATCCTCATCTGTGGGATCTGGATACTCCGAGGCTATATACCGTAGTGACGAATGTTTATCGTGGTGACGAACTTACCGATACATATAAGCAGCCTTTCGGAATCAGAACCATTGAGGTCCGTCCCGACGAAGGTTTCTTCCTCAATGGCCGCAAGGTGAAATTCCAGGGCGTATGCCAGCATCATGATCTCGGAATGCTCGGTGCGGCTGTCAACGATGCTGCTATCCGTCGCCAGATACGCATCCTCAAGGATATGGGCGCAAATGCCATCCGTACATCGCACAACATGCCTGCACCCGAGCTTGTCAAGGCTGCAGATGAAATGGGTATGATGCTTATGGTGGAGACTTTCGACGAGTGGGACAAAGCCAAGTGTAAGAACGGCTATAATCTTTTCTTCGACGAATGGGTGGAGCGTGACCTCGAGAACGTGGTGCGCCACTACCGCAACAATCCCTCGGTAGTTATGTGGTGCATCGGCAACGAAGTGCCTAATCAGTGGACCGAGGGCGATTGCAAGACGGCTCTGCGTCTTCAGAATATTGTAAAGAAATACGATAATACGCGCACTGTGACTCAGGGTATGGATGCGCCGGATGCAGTTGTGAACAATAATTTCGCGGCTGTGATGGATGTTCCCGGATTCAACTATCGTCCTTTCAAGTATGATATCAACTATGCGAAACTTCCTCAGCGTCTTATTCTTGGATCGGAGACAGCTTCGACAGTAAGCTCGCGTGGAGTCTACAAATTCCCTGTAGAGCGCAAGGCTATGGCTGTCTATGAAGACCATCAGTCGTCGGGCTACGACGTGGAGCACTGCGGCTGGTCCAATCTGCCGGAGGATGATTTCATCTGGCATGAGGACAGACCTTTCTGCATGGGTGAGTTCGTCTGGACCGGTTTTGATTATCTCGGTGAACCGACTCCATATTATACCCAATGGCCGAGCCATAGCTCTCTGTTCGGTATCATAGACCTTGCAGGCATACCTAAGGACCGTTATTATCTTTATCGCAGTCATTGGAACAAGGATGAGGAGACGCTGCACGTGCTCCCGCATTGGACATGGCCCGGCCGTGAGGGAGAGACGACACCGGTATTTGTCTACACAAACTATCCCGAAGCGGAACTGTTCATCAATGGCAAGAGCCAGGGACGCCGGAAGAAGGACCTGTCAGTAGACATTGACAGCACAGCCAATGAGCAGTCGGAGAAAAACTTCGATCGGCAGAAGCGTTACCGACTTATGTGGATGGATACCAAGTATGAACCGGGTACACTGAAAGTTGTGGCATACGACAGCGACGGTAAGCCTGTGGCCGAGAAGGAAGTGCGCACAGCCGGCAAGCCGCATCATCTTGTGCTTACTCCTGACCGCAAGGAGATTTCAGCCGATGGACGGGATTTGTCCTTTGTCAATGTTAAGGTTGTAGACAAAGATGGCAATCTTGTTCCGGACGCAACGCATAAGGTGAAATTCCGCGTCAAAGGACAGGGTAGCTATCGTGCTGCTGCAAATGGCGATCCTTCGTCGCTTGAACTTTTCCATGAACCTCAGATGTCGCTTTTTGCCGGACAGTTGACTGCCGTTGTGCAAAGCTCAGAGACTCCAGGTACAATAATACTTGAGGCTTCTGCTCCCGGAGTCAAAGGCGCTAAAGTTGAGATTGTGACCCGATAGTTCGGGCGTAAAGCTATAATAAAAGCAACAACAAAGGGCGAAAATTTTGTGAAATCCGCAAATTTTTCGCCCTTTGGATATTTTTATTGGAAATTTTCATTAAATTTGCCTCATTACTGCATGCCTTAGAGGCTATTTATAACAATATAATATATGGATACGCGCCTTCAGTCCACAGAGACTCCCCAGGAGTCCAAGGACCAGAACTTGAATCAAGTACCGGAAACCGGCACATGCGAGACACAAACAGAAAAGACAGAATCGGCCGACTCGCCGGAAGTCATGGAGACCATGGCCGGTACGGGAGCAGATCCCGAGGCTGTGGCCGAACAGGAAATGTCGGAAGCGGAAGCTGACGCAGTGCAGCGTCGCGACCTCACAAAAGAGGATGTTCTTGCAATGGCCGAGGAACTTGCCGCCCGCGATGCCGCTGACATTCGGCGCGACGATGTGTCACGCCTAAGAAAATATTTCTCTGACATAAAGAATGCAGAGTTGTCGGCTTTGCGTGAGCAGAGTGAGGATGCTGGAGAAGAAAACTCCGGAAAGTCCGATGCTCCCGAAGACGAACTTGAGGAGAAACTGCGCCAGGTGCTTGCATCCATTAAAGCAAAGAAACAGGCTTGGCTTGTGGAGCAGGAAGCCATTAAAGCTGCAAATCTGGAATCTAAGCAGGCTGTCGTGGACGAGATTCTCGCTCTTGCCGCCGATACAGATAATGTGAATCGTACATATCAGCGCTTTCAGGAACTGCGGGAGAAATTCCTGAGCATAGGAGAGGTGACTCCATCGGCAGAGACTGATATTCAGCGTGCGTTCAAGGATGCACAGGAGCGCTATTATGATCAATTGAAAGTCAATAAAGATCTGCGTGACTACGATTTCCGCAAGAATCTTGATGTAAAGATGCTTCTGATCGATGAGGCACGCAAGCTTGTGGAAGAACCGGATGTGATCGCGGCATTCCGCAGGCTTCAGGAACTTCATGTCAAATGGCGTGAGACCGGTCCTGTGGCCAAAGAAAAACGCGATGAGATCTGGAATCAGTTCAAGGATGTCTCCGCTGAGATAAACAAGCGCTATCAGGCACACTTTGAGGAACGCAAGGCACAGGAGCAGCGCAATGAGGAAGGCAAGACCGCTATATGTGAGCGTGTCGAAGCTCTCGACATATCGGGAATCCGCAATTTTGCAGGCTGGGACGAGATGACAAAAGTCATTATGGCTGCTCAGGAAGACTGGAAGAAACTGGGATTCGCATCACGTAAGATGAATAATGCGCTCTTTGCCAGATTCCGTGCCACATGCGACAAATTCTTTGCAGCCAAGGCAGAATTCTTCAAGAATACGAAAGAAGCACTGTCGGCCAATCTCGCCAAGAAGATTGCTCTGTGTGAGCGTGCTGAGGTCTTGCGCGACAGCACCGACTGGAAAAAGACTACCGATGAACTCGTAGAACTGCAGAAGCAGTGGAAGACAATAGGCGCTGTTCCCAAAAAACACAGCGATGCTGTATGGCACAGATTCCTGTCGGCTTGCGATACATTCTTCGACAACAAGAAGAAGGCTACATCCGGAGTGCGTCATGAACAGCAGGCTAACCTGAAAGCCAAGCGAGAGATAATAGAATCGCTGAAGTCGATACCCGCCGACACACCGCGCGACAAAGCGCAATCTATGGTGCGTGAGCTACAGGCAAAATGGAGCTCTGTCGGACATGTACCTTTCCGCGACAAAGACAAGATATACGATGCATACCGTGCGCAGCTCAATGAGCTGACCGAACGTTTCGACCTGCGTGGCACACATCAGGCAATGGCCGGCTTTGAAGCTAATGTAGCCGACATGGCTTCCGATGAGAACCGACTGTATCGCGAGAGGGAGCGACTGATGAGAACCCTTGAGCAGAAACGCTCGGAGTTGCATACTGTGGAGAACAATATGGGCTTCTTCAATTCAAAGAGCAAGGCAGGCGAGCAGATGATGCGCGACCTGAATGCCAGAGTACAGAGACTGAAGGATGACCTTAATGTACTCGAGCAGAAGATAGCTATAATTGACGCGAAATTATAATCTGAGTCATGCACGGATGCATCAGCTGATGCATCCGTGCATTGCCCTTGCGGGCAGCACACCCCGCATACCGACAATCTGATTTTTCCCTGCCGATGACCGAAGTTAACCAGAAAGGCCGGTATGGCAAGTACGTCAACGCCATTGTCGTGCTTGTCGACTTAATCATAATAAATACCGCTTTTGGAGTCACTGTGTGGCTCAACGAATGCCTGCGGGCAGACGCAGATCTCAAAGCTCTGTGGCTGCTGGCCGACATGGCTTATATCCCTGTGGCCTATCTGTCGTCGCTCACAGCTGGCCGGCGCGTGGTGCAGATGGAGAGCATCATCGTCAATTCGCTGTCGGCTGTCGCTACACATGCCCTGTTCTTTCTGGCTATGGTGTCGCTTCTTGACATACAGACTATGCCTTGGAGCGCCTATGTCGAATTCTACGGATTGTGCGTGCTGGCCTTGCCTATGTGGTGGATGATAGCCAGGGAGATCATAAAGAGTTTCAGAAGACGTGGCCGCAACTTTGTCAGGGTCGTTATTGTAGGTACGGGCGATACGGCGATGCGCGCATATTCCCAACTCACCGGCGACGAGGGCTTCGGCTTCCGGGTGCTCGGTTTTTTTGGCGAACAGCGCCCGTCTGATTCAAGTCTGCGCTATATAGGAGACATAAGCAAGCTTGAGAGTTTTGTAAGGCATGCCCTTGTTGACGAGATATACTACTGTCCGTCGTCCGACGATGGAGTGGACACGATGCGTGAGGTGATCAAGATAGCCGACGATAATGTGGTGAAGTTTTTCTATGTGCCCTCCGTGCCTAAATATATAGCGCGCTCTTTCGACAGTTACAATATCGGCAATACTCCGGTGCTGAGTCCGCGTCACAATCCGCTCGCCCGTGGTTACAACAGGATTGTGAAACGAAGTTTCGATATAGTGTTCTCCGGAGTTTTTCTGGTATTTTTCCCGCTGTTGCTTGTTCCAGTAGCGGTTGCTATAAAACTTTCGTCGCCGGGTCCGGTATTCTTTGTTCAGGAGCGTACCGGATACAGAGGCAGGAGTTTCAGATGTCTTAAATTCAGAACCATGCGGGTCAATACACAAAGCGATACGGTACAGGCTACCGCCAACGACCCGAGAAAGACGCGAGTCGGTGACTTCCTGAGGCGTACTAATTTAGACGAACTACCTCAGTTTATAAATGTACTGAAAGGTGAAATGAGTGTTGTTGGTCCACGCCCACACATGTTGAAGCATACAGAGCAGTATTCGCAGCTTGTCGATAAATATATGGTGCGGCATGTAGTGAAGCCCGGAATCACAGGATGGGCGCAGGTCAACGGCTACCGTGGACTTACCGATGAGGTATGGAAGATGGAAAAGCGGGTGGAGTACGACGTGTCGTATATCGAAAACTGGAGCATGCCGCTCGATCTCAAGATCATAGCACGCACAGTGATTAATGCAATCCGAGGCGATAAGAATGCCTTTTAGCTCTACCGCACTATTTCCCTATGATTTCACAACAAACAAACATTGATAAATCTGATTTCGACAGGCGGGCGGCGGCTCTTTTGCGCCGCTTCTATGGATATAGCGAGTTCCGCCCCGGACAACTCGAGATAATAAGAGCAGTGGCAGCAGAGAAGCGTGACGCGCTTGTACTTATGCCCACGGGCGGAGGGAAATCGATGTGCTATCAGTTGCCGGCATTGCTTTCCGATGGCTGTGCTGTGGTTGTGTCGCCGCTTATAGCCCTGATGCACGATCAGGTGAGTGCCTTGGTGGCAAACGGTATTCCTGCCGCTACAGTCAATTCCAATATCGACGAGCAGGTGAATATGCGGAGAATGGATCAGTTCTTCGCAGGCCGTGTGAAGTTGCTTTACATATCTCCTGAGCGTTTGCTGGCCGAGATGGATCATTGGCCCGCGACAGTGCCGGTGAGTCTGATAGCTATCGACGAAGCACACTGCATATCGCAGTGGGGACACGATTTCAGACCGGTATATACCAAGCTCTCTCATTTGAAAAATAGATTTCCCGATATACCTCTGCTTGCGCTCACAGCCACAGCCGACAGACTTACAAGGAGCGACATAGCCATGCAGCTCGGGTTGCGGTCGCCGTTGATATGGACCGGATCTTTCGACCGTCCGAATCTGAGCCTGAAGGTTTTGCCTAACCCCGGCAAGACTCGCAGGGTAGCGTATATATGCGATATGATAGACCGGCACAGGGACGATGCCGGCATAGTCTACAGCATATCCCGTAAAGCGACAGAATCGCTGCATGATGAGCTTGTGAGACGAGGCTATAAATCTGTCTGCTATCATGCAGGCATGTCGGCCGAGGACCGGGAGGCATCCCAGCGGAAATTCATAAACGGAGACGCTCAGGTGGTATGCGCTACAGTCGCGTTCGGTATGGGAATAGACAAAAGCAATATACGCTGGGTCATACATGCTAATTTACCGGCCAATATTGAAAGCTACTATCAGGAGATCGGCCGGGCCGGGCGCGACGGTATGCCGGCAGAGACGATCCTGTTCTATTCGTTTGCCGACATAGCTACACGCCGTAGTTTCATAGAGGAATCAGGACAGCCGATGCTCAACCTCCAGAAGCTCAACAGGATGAAAGAGTATGCTGAAGCACCAGTCTGCCGACGCAGGATATTGCTTAATTATTTTGGAGAGCATGTCGATTGCGACTGCGGCAATTGCGATGTGTGCCTTGATCCGCCGGAACGCTTCGACGGCACAATTCTTGTGCAGAAAGCTTTGTCGGCGATCATACGTACGCAGCAGAAAGTGGGCGCGCTCATGCTTATCGATATTCTGCGTGGATCGGCCAGGACTGAGCTTGTAGCACGAGGTTTCGACAAGATAAAAACCTATGGAGTCGGGCGTGACATGAGTTTTGCACAATGGAATGCATATCTGTCGCAGATGCTTCAGTTAGGCTTTATTGATATTGCATACGAGGATTCTAACCGGTTGCGGGTCACAGCATCCGGCTTGCGTGTGCTCAAGGGCGAGACATCTGCCACATTGGCCCGTTTCGTGGAAGAAAAACGCAGTCCGGGAGCGCGCCGGAATCGTGTTGCCGAGACCGGTGTGCCACTGTCGCCCAACGAGGAACTGCTTTCGCTGCTTAAAGCCGTGCGCAGGAAAGTTGCGGATGCCGAGGGCGTGCCGGCCTATATAGTTTTCTCCGATGCGACGTTGGCCGATATGTCGGCCAGGCGTCCCAGAAATGCGGCAGACTTTACGGAAGTGCATGGAGTCGGTGAGCGCAAGACCAAACGCTACTGGTTGCCTTTCGTGAATGCCATACGCGAGTTCGACGGACTTGCACCTTTTGTCCTCAAAAGCAAACAATAACCAGGCCACATTACGTTATTACAGAAACCCTAAGATCATATTTCGCCATGACAGTTAAAGAATCATCCACGCCGCTTCACGGATCTATGACCCGTAATTATGTCATAACAATCGGCCGTTCGTTCGGTAGTGGCGGACGTATCATCGGACAGATGCTCGCCTCCCGGCTTGGCATTGACTATTATGACAAGGAATTGCTTTTCGACGCGGCCCGCCGATCCAATATGGACCCCAGAGTGTTTGAGAAGCGCGATGAACGCTTTCCCAACTACATATCGGGTACGATAGGTTATACATTCGGCTTGTCGCCGTCGCATTGGTACAATGCGTCCAATGCCTTGAGCGACGACAGCGTATACCGTGCTCAGAGCGATTTCATAATCGAGGCAGCCCGCCGCGGTCCGTGTGTCATAGTCGGTAGAAGTGCTGACTATATTCTCCGCGATCATCCTAACCTGATAAGGATTTTCATTTCCGCCACTGAGGAAGCGTGTGCGCGCAGGATTGTGGAACGTGGCGACGCTTCCACACTTCATGCTGCGAGGAGTCTCGCCCGCAAGACCAACAAACTGCGTGCCAGCTACTATAATTTCTATACCGACAAAGAGTGGGGCTGTGCGGCCTCTTATGACCTGTGTGTCGACTCCTCGGTGCTTCCTCCCGACCTTGTGGTGGATCTTATAGCCGGATATGTGAGAATGCGGGTTGGAGATATGGCGTAAAGATTGTACCTTTGTGTCCGGTAATAACAAGAAATAATCATGAGTATACTCACACAACAACAGCGCGACGTCCTGGCCTCGGATTCGGACGGCCTCATGACCTACGAATTCATAGCCAACAATATAGAGGATATTGATGACGACGACATAGATTTCCTCACGCTTAATATCATAGAAGTGGACCACTCGGGGCAGTTTACGGCGAGTGCGGCACGATACCTTAACGCCATAGATGCGGAACGCTACCGCCAGATGGTGCGCAAGCTTGTGGCTGCTACTATAGACCGCGACCGCGAGCACCGCTACATTGCTGATCTGCTTCCGTCTATCTGGGGAGTGGACTATGCTTCGAAAGCAGAGGAACTGAAGCAGAATGATAATAACTTCCGTCGCATTTACAAACGGCTATTCCCTACGTCAACAATCTGATATACAGTAATTATGAAAATTATTGCCCATCTGGCAACAGCCATCATGTTCACCCTACTGAGTGCTGCATGCAGCAATGCCACAGGCGCTAACAATACCGATATGGCAGACACAACATCCGTAAAAGTAGAGATAAATACGACTTTAGGCAGTTTCACCGTACTGCTTTATGGCGATACTCCCGTGCATCGCGACAATTTTCTGAAGCTTGCCTCCGAGGGATATTACGACAATACGTTGTTCCACCGCGTGATCAGTGAATTTATGGTGCAGGCCGGAGATCCCACTTCAAAGAATGCAAAGCCCGGACAGCATCTCGGTGCAGGCAATCCCGGATATACTCTTGAGGCGGAATTTGTGTATCCCAAGCATTTCCACAAGCGTGGCGCGTTGGCAGCAGCGCGAACAGGCGATGCTATGAATCCCGAGAAGCGTTCGTCTGGTTCGCAGTTCTACATAGTTACAGGACGTAAATTCTCAGATGGAGAACTTGGCCAGATAGAGCAGAATTCACTCAACCGCAAGATGCAGGCTACTTTCAATGACCTGGCTCGGTCGAGAGCTGACGAAATCCGTGCATTGCAGCAGGCCGGGGATACCGCCGGACTCAATAGCCTTCGCGAAAGCCTTATCGCTCAGACAGAGGAAATTGCAGGCAAGTTGCATAAGCCGCTGACCGACGAGCAGCGTCAAGCCTATACCACAGTAGGCGGATCTCCGCATCTTGATGGCGACTACACTGTCTTCGGCGAGATCGTGGATGGCATGGATGTCATAGATAAGATTGAAAAAGTTGAGACAGATGGCGCTGACCGTCCGAAAGAAGATATACGCATCCTCTCGATGAAAGTCCTGAAATAAGGAGGAGGTAGGATGGACTACACCGTCTTTACGCTCGATAATGGACTCCGTGTCGCACACTCGCGCATGGAGTCTACTGCTATGGTGGCAGTGAATGTGCTATACGATGTAGGTGCTCGCGACGAAGACAGCCGTCATACCGGTCTTGCCCATCTTTTCGAGCATCTGATGTTCGGAGGCTCGGTCAATGTCCCGGACTTCGATGGCGTCTTGGCTGCAGCCGGTGGCAGCTCGAATGCATGGACTTCAGCTGACTTCACCAACTTCTACGATATACTCCCGGCACGCAATATAGAGACGGCGTTCTATCTCGAGAGCGACAGAATGTTGTCGTTAGCTTTCAGCCAACGCTCGCTTGACACTCAGAAAAGCGTTGTGATCGAGGAGTTCAAGCAGACGTGTCTCAATCAACCCTATGGAGACCTTCAGCACAGGCTTATGGAACTTCTCTATAGCCACCATCCCTATCGTGTGCCTGTGATCGGAAAAGAGACGTCGCATATCGCAGGAGTGACTATGGACTATGTGCGGGATTTCTTTTTCAGTCATTATGCCCCCAATAATGCAGTACTTTCTGTCGTAGGCAATGTGGATCTGGACACAGTAAAGCGTATGGCCGACAAATGGTTCGGCCACATTCAGCCCCGGACTGTCCGGCCACATCCGTCCGACGATGATCCGTATCCGTCGTCCGGAAAAACTGTCACCATGCATGGCAGTGTGCCAAATACAGTGATTGTCAGTGCATTCAGAATGCCAGGCTACAATCAGCCCATGTATACCGAGGCCGATATAATCACCGACCTGCTTGCCAATGGCAAATCGGCACGCTTTACGCGTAATCTTGTATTAGGCACTGACTTGTTTGCCTCCGCAGAGGCCTGTATCAGCGGATATGAGGATTCAGGATGGCTGATGCTGCAGGCTGTACCGTCGTGCGAGGACGAAGCCTCTGTAAAAAAGTGTCTTGAAGCCTTGAATTCAGAGGCCGGGAAACTTGCAGAACCCGGAAATGTGGATGCATACGAGATGGAGAGGGCATACAACCGCGTGGAGACTGAATACATGCTGTCCAACATGAGCTACCGCAAGCGTGCTCAGACATTGGCAAAGGCTGTGCTGCATGGCGAAGAACCGGATACGTTCTTGCACCGCATGCGCCAATGCACTCCTGCCTCAATAGAGTCTGCTGCCCGCAGCCTGTTTGGAGCTCCTGCTGTAAACCTTATCTACCGGCCGGAGTGATTGCAGCGCTATGCGTTGTCGAGCCTCATGATTTTTGAATTCTATAATTCTATAATTTCCTGACGGTGCAAACATTTTTGAAGTTACAGACCTTATATTTATATAAATCTGTGTAACTTTGCAAAAATTTTGCATCGCCTTATGATCGAACGCATAATAATAATCGAGAATGTCGACCCTGTGAGCTTTTACGGGGTCAACAATGCCAACATGCAGCTTATCCACAATCTGTTTCCGAAGCTGAGGATAGCTGCGCGCGGGCAGGTGATAAAGGTCATAGGTGAGGATGCCGAGACTTCCGAATTCGAGAAAAAGATCAAGGAGCTTGAGGCTTATTGTGCGGAATACAATACCCTCACCGACGAAGTGATCATAGACATAGTGCGCGGTGAGGGTCCAAGGAAGCTGAAGCGCGACGATGTGATCATATTCGGGGTGAACGGCAAACCTATTTCCGGACGTACCGCCAATCAGCAGAGACTCGTAGAGGAATTCACGCAGAACGATCTTACTTTCGCTCTCGGTCCGGCCGGTACGGGAAAGACATATATTGCCATCGCACTGGCAGTGCGCGCGCTGAAGAACCGCGAGGTGAGGAAGATAATACTGTCGCGTCCGGCTGTAGAGGCAGGGGAGAAGCTTGGCTTTCTTCCGGGCGATATGAAAGACAAGATAGATCCGTATCTGCAACCGTTGTACGATGCGCTCGAGGATATGATTCCTGCTGCCAGACTCAAGGAGTATATGGAGACTAATGTGATCCAGATAGCTCCGCTGGCATTTATGCGTGGACGTACGCTCAACGATGCCATCATCGTTCTTGATGAGGCTCAGAATACCACTACTCATCAGATAAAGATGTTCCTTACCCGTCTGGGAATGAATGCCAAGATGATAATCACAGGCGACATCACCCAGATAGACCTCCCGCGTTCCACTGCCTCCGGGTTGGTGCAGGCCTTGCGTGTGCTCAATGGTGTCAAGGGCATAGGCCGCGTCGAGTTCGACAAGAAAGACATCGTGCGCCACAAGCTCGTGCAGCGCATCGTGGAGGCTTATGAGAAGTATGACCGCGAGGCATATGCCGACGGATCTGCGTCTTGATAGATACAATAATAAAAAACAACATATACTTAAAAACCAATAAACCAGTCATGTCTACCACTCTTACAAGCACCGATTTCCATTTCCCGGGACAATTGAGCGTATATCACGGAAAAGTACGCGACGTCTATAACATCGACGATCAGTATATGGTGATGGTCGCTACAGACCGTATTTCAGCATTCGATGTTGTGCTGCCTGAGGGCATTCCTTACAAGGGACAAGTGCTGAATCAGATTGCAGCATATTTCCTCGATGCAACATCCTCAGAGGTCCCCAACTGGAAAATAGCCACACCCGATCCGATGGTGACGGTGGGCCTGAAGTGCGAGGGATTCAAGGTAGAGATGATCATAAGAGGTTATCTCGCAGGAAGCGCTTGGCGCGAGTATGCCGCCGGCGCTCGTGAAATCTGCGGTGTGAAGCTTCCGGAGGGACTGCATGAGAATGAGCGTCTTCCCGAGCCTATAATAACCCCGACCACAAAGGCCGACGAAGGTCACGACATGAATATCTCACGTGAGGAGATCATAGCTCAGGGCATAGTGTCGGAAGAAGACTATGCTGTGATGGAAGACTATACCCGCAGGCTTTTTGCCATCGGTACTCGCATGGCTGCTGAAAAAGGCTTGATACTTGTCGATACAAAATATGAGTTCGGCAAGAATGCGGGCAAAGTCTATCTGATCGACGAGATTCATACTCCTGACTCAAGCCGCTATTTCTATGCTGAAGGCTATGAGGACCGCCTGGCCAAGGGCGAGCCGCAGCGTCAGCTCTCGAAGGAATTCGTGCGCCAGTGGCTGATAGATCATGGTTTCATGGGACAGGCCGGACAGAAAGTGCCCGAGATGACTCCTGAATTCGTACAGAGCGTATCGGAACGCTATATAGAGCTTTACGAACATGTCACAGGACGCAAATTCGAGAAAGCTCCTGAGACAGATCTGTCGGGACGTATCGCTACAAATGTCCTTGACTGCCTCAACAATCTTTGAGGATGCCCAGCGGTGCTGAAAATATAAATCCGTACGACCACGAGCGCAGCAAGACTGACCAGGTGCGTGAGATGTTCGATTCGATCGCGCCGGCCTACGACTTCATGAACCGGGCCATGACGTTAGGCATAGACCGGATATGGCGTAGGAGAGCGGTGCGGATGATCAGATCGGAGAATCCCGGACATATACTTGATGTGGCTACCGGTACGGGTGATGTAGCCATCGAGCTTGCCCAGGCAATAGACGGATGCCATGTCACGGGTATTGACCTGTCGCAGGGTATGGTGGATCGGGGACGCGACAAAGTCAGGAATCTCGGATTGGCCGGCAGGGTGACGCTCCAGGTGTCCGATTGCCTTGCGTTGCCTATGCAGGACAATAGCTTCGATTGTGTCACTGTGGCCTACGGAGTACGCAATTTCGAACGTTTGGCCGAAGGCTATGCCGAGATGTTGCGTGTGCTCAAGCCCGGAGGTCTTCTCGCTGTTCTCGAATTGTCGACTCCGACATCTCCGGTAGTGAAACCGTTCTACAAATTCTATACGCGGTGTATTATCCCCGTTATAGGTAAGATAGTGTCGGGCGATAGCCGTGCATATACATATTTGCCCGAAAGCATCGCCGCTGTAGCTCAGGGCGACGAGATGCTGGCCATTGCAAGGTCGGTCGGATTTGTCGACACAAGCTTCCGCCGGTATACTTTCGGCACATGCACGCTTTACCTGGCACGAAAGCCACGTTGACACACAGATAGCCGGCTATTGCCGGCAAGCCATTATCAATCAATCACATTCTTCTGAATCATGCATAAAGTTTTACAAATAGCGGCGGCCGCCGTACTTGGAATATCAGCCGCAGCCACGGCCCAGATACAATCGTCGGCTACAAAAGCCGCATCGTCGCTTCTGCAGCGCCGGTCTCAGTCAGAGTCTGTCTCCACTGATGTTACTGCGGGTAATGTCGTTGTAGAGGATGCAATCGTTGATGCTGTCACAGTCAACACCATCAGTGTGGCTGACTCGCTGCTCACCGACAGTGCGGCCGTGGCGAATGCCGGTATTGTGGAGATAGCACCTATCCCCGAGTACTATCTGCTGCCTGCTGTGTTTGACACATATCGTTTCCTTGATCCGGACACATTGCCGGTTGGCGTCAAAGGTGTACACGGTGCGGAATGGCTCGATCGTACCAACTATATATATTCGGCTATGGACCGTGCCAAGCAGGCCTATATGATATCTTCGCCAACTACGGTCAGGTATAACCAGCGCTGGTTGCCTGAGCCTCCTAAGAAATTCGAAGCGGTCATAGATCCATCCACACAGAAAATCGACATCCGCGAGGTTAAGGTAGATCCCAATGCCGGAAAAAATATAGTAGCACCGGAGATCGACCGCAGAAACTGGATACATGCATTTACAGGAAATTTACAGTTCTCTCAGGCGTTCATATCCCCCAACTGGTATCAGGGAGGCAACAACAACCTTAACATGATAGCTCAGGCTGTATGGAATGTGAAGCTCAATCAGGCATATCATCCAAAACTCCTTTTCGAGAGCACTGTGCAGTACAAGCTCGGCATGAACAATGCTCCTGACGATGAACTGCGCAACTATTCGATATCCGAAGATCTGTTTCAGGTCAATTCGACTTTCGGTCTGAAGGCTGCCCGCCATTGGTTCTACTCTCTTACTTTCCAGTTCAAGACGCAGTTGCTGAATTCATACACGACCAATACCTACAACCTTCGTTCCGCATTCCTCTCGCCTGCTGAGATGACGGTCGGTCTCGGTATGACCTACAACTATACAAATCCAAAGAAGACGATACAGTTCGACGCATCGCTTGCACCTCTTTCATATAACATGAAGATATGCATGAAGTCCGACGAAAAGCTGGCCCACAGCCAGTTTGGTATAGCTGCCAACAGACACACAGTAAGCCAGTACGGTAGCACTGCGGAACTTAAACTGCAGTGGAAGATTGCCTACAACATAGTATGGCAATCACGGTTCTTCATGTTTACCGACTATGACTATGCGCAGGCCGACTGGGAAAACACGCTGTCGTTCGACATAAATCGTTTCCTGTCGACCCAGATATACGTGCATGCACGCTACGATTCATCGAACACATACCGCAATCCCGACTGGCATAAACTTCAGCTCAAGGAAATCCTCTCGTTCGGATTTTCATACCGTTTTGCAACAATTTAAGCCCCTGACATACGTTAAAATAGCATTAAGCATAAAAAAAGGAGTCGCATAATTGGCTTTTAAGGCAAAAAATCGTATTTTTGCAAGCTGAAAATCGCCTAAAGAATTATTTTTAAAATTATTAATATTACTATTATCACATGCAAAGCAAAGGAAATTTAGGAAGCATCGTTGCCGGTGTCATCGCTATTTTCTTGGTATTAGTATGTCTTTTCTATCTGTCGTTCACGTTTGTATCCAGCAAGCACGAGACAGCAGCCGAAAACTATGCCACGAAAATATCAGGTCCCAACGGCACCGACTCCATCTACAACCAAGCCTACAAGCACTACATGGATTCCCTGAGCGAGAAGCCCGTATACCTGGGATATTCGCTCAATGAGGTCCGCAAATGGGGTGTCGGCCTCGGCCTCGACCTCAAAGGCGGTATGAACGTTATTCTTCAGGTCGACATGCCTGAGATGTTGCGTTCGATGAGCGCCGGACCTGATTCTGTATTCGAACGTGCTCTCAATGCCACCAACGCGCTCGTCCGCGACAACAAGGCCGACGATTATGTGGGTACATTCGTTTCAGAATATCGCAGAATTGATCCTAATGTAGATTTCTCAACCATATTCCTCGATATTAAGCCCGGAACATCTGCCGATGCCGTTGCTGCCAACCTCAAAAGCGAGGTTAAGGATCGCGTGGAGACATCAGCTACATCAGTGCTCCGTAAGCGTATCGACCAGTTTGGTGTTGTATCCCCCAACATTCAGGTGCTCCAGGGCAAGGATGGTCAGATCCTTCTTGAACTTCCCGGTGTAAAAGATCACGAGCGTGTGCGCGAACTGCTTCAGCGTTCTGCCAACCTTGAATTCTATGAGACCTACACAGCTCCTCAGGTTTTGCCTTCGCTACAGGCTCTCGGCGCTGCTCTTGCCGCTGATACTACCTACACAGGTGCTCCTCTGATGAGCTATTTCAAGAATCAGGAATATGCAGGTGGTGCTACAGTAGCTTATGTTGCTGATGCCAAGTCTATGGCTGAGGTGAACGCGCTGCTCAATTCTCCAGCTGCAAAGCAGATTCTTCCTTCCGATCTCAAACTCCGCTGGAGTGTGAAGCCTGAGGTGACAACCGTAAGCGACAACAACGGCAAGCCCGTTGAGCGCAATCTCGGATATGCTCTCTATGCTCTGAAGACAACAAATGGCAAGGCCATTCTCGACGGAAGCTGTGTGGTTGAGGCTCGTGCCGACTACAACGACCGTCAGCGTGGCAACGAAGTGTCGATGACCATGAACTCTGAAGGTGCGCGTGCATGGGCACGAATCACCACTCAGGCTGCTGTCAACAAGGACCAGATTGCCATTCTGCTCGACGATCAGGTTTATTCAGCACCCCGCGTGCAGACAGCCATCGAAGGTGGTTCGTCTCAGATCACAGGTAACTTTACTACCGACGAAGCCCGTGACCTTGCAAATGTGCTCAAGTCCGGTAAGATGACCGCCAAGGTAAATATCATCTCCGACATGGTTGTAGGTCCTTCTCTGGGTGCAGAGGCTATCCAGGCAGGTATCATTTCGTTCATTGTGGCACTCGTGCTGCTGATGATCTTCATGATCTGCTTCTATGGACTTATCCCCGGCTTGATCGCCAACTTCGGTCTTATCTGCAACCTGTTCTTCACCGTAGGTATACTTGCGTCTTTCCAGGCAGTGCTTACGATGTCCGGTATCGCCGGTATCGTGCTTGCACTCGGTATGGCAGTCGACGCCAATGTGCTCATCTATGAGCGTGCCAAGGAAGAACTTCGTGCCGGCAAGAATGCGCGCACCGCAATCGCTGAAGGTTATGCCAACGCATTCTCTGCTATTTTCGACTCCAACCTCACCTCTATTATAACAGGTATTATCCTGCTGTTCTTCGGAACAGGTCCTATCAAGGGCTTCGCAACAACGCTGATCATCGGTATCGTTTGCTCGTTCTTCACAGCAGTATATCTGAGCCGTCTGTTCTTCATCTGGGGTGCTAAGTCCAAGACTTTCCAGAACCTGACATTCTCCACTTCGCTTTCGCGCAAGATGTTCACAAATACAAAGATCAACTTCCTTGGTCAGCGTAAGGTGAGCTTCACTGTCGTAGGCATCATGATTGTGGTAGTGGCTGTTTCGTTCTTCACCCGTGGTCTCAATCAGGGTATTGACTTCTCCGGTGGACGTAACTACATCGTCAAGTTCGAGAAACCTGTCAGCACAACCGAGGTCCTGAAGGCTATCCAGCCCGAATTCCCCAACTCCTCAGTATCGGTGATCACAATCCAGTCGTCCAACCAGGTGCGTATCTCTACCAACTACCTGATTGATAGTGAAGATCCTAATACAGAGAAGGAAATTACAGACAAGCTCTACAATAGCCTCAAGCCTTTCCTTCGTGAAGGCATGACCGAAGCAGAGTTCTCTACCACCGACGCAAGTCAGGGTGTGGTACAGTCGCAGAAGGTAGGACCTTCTATCGCAAATGATATGCGCAACGATGCCTACATTGCTGTGGTTCTGTCGCTGATTGCGATGTTCCTCTACATCCTTCTGCGCTTCCGCAACGTAGCGTTCTCTGTAGGTGCATTGGCAGCAGTTTCATTCACTGCATTCTCCATCATTGGTTTCTACTCGCTGTTCTGGGGTATCCTTCCGTTCGCAATGGAAATTGACCAGACTTTCATCGCCGCTATCCTTACTGTGATCGGTTATCAGATCAACGATACCGTGGTGGTATTCGACCGTGTGCGTGAAAATATCGGACTCTACCCCAAACAGGATTTCTACACTACGATAAACAACTCCATCAACTCTACATTGGGTCGTACGATCATGACTTCGACTTCGACCTTGTTGGTGCTGCTGTGTATCTTCATCCTCGGTGGTGATGCAATCCGGAGCTTCACATTCGCAATGATCTTCGGTGTTATCATCGGTACACTTGCTACAATCTATGTAGCAGCTCCTGTAGCCTACATAACAGACAGCCGTCGCAACCGCGTGAAGGGTGCTGCCGTAAAGGCATAATCCTGAAGCTGTCCAATAGGATATAGTCAAGACAAAGTGCGTGGACGCCGTAAGGCGTAGGCGCACTTTGTCGTATTTTCAGGATCTATTCGGACCTATCTTATTTTAGATATTATGCGCAGATATTTATTGTTTAACAATCTTTTATTATGGTTACTGACACTGCTGGCTGTACCTGTGGCGTTTGCAGGTGGTGATCTGCTGTTGCCTTTACCTCGCCTATATGCGCCCGGTGACACCTGCAGCTTTCTGCTGTCGCGTCCGGTCAGGCTTGATGTGCTGTATTCAGATTCCATGACGCCGGATGTCAGGGGCGAGCTTGCAGCTATTGTTTGTGGCAACGAAGGTAGTGTTGATGATGGCTCACGTGCCGTAATCGCGTTCAAGTTGGTGGATTCCATTCCGTTTGCATCGAGTCAGGATGAGGCGTATGGCATATCCATTACATGCGATTCAATTGTGATAGAGGCTGTGACCATGACCGGCGGCTACTGGGCCACTCAGACGTTGTGGCAGTTATCTGAGAATTCTCAGGAGAGAGTATCCTGCGGCAGAATAGTGGACTGGCCTGCGTTCAGGATCAGGGGATATACGCATGATGTCGGTAGGGGATTCATAAGGATGGATATGCTCAAAAAGCATATCGACTTATTGTCGAGGTACAAGATAAATACTTTTCACTGGCATCTGACCGAAAATCAGGCATGGCGTCTTGAGAGTCGGATATATCCGCAGCTTGTGGCCGATTCAAGTGCGGAAAGGCATCCGGGTAAGTACTATTCTATCGATGAGGCGAGGGATCTTGTAGCCTATGCTGCGCGGCATGGGGTGACGGTGATTCCTGAGATTGATATGCCCGGACATAGCGCGGCATTCCGTCGTGCTATGGGCCATTCAATGCTTTCCGATAGCGGTCTTGTGGAGATGAAAGCGATAATGGAGGAGGCTTGTGCTACCTTCTCTGGAACACCCTGGATGCATATCGGAACAGATGAGGTGCGCGAACCGGATCTCGGCACGATGGACTGGCGTGAGTTTGTGCCGCAGATGGTAAGCCATATACATGGCTTGGGCAAGAAAGTCGTGTCCTGGAATCCGGGATATGCCTATGCTCCGGGTGAGATAGACATGGTGCACATGTGGAGCAGCAGGGGATGCCCTATCGATGGTGTACCGGCCATAGACTCGCGTTATCATTATGCCAATCATTTCGATAATTTTGCAGACATAGTTGGCCTATATAAGAGTAATATAGCAGGTCAGCCGGTAGGTACTGATTCTTATGCCGGAGTTATCGTGGCTTTCTGGAATGACCGTAACTTAGTTTCTGAAGATGAGATCGTGAGGCAGAACAGCTTCTATCCGGCGATGCTCGCGATAGCAGAGCGCGCCTGGATGGGTGGAGGTGATGGCTACCTGCCACAGACCGGCGCTGTTCTGCAAGCTGATGACAAGGCTTTCTTTGATTGGGAGCGGCGTTTCATCCATCACAGGGATAATCATTTTGCAGGAGAGCCAATCGTCTATTATGCGCAGAAAGATATGAAATGGAAGATCACTGATGCATTTCCCAACCGAGGCGATCTTTCAGCCGTATTCCCGCCGGAGACGAGAGATTTTGCCGATAGTTATGAGTTCGATGGTAAGACTTACCCTACGGCTTATGCTTATGGTGCGGGAGTATATCTTCGTCATGTGTGGGGTGGGCTTGTGCCTGGATTCTATGCCGATCCTCAGCCGGATCATACTGCATATGCCTATACATATGTGTACAGTCCCGAAGATCAGGAGGTAGGATTACGCCTGGAATTCCAGAACTACAGCCGCTCGGAGTCCGATCTGCCGCCCCAACAGGGCAAGTGGGACTATAAGGATAGCAAGGTATGGCTTAATGGCGTGGAGTTGAATCCGCCGCTGTGGAGCGGTAGCCACAAGGAACGCTCTACGGAGATCTGCCTTGGAAATGAGAATCTTTCATCAAGGCCCCCGTTGACGGTGAGTCTGAAGAAGGGTTGGAACAAGGTGATGCTGAAACTTCCTGTAGGAAAATTCACTCAGGATGAGATTCGCTTGGTGAAGTGGATGTTCGGCTGTGTATTCACAACTCCTGACGGCAAAGATTCAGCCGAAGGCTTGATCTACTCGCCGGATAAGACATTGGACTGAAATAAAAAATGCCACCTCAAGGATGGCATTTTTTTATTTCATATCGTCAAGTGAGCTTTCATAGAGGAAAGCATCGGGATCGTCGGGATGGACAATGTCTTCATCTATATCATCGCCATCTTCTTCTGCGGATTCCTGATCTGACGCGGCATCGTCGAAGTCGTCATCATCAAATCCGCTGTCGAATTCATCGTCATCATCGTAGTCGAAATCCTCACCCCACGTATCTGCCGAGATACGCTGCATGTCCGGATCATCTGCGGCATCTGTCTCTGCGGCAGGTACGTTCTCGAATATGAACTCATCTTCCTCACGCACCCTGTGCTTTGAGTCAAGTGGACGGTGTATTATGTCGATACTGTTGATATTGGCTTCATCATTGATTGTACGCCACAACACGTCCTTCAGTTCGGTAAGACCCATTCCCGAGACTGCTGAGATAAAGACGGATGGTATTCCCTCAGGTAGATGTCCGGCACGAATCTCGTCGATTAGTTCCTCGTCAAGCATATCGCATTTCGATATTGCGAGCACCCTCGGCTTGTCCATGAGTTGAGGATTGAAACGGCGTAGCTCGTCGAGCAGCACTTCATACTCCTTGCGTATGTCGTCGGCATCAGCCGGAACCATGAACAGCAATACGGCATTGCGTTCAATGTGGCGGAGAAAGCGCAGTCCAAGGCCTTTACCTTCGCTCGCACCCTCGATGATACCGGGAATGTCGGCCATGACGAACGAGCGGTTGTCGCGGTAAGAGACAATGCCGAGTTGCGGTTCCATAGTCGTGAACGGATAATCAGCTATTTTGGGGCGCGCGGATGATAGGGCTGAAAGCAGTGTGGACTTACCTGCATTAGGGAATCCTACAAGACCTACATCGGCAAGCAGTTTCAGTTCCAATATAATGGATTTCTCAATGGCGGGTTCTCCCGGCTGAGCGTAGCGAGGAGTACGGTTTGTAGACGACTTGAAATGCCAGTTGCCAAGTCCACCTCTGCCGCCGCGCAGCAGCTTTATTTCTTCACCGTCCTCGGTGACTTGGGCGAGGAATTCGCCGGTCTCGGCATCGAAAACCACAGTACCGCATGGCACATCCACAATCACGTCCTCGCCGTCCTTGCCGAAAGACCGGCCGCCTGATCCGCTTTGTCCGTTTCCTGCAAATATATGCCTGCGGTATTTAAGCGGCAGTAGTGTCCACATGTGTGAGTTGCCGCGCAGGATTATATGTCCGCCACGTCCGCCGTCGCCGCCGTCAGGGCCGCCCTTAGGCACATATTTTGCCCGGTAGAAATGACGCGAGCCGGCTCCGCCCTTTCCTGAGCGGCATAATATCTTTACGTAGTCGATAAAATTAGAGTCTGCCATAATCAAATTTATTATTAAACAACCTGTTAGAAGTAAACGCAGGAGAGAGGCGGAAGGTTTTTAGGCCGGGTCTATGTCGTAGAATGACTTGGTCTGTAGTTTCTCAAGAGGAGTGTCGACTATAGCGTTGACAATGAGGTCAAGTGTTGATGCCTTGTAATATGGATTGGAGGCCGATGAGGCCATCGCGCGTCCGGTAGGTGAAAGAGCATAAGCTATGGCCCGGTATATTTCGTCCTGACTGTCGCCGCAGTGTATCACGCTTTTCGCGCAGATGCGTCCTTTCTGCCGCATGCCAATGTCTACTGTCGGTATTCCCATCGAGGGTACTTCAATTATTCCGCTTGATGAGTTGCCGACCACGGCTCCTACATATTTGAGTGCGGAAAGATAGCGTTTCTTTCCGAGTGATTTCACTAAGCATACGCGGTGTGGATTGCGTTCGGCATAGTCTTTTATAAGCTCGATGATGGCTTGTGATCCGGCATCATTGTTGGGGTATGTTATAATTACCGGTGATGCCGGGAAGCGGTCGAGGGCAGCAAGTAAAGCGCGGCATCTGCGTCCGGAATCCTCATTGTCGAGGGTGGCAGGATGGTATGTCACGAGCAGAGTATCCTCGGAGATTTTGAATCCGATGGATTCTTCAAGTTCTTCTTTCTGCATCAGGGGTTCATGCACGATATTGTATACACCGATAGCTCCGGTGTTGATAACTCTCGAAGGCTGCTCCCCGAGTTGGATTACGCGACGCCTGTATGGTTCTGTGGCTGTCAGATGCAGTGCCGAAAGTTTTGTGATGGCATGGCGTATGGAATCGTCGATCGCACCCTCCGATATTTCTCCTCCGCTAATGTGAGCTATGGGTATGCGCATTACAGCGGCCGCGGATGCCACGGCAAGCATTTCGTAGCGGTCGCCGAGTATGACTACCAGATCGGGGCTTAGAGATTCGAATGCCTCAGCCATGCCCTGCATACAGCGTCCCATAGCGCGGGCGCGCCGTGCTCCATTGTCTTCTGTATCGCCGGGCGTGTTCATTTCCACCCGTGCGCTTACTGTGATACCGTCGGCCTCTATTTCGTCAACCGTCATGCCGAAAGCCGGATCAAGATGCATATTTGTGGCTATTACCTGCAGGTCCACCCGGTCATGACGTCCGGCCAGTTCCTTGGCGATTGGAGACAGCAGTCCCCAGTCGGCCCTTGTTCCGGTCACGATGCATATTCGTCGTCTTGTATCGTTGGGTTGAGTCATATTTATTGTCTTTTCTTTTTTTTCAGTTTGGCTGCTTTAGCTTTGTGAGCTGCGGCGGATTCGTCGTCGCCGGTGGCTTCATATACATCTGCCATTGCCAGATGTACGGCTGCGCTCCGGTTATTGATCTTTTCGGCTACCATAAGTCTGTCGAGAGCATTGTGGTAATCGCCTGTAGCGAAATACAGCATCCCGAGTTCGAGAGGAGCGCGATGACAGTCTGGCGCGAGATTTACTGCGTGAGTAAGGCAGTCGATGGCTTCGTCGACGTTTTGCATTCTTGCCAGCGCAATTCCTTTTGCAAGCCAGGCTTCGTGATATTCAGGAGCGAGTTCTATCGCTTTATTGTAGTTTGCCAATGCTGCATCAGTGTCGGCGGCATCGCAGCAATCCTCACCCATGCTGACGTATTCAGTTGCAAGCCTTGTAAGCAGTTTGTTCTTATTTTCAAGCTCCTCCCTGAGCCGGTCGGCTTCTGTGCTTAGGGTTGCGAATGCTGCAAGCTTGCGTCTGGCCAGCCGCATCGCTGTCGCATTTCCAAGCTCGTTGCGAGCCCGCAGCCCTTCGGTAAAGAGGTCAAAGGCTTTGTCGAACTTGCCGTAGTCCGCAGCTTCTGCCGAGCGGGCGAAACAGTCGTCGGCATGAGCGGCATCAATGGCCATGCGTATCAGTGTGGGATTGTTGTAGTTGCGGCTGAAAGCGAGTACAGCCGGATTTACCGTCATGTCGCGCGGACTTACCGTGCTTCTCATGGTGAGTCCATCGAGAGACCGGCATCGGCTCAGAGCTACGTAAGTCTGTCCCGGAGTGAATGCTCCCTGACCCATGTCGATGATTGCTTTGGAGAATGTCAGGCCCTGGCTTTTATGTATTGTAAGGGCCCAGGCTAATCTCAGCGGCAATTGTTCGTATGAACCGAGAACTTTCTCATCGACCCTCTGGTGCTCCTCGTTGTATTCGTAGCGTACATTGTTCCATACTTCGGGTTGTACGAGGTGTTTTGCTCCTGTCTCAAGCAAGACTTCCACTCCGTCGTCGTAGCATTCCACTACTTTGCCTATAGTGCCGTTGACCCAGCGTTTTTCCTGGTCGTTTTTGATGAATACAACCTGAGCGTCAGGCTTTAGCATAAGGGTTATAGGTGTCGGTAGCGATCCCTGTGGGAATTCGCCCGACAGGCGTCCTGTATAGCAATGTTCCGGTGTGCGCAGCATTCCCAGATGCTGCTCGTTGATGTGGTCCACTATGTCGCGCCGCGTGGCCAGTGTCATTGTGAAGCTGTCGCCACTGTCGCTTGTGGTTTGTCTTACTCTTGCGTTTAGAGTGTCTATATCAGATCGGTTGGGTGCGCCCTCACGTATGCGGTCGAGCATTGATATGAAATCTGCATCGTCCTGCCGGTAGACTTTTTTCAATTCGATGGGTACGATGGCGCTTTCACGGAAAGCTTTGGCGTCGAAAAAGTAGTAGCTGTGGTATTCGCGGTGCAGAAGTTCACGCGCGTCGGATGTTACGACCGGTTCGAGTTGGAATACATCGCCTACGAGCAAAAGCTGTTTGCCTGCAAATGGTTCGCGGGTATTGTGGCAGTATGTGCGCAGTAGTTTATCGATAAAGTCGATAACGTCGGCTCTCACCATCGAGATCTCATCAATGATTATTAGTTCCAGTTCGCGCAACAATTTGACAAACTCGCGGGAGTACTTCATCCTGTCGCGCAACCGGCGCGGTGTGGAGAAGTCCGGGTCGCTTGACAGAAGTGGCTTGAGCGGCAGCTTGAAGAATGAATGTATGGTCACGCCACCGGCGTTTACGGCTGCAATACCGGTTGGCGACAGTACTACGCATTTCTTTTTGGTCTTCTCGCGGATGTAGCGCATGAACGTCGACTTTCCAGTGCCTGCCTTACCTGTCAGGAATACTGACTGGCGCGTGTAGCAGATCAGTTGCCACAGCGTACGGAATTCGGGATTGTCCAGATCAATCCCGTTGCCGTTCTCAGTATTCTTTGCATTGCGGTACATCAGTATGATAGTTTGCTTTTACGTGCAGCATCAAGTTTGAGCAGGATGAACAGCAGCAGGGTGAAACCCCAGAGTGAAGATCCGCCGTAGCTGAAGAATGGCAGAGGTATGCCAATCACCGGACATAGCCCGATGACCATGCCTATATTGATGCAGAAATGGAATATGAAATAGGATGCCACACAGTAGGCATATACTCTGGTGAATACGGACGGCTGGCGCTCGGCGATGGAGATTACCCTGAGTATCAGGCATACAAACAGGGCCATTACTGCAGCCGCACCAAGAAAGCCTTCTTCTTCACCGATTGTGCAGAAAATGAAGTCGGTGTGCTGTTCGGGTACGTATTTCAGTTTTGTCTGTGTGCCGTTAAGGAATCCCTTGCCGGCAAATCCACCAGAGCCGATTGCTATTTTTGACTGGTTCACGTTGTAGCCTGCGCCACGTAGGTCCTGTTCTATGCCAAGAGCAACCTTTATACGCATCTGCTGGTGTGGTTGCAGTTGGTTGAATGCGAAGTTGACGCAGAAAAGGAAAGCGATAGCTCCTATTGCAGTTACCACGGCGATGTAAAGGCTGCTGAGATGCCGCTGGATGGCTATGAATACAACATACACGCACGCGGCCATAATGGTGGATATGAAGAAGATCATTCCGGGTAAGGCTACTCCGCAGAGGCTTAGAATCCATGCCAGTATGCCTGTGCCGGCAAACCATAGCAGCACATTGCGCGCTATTTCCAGGCGTTTGCCATAGACGACAAGCATTCCTACCATTACAGCCTGTGTGATCACAAATACTGAGAAATGACCGGTGGGAATACACATGATCGTTGTCTGAGCGAACTTTACGGCAACTACAAATACGACCACAGCCATGAGGGCGGCAAACAGGATAAGGCCGCTCATTCCTTCTCTGTACAGCACGAAGAAAAGCGCGAGAAATGTGAGTGCCGAACCAGTCTCGTTCTGCAGTAGTATCAGTACTATCGGGATGAATATTATAGACAGAGCCTTGATGTAGTTCGATACCTTTGCATTTAATTGGAAATTATATCCGCTGAAAAGCTTTGCAAGAGCGAGAGCTGTGGCAAATTTTGCGAATTCGGCAGGCTGGAGACTCATAGGACCTATGACAAGCCACGAATGCGAACCTTTGATGTCTGGAGCAAGAAAGGGTGTGACCAAAAGTAAAAGCACCACCATCACATACACAGGAAATGCGTAGGTCTCATACATGCGTGCATCTATGAGCAGCAGTACAACTCCGAGCAGGAGCGATAGTCCGATCCACCTGAGTTGTTTGCCGGAGAACTCGTCGAAGCTGAATATGCTTGCGTGGTCAAAGTCGTAGGATGCCGCATATATGCTAACCACACCGAAAAGCACCATAGCGAGATACAGAGCCACGGTCAACCAATCGACTCCGGACCATACGGAACGTGTAGCTGTATTTCTATCGTCGGGCCGGGCCATAAGTCAGTCTTGAATTAAGCATTTGTTCTTCCATGTATTTACGCGGTTCAGCAATTTTTCCGGTGAGGTATTTCTCCATCACAAGTGAGCCGATAGGGACACCGTAGGTGGCTCCGAATCCGGCATTCTCCACATATACGGCTATTGCTATCTTAGGGTCGTCGTAGGGAGCGAAGCCCATGAAGGCGGAGTGGTCCTTACCGTGCGGGTTCTGAGCCGTACCTGTCTTTCCTGCGACTTCGATGTCCGGCAGGGCGGCGCGGCGGCATGTGCCTCCGGTGACAGCCATACGCATGCCTTCAGCTACTTCAAGGTAGTATTTCTCGTCTATGGATGGAAACCGTCGGGCAAACATTTCGTCCGGCATCACCGTGTCCTGGATAGCTTTAACAATGTGTGGTGTCACGAACCAACCGCGGTTGGCCACCGTCGCACATAGATTGGCGATCTGCAGCGGGGTGGCCAGGATTTCTCCTTGTCCGATGGCTACAGAGATTATGGTGTTCGCGCTCCAATGGCCCTCGCCGTAGAATTTGTCGTATGTCTTGGAATTGGGAATGTAGCCGCGGCTCTCGCCAGGTAGGTCTACTCCGAGTCTGTAACCGTATCCCATCGACACAAGATGATTTTTCCACACTTCGAATGCCTTGGCCGATGAGCCGTATTTGCTGCGCTTGTCTATCATGTATTTGAATCCCCAGCAAAAATAGGCGTTGCAAGATGTCTGAAGTGCCGGTTTCAATGGCAATGGTGATCCATGTGGGTGACAGCCCACGCGTAGTCCACCATTGATGTATCCACGATAGCAGGGATAAGGGGTAGCTGGAGTAATGATGCCTTCCTCGAGAAATATGAGTCCCTGCGTTGGCTTGAATGTAGATCCTGGAGGGTATGCTCCCATAAGAGCCCTGTCGAATAGCGGTGCTGCGTCGTCGTTCACAAGTTTGCGGTAGTTGTCGCCGCGCTGGCGTCCGACAAGGAGTGTGGGGTCATAGGATGGTGCTGACACCATGCACAGGATTTCGCCGGTCTTAGGTTCTATGGCCACGACAGCGCCGCGTTTTCCTACCATCAGGCTCTCTGCATATTGCTGAAGACGAACGTCTATGCTGAGGGTAAGATCCTTACCGGATATGGGTGCTACGTCGTGGTTTCCGCCGTCATACTTGCCCTGAATGCGTCCGTGTGCATCGCGGATCAGGATTTCCACGCCTTTGTGTCCGCGAAGATATGGTTCGTAGCTTTTCTCTACGCCGAGGTCCCCGGTATAGTCGCCCGGGGCATAATAGCTGTCTCTCTCGACGTCGTTGGCCGAGACTTCACGTATGTTGCCGAGGATGTTGGCCGCAGTAGGATAATTGTATTGGCGGAGGATTCTTTTCTGGATGAAAAAGCCCGGGAAACGGTAGAGTTTTTCCTGCAATCTGCCATAGTCCTGCGCCGACAGATGGCTCATCAACTGTTGCGGGGTATATGTGGAGTAGCCGGGGTTGAGGCGCTTGTCCTTCATGTCGGCCAATCGCTTCTCGAATTGCTCTCTGGTTATATTCAATGCATTGCAGAAATCAATCGTGTCGAATGGTTCGACGTCGCGCGGGATCATCATCACGTCGTAGGCCGGCTGGTTGAATACGACGAGTTCGCCGTTGCGGTCATACATCAGTCCGCGCGACGGGTATACGGTCTTTTTCAGAAAAGCATTTGTGTCGGCCGAGCGCTTGTATGCGTCGTCGTTGATCTGCAGTGAGTACAGGCGAAACAGATATATGGCGGCGATAGCGAGCAGAAAGCCGGCTATAACATATTTACGCTTTTCAAGGTTGTAGTCTTTTCGCATTGCTTGAGATTGGGGTGTTGCTCCCTGCCGGGGAGAGTGGAAGATCCGGTCAGTGTCTTGTGCGCAGCGTGATGGCGCTCAAGGCGAACAGTATCAGGAATGTATATACTGTAGATGCGAGTGCGCGTGTGAGCAGTACTAAAGGATGAAAGAATCCGAATGCCTCAATAATGTATACCGATGTGCAGTAGAGCAAAGTCATGGCAAACAGGTATTTTGAATATGCCGGTGTGCCCATAGTCCTGGCGGATGGTGTCACGGACATTATATCGTCTTCGCGCGGTGCAAGCAGGTGGAACACATTACGGCGGCTGAATGCTGCTATGGTGCAAGCAAGGGCATTCAGCCCCGGAGTATCGCTGAAGCAGTCTACGCAAAGGCCGAGTGCGAAACATACGGTGAGACACCATCCTACAGGCAGTGACATCGGAAGACGTACGATCAGAAGCACGAATATCATCGGTATGGCGCATCCGAACAGCACGAGATGGTTGAAGATCAGTGCCTGTGCCATGACAAGCACAATGAATAGCAGGCTGAAGTTTATTATAGTCTTGGTCATTTACTGCTGTTTCTTGAGGTCTGGATCTGTTTCAACTTTGCGCAATTCGTCTTTCATGTTGTTGACCACAACCTGTACGGCGCTCAAGGTCGAGAAGTCGGCCAGCAACTTTATGCGTAGAGTGAAGAAGTTTTCATTGTGCGCGGTCTTGTCGGGCATCACTATTCCGACCGGAATTCCGGCAGGGAATACAGCCGAGTATCCGCTGGTGATTACGGTGTCTCCGGCGGTGAAGACCGTGTGTCTCGGCAATTCTTCGAGCAACGCCTCGTCTGAGTTGATTCCGTCCCAGACGAGAGATCCGAAGCCATCGCTGCCTTTTACCTTGCATGAGAGACGGAAGTAGGGGTTGAGCAACGAAATCACACGTGAAGTGTGAGGGCCGACTACATTTACGACTCCGACTACACCGTTCTGGTCCACAACTCCCATCTCCGGCTTTATGCCGTCAAGGCTGCCTTTGTTTATGGTAAGATAGTTATGCGGCCTGGCTACGGAGTTGTTGATCACGTGTGCTATCTTTAGCTCGAAATGCTTCAGGGTGTCTACCGCGAGCATCGAAGTGTCTACACCGGCAGCCTCGCGGACTCCTTGCAGTTGCTCACGCAGGGCAATAACCTCAAGCTGCAGGTCGGCATTGCGGCGGTTGAGGTCTTCGTTGATGTCGCGTAGGGCGAAATACGAGGTCACGTTGTTTGTGAACCCGTAGATGGCCGATACCACGGAATTTGCGGAAGTGAGTATCACGTGATGTTGATACGGTGATCCGCGGAAAAGAAGCACGCAGCTCACCACCACGTAGAAGATGAAAACAAGCCACTTTCCGTGACGGATGAAGAAGTTTACTAACTCGCGCATTTTTACGTCTGTCCCCCGCCTGCTCACTTAATGTGCTCGGGCGGGGGTAAGATGATGTGTATTGTTATGTGCCTGGACGCGGGATCAGCGTATCAGGAACGAGAACTTGTCGATGTTTTTAAGTGCGACACCTGTGCCTTTGGCTACAGCCAGCAGCGGGTCTTCCGCTATGTGGAACTGTATGCCGATCTTGTCGGTGAGGCGTTTGTCGAGACCGCGGAGCAATGCGCCGCCGCCTGCCAGATAGATGCCGTTACGCACAATATCGGCGTAAAGCTCTGGAGGAGTCTGCTCCAGTGCGCCGAGAACGGCAGCCTCAATCTTGGAGATGGACTTTTCGATGCAGTGCGAGATCTCCTGATAGCTTACCGGCACTTCCATAGGCAGGGCCGTCATCATGTTGGGGCCGTGAACGATGTAGTCTTCCGGTGGATTCTCAAGTTCTGTAAGGGCTGAGCCTACGTTCATCTTGATAAGTTCCGCAGTGCGTTCGCCGACTTTCACGTTGTGTGCCCTGCGCATGTGGTTCTGAATGTCGTCGGTAAGGTCGTCGCCGGCAATCTGTATGCTCTTGTTGCTTACGATTCCGCCGAGGGAGATTACGGCGATCTCTGTTGTTCCACCGCCTATATCCACTATCATGTTGCCTTCGGGAGCTTCTACGTCAAGTCCGATACCTAAGGCTGCAGCCATAGGTTCGTAGATCATGTAGACATCGCGGCCGTCGGCATGCTCGGATGAGTCGCGGACAGCACGTATCTCTACTTCTGTAGATCCTGAAGGGATACCTACGACCATGCGCAACGAAGGTGAGAACCAACTGCTTTTGCTGGAAGCCTTCTTGACGAGTCCGCGTATCATCAGTTCGGCTGCGTTGAAGTCGGCGATCACGCCTTTGCGCAGAGGGCGCACGGTGCGGATGCGTTCGTTTTCCTTACCCTGCATCTGCTGTGCTTCCTTTCCGACAGCAATAAGCTTGTCGGTGCGTTTGTCGAGCGCTACGATCGACGGTTCGTCGATTACGATCTTGTCGTTATGAATGATAATCGTATTGGCCGTGCCGAGGTCAATGGCGATTTCTTTTGTCAGGGAGAATAATTTCATTTTCGGTGTTGTGTATTTTGATAGAGGAAAGAGAGTATCAGTGCTTGAAGTGGCGGAATCCTGTCATCACCATAGCAATACCGTGAGCGTTGCAATACTCCACCGAATCGGTATCGCGGATTGAGCCGCCGGGCTGGATCACAGCGTCGACTCCGGCTTGATGAGCAATCTCCACGCAGTCCGCGAAGGGGAAGAAAGCATCGGATGCCATTACCGCACCATTGAGGTCGAAACCGAAGCTCTGCGCTTTGGCGATGGCCTGCTTGAGTGCGTCTACGCGGGAGGTCTGACCTACACCGCTTGCCAGGAGTTGTCCGTTCTTTGCAAGAACGATGGCATTGCTCTTGGAGTGTTTCACGATTTTGTTGGCGAAAAGCAGGTCTGCTATGCGGTCTGCGTCGACAGCTTTTTCGGTTACTTGACGCAGGTCGTCGGGGGTCTCAACCTTTGTGTCGCGCTGTTGCACGAGCATGCCGTTGAGAGCGGTACGCACAGTTCGATCTGTCTCCAGAGGCTGTTTCTGTACGAGGATTATGCGGTTTTTCTTCTGGGTGAGGATAGCCATTGCATCGTCGGTATATGCGGGGGCTATTATTACCTCGAAGAATATTTTTGTAATCTCATTGGCTGTATCGGCGTCGATGGGACGGTTGGCGATGAGTACGCCTCCGAATGCCGAAACAGGATCGCCGGCAAGTGCATCTTTCCATGCCTCGGCTATGGTCGGACGGGATGCCAGTCCGCATGCGTTATTGTGCTTGAGCACGGCGAATGTGGGCTCGCAGTCCTTGAAATCGGACATTAGGTTTACGGCAGCGTCGATGTCGAGAAGGTTGTTGTATGAAATCTCTTTGCCGTGAAGCTGGTCGAACATGGCGTTGAAATCGCCGTAGAACAGAGCCGGCTGGTGTGGATTCTCTCCATATCTGAGCGAGTGCTCGTGGTCTACTGCAATACGGAGTGCCGAGGGCTGGCTTCCGGCGAAGTAGTTGAATATGGCTGAATCGTAGCCTGACGATACCGCGAATGCTTCTTTAGCCAGGAAACGACGGTCTTCGAGCGTTGTGGCTGCTGTGCCGTGAGTGTCGAGCATGCCTGCCAGGAATGGATACTGGGCCTTGGATGCCACGATTGCCACGTCTTTGAAATTCTTTGCTGCCGCACGGATCAGAGAGATGCCGCCTATGTCTATTTTTTCAATTATATCAGCTTCGGATGCGCCGCTTGCAACTGTCTGCTCGAACGGATAGAGGTCTACGATCACGAGGTCTATCTCGGGAATCTCGTATTGGGTAGTCTGTGCCTTGTCGGTCTCGTTGTCGCGGCGCGACAGAATTCCGCCGAACACTTTGGGGTGCAGTGTCTTTACGCGTCCTCCGAGGATTGAGGGGTAGCCTGTCAGATCTTCAACAGCGCTGCATTCGTAACCGAGCGATTCGATGAATGAGCGTGTGCCTCCTGTAGAGAGGAATCTGACGCCGCTGGCGGCGAGCTGTTTCAGGATGTTGTCGAGGCCGTCCTTGTGAAATACGGATATAAGGGCGGTGCGTATTGGCTTGAGCTGTGCTGACGAAGTGGTCATTTGTATTGGTTTTGAATATGTTCTATGAAAGAAAGTGCAAAAGTAGCAATTTTTCCGCAGGCTACCGAATTATAAGCGTTTAAATTTGTTGAATGCAGACAAAGTTTGTGCAAATCCGGCATGCTCTGTCGTTACATTGGATCCGTAATGGATAGATGTGGTCTGTGAGAACCTGTGACGGTAGAGCGGTGTTATATTTGTACCGGCCTAAGCATAGGTCGGAAACAAATATATTGAATAGATAAGATTTTAATATTTATGAAAAAGACTGGTATTTTCTACGGGTCATCGACTGGGAACACCCGTGAGGTGGCGGAAATGATAGCTTCGCAGCTTGGTGTAGCTCCGGCTGATGTGCATGATGTGGCTGAGACTGCTCCGTCGGTCCTTGGCGATTATGATAATCTGATTCTTGGCACGGCTACATATGGTTCGGGTGAGCTTCAGGACGATTGGTATGATTTTCTTGCCGGCGCTGAACAACTTGATCTCAGCGGTAAGAAAGTGGCGTTGTTCGGATGTGGCGACGAAAATATGTCGGACACGTTCTGTGGCGCAGTCGGAGAACTCCACGACCGCATGAAGCAGACAGGTGTGGAATACATCGGTGAGGGCTACGGTACGGATGGTTATGAATTCAGTGAGTCACAGGCTGTGGTCGATGGACATACTGTAGGGCTTCTGCTCGATTGTATAAACCACGACAATCTCACTGCCGACCGTGTGAAGGGATGGACGGACATAGTGAGATTGTCGTTATGACGAGGGTATGTTAATGATATCAGCGTTCGAGTACGTCGACCGATAGTTTGGAATATGCACGGTCGGCTTTTGCACGTGCTTCTTCGAGTGTGTCTGCTGTGGCGAGAATCACAGCCATGCGGCGATGTCCGCAGACTTCGGGCTTTCCGAAGATGCGCATGTCTGTGCCCGGTTCGGCGAGTACCTGGTCGAGATTGCCGAAGATGACTTTGTCAGTGTCGCCCTCAACGACTACGGCGCGTGATGCCGATGGTCCGTAGAAGCGGATTTCGGGTACGGGCAGTCCGAGTAAGGCACGTGCGTGAAGGTCGAATTCGCTCAGGTGCTGCGAGATCATAGTCACCATGCCTGTGTCGTGCGGACGTGGCGATACTTCGCTGAATATCACGTCGTCGCCCTTAATGAACAGTTCCACGCCGAATATTCCGTATCCGCCGAGCGCGTCGGTGACTTTGCGGGCTATTTCGCGGGCCTTCTCCAAGGCTGTGGAGGACATAGGTTGCGGTTGCCATGAATAGCGGTAGTCGCCATCGACCTGGATGTGTCCTACAGGTTCGCAGAAGTTAGTTCCGGATATGGACCGCACTGTAAGGAGGGTGATTTCGTAGTCGAAATCCACGAAGCCTTCCACGATGACACGTCCTGCGCCTGCGCGTCCGCCTTCCTGCGCCATGCGCCAGGATTCCTGGATGTCTGATTCAGAGCGTACGACGCTCTGGCCGTGTCCCGACGAACTCATGATGGGCTTTACGACACAGGGTATGCCTACCGATTTGACCGCTTCGCGGAATTCTTCTTCGGTGGATGCGAAGCGATATGGCGATGTGGGCAGTCCGAGATCTTCGGCTGCGAGACGCCGTATGCCTTCTCTGTTCATGGTGAGCAGGGCTGCTGTTGCCGTAGGTGTGACATGATAGCCTTCCTTTTCAAGCTCGACGAGCGCGGTGGTTGCTATGGCCTCGACTTCCGGGATGATATGGTCGGGCTTTTCTTCCTCAATCACACGGCGTAGTGCCTCTGGATCAAGCATATTGAACACATGATGGCGATGGGCCACCTGCATGGCCGGCGCTCCGGGATATTTGTCGCATGCGACAACTTGTACTCCCATGCGCATGAGGGCGATTGCTACTTCTTTGCCAAGTTCGCCCGAGCCGAGAAGGAGGGCTTTACGTCCTACCGGAGTATTTACAGAACCTATCTTTGTCATTGTCGGGTGGTGTTGATGTTGATTATATGAAGTTTTATATATTGTCAGGGTGTCTCGGTGAGGCTGAGGAAAAATCCATTCGGACCGTGGATGAAGCTGATAATGTCGAGCGCGGCCAAGTCTACTATCGCTGCTGATGCTGCCGCTTCGGAAATTCCAGCCTTGATTGCCACTGCACGTATGTCGGCATGGGTGTGGCCGGACGTGTCAATAGAATCGAGCACTTTGCGGTGGGCGTCGCATATTATGGCCGGCGTGGCTGATGGTTCCGACTTGCGCCGCCATGCCTCCACCATTAGCGGATGTGCCACAATGTTTTCGTCGGCTACGCGGAAGTATGCCTTCCATACGCCGTCGGTCTCGCGGGCGAGAACAGGACGTATGTCGGATTTGGTTATCTCGGCCACGATCACAACAGTGCCGTTGTCGACATTGTATGCCTTGAAACCGACCTTCTGAGGGGGACGGCAATACATCTCTGCGGCCTGCTCTACCACGTATATGTCTTCTTCGTTTCTAATTCCTGCGATAGATCCGTTGTCTTTCACGCCTATGAGCAGGCGTCCGCCTTTGTTGTTGGCAAATGCCGATATTGAATGCGCTATCTTGGCCGCATCGCTTATGGAGTGCTTGAAGTCCTGGCATTCATGCTCGCCTTGTTCGATCAGGCGCGCTATGTGGTATTTTCCTTTTATTACCTTTATGTCTTTCATCGCCGGCAGGATAATTCCGGATATGGATCAGAGGGGGTATTCGAGATTAGCTTCGGTGATATTGTCGAGTACTTCCGTAAGGAAACGCCCGGCTTCTGCTTTGGCTGCGTCAAGATCCATATATGTGTAGTTACCGCAGTCGCGTGCCGTAGCTCCGGGAATCTCGCCTTCGAATCCCGCTATGAACCTGAATGTCTCGCGCATCAGTTCCACTATGTCGGAACTGTGATATTCTCCACTGAGAATGAGGTAATTGCCGGTTTTGCATCCCATTGGTCCCCAGTATATTACGCGCCCGGACCATTGCGGATGGTTGCGCAGGAATGTAGCGGCAAGATGCTCGATGGCATGCAATGCTTTTCCATCAAGAGGCTGCATGCGGTTTGGCTCAGTCATTCTTATGTCGAATGTGGATATTGTATCGCCGGAGGGTGTGTGGTCGATTCGCGACAGATAAATGCCGCGCAGAAGTGTCAGGTGGTTGACGGTGAACGAAGGTATTTTTTTCATACTTTGCTTCAGCCTGTTTTGGAAGCTCTTAAAGTTGTGCTATCAGTTTCTCGAGAATTCCGAATGTGCGTTTCGGTGCGTCGGACCAGAAGTTTTCGTATTGCGATATATTGTCGGCTGCACCGGGGGTGTCGCTTATCACGCGCAAGGCGATGAAGGGAACTTTGTGCATGTAGCAGGTCTGTGCCACGGATGCGGATTCCATGTCGACGGCCATTACATTCGGGAAATGCGAGCGGATGGAGTGCAGGACTTCGGGCGAGCTTACGAAGATGTCGCCTGAGCATATCAGCCCGTGACGCACATTATTCTCGTTAAGTGCGGGCAGAGATGTCAGATAGGATGGTGCTTCGAAATATAGCGGGCAGCCGGCGGCCTGTCCCCATTCTGTGCCTGGTCCGCACCATACGTCGTGGTATGCCACTCTGTCGCCGACAACTACGTCGAGTATTCCGGCGCCGTATCCTGTACCTCCGGCTACTCCGGTGTTTATAACCACGGCGGGTCTGAAGTTTTCGATCAGTGCGTTGGTGCTGATGGCTGCGTTTACTTTTCCGATGCCGCATTGCATGGCCACAACCTCGCGTTTTCCGATGAATCCGGTGTAAAAGTCAAGATTGCCGACGGATGTTTTCTGCCGGTCGGTTATGAGATGGAGGAGCAGTCGCAACTCCTTCTCCATAGCCACTATTATGCCTGTTTTCATTTGCAGGTAGGTGGTTGATGATTATTTATGCATGCGCCGGAGTCAGAGATTCAGCCTCCGGCGCATGCTTTGGGGGATTTTGCCGATTATCTGAACACGTACTGTGAGGATATTGACTGGAAGTCATGTACGCGGCGGATTGTGTCTGCAAACATACGTGCAATGGAGATGATCGTACATTTCTTGCATCCTTTGGAGTAAGGAATTGAGTTTGTGAAGATCATTTCGGTGAGTCCGCTCTTGTCGACCAGTTCGGATGCGGGATCGCTCATGATGGCGTGGCTTGCAAGTGCGCGTACGCTTTTTGCTCCATTTGCCAGCATAAGATCGGCTGCTTTAGTGATTGTGCCTGCTGTGTCGACCATATCGTCGACGAGAATCACGTTCTTGTCTTTCACATCACCGATCACGGTCATGGAAGCCACCACGTTGGCCTTTGCACGCTGCTTATGACAGAGCACAAGGGGAACATCGAAGTATTTTGCGTAAGAGTTTGCACGCTTTGCACCTCCGACGTCAGGTGTGGCAATGACCATGTTGTCGAGCTTAAGCGATTCGATGTAGGGAACGAACACGCTGGATGCATACAGGTGGTCGACAGGTACGTTGAAGAAGCCCTGTATCTGGTCGGCGTGCAGGTCCATAGTGATCACACGGTCAACGCCGGCGGCTGTGAGCAGATCTGCTACGAGTTTGGCAGCGATTGATACACGGGGCTTGTCCTTGCGGTCCTGGCGTGCCCAACCGAAGTAGGGGATCACGGCGATGGTCTTTGCTGCAGATGCGCGCTTTGCAGCGTCGATCATAAGCAGAAGCTCCATCAGGTTGTCTGTGTTAGGGAAAGTGGACTGTACGAGATAAACTTCGCAACCGCGGATTGATTCCTCGAACGATACCTCAAATTCGCCATCGGCAAAATGAGTGATGTTCATCTTTCCTAATTCAAGACCGAGATCTTTGCATATCTCCTCTGCCATGTAGCGGGATTTTGTACCGGCAAAAACTTTTATTTTAGGTGACATGGATGAAAAAGAATGGTTAAAGAATATGTTGTGTATATTATTTGCGCTTTTTAGATGATTGGTTGCCATCGCCGCATGTTTCCTTGGAATTGACGGCGGAGTCTTCGATTCTCCAGATCACTGCGCCATGCGCCGGGATCAGTGTCTGGAACGGTGTATCGGGAGAGAATGTCTTTACTGTCGCTCTTGTGCCTGACAGCAGTTCTTTGGCTTTCGCTGCATTTTCGGGGATTATGCCGTAACATTCAAAGGCATGCAGGGGTATGTTTATGGCCGTTTCGGCGGCTGTGTCGCCGAAGTTAACGGCAATGAGCAATGTATGATCCTTACCTCTGCGGAGGAAGGCGAAGTTGCGGTGAGGATTGAATCCCGGATTATTGTAGTTGACGTACATCAGGTCGAAGAATCCACCGCAGGCGATGGCATCATCTTCGTTGCATAGCCGCAGCAGTTTGCGGTAAGTGTCCCTGAGCCGAATCTCTCCGGCAGTGAGCTGGTCTACACCTGGATTGCCGTTGTTGAGCCATCTGCGCAGGGTGGGGATGCTCCAGTAGTCGAAGATTGTCGTGCGTCCGTCGTTGCCGCTGTAGCCTTCGGCATCGGCGGCTTTCTCGCCCAGTTCCTGGCCTGCATAGATCATCATCGCGCCTGTGCCTATCATGGAGCTTATCACGAGTGATGGGATCACAAGATCGGCATCGCCGGCATATTCTGCCGAGGCGAAACGCTGCTCATCGTGGTTTTCGAGGAAGTTGAGCATGTGTCTGGAGATTCCATCCACAGTCTGCCAACAGTTAGTCACTGCCGCAGCCGATATGTTGCCGGTCTGGATCGCTCTCAGTGTATCGTAGAGGTTGACTTTGTCGTAGAGATAGTCGAATCCGGCGTCGATATATGATCTGTAGAGTGATACATCGTAGATTTCGGCAATGAATGTCAGATCGGGATTTACTGACTTGACGCGTGGTATAGCCCAGCGCCAGAAGTCGGTAGGAACCATATGCGCCATGTCGCAACGGAATCCGTCGACGCCTTTGCGTGCCCAGTATTTCAGTATGGCCACCATCTTGCGCCATGTGTCGGGTATCGGGTCGAAGTGGAGCGAGTGATCGCCGTAGTCGACACCATAGTTGAGTTTTACGGTCTCGTACCAGTCATAGCGTCCGGGGAAGGCAGTGAAGCAGTCGTTGCCTGATGCTTTGGCGGGGAATTCCACATATGGATCGCCTCCTGAAGTCAGGTCGATGGATGGTGCGAACTGCTGGCGTGGAATATAGTAGAAGTTGTTGTCCGGGGCGAAGAACCGCGTGTTGTCGTCAGACGCGCCGAAGTCCTTGACTCCTTTCGGGGCAGCATCTGAATGGTAGCATCGGGCCACATGGTTAGGTACAAAGTCGATTATGACTTTCATCCCTTCGCTGTGGGTGCGTTTTACGAGATTTTCGAATTCGGCAATACGTGCCGGTACATCGGTCGCAATATCGGGATCTATGTCGTAGTAGTCCTTGATAGCATAAGGCGATCCGGCCTGCCCTTTCACCACGTGCGGGTTGTCGCGCTCTATGCCGTATCGCGTATAGTCGGAGCAGTGGGCGTGCTCGATCACGCCTGTATACCAGACGTGTGTCACTCCCATGTCGGCTATGCTTCTGAGTACCTTGGATGTGATGTCGTTGAGTTTTCCTGAACCATTCTGGGTTATAGTGCCGAATGGCACGCAGTTTGCGTTATAGTTTGCGAACAGGCGTGGGAGCATCTGGTATATCACAGGCTTGGTGCAGCCGCATTGCTTAATTTTGGTCATGACTCGTGTTTTGGTTTGTTTTGCTGATATTATCAAGCAGGCAAATTTGGTCCAGGGCCTTGGACGCAGCCTCATATCCGCACTTGAAACATCTGTTTATGTCTTTAAGGTTGAATACCTTATAGTCGGCGATGTCTTTTACGGATATCATCATGTCGCAGATGTCTATGTCGTGCATCGTATTGGCTCTTGCAAGCATGTGGAAAGAGCGGAATGCAGTGTCGATAATGCTTTTTCCGCGCAGAGGCATATAGTTCTGCGGACTACAGTCTATGCCTATCAGAATACTGCATTTGTCGCGGATTATTCCTGCCGGCAGATTGCGCAGCACGCCTCCGTCCACATAGTTCACACCGTCGATCTTCACAGGTGGGAATATCACGGGGATTGAGCATGATGCGGATACACGTTCGGCTGCCGGACCGCTTGAGAATGAGTGAGGCTGTCCGGAGTCGAAATCTGTGACACCGATGTATGTGGGTATGTTGAGGTCTTCCAGATTACGGGCCGGCGCTATAGCCTGGGCTATAAGCTGGCGGAACCGCGACATGTCGAGCAGTCCGTGGCCTGAAAGGTGGAGGCGGCAGAGATCTGAGAATTTTCTGTTTGAAAAAATTTCGAGTATTCCTTCCGGCGTAATGCCCGCTGCATACAGAACCGCTGCCACCGATCCTGCCGATACTCCGGCGATGACGTCGGGGCGGTAGCCGGCCTCCTCAAGAGCTTTGAGAGCGCCTGCATGTGCGAATCCGCGGGCGCCCCCACCACTGAGGGCTATACCGAGTCGGAATTGATTGGTTGAGTCTGCTGCCACGCTGAATCTGAAGTGTTGGGAAACAACGTTGCAAAGGTACGGATTTTTTTCGGTACAGAGAAATTTGAGGGCTTATTATTAGGCAAGCTCTTATTTGAATACCTGGAGCATCGGGCGTCCGATCCATACCTGTGGTTGCTCAACACCGAGTATGTGGGCAATTGTCGAGGCTACATCGAATTGCATCATGCTTTGCTCAAAAGCGCCTTCCTTGCGCACGTTCTTTCCCGATATGATGAATGGCGTCTCCATTTCTGCCATAGTTATACCTCCATGACCCTTTTCAATACCTCCGTGGTCTGAGGAGATTATGAAAATTGTGTCATCGGTAAGCCCTGCATCATCTACAGCTTTGACGATACGTGCGATATAACCGTCAAGTTCTTTGAGCACTTCGTAATATTCCGGGGTGTCGTGTCCGGCTGTATGTCCGATGTGATCAGGATTATCGAAGAAGATTCCTACTAAATTGGGCTTTTCGGCTTTTATGTATTCTATAGCCGCGGTGCATGTGGTCTCTGAGTTGTTTCCGTCGTATGGAGTGTGGATGTGATCGTTCAAAGACAGTGTGTCAACCAGATATTTTATTCCTTCCCATTCGTATATTATACCTTGTCTGGCTTCCGGATATTGGTCGCGGTAGATCTGGAATATGGTGGGGAATATGTTGTTTTTAGCGATTACTCTCGATGGTAATTCGGGTGTGCGTGCGCCCCAGGTAGTGTAGCCGTGGAGTTCAGGGCCTACTCCCATGAACATGGATGCCCAGTTCGGCGCGCTTGACGATGGCGACACAGTTCGTTTTGTGAGTGTGTAGCATCCTTCGTCCATCAATTTTTTTACGGCAGGCATATCGGCCTGTGGCATGCTGTATGCACCCCAGCCGTCAAGTCCTATAAGAACTACATGTCCGGCTACAGGTTCGGAGGCATTGATGCATAATGTGCTGATGATAGTGCAGATTGCAAGTAATAGCTTTTTCATGATGGTTATAGGTTATTGGTATTGTCGGCGCTTTACGTAGCGTGGAATTCCACAAGTCCGGGCATTGAGTCCGGGCGAATATCCCGGATTGATGCACCGAAGTCATTTGCGGCCTCATGCAGGATATCGGAGTATGCAACAGCGGCAGATCCTACGAATGATATAGGTTTGTTGCAGTAGTCGTATCTTGATATATTTCGGGTGAAGAATGCCATGAAGGCGTCGTATACGAGCCTGTGCACGTATGGATCGTCGATAAGGTCGGCCAAAAGGGAAGAATATTCAGCCAATGTAAGAGACGGCAGACTCTCCGTATATATACTGTCCATTATCTGATCGGTCGATACATTGAACTTCTTATAGAAAGCCTCGCATATGTGTTGCGGCGCAAGCTCTTTAAGTACATTGGCCACAAGCGCTTTCCCAAGATATGCTTTTGATCCCTCGTCGCCAAGCACAAATCCAAGCGGTCTTACTGTGCGGGTTATGTTCTCTCCATCGTAATAGCAGGAGTTGGAGCCGGTTCCCAATATGCATGCGAGCCCGCTGCGGCGCACCAAAAGACCTCTTGCAGCTCCGAGCAAGTTGCTGTTTACGGTGCAAGGGGTCTTGAACTGAGCCACAAGGCATTGCTCTACGATCTTGTTTTTCTGCTCGTTGGCACATCCTGATCCATAGAAGAACACATTATCCCAGCGCCTGCGGAAAAAATCTTCGGGAAGGCCGAGACGTATTATATGTGAGATCTCGCGTCTTGTGTGGAAGTACGGGTTGATGCCGGCTGTAGTAGCCTGCATCATTATTGTACTTCCTTTGGCCATGACCCATTGGGTGCGGGTACTGCTGCTATCGGCGATAATGTGCATTTCTGATGGTAGGGATTGTCGGTTTTAGCGCAAGGTTTTGTGGATTTATTCGTCGGCAGGCGCATCCATGTGCTTTAGCACGATGAGAGTTGTGCCGTTGGAGTCGTTGAGCAATGCATTGCCATTGGAATCCGGACGGGCTGAGGTTACTTGCTCAAGTGCCACGAGCATTGAACTTTCAACACCTTGGTCATAGCAGGCCATGCGTGTCACCCCCATCTGTCCGAAGTTGAGCGATGCGCCGACTTTGGGATCTGTGTATATGTCTCCGTTGAAGTA
Organism: uncultured Muribaculaceae bacterium; assembly: GCA_910586995.1. Lineage (GTDB taxonomy): Bacteria > Bacteroidota > Bacteroidia > Bacteroidales > Muribaculaceae > CAG-873. Next base: position 30,197 of record CAJUKZ010000005.1, on the reverse strand, counting down.
ATTGCATCCTGTGTTGCCGTGCACTTTCATTGCCGGAATATCGAAAAACAGGTTCATTTCGGGGTTATCGTAGCTTTTGTCTCCGATCTTCACTACCTGCCAGTATCCGTTGAGGAAACTCATGTCGGATCGGCGCATGGTCAGGACATCTTTGTTCTGTGGATTGCGCAGAGTAAGGATGGTGACATCAGGAGTCGTGGCAGACTTGCTCAATACGACGGTGTACGACTTATTGTCCTGCATGACGCCTGAGATGGCTTCCTGATTTTCTATCTCCGGGCACATGCGCAATGTGGACAGCACATGTTGGAATATTACATTGCCCTCTGTAGTAGCAGTGAAGTCTCCGTTAATGATATTACAGCCGTCCGATGCATAGAACCTGTTTTCGGTGGGGTCGAAGTTTATATATGGCATCTCGTCGGTGATGGGAAGCACGGTGTTGCCAGCTTTGATGATTTGCCATTCGCCTGATATTTTTTCGGCAAGTTCGGCCGATGCGGTGACTTTGGTAGTCTTGCCATCTGTTGTCTTCTTGGATGAAGACGATTCTTTGGCCTTTTTTGATGTAGATGTCTCGGTCTGTCCGGAGGTCTTTTTCATGGTTCCGCATGAGGTGGAGCATGCTGCGGTCAATATCACTGCAGCAGCTATTGACGATATTTTTCTGATTGTCTTGTTCATATTATTCATAATTGTAGATAATACTGCCCTCGATCTTAATAAGTGAGGTTATGGGTTTGACTTTGCGGACATGTCTTTCGATGCCTGCATATATTATACATCTCCGGGATGGCAAAAGTTCAGGAGATACCTATGTCAGAGGATTCTTCGGCTTGGTGGCCTGAAATTCTTTAAGGTATGCCGGCACGGAGTATGCGAGATCCAGGAATCTGCGTTCTGCGTATGCTTTCTCGGCAAGTGGCATCATGTCTACTGCCACAGGTTTTACGTCGGGTAGGAAAATGGCGTTTTTCCCTTTTATCACTTCACGGGCTTTGTCGCTTCCGTCGCCCATGAATATGACCGGTGATTTGTCGAGCCATTCGCTGTAGCTTCCGGAGTCGAGTATGAGTGGTTGCGGTTGCATCAGCGGTGTCAGCCCCATGTCGTATAACGCTGTGAACACTTCCATTCTGCGGGCGTCGATCATAGGGGCGAAAAGTGCATCCTCAGGGAGATATTCCGACGAAAACATGGCAGAGACGGCCAGAAGCTGAAGCGTATCTACTCCTATGAGCGGAATATCGAGCGCGTAGGCCAGTCCTTTGGCTTCGGAAAGTCCGATACGCAGTCCGGTATAGCTGCCGGGTCCGATAGATACTGCTATTGCATCCGGTTTCATCTCGTGCTCGCGTGCATAGTCAAGGCAATGCTTTACATATCCGCTGAGCAGTGTGGCATGGTTGCGGCCTTCGAAGCATTCCTGATGGGCCAGGATCATGCCTTCGGCTGAAAGAGAGGCTGAGCATACCGATGTCGAGGTCTCTATGCTGAGAATAAGAGCCATGATGTCTGGATTTGTTTTTCTATAAGCTCTTAGAAAAGATATGTTGCAGTCACGGTCCAGCAGCGGTTGCGGCCGTAGCCTACTTCGTCGCCACTGTAAGCCTTGGACAGTCCGAGGGAATAGTAGGCTGACAGTTGCAGATGGCGTACGAGTTCGAGTCCGAAGCCGAAGTCCCAGTCAATATCGGTGTTTTTTCTTTTCAGAGTTTCCGATATCTTTGTCTTTCCCATCAGGAAAGCGAAGTTAGGTCCGGTGAAAATGTATGGTTTTACAATAGCGGCGACCGCCGGAATGGAAATATTCCATTTCAGGTTTACAGGAATCTCAAAGTAATTTGCACCTTTGGATTGAGAGTATCTTGTTCCGTTGTCGTCTGTGACAGAGATATTGTAGTTGCGGTGGGTGAACATCAGCGAGGCATCTACGGCAAAGGGCAGTACGGGAAGATTGACTTCGCCTGTGAGACCGAATGTGTAACCTGTGCGGTTGTCACTGTTGACCAGATCACCGGAGAAGTGCAGTGAGTTGACGTTGATACCTGCGCGTACACCATAGCGGAATATACGGGCCTCAGAAGTCGTGGATGATGCTAAAATAGCCACTAAAGCAGTGAGTATGATAAATATACGTTTCATGTTACTGTGCGTTTTTAGTTGTGGGTAGTTGAAAGTGATTTGAAATTTCCACAAATTTAATCAAATTCCGCGACACCTGTCTCCTAATTCCATCTGAAAGTATTAAATTTGCAAAAAACAGAATGCATATGACCTCAGAAGAAAGACTTGCCATAGAGGAGAAGGTTGTGGAAATGCTGCGTACTGTGTACGACCCGGAGATTCCGGTGGATATCTACAGCCTCGGCCTCATATACAATATAGATCTTGCCGACAATGGCGATTTGAACGTGGATATGACGCTGACTGCGCCTAATTGTCCGGCTGCCGATTTCCTTATGGAAGATGCCAGGATAAAGCTTGAGAGTATAGATGGCGTCAATAATGTGAACATAAATCTTGTCTTCGAGCCTGAGTGGAATCAGGACATGATGAGTGAAGAAGCTAAACTTGAGCTTGGTTTCCTATGAATCAGGCTTCGGAAGATAGTAAGAAGGTATATTTCATTTCCGACCTGCATCTGGGTGCATCTTACATTCCGGATCGCAGGGAGCAGGAAAGGCGGATATGCGCATTCCTTGATTCGATAGCGGCGGATGCGTCAGATCTGTATCTGCTCGGCGATGTGCTTGACTATTGGTTTGAGTACCGCACGGTAGTGCCTCGCGGATATATCCGCTTTTTTGGAGCGCTCGCGCGTCTGGTCGACGGCGGAGTGCGTGTACATTGGTTTATCGGCAATCATGATATATGGCTTTTCGATTATCTGCGTGATGAGATCGGCATTGAGGTTGTCGACGGATATGTAGAGCGGGAGATCAAAGGGAAACTGTTCTTTATGACTCATGGCGATGGAGTGGGGCGCATAAAGCCAATGTTCAGGTTGCTTCGTAACACATTCCGTTGTCGTGTGTGTCAGAAATTATATGCCTCGATACATCCACGGTGGACAATACCTTTCGCCCACGGATGGTCTAAATCGTCGCGTGGAAGTGATTATTCCTCACCACCGCCATTTGAAGGAGAGACTGAGGCGCTGACATGCTTTTGCCGCAGTTGGCTTGCCGGGCATCCTGATCGGCAGCCTGACTATTTCGTGTTCGGACACAGGCATGCTTTGGTGGACTATCGTCTGAATAAGGATTCCAGAATGATTATTCTGGGAGACTGGATCAGTCAGGACAGCTATGCTGTGTTTGATGGAGATCGGCTTGAATTACGATGTTTCTCGACGAATTAACTCAAATTAACAATAGCTTCGCATTTTCGGAGTAAATAAGGTAAAATAGGTAATTTGTTGATTGCCAATGATAAATACGGAGGCGTTTATTGGCCAAAATGTCTAATGGTTGTAAAACTATGTTTCAAAACATATAAATATATTTGTTTTACCATGCAAAAAGGATGACCTTTGCGACATCAACTTAAAACAATCTTTTTTACCTTAGAAATTGTACCTATTGAAAACCCTATAGGGAAGAGCTTTGAGATGAAGCTCTTTCTTATTTTTTTGTAGCTACGGAGTCGAATACTATTTTTCCGGCTTCCTGGTCGCAGCTTGAGGCCATGTATTCTTCCGACTCGGCTTGGCTGAGTTCAGATATGCAGTTTATTCTTTCGGTTATTATCTGCCGCAGGAGCAGTCCGCGCAATGTTTTCAATCGGTTGGACGGCGGTGTGCGGTATTCTCCTATCAGGTTGATCTCCCTGAAGTCGGCACGCCAGACCTTGGCTACCGCTTCGATTTTTTTGAAATCAATACATTTGGCGGCATCGGCCGGCAGCAGGTTCAGCACCTCCGTGCATTTCATCCGGCTGAGGCGTTTGATAAGGCAACCGGTGACGCGGTCTTTCATGTATGATGCGAGAGATCTGTTGCCCAGTGCGATTGTGGTTGTGAAGTCGAAGCGGTATGGCTTTATTATATCAGAGGGATTCAACCATCCGTAGAGTGATGAGATTACAGCGATTCTGTCGCAGGCTTCCTTCTTCTGGATTGGCGTGAGCGATTTGTAATCGAAGGCTTTGAATACGACTCCGGTATATGCCGTTATAGCTTGTTCGCCGGATGATTTGTGGGGGAAATCGTAAATCATCATTTTTAGCCGCGAAGCAAGTGCCGGACTTATCTTTACCTCGCGGGCAAGAGTTTCGGCGGATACATCACGCAGGGCGTGCATCAATGCCTCTGCAGTATCTTCCAGTTCAGGGCGGTGTAGTGCGTATTCTTCGGTTGATACATGTCCGGTGCAAGCCCCCATAGTTTTTGATTCAGCTATAAGTATGAGCATGGGTGATGATTCAGAGGTGAGTTTATCAGGTGGTTATAGCCATTCTTCAGGCACAGTGACGTGTGCCGCTTTCGGTATTCGGTCAATGTTGAATATTCCAAGCAGATCTTTGGGTGTACAAGCCTCAGGCCTGTCGGTCAGGCCTGCGAGATATGCAGCCCGTCCAATCACAGCATCAGGTGGCAGACGGTGTCGCATTTCTTCCATGCTGAGAGAGTGGTCGCGTTTTGATAACCGGCGTCCTTCCTGAGTGCATACCAGAGGTAGATGGACGAAACGGGGAGCCGGCAGGCATAGCAAGCCGTAGAGATATTGCTGCTGTGCCGCAGATAGCAATAGATCGTTTCCTCTCACTACTTCGGTTACGCCCATAAGACCGTCGTCCACAACTACAGACAGTTGATAAGCCCAGGCGCCGTCGGCGCGGCGCAGTACGAAGTCGCCGCATTCCTTGGCCAGATTTATCCGTTGTTCTCCGTATATTGCATCACAAAAGCATATTTCAGTATCTGGGACATAAAGCCTGCAGGCGTGTGGCCTTAGCGGGTCTATGAATTCGGAGGGAAGTGCCGAGGGGCGGCAAGTTCCGGCATATATGATTCGTCCGTCGCTCTGATGTGGCGCTTGTGTGGCCATAATATCGGCGCGCGTGCAGAAACAAGGATAGATGTATCCGGTATCGGTCAGCTTGCCGAGTGCTTCAGCATATATAGAGGAGCGCATGCTTTGGCAATATGGTCCGGCGTCACCTATGTTGTCGAGGCCACCTTCGTCCCAATCAAGGCCGAGCCAATGCAGATCTTCTTCGATCTGCCGTGCATATTCGACGCGCGAACGCTGTGGGTCAAGGTCTTCGATGCGGAGAAGCCAGTCGCCGCCGGCCGATTTAGCCGACAGCCATGACATCAATGCCGTGTAAATATTTCCAAGGTGCATTCTCCCGGTAGGGGATGGTGCGAATCTGCCTTTTGTCATGTTTCTGCTAAGGGTATGAAGTGTAGGTGCAAAGTTACGCTTTTCATGGAGTATAGGAAATAGCAGGCTTATGACGGAGGCAACATTTTCAGCGACGGTTTGGTTTAATTACTGATAACGCCTAATTTTGCATCTCTTATAGTAAAAGAACTCTAAATTTATGGAACAAGTTTCTGTATATACACGCACAACCTTTCTTGCAGCACCACGCTGCAATGCGCAGGGAGAACTGTCTGTGGCGTCAATCGCATCCGATATAATTGATGTGGCTACCGAACATGCCAACAGCCTGGGTATAGGCTACGCGGAACTGATCCCGGAAGGCATCGCCTGGGTTCTTAGCCGGCTAAATATTCGTATGCTGCGGTATCCACGTATGCATGAGACTTATTGTGTGCGCACGTGGGTGGAGTCGTTTACCCGTAGTTTCAGCAATAGGAACTTCCATATCTATATACCGGAGAGTGGCGAAACACTTGGTTATGTGCGCAGCGTATGGACCGCGATTGATATTAACGAAAGGAAACTTGCCGATCTGTCCGGCTTTGCGGAACGTGTACCATTGTGTGCCGGGGAGGAGTGTCTTGCTGAGATTCCGGCGCGCATTCCTTTGGCTGAAGGGGCAGGTGCTGTGAGCAGCGACTATAAGTTTCGGGTTACAGATATTGATTTCAACCGGCATGTCAACACTGTCCGTTATGTGGACATGATAATCAACACACATCCGCTTGAGGTGTATGACCGCTGTTATGTAGCCGGGCTTGAGTTGTCGTTCAGGCATGAGGCTGTATACGGGCAGACAGGGCGTATCACTGTAGCGCCAGGAGGTCTGTGTACCATAAGCGATGCGGCAGAACCTCATACGCCCTTTGTGGTGTCGCGCATTAGGTTGCAGAGACGCTGATACCTTATAAAACAGGCCGGACACCGCATTCCCGATGGAATCGCGGTGTCCGGCTGTGCGTTTTGACAGTGTGTCCTGCGTGGTTTAAGCCTCGGCGGGAGTCACATTGATGAACTTGCGGCCATTGCGACCTTCTGTAAAGAGTACAGTGCCGTCGATGAGCGCGTAGAGGGTGTGGTCCTTGCCCATACCCACGTTAAGACCGGGATGATGTACAGTGCCGCGCTGACGCTTGATGATGTTGCCAGCTTTTGCATACTGTCCGCCGAAAATCTTAACACCGAGTCGTTTGCTTTCTGATTCACGACCGTTCTTAGAACTACCAACACCTTTTTTATGTGCCATTTCTTCTGAGAATTTATAGGGTTAAGCAATTACGTCTTTGATCACTACCTGGGTGAAGCACTGGCGATGGCCGTTTTTGCGGCGATAGCCTTTGCGACGCTTCTTCTTGAAGACGATCACTTTTTCACCTTTCACGAGGGGACGCTTTACCTCGCAAACTACTTTGGCGCCTTCTACAGTAGGTGCGCCTACCTTAACTGCATCTCCGGCATCAGCGAGAAGCACACGGTCGAATTCTACTGTGTCTCCTTCTTTAACTGCTTCGCCGAGATAGTGGACATACAGGAATTTGCCGGCTTCGGCCTTGAACTGCTGTCCCTGGATTTCTACGATAACGTACATGTAATTAGTTGATATGAATACAGTTAATTATCGAAGGGCGAGCCGCGGAGGCTGCTTTTTATGAGCCCTGTCGACATTTTAGCGCCGCAAAGTTACTAAATATTTGGCTATTAGCAAAATATTTTAATGGCTTATTGATTCTGTTTTTCAATAGTCAGTCTCGATGAAGTCAACTTCTTCGCGGGATTTGTGTGAGATCTCGTTTGCGGATGCGCTGATTGAAATTCCGAGGCCGCTAAGCTGGGCATTCATCTGCGATACGGGATTGTCTATAAACTTGCGTTTGGCTGCCAGCAGATCCTTCCGGTCAATTTTTTCATAGTCGCCGGCGGAATATACAGGTGTTATCTGTCGGGAGCTATGCTGTAGGCCGGTAGCGGTGAAATTATACAGACCGTTTGATTCGTTTGCTTCTAATATAAGCCCGGGCAGACCTCCGAGTTTCCACGGACCGTTTGCCAGAGGTATATCGGGAGAGAACCATGCATTCCATTCGCGACCATGGAAGTCTGTGGTAGCCAATATGCACTCATATCCGAGTATGGATTTTGTACTGTCGGTTATCTGCCACTCCCATTGTGGCAGGAGTTCTTCTACCCTGTACTTTTCCAATCCATTTACATCATAGCATGTCATGTAGCCGGAGGTACTGGATTTGACAACATAATATTGCCCGTCGCGGCGTGGCATCTGATTCATCTTACCTCCTAAGTATGCGGATCTGCTCATCTCCTTGTATTTTGCCTCGCCCTCAGGGGTTGACTGTAGAGAGTCAATGTATTCTGTGGCGGGTGAATAGAATTTTGACTCTACGGAGTTGGCGAGCAGTATGAATTGGTTTGTCTTGTCTGCTTTGCCTGTCCTGAAATTTGGCACTGATGCAGTGTAGCTGACTTCGATGTCGGCTATTGCTTGTGCTGTGGCTGTTATTGCCACTATGCACGATGCTAAAAAGGTTAATACGGTTTTCATTTTTGTAGTGTTATTGATATCAGAAGCTCGCGACCGCGAATCCATCTCTGCGATTCGAATGACGAGAGCTGGCTGTAGGTCGTGTAATTATATGTACGGCGGTTGAGGATGTTGTTAAGGTTGGCCGATAGTCGTAGCCGTCGGGATAGCTTGAACGACAGTTTGGTGTCGATCAGAAGGATATTTTTATAGATCCCTGCTGTGAGTTCGTTGCAGTAATGCTCGCCTGCTATGCTCCATTCCCATTTAGGGTGTGGCGATAAGTTGATCAGCATGGAGTTTTCAAGCCTTGACAGCCACGGATTGTCGAGACCATCCATTGTCAGCCTGGAAGATGAAAGATTCAGTGAATAATCGAAACTTAACCAGCGGACAGGTGCTCCGCTGAGTTTGCATCCGACATGCCAGGATGTGGTTATGCTTTTGATATTACGGACTCCGGAGATTATGTTTGATTCTCTCCGGTTGAATGAACCGTTGACACTGGCACTTCCGCGCATGAAGTCGAGTGTTTTGCCAATATTGCCGCTCGCCATTAGCATTTGACCGTCGCTCTTGGCCGTGCTGTAGGAATATACGATGTAGTCGCCATAGAGTTGCTGTTCCATAGTGTATGGCAGGTGCGACCATGATTGTGTAAGAAGCGCGTTGGCAAATATTCCGCGTCTGGTGTGTTTGTAGGTAAAGTTGGCAGATATGTTTTGTGATGAGGTATTGTAGAAATTATTGACTCCTTGCCTGAATGAACGGTAATCAGTCATGATGTAGCCGGGCTGGATCATGTTCAGGTTCATCGGAGATCGTCCTATGCCACCGTGCAAAGCTGCCGAAAAACGGTTGTTGGGTTTCCAGTTGAGACTCAACGATGGTGTGAAGTAAATCTCTGAACGATTGGCAAGAGCATTGTCGAAAGTATACCGCGCAAAACTTACCGGTGTTTTAAGAGTTAGGTTCACCCGTTTCACCCAATATTCGAACTTGGGCATGGCATATATGGAGAAATAGTTGGTATTAAGGGCATTTTGAGCTTCTGTGTCAGGTATTGAGGCATCATCGATCTTCGAATCCATAGACCTGATATAGCCCTTGAGTCCGGCTTCGAGACTTACGGTGATTCCTTTGATAGAGAAAGCATATGCAGCGCTCTCGTGGGTATGGAATGCATGGTCGCCGATATGCTGCCGGATGCCGTTGCCGTTCATTGAGACGCATAGAGTCTGCGGCAGTGATTCCCATTCGTTGTTGCTCTGGAGCGTCACAAGATGGCTCTTGCCTGAACCGCTGTTGAACCGCTTGATCATCTTGAATTTGTTGGATAAAAAGTAGTCGGGCAGTGATGCTGATTGGCTGTTCGGTAGCGATCCGGAGACTCCAAGCTGCACATCATCCCAATCGATATCGGTTGATAGGGTGTTGTTGATGAATGTAGTCTTCCGGTTGACTTCGTAGATGAACTTGCCCGACAGTGAGTGTGAGCGGTCGCGCCCGTCACGGTTCTCGGTAATCACTCGGTCGCCGCTTTCAAGAAAGTAGGTTGTGATGCTCGCTGCTTGTGCGGTTACGCGATTGAAAGAGTAGTCAATCTGCGCCTTGAACTCACCGTTTTTCAATCTCCAAAGGCTGTTTGTCGATACAAGAGCCGAGCGGTTGAACAGAGTGCGTTTACGGCTCAGGTTGGGTACACCGGGGAGAGATACTCCGACATATCGGCTCAGCCCGGTCTCGCGCCGAGACGCGAAGAAGTCCGTCGCATTTGCAGATAAATCCTCACCTATATTGTTGGTTTTGAATGTAGTTATGTTCTGAAATCCGGGCATTACGGCCATAGCAAACAATTCTCCGTCCCATACAGCACCCTCGGGTTGCCATGACCATCCGCCTCCGGCATCGCCGTGGAAAGTCCATGTGGCTTTCGCTTTATTCTTAAGTTTCAGATTGATTGCCGCTTTGTCCGAGAAACTTATGCCGGACAGCACCTGCATCGGCTGGTGGTTTTCCATCACTTCCACAGCGCCTACATCGTCGTGGCTTATTCCGCCGGTTGCTATTCCGTATTTGCCTCCGAGCAGGTCCGATCCTTCGATATAGAATTTGTTGATGTCTTCGCCCTGATATTGAATCTTGCCATCCTGCGCCACATCTATTCCGGGCATGCGTTTGAGTACATCGCCGATGCTGCGGTCCTGTGCTTGGGCAAAACTGCCCACGTTGTAGCTGATTGTATCTCCCTGTTCGCTTATGCGCTTTGATTTTACTGCCACTTCCCTGAGCATTGTGGCGGAAGCTTCAAGCGCGATCGTGAGTGGCATACCGGCGGTGTCGAGCCGGACTGTGTGTTTGGCAAAGCTAAGCATCGAGATGTCGAGAGTGTAGCCTTGGATCTCAGGAGATGATATGGAAAATGCTCCATTGGAGTCCGAGGTGGCGTATTTCTTTATCTTACCTTCGGCATTGCGCAGTATCACGGATGCTCCGGCCAATGGTTCTGCTGTGCTTTTCTCCACAATTATACCTGACACACTGATTTGAGCCGCACCATGAAGCGCAGTGAGTAGTATGGTCAGTATGATGTTGCGGAGATTTATCATAATTGATCAGAGGTTATATCAATCTTTTTTCTGTCTTTGCTTATTGTGATGCTTTGAATTGAGGCAGTTGGAATTGCATTAAGATTTTCTTTCGGAACTTGTTCTCCGTTTACAAATATCTCCATGCCGTCCAATGCATGTCCGGTGTCTTTCGCCGTATCCGATGACACGGGGATAGGGCTCAGTGCAGCCTTTACCTGAGGTACTGAAAATACGGCTATGCACGCAGCGATTGCGATAAGAGGGAGTGAATATTTCACTTTGGCTGCGAAAGAAGCGCTCGTGCTACGGTTCATCATCTCGATGCGCTTTTTCAGCTTGCTATGGTTCAGGTGATTGCCAATTGATGGAAAATTAGAGCCGGCGGCCTTTTTTATTAACAGTAATTGGTAAGTACGGGTATTTAAACCTGTGCTCAGAGCATGACGGTCTGCCTGATATTCGTGTATGTATTTCAACTCGGAGCGCATCAGCCATGCGGCAGGATTATACCAGCATAAGATAGCGATAGCCTGGGCAAATATCATGTCTAATGAGTGGAGTGACCTTATATGTCCGGATTCGTGGGCGATGATGGACTCGGCGGCTTCATTGTAGTCGTCGATATTCATTACGATACTTTTGCCGAAGCTGAAAGGCGACAGGTATTTGTCTTGCGAAACATATACTACAGATTCATCGCTTCTGTCTATTCTTTCGCAGCGGCGCAGTATCGCAAGGATCTTTATGGTCTCGTAGAGGGTCAGAAGTGTGGCGATTGCAACTCCTGTGATCCACAATATAGATAATATGTCAAGTATTCGGAACAGTCCATCTCCTCCTGAATTGCTGAAAGTATAGGTGTTTGCTGAACCGGGAATAAGCGCGACATACGTGTTGATAAGATTCAATGCAGGCCCGAGCAATAGGCTTATAATATATAATACGATGATTACCGTCCGGTTGAGTGAAAACAGCTTTTCGGAGGCGAGTGCATACCTGTATGGTATCCACATCAATAATAAAGCAATGGATACAGATAATGAATATTGGAAAATCGAAATCATAAACCGGGAGTCTTTTTGTTTTCAACCATACCGAGAAGTTGGCGAAGTTGCTCTGCGTCGATTTGTTCATCTTCTATAAGATTGGAGACAAGAGAGAACGGGCTGCCGAAATATCGCTTCACGATTTTTCCTACAGTATTCCGTCCGTAGTCAGCCTTGGATTTAATTGCAAAATAGTTGAATCCGCCGTATCTGCCCTGTTCATGACTGACGTATCCTTTTTTCTCCAAAGCCCTTACAAATGATGACACTGTATTGATATGTGGTCGTGGTTCGGAAAAGTGCTCCACCAGATCTTTGACCGGGCAAGGACCGTGTTCCCAGAGCAACAACATTGTTTCTTCTTCTTTATCTGTAAGATGTTCGAGTGCTTTCTTCATTTAAACGAGATTTTTCGTTGACAGGGCAAAGGTATCGAATTATTTCAGACTATCAAAATTCCTAACGAAAAATATCGGTGAGAATCATACGCTTTTTGCCATCTGTTATGTGTAGTTTGCCAATTGCGGATAAACTTTTACATATAAATTGATCTTATATAGTGTGTAAAGTAATTATTTTTAGAGTGAATATGGAATTTAGAAGAAAGACTCTGAATGCTGCTGTACTGCTTGCAGTAGCATTGACCACGCCTGTTTCGATAGCTTCTTGCGCAGGCCATAGCGGCTCTGCTGAAAATCAAACTGCTGAGGGGCAAAGGCCTGGACACAAGGGCGGTAAAGTAGGTGGCCCTCAGTTGGGAACTCCCGGAGGAGGTCCTGCGATAGACAAGACCGGAGACTCTGTCTTGCAGGCAATGATTAAAGCAGAATTGCCTGATTTCAAACAATTTGAATATGAAGATGCACAAACCGGCAAAACGATTAAATACAGTCTGTTCTCTCCACAAAATATGACCGTGACTGAGAAGTATCCGTTAGTATTGTTTATGGCAGATGCAAGTACTCCAGGTACAGATGCCACGCGGCCATTGACACAAGGCTATGGTGCGTTGGTCTGGGCCACGGCTGAGTCGCAGGCCAAGAACCCGTGTTATGTGCTTGTGCCTCAATTCTCCGGTGTGGCTGTAAATGATGCATACGAGCATACAGATGAGGTTGATATGGTGATCCGTCTTCTCAAAAGCATAGTTGCTGAAAAGAATGTTGATTCCTCACGCCTTTATACAACCGGACAGTCTATGGGCGGAATGATCTCAATGTACTATAATATAACTTATCCGGATGTGTTCGCAGCATCGTTGTTTGTTGATTGCCATTGGGATACGAATAAATTCGGAGAACTTGCCAAGCATAGGTTCACTTATGTTACGGCAGGAAAGGAAGGTAGTTCTTTCGGAAACATCAAGGCTGTAGAGGAAGCTGCCGATAAAGATGGCGTAAGATATGAATATGAGACATGGAGTGCAAAACTCCCGCAGGCAGAACAGGATTCCTTAGCCAGAGTGATGCTTGCGAAAGGCGCGCCGATAAATATCATCAATTTTACACCGAAGTCGGTATTGCCTGATGATGGCAAGGGAAGTGAGCATATGTATTCATTCGATTATGCATATAGGCTTACGCCTGTAAGGGAATGGCTGTTCCAACAGAAAAAATAAATTATACAAGGTAAAAGGTTAAGGTTCAATGGACAAGAGGCTGCACTGTATGATGAAGTGCAGCCTCTTGTCATGTATAGGAATAAAAAGAATTTATTTATGATGACACTTGTGCGGGTCTTTCTTTTTCATGAGATGCTTTATCCAGATGTAATAGCCTGTCAGTGGTAATGATGCTCCGAGCAACGCTCCAAGCAGCCATAAGATACGTGTAACGATTCCGCCAAGGCTTCCGGTGTGTATTGAGTATATCCAGCCTCGCAGCTTGTCGGCTTCATTAGTATCAGCGTATTTGGTTGTCGGTGTCAGTTCACCGGAGCGTTTGTTGTATTCGTAGCGGTCTGATGCCCTTCCGTTTCCGGTTGTGCCGAGGGTTACAGATGCCTTTCCTGAACTGATTGTTATCTGCGGTGCATCCGGATTCTGCGCTTTCAGTTCGTCGTATACCTGTTGCCAGCGGCCGAATTCCGAACGACGCCGGCCTCCTTCATGATGATGACCACCATGAGGTCTGCCTTCGCCTCCGTGATGCTGCCATTCACCTCCACGGTGGTTTCCTGATTCGTTGGTTCTTTCGCCACGGTTTTTATCGGAATGAGCAGACTCCCCGAAGTTGCGTGGTGTGTGTTCTACACCGCAAACAGCGTAGAATGCCGAACGATACCAGTTGAATGACCATGTAAGGCCGGTCAGTGACATGGCAAGCACGAATATCAGAGCATACATGCCGCCTGCTACATGGAGCCCTTTCCAAAAGCCTTTCAAGCCTTTTGAAAATGATATGCTGAGACTTTTCTTTAAGTTCTTGCGTGCGCGCGGCCACCAGATCACGATACCGGAAATCAATGCAATGACGAACACCAGTGTCGATATACCGACAAGCGTCTTTCCTACTTTGACACCATCGCCGTGGGGATTGGCGCTATCCAGTAGCCATCGGTGAAGTTTGAACATCGTGGAGAAAAAGCCGATACGCTCATATCGTCCGGTGATGTTTCCTGAATACTGGTCGATGAAAAGTGATGCCCTGCGTGGTTTGGAAAGGTTGACCTGATATGTGCGTGTCGCATCATCAAACACCGTGACTCCGGAGATCGACACGCTGTCGGGTAGGGTTGCCTTTACCGTCTCCATCAGTTCTTCCATCGGAATCGGCTCACTTTTTACCGACTGCACGTAGTATACATCGCTCTTTATGCTACGTGTTATTTCAGGTTCGAAGATGAGCATCGCTCCCGAAAAGCAGATCAGCGTGATGATGATTCCGAATGGCACTGACAGCCACAGGTGTATTTTTCTGAAAAACTTTATCATGGGTAAATGTTATTTTTCTGGGGTGAGATAACCGAAACCGTTGATTTCGGTTGCAGTGATAGATACACCCTTCACGGCATTGGCTGTAGCGGTATTGATGGCATAGATGGCCGGATTCTCGTTCTCTACGTTCACCGGAATGTAGACATTGCCATTCTGTGTGTAGACGGTTTTTCCGATAGAGGATACGTTTTCGGGCAGACCTGTAACGTACATGAGCTTTTTAGTGTCGGCATCGAAGATTGCAAGTTCTGTGGCCACAGGATCTTTTTCAGTGAGCGAGCGGTCGTACATGATCATGAGGAAGCGATTGCCTCCGGCAGGCCAGCAGCGCATGAACGAACGGTTGCCACCGGGAGTCTGTTCCTCGATATTGCAATAGTAGTCGTCGAAAGAGGTACTTCCGGCGGGTATGCGGCACACGCCGGCAGGGAGTGTAGTCTTCTGTCCGGGGTCTGTCATTGTCTTGGCATAGCTTGGCGAGAATACATAGATGTCGCCATTTTCAGCCGCCCATACTGATTGGTAGTACTGGGAGCGGTATCGTCCGCAAGGAGTACTGATTTTATCGGTCTTGGCAAGTACAGGATCCGTCATGCTTTCATTGCCGTATACCGCAACCCAGCATTCGTCGGGATACTGTGTGCCTACAAGTTCTCCTGCTTTATAAGATCCGCCACCTGTGCCGCCGGACTCAGTATGAACGAGATGTTCGTATCCGGGGCGTATCCATTTGCCGTTATCGTAAGCCGCTCCGTACTGGCTGAGGCCCATCGGAATTGCCCCGCAGTAGAGTCTTGATCCGCTTTGTTCTGCTCCGGAGAGGGTTACGTATTCACCGTTGCCGAGGAAATTTTCCATAGAATATTTGCCGGTTGAAGTATCATTCTCGCGGGATGTTTCGTTGACAACATTCAGGTATGTTATAAGAAGAGTTTTGGGCAGATAACCCTGTTTGTCGGCGAAAGACTCAGGGCCGTCACCTGTCGACGTTGTGATGATGTCGTCGTTGTATGTTCCGTAGGATGAGAAACGGCTGATACGGTATTCCATGTTGCGGGCTTTCATTTCGCCGTCAGAGTCCAGGAAATAGCTTCGAGTTGTTCCCGCATTTCCTTGGTTATATTGGAGAGCATAGAGATAGTTCTTGTGAAATACCCATTGTGTAGCGCCTTCATTGATCAGACCATTGTTGACAGTTGTCAGGTTGCCATCGTCGATGGATTCCCCTGTTATCAGGTCATAAGCAGTACCATTACTGCCTTTGACTGTAGTGGCGAATACGAATTTACCGCCGTAAGATTCCTCTTTACCGCCGGAAGTGGTGGGTTCATCGCTGTCTGAACAGCTGCACAGAGACATTGCAGGAATCACTGCGGCAGCGATTACCCGGCACATTGATGTTTTAAGTGTCATGTTATGTTTTTATTAGTTTCCGAAATATATTCTGAATTTGCCATAGAAAGCTCTGCCGGCTTTCTGAAGGCTGAAATTATCATACAGTCTGGCGTTGGTGAAGTTTCTGCACTCGAACGATACGTTATATCTGCCACGCTTTATGCCATAGGAGATTGTGATGTTGTGAGAGAATTGGTCGGGGATGATATAGTCGCTGTTGTTCGAGCCTATGTTTTCAGTGTAATAGCAGAAACTGTGGGTGTATTGGTTGTCGTAGGCTACTGTCAGGACATTTCCTTTGCCGCCTAAACCGTGCCAGTAGAAGTTGACATCTGAGTCGGCGAACATATATGGGAGATTAGGCATACGTTGCTTGTATGCTATGTTTTCAACAGTGCTTCCCTGAGCTGTGCGCATGTTGTCGCGCACATTCATCTGAGTGAAATTCCCGCCGATGCTGAGCCATCGCGAGAAATTGTATCGTGCCGAGATGCTGAAGCCTTTTGTCAATACTTTTCCATAGTTGACATAAGTGGCTGCCGACTTGCCTCCGCTTAGGGCCATGATATTGCGCTGTATATAGTCGCGGGTGTCACGGTAAATCAGTCCGGCTTCGGCATAGATGATGTTGCTTCCGAATGTGGCGTTGTAGCTTAGGTTGAAGTTGATATTGTGGCTTGATTCCGGCTTCAATGCAATATCACCGACTTCCAGGTCCTCGTCGCCAAACATTTCTTCAATAGTGGGAAGACGGTATGTCTTTTCGTAGGAGGCTTTCAGTTGCAGTCCGAGCGGCATGAACCAGGTTCCGGCTGCACCATATCCGAAGTAGGCTATGGAGCGTGATGTAAGATTATATACATCCTGAGCCGATGATGTAGCTATAGGTCCGGATACATATTGATGATATTGCTTGCCAAATGCCGTAAGGTTGAAATTCGTAGTGGGAGTGTAGCGATAGGAAACACCTGCTATATTCTTGCTCGTGACTTTCGAAAATTCGTCTTTGCTGTGTGGAATAGTCAGCAGGTTCTCGTTCGTGCGCTTAAATGTATTGAAAATGTCGTTAACTGTGAATACGTGATGTTCTGAGAGCCGGTAGCTGACTGTAGCTGCTGCTGTCCAGTTGTGGTTTATGGCTTTTGAATTCTGATAGGACTGTTCTCCCGGTGAATTCAATGGTGCAGTCTCTCCGAACCAGTTGTATTTCACTGACGACGTATCGACGTTGATAGTATTGTCTCTGTTGTAATTGACGTTAAGAGACACATCGAGACCTTTCAGTCCAAGATTCCGCTTTGAATATTCCAGCGATGGGATCAGCGAGAAACCATGACGATGTTTCTTGCCATATACAATCTCCTGCCGGACACCTGTCTGCACTTCCTTATACATGTGTGAGTAGGTAAAACCTAACAGCAGCCGGTCGGCCCAGCTTTTGTTGACGAATCCGAGCTTTGCTACTATGGCTTCGTTGTGATATGTGTCGTTGAAGCGCTTCACATGCTCCAGCTTTTTTTTGTTGATAGCACCGCTTACAAAATCCTCTACAGGTGTATCTATCCAATAGTCGTTGTCGGAATAGTTCTGAAATGCGTTTATCTCATATTTGAAGCCATTGCGGAATGTCTGCCCGAAGTTGATGTACGACTTATGCGTGTTGAATGATCCGTATGAATATGACGCATCAATGAACCAACGTCGCTGACGCCTGGGGGTAACGATATTTATGACTCCTCCGATGGCGTCAGTACCGAATCCGACAGGAACCACACCTCTGTAGACCTCTATGCGTTCGGCGAAATTGACAGGAATGTTGTTGAGGCTGAATGAACTGCCTACACCTTCCTGTGGCACTCCATCTATAAAAACCTTTACATGCTTGCCACTGAATCCGTCCATTGTGACGGCCATATCAGATCCGACACCACCGCTTTCGCGTATCTTCATGCCCGGGGCTTTACTAAGAGCCTCGCTCAGAGTCTTTGTGGTGTTTATAAGATCCTGCGTATTGACAGCAGTAGCATTGTATGCCGAATTTTTTACTTTACCGATAGTATTTCCTATGACGATGACTTCGGCAAGTTGTGTAGCCGGTTTCAGCTTCACGTTGAACTTGCGGCGTTCATTTGCGGAAATCTTGATTTTAATTTCGTGCTTTTCAAAACCGACAGAGGAAAAAACTATTGTATACTCACCGTCCGGAGCGGAGATGTGGTATAATCCTTTTTCATTAGTAGCGCAAGACAGTGACGTGCCCTTGAGAAATACGGTTGCGTACTCTATAGGCTCGCCGTCGATGGAAAGAACCTTTCCTGAAATCATACCGCGGCTATCCTTGGAATAAGCAGCTACGGTAGTTAATACTGTAATAATGATTAAGATTAAATATTTTTTCCAAATTGTCATGAATTCACCTTTTTATGCTACAAAGTTCGGAAGTTTGGATACGCCATAAAATACCTACAATTAAGTATTGGATCTGTAATTGTCTGAAATACAGAGTTGTACAATTTAGACTGCTTTTACAAAATTGGTGAACGACGTAATACTGATGGCGAATGGATCGCGGACTGATGCCCGGAATATGTATAGTCATTGATATTGAGTATGCCGAATGCAGGCTAAGTTATATTTTTATCCGGTTCTTGGTGGCTTTGTTTATTATGCGTTCAGGAGTGATCCGCTCATGTATATATTGGAATATAACGAAAAATACAGGGACCATAAACAGCAGTGCGAGAGTACCTGACAATAATCCTCCTACAGTGCCTACTCCGACTGAAATGTTGCCGTTTGCGCCGACCCCTGTTGCGAACATCAATGGGAGCATTCCAAATATCATTGTCGCTGAAGTCATTATGATAGGTCTGAAACGTGCTTTAGCCGCTGAAATTGCGGAAGCCCACAGTCCCATACCTTCTTTTCTGCGGGCTGTCGCATATTCTGTCAGCAGAATGGCTGTCTTGGCCAACAGTCCAATCAACATGATCAGGCCGATCTGCATGTATATGTTGTTTTCAAGTCCCCACCATCTGGCGAACAGAAAACTTCCGGCCAAGCCTGCGGGAACGGCAGCAATAACGGCCAATGGCACTGTAAGGCTTTCGTATAGCGCACACAGAATGAGGTATATGAAGGCAAGGCATATACTGAATACTATGATAGTCGTATTTCCGGCAGATGATTCCTCTCTCGACATGCCGCCAAACTCAAATCCGAATCCGGTCGGGAGATACTTTTCCGCAACATCTCTGATGGCATTGATTGCTTCACCGGAGCTATAGCCATCACCCTGTTCTCCATATACGGATATTGAGGGGAATAGATTGAATCGCGAAAGGCTTTCAGAACCGTAAACCCTTGTCAATCTGATGAAGTTGTCCAATGGAGCCATTTGCCCTGACGATGTCCTGACAAACATTGCTTTCAAAGATTCCGTGTCGAGACGACTCTCTGGATCCGCCTGGACCATGACCCGGTATAATTTAGTGAAGCGGTTAAGGTTGGATGAGTAACTACCACCTACGTATCCGGCCAGAGTGGACAGGACATCTGAAGGAGATACGCCGGACTGAAGGCATCTGACAGCATCAACTTCAACCATGTACTGAGGATATTTGGTGTCGAAAGTCGTATATGCGCGGGATATCTCAGGCCGTGTGTTCAGAGAGTCAATGAATGTACGAGTCACTTGCAGCAACTCGTCTGTTGTAGCTCCGGACCTGTCCTGTACGTATAGTTCGAATCCGCTGCCTGTGCCATAGCCAGAAATCATGGGAGACTGCGATACGCGGATCTGGGCGGAAGAAATATCAGAAGTCCGTTTATATACTTCTTTTATGACGGAGTTGATGTCTTGCTCTTTTCCCTTACGTTCGCTCCAGTCGCGTAACCTGATATTGAAAGAGCCGGCGGATGCTGATTGGTCGTGGCGCGCATTTTTTCCGGTCACGCGGGAGTAGATGTAAATCTCAGGAATGTCTTTTATGGCGTCTTCAACTTCATCCATCGCAAGTTCTGTCTCTGCAAGGTTGCTTCCGGGCGCTACCTGTATGTTTAGGCTTAATGTTCCCATATCCTCCTGTGGCACAAGTCCGGTTTTTGCTGTTGACATGAGCCAAACTAAACCTGTCACCGAGATTGCGAACAAAATAACGACTATCCATCTGTTTTTGAAAAGAAACATCACTCCGCGTTTGTATTGACCGACAACTGTAGTGAATGATCTGTCGAAAGCGTAATGGAGACGTGTGATGAAGGATGTTTTTTTCTTGCTGCCCTTTCCAGGGCGCATCAGGATTGCACTCAATGCCGGGCATAAAGTCATGGCATTGATAAGCGATATGCCTACAGCCACAGCCATAGTCAGTCCGAACTGTTTGTAAAATGTGCCGGATGTTCCGCCCATAAAGCAAACTGGGATAAACACTGCCATGAAGACAATGGTAGTTGTTATAAGAGCAGCCGAAAGTCCGCCCATCGCTGATACCGTAGCCTGGTAAGGATCATTCTCTCCCTCGTCAAACTTGGCCTGGACTGCTTCTACAACCACCACAGAATCGTCAACTACAGTTCCAATGACCAGAACTATGGCGAAAAGAGTCAGCATATTCAGTGTGAAGCCTACGGCATAGATGAAAGCAAACGTTCCGGTGAGAGATACCAGTATTGAGATTGCAGGGATCAGCGTAGCCTTGAGATCATGAAGAAAAAGATATACGACCAATACAACCAGAATCAATGCTATGATAAGGGTTTCTATGACTTTCCCTATTGAGGCATCCAGAAAATCTTTTGTGCTTGATATGTCGGTCAGGACCATTCCGGAAGGTAGCTTCTCTCTCAGTTCATCAAGCGTACGGTCTATTTCTTTTATGACCTCATTCGCATTTGATCCGGCTGTCTGTGCAATCATGGCATTCGCACCAGGATGTCCGCTTGTCTCGCTTATCATAGCGTAGTTGACGGCTCCGAGTTCTACTGTCGCTATGTCTTTCAGGCGTAAGACGCTTCCATCGGGCAACGCTCTGACAACAAGATTCTCATACTCCGAGGCGTCCTCATAACGTCCACGATATTTCAGCACATATTGGAATGTATTCATCGACTCAGCTCCGAGCGTGCCGGTCGGAGATTCCACATTCTGTTCTGCAAGCACTTTGTCTATATCAGAGGGAATCAGTCCGTATTGCGACATCTTCGTGGGGTCAAGCCATATTCTCATCGCATATTCTGCGCTGAATATATTTACCTCGCCTACGCCTGTTATTCGTGATATCTGTGGCTCGATATTGATTTTCATGTAGTTTGTGAGAAACTTGGCGTCGTAGGTGTCGTCGGGGCTGTACAGTGTTATGGACTTTAGTGTGCTGTTCTGACGTTTTCGGACGGTAACACCGCTTTTCGTGACCTCTGCCGGGAGCAGTCCTTGAGCGGAAGCCACTCTGTTCTGTACATTAACGACAGCCATGTCGGCATCAGTCCCTTGTTTGAAGTATATGGTTATTGAGGCCGTGCCTGTGTTGGTTGCAGTTGATGTCATGTACATCATGTCCTCCACTCCGTTGAGGGATTCTTCAAGTGGGACAATTACGCTTTTCATCACAGTCTCGGCATTTGCACCGGTATATGATGCCTGTACCCTCACTGTGGGTGGAGCTATGTTTGGAAATTGTTCGATAGGAAGTTGTACCAATCCTATAATACCGAGTATTACTATCAATACAGATATGACACCAGCAAGGATCGGACGGTCAATGAATGTCTTAACTGTCATCTTTAATTGGATTTTGGACAAAATTAAGCCATTAAACTTTAAGCCTGAATACCTGTCATAGTATAAAATGACCAACTGCGCGGATATGGTGGCGAACGGCCATATTGCACGTATCACATTTATTCTAAAATACTTAACTTTGCATTCATAAACCAACTGAATTTTTCGCATGAAGAATGTGTCAGTATGCATAGACCTTGTGTTCTGCCTGATTGTGCTGCCGATAATGGTGGTCATTTTTCCTGTGGAGCGATGGTTTCATAATTTCCCGGGGTATGTGACCACTGTGGGGGCATGGCTTTATATGCTTTATTTCATCAATAGGGTTTTCACAGTTCCGTCATTGTTCCGCAATTCCAGGCGCAGGTGGTTAGGAGTCGGACTGATTGTTTTTTCTTTGGGTGTGACTTATCTGCTGTCTCAAGTCAGCCTATATAATCCTAAGCCAAACATACACGACGATGGTATAACAAGAATATTTCCGTCGATACAACAGTATCAGCAGGCAGTATGGTCGCTTTTTATGATCGTTGAGGCATTCAGTTTCGCAATCGGTCTGCTTACGCAAGCCAATATTCAGAAATCTCGCCGCAGGGCTGTTGAAGCCGAACGAGATAAGGCTGAGATAGAATTATACAAGGCGCAGATCAAGCCGCATTTTATGTTCAACACTCTGAATTCGTTATATGGATTGTTTCTCACCCACGACGTAAAAGCATTGGAGTCGCTTGAAAAATATATATCGATGCTGAGATATATACATACGACATCACAACGGGATTTTGTACCTCTGTCGGAAGAAGCGGATTATATCCGGCAATATGTGGAATTGCAATCGCTGCGGTTAAACGGTATGACGACTGTCGTTATGAACATTGCTATTGAACATGAGAATTTGCAAGTGCCGCCTATGCTATTGGTGACATTTGTGGAGAATTGTTTCAAGCACGGGGTTTCTCCTGTTGAGAAAAGTGATATAAACATTACTCTGATGGAGAAAAGTGGCCAACTGATATTCTCGACTGTCAACAGGATCTTCCCAGTCAAGCGTATAGGAGAGCACATGGGTATCGAGAATTGTCGCAAGAGGCTTGAACTTCTTTATCCTCGCAATCATAGTATGGATATTGAGAATGATAGCGTTTATTATAAAGTAAAACTTTCTATAGAATTATAGCTATGATAAGGTGTGTGGCAATAGATGACGAACCTATAGCACTGAGTATAATTAAGGAATACTGTCATCGCTATGGAGATATAGATCTTAAATGCTTTACATCTCCGGTCGACGGTATGGAGTGTATCCACTCGTCAAGGCCCGATATAGTGTTCCTCGATATAGAGATGAATTCCCACAACGGAGTGGAATTGGCAAAGGAATTGCCGGCAGGAACGTGCTTGATATTCACTACGGCTTATGCCAATTATGCATTGGATGGGTTTAACGTGGATGCTGTTGATTTTCTTCATAAGCCTATATTCTATCCCCGTTTTGAAAAAGCAGTGGAGAAAGCCAGAAAATTTATCCGGCATGCTGAAACAGACCCGTTGGCAGGATATATAACGCTTAAGGCAGGGCACAAGAATATTGTTGTATGCCTGAAAGATATCATAGTCGTAGAGGCAATGGACAATTATGTGAAGATATTCAGAAATAATTTGCCAACAGTAGTCCCTCAGATTACAATGAAAGAGCTTGAAGCTATGCTTCCTGCCGACTGCTTTATCCGGATTCACCGGTCGTTTATAATTGCTGTTTCATATATTGAGAAGTTCTCAAACCGGACTGTCTATATGCGTAATTTCCCCAACCCTATACCTGCCGGAAGAAAATACGTTACATCGTTTAACAGCTTGAACAACATAATTCAAACCAAATAAAGACAAGTAAAGATGAGAAAACTATTAACTTTGATGCTCGTTGTATTCGCTGCATCTGTGTCGTCCACAGTATTTGCCGGCACACCAATCAATCAGTCGGAACTGCCAAAGGCTGCACAGACATTTATTGCCAAATATTTTGCTGATGATCAGGTACGAAAGGCGGAAAAAGACAATGGCTACAGGGGTGTAGAGTATGAAGTCGATTTTGTAAGTGGAGCTGAGGTGGAGTTCAAATCGGACGGAGACTGGAAAGAAGTGAAAGCAGCCAGAGGAAACTCAGTGCCGTCGGCGATTGTACCATTTGCTATTGCAAAATATGTTGATTCCAATTTCAAAGGCCTCACAATAGTGGAGATCGCACGCAAAAGAGGAGGATATGAAGTGGAACTTTCTAACGGAACTGAACTTAAACTTACCCAGGATGCGAAGCCTATGCAGCCACGTCAGGGAGGCAAGGGACACCGCAGATAATCTGACACAGACACCAATTCAGTTATGCCTTTCTTTCAAAGGGCATAGCTGAGGGCGATCTGGAAAAATGGGCGTGTTGGCATGGGTAGTTCGAAGTATCTTTTTGTGCCGGAAACACCAGTGACGCGACTCGACATTTTCAGTACTATGCCACATTGTACCTCACCATAAAAATTTGCGGCAAGTCTGCGTTTATATTTCACACCAGGCCGGAAATTGGTGTTGGTATAGCGGCATCTTTTCGGAAGATCGGAATGTCCGGGACTGAAATAAAACGACCGCACGTCGATGTCACCTCCTACCGTGATGAGGTCGGAGTCTGTAGGTGTGTAATCGAGACCAAACATGCCGCCGTAAAGATTGACTGCAAGAACATTATTAAAACGATGCCGGTATATAAAGACAAGAAACGCAGGCACTTTGGAGGTGGAGTTGAGCAAAACAAGCGGTCCTATGCCAAATTGAGTATTTCGGTTGGCCCGTAGCATTATAAGACCCATTGCAATACCTGATACACGTTGGAAGCGTCCGTCTCCCCAGTCAGTTGACACCATCCCGAATGCCATGAACTGACGTCCGAAAAGCTTACTTCTGAACGATCCGGACATCCCTAATTGACCGTAAATATGTGTTTTGTTCATTCCGATCAATTGAGGGTCGTAGCCGGAAGGAAA
Source organism: uncultured Muribaculaceae bacterium (assembly GCA_910586995.1). Lineage (GTDB taxonomy): Bacteria > Bacteroidota > Bacteroidia > Bacteroidales > Muribaculaceae > CAG-873. Next base: position 5,490 of record CAJUKZ010000005.1, on the reverse strand, counting down.
GGCATCGACTGAGAAATCAGTGTGCAGGGAGTTATAATTTGTATTGGCCGTAAGTGTGAAGTTTTGTTTTCTGAGAAATTCGTATGATACACGCGCGTTGAAGTGATCAGATACAGGAGCATTGGTGTAGTCATATGACACTTTCATGTTGGTTTTTACCATTCCATATCCATCGGCCGGCACATCATGCGGCTGCTGTGCCATGCATAAAAAATCAGAGCTGATATATAGTATCAGAAGCAGTAATATAGATAGGGATCGGAAAAAGTACATAATATAAAGTATAGGTATAATGCAGATCGAGTATTGCAAAATTAAACTAAAAAATCTGTATCATAGCATCTTGCCGACAAAAACTTCTGAAATCCTTGCAAAAAGTGCGCCTCAATGGCTGAGAACAATCATTACATGATTGGACCTGATATGGAATATCTGAATATAAATATTCAATAACGGCAATATCAGGAAATTATGCAAATCAGTCCCACTCATTTATGCAAAAAAACGAAGAAAAATCAGCAGAAATAATCAAAAAATTTGCAAGTATAAAAAATAATACCTACCTTTGCAGAGCAAAACCAAAAAGGTGCCATAGCTCAGTTGGTAGAGCAAAGGACTGAAAATCCTTGTGTCCCCGGTTCGATTCCTGGTGGCACCACAGAAGACCGCTAATTCTCAATGAGTTAGCGGTCTTTCTTTCACCCATACCCCTCCGAGTCACCACAAAAGTCACCACTCCCATCGTAAATCACTGAAACAATGTTGGTTATGCGTGTCGCGGTGAGCGCATATCTATTTAAGCAGATATGTAAAGCACTGATTTTCAACGCAGATTAGTATATAATTCATAGTCATTCACCATCATTCAACCCCATCCTACGGCCTCGCAACCCCAAACTTTAACAGGGTTTAACTATAATCGATTGCATAAAATGTGGTGACCTCAACCGAAAATCAGTTGAGTCACCACGTCCAACCGTTAAAATCTTCAAAAAATTCGTAACTTTGTGTTTGTGGTAGACAATTAAATTAGATATTGATATGGCAGACTTTCTGAATTCTAACTTCCTTCAGACACTCATATTAGTGATTACTGTGGTTGTTACTCTCTTAATATATCTTGATAAGGAAAATAAGAGCATAAAATCAGCAACGACAATTCTTATTCTCCAAATTAAAAATATTGAGAAGAATATTGAGTATATAAAAGCCGAAGGCGTTTCCGGTGAAGCGATCAATGAGCAACCTCTCCATTACTCAATTCCTATTTTTGACGAAAACGCATGGGATAAGTACAAACATAAATATGCCTCAAGACTGAGTCCCTCAGACTTTGCTAAAATAGAGCAATTTTACGAAGTTGCTCAAGCCATTCGAATACAGCAACAGCAAATAAAACAAAAAATACAGGAAAACATATTTGCCAAAACAGCACATTATTATCAACAACAGTTTAATCGATTAAATGCTTGCGTACTCGATGATCGAGAAGATAGAGAGAATTTGTGTTTCATTGATATGGATTACACGTTAAAACTATATAACAATCCTAAGTTTAGTGTTGGAACGTTCTTACATAAAGAGTATGGCAGTGGATTAATTAAAGGACTTAATCGGTATCAACGTCTTACTGGCACAACGGTATTTGAAAGATTGTGCAAAATCGGGAAGATTAAAGATCGATAATTTGATTGTTGTTGTGATACCTTGAAACATACCTTAACTTCTTTTGCGCCGCTTATTTATCTATTATACAGCGAGATATAAATTTGAGTATGTACTAAGATTGTACTAATTAGTTGGATAAATCGAAAGACGTGATTTCGATTTTGGGAATTTTAAGAGGTGTTAGCTATTTTTAGTTGTATTTATTTTCGGTGCAATTCTCAGATTTCTTTGGTTAGTACACCATCTGTTTTAAAAATAATTCGTAACTTTGCGATGTGATAGACGTAGGTCTATCCGTAACATAGTAAAAACAAGAGGCGTTATGTCTTCTGCTTGTAGTTGAAAAGCGTAGGAAACTGTTCACGTAAGCAAGAGAAAGTCATAACTGTCTCCACGCCCATAAGGCGTGGAGCTGTTATTTCCACATCTTCTTACATAGGTTTTCCTACCACCTTCAGCTAAAGGCGTGGCATAGCAGCCCACGCCTCTTTTTATAAATAGCTGTCTTAGGGTTGCCGCAGCCATAATTTTTGATCTAAAAATATGCCAAGGCTAAAGGTTCTAATCTCCATTATTGGAATGACGTGGTTAATGGTTACGGCCCAATCAAAGGAAGATGGGGCTACGAATGGTGTAATGCAGGTCTATTATGACAACTGCCTACGCAAAGCGACTGTCAAAGAATTTGCAGACTATTCAGGTGTGGTGTATCTTGATTCAGTAAAAAGAGAAGGAAAGATACGCCTTAAGGAAGAACAGTCTGGCAAGTTATACTTAGAAGGAGATTTTGACACGGATTACATAGACACTTTGTCAATACATGCATTCACACATCTTGTTATGTACTATCCATCAGGGTTAAAAGCAAGGGAAAAGGAGAGGAAGAACGGACTTATATTTAATACTGAATGGTTTGAAAATGGCAATACTTCCGGTCATTTTGAACTGAAACTTACAAAGCCAGACTCAGAAGATGGTGCTGTTTTTCATGGCACATGTATCTCATATTATAAAAACGGGCAACCTGAGCGTTATGCAGAGTATGTTGACGGCGAGCTCCATGGTATGAATATAAACTATTTGGAGAATGGCCACATCAAAGATGCCGCATCATACAAGATGGGCAAACTGGATGGTGTTAGTTATCAATTTGATGATAAAAAACAGACCTGTATTCAAGTCGAATGGAAAGATGGTGAGATGTCTAAACCCTATTATTCCTACGTAAACAAAGATGGTTACGTAAGTAAGTACAAGGTTAAGGATAATACTCTTTTTTTCGATGTGCCCTTACTCGCCGATATACAATATCTGACAGATGGGAATGGTTGGAATTGGAGCGTTTATAATAAAAACGGCATGGCTGTTGCAATTCACAATTCCATTAATGGAGAGTATGGTACATACTATCGTTTGTATGTTGTCGTTACAAATAATACTGCTCTCCCAATCAAATTTGACCCAGTTTACATAACTGCACACTGTAAAGACAAAAAAGGGAATGAACAGAACTTGAGGGTCCTAAATGCGAGGGAGTATCAAGATCGCATTTGGCAAACACAAGTATGGGAACAGGGATTCAATGCCCTTGCAGAAAACTATCGTGCAAAACAGGCCGCATATTCTGCATCACAAACTACTACTACAACAGCCCATGCTGGCGTGGCTGGGGCGGCTGCCGTAGGAAATGGAGGTTGGGCTTTAGGCGCGTCTGCATATGCTGGACTATCTCAAACGTCCTCATCTACTGTTTCCTATGATGGATACGCAGCATATCAGGCTAGTCTAATAGCAGAGAGGAAGATAGCGGATTTCAATCAACAATTATTTAACGAACGCAAGGCCAAATATCAATCATATCTTAAGCCCATTACATTACAACCGGGAGAAAGTGTGACGGGGTTCATAAATGTTTCTCATAAGAAAGGAGAGATGTTAACTGTCAATCTGCCAATAGGTACTGTTATATACCCCTTTAAATGGAATATCTCATCAAACAAATAATTAATACATGGAACGTATCAAAATCTTATTAATCACACTGATGGCTACCATAGCAATATGCTTTGGCGAAACCGTCTATGCCCAAACTCGAGTCATACCTGAAGGGCTCACCATCCCAGTGATGCTCACAAACGACATCAATTCAAAGAACCTTCGTAAGGATGGGAAGATACCTCTTGCTGTCTCCCAAGACATATATTATAATGATGCCCTTGTGCTTTCGGAGGGAACGCCTGTAGAAGCAGAGATCATCAAGGCTCGTAAGCGTGGTGTATGGGGAAAGCAAGGTATAATAGAATTCCGTATCACAGGAATAAACGTCAACGGGAATATCATTCCCTTGGAGTCTCCAGCAATAAAACAAGAAGGACATTCCCATAAAAAAGCTGCCAACGGCTTGTGCTTTGGAACAATTATGTTTATTCCCTTAAATTTCATTGCACCACTGTGCATTAAAGGCGATGATGTTACCATTCCAGCAGGGGCAATTTACAATGCAGAAGTTACTTCAACTTGCTACCTTGACTAATTGCACATGTAAGTGAAAATAATTGAGCAAAAATTGTCGGTCAAGAATCACATTTTTACGAAATAATTATCACTTGATATATCAGCCCGACGAGAAAAAGTTCTTTCGCCGGGCTGAACTGTGTTTAGGGAGTAGGACTAATGATGTAAGCCTTTACCTTGTTTGGGTTGTGGTTGGCGGAAACCCATCTTTTCAAGGAGTTTACGAGCCATATCTCTGAACCATTGAAAAACACTAACTCCATCAATCTTCAAGACGAATGAGTGCTTCTGATTGGGTTCTCGTTCAAGTTGAGCCACTGAATGTTCAGTAGTGAACGATTGGGAGTGCTCAGATGAATACAGTAAGCCGGAGAAGCGAACAGGCTGCATCGCTATGATTTTTTGAGTCATTCCCTCCGTGAAACCTATATGCTTACAGTAATTTGCCCATGTAAGCAAGTCAGGAATGTCGGGGAATAACCGTTCAATCTCTGATTTGTATTTCACCAAGTCGGCGTCCTGCACTTTCCGCATTTTCTGCATTTCCAGACGGGCGATGTCGTCAGCGAGTTTGGCGTTGGCCTTTTCAAGCTGATCATTACGCTCAACAATCTCGGTTACTTTTGGAATAAGTCTATCATTGGCGGTGACAAGAATACTATTCTCCTCAGTAAGTGCCTCTTTATCCTTACATAGTCTTTCATTGGCCGTCTTGTAGATTTCATTTTTGCCGATGAGTAGATTTGTTTCTTGTTTAATTTTTTCCTTGCTTGTTTCCAGAGCCTTTTTCTCCCTACTGACCTTTTTCTTTTCAGTGGTAAGTTCTGCAACCTCAATTTCGAGGTCTTTTTTCTTCCGTTGGCAATCGCGGTAGTATTCGTGCTGGTCAACATGGCGAGCCTCCGAACCTCTCACTCCACGCTCCAATCCGAACCGCTCCATCGCCTTTGCGTAGGTGTCTTGGAATGATGTGAGATTGTCGCGTGTCATGATGTCGTCGGCACTCAACCGGGGGTCGTTCTTCGGCTTGGTGCGGTAACGTTTGGTAGCTTTCGCCTCGCTTGCCTTCCGTCTTCTCTCGGTAGTCACGATAGGCACGACCGTCACATGAAGGTGCGGTGTCTGCTCGTCCATGTGCAGGTGTGCGCCCATCACGTTGGCCGCTCCGAATGTTTCTTTTGCCCAGCCGACACTCGCCTCCGCCCACTCGTTCAATCTGCCTTCATCGGCAAGCCGCCGCAGGGCCTCGCCGTCGGACGAAAGCAGGACATTGAGTGCGAGGACTTGGTTCTTGCCGACCTTGCGCGT
>CAJUKZ010000004.1:101479-197086 GCA_910586995.1 uncultured Muribaculaceae bacterium | reverse complement strand
GAAAAATATGGAATTGCCACCTCGATTTGCCACCTTTTTTAACATTTATTTAATGTGCAGGACGATTAAATAAGTGCCATTCAAGAAGTATAGCCATTATTGTGGTACTTTTTAATGACATTTGTGGTACATCGTATGAAGTGTACCACATCCTCATAAAACAGCCACCTTATAAGGCTTTCGAGGTGGCAAATCTTCAGCCACCTTGTCGTGTGCAAATCGCTGAAAAATAATGAAATAAATCCTTTAGAGGTGGCAAAACATGGTACAATTTCTATTGCCACCTTTATACACACCAGATACTTCAATATTTTGCACTGATTGGGGATAGAGGGCATAAAGCAAAACCTCTGAAAATCGGTGATTTTCAGAGGTTTTCGTCGGATTGATAAACCCTTCTGTGATCCGCCTGGGGTTCGAACCCAGGACCCCATCCTTAAAAGGGATGTGCTCTACCAACTGAGCTAGCGAATCTCCCTTGTGCCTAAGAGGTTTCCCTTCAAAAGCGATGCAAAGTTAGGAAGTTTTTGCGAAACTGCCAAATATTTTTGCTTATTTTTTTGTGATAAATATTTGTGCTTTTAGGTATAACATGCGTATCTAATTGATATCCTGAATGTAATATTTACGCTAAAGACACTTTTTTATTTTACGCTTATGGATTATCTATATGCTTTGACCGATATATGCTATCAAAAAATGTTTGAGTTCTCGCAAAAGGGTAGTGTCATGTGTTAAAAAATTTTGTAATTTTGCAGCGCTGTTCACAAAGAACGGTTAGGAAATGATTGTAATAAATATAGCAATAAGCGCAAGAATAGCGCATGTGCAGAATTACGCTGTTATGGAAAACTGGAAGAGTACAGCAGGTAGTTCTTTATTCAATATCTGATATGATTTCAGTATATTGCAGACTGTTGGTAGAATGACGGTTGCAATATATATTATAACCACATTATATCCCCAATTTATATGAACAATCAACGATTGCTCACAGGGTTGCTTACGGCGGCTCTGTTGGGCTCAGGGGTGTGTGCTTTCAGTCAGAACTCATCAGTTATTACTCTTGAGCAGCTGTTTGAGACGGCTGAAAGAAACAGCGTACAATTGCGCCCCTCATTTTCTGCAGAGGAAGAAGCCAATCATGAAGTCAGTGAGGCTCGTGCGGGTCGTTTGCCTGATATAAATGCCTCGCTGTCATTCAGCTATATAGGAGATGGTTTCACTACTAAAAGAAACTTTTCCGACTATCAGAAAGCACCTATTCCGCACTACGGCAATGCTTTGAACCTAAGCGTGAATCAGCCTTTATATACGGGTGGAGCAATTACTGCGGGAATCAAACTTGCAGAACTGAAACTGACGGCATCGCGTTATGCTACAGAATTGCAACGCGATAATATACGTTTCCAGATTGCCGGTTTTTATCTTGATATTTATAAGTACACTAATTTGCGAAGGGTAGTCGAGAATAATATAGAGCAGGCTCGTAAAGTCCTTGGTGAAATGCAGGCTCGGTACGAGCAAGGTGTGGCTTTACAGAACGACATAACCCGCTATGAATTACTTGTGTCAAATCTGGAACTTCAGTTAGTTAAAATAAATAATACTCTTGATATTCTTAATAACAATCTTGTTACGATTGTCGGACTGCCTGAAGGTACAGCAATACATCCGGATCCAGCTATTCTGAATCGGTCACTGTTAACCCAAAGTGAATTATCGTGGCAGTCAGATGCTTCTCTCAATTCTCCTGTGATAAGGCTTGCGCAGTCAAAAGTTGACATTACAAGGAAGGCGGAAGATCTCACAAAATCCGAGCGTCTTCCCAAAATTGGATTGCAAGCCGGATGGAGTATTGATGGGCCTATATTGGTGGAAGTTCCGCCAATAAACCGAAATCTGAGCTATTGGTATGTAGGGGTAGGTATCTCATACAATATATCATCTCTATTTAAGACCAACAAATCCGTTTCCCGCAGTCGTGCGGCCACTGTTCATGCCGCGGATGAGCTTGCTGCAACAAGAGAAAATACCGAACTTGCTGTCAGAGCCGATTATATCCGCTATCTTGAGGCATATGAGGAGTTGAATACCCAGCAGAAAAGTGTAGAGCTTGCCGAAAGGAACTATTCGACGGTATCCACTCGTTACTCCGCCGATATGGCACTTATTACTGATATGCTTGATGCTGCAAACTCTAAGCTTGATGCAGAGCAACAACTTGTCAATGCCCGTATAAATATCATCTATTATTATTATAAACTTCTGTTTACTTCAGGAAAAATATGAAACACCGTACGAAAAAGATAATCTCCTATATTATCACTCTTGCAGTAGTAATAGCAGCCGGAATCTGGATTGCTTCTAAATTTATTCATTTTGGTAATGTTGAATTTACTGATAATGCCCAGGTTGGCCGACAGATAGTGCCGGTCAACAGTCGTGTGCAAGGCTACATAAAGGAAATTCGATTCAAGGAATATGAACCGGTGAAGAAAGGTGACACTCTTGTAATCATAGACGATGCGGATATGCGCCTGCGTGTAGCACAGGCTCGCGCCGATTATCAGAATGCTATTGCCGGCAGGACCGTTGCCGATCGCACGGTCGGTGTCGCTGCTGCAAATGTCGCTGTCAGTGAGGCTTCAATCGCAGAAGCAAAGATTTTGATGGAAAATGCATCTGTTGATCTGGAGAGATATCGAAAGTTACTTGAGAAGGATGCTGTCACTCGCCAGCAATATGATGCCGCTGAAACAGACTATAAGGCCAAGAAGGCCCGTTTTGAGATGCTGTCGCGTCAGCGCTCGGCAACAACTTCTGTAGCTGCAGAGACACGCCAGCGTATCGCACAGAATGATGCCGGAGTCGAACTTGCCGGCGCATTACTGGAGACGGCTGAACTCAATCTGTCGTACACCGTTATTACTGCCCCCTGTGATGGATATACCTCGCGTAAGGAGATACAGATCGGACAGCTTGTGCAGCCAGGACAGACACTTCTCGATATAGTCGACACATCTGATGTATGGATTACAGCAAATTATAAGGAGACGCAGATGCAGCATATCCATACAGGAAGTGAAGTGGAAATAAAGGTTGATGCAATACCTGGAAAGACTTTTACCGGTAAGGTTGTTTCTTTATCTACAGCAACAGGCTCAGCGCTTTCTTTGTTTCCTCAGGACAATTCAGCCGGAAATTTCGTAAAAGTAAGGCAGCGCATACCTGTGAGAATCGAGCTTACAGACAGTGCCGATCTCAACCTTCTCCGGGCCGGAATGAATGTGGAATGCGAGGTGAAATACTGATATGGGAGAATGGCACGGACCTCAAGGTCCATTTGATATTCCGGATGTCCCGAATTATGTGCCGCGCCGACTGAAACCGTGGCTGTTTATATTCTTTGTACTGATCGTACAGTTTTCCGGAGGCATATATCTCGCCGCCGCCACTGATATGGTTGGCACGACAGCCTTGATGCAGGAGGATATTTTGATGGCAGGCTATGCCTCGCTTGTCGGAATGTCGATAAACTTTGCCGTCATGTTCAGGTTGAAGTTCCGGTTTTCCAACAGAATAGGCTTGCTTATATGCGGAGCTGTGTTGATCGCAGCGAATTTCATCTGCGCCAACACAACGAATGTGCCCCTGTTGGTAGCCACATGCTTTGTCGCTGGATGGTTTCGTATGTGGGCCACATTCGTATGTAACTCCACAATACAGCTTTGGCTGACTCCGGTGCGTGATATGGCTATATTTTTCTGTTATGTATACCTTGTTGTCGATGGCGTTATACAGTTGAGCGGCATAGCTACAATCTATACGGCGTTCTTCTCGCAATGGGAATATATGCATTGGATAATGAGCGGATTGCTTGTACTGATGATGATAATGGTATTGGTACTCGTCAAGCCGGTAAAAGGTCCTATGCAGATCCCATTGCTTGGTATTGACTGGATCGGAGCAGCACTATGGAGTGTATTTATGCTGTGCTTTACGTTCATATGCGTGTATGGAAATTTCTACGATTGGTGGGAGGCAGAGGAAATTACAGGAGCAACAATATTAGGCCTGGTCTGCCTTACAATCAATCTATGGAGAGCTACGTTCCTGCATCATCCGTATATATCTTTCCAGGCATTGACAAACCGTAATGTTATCAGGGCTACCATGATCTATCTTGTCTTCTTTACATTGATGGCCACTGAGCATGTGTTCGAACACAGCTATGCCGCGGCAATCCTTGGTTTCGACGAGACAAACCTAATAGATCTAAACTGGTATGTTTTTGCAGGTATAGTTGTTGGGTGTGTGTTTACATACCTGACATTCGCTACGCGCAAATGGAGATATAAGACCATGACAGCCATTGGTTTCGCACTCGCTGCCATATATCTTTGCTGGTTTTATTTCATGATTGACTATGGAGTAGAGAAAGAAATGCTTTTCTTTCCGCTATTCACACGTGGTTTTGCTTCGGTGATAATATCCATCGTGTTCCTTACATCTATAGTTCAGAGCGGACTTCATTTCTTTGTTTTCCCTCAAGCTCTCACAGTCAACGGTTTTACCGGCGCAGTTATGGGCGCTACACTTGGTCCGGCGCTCATAGGAGAATTTTTGCGGCATACGATGTCGAAAAATGCGTCACTCATCAGTGCACGCTTTACAGACTTTAATGCCAGCATTATCCATACTCCGATAGGGCAACTTTACGGAAGTGTCCAGCGTCATGCATTGGTTGTATCTATGAAGGAAATTTATGGATGGCTTCTTATTGCAGCTATATTGTCATTGGCTATTATTGTCGTAAGTTATAGTCCGATACGGCCTTCTGCAATATTCCCTAAGTGGAAGACTATCCGTAAGATATTCCGTAAGGAGGCGAGGTTGGAGGTTTAGAATATAGCGTTCATATAAAGCCCCCAAAAAGGATGGAGAGCGGCAGCCTTGCTGTAAACTCCATCCTTTTTTTATAAAGGCTATACCAAGCTATATCCTTTTAACAAACATTAAAGCTCATCTAATTTCAATACCGGTATAAAAAACTATTTTTGCACGAAACTTAGGCCAGTATTTTAATAAGCGTCACCACATAGATATGAAACACATACTTTATATGCTTGCATTATGCTTGTTAATCATAGGCTGCCGCAATAAATCAGAAGTAGACCGGCTGTTGTCTGAGGCTGAACAGCATATTGAGTCGAGACCTGATTCATCGTTACTGATAATTGCAAGTATTGATTCTGATGATTTGTCGGGGGATGAAGAAAAAGCGCGCTATGCCTTGTTGAAGTCAATGGCTTTAGATAAAAATTATATTGATACTACGTCTTTTGCAGTGCTGCAGCCAGCTGTCGATTATTACCTAAACAACGGTACTGCCGATCAACGGCTTCGCACCCGTTATTATCAAGGACGCATATATCAGAATAGGGGAGACCTGGACGACGCTATTAATTCTTATTTTTATGCTCTTTCTGAGCCGGAGGTTACTGATTCCTTGACACTTGCCAGGACTTATGTAGCTCAAGCTGTGGTATATTTCCAGACATACAATACCGATGGTTTTACGAATAGCAATCTCTGTGCTGCGGAGATATACAATGAACTGAATGATCCTCAGCGGGAATTGTCGGCTCTTGCAAATGCTATGAGCGGATTGCTTATTTTGAAAGATAAAGTGCGGGCAGATAGTGTGGCAGGGGAAATGAACCGGATTTCGGATATATCTACCGATCTTAAGCATTTCGCGCAGCCTCAGATCGTTAATTATATCACTACATTTGGATCTGAAGACGAAGTCAGACGAGCGCTATCCGAAATGCAAGCTTTACAGGAGCCTTCCGATCTGATAAAATTGAACATCGCCGAATGCTATCTTAGAATTGGAGATCCGACAAAAGCTTTGGAATATTTTGAATCTATTTCAAATGAAGATAACTCGATCTCCCCCTTGGCATATATGGCGGTGAAAGTGGATATTTATGAGAACTCCGGAAAATATAGGGAAGCGCTGAGGGCGTATACGGCATTTTCTGATTCCATAGCTGTACAGGCTGCGAATACATATGCCCAGAACCGTCGTCTCAATGACATCCGGTATGAGTTGGAAATTGAATCGTTGCGGAGCGCAGCGTCCCGACATAGGATAGCGTGGCTTAGCCTTTGCGGAAGTCTTGTGTCTCTATTGATAATTGGATTCATTTATTACAAAAACCGTATTGCAAGATCACGTTGCATTATCGCAGAGAAAAATAAGGAGAAAGTTGAATTGGAACTGGAAAAGCAGAAGTTGCTCACTGAGAACCTCGCCATCAGGATCAGTCAGCTTGAGGATGAAAGTATCAGCTTGAAAAACTTGTTGCAGTCGCGCGAAGAACTGTCAGCGCCAGTAAAGACTGCGATAAAAGAGCGTATCGAGGTGCTTAATTCATTGCTGGCACGTGATATTTCCACGAATGACTTATATGCCAAACCTTACAATGAGTGGATCGAGCGAATGATCAGTGACAAAGATAGATTTATGGATTCTACACGCCTTGCATTCAAGGCATCTCACCCAAAGTTTATAGAATACCTTGAAGCTAAGGGTCTGAATGAGTTCGAGATCAATTATCTAAGTCTTTATGCGATCGGGCTCAGGGGAAAGGAGGTCGGAGAATACATGAAACTTAAACGTCATTACAACATAAGCAGCGACATCAGGCGTAAGCTCGGAATGAATGAGCATGATACAAATATTGGCATTTATGTGCGACAGCTATTGAAAACGCTTTGAATCTGGCGCTCCGTGAAACTTTTGTGCAGTCCAATCAGAATCTGTTATTATTGCAATTTGCAATAATGTGATTTATAGCGTGTTACATATTAACTGCGTTAAACTTTTTATTTGTCAGGAAACTTTTGAACAAGTATCTTTGCATCGAATCAAACAAAAAAATACATTAAAATGACTAAAAAGACACTTGTTTCAATGATGCTTTGGGCTATGGCATCTTCTGTATTTACAGTACTTGGTAGTGACGGGCAAAATACAGTCAATAGCTACATCAACCGCGAATGTGCCGACAGTGCTACGTTAGATGTTGACTCCATCAATATCCCGGTTTTCTTGGTTGATGGAGTAGAGGGCAATATTCGTAATGTTAGTCCTGATGATATTATAAAAGTCGAGATCATCAAAGATAGCAGCATTACAAGAATATTTAGGCCACGCTTGGGTGGGATTGTCCTTATAACTACTAAATCCAAAAAGTTTCTGAAATCAGCATTGCAAGAAAATCAGGTTAATACTGATTCATTGGCCCAAAATAGAATTCCAGGACAACTGATGATAAGATAGATCGCAAAAGGCATATATCACGCAAAGACAAGGTATTATGTAAGATGTTAAAAGTCCACCTTTAACCCTCCCATTGCTGTGAACCCAGGCATTTCATAACCACGGTTTATCATATATCTTGCATTAGTGATATTCTCAAGGCGGCTGAATATGCTGAAATACCGGCATGTTCTGTATGTGATTTTCAGATTCAAAAGGGCATAGTTCTGGTCTTTTACATCATCGGCCACATACAGGCCACCTACGCCTTTAAGGTCAGCTGAAATCCCTAAGCTTTCCCAAAGGGAGAGTTGTACTCCGAGATAATATTGATTCTTGGGTGCACCATTAAGGTTGCTCAGAGATGTATTCAGATAGCTGTATGATGCGAACAGCCATAGATTGTCGAGAGGATTGCTCTTTGCTGTAATCTCAATACCTTTGTTAGTGAATTTTCCGGTGTTGACATTCTTGTTGTCGAGAACCTGTATCATATCATTGCCACGGCTGTAATATGCCGTGATGTCTGCATAAAAATAGCGTGAGAAGCGCTTGCCGACCGATAGTTCGTAGTTGATCATCTTCTCAGGCTGCAAATCCGGATTTGCCATGCGATATAGATAGAGTTCTCTGAACGATGGATTCCGGTATCCCATTGCAATTGTTCCTTTAAAAGTATAGTTGCATCCCGGATTTAGAGCGAATCCGAATTGTGGGATCCATTGAGTCTCGAACATATCGCTGTTGGCCATTCTTAAACCTCCGTTCAGATTGAGCATATCCCCGGCCAGACTTTGCGATAAAGTGATGTAAGGTGAATATTCCGTTATGCTTTTACGTCCGATTGTGCTCATTGAGCCCTCTGTATGGTTGTTACCGCCTGAAACAGGAATCTTGCCGGAATATGTGTCAAAATCAAAACCGACTGTTGCTGACGCCCCATTCCAGGGTGTGAAGTTCTGATACGCCATCACGCCTGTTCGGTCGTCCTTACTGTGGAAATGACGTGGATCGTCTACAAAATGATTGCCGTAGCTGTAATATACCCTAATCAGACCGCTTGTAGAAGCATAGCGGTTTGAGACGCTTAGGGATGCCTCACCGCGAGTTATGTTCTGCCGGTAGATATCAGTAGACTCAGGATTCGACAGCTTCGGATATATTGGATCATTACCATTGAAGTGCATGATTGTGTAGTCGGCAATGGATTTCCATGTATCGGAAATGTCATAAGCGATTTTTGCATATCCGTTGGCCTGTTTGAAGTCGAAATCATTTACGTTTCCGTCTGTCCGGTTATATGATGCAGAGACGAGCGAAGAAAATTTGCCGAAACGCGTTGTGTTTGTCACAGACGAAAGCCACGTGTTATAAGAGCCATATTGAGTCGATAAAGAGGTATGCACACCTTGCTGTCCCGGATTCTTAGTGATGACGTTTATTGCTCCGGCCATTGCATTTGATCCATACAGAACCGAGCCCGGACCGCGAAGCACCTCCACGCGTTCCACATACTCCTTGTCATAGAAGTCTGCTATATGGTGGGAGTAGATACCGGCGAATTGTGGTTGCCCGTCGACCATCATCAAAACAGCAGAAGCTCTGTCTCCACCCACACCACGCAGTTTGATATGGCCTGAACCACCATTGCTGACACCGAATCCGAATATACCGCGCTCGGACACAAAAAGACTCGGCACCATACCGGATATAGCCGAAAGTACCTGAGTCTGTCCTGTGGATTCAAGCCGCTCTTGTCCGACGACAGATATGGAGTAGGGTAGCAGACGTGTTGCGACCTGATGGTTAGTCCCAGTCACGACCACTTCCTGTAGTTGTGGAGCAGCTAAAGTATCAGCAGTCTCCATACTTGCCGATGCAGATATGGAGACTGCCAGAACTGAGCTTGTCGCTATCGATCTGATGTGCATATACATGTAGTGTAGTCAAGCCATTACTTATCTATGTCTATGATCTCATATTCAAGCGAGCCGAGGCCGATAGCTGCTGCGTGGTCTATCGTGTGTGTGCCATGTCTGCTGTTGATACGTTCGATCAGCGGTGCATTGTCATTTCCGTCGGAGGGATGCATGTTGAATATAATGTCGACGCATGCTTTATCGAGTGCTACCGGATCTGTTGAAGCAAGGATTCCATAATCTTTCAGTAATACTTCTGAAGGATGTGCTGCGCAATCGCAATCTACGGACATGTTGTTCATGACATTTATATACACAATATTATCCCCGAAATAGTCGTCCACAGCTTGTGCGGCGGCAGCCATTGATTCGAGGAATAGATCCTGCTCTGCGATGTTCTGCCAGATTTCTTCGGCCTTTTCGGTCTTACCGGCAGAGTGTATATATGCTTTGCCATCAGCTGAAGCCACTCCTATGCTTGCGTTTTTCAGCACACCGCCATATCCGCCCATAGCATGACCTTTGAAGTGTGCCAGATTTATCATGTAGTCATACCTTGGAAGATGATCACCGACAATATCATATCTGATGTGGCGTTTGTCGCGCACGGGAATTTTCATCTGCCCATCTTCGTCCATCAAATCGACCGGAGCAATTGAATCGAAGCCATGATCGTGTATGGTCTGCCAATGGGCTTCGAAGGTGTTGCGTTTGCCTGCATATGCAGTATTACATTCTACAATAGTACCGTGCACGGAATCGACCAGAGCGCAGATAAGAGTCGGTTGCAGGTAATTTGGATTTCCAGATTCTCCGGTACTGATTTTTACGGCCACACGCCGGCCGTCAGCAGGCCTGCCGAGAGCTTTGTAGATTTTCACGAGCGCTTCAGGCGTGATTTCTCGCGTCATGAAGACTTTTGATTTTGCGGAAACGGCGATAGATGTGATTATCAAAGCCAATGCAAGAAATAAATTTCGTTTCATAGCAGACTGTTGAAATGTGTTGTTTATTATTACCAGTTATAATATCAGATAGACATTTTTTAAGACGTTACAAAATTAATATATTGACATGCAATAATCCATACCATAATTACGGTTGGTATATACATTTTTTACGTTTTTGTGTGATTACTGTAATTTATTAAACCAAATAGCCCGGCAGATTCTTAAATACTACCGGGCTTTCGATGTAAAAATTTGGCTGCTTTTAGACCCCTTTCCACAAAAAATGTTATTAGCAGGGCGGCGAATTTTCGAGTCAATTTCGTTCATCTCGGAGGGAGCAATGCGGGCATTGTGACCGGAGAGAGGGACGAAATTGGCCGGAAAGTCGCCGGTCAGAGGTAATTTTAAACTCATAAGGATTTAGATAATCGAGAAAATGGCTAAGAATGCGATGTAGAGGCGTAAACATCCAGATCTGAAGGATAGCCCCATTCCCTTTTATGCTCAGATATATCTGAGCATAAAAGCTACTGCCGCCACCATAACCATCGCTTGCGCCGTATGGAGCTTGAGTTCATAGTTCCTTCTGAGACGGATGTAATTCTCCAGATAGGAGAAAGACCTCTCGACAACCCAGCGTCCTTCCATTGGAATGAACTCTGTGGTTCCAAAGTTGGACTTTACGGTTTTGAGTTCTATTGAGGTTGCCGACCGGAGCGTATCGGCGAAATGGTCAGAGTACCCTTTGTCCCCTTTCAACACTTTGACTGAAGGGATGTTGGCCATCAATTCGGCAATGACCGTCAATACCTTTGACCGATTGGGGAATGGCGTAACGAACGCTCAGGCTGTCTATTATCCCTGTTGTAGGATAAGGAGCCTCTCCAAGACTTCCCCGCTTACCATACAGCAGGATTTCAAGAATTCGGTGGAACCATCACCAGCAACTCCATGAGCGGAAGTGATGATAAACGGTTTCCCATTTTGGGTAATGGGGAGGGAGCAACTTCCACTGCACCCCGGTCTTGACCATATAGAGGATTGCGTTGAAGATATCACGGAACTCATAACGACGTAATTTTGTCAGTCTGATATCGGGAATGCATTTTATCAGCTTCTCCTGCAATGATGTCAGTTCGATAGGATTTTTCATTACCTCCCTCTCGCAGAGCCAGCCCATATTTCCGCCTTTGGCTCAATCGCATAGCCCGCTATGCTCAATCGCTCAAAGACGAAAATCTGGACTACCTCTGCGACCCTGCCAATAACATTTTTTGTGGAAAGGGGTCTTAGATAAACAAATTCAGGTTTGCGTTGTCTGTTCGGTTTATGTATGTTGCGACTCCTCCAATCGTAACATTGTCAAGAAGCTCCTCGCGCTGTACGCCCATGACATCCATCGACATCTGGCAGGCTATGAATTCAACTCCGTTTTTTATTGCAGATTCGCGCAACATTTCAAGAGAATCAATGTTCTTGTGCTTCATGATGTACCGCATCATTTTGCTTCCGATGCCGAACATATTCATCTTGGATAATTTCAATGATTTTGTGTCCGAGGGAAGCATCATCGAGAACATTTTGCCGAAAACATCTTTCTTAACTTTAGGTTTCTTCTGTTTTTTTATAGCGTTCAAGCCCCAGAATGTGAAGAATATTGTCACTTTCTCGCCTGTAGCAGCTGCACCGTTGGCGAGCACGAACGTCGCAAGTGCTTTGTCGAGGTCATCGCTGAAAAGAACAAAAGTCTTGCCTTGTCCGGTTGTTCCTACGGTATCATCCGAGGTACTGTTTGGCTTGGATGCCCGCCGTACGGTGACTTTGTATTTTCCTTTCTCAGATACGGATTTTATAAATTTATTTCCTGTCGATTGACACCAGGCCTCAGCATCGCGTACAAACCCAGGATCAGTGGCTGTAATGGCGAGATATTGACCGTCTGTCATTCCATCGATGGTGGTTTTTAGCTTCATTATCGGACCTGGAC
Organism: uncultured Muribaculaceae bacterium; assembly: GCA_910586995.1. Lineage (GTDB taxonomy): Bacteria > Bacteroidota > Bacteroidia > Bacteroidales > Muribaculaceae > CAG-873. The sequence goes on along the minus strand of CAJUKZ010000004.1, from coordinate 184,897 downwards.
AAGAAAGACCGCAGGCGTCAATGCTGATGTCAACAGAATCTAGGGTATTGTTATCAAGATCACGGGTGTTCTTATGCTTCATGATTTGCTTGGTATCGTTTATTGTAGAGGTTGCACTACGGTATGTCTTTATTCCCCCAATGAGGTTGCGGACGTTTTTATAATCATTTTGCATCAGGATATTCGAAGCAAGATAGCCGCGAAGTCCAACACCGCAATATACTATTATCTGTCTGTCGGTTGGAATCTCATTCAGGCGCTCACGTAATGAGTCGAGAGGTATATTCACTGCACCAGGTAGTGCTCCTGCCGCGAATTCCATCGGCGTGCGCACGTCAATGAGCATATATTCTCCTTGCGCTAAATCCCTTAGTTCACGCCAATATATCGGTTTCATCCTTCCACTGATAATGTTCTCCGCTACATAACCGGCCATAGCCACGGGATCTTTGGCTGAAGAATAGGGTGGGGCATAAGCTTGTTCAATTCTTGTGAGGTCGGTAATAGTACCTCCCTTCTTGATCACCTGAGCTATTACGTCAATGCGTTTGTCCACTCCGTCGTATCCCGTGATCTGACCGCCGAGAAGTTTGCCGTCTGATGGGGAGAACACTATCTTTATTGTCATGGGAAGGGCATCCGGGTAGTATCCGGCGTGTGACGATGGATGTATCGTAGCTGATAGATATTCGATACCATCTTGTTTCAGTCTTTTTGCCGAAAGTCCGGTAGCAGCTACAGTAAGGTCGAAGATTTTTGCTACGGATGTTCCTATTGCACCTTCATATGCCACAGTATCACCTAAAACCATATTGTCTGCGGCTATTCTGGCTTGGCGGTTGGCCGGTCCGGCGAGATAGTTCATCCAGGTTTTTCCCGTGATCGGGTGTTTGAACTCGACGGCGTCACCGACCGCATAAATATTCTCATCAGATGTACGCATGAAATCATTGACCTTAATTCCACGCATCGGTCCGGTCTCAATACCAGCAGCAGTGGCAAGGGCTGTATTCGGTCTTACCCCTATGGAAAGAATTACCATATCAGCCATAAGCTTGCGGCCATCGGCAAAACTTATTTCAATTTCATTCCCTTTTCTTGAAAATGAAGCTACAGCGGTCCCGAGATACAGTTGTACACCTTTGTCCTGCAGATGTTCGTGCACAATCTGAGCCATTGAGAAATCCAACGGAGCCATTACCTGCGGAGCCATCTCCACTACAGCTACTTCTGCTCCTGCATGACTGAGGTTTTCGGCCATTTCAAGTCCGATAAAACCTGCGCCTACTATGACGGCTCTTTTTACATCGCCGGATGCTATTCGGGATTTTATCGTATCTGCGTCCGATACGTCGCGCAGTGTGTATATCCCTTCCATATCTATTCCGGGAAGCGGAGGACGTACTGGTGAAGCTCCCGGCGATAGCAACAGTTTATCGTAGCTTTCAGTGTAAGTCGAACCGTCAGGGGATGTAACTGTAACAGTTTTTTCGTCGCGGTTTATAGATGTGACTTCGGATTTAACGCGTACATCTATATTGAATCTGAGACCGAATGTCTCAGGAGTCTGTACGAGAAGTTTCTCACGCTCCTTTATCACTCCCCCTATGTAATAGGGAAGGCCACAATTGGCATATGAGATATGCTCTCCTTTTTCAAAAAGGATTATTTCCGCATCTTCAGAGAGTCTTCTTATTCTTGCGGCAGCAGTAGCACCTCCGGCCACTCCGCCAATGATCAGATATTTCATAGTCATTTATTTTTTTACAAAGATAGCCTATACACATATAGACTAACAAATGTTTTTGTGTATCTTTGTATAGATAAAAACTATTGATATGACTTTACAACAACTTAAATATGCTGTAGCGATAGACAGATACCGTAGCTTTGCCACTGCAGCCGAAGCACTTGGCGTTACTCAACCTACTCTTAGCGGTATGATAGGAAAATTGGAGGAAGAACTTGATGTGAAACTGTTTGAGCGTACAAGCCGCAAGGTGACTACTACACCTGCCGGAGCAAAGCTCATCGGACAGGCGAGGGCTGTGCTTATGGAGGCTAATAGAATAATAGAGATGGTTAGTGAAAGCAAGGGGGATATTTCCGGAGAATTCCGCTTGGCCATCGGTCCGAGTATTGCTCCATACATATTACCTGATTTCATCAGGATATACCTCAATGAATATCCACAAGTTATTCTTTCTGTAGAGGAAATGAGGCCGGAAGCAATGATAAAGTCGATACTTGACTCAACCGTTGATGCCGGAATAGCCACCACCGGTCATATAGTAGACGGCGTTTTCGAGATACCGCTATATACTGAGCGGTTTTATGTCTATCTGTCTAAAGACTGCCGGCGAAAGATGCCTGTATTTAAGCCTGAAGAACTGGAGCATGAGCACCTGTGGGTTATGAAAGAAGTGCAGTGCCTTCGCGACAGCGCCTTTAGTTTCTGCAAAGGCCGTATTGGCAGAAGGCATGTATATGAAGCTGGCAATATCGATACGTTGATCAGAATTGTGGATGCCAACGGTGGATATACCATAATTCCCGAGATGCATATCCCTATGCTTACCGGGAATCAGCGCGATAATGTGAGACGCATTGGAGGCGATCATCTATCGATGCGCAAGGTGTCGATGTACATTCGGGCTGATTATGTAAGGCAACGCATGCTCAATACGATTACTGATACTCTGAAGAAGTTTATGCCAAAAGGTATGTTGGAGACCCCGTTGCTACAGAATGGCATCCGACTTTAAGAGTCTGTTTCTCACTTTATCAGTTTCTCGAAAGCAAGACGTTGGCCGTTGGGATAACTGATTTCTCCACAATATGTGAATCCACACTTTTCAAACAAATGTAGCATTGCTTGGTTGTCAAAATTAGTGTCAGCCCTTATACTGTCAATTCCTTTTTCTGAGGCATACAACTCCACATTTCTTAAAAATTCAGTGGCAACACCTTTGCCTTGGGCCTTTTGTGATACTGCCAATCTGTGAATTACAGCATATCTGTTATCTGATAGCCAATGACCTCTGATATTTTCGTATGCAGGCTCTCCGCTAAGAAGAACCGCACCATAAGCCACAATATTATTGCCGTCTGTCATTATATATCCAGCTCCAATTTTGATATCCGCAGCTATATGGTCTGAGGTAGGATAAGACCTATTCCATTGCTTCTTTCCCTCTGCGAGCATTCTATCTACTGCATCTTGCATGATAGAGGATATTGCATGTAAGTCATGTATTGTAGCTATTCTGAAATCAACTATTCTATATTCGTTATGCTCCATACATCTGAATTATGTGGGATGATGCAAATTTACTAAAATAATAATCTCCTTTGGCTATAATAATTTTACAAAAATAAAGTTTATATAAACTGATAACGGCTATAAAAAAACTACCTTTGTACTCGCTTATGAAAGACTTTGTTGCCATAGATTTTGAGACAGCGAACGGAAAACGTTCCAGTGTGTGCAGTGTCGGTATCGTTATTGTCCGCGATGGTGTTATTACCGACAAGTTCTATAGTCTTATCCGTCCTGTGCCCAATTACTATACGCATTGGACAACATCTGTTCATGGACTCACAAGATCCGATACTGACGGACAACCGAGTTTTCCGCAGGTCTGGGCACAGGTATCCGACAAGATAAAAGGTCTTCCGCTTGTGGCTCACAACAAGCCTTTCGATGAAGGTTGCCTGAAGGCTGTATTCGAGGAATATTCTATGGAATATCCAGGCTATGAATTCTACTGCACACTCGCAGCCTCCCGCCGATGTCTGAGGCTACCGTCCCATCAGCTTCACATTGTAGCTTCTGCATGCGGCTATGATCTGACTATGCATCATCACGCATTGGCAGATGCTGAGGCATGCGCGGCTATTGCATTACAATTATTGTAAAACAACGTGCTGATTCTTTATTTTGGAGAATTTGCTGTGTTTCGCAAGAATCGGTTTACACATATCTCATAAATCTGACGTCGGATTCCGTCTGCAATTATAGCGGCCATAAATATTGCAATTATCAATAATATAGCTGCAACAGAAAACGCCGGAAGCGATAGATGTTCCCACATATATCTTACACTGGGGCGGATTATGTTGCCCCATATAAGTGGATTCTTATGTATAAGGTATACAGCAAAAGCCGACTTTGCAATAATATTGACAGCTCGTGATGTGAACTCCATGTTGCGGAATACCAGGAACAGTCCTATAGTGGAAAGCAGTACAGCCGGAGAGTTATAAGCAAAAGCTTTTACAGACGGCATCCATATCGATGTGCCTAAAACGAGAATGCTTCCGCCAATATATATCCATATTGGCCTGTGTGTGAATAATGTACGTCCTGCATTCGCTTTCTTGCATCCATACAATCTGATGTATCGGCCAATCATATAGACAAATATGAGCTGGACGATAGTATATCCGGTAGGATTGAATTGGGCGTTCCATACCCATCCGAGCCATATATTGAAGAATGCGAATAAGGTCAAAACCAATGCGTATTGCTTTTTAGTCAGGGATTCCAAGCCGGCGTTAAGCACGGGGCTTATGATCATCAAGCCGAAATATGCAGGAACATACCATAGATCATTATGCGAGAGAATCAGCCAGCTCTCTATCCATCCTTCCCAAGAGAAAAAACTTGGAATCGCGATTGAGATAGCTGTGTATATTCCGACTGAATAGAACAAGCATTGAAAAATGAACGACAGGCAACTACGCAAGCGCAGTCTGATTCCGAAATATCCGGAAATAATAGTAAAACAGTTTACACCGATTATAGCGAACGCCTCCACTGTCAGCTGCCAGATCGACCGGCTATCCAATGTGTTGAAGTGACCATAGGGCTCAGGTAGTCCGAGTGATGCACCGTCGATATGAACTACAAGTACCATGATCATGCTGACGATTCTCAGCAGTTCCATGTTGGATTTACGGTATGTATTATCTGTTTTCATTCTGCAAAGAATTGTATACTATCTCCGATATATTTGCAATGATTGCCGCACTTGAATCGGCGTCGTAGCCGGAATCAGCAGTGAATACAGCAATTGTATAGTTCGTTCCGTTGCTCAGGTGTATGTATCCACAGTCATTCAGGGCAGATATGCGTCCTTCGTCATTAGAGAACCCCGTCCCGGTCTTATGCCCGATCACATCATTTTTATGTACCAACGCTTTAGGCAGGCGATCCTTACCGGTGTTGCACTTTTCAAGCATAATGGCTATATCTTCATACTTCTTTTCGGTATGCCTTAGCTCATTATCAAATCTATCGAACAATACAGCCATTGCAATAGGTGTGCTACGGTTCAGATAACTGGTATAATTGTTTTCATACATGTCGTGCTCTGTAGCACCGATGGTTATACCATTATCTGCGCCAATGCTTGAGAGCAAGACCATTGTTTCGTCTATACCACCCATAATATTGAAAAGAATATCGCATGCGTTATTGTCGCTTTCTATCAGAGACCAGCCGATCAGTTCCGAGAAAGGAATACGCATTGTGCTTTTTTCATACTTTTTCAGCATCGGACTATATGTGTTCTCATCAAGCAATGATTCTTTTATTGTCACAGAATCTGTCATGCCTATACCGTTTCGATTCATCCATTCAACAGCAGCCAAAGCCTGAGGGAATTTCATTACGCTCATCATTGGAAAATCCTTGTGTCCGTTGACTTCAATAGTATCAACCCTGTTTATTATTATGGCGATTCCAACTCTTGAGTTTAAGGATGCGACATATTCTTTCAGTTCTTTTTCCAACTGTGCTCTTGCAGATGTTTTTTGTCCGCCGCATCCATATGATAGCAGCATGACCATGCTTGCGACTATACAGAATATATGTTTCATTATTGCAAATTGAATCGTGGGATATTGAAAAACAAAATTACGAAAAATATTTTGGTAACTTTGCATGACGTACATTACTTGCATGTCATACAATTAATAAGGAAAGTAAAAAGCTATGGAATTACGTGACCTATCAGATATTTCAATGGATGAGATTGTGACTGCCTTTCAGAATGCATTCTCGGATTATGCCGTTGGTTTTGACAGAACACAGATCTCACGTATGCTGATCCGCCGTGGATATGTCGGGAAACTGTCATTCGCTGCATTTGAATGTGGTAGAATAGTGGCATTCACACTTACCGGTATTGGTGAATATAGTGGTGTTCGTTCATGCTACGATTGTGCTACCGGAGTGTCGCCTGAATACAGAGGCCGTGGGCTTTCCAGAGAATTATTGGGAATGGCCATGAGGCGTATTCGTGATTGCGGTGTCAGCCGATATGTGCTCGAGGTCCTGCAGTCTAATGATAAGGCTATATCATTGTACTATGATCATGGTTTCCGCATCGTTAGGGATTACGATTGCTATAACCAGTCCGTAGAGGCGCTAAGATTTACTAAGATAACTGATCCAGGATTAGACATACGTAGTGCCGGTATTGAGGTTGTCGGAAAAATGGCTTCGTTCTGCGATTTTGCACCCTCGTGGCAGAACAGTCTGGATTCTATTGTGCGGGGTAGGGAGAATCTTATCGTTAACATAGCCCGTTTGTCGGGAACTCCGGTAGGATATTGTGTTATTGATCCCGACAATGGCGATATAGCACAGATTGCAGTCTCCCGCAATCATCGCCGGCAGGGGATCGCATCATCACTTTTATCCTCAGTAATGGACTATATGCATTCGCCAACGATGAAAGCGTTGAATATCCCGACGGACGGTGTGTCGTTGAAGTCTTTTCTTGAAGCTGTGAATTTCAACAAAGGATTGTCTCAATTTGAGATGCACAGAGATATTTGAAAGGAAGTTGTGATAATATGAGTCGCTTTTTTCGTTTCAATTGGGACATAAGCGGTTGAACTCAATATGAAGAAATGCAAAAAATATATCAGTTTCATTCTTCGGAAAAATTCACTAATTTTGTAAAGAAATAAAAATCACAAGTCATGCAGAACGAAGTACTGTATATCCTTCTTCCGGACTATGCTGCCCACGAGGCAGTATATTTATCTCAGGCAATATCCTGCGACGAATATGCTCTGAAACAGAATCCTAAATACGTCAATCGAGTCGTAGCTCCGACGCTCGCCCCAGTGCGTTCGTGTGGAGGATTCCACACTGTGCCGGACTATTCTTTTGAAACTATGCCTGCCGATTATGCCGCTTTGGTACTTATCGGAGGGTTCGGATGGTCGACACCGATAGCGGATGGTGTCGTTCCAATTGTGAAAAAAGCGATAGACAACGGAAAAATAGTCGGTGCTATCTGTAATGCGGCCTCTTTCATGGCCAAGCATGGTTTTTTGAATACTGTAGCTCACACAGGCAATGGACCTGATCAACTTGTTCTCTGGGGTGGAGAAAATTATACTAATTCAAGCATGTATGTACACAGTCAGGCGATCTCTGACAAAAATATAGTCACAGCCAACGGTTCTGCAACACTTGAATTTGCCAAGGAATTACTATTGCTTCTTGGCAACGACACACCGGAGCGCATAGAAATGTATTATCAGTTCAATAAAAACGGGTTCTGTTCATTGTTCCCGGCTTAATGGGTTTATGTACGAGACCACCTCAAATGAATCTTGTGTCGAGATAGCCCGTCTGTTGCATGCACATGGCGTGCGCAGGGTAGTTGTTTCTCCGGGTTCGCGCAATGCACCATTGTCTGTCGCAATCAATAGACTCGGAGTCTTCAATGTTGAAGTTGTGATAGATGAACGCACTGCCGGATTTGTCGCTCTTGGGATGGCGTTAATTGCGTCTGAGCCAGTGGCTGTGATGTGTACTTCAGGCACAGCACTGCTCAATCTTGCTCCTGCAGTTGCGGAAGCATACTACCGGCACGTTCCGCTGATTGTCATCTCTGCCGATAGGCCTGCCGAGTGGATTGATCAGGATGATTCCCAGACGTTACGTCAATACAAGGCTCTTGATAATATTGTAAAAGGTAGCTATAATCTCCCGGCTTTCACATCTACACCTAATCTGCGTTGGCTTGTCAACCGCACAGTAAACGACTGCATCGCTACTGCTGTTGCCGATGCCTGCGGCCCCGTGCATCTTAATGTCCAGATCGATGAACCGCTTGATCGTATGTCGTGCCCAGAGACTGAGAATGTGCGTGCTATCAATGTGCTTCGCGCCCACTCCGATTTACCTGTGAATATCGCCGAACCTATTGCAAAAAGTTTATCCGAGGGTGGAAAGATACTCATAATCGCAGGATTCGGGCAACCTTCCTCCCGGATCAATTCCCTGCTTGGACGACTTGCATCATTGAATAATATAGCTGTAATGACGGAGGCTCAGAGCAATGTGCATCTGCCATCCGGAGCAAACGTTGTTCCTGCCGTAGATGCTACACTCTCAGCTATGACCGACGAAATGCTGGAAGAAATGATGCCGGATATCGTCATTACATTCGGAGGTTCGTTGCTTTCCCGTTTCGTGAAGCAGTGGCTGCGCGGAGGAGCAGCCAGAGGTATTGTGCGTCATTGGCACGTGGGTGTAAGTGATCATGCAGTAGATTGTTTCCGATGCCTTGAAATGCGGGTCGACATGCCGGCTGAAGTTTTCTTCCACGGCCTTGTAAGAGTTGCTTCGGCATTATCAGTACCAACGTCAGACTACGGGCAACGATGGAGAGTATACGCAGCAGAAGCAGCATTAGCTAAATACAATTTCTGCGATAAAGTCGGTTGGACCGATCTTAAAGCAATGGAGCTTGTGATGGCTTCTATCCCGTCGGCCTATAACTTGCAGCTTTCTAACGGCACAGCCGTGCGCTATGCGCAGCTTTTCAACAATGGACATATACACCGCATAGATTGTAACCGCGGCGTGAGCGGAATAGACGGATGCACGTCTACAGCCATAGGCGCTGCTAAAGCATATTCCGGACCTACTGTCCTTGTCACCGGTGATATGAGCGCGCAATATGATATGGGGGCACTTGCAGTCCCTGACATACCTGCAGATTTCCGTATAGTAGTCCTTAATAACGGAGGCGGAGGCATATTCCGCTTCATACGCAGCACTTCCGGACTGGCAGAACTTGAAAGATATTTTGTCGGAGATGTGAGGTTGCCACTTGCGTCGCTTGCCGAGGCTTTCGGTTTCGGATATTGCGAGGTGTCCTCTGCTGAGGATTTCGAAGCTGTTGCAGATAAGTTCTTCAACAGCAAGTCTTCACGCCCTGCCATAATGAACATAATAACCCCCGGCCAGGAATCCGCTGATACCTTGCGGGAATATTTTTCAGTAAAAATCAAAGATACACAATCATAATAATCGTATATCATGCGTAATTGGAAAACCATCAAAGAGTATACAGATATTTTGTTCGAAAGCTTCGAAGGAATAGCCAAGATCACCATCAACCGCCCGGAAGTCTACAACGCATTCCGGCCACTAACTAATTCGGAGATTCTTGATGCTTTGGCATATTGCCGCGAAAATTCATCGGTGCGCGTGATCGTGCTGACAGGAGCCGGCGACAAGGCATTCTGTTCAGGTGGAGATCAGCACTATAAGACCCGTGGTGGATATAGTGACTCAAATGGCGTGCCGCGTCTCAACGTCCTCGACATTCACCGTGTAATAAGATCTATACCCAAACCGGTAATAGCGATGGTCAACGGATATGCCATCGGTGGAGGAAATGTGCTTAACGTTGTCTGCGATCTTTCCATAGCTTCCGATAACGCACGCTTCGGACAGACCGGCCCCAAAGTCGGTAGTTTCGATGCCGGATTCGGGGCATCTTATCTTGCTCGCTGTGTAGGGCAGAAGAAAGCCAGGGAAATCTGGTACTTGTGCCGGCAGTATACTGCCGAGGAAGCCCTGCAGATGGGTATGGTAAACAAAGTTGTACCGTTCGACCAACTGGAAGACGAGGTTGTGGACTGGTGCAGGACTATAATGATGCGCAGTCCGTTCGCCATACGTATGATAAAACGAGGCCTGAACGCCGAACTTGATGGCCAGGCAGGTATCATGGAATTGGCCGGAGATGCCACTCTCATGTATTATCTTATGGATGAGGCGCAGGAAGGCAAAAATGCTTTCCTTGAGAAGCGTGACCCTGATTTTGACCAATATCCGATGTTCCCCTGATGCTACAGGCTCAATATTGCAAATATCGTCTTGACCTTCGCTTTGAGGCGAGGACTTCGAGATCAGCCATGCACCACAAGGATACCTATTTCATAAAGGTGTTCGATGACTCGGAACCTGAAATATTCGGAATAGGTGAATGTGCGCTTTTTCGCGGATTAAGTGCTGATGATCGCAGTGATTATGAACTGAGGCTTCAGCGCGTATGCCGCGACATAGTGCATGTCACTGATCCGGAGGATATCGGAATGAGTTCGATCGCGTTTGGTCTTGAGACAGCCATGCAGGATCTGCGGAACGGTGGCAGGAGAGTCATTTATCCGGGCAAATGGGCTGATGGCCAAAGTGAGCTTGTAATCAACGGCCTCGTATGGATGGGTTCTGCTGATCTAATGATGCAGAGGCTTCAGGAGAAACTTAATCTCGGCTTCAGATGCGTGAAGATTAAGATTGGGGCTATAGACTTTGACCGCGAACTCGAACTGCTCGCGTATGTGCGTTCGGCTTGGAATGCATCTAAGGTTGAACTCAGGCTTGATGCCAACGGCGCATTTTCGCCGAGGCAGGCTTTGAATGTTCTGGATAAGCTCGCTCGCTACGACATTCATTCCATTGAGCAGCCTATTAAGGCAGGCCAACTCAGCGCTATGCGCGATATTTGCCGAAACTCCCCGATTCCGGTGGCCCTTGATGAAGAACTTATTGGCGCAAGACGATACGATGATCAGGCACGTCTGCTCGATGCCATAATGCCGCAGTATGTTATTCTCAAGCCGGCACTTTGCGGTGGCTTTCAGGCTTCAAACCGTTGGATCTCACTAGCAAGGCAGAGAGATGCCGGATGGTGGGCCACATCTGCGATGGAGTCTGATATTGGCCTTAATGCCATAGCCCAGTGGGTAGCGTCATTCAATCCCGAAATGCCACAGGGCCTTGGAACTGGCGCGTTATATTCCAATAATATAATATCGCCTCTGCGGCTGTCTGCCGATCGCATATCAGTAGATCCGCATGCAGAGTGGCAAATTCCCGACACGCTGCAATGGCAATGACAGTTCATGGAGACAGCAGTGGAGTGGATGCCTTCCTGAAGGAATGGCGATCTCCTGATACAGCATTTATTGAGGCGCATACTTCCGGTTCGACGGGCACGCCAAAGAGGATAATGCTTGCCAAATCCGATATGACTGTCAGTGCACGTGCTACGAACAAATTTTTTTGTATAACCTCACGCAGCACCATGTTGATGCCGTTGTCGCACGACTATATAGCAGGCAAGATGATGATCGTGAGAGCTGAGTTGGCTGGATGCGATCTGTACGTGGAAAAACCATCCATGACTCCAATCTCGGATGAACCATATCCTGCTGTATTTGACCTTGTTCCGGTAGTACCTGCGCAACTGCATCATTTGCTGTCTTCACCTCGTTATCCTTCGATGGTGCGTAATTTGCTGATTGGAGGAGGCGCTATTCCTGCAGAAGTAGAACGAGCCGTGATCGATGCCGGATTCAATGCCTATGCATCATACGGTATGACTGAGACATGCAGCCATGTAGCTTTGCGTAAACTTGGCTGTAATGTATATACAGCAATGCCAGGTATCGTTTTTTCGGTCGATAAGGACAACAGTCTGACTATACAATCGCATGATTATTCGTGGAAGTCTTTGCAGACTAATGATGTTGTCGATCTTATAGATAACAGGACATTCATATGGCGCGGGCGTCGCGACTTCGTAATCAATTCAGGAGGTGTAAAACTTTATCCCGAGGAAATAGAACGCAAAATCGAATCGGTAATGAATACTCCGTTCTATATCACATCGACACCTGATTCGGTATGGGGTGAAGCCGTCACACTTGTATACGAGAAAGTGTCAGGAAAAGTCGTCTCTGATAAAGAATTAATGGAGGCATGCCGACCGCTGCTCAGCAGATATGAACTGCCTAAAATAGTAATTGCAGTAGACGTCATAGACCGGACTTCTTCAGGGAAGCTCATACGGAGCCGGAACATCATCCGTACTTGCTGATTTTGCGTAGCGCAGGCTCGTTTAGGATCTTTATACGACGACCGTCCACTATTATAAGTTTATCATTCACAAATCCCGAGAGTGTTCGTATTGCATTGGACGTTGTCATATTGGACAGATTGGCAAGATCCTCGCGCGACATATAGATATTCAGCGTCTGGCTATCTGATTCGTAACCATAGCTGTCAAGCAGCACCATTATTGCTTCGGCCAGACGACCGCGTATGTGTTTCTGGGTGAGATTTACTGTACGGGTATCTGAATCGCCCAAGTTTCTCGACAGTTCGTGGATGAAGAAGAACGCAAGATTCATATTGTTGCGTATCAGATCCTCGACAAGAGACATAGGAAGTGATCCGAGAACTGATGCCTCGAATGCACCGGCAGAAGACACATATGGCTCACGTGCGAAATAGGCACGGTAGCCAAAATATTGTACCGGACGGATAAGACGTACTATCTGAGCCCGACCGCCGATACCTTCCTTGAATAGCTTTACCTTTCCTTTGAGTAGACACCAAAGATACTCAGGTTCTTCATTCTCGGCGTATATAATCTGGTTTTTCTTGAAATTGTGTATAGTGAAACTGTCGATTATGCGACGCTTCTCATCACCGTCAAGGATAGACCATATGTCGGCCATATCCTCACTAATCACTTTCTCAAGAGCCTGCTTTATCATTCGTATTCAGATCCAATGTCCTGTAATTATGTTTTAAAACACAAAAATAATTCTTTTTTTATAGACAAAAGCGTTTTTTTCGAAAAAACTCGGTCTTGCACATAAAATTCTTTATAATATTTGCATATTTGAACTTCCCGAACTATCTTTGTGTTACTATTACAAAGCATCAAGAGAGATGCCGGATATAAATACTGAATTAAGATTTACCACATCAAAGTAGATTGGGAAACTCATCAAATTCTAATGAAATACCGAGACAAGCTTAGCTGGCTAATGGCGGGCCCCGACCCTGCAAGGGGTGTCTTAGCGACCAGGCGGATTACAAAGGTCGGCGAGCGCTCAAATCCTGTCTTTCGGAGTTTCATCGCATCCTTTGATGTGGCAATTATAGAAAAGAGGCAACGTTTTAATTAGCGTTGCCTCTTTTTCGTATAGGTTTGAACTATTGTTATTTAATAATCTCTTTGCTTACAGTCCTTCCTTTCCTGACGATATATATTCCCGGTCGCACCGAAGGATTATGTACGCGGATACCCTGAATGTTATAGTATTCAGCCTCAATAGATTCGTCCGGTATAATATCAGTGATACCGGTTGATCCTGCGCTATATACACCTACTTTCATGTTGTCGAATGATGCGGAGATGTCGTATTTCCCCGGGGCAACTGCCCATGATGCTGCGGCAGATGCGTTTATGTTTACAGGATACTTCACCATATCAGATGGATTGCCGATGCTTATGGGGGCGTTTGTTGTTGCTGCGCCATATCTATCTGAGCCATTCACCGCATTCCAGTCAGAACCTTTGGCGGTTATAAAGCTGAAAAACGCGTTGGTCTCACCGGCTGCAGCGCTGAGAGTTATGTTACGGGCATAATATGTATTACCTTCCAGTACCATTTCTATAGGTGAACTTGTCGACCAATGCGATCCCTCTATATTGCCTATTAGATATAACTTCGATGGCATGTCGGCTGGCAATGGATCTTCAGTATCTATAATTTCGCCTTTTATCTCGGTCTTGCTCCATATGCAATAACTGTCACCGGAAGCCACTATGTCTGAGTCTCCATAGCCTGATGGAGACTCCTCCGATGTACCTATACGTACGACCAGTTCTCCATATTTTCCCTGGACTCTTGCCATGTAGCAGTTCTTGTTTGATGTAAGCACATCCACTGCACTCAGATTGTGTAGCCCTACAGAATTTCTTACATTGACAAGTTGTTGAATCTCTTTACGGTAGGTTTTATAGTGCGGAAGAAAAACGCAGGGTGTACCCGGCGAACATAGCATGAATGCATTAGCGGCTGCAACATTGCCTGTGAATGCATTTGAATCCCGGTATGTGTCGTGATTGTCGATGAAGGTTACGGCATACTGTGGATATCCGAAATGTATGAGTCCGGCAGGTTGCAGATTGCCTCCTGGAGCTTTCCACGTCAATTCTGTAAGATCTCCTGATGAGAACGCTTTGTTTACGGCATACTTAAATGGAAAATCAAATGCAGCCGATTGTTTTCCCGTTGCTTCTATCCATGCAGCGACAGCATCGTACGAACCATCCCAATATTCACCCACTGAGAATGCAGGTTTGGAGTATTCGTTGTATATTTTTGTATATTCTCCTGAATATCCTTTGGTCATGTCGTAACGGAAGCCAGTGTAGCCAAGCTCGTTAAGCAGGAAAAGACAATAATTTTTGCAATTGTTCTGAACGTTAGCATTGGTATGGTCAAGATCACGTGCTCCATCGAAATCCTCACCGGTATCAGGCGCGCCAGTCGGTTTTGCCTGACCTGCTGCATTTCTGACCTCGTCTGTGGAGCAAATACCATCCGTACCGATATGCCATGTCTGCCCGTGCCATGTCTCGGTGGGGAAGTCCGTCCAATTACTTACACCGTTGCGATGGTTGATCACAACATCTGCTATAATGCCTGTGCCGAGTTCCTTGTATTTGGAAATCATAGCCCGCAGTTCTTCTTCTGAACCAAAAGAACTATTGTGGTTTGAAAACCAATACTGCGGAGTATAACCCATATTGTTGCCGCTACCGGAATAACCACTGTTGGGTATCCATATTAACGAAAAGAACTTAGACAGTTCGTCTGCCTGATTAGTAAGCCGCGTCCACCGGGTGTCATTGTATGAGTCCCAGTAGAATCCCTGTAGCATCACGCCTTCATATTCTTCCGGCCATGCATAGTTCTGTGCATGCATTCCTGAAAAAGCAGACGCAAGTGTTACCCACAGGATTGCGGCCCTGTGGTTTAGCTTCATAATAAATTGAATTTTGATGGTTAAGAAATATAAGTATGAAAAGTGGAGGGTGAGAGGGAGAGTAGGAATGGATCACCGTTGGCCTTTTCCACCAACGGTGATCCAATAAGATCAATATGCGAAAATAGGGTAGTTCTCCATAAGCGCATTCACTTCCGCGCGTACGGCTGCTATCTCCTCTGTATTGTCAGGATTGGAGAGCACACGGTCTATAAGTCCGGCTATAGTCTCCATGAAGTCTTCCTTCACTCCGCGTGTCGTGATGGCAGGTGTGCCAAGACGTATTCCGGAGGTCTGGAAAGGAGAACGGCTGTCGAAAGGAACCATATTCTTATTGGCAGTTATGTCAGCATCGACAAGAACCTTTTCTGCAACTTTACCTGTAAGGTCAGGGAATTTTGTACGTAGGTCAACAAGAATGCAGTGGTTGTCTGTACCACCGGAAACAATCTTATAGCCTCTCTTGAGCATCGCTTCTGCCAATGCTGCAGCATTCTTCTTAACCTGAATCTGATATTCGCGGAATGCAGGCTGAAGTGCTTCTCCGAAAGCAACGGCCTTGGCTGCGATTACATGCTCGAGCGGTCCACCCTGTACACCCGGGAACACGGCAGAGTCGAGAATAGCCGACATTTTCTTTATCACGCCTTTCGGAGTAGTCTTGCCCCAGGGATTATCGAAGTCTTTGCCCATAAGGATGATGCCTCCACGTGGTCCGCGCAGGGTCTTATGTGTTGTAGATGTCACGATATGTGCATACTTTACAGGATTGTCAAGCAGTCCGGCAGCTATAAGGCCGGCCGGGTGTGCCATATCAATCATAAGTATAGCTCCGATCTCGTCGGCAAGGCGACGCATACGGGCATAATCCCATTCACGGGAATAGGCGCTTGCTCCGCCGATGATCAGTTTCGGGCGCTCACGGCGTGCCACTTCTTCCATCTGCTCATAGTCGATCAGACCGGTATCCTCCTTTACATTATACTCCAGAGCTTCAAACATAAGTCCTGAGAAGTTTACTGGACTTCCATGAGAGAGATGACCTCCATGCGACAGATTCAGTCCGAGGAATTTATCTCCAGGCTGAAGACAGGCCATGAATACAGCCATATTTGCCTGCGCTCCGGAGTGTGGCTGTACATTGGCATATTCTGCACCGAATAGTTTGCAGACACGCTCAATGGCGATGCTCTCTACGCGGTCCACTACCTGACAACCGCCATAGTAACGGTGGCCGGGATAACCTTCTGCGTATTTGTTGGTAAGGCAAGAACCCATTGCCTCCATTACTTGCTCACTTACGAAGTTTTCTGAAGCGATAAGTTCGATACCTTTGTGCTGACGCACATTCTCGTGGAAAATTGTGTCAAAAATCAGATTGTCTCTTTCCATGAATGATAAATTATGTGTATATGAACAGTTTATTTTTTCTGTTTTTTCTTACGGACTGAAAAGCCGAAGTGTCCCAATTCACGCCCGAGAGCATGATAATGACCGTGACAATACGTCATCAGATCGGCTTTGGTCAAGTCCAGTGCACCTGTCTTTTGGTCAATAAATGACTCATCAGCAATTACATTGACTACTTCTGCCAGGAACATGTCGTGCGTGCCAAGATGCATTACCTGCTTTACGCGACACTCGATTGCAACTGGAGATTCGTCTACATACCAGCATCCGACTTTCACACCCTCGACAGGAGTCAGTCCGCATTCTTTCCATTTGTCATAGTCGCGTCCCGACCTTACACCGCACCAGTCTGTCGCCTTTGCCATAGATGCCGTTGTAAGATTAATGGTGAATTCCATTTCTTCCATCAGAATACTATGGCTGTAGCGTGATGGCCTCACAGATATAAAGCACATGGCCGGATCGGAACATATTGTCCCGGTCCAGGCCACGGTTATCAGATTGCGGTTTTTTAAGGTGGAGCCACACGATACGATCACCGCAGGCAGCGGATTCAGCATTGTTCCTGGTCTCCAGTATTGTTTCATGTCGCGCGGTATCTATTTTTCTCTATAGCAGGCGTACATTACTATTATCTACAGTGTGATTGCAGTAATGACACCGCAGACTTACTCGGTCATCACCTATATCGGTCACGTTGAATACCGTATGCATAGGCTCGTTATTGGTTATGCATTTGGGATTGTCACATTTTACAAGCCCCACAACACGCTCAGGGATGCTCACCTGACGTTTTTCCACCACTTGAAAGTCGCGGATAATATTTATTCTTGCGGTAGGTGCGATTATTGCTATTCGGTTGATCACATCCTCTGCAAATTCTACGTCGGCAACCTTGATAATGCCTTTTGCTCCGAGGCGCTTGCTTGGCAGATTGTTGCCTACGGTAACAGGCGTTTTCATATCTTGAAGCCCGAGGATCTTCACGGCTTTGAACAAAGCGGACGACGGTATATGGTCTATCACTGTCCCGGCCTGAAGTGCTGCAACTGCTAACTCTTTCTTATCAGTCATCATTTGTCTTTATATTTAGAGGATTGATACCAAGTGCCCGGCAGATAAGTGCCTGACGTGTAAACAGTCCGTTTCTCGCCTGATCGAAATAGTAGGCCTTGGGATTGTCGTCTACATCCTGCGAGATCTCGTTCACCCTTGGCAGCGGGTGCAGAATGCGCAGATTCTCACGTGAATTGTCAAGCATGGCATTATGAAGCGTGTATATGTTTTTCACGCGTTCGTATTCCATCAGATCGCTGAAACGCTCGCGCTGCACACGTGTCATATATATTATATCCGACGTATTGATCACTTCCGGAGAGAAATCGGTATATTCCGTATAGGATATGCCGTTCTTATCGCAGAAATCCTTATATTCCACAGGCATCTTCAATTCCTCACAGGCCACGAAACGGAAGTTAGGATTGAAGTGGCGCATTGCCATGAGCAGAGAATGCACCGTACGTCCGTATTTAAGGTCTCCGACCATGGTGATATTCAGGTTCTCGAGACGCCCTTGCGTCTTGTAGATTGAATACAGGTCAAGCATAGTCTGCGATGGATGCTGGTTGGCTCCATCTCCGGCATTTATGACAGGAACGTCGGTCACTTCGGATGCATACCTTGCCGCACCCTCAAGATGATGACGCATTATGATCAAGTCTACATAGTTGCTGACCATCTTGATAGTGTCTTTCAATGTCTCTCCCTTTGACGAACTGGAGGTAGATGCATCAGAAAATCCAATGATACGTCCGCCGAGCCTGTTCACCGCGGTCTCGAAACTGAGTCGCGTGCGTGTCGAGGGTTCAAAAAACAGAGTGGCCACTACACGGCCTTCAAGAATGCGGTGATTCGGGTGCTCCTCAAAAAAGCTGGCCTCCTTGAGTATTGCAAGCATCTCGTCTTTCGAGATGTCGTCGATTGTTACCAGGCTGTTGGGATTCATATGCGATATTCTCCTTGGTTTGACTGTGATTGAATACTGCGCTGCCTTGCGTACTGCAAAGTTACTGCATATTTATGAATTCTGTGAATAATTATGCAGTTTATTCTTCGTAAAGTTTATCCGAACACAGATCCGAAATGAGAACCGCGAGATTTTCAGCACATGCTTTTGCAAACTTACATCCTTTCTCCGCCGTGGCTGTACGCGGGTCGCCTATGCCGGTATCAGTGCTGACACACTGCCAGTTGCGCGGTATCCATCCTGTTCCGGCTCGCAGGGCTTCTCCCTTGAAGCCTTTGGCAGAGCCTGCACCTGCTTCGCTGAGGTCGACAAGTTCAGGATGATAGTGCATCATCACTGATGTCTCAAGTTCATCTGCATGGTCGCCGGGGCACTCGAAGAAAGCCTTTGCGTTTGCTGCTTTGAACCACTCGCATGATCCTATA
The DNA here is from genome assembly GCA_910586995.1 of uncultured Muribaculaceae bacterium. Taxonomy (GTDB): domain Bacteria; phylum Bacteroidota; class Bacteroidia; order Bacteroidales; family Muribaculaceae; genus CAG-873. Next base: position 165,864 of record CAJUKZ010000004.1, on the reverse strand, counting down.
AGCATTGTGGGGCAGTCCACCGCGAGATCTCTGATAAATCCTTTGAATGAATTGCCTCCATGACCGTTTACTATGAGAATCCGATGGATGCCTTGATGATCAAGCGAAGACGCGATGTCGCCGAGTACTGCAGCCTGTGTCTGCTGTCTGTAATGTATGCAGAAGTTCTCTTCGCGCTGTCCGGGATTCTGCGAGCCTAACGGTATCGGAGGCAGGACCATAACTCGTATACCATAGCGCTCAGACGCGATACGGGCAGCGTCGACTGCCACGTCGTGCGACAGAATCGCATCGGTGAGGTAGGGGAGATGGAGATTATGTGGCTCAGTAGCGCCCCACGGAAGAAGCGCGATATCATAACTCTTGTTTCTGGTGGCATTCAGATTGCTCACAGAGAGGTCAATGTCCTTGTTGTTCATTTCTGTAGAGATATTTTTTATGTGTTTGGAAATATATTGTCTGTATTATACCGCGTGAAGCGCAGTAGATGATAAACGAAGCCCATAGCCCGTGGTTGCCATATAGGGGCGTAAGTAATGCATATGATGCGAAAAACAGCATGGCCGACAGGGCCATCGGCAACAAAAGGCCGCCTCTTGTAAGCGTGAGTCCACCAAAGATGCCATCCCATGTAAACGCAGTAAATCCTGCTACCGGAATAACAAGTATCCATATGAAATACTTTTTAGCAGTATCAACGACTCCTGAATCGGATGTCAGTATGTGCATAATGGTATCTCCGGCTATGAAATATGCCGTCGTGAAAATTACAGACAGAACTACTCCGGTTTTTATAAGGGATTCGATACTTTTTTTCAGCATATCGGGATTCCGTTCTCCCATATACTTGCCGGATAAAGCCTCGCCTGCAAAAGCAAATCCGTCTGTAAAATACGAAAACAACATGAAAAACTGCATCAGAAGTGCATTTGCAGCAAGGACAAGTGTTCCTTGCACAGCGCCGGCATGAGTAAACCATAGAGTAACCGCAACCAGACAAAGCGTACGTAGAAAAATGTCACGGTTGATGGCAAAAAAGCGCTTAATATCTTCTGCTTTGAAAACCTTTTTCCAGTCGGGATGGCTGGGGTGAAACTTTAATACTGTAAGGATAGCTCCAAAAATTATTCCGGCCCACTGTGCAATACATGTGCCCGTGGCAACTCCTGCTATGTCGTATCCAAGCCAGAACACGAATATCAACGAAGCGGCGATATTGACAATATTCGTTACCAAGGCAATCCACATAGGGCCTTTTGAGTATTGCATGCCAAGCATCCACCCCGACAGAGTATACGTAGCCAGGACAGACGGAGCGCCCCATATACATATACTGACATAGCGACTTGCGGGATTTGCAGAGGCGGGATCTGCATCCATAAATTCCAGAACCCGGTCCGTAAGGAATCCTTGGGCAACCATTATCAGCAATGAGATCCCGGCCGCAATGACCAGTCCTCGGTAGAGAACAGCGTCTGCTGCTACTGTGTCTTTTGCTCCGAAAGCCTGAGCCGTAACTCCACTTGCTCCCAGACGAAGAAACCCGAATATCCAGTAGAGCATATTCATCACCGCTCCACCTAATGCAATTGCCGCTATATACACCGCACTGCCGATATGGCCTACGATAGCAACATCAATCAACCCCAGGAGGGGCGTTGTGATGTTGCTGACGATAGCCGGAATCGACAGTGCAAGTATTTCCCTGTTTATATTCGATAGCTTCACATTACATTACTGTAGTTTAAGGCGCTTACCGTTATTTGATACAGGAATTGTTACTGAGCGTTTTTTACGTTACGCGAGCTTAGATACAGATAGGCAATGATGCCCAGATATGCTACAACGCCAAGTACCTGAGGCGCAAATTCTTCACCGTTGGTTGGCGCTTCTTTACCAAGCATGATTGTCAGTGCTGCAAATACTCCGAACAATGCACCACCTGCAATTAGTCCGGATGCTACTAATGTACCGCGGTCTGTGCGGGCTTTGCTCAATTTTATATCTTTGGTGGAGTTTGCTACCATCCATGCAATTATACCACCGACAAGGATCGGCATGTTGAGAGAGAACTGTATGAACATACCCAGACAGAATGCCAGGGCCGGAATACCAAGTCTGTCAAGCAATACAGCAAGAATAGCGCCTACAATATAAAGAGTCCACGGTGTGGCTCCGCCCATCATCATGGGTTCGATTACCTTTGCCATTGCATTGGCCTGTGGAGCAGCCAGTGCTGTATCGCCGGTGAAACCGTAAACCTTGTTCAGCATCAGAATCACTGCGCCCACTGTGGCAGCCGACACGAGTGTGCCAAGGAATTTCCATGATTCCTGCTTCCGGGGAGTGGAGCCAAGCCAGTATCCTATCTTGAGGTCGGTCACGAAACCTCCGGCCATCGACAATGCCGTGCACACAACTCCACCAATCACCATCGAAGCTACTATGCCTGAAGTGCCGTTAAGTCCGATTGCGACAAATATCGCAGATGCGATAATCAGTGTCATCAGCGTCATGCCTGACACGGGATTGCTGCCAACGATTGCAATTGCATTTGCTGCCACGGTCGTGAAAAGGAAAGCAATTCCTGCGACCACGATCCATGCCACAAGTGCTTGCCAGAAAGTACCGATAACACCTACCCAGAAGAATATAAGCACTGCGATAAGCGCTATGAATACGAAATAGGCGATATGCTTCATGGATATATCAGTTTGCCAACGCACTGTTTTCTTGCTACCAGCGCCACCGCGAAGTTCACGACCTGCAAGCCCCGCTGCCTGGCGGATAATTGGCCATGTCTTGATTATGCCTATCACTCCGGCCATCGCGATACCGCCGATGCCTATCATGCGGGCGTAGTTGCGGAATATACCGTCTGGTCCCATCGCGGCTATTTCCGCTGCACCATAGCTGCCGAGCAGAGGCACTATTACCCACCAGACAAATGCACTGCCGGCAAAAATTACAAAGGCATATTTCAATCCGATTATGTAGCCGAGACCGAGCACGGCAGCACTTGTATTGCAACTGAATACAAACTTGGTCTTCGCGGCAAGCGCCTCGCCCCAACTGTAAGCCTGGGTGGTTATTGTCTCTGTCCACCATCCGAAAGTAGCCACAATGTAGTCATAAATTCCACCTACAAGAGAGGCTACAACAAGAAGTTTAGCCTGCGCTCCGGACGCCGCGCCCTTTGCCTGTCCGCTCATCAGTACCTGTGTGGTAGCCGTGGCCTCAGGGAAAGGATATTTACCGTGCATGTCCTTCACGAAATAGCGACGGAATGGAATGAAGAACAGTATACCGAGTACGCCTCCGAAAAGTGAGCTTAAAAATATTTGTAAGAAATTTACGGTAATGTCAGGATGCGTGGCCTGAAGTATGTAAAGAGCAGGTAAGGTGAATATCGCACCTGCCACAATCACACCGGAGCATGCTCCGATCGACTGTATGATGACATTTTGTCCGAGCGGATGATTCTTTTTCAGGAAGCCTGACAGTCCGACTGCGATTATCGCGATAGGTATAGCGGCTTCAAATACCTGTCCTACCTTGAGTCCCAGGTATGCTGCAGCCGCAGAGAAAATCACAGCAAGTATCAGACCTGTTGTCACAGAATACACTGTCACCTCAGGGTAGTCTCTGGCCGGATGCATCACCGGTGCGTAATCCTCGTCTGCCGCAAGCTCACGGAACGCGTTTTCCGGAAGCGTAGTGGCGTCGACTGAAGCAGGATCTACTTTCATCGTTTCTTTTTCAGAGTTACTCATGATTGGTTCGGTTTATTATAAGGTATATTGTCTTTTTAAGTTTAGTTATCTCATCGCGTATATATCAACGGCGCTTCTTCGATTTTTTCTTCGATGATTTAGCAGCTTTTTTAGCCGGAATTGTCAGACTTTGACCTTCCCTGATATTATCGCCCTTTATGCCGTTGGCATCCCGCAACTGCTGAATCGTAACACCGTGTTTATTAGCAATCTTACTCAAAGTGTCGCCTTTTCTTACGGTGTATTTTGTCGGCTTATTCTGTGTTGTGGGTTGTTTCTTTGTATTGGTCCTCGCGGGAGTATCAGTCTGCTTGGCAGAAGTCTGCTGTACCTGAGGTTCTGCGGCCTGGATACCACTTTCTGCAACCGTAGCGGTTGTGTCAGGTTTCACGTATTTGCGCGTATAAGTGTTTATCTTCAGAGTCTGTCCGCGCTTTACTTTATTGCCTATTTTATTCGTTGAGCGAATCTCGCTCTGGGTTACTCCATATTTCTTTGCTATAGATGCAAGTGTTTCTCCTCGCTTCACTTTGTGGTACTTGACCACAAGTTCATCCACATACTCACCGCCTTCGTCACTGCCGGTTCTTGTAGATCCGTCGTTTGGCTGTACCACTGTGCGGCGGGCATAACGTTCGGCATCATGAGCCACGATGCTATCTTCATTTGCAACATAGCAATACGATTGCATGGATGGCAACACGAGTGCGTAAGGCTTTATATCGCCGGGGATGATGTCGGTACGGAATTGAGGGTTGAGAATATGCAATGCGTCCATCGGTATTCCTAATACATCGGATACCTGCTGTAAGTTGACTCGCTTGCTGACATGCACAGTATCGGTGATTATCGGCCGGCGGGCAAGTGCCGGTTGTATGTTATGCTCCCTGTAATAGTTCATCACGTAGTTTGCCGCGATGAATGCAGGTACATAATTCCTTGTCTCTGCGGGAAGGAATGGATAGATTTCCCAAAAGTCCTTTTTTCCACCGCCTGCGCGACGCAGGGCTTTGTTCACATTACCCGGGCCGCAGTTGTATGCAGCTATGGCAAGCGACCAGTCGCCATATGTATTGTACAATTGTTTAAGATATCTTGCCGCAGCATCCGAAGACACGTATGGGTCCCTGCGTTCGTCGACGAGTGAGTTTATCTCCATTCCAAGTCCGGTTGCTGTAGGCAGCATGAATTGCCACAATCCAGTAGCTCCGGCACGCGACACTGCTGTTGGATTCAATGCGGATTCGATAATAGGAAGATACTTCAGTTCGAGTGGCATACCATGCCTGTCCAATGCAGCTTCAAATATTGGCATATAGTAATGACTCATGCCGAGCATATTCTCTACGAGGGAGCGCCTGCGCTCTGTGTACATATTTATATGGGCACGCACTACATTGTTGTAAGGCATCTCTATTGTAGTCGGCATAGCACTCAACCGACGTATATACTCATCTTCGCTTATGTTGGCTACTGGTCTCTGATCGGCGTTTTCGTCAAGCACCGCATATGTGCTCAGATACCAGTTTTCGCGCATTTTCTGCACATCGGTCTCAAAACTCTCAGGATATATTATACTGGGGTTATCAATAGAATCGCGCATCGACAGAATCGACTGCGCGTTCGCCGGCATAAGTGTTGATGCCGCAAGTGTGATGGTGAGAATTATACGGGATTTCATTTTGCATGAATGATTAGAAAGTTATGGCCCATTGCAATCCAATGGCCGGACGGGCCGATCTGGATTCCTGGATCACGGCAGGCGCGACATCTACCGCCAAATCGGGAGAAATATCGAAGTGGCTTAGTGATGCATCCACATATGCGTCCACCATAGCGATCAGGTATACGCCGATCATACATATTATACATAGATCGCGGTTGCGCCTGTAGTAATCTTTGCGCGTACGCAGTACGTTTGTAAGCCACGTGCGGTCCAGATCTTCTTCGCGGGTAGTGCTTGGAAACAGGTCCATATAGCTTTTGGTCGATGGGTCATTGTCCATGATGTCGCGGTAGGCACGCGTGTAGTCGCTAAGCATGGAATTGTTCCACGAACACCCATAGCCAAGTCCTACATATGCACCGACTACGATAGGCAGTTTCCAGAAACTGCGGTTATATATCTGTCCAAGTCCGGGAAATAAAGCCGACATCCAGACCGCACGGGTAGGATCCGGATTGAAATCAACTTTGCGCCGCACCCACTGGTTGTAGTCCGTGATACGTGTGTCAGACATTACTACCGGGATTGTATCAGCCGCCGTTACCATAAGGGAATCACCCGTATCGGCTACAGACTCCTCGACTACCTGGATGTTGGTATCAGGAGAGGGTACATCTACAATTAAGGAATCGGGTAGGGCGTTGAGTGCTTCCCTATGCGTACTGTCAGTTTTTGCCGGCATATGAGGCCGATGTATCTGCGGCATCGCTGCTATGTATGGTGTCAACAGACAACATACCATGATGCAGACGATAGCTTTCTGCCATCGTCTCAGCGTAATAGTGATAAATTGGTCGTGCGCTTTGTACGACATTGTGGTGATTGGCTTATTCCTTGTCTATAGAGACTTGCATGGCTCGAGTCACAGGATATCAAATGTGTTACGGGCACTGCAATACTCAGTTCTGTGATTTTAATCCGTCAAAGATACTAATTAATCTCTCAAGTTCATCAACGTTTTTGAATGTAAATGCAATTTTTCCTTTTCCGGAAGCATTGCAAGAGAACTGTACGGGAGTGTTGAATGTCGTCTGCAAGTGCTGGCGCAGAATGTCAAAATCGGCTGAAGGCCGGTTGGGCTTTTCCTTTTTATCATTCTCGCGTTTGCTATTATTGCCTTCTCGCAATTCTTGAGCTATACGCTCGACTGCTCTTACCGAAAGACCTTCTGTAATTATACTGTTATAGACACGTAGCTGATCCGTAGGAGACTCGATAGAAAGAAGTGCGCGGGCATGGCCCATGTCTACACGCTTGTCGCGCAAACCAAGCTGAACTTCAGCAGGCAGTTTCAGCAGCCGGAGGAAGTTGGCTATTGTAGCGCGTTTTTTTCCTATACGCTCACTTAACCGTTCTTGGGTCAGGGCATACTGGTCAATCAGCTTTTTAAAAGTCAGAGCTATTTCTATCGCATTAAGGTCCTCGCGCTGAATGTTCTCAATCAGCGCCATTTCGGTCAGTTCGGCCTCCGAGGCTGTGCGTATATATGCCGGCACGCGATTCAGACCTGCAATTATAGCTGCACGGTAACGACGCTCTCCGGCAATGATCTGATATGAATCCGGCCCGGATTTTCTTAGCGATAACGGCTGTATGATGCCAAGTTCGCGTATCGAGGCTGCAAGTTCTTCAAGAGCTTCCTCATCGAATGTAGTTCGAGGTTGATCCGGATTTGGAGTTATCTGCGATATTTCGATGTCGCTTATTGTCGATGTGCCTCTTGCAGGAACGTCGTCCATCGGCATGAGCGAATCGAGTCCGCGGCCTAAAGCCGTACGTTTGATAGACATAGTTATACTGTATTTGATTTGTGTTTACCGAGGTCGGATTACCTGTTTCCCCGGTTTCAGCGGTTGCGGTTGTTGGATATTAGCTCTTTTGCAAGCAAGGTATGCGATGTGGCGCCTCTGCTCTCCGGATCATACAATATAGCAGGAAGACCATGACTTGGCGCTTCGCTCAGACGTATGTTGCGGGGAATAACAGTATTGAAAACCATATCACCGAAATGCGTTTTCAATTCTTCATATATCTGATTGGCCAGACGCAGGCGCGCATCGTACATCGTGAGCAGGAAACCTTCGATTTCAAGAGATGTGTTCAGCCTGCTTTTTATGATACGTACAGTATTCAAAAGCTTGCTGATGCCTTCAAGAGCAAAATATTCTGCCTGGACGGGGATAATCACTGAATCGGCGGCTGTAAGGGCGTTTACTGTTATCAGACCAAGTGACGGAGAACAGTCGATCAGCATGAAATCATATTTATCCTTTACAGGATCAAGCAACCTGCGCAGCACGTTCTCTCGGTCCGGTTTGTTGATAAGCTCTATCTCCGCTCCCGCCAGGTCGATTCGCGATCCTATCAGGTCAAGACCTGCTATGCAGGTAGGCACTTGTGAGCCATCGAGAGGATAATCGTCCACAAGACATTCATATATCGATGCCTGCATCGAGCGCGGGTCTATTCCATAACCTGATGTGGCATTTGCCTGTGGATCCGCGTCGATAATAAGCACTTTCTTTCCCTGCGTGGCAAGCGAGGCCGCGAGATTGATGGTCGTGGTGGTTTTTCCCACTCCACCTTTCTGATTTGCTATTGCGATGATTTTTCCCATCTGCTGTGACTATGTGATTTTTCAACGCAAAGATAAATATTTTTGCGTGAAACAATCGATGTCACTTTTGCTAAAGTTCTGTAAATGTTTATAACTGCGCAATATTGTTAATAACCTCCTCTGCCAATGTTCCACGCATATGCAGAATCCTGATCAAAGCAACTCGAGAATTTTTTGCCTCAAAGCCTCTCTCTTAGCGGAAGATGTGCCATACTCTACATGCGATACTATTCCGCTTTTATCAACGATAAGTGTCAGAGGATACCCTTTCGTACCTGTCCATTTAAAGAATTGTGTGTCTTGTACCAGTTGAATCCAATTGAATTCGGTCCTATCCAGTACATAGCGTACTGTTTCGGGATCTTCGTATGTGGAAGCAAAGAACATTACATCCGGAATGGTCTTCTTCCATTCCGACAACTCCGGCATTTCAGCCCTGCATGGTCCACACCCGGAGAACCACAGGTTAAGGACCATAACTTTTCCTTCAATATCTTTATTTGACCACGTATTTCCATCCAGATCAATAGCCTTAAAAACAGGGAATTTATCTCCAACCTTAATGCTTTCACCGGATCTCGCTGCCACGCGAGTGTCTCTGTATTCTTTGAGCATATGCAAAAAGATCGGACCATCGGGAATGGAGTCAACTGGAATTGCCATACGAAGTTCTTCTTCCGGTAGGCTGTCGGTAATTTTTAAAATGGTAGCTTTCTTCCCATCCGGAGCTGTGAAGAAAATCATTTCAGAGACTTTAGCCGATGGCGGTGTTTTTCTAAATATAAGATCGCCGATTACAACGTATCTTTCGGCGTCGGGCTTGTTGCTCGCTTTGACAATATGAATGCAAGTTGTAAAAAACGCAATTGTCAGTAATAATGATAGCTTTTTCATGGCGTCAGATATAATGAGATGAAATATGAATGCGGGCAAAGATACAAATAAGTTGGGCGTAATGCCAAATTTATTAAAACTTATCTGATTCTGTTACAGTCAGTAGCTCTGTAATCGCTTTATCTCGTTATAACATCAAGCCTATGATTGCTAAAATTATTGCAGCCACTTGAATAAGCATAAGGTAAAATCTTTGTGTCCTGTATTTAGATTTTATCTCGTTTAATTTAATAGGCAGATTGGCATATTCCTTGCGCTCTCTCATAACCCTTATGCTCATTATGACCTGTGGTACTAAAGAAAGCAATGCAACACCTATTCCAATACTAAAAAGCACATTCATAAATTTGTCCTCCAGCTAAATTTATATTAAATATCAACATATGCCATTTGCAAAAAGTTTGCAAATGTTGCCCCTTGTTCTGTTTTACACATTATTTATTTGTGGCAATGGGGCGGATTTTATAATTTTGGTCTCCTAAATCATCAATTTATGCAAGGTCTCGTAATAAAGAACGCAGGGAATCTGTACACTGTACTTGGCGACAACGGCAGTATAGTGTCGTGCCGTATCAAAGGTAAATTCAGACTTAAAGGAATCCGGACGACCAATCCTGTGGCCGTAGGAGATCGTGTGGAATTTTCCGATGACCCGGCTCCGGATGGTGTAAGCTACATAACCGCTATCATGCCCAGGGAAAACTATATTATCCGGCGGGCAAGCAATCTATCCAAGGAGTCGCACATCATTGCGGCAAATATTGATCGTGCGGTTCTAGTGATCACATTGGCCCATCCTACTACTTCCACTACGTTTGTAGACCGCTTCCTTGCCACCGCTGAAGCATATCATATAAAAGCGTTGATTGTCATAAATAAAACTGATCTTCTGACTGAAGATGATGATCTTGAACTGCTCAACGCTTTCTCGTATCTCTACGAAAGCATTGGTTATGAAGTTGTGAAATTGTCAGCCAAGACTGGCGAAGGTGTATCTAAGCTTAAAGACATGCTTGCAGGACAAATATCTTTGTTCTCAGGAAATTCGGGCGTAGGAAAATCGACTTTGATAAATGACTTGATCCCGGGGCTTGATCTGCGGACAGCCGAAATCTCCGATGTGCATGACCAGGGTATGCATACCACTACTTTCTCGGAAATGTTTTTCCTGAATGGCTCTGACCCTAAAGCCGGCGCCGTGATCGACACGCCCGGAATACGCGGCTTCGGAACAATTGATTTTGATAAAACTGACACCGGGCACTTCTTCCCCGAAATATTCAGGGAATCGGCCCAGTGTCGATTCAGTAATTGCACCCATACACATGAACCGGGGTGCGCGGTCAGGGAAGCTCTGGATGAATGCAGAATTGCAGCATCAAGATATGCGTCGTATCTATCAATTCTTGAGGATGCTGACGAAGGTAAATATCGTCAGGGATATTGACAACTCCTAAAGGTTGAGCATTGTCGATATGATTATTCCTACGACAATCAGAATTATTTCCATAATGCATAGAGTTAGTGCGAGTCCGCGGGACATAGATGGAGCTTTGAAGAAAACCGAGCATGCTGCCCATACTATCAAAAGAGCAGGGATAAACGCTACGGCGCACCATACGAGAAGAACCCAGAATTCATTGAAGTAGGAAACGAAATTCACATCAATGCGGTCGCATATGCTCATAAGCTCGATAGGAGTGACTATCGCTCCGGCGACAAGCCCCACGATGCTTACCAATATCATTACAAGTGTTGCCAATGCCACCGGTAATGCTATAAGGGTTATGAATCCAAGTCCTAACTTGGCCAGTATTGATATGAAACTGTTTATTGTAACAGCCTCGCCCGACGAGGTGCGACGCGCCGTATAAGTATCTTTCACTTTTTGTCCGATGGAGTCGATGTTCACTTCGCTTCCTGACATTTCGAGGCGTTCTTCTGCAGTGGTTGCAAGAGGAATAAACAACCATGCGAGCAGATAGGCAAGCATGAGCACGGGGAAGCATAGTGCCGCTATAACCAGTATGATTCGGGCTGGTGTCACACTCCAGTTGCAATACAGACACAGTCCGCTGACGACTCCTGCAAGCACCTTATCGTCGGGGTCGCGATACAGACGTCGGCGTCTTGTAGTGGTAGGTCCATAAAATGGTGGTGGGGTGGTTTCTGAATTGTTGCCACGTGAGTATGAATTTTCATCATTGCTTCGTTCGGTGAAATCGCTGTCATTGTCAGCCACCTGTTCCGGACTGCCGATCACATCTATCACATGTTCTACGTCAGGCATTGATATTGGCCGCGAAGCCGAGTCTGCGCCTATGCGTTCGTAAAGGATTTCACTGATACGGTTCTCTATGTCGATCACGATCTCTCGGTCGTCTTCTGCACCGAACGTTATGGTCAGATTAGATAGGTAATTGTCGAGCATCGAATAGGCATCTTCATCTATATAGAAGACACGCCCCGCAAGGTTGATTGGAAATGAACGTTTCATAATATTATCTTGTGTCTTATTTTTTATATTTAATATGTAATCAGTCGCAGGTTGAGCAAGTCGGTGGGATTACATTCCTGGAAAGAACCTCTACGGCATTAGCCATTTCCTGCCACGCTTCGCGCAGATGGCAAAGAAACTGACGTCCTTCGTCTGTAAGGGAATAATACTTGCGTGGAGGACCTTGTGTTGATTCTTGCCACTGATAACTGAGAAGACCTGCATTTTTGAGTCTTGTGAGCAACGGATATAGCGTGCCTTCAACGACGATCAGATGGGCTCGGCGCATTCTGTCTATGATTTCAGGCGTAAATGCCGGTTGCACGTCCAGCATCAGCATGACACAGTATTCAAGCATGCCTTTCCGCATCTGCGATCTGATGTTGTCTACATTTACTGTTGTCATAATTCTATTCGGTAGTTGAAGTATTTTACGCCACAAAAGTAATGTTTAATACAGTACCTTGTATCGCATAGTATTATATTTAACATTAAATTAACATTTATGCGTGCTCTCATAATATGAAAAGGATGAAGACTATCACTCCGTTGAGAAAAATTTTGGAGTATTATGATAAAAAAGGGATGATTTTTTGGAAAACTAAGCGCGAAATAATTAAATTTGCAGTGTGTTGGGCGTATAACGCCCCGACACAAATAAACGAAATATCAGAAAACACAAATATTAAATATTTAATCATTTAATTATCTTATCAATGAAAAGAGTTTATACTTTCGGAGACGGAAAGGCCGAAGGCAATGCCAGCATGCGAAACCTGCTTGGCGGCAAAGGAGCCAACCTCGCCGAGATGAACCTTCTGGGCATGCCCGTACCTCCAGGATTCACAATCACCACAGAAGTGTGCACCGAATACACACAGTATGGCAAGGATGAAGTTGTGAGCCGTCTGAAAGAAGAAGTAGAGAAAGCTATAGCACATGTAGAGACACTGACTGGCAAAAAGTTCAATGATCCCTCCAATCCGCTTCTCGTATCGGTACGCTCAGGCGCTCGCGCGTCTATGCCCGGCATGATGGACACCGTGCTCAACCTCGGTATGAACGACGCTACCGTGGCATCGCTGGCAGAAAAGAGCGGCAATCCCCGCTTTGCATGGGACAGCTACCGTCGCTTCGTTCAGATGTATGGCGACGTTGTTCTTGGTATGAAGCCTAAGAGCAAGGCCGACATCGATCCCTTTGAGGAGATCATGGATAAAGTAAAGGAAGAAAAAGGTGTTAAACTTGATACTGAACTCGATGTAGAAGATCTCAAGAATCTCGTACGTCTTTTCAAGAGCGCCGTTAAGGACTTTACCGGAAAAGATTTCCCCGATAGCGCATGGGAGCAGCTTTGGGGTGGTATATGCGCAGTGTTCGATTCATGGATGAACGAGCGTGCTATCCTCTATCGCCGCATGAACCAGATTCCTGAAGAATGGGGTACAGCCGTTAACGTTCAGGCTATGGTATACGGTAACATGGGCAACAACTCCGCTACTGGTGTTGCTTTCTCTCGCGACGCTGCTACCGGTGAAAATATTTTCAATGGTGAATATCTTATAAATGCTCAGGGTGAGGATGTCGTAGCCGGTATTCGCACACCTCAGCAGATAACTGTTGAAGGTTCACGCCGCTGGGCTGCCCTCCAGGGTATTTCTGAGGAAGTTCGCAAAGAACAATATCCCTCGCTCGAGGAGTCTATGCCTACATGCGCAGCTGAACTTATCGCCATTGCAAACCGACTCGAAGACTACTACAAGGACATGCAGGACATGGAGTTCACAATCCAGGACGGAAAGCTCTGGATGCTCCAGACCCGTAACGGCAAGCGCACAGGCGCTGCTATGGTGAAGATCGCAATGGACTTCCTCCGTGCTGGTCAGATCGACGAAAAGACCGTACTCATGCGCATGGAGCCACAGAAGTTGGACGAACTTCTGCATCCCGTGTTCGACAAGAGCGCCATCAAGCGTGCAGTAGTCGTAGCCAAGGGCCTTCCCGCATCTCCCGGTGCTGCTGCCGGTCAGGTTGTGTTCTCTGCTGAAGAAGCTGAGGCATGGGCAGAAAAGAAGAAAAAAGTTGTACTTGTTCGTATTGAGACATCGCCTGAAGACCTCCGCGGTATGGCTGTGGCACAGGGTATTCTCACAATGCGTGGCGGTATGACATCTCATGCAGCTGTGGTTGCCCGTGGTATGGGTAAATGCTGCGTGTCCGGCGCTGGCGAAATCCGCGTAGACTATAAGGAGAAGACCGTAGAAATGTCCGGCAAGACATTCAAGGAAGGCGACTGGATTTCTCTCAATGGCTCGACTGGCGAAGTATACGAAGGACAAGTTCCCACTACTGATCCTGAACTCGGCGGCGACTTCGGAGCAATCATGAACCTTGCTGCAAAATATACCAAGACTCTTGTCCGTACCAACGCAGATACGCCTCGCGACGCAAAGCAGGCACGTTACTTCGGTGCACAGGGTATCGGTCTGTGCCGTACAGAACACATGTTCTTCGAAGGCGACCGTATCAAGGCTGTGCGTGAGATGATCCTCGCTTCTGATGAAGAAGGACGCCGTGCAGCTCTTGCAAAACTGCTCCCCATGCAGCGTGGCGACTTCGAGGGCATTTTCGAAGCTATGGACGGATATGGCGTTACAATCCGCCTTCTTGACCCGCCGTTGCACGAATTCGTACCTCACCAGACAGCTACCCAGAAAGAGCTCGCCGACGAAATGGGCATCACTCTTGCTGAAGTAAAAGCTAAGGTAGACGCACTGGAGGAATTCAATCCTATGCTCGGCCACCGTGGCTGCCGTCTGGGTATCACTTATCCTGAGATCACAGAAATGCAGACTCGCGCGATTATCGAAGCTGCCCTTGCTTGCAAGGACCGCGGTATTGACGTGCACCCCGAGATAATGATTCCTCTGGTTGGTTCGCTCAAAGAAATCCAGCACCAGGCCAATGTGATCAATATCACAGCAGCTAAGGTATTTGAGGAGCAGGGTCGCAGTCTCCCGTACTTGGTCGGCACTATGATTGAAGTACCTCGCGCAGCCCTCACAGCAAACGAGATCGCATCTGTAGCAGACTTCTTCTCTTTCGGAACAAACGACCTCACTCAGATGACATTCGGATTCTCCCGCGACGACGCTCCCAAGTTCCTCAAGTTCTACAAGGAGCATGGCATCATCAAGACCGATCCGTTCGAAGTACTCGATCAGGAAGGCGTTGGCCAGCTCGTGCGCATGGGTGTTGAAAAGGGACGTTCCGTTAAGCCCGAACTGAAAGTAGGTATCTGCGGCGAACATGGTGGTGAACCCTCATCCGTACAGTTCTGCGCAAAACTCGGCATGAACTACGTAAGCTGCTCTCCATTCCGCGTGCCCATCGCTCGCGTAGCAGCGGCCCAGGCAGCCATCGAATAAGCGACAAAATACGCTTAAAATAAGCAACTTAGGCGGTATGTTCTGACATTCAGGAGCATACCGCCTATAGTATTTTTAAGAGAAATGTGCATTTGAACACGATATTATGTAATAATGAACCGTGAAAATTCAACAAAATCAGAACATCTTTCAAGATACCAATTCAACAGGAATTCAACGAATATTTGACATGATATAATTCTAAACATGAACATGATATGGCAATACTGACAGTCTGCATAAACAAGCAACGTAAAAGAAAGGACGGGTGCTACTCGGTGTATATCCGTGTCGCCCACAATGGAAAATCGGTTTATATACCTACTGACAAAGTTGTAGGAGACAAAGGTCTATCCACCTCCTTGGAGGTTATTGACCCTTTCGTTCTTAAGCCGTTATCTTCGCAAATCATAACATGGCTTGATGCGTTGAACCGTCAGGATACTTCTGTTTGGACTGCCAGACAGGTAGCGGAGTTTCTGAAGAATTTGAACGAGGATTTGTTGTTTTCGGAATATGCGCGGAAGCATATCGACCGATTGATCGACAACGGGCAGGAGCGCAGCGCGAAGAATTACAAACTCGCGCTTCAGCACATGGAGCGATTCTTTGGCACAACTCAGGTGAAGTTCTCGCAACTCACCTCCGCCAATGTCCGAAAGTGGATTGAGTCATTGAATAGCACTGCAAGAGCGAAAGAAATGTACCCTGTCTGCATGAGGCAGGTATTTCGCGCTGCCATTGATGAACTGAACGACTATGACAACGGGATTATCAAAGTAAAGACCAATCCGTGGGGGAAAGTCAGGATACCGGCGTCAGACCGGCCGAACAAGAAAGCAATCACGGCCGAGGCTTGCCGCGCATTTTTCTCCGCACCACTGCCCGAAACACGAATGATCGACCCATTGCCGGAGTTGGGCCGTGACGTGGCGATGATGGTGCTGTGCCTTGCCGGAATGAACACGGTCGACATCTTCAACCTGCGGAAGCAGGACTACCACGGCGGCGTAATCCACTACCGCCGCACAAAGACCACCAAGAGCCGCACGGATGGAGCGTACATCGAGATGAGAGTGCCGGAGGTCATCAAGCCGCTGTTTGAGAAATACCGTGCAGGAGACCACACGGACAGGCTGTTCCGATTCTGCGACCGTTTCTCAACGTCCGACAGCTTCTGCTCGAACGTGAACACCGGTATCAAGCAGATATGCAAGTCAATGGGATTATCCAAGGAGCAATGGTACTGCGTCTATACATTCCGCCATACATGGGCGACTACGGCGCAGAACGACTGCGGAGCCACCTTGGCCGAGGTGGGATTCGCGATGAATCATTCGCACCGCTACACCGTCACTCGCGGATATGTGCAGCTTGACTTCTCCCCTGCATGGAGACTCAACGAGCAGGTAATTGACTTCATTCTGTTCAGCGATGCGACCTCGCGCCGTATGGAACTTGAGAAACCCGAAGATGACGGACTTTTCTGCTTGTCAACGAAGATGCTCATCAGGGCAGCAGCATTCTTCCAAGGAAAGTGTCTTGCCAACTTTGAGGACATCGGTTATTCAAACATTGAGGAAGTGACAAAAGCCCTCGTCGCTCAATTTCCTGCCGATATTCCCAACCGCTCAATGGTCCAGTTCAAAATAGTAAACTGCGACAACGGCAAAGTACACGTTTACGAACACCAAAAAGGCAAAGGCTTTTAGTCTTTGAGGTCAAACAGAACGAATTGTTTTGCAGTGTTCGCTATGCCGGCAAGTTCGGCGGCGTTGATGTTGTCTCCAACTTTGATGTGCAGCATGGTTTCGTTGTTGGCTGCAATCCGGGCAAGGTTTGAAATCTCTGAAAAACGGAAATCGTCGGAATTGATTTTCACATTCGCACCTTTGCGGATGAGGTCTGCAATGTTGGTGTAAGATTTTTTCATTGCGGTTATAATTTTGAGTTCGCAGCAAAGATAATTTATCCTGCCCGATAACCGTCTGTATGTTTTGGGTCACTTCACATCGGCGCGGCTCTTTCTTTTTTTGCGCAACTTTTTTTCTTTCTCCCAACCTGCGAAATTACGGCGAAGCCAAAGAAATATAAAAAAATTTTCTCTCGCGTGTGTACACGTGCGTGCGCGCGTTTTATCGCGAAGCGATATATATATTTTCTTTTTAGAAATATATTTATATATTTCTTTTTATCAAAAGAAAGGTTTCGGAAGAAATGCCCTTTTCTTCCGAAGTTTTCCGAAGTTATGGCGATAATTTCGGAAGTAATTACTATAACTTCGGAAGTAACAGGCATAACTTCGGAAGTTATTGCCATAAATGGGGAAGTAATTTTAAGCGGATTTTGCATGAAAACAGCCAATTCCGAGGGATATTTTCACCCCTGTTTTTTACTGTTTTTTCAATAAAAATTCAAAAAGGGAATTTATGCCCTTTTCTTCGGAAGTTTTCGGAATTTATAGCGATAACTTCCGAAAGAATTGCAATAACTTCGGAAGAAATAAGCATTATTGGGGAAGAAATGGGTATTTCTTCGGAAGAATAAGTATTTAATGGAGATGTTAACAGTACAGATCGTGAAACTGTCTTTTCTATCGCTTCCGAACTGCAGCCGTCAATGAAAAACATCATCCGGCTGCCGGCTGCGGAAGTCTAATAATAGAGGGAAGTAGATGCGTCAGCGGTCGTTCTCGGCGGCAAGCTTTGCCAATCTTTCCTCGATAGTTGTAGTAAGATCATCTGATAACGATACTTCCGCTGATACCGATTGCATCTGCGGAGTATGGTAGCGCAACAGCCGTTCCTGAATGGCCGCACGTTCTGCCGGCTTCATCATGATCATGTCGAGATCGAAGCGCGAGACCTTATCTCCTATAGAGGCATGAAAGGCCTCTGCAAGCTCTGCATCCTCTATTGTGATGTTTGGTTCAAAATACGCGGTTGATTGAGCGCGCAGATGCTCTTTCAACGGATTTGGTTTGTTGGGAGTGCCTTTCTTACGGCCTCCGGTTTTTCTTCCTTGTGCCATAGTGACTAAAAAGTTAAAGATAGGATGCAAAGGTAAGGGTTTATCTTTGCTCCATAAATATAACTTTTTAATCATAACAGATATATGATATTGGGCGCAGCAATAGGAGGTGCTTTAGGCGTCGGGGGTGCGATCTTCGGCGGCATCTCCGCATCCAAAGCCATGAGAAGGGCCAAGAGGATGGTGAATGATCAGATGAGGGAAAACCAGAACTGGTATGACCGGCGGTATAACGAGGATGCGACACAACGTGCCGACGCACAGCGTATTCTTACCAGAATTGACGAAAACGTCAGGCAGCGTAACCGTCAGGCGGCAGGTGCGCAGGCAGTGATGGGCGGGACGGACGAGAGTGTTGCGGCTGCAAAAGCGGCCAATAATGACGCTCTGGCCGACGCTACATCCCAGATAGTAGCAAACGGTGAGCGCCGCAAGGACAACATAGAACAGCAATATAATCAGAGAAATAGCGAGCTTAAGGATCAGTTGCGTGCAATAGAGACAGGAAGGGCGCAATCAGTCGCACAGGCTGTACAGGGCGTGGCTCAAGCAGGTGCGGGAATAGCTATGATGGATTTCGGGAAAGACGGAGCAGCTACAACAAAGGCCGACAGCAAAAGCAACTCTATACTTGCGGAGGCAAAAGCAGCGTATGACTATGGCAGGTGATAAGAAGAACAATATCAGATTCAACGGTCTTGACAGCAGTGTCTATGGACTGCCACAGAAAGTACACTCTGCAGTGGCGATGCGCACCTCCGGGAATACGGATAACTCTGTACCTACTGCAACTCCGCCGTCAACAGCAGCTAATCCGAAAGACACGGCTGTATCCGAAGCCACAACAGGCAAGTCTGGAACAATCTCCGCAACCATTCCCGCTGAACATAAAGCCGGAAGCTATGATGACATTATACCTCTGCTTCAGCAGCGCATGAATGCATACAGGCCATTGTCTGATGAGGAACTCCGGAAACTGCGCCGTCGTCAGAGAGCCGAAGGTATGATCAGCGGTATATCCGACGCAGTACGCTCTGTTGCAAATCTGATAGCCACACACAACTATGCTCCGAATATGTATGACGGCAATAACAGCATGTCGGAAAGGACCAGACAGCGCTTCGAAAGAGAAAGAGCGCAACGTGAGGCCGACGCAGACAAGTTTTTGAACTATGCCCTTACAATCGGCAAGCTGAAAGATGCTGCAAATACTGCCGAAGACCGACGTCGCCAGCAAGATATAAACTTGCAGTTCAAGATCAACGAGGATGCGCGCCGTCAGGCAAAAGCGGAGCATGATGCGGAAGTTGCCGATATTGATCTCCAGATACAATTAGGCCGTCTGTCGTATGAACAAGGCCGGGCACGTAAGATGGCTGCCCAGGCTCGTCTTGAGGAGGAATACGCTGAACATGCCGACGAACTTGTGCTATCTGAGATAAACCGCAAAAACCGTGCGAACCGAGGAGGAGGCAAAGGCACACATGGCAAATTCACTGTAATGCGCACCAACCCGCAGACAGGCATGACTGAATACTTAGATTATTTCGAAACTGAGAATTCTGCACGTAACTACGCTGCCACGCATGCCGAGGAGGGATGGGTTTATGTGACAACACCTACGATAACGACAAATTCATCTACCACGACCGATCAATACGGCAGTACATCAGCGCATGAGACAACTTCGAGGCGTGATGTATCGACACCGGCAAATAGCCGGAATACAAAACGCCATATAGGTTGGTGAACACTTGCAGACTTATGGTAACATCAGATATAGAAAATAACCGGAGAAAATTATACGAGGCAATATCATCAATGGAATTTGATGATCTCGGATCATTTGAAACCTATAATTCAAAAATGGACGACGAGGGCAACAGGCGAAAACTGTATGATGCTATCGCCGGTGACTTTGACGATATAGGTACATGGGAAGAATTCGATGCAAAAATGTCTCAGCGCACATTGGTCCCCAAGATGCCGTTTGCAGAAGTATCCAACATGGCAAAGGATATGCTGAACGGTAATGGAGACACTACGGATGACGGCACTCACAATACCGGCACTCAGTCCGAAGGTGAACATTGGCAGCCATACGGCAGTGATCTCGCCTCCATACAATCCAGGATAGACCGTGGCATAAGCAACTTCAATGCTTCGGCGTCTGAAAATATAGCCCGCACAGGACGCCTTGCCGAAACTTATTCTCCAGAGGGCTGTGCGCAGGCATCTGCGGCCAAACGTCAGGCGCAACTGATGGGAGCGCCAACATCTGTGACCGGCCTTGCAGGAAATGGTATTCAGGAAAATACTGAAGACGAAGCAAACACCGGAAAGTCGGAAGGACGTCCATTGATGAGTACCCGTTCCCCTGAGGTTCATGGTGTAAAGATTGTAGACGGAAAGGCTCAGACGGAGTGGATGCTTCCTGATGGCAGGCTATCGTCGGATATTATGGATGCTCATAAGGCTGAGAGCGGAGCGAGGGATGTACGCCTGATGCGTGATTTCCTTAGCCGCATGAAAAACAACGGCCTTGATCCATCCGACAAGGAAGACATAGAAAAGCAGCGCATACTTGACGAAAACGACAGAAAGGCCGTCACTTTACCGGGAAAGATCAGGGAAATGCAGCAGCGCATTTCAGAAATTGAGCGACGCATAACAGAGCGGAATCAGGAGTTATCGCAACAATGGGAGGAGATACGCCGAAAGGACAAAGGTTTCTTTTCCGGATATGGTGCAGCCATAGGATCATCGCAGACGAATGATTCCGATGAGGAACTGCGTGCACTCCGTTTGTCGCTACAGCAGGCACATAAATCGTTGCAGCAACTTACCAATGCTCAAGATCAGATTGACAACGGTAACGGATTCTGGAGAGGCTTCGGACGTGCCACATGGCAGACTATATCAGATGTACGCACATGGGACTTCGGATACAGTGACCTTGTTGACACCCGTACTATGCTTGACATCACATCCAAGGCAAATAAAGGTGAGAAACTGACCGATAACGAGCAACGTGCAATGGAAGATATTGCAGTAAACCAAGCCGTGATCTCGCAGTTCGGTGATCTCGGAAAGGGATATCGCTGGGGTAACATGGCCGGTATTTCGCTATCCTTCATTAAAGACTTCTGGTTAACCGGCGGCTACAGCAAGCTACCTGGAATTGCAACCAAGGGCCTGACCAAAGGTGCGAAAGGACTTGGTGTGTCTTTTGCCAATGATGTGGCCAAACGTGCAGCCCGGCGTGGTATACTGCAATTTGTAAGAAAAGAGGGTATGACTGGCGTCGGCGCATTGCTCAAGGAGCAGTCTGTGCCGTGGATGGTCAAGGCTCTGGGCACTACTGCCGATGATCTGCTCATGCGTGCACCTCTTATGGCTGTCACCGTGCAGGGAATGTCCACGGCTTCGGAGATAATCGGGCATAAACTCGGAAATGTCGAGTATAATCCGGAAACAAGCCAATACAAATTTGCCAACGGCGAGACATGGAGCAACGCCATCTGGCAGGCCGGAGCGGATAAAGTAATAGAAAATTTCTCGGAAATGTGGGGCGGACATCTCCCCGGGATGGCAGACATAGCAAAAGCATTCGGTGCTCGCAATCTTACCGCAGCCGTACTCCGCAACACACGTGAAGGCGCAAACACGGTAATATCCAAAGCCGCCAATTTCCTGAAGCGGACTGGAGTCAACGGATATTTCGGCGAGGTTGGCGAAGAATATTACGGCCAGTTGTGGCGTACTGTGCTTGGCCTTGATTCCGCACACGATGAGAACGGCATGAATCTGTTCAAGTCCGGGCAGTTTCACGAGGACATTTGGGGTGGTATGGCTCTATCAATAGGTTTGACCGGCGGTGGAGCGGTTGCCATAAGCAGCGGCATGAAGTATGGTGGCAAAGCTGTCGACTATTATATGATACGTAACACCGTCAACCGTACAGACCGGATGGCCGGCACTGCATTGGGTCAAGAGGCATGGGATCCGATGCGCCTGGTAATCGACGCTACAGACAATGCCAATATCGGCGAACTTGCGCAGCAGGTGTGGAATGATCCGTCAATGACTGAGCAACAGAAAGCAGCTGTACTTGATTACATGGAGGCCTCGATGGTGATGCGCGGCCATAATCTCCGTGAATTTGTGACACAAGAGTCAGAGAAAGAGCTTACCGGACGAAATGCAATGGCCGACGCATACATTGAGGGTATGAATATTGGAAGTGCGGAGGACCGCAACCGCACACGAATGAGTCTTGATTATCAGTCCGACCATTTACGCAACACTCTCAAGTTAGCAGACAATGCGGATGTCAACTCTGTGCTTGCGGCTATGTATGGCACAGACGACATAAACGCCATTGTCACTGAACTATATAATGACAATACAGCGAGTGAGGCCGACAGGTCTGCAATTACGGAATACCTGATTGCCGCCAACCGCTATAACGGCATGATGCAGGCTGTGCATGACGCCATAGAAACAGAGGTTGCAGGACAGACCGCATTTGTAGACAATTACAGCGACCGTTCAGATCCTGAGAATCCGGTTATGCGTCCGGCAATGCTCAAGAATGATAATGAACAGGTGTTTATCATCAGTGGCAATGCAGTCATGATGCCGGACGGAAGCATGGTAGACCGTGCAAACTCCGACAGCTTCATAATAATCAGGGATCTTAATGGAAATGTAAGGTCCATTGATGCAGCCGATATACAGACTGTGGCTGATCCTGAGAACGCAGCAGATGCAAAAGCACGCATTGCTGAACAAATCCGCACCGGCAGAATGGCTGAATACCAAGCGCAGATAAATGGCAAAGGTGAATCTATTACCGGCACAAATCAGCCCGGAAGTGAGCCACGGCCAGTCGGACGCGCTGTAATGAAAATTGATGACCGCCCCGTAGAGGTCATCAGTGGCCGTGTTGTGATGATGGATGGCAGCACAATGATTGACAGTGAGCACAGTGATACATCCATTGTCATTCGTGACCTTGCTACCAGCCAAATTGAAACGGTATCACCCGAAGCAATCCTCTCCTATGAGGAATATGCTCCGGCAGAGCAACCTGTTGTTAATACCCAAGCCGATGATGCTGCGACAGGACAACCCGGATACACCTCCGGCCAAATCAAGATCCGGAACTCTGACGGTTCGGAATCCCGCGGTGTGCTTACCGGTTATGTCGATGAGGAGGGCAAGCATGAGTATTATGTTGAGGGTGATCTGCAACGACTTCACTATGCTACAGAGAGTGAACTTGACAACATTCTTTCCGATTATCAGCCTGACGCACCGGTACAGCCTGAGCTCTCAGTCAACACCCCTGCGGATAATGGCATTGTTCCCGAAAACACCGAAACCGTTCCCAATCCTGTGGAAAACGCTGCTCCAGTGGTCGAAAATGAACCCGAAGCGGTCTCAACAGCAGAGCCGACACCCTTGCAGCGTATTCCTCGTGATGAGAAAGGCGAGCCAATCTTTGAGCAGGCCGAAACGCCCGAGCTTGCCTGGGATGCTCTTGTTGAATATAGCGAGGGGGACACTGCCACCGCTAAGGTAATTGCCGATTCGATGGCCGAGGAAAAGAAAAAAGTCTTTGAGAAAGCACAGAAGTTGAAACTCAAAGGTAAGACTCCTGCCGAGATGCTTGCATCCAGGAAAGCCAACGCTGCGGAACTTGCCAAAGCGCAGAGTGAATATGAGCATTGGCAGAATATGGCTAATGTGGAACAGTACCGCCGGGATGCTATCCGTTCACAGCAGGAAGCAGAGGACCGCAGACTTGCCGAACAGCAGGCACAAGCGGAGGAAGCGGAACGTGTAGCCCGCGAGGAAGCCGCGCGCATCGAGCGTGAGGCTCTGGAGGGTATTCCAGAATGGCACATGGATACTCCTGAGAATGCCCGCGCGAGAGGAGCAAGACGTTTCTTCGGTGAATTGTTCACCCGTCAAGGTCCGGTACATCACGTGCCGGGCAAAGAGGTTATGGTTAAATTCTCGCAGAAAGATCTCCCGAAAGGACGTATAGCCGTTATCGAGGCTTCGCAACTGCAACCCTCACATGTGCAAGGCAACAGAAATCCGATGTTCTTCATTGACGAAGCACAGCCCAAGAACCGTGCAGAGGCTGTATCAACCTACGCAGCACAGCAGATAGCCGAGGACATACGGCCGGAGGAGATCACCGGAAGCGCGACAGCATATACCGGAGCGCCTACCGTGAATCTACGCGGCGAGGTGATACAGGGGAATAACCGCTCTGACGCTCTACGCTATCTGTGGGAAAATAATCTTGCCGGGCAACAGGAGGCCTACAAGCAATATATCATTGACAATGCCGTGCAGTTTGGCCTTGATACAGATGCTGTCAACGCCATGCAACAGCCGGTTCTCGTCAATATGCTTGATATCAATGACGCTGAGGCTATCCGTCTGGGGCAGATGACCGCGCAGGACACCGAGAGCGGCGGCATTGAGCGTATCAAGCCCAGAAATGTAGCGCAGAAACTTGGTGATGATATGCGTCAGTTCGCCAATATGTTGCTCCGCACCGACGATGAGGACGCCACATTCGGCCAACTTGTGGACCGCAACGGCTCTGATGTTATAAAATGGATGAGCCGGGTCGGTGCAATCAGCAACACACAGTATCAGTCGGCATTCGACAGCAAGGGTAATCTTACGGCAGAAGCCAAGAACGACTTGCGGAAAGTGCTTTATCAAGCTGTGTTCAAAGGCGGGTCTCAACAACTGGAGGAGATGTTCGACAGACTCCCCGCAAAGGCACAGCGTGCAATTCTATCCACAGCCTTCAGGGATATGGACTCCCCGATTGCCGGCAGGATGTTGCCTGAAATTCAGGCCTCGATCATTGCATACGATCTGCTGATGGCTGACCACGATTTTGCAGCAGCAAGAAAGATGGTCGATGTTCTTCGTGCCGTTGATGCTTTTAAACACGTGATTGCACTTGACGACCGCTTCGAGCAGTATATGCCTACCGATAATTTCAGTAACTTTGCACTGCATCTGGCTGCAATGTATAAGACGAGCGATATGTCGCAGACTACAATCGCGTCTATCTTCAATCAGATGTATGACCTTGCGCAAGGCAAAAAGGCCGCTACACTCTTTGAAGATGCCGACACAACGCAATATCCTCTTGCTGATGTCATAAAGAAAGTATTAAACATTGACTACAAACCCGCGAAGAATGGAAACAACAATGTCGCAAATGGAGGTGCTGATGTGGCTCTCCGAGATAGAATTAGCCAAGAAGGGCAACTCCGAGGCAATGAACCACCTGCAAGCGGAAAACAAACTCCGGCAGGAACAGAACCGTCCGACCGTGGGGCAGGAGCTGCAGATGATAGCACAGCGGCAGGAGGAAATACCGATGTCCAAGGAGGAAATACAGATGATGCAGCAAATGGAGAATTGGCAGAGAGAGTAACTCCTTCTGTTGGTCCATTTGGTGAAATCTACACTCAATTCAAAGGAAAGCCACAAGAAGCCGTGACTTTTCTACTCGCTAAGCGTAGCGGTGAGGCTATTGGTGCGTTGTATCATAAGGACATTGGAGATATTGACCTCGTATGGGGCAAGGAGGGAACCGCCCATAGTGACGGCTATGGACTTGCCAAGTTAGCAAAATTTCATCCGGAAGTCCTTTTCAACTTGCAAGAGGTGTTGAACGACATGGTTGTAACCAAGCGTTCAACCAACCGAGTGCAGTTGGAGAGCGACAAATATCAAGCAGCCGTCCGTCTTACATGGGATGATAAAAAGAAAACATGGCTTCTCACCATGTTTGAAAAGAAAAACAGTGTCCCCGACAATACGACAGACACTGTTGAGACTCTTTCGAGCAACGGGAATGACACTGCTACTCCCGAAAACACTGTTATTTCTTCTGATGTCTATTCCGTACCCGCAGTAGGAGAAGGTATTAACACCGATACCTCCGAAGTTGATAGCGGCCAAACAGAGGGTGTAACCGCGCCAGCAGGAAATTCTTCACAGACTTCTTACCGCAAAGATAATAAATCCTTATCATCAAGACAAATTCAAAAGGAAGAAAGTTCTGCACAAATCGTTGAAGATAAAGATATATCGTCAATCCAAAGTACTGTAGAGGCCGCATCGGCAGAGGTAAACACCGAGCCAACACCGGCACAAGCCGAGGCCGGCAACTACAAGAAAGGCCACGTTATCATCGGCGATTTCGACATTACCATTGAGAATCCTGCAGGTAGCATTCGCAAAGGTGTAGATGCCGACGGCAAGGAATGGCAAACCACCATGGCCAATGCCTACGGTTACATCAAAGGCACTGAAAGCGTGGACGGCGATCATATCGACATATTCCTGCATACCGATATGGACGAGTGGGACGGTCGCAAGGTCTATGTAGTGGACCAGACCCGACCGGACAGTTCTTTCGATGAGCATAAGGTGATGCTTGGCTTCAACGACAAGGACAATGCAATGAGCGCATATCTTGCGAATTATGATGCTACATGGGCTGAAAAGCACCCCGGACTGCGTATTTCCGAGGTGAACATCGAGGATTTCAACAAATGGATTCAGTCAAGCCACCGCAAGACCAAACCGTTTGCAGATTACTCTACTATCAGCAAGATTACTGATAATGCCCCCTCAAAGCCGCAAAAGAATGATGGCTTCACTATCGAAGCAAGGAAGGACACCCGCGATAACTCTGACCTTTTCGCAGTCAAATTTGAAGAACGTGTTAGCAGAGATGAATTCAAAGGTCAGAAAGTCATAGCGAAAAAATATGACGGTTATTGGTCTAACTTCGGAAAGAAAGGTTTCCTGTTCAAATCCGAGGCTGACGCGAAAGCATTTGCCGCTGAGGTCTTAAACAAGAGTGAGGAGGAGATTGCCGACGATGCACCACTTTCTCTTACTGATATGCGCCCGACAGATGTAACTGAGAAACAACCATCAACGGAACAGACCATAAAAGAAGTTACCGAAGATGGAGCTACATTAACCGGTAAATCAGAATCCGACAATGAAAAGCCGATCAATCCGAGCGGCAATCGCCTTGTGACCGATGAACAATATGCCGACTATCTCGCCCGATTCAAGAAGAAGCTCGGCGGGCAGCTCAATATGGGCGTTGACCCCGAGATTCTGCAACTTGGCGCGATGATGGCAGTGTACCATATAGAGAAAGGCGCACGCAAATTTGCCGCATACGTCAGGGCGATGGTACACGACCTTGGCGAAATGTCGGACAAAGTGCCGTATCAATACCTCAAGGGATTCTACAAGAACGCCCACAGCATGCTCGAATACGAAATGCCAGAGATTGCCGAAGAAATGGATAGCGACGAGATTGTCAACAACACTGACGTCGCAACAATCGTCAATGGCCACACCGACGCGATTGCCTCAGCTAAAATGGTAACAGCTGAACAGCAGGCAGAAAAAGAACGTGTCGAGGCTGAGCGTAAGCTAAAAGAGATGCGCATCCAGAAAGATGGTAAAAAAACTCATGCAATCATTGGAAATGAGGATTACGTTGATCTTGCACGCCGCAAAACAAAAGATCAAGAGTATCACAAATCTAACGAAAAAGCAGTAATTTCGCAAAAGGAACAAGCAATATCAAATCTAAACGTTTACGATAATGTTAGGAATACCAATGCAGATAGCGGCGGAGATAGCGACAATGCCGACCAACCACAGTTGGCTGGCATCAGTCTTGCTGAAACTGACCGACGAGGAAAAAGAGATACAGGTGGAGGACTCGCTAAGCCAATGGATAGAGGAGACAGCGGAAGCGCTTTATCCAAAACTTCGTCTGACAGGACGAATAGTCAGGGAAACAGCGGGGCTGTTGCTGGAGAGCGAAGCAATAAAGGTATATCTGAAGAAACATCCTCAATGGATAGGATACCTGCCGGAGATAGAGACTCCGGAGGACGCAGCGGCAATCGGAGCGATAGAAGCGATGGCAGAAAAGACAGACGAGGAAGCGGCAGCAAGAATACTGTCGATGATACAGACAGGGGAATTGCATCCCGACATGTTAATGATAGCAAAGCTGATAGCTCAGTAAACAACCCGCTTCAACAGGCGATAGACGACTTAATAGCTTCGCTCGCCGACCGGGCAAAGGCCATAGCATCTGGAGCACGGGTGGGTTATGAAGTGCTCCGTAAAGGAATATATAAACTTTCTGTATGGTCGAAATCCATGCGGCAATATCTTGGTGTACCACTGCAACAAAGCGGAATCTCTAACACCGAGATCGATGAATGGATTTCTGAAATGTGGGAATGCGACTACACAGCCAACGGAACTACTCGCCGTATAAGAGAATGGGCAGCGCTTATGTCGCAAAATGAACTGAGATCCAAGGTTCGTCTGTCTTTTGATGAAAAACGCGCTGCACAACAAGCCGCAGAGCCAATAGAGGTTAAAGTTACCGATGCAGAAAACATACGTGAGACACTGCCATTTCTCTTGCCTCAGCAACAAGAAGATGTCAGGTTAGCCGAAGTGCAGTTCTTTGACCAATCGCATGCTGATGAGATGCACGGCAATGGCAAGGGCTATATGTTCACAAATGGTACTGGAACAGGTAAAACATATACCGGTCTGGGAATTGTCAAGCGCTTCGTAAAACAGGGTAAAGGTCGTATTCTTATTCTGACACCTTCGCAAACAAAAGTTCGGGACTGGATAAAAGACGGGAACAATCTCAATCTTGAGATCCGAGACCTCGACAGTTGGGCCAAGGAACATGGAACAACAGCAACTACCGAAAAAGGTGAAGGTGTTGTTATTACCACATATGCCAACTTCAGACAAAACAAAGCTCTGGAGGAAGATTGCTTTGACCTTATAGTATATGATGAGAGCCATCGTTTGTTAGAAAACAAAAAGGGGACTGCAACCGAAGGCGTCTCTGCGCACTACATGGTCAGCAACAAAAACGAGGATTATGCTTTTACACGTCTTCGCAATGTAAATTCAGTATATAAAGATATGCTGAATGCTATCGAAGATTATAATAAACTGTTTAATGAAGTAGTTCGCAAGGCAAAGGCAACTACCGGTATTGACAATATGTTTACTCTTGTCACTAACCGGCATATACCACCAATTGGACGTGAAGAATGGTCTCCAGCAACAGAGGCTAAATTTCCAGAGCTTGCAGCACTTAGAAACAAGGCCAAGGAGTTAGAATCCCGATTTAACGAAAATGAACGCCCTAAAGTTGAGAAACAGGCAAAAGAAGATTCTGCCCGCACAAAAGTTGTTTTTCTTAGTGCCACACCTTTCAACACACGTGAGAATATAGACTACGCTGAAGGATACATATTTTCGTATCCAAAAGACAATGATGGTGGATACAAGACACCGCATGGCCGTAACCGTTTCTTCCTCGACCACTTCGGAGCAGGCTACAAATGGCGTTATCATCGTTTGGAGAATTCAATTGAGAATGCACAGGCCCTGGCACAACAGGAAGTAGAGTTCAGCGACTGGCTACAAAGAGATCTGCAGACCATGAGTGGACGTGTTATTGATAGTGAATACGATTATTCGCGTGATTTTCCTACAGTTACAGGCGAATATGCAGTGCGTTTTAATGAAGCCACATCTGAATTGCTACGAAACAAATATACCAGTGACGCTTACCACGAGACCATAGGCAACTATAATTATGGTAGCGCACTATTCGAGAGCATGAAAGTATCACAAATAATTCCACGTATACGTAAGCATCTCGAAGCTGGCCGTAAAATTGTCATATTTCATAGGCGCGTTGAGACCAAAGAACCTCTTGGTCTGCCTTTTACCACCCTCTTTGCATGTGCTACTGAAAAAGCAAAGAGCAAAAAAGACCCGCATAAGGTCAGGGAAGCCTTAGACGAACTGCATAGACTGCGCAGACGATATAAAGATCTGTTTGAATGGGAAAAGTCTCTTGATCTCAGGATGCCACGACAGCAGTTGGCCGATGCTTTCGGTAAAGAAAATATCTCTTTTTTCAGTGGTAAAGAAAGCAATAAAGACAAGCACCGTGCTGTAGAGGATTTTAATGCAGATGATAGTAACAAAAACATTATTGTCGTACAGGAGGCAAGTGGCAAGGAGGGTATCTCATTACATGATATAAGTGGTAAGCATCAGCGAGTGATTATTACTCTGGCGCTTCCACAAAGCCCAATCACGGCATTGCAGATTGAGGGCCGAATCTTCCGCATAGGGAACAGGAGTAATGCTATTTTTGAATATCCACTTCTTGGACTTGACTCCGAAATGGTGTTATTCGGGCAGACATTCAATGCACAAGTTGGCACAACAGAAAACCTCGCACTTGGTAGCAAAGCCCGTAACCTGCGAGAGAGTTTCGCACGCGGTATTGAAGAAAACAGCGGAGATGTAGATATAGAACGACAGGGTATCGGTGGCAAGGAAATGGATGCTAATATGGATATTGGCAATACTTCACCCTTTGAACGAGCGGTACTCGACTACTATACAAACCACAAAATAAGCCTATCAAGGGTCAATCGTGAGGGAAAGGATTATTATCCTACTCCAGAACCACTTGGCTATATGATGAACGTATGGAGTGGTATAAGCGATGGAGAAAGTGTGCTGGAACCATCTGCGGGACACGGCGCAATAGCTCGTTATGTACCAGCAGCCAACACACTGACGGCTATAGAACCCTCAGCTTCTCTTTTTAGCCGACTTCAGATCAAAGCCGGTGGAATAGGCCGAAAGTTTGAGAGTTGTATGTTTGAGGACTATAATATCGTCAACAAGCATGACATTGTGCTGATGAATCCACCTTTTGGAACAGCAGGCAAACTCGCAGTTGAGCATGTGACAAAAGCATTCAAACATCTTGAGGAAGGTGGCAGAATCGTTGCTATTATTCCAAGAGGCAGCACAGACCGCAAATTTGAACAGTGGTATAATAGCGAAAAAAATGCCGTCCTTACAGGTGAAATCAAGCTTCCTGACATCACATTTGAGCGCGCCGGAACATCTGTGCGTTGCAGAGTGGTGGTGATTGACAAAGTGAGCAATAAAGCTCTTGCAACACAGGCTGCTTCTAATGCACAACAGATAGATCTGAGTAGTCGCAATTACACCAAAATTGAAGATTTCTTCAACGATATAAGCAATATTCAGATGCCTGCACGAACTATTGACACGGCAGCAAAACTACGTAAACGATGTCTGCCTGTAGCCAGGTCTCTGAGAGATATGAAAATCATAAAGAATGTGGAAGTCGGCGAAGACTTTATCAAAGTCAGTGGGCGCGGACTTTGGGAGCGTATTGACTGGGGTGGTATTGATAAATCTGGAATTGAAGCGCTTATGCGGGAAAAATTTGCAAATTTTTCCACATGGGAGGCAAATGCAGAACAGCGCGGGAATTTAAATGAAGCTGCAGTCTACAATGAACTGAAACACTTATGCGCACGTCTGGCAGGCAAAACATACGAAGATCTGAGCCGTAACATTGATGCAACGGCAAGCGAACCTGTAATTTCTTATAATTCCACCGAAAATACTATCTTTGCAGATACGTATGAAACACAAGACGGTAAAACAATCAACTACACATCCGAAAACCCCGAAGCCTACGGAGTACCCAAGGCCAAAGACGGAAGTGACGATAGCCGGACCGGAGCCGCAGACCTACAACGGCAAGGAAATTCCGGACTTGAAGCACATAATAATCGACTGAACACCGAACTCGGAGAGTTCAGTGTTGTAGAGCGCGTATTCAAGGAAACCGGAGCTTTCAACTTCACAAGCGGAGAACGCATCGAAAGTGCAGACGATGTGGCTTTCATCTTCTCATCACTTGAAGATGCAGCCAAGGAGCATGCGTTTATGGTGCTTGTCAAGGACGGCGACCCTACTGTTGTAGAGCTTGGCATGGGAACATTTACGGCCTCACTGGTAGATATACCCACTGCTTCACTTGCATATAACCGGATAAAGCCTGATCAGGTATATTTTGTGCACAACCATCCGAGCGGCAATCTAAAGTGTTCTCCGGAGGACATGCGCGTGCTTGAGACAATGGAGAGAATGACGGAAATGCCGGTGCATGGTGTGATCATAAATCTCAAGACAGGTAAGTATGGCACATTCGGTAAAGGAGAACTTTCATCAGTAGGATACAAGCGTATTCCTGAAACCGAATCACCACTGAAAGTACATACTCTTGACAAGCAGATATTCGCGCGTGACTATGATCCTATGTCGCAGCCAATGGTCCGGGATTCGGAAGATGTTGCCAAGTTCCTCAACTCGCACCGTATGGGCGATCGTGCAAAGGTTTCATTCCTTATTATATCACGTGCAGGTAGGATTGTCGGAAATATTCATACGCCTTTTATCGACATTACCAATGATGTCACAGATAAAGCACGCTATATTTCAGATCGAATAACTCAATTTGGGGGCGAATCTGCAATTCTTTATGGAGACTTTGCTATCAACTACAACGACAGCGGTGCATTCCAACGGCTTAAACAAAGTTTGCAGCAGGTAGGAGGTACTAATCTTCTTGATGTCGTTAATGTAGAAGGCAACTATACCAGAAGTGCAAGAGATGAGGGGATGCTGTATGAACCCGGTAACGAGTATGGAGCATCCGATGATTCAATACGCTACGGACTTGGTGATAGCAAAGAGAGCAGCAAGGACGACAATAGCCGCTACCACAGCGTGGCATTCTTCAATGAAGAATTGGAACGCTATATCAACGGAGATATGGAGGCGAATGAAATGTTGCACTTGGGAATGCCCAATGGCGCTATGAAACTTTTCTTGCCGGATATGCCTATTGTCATGCGCCAGCGCATTCTGAACAAGGCGAGTTTCAAGAAGCACAACATCGAACTCTCCGCTCTTACGGACATGCCGAAACATCTTTCCGAGCCAATCTTTGTGTTCCATCGCTCCGTTAATACAATCGGGGTGCTCACTGAAATGACTGACAGAGACGGCAAAAATGTCTGCGTGGCCATCGAACTTCAAGCCAAGATACAGAACGGTCACGAGATAATAGAAGTTAATGATATTCGTTCCGTACATGGCCGTCGTGAAGAAAATATAATCCGGCCTATTCTCGAAAACGGAAATCTTCAGTGGGTAGACAGAGAAAAAGGTCTTGAATGGCTCTCCTCGGCGTCACAACAGGTTCAGCAGGAAATAGCCACAAAAGACCTTGAAGCTGTCGCAAAGATAGTTGATTCTTTTGAGAATCCAACGCTTTCAGAGGCAGAAAGTTTGAGTGGCGATGTGGAAACTATGCGCGGTCAGGGTGAGGAACTTGCAGCACGGCTGCATACACCGGTGCGCTTCATTAACAATGTTGAAGAAATCACTGACAATGACGTGGCCATGCAACGTAAGAAATGTTCTGCCAAAGGTTGGTATGACACCATTACAGGCGATGTTGTCATGGTATTGCCAAACTGCGAGAACGTCGCAGATGTGGAAGCTACCTTATTCCATGAGGTAGTGGCCCACAAGGGACTACGGGAACTGATTGGTGATAAAAACTATGATGATTTTTGCGGCGAGGTCTATAAACATCTGAAGCACGATTTAAAACAGTCGGTCGATACAGATGCTACACGCCGATTTATCAACGATCCGGCAAAAGGCTATGAATACCACCGCCACGTGGCTGTTGATGAACTATTCGGACGCCTGAGTGAGAAAGGTTTTGAGGATTTTACAGAAACTGAACGCGGTATATGGACGAAGCTCAAAGCCAAAGTCTTGGAAGCCATCAATAAATTCCTTGGCTCGCTGAAATTACCGAAGTGGGTTAAACTTGGAGACAATGAACTACGCTATATGCTGTGGCGTAGCCATGAGCGCC
Source organism: uncultured Muribaculaceae bacterium (assembly GCA_910586995.1). Classification (GTDB taxonomy): domain Bacteria; phylum Bacteroidota; class Bacteroidia; order Bacteroidales; family Muribaculaceae; genus CAG-873. The sequence continues at coordinate 131,965 of CAJUKZ010000004.1, read as the reverse complement.
TGTCGTCCGGCAAAGGTGATTATGTGGATATGGCACGTGATGCTGCTAAACGTGAGGATCTGAAAATCGGTACAGATGTTATAATGCGTGATGAAGTATCACGGCATAAAAAAATGTCCAACACCAACGAGGCGGGACTTAACCCTATTACAGTTCCTGTCGATGCTGAACACATTGCAAAGGTAGCCCAAAAATTAGAAAATGCCAAATCGCAGTTACGCATGGTTGCTGAGAAATACGCAAATGCTGTTAACGACCGTGGTTTCTTGGCCGATCTGAAACGCGGACTCGGTATGGACGGCCGAGTTGGCAGCAGCGGTTATAAGTCTTTTGAGTTATATGATGGCCATAGGGTAACTGTCAGGATCAGCAACCATAACGCAAACTCAGAGTATGCCCGCGAGCCAATGGTGAGCATTGTGGTCAAACGCCGCCAAACGCCCAATACATTCCGAGCCGCGATAGGCCAGGAGGTTCATGAATATGTCTACTTCAGAGACGAATTGTTGAAAGCTCCTGCCGGAACACTCAGTGCAATTGCAGACAGCATATCAGAAATGCTTGATACCGGCAAGTATGTAGACAAAACCGGACTTGCTAAAGAGAATCACAGCGATTTGCGCTTCCGCAGCGGAGAGACCGATGATATATGGAACGATCATAGTGTGGGGCTTGAGGAACGCATAACCAATGCGGCACTGCGATTAAGCGCTAACCAAAGCGCAGACCTCACACTGCGCAATGATGCGAAGTTGGCTGTCACCAACAACCTGCAAAGTCTCCTGCACACCATGCGTAACCGCCGAGGAACAACCCGGAGTTTTGTTGGAGCGGACCGTAAGATTAAGACCGGAGTTGTTGGTGCAATGAAAGCACAAGCGATGTATGATCGCAGCACCGTAAAACGTGTTGCAGACCTTGCGCGTATCCTAATGCAGCATGGCTACCTCTCAGGAATTACCTCAGGAGAAATGCAAAGACTTCTGTCGGCTGTCAAAAATGCAACAGCGAAGAACGACACCGCAGAGTATGTTCAGAAGATTCTGGACATAATGGTTGATAACCAACTCCGCAACGGCGAAGCCACACTTCGGCAACTGCTTGCTGTTCGTGGAAGCAAAGTTGATGCACGAGGTGTAGAGGTGCAGGGCGCACTCGATGTTGATGGACAGTACACAATAGAAGTTGTTAATAAAGCTATGTCTCTTAAAGAGGATGACATCAACGACCGCATTGCCGAAGCATTGAACCTAATGAGTGACACCGACCAAACCATTGCTGACAAAGCCGCCATAGAATACACCGGCCTCAACATTGCACTTGACTATGTGCAGAACATTGCCGGCAGCAAAGCTGATGAGGAAGCGTTACGGGATAGTATCAAAACAGCAAAGGAAGATAGAGATGCCGGACGCATGACCTATGATGCATACAAGCAGTATGTAGAAACCACTGAAGATGCAATCCGCAAAAACAAAATAGAACGATCTGAGGCTTATTTCAATCTTGTAGGCCGATTATCAGATTCTCTACGTGGCAGCATTGAAAATGCCAAAGCTTTCCGCGAGTCTGAAAAAGCGCGAGTCAACAATATTCACCATCTCGCCAACTCAGACATGGAGGGCAAACAGTTGAGAGGAGACCGCAGAGACACGAGACTACAGAAATTAGCCAACTGGTGGCCGGTCCGTTTTGCCCTTGAACCTATGTCGACCTTTGACCAAATGCTGAAGCTATTTGGAAATAAGAATCCCAATGGAGAAGGTTATTTGCACGATTACTTCATGCGCAGTTGGGTTGATGCCGTAGACAAAGAGCAGCTTATGAAAGAGCACTATCATAAACTGATGGATGCTAAAGTAGCTGAAATCTTTGGCAAGAGAAAGGTGTGGCGCAATGGAAAAACCAAAGCGGTAGCATATTCCTATATTGACTTGTATGACTATGCAGACGCTTTACCGAAAGCAAAAGTAGCCTATCATGACGGAGCAGAAATGCGGGAGTTTGAAGTTAGCCAAGGAGAATTGCTCTATCTATATGCAGTTGAAAAAATGCCTATGGGACGCGCCACCAACAGAAAAATGGGCATCACAGAAGCGGCTATGCAAAACATTACTAATACACTAGATTCCAAGCTTAAAGCCTACGCCGATTGGACACAGGAAGAACTTCTACCTCAAATGGGCAAAGATATGGACGACGTGCATGTTAGAATGTTTGGTGCTCACATGGAGAACATTGAAAATTACTTTCCATTCGTGCGCGATAAGAATACCCTCAAAAGAGACATTGAGAACGGCAGGGAGTCACAACCCAATGACCGTGTAAGCGTTCAAACTGGAGCTATCAAGAAGCGTGTTGCAAGTGTCGCTAAATGGGATATGCGAAATTGTAACTTCTTTGATGTGCTTGCAAGACACATTGACAATGACGGTTGTCATTGGTCTGCATTCGCTGAAATGAACCGCGACATTGGTACACTCATTTCATATAACCGTCTCAAGCAACAAGTGCTTGCGATGAGTAGCGTGTACGGATCCGGAGAAAAATTATGGACGCGCTTCAAACAATGCGCAGCAATAGCGACAGATGCGTATGAACCTAAAAGATCCAAGTTTGACGAACTTATGGTTCAAGGGGCAAAGGGTGTAACAATGGGTAAAATTTCATTTCGTTTGTTTACAGCACTAAAGCAGACACTTTCGCTCCCTGCATTCTTTGGCGAAATTACCCCTAAGTACATCATTAAAGACTTGACGACATTGGGTGTCACGGCGTGTAAGTGGTCTTGGGAAAATTTGCCTAACTACCGCAAACGCATTCTAAGCCGTACTGCAGGTGATTACCGCTTACGCGAAACCGAGTATGACAACAAGATAATGAAAGCCTCATCATACGGTATGCTCCCTAACATCGGTGTGGACGCATGGACAATCGCTGTTGGTGCTCATAGTGTGTATCAGACAAAGAAAGCTAAGTATCTTAGTTGGGGAATGAACGAGGAGCAAGCAGAAAGACGAGCTATACAAGATGCTGAACTCGCATTCAACAAGTCTCAGCAATCAAGCGAAGGCCCGTTTATGGCCCCTATTCAGGTTGACCATACTTTCTATGCAACCTCAGCTATGCTGTTACGCAACAGTTCGACATCTTATACTCGTGAAGCTCATACTTCCGCAAGAAATCTAATGCGTATCATCAGTGGAGAGGTTAACGAAGATTTTGTTGCCAAGCAGATACTCCGCACAATCGGAACAAAAACGTATGGACAACGTTTTGATGAGGAACTTACAAAGCAAGTTGCCGGCTCTTTGCCCGCAGGGCATATTTATAGTTTGGGTATGCCTGGTGGTATTCTTCAATCAGCAGGCTTCCCAGACATGCCAATTGAAATGGCCGCTTCACGACTTGCCGCAAAAGCCAACCAAGGAAACCATATATTCCCAATCGGTGCTGTAAAAGGTTTGGTTGAAGCTCTCAACAAACCACTCGCAGTATTCAAATACGGCAACAATGCAATGAATGTAATTGTTGGACTATCATACGGAGGCAAACAGTTCCTTGTTGGCGTGCACTTCAACCAACAACGAAACGGCATTGAGGTGTCATCTGTCAGAGGCTTGTTTCCTAAGGACAATGCCGAGTGGCTAAATTGGATTTCTCAAGGCAAAGCTACTTACCTTAATCATAAAAAAATCCAAGCCTTAATAGACAAACAGCGAATCAATCTCGCTGACGTTGACTATCTTGACTTGGAAGATGTTACAAAGATAATGGAAAATTTCGAGAATCCCATTATCCCGGAGCAAAAAAGCGACATGTCGTGGAGCGAAGCCGAATGGAGACATACCCGGAAACTCGCAAAAAAAGAAATTCGGTCAGCCACAATAAAGAACACCGTAAACCTTGCTATGTTCGGTTGGGTTCTTCCGTGGCTATGGCGAATTGGCAGCATTGCTCCTTTTTTGTTTTTATCATCAGATGATGACGAAAAAGAAAAACAGATAGTCGATGTACTCAAACAGTCGATATTTGCACCGATTGAAGGCTTAGCATATGGAGATGTCATGTCTGACGCTCTCGGTATATTGACAGGTAACAATGAAAAAAGACTATCAAGTCTTGGCCGTACCAACCCAATACTTAGCGACATTGTGTTAGCAATGAGAAAAGCAGATAAAGATAAGATGGCTGCAGCTAATGATATATTCAACATCTTGTTAGGATCAGCAGTCGGCGTTAATCCTCAAACATTTACTGATTGGGCATCCGCAATTTTGGATTATAGCGGAGCTGATCCCGAAATGCGCAATGAATGTTCTATGCTCGTTGCAAGGCTACTAAGCTGTCCGCAGAGTCAACTGGATAAAATACATTTTGAAGAACTCGATCTTAATGGGAAAGAGGCAAGCAAACTGACTCCGGCGCAGTTGGCAAAGCGTTATGCCGAGTACAAGGTTAAGCGCGGCACACCTTTTGCTCTGTGGTCTTGGGACGATGAGGAACGAACCGACAAATACGAGGGAAAAGCAAAGGACATTATGGAAAAACGATTGGAGAGTCAAGGGGATACCAAGATCAATGAAGCTTATGCCAACTTTGAGGCTCGTTATAACACAGTAAAAAAGAAGAATTCTGTAGATGAGTTGATGAAAACAGATTATGCCGCCGCAGCACAGGCGCATGTGGAGTTGCTGCAAGATCCAGACTTCTCTCTATATAAGCTTTTCGATCATTATGACAGGCAACTGGCTCACATCTCCAAAATGTGGTTGTCGGCCAAAACACCGGAGGAAGCTGCGCTTATATCCTCAACCATTCCAGCCTATCGAGCCGGCATGGTGAAAGTTTTGCAAGCCGAAACAGCAGAGGTTCAACAATCGGCAATGGCAGAACTGTCAACGCTGATGAATGAGTTCTATGCAAAATACCAAGCCATGCAGCCAACACTGATGCAATCCAATAGATAAAGACAGATTAGTGCCGGTGGTGAGTATCTTTGCATCACCGGCACTAACAATATATCCGGCAAGCGAAGATGATCAAACTGAACAGACTTAGTAAAGTGAAACCTGCAAACGCAGTGGAGATGGACAGCATCGCTACAGCGATGGCGCGGGGCAATGACATGCGCAGGGCCACAGATGTACTGCTTCAGGCGCAGACATTGTATCAGAACATGTACCGTTTCCGTCGTGATCGCGAGCGTAACAAGCGCTATAACTACGGTGATCAGTGGAGTGACATTGTATGCGTCAATGGCGTGAAGATGACAGAGGAACAATACATCATGAAGCAGGGCAACATTCCGCTGAAAAACAACCTGATCCGACGTCTTGTCCGCAATGTCATAGGTGTATACCGCAGTCAGGCGACTGAGCCTACCTGCTATGCCAGAGACCGAGACGAGCAGAAGCTTGCCGAGACGATGTCCACTGTCCTGCAATACAACATGCAACTCAACCGCATGACCGAACTATATGCAAGAACTATGGAAGAATTTCTTATTTCCGGCATGATTGTACACCGCAAATGGTTCGGTCGCCTGAATGATAAGGAGGATTGCTGGACGGAATATGTGCAGCCCAACAATTTCTTCATAGACAATAATATGCGTGATTTCCGCGCTTGGGATTGCTCGTGCGTCGGAGAGATCCACGATGTGAGTTTCGAGGATGTATGCCATGAATTTGCAAAATCTCCTGCCGATTATGCAAGACTTGCACAGATATATCACGCGGCAAGGGAAAAGATCATACTCACGCAGGCATGGGAACAGTTCGGCTATTCACAGACACCGGAAATGGATTTCCTTGTACCCAGTGACGAGAGCCGGTGCAGGGTGATCGAGGTATGGCGCAAGGAGACCAAGCCGCGCTATTGGTGTCACGATTATAATAATGGTGATGTTTTCAAAATAGATATTGAGGACTACAACGTAATAGTTCATGAGGAAAATGCCCGACGGCTGATGCAAGGCCGTGCCGCAGGAATGCCACAGGAAGAAATCCCGCTGATTCATCACGAATGGTTCATGGACTCATATTGGTATTATTACTATCTGACTCCATTCGGCGACATACTCAGCGAAGGTGAGACGCCTTACGACCACAAAAGTCACCCGTACGTGTTCAAGGCATATCCGTTCATAGACGGGGAGATACATTCGTTTGTGAGCGATGTGATAGACCAGCAGCGGTACACCAACCGTTTGATCACCCTGTATGATTGGATAATGCGCAGTTCGGCCAAGGGGGTGCTGCTCGTCCCAGAGGATTGCATTCCGGACCACATGTCGCCGGAAGATTTCGCCAATAGCTGGAGCAGACTCGATGGTGTGATCGTATATACTCCGAGCAAGAGCCGGGAAGTGCCGAAGCAGGTATCAAGCAATTCTACAAACATCGGTATAAACGAACTGCTTAACCTGCAATTGAAATTTTTTGAGGACATCAGCGGTGTAAATGGAGCGCTGCAAGGCAAGCCGGGTTATTCCGGAATGTCGGCGGCTCTCTACAATCAGCAGACGCAGAATGCGACTACTTCGTTGCTTGATCTGCTCGATTCGTTCAGCGAGTTCGTGCGTGATGCTGCGTACAAGGATGTGAAGAATATACAGCAGTTCTACGACCGCAAGCGAGTGTTCAACATAGCCGGGCGTGTAGGATCACAGGTGGAATATGATCCACGGAAAATACGTGATGTGGAGTTTGATCTTTCAATAGTACCCAGTACGGCAACTCCTGCCTACCGTGCTATGGCCAATGATTTCCTCATGCAGCTTTGGCAGCAGCAGGCCATATCATTGGAGCAGTTGCTGCAATCCGGCAACTTCCCGTTTGCCGACGAACTGTTGCAATCGATTCAATCTCAAAAGGAACAACTGCAGGCCGGTCAAGTTCCGCAGGGTGTGTCACCCCAGCTTATGGCCCAGATTCAACAGGGTGCAAATATGGATGCCGTAGGACAACTACATGGAGCAATGCACGGCTCACAACAACGTGCCTGAAACAAATCGTAACGGGAAACAGTCAAGAGCCAAGAAAACCGATGCTATCGAATCAGAACTTAATCGCAGAACAAGATCTTGAAAAAATCAGCCTTAGTCAGTCCTAAGGAACGCAGTGCGTTCTTGATTATAAATTCAGGCACAGGGTCAACATGTGTCTGAACAATGATCGGACGCATCAGACCTCGTTTTGTCCATTTCTCATGCCCTCCTTTTATTGAGGTTGATGTGCATCCGGCTTTCTGAAGAAACAGTCGATAATCTGCAAGAGATACATTTGATAACCGTTGTGTATTCATATTGTCATGCAATCACAGGAAAAGGCATCGGTTGTGTTTCCTTCCGGTAATCCTTATTCTCCAATATGTCCCGGAATGTAGGATTGGTACGCAAAAGAGTATCAAATGTAGGAGACGCCATCTTTCGCTGTTTCAAAGAACGGACTTTCCATCCATGCGACCTAAGATCGGCTACAAGCGTCCTGTGTGACAAGCCATAATCAAGATATTCGGTGACTGCAATATGGAAAGACTCCTTTGCCTCAGAATATGTATATCCCGAACCGCATAAATCCAATGCCGGACTGTATGCTATGACTGTATTATCCTCTGTGAAGATATATACGTCAAGTTTGACAGAAAGGCCGACGGCTGTATTCCTTATTTCATTATTCGTAGCCTTATCCATATATTTTAGGCATTATTTTGCAGTTATTTTGTTCATCAATCATGACAACATGCAACCATTGTTCAGAGACGTTATAATGATACTGTACAAATATCATTCTGCAAAGTTAACATTATCATCATTAACATCAAAATATTAACCCCACAAAGTGCCCGAGGGTTCAGAAAGATGCAGCGGATATAATCTTGGGCGTATATCGTAGATCGTTTTTGCTGCGGGTTACGACTTTCGGCAGTTCCATTTCATAGAAACAGATATGCAGGCCAATGGCGCGTGTCATCAGCAGGTCATCATGTGTACCCTGCCGCGCACCGAAAGAACCGTTGGGCTTCTTTTCATAGTTCATGAATTCATCTATGCAGCGCTTATCGCGCTCGATATACAGCCCTTCTCGTATCACCTTGACAAGCGTGGATATAATCATGGGCTTTGTCGCAATATTTGTATGGAAGCCATATCGTACCGGAAGTCCCTGAATTATCGCATCCTCTGATTGCTTACGGGCATAGAGATTAGGGTAAATATCCTTGATCTGGTTAAGGATTGCTGCGGATTGGTCTCCATCCACATCCCGCTCCTTGTCGTGTGTCTCAAGCGTATTACTCTCGATCACCAACAGTGAGTTATCATAGAACGCCGCTATCTGAGCCGCTTTCCATGCCAAAAGGTCCATATCGATGTGACCGTACCATTGAGCTACAACAGAGGGCTTTCCACCGTCCATCATCAGCAGACGGTCAAACACGACAATAACAGACCAGTCTGCTTTGTTGGAACGTCCTCCGACGTCCACCACAGTAAGGTATCTGTCTGTCACCTTCTCCATATCTTTAGGATTGACCGGATCGGGCAGATTCCATATCCACAGCATACCTTGGCTATCAGACTTGAAACGTAAGTCACGCAATGCATCTTTGCCTTCATCACCATATGCGAATACGTCGCCGATGTAACGTGGCGGTTGTTTTGTCGTAGACCTTAGTGCTTCGATGGCATATTTGTCAAATACGGCAGATCCGGAGTTTACAAACGCTTCGACATCATCCGATGGATATTCAGATGCCATAGACCCGTGGTCGTGATACTTCGCACGCTCCTCAATATACCAATGAATACCCTCAAGAGTCGCCCCAATTTCCCATAGCCACCAAAGATATTTGCCACATTCCTCACGGTCCGACTTTGCTGAACCGTTGAGCCGGTTGTCATATAGTTGTTTTGCAAACGACTCCATTTCTTTTCTGTCGCTAAAAGGTATCTGATACAACTCTATATCAAACCAGGAAACAAAAAGTGGCTCAAACTGGGATTTTATGTCAGTATCTTTGGCCGCCACATATTCATTATGGAAGAAATTACCGACTCCATTAGCAGTACTTTCGTATACAATCATAGTATACGGACGATACAAGACACCGGAGCAAGCAGAGCGCACAATATCTTCAGGCTTCTTACCTTCAGTAGCTTTCCATAAACCGACTTCTGACAAATGTACAAGAGCGTAATCCCCGCCTCGACATGAATCCGGCGATTCGGCTGATCCTATAGAGATCGTTGAATTACGTTGAGGAACAAGTTGTGTAAGACCGGAGCGTCCAACACCAACAAGTTTTTCCTCATTTTCCGAATAAACATCTCCGACATCATGAAGCATAGACACCGGATAAGCCTCTATCATCTTCTTGAACATACCCTTTATAGTCTCAGATCCTTTGTTATAGTTGGAAATAATAAGAGAGTTCAAACCGGTACGATGAATGAGTTGCAACCAAGCCATGTATATTTGTGATGTTGTAGAACCTCCCCATTGCCGGGCTTTCAACAAGATTATGCGAATAGGCTTGCCGGCACGTCTCATACGTTCAAGCATTTCGACAAAGCGGCGTTGAGGATAAGTCAGACGGAAAAGACAATCCGGTTGGCCGACATCCTTATTTTTTATATATACAAAAGTCGCAGCCCAAAACGGAAAATCGTGCAGACAACGCAGCCGCACGAATCGATCTATTACAGCCTCTCGATCCTTGGATGTAGGATCTGTTATAGACATTACATCTCGCAACATACCATCAATACCCTTGCTTGAAATAAGAGTCTTGACAAAGGTATTATCCATCATTGAGATTGGCAGCCACATTCTTTTTATTGGGAAGTCTGGTATTGATACACATATACGCTCGCCTATAGATCCCTCTCCGGTAATAGGATTAAAGCGCGAATACATTTTATTACGACGGCTGTCATTTTCAGAAATAATGTCAGATACTGTAATTTCTTTTTCCTTTATCATACCACCCATTACGTATTTTAAACAGACGCTCGATTGCAGAGGATACTTCCATATAAAATTTCGGAGCCGGTGAATGTACAACCTCATTCACCAATTCATAAAGATGCCTTTCGGGATATTGTTTCTTAAGGATCATGACACGCCTATATATTTCCTTAAACATTTCCTGCTTTGTTGGACGCATGGTTTCCAATACTGGCTTACCGCGCATGATGGCAGATACAATGATTGTGGCGCGCTCCACCGACACCCAGAAACGAGGCGATGGAGAATTTACAACCTTTTCGCCGATTTCATTCAATCTAACAAAATCAACTTTACTGACATGCATGCGATATGCTTTTAGCAACGCGGCATTACGTTCACGGGTAAATGATAATATACTTCCCAAAGGCTTCATCGCTCTGTTCTATAGGTTATTGAATATTATACAAAAATAAATAACCTGACTAAAAAGATAAAGATAGGAACTGAGCCGCAGGATTTATCTTTGCCTTTAAATTCAACACCAACTATTATAAAAACCAAGATATGGCTGAGGAAAAGCAAGTTATAAGCAGACGAGACCAATTCGGCGAACGACTGAAAAAGAAATACCCGGACCGTGAATACGCCGATGACGATGCATTATTCGGCCAAATCAATGACGATTATGACGAATATGACAAAAAATTATCAGGCTATGAGGAACGGGAGCGTTCGCTTGTAGACATGTTCAACCGCGATCCGCGCAGCGCTGAGTTCATTACAGACATGGCTCAGGGCAAAGATCCGTGGTCTTCTTTAATCAACAGGATTGGTCTTGATGGCGTAAGGGAAATGCTTGACGATCCGTCAAAAATTGATGATTTCGCAGCCAGCAATAAAGAGTATGTAGAGCGCGTGGCCAAGCAAAAAAGCCTTGAAGAAGAATGGGAAAAGAACATGAAGTCGACACTTGCTATGCTTGAACAGAAACAGAGCGAACTCGGCCTTAGTGATGAACAGATTGATGCTGCTGCTGATTGGATCAAAGAGGTTACGAATGATGCCGTAATGGGAATCATAAGGCCGGAAACAATAGATATGGCACTCAAAGCTATCAATCATGATGCCGATATTGCTGTTGCAAGAGAAGAAGGCGAGATTAAAGGTAGGAATACCAAAGCCGAAGCACGATTACGCAAACCTGTCCGAGGGGATGGTACACCTACACTCGCCGGTGCAAACAACGCACCTGCACCAACCAAACAAAAGGGGTCGATATTCGACATCGCAGACGGAGCAAGCTAATGAATGAAAATATCAAGTTCATAGAAAATCCGAGGAAACCGATTAAAGGAAGTACTGGATTGCCTACTCAATTACCAGGCTGTGCCACAACTGTCGTAAGTATCGCATCAGCAACAGGAGGCATTGCAGCAGGTAATATAATATCAACTGACAACTAAATCACTAAACAACATTAATTTATAAAAATATGGCAGCAGAAGAAAATGTAATTGCAGGTACAGGAGCAGCAGTTGCAACCTCTCCCGGTTCGGCCGGAGTACAGTCCCAAGCACCGGGTAATGCAACTACCGTAAGCAATGTAGCAGGAGCTACCGGCGGAATTGCACCCGGAAATCTTATTGAAACAGACATTGACGATCAACTGTTCCGCTTTCAAAGTGAGGATACATCTTTGATGTCGCTTATGCTCAAAGCAAAGAAAGTCAAGGTCAACAGTCCCGAAGTCGAGCACTACATGATTGATGAGCAACGTAGCACACTTACTACTGATAGTGCAGTGGCAGCATCTAATTCGGTTCAGTTCGTTCTTCCCCTTGTATCAGATGACCAAGATATTCCGCGAGACTATCACACTCTGCTCATTCCAGATGTTGATGGTTATACTCCCGATGGTCAGACAGTAACTCCAGGCAAGAGCCTTATGGTATTTGTGACAGGACGTGATGCAACTACAAACAATCCTATCGTTCGTGCCGTAAATGGTCCGAAAAAGTCCAAAGACGATGCTTTCTGTACAACACCTGCGATTCCTGCAGGAACAAAAATTAAACTCCTCGCTAATGCAATGTACGAGACTCAAAAAGAGGTTGATCCAGATCTCATTGTTCCTCGTCCAACAGTAGTATACCTACAGAAGCGAGGCATGAATCAGGTCGTTTCGGACTACTTCGAAGCACAGAAAAAGCACATCCCGTTCAGCCAGAGCCTTATAGCGGAACAGGCCATTCTCAATTTCAAACGTGCAAGCAACCGCACCCTGTGGGCCGGCCATCGTGGCAAATTCCCTGTCAAAGTTCCCAAACTCGGCGAACAGATGATATATTTTACCGAAGGAATCCGCTGGCAGTTCAAACGTGAACTTCAGCATACAGGCAAATGGACCATCGAGAAACTCATCGCACTTGCCAAGATGTTCTTTACCGGAGAAGATGTTCCCAAGTCTGCAATTCTCCTTGCCGGTAAGAATCTTTTGGAGGAGCTTCAGTGCATTGATTTCAGCAAGCACCCTGAAATCCAAATTGCTACTAAGCAGAATCCTATCGGATGGGTTGTAACAAGCATTCACACTGTATTCGGTGACATTGACATCAAGCGAGAACCAACCCTTGACGTTCTCGGATGGTCAAATTCCGGTGCGCTTATAGGTGAAAACCGACTTGTACACTACACTTATTCACAGCAACATGAATTCAAAGATCGTGTTGAGGGCGAAGAAGCAACCCGTAAGGGTATCATAGTGTGGGATGGACTCGCACTCAAGGGCGCATGTCATATATGGATTGACGGCGAGGGACACAAAGCAAACGCAGATGCGACAACCTATACCATTTGGGATAGCGAGGACGCACCTGCCGATGACGACCTCGTTGAAAACCGCGTATATCTTCTTACACAAGATTGCCCTGGAATCAACGCATCGGCACAAAATGGCCAAATGTGGCAATATAAGGGTGCTGCTGGATGGGTTGAGTTCTCCGGAGAGATAATCGCGGATTAACGGTGTAATCCTATAACATGGAATAAGAGAAAATGTGGCGGGGGCGTCCTACGCCTTTCCGCTACATTTTTATAACAGCTAATAACTTATTACCTAATAATGATGGAAAAAGTAACTTACGGTGCACCACAATACATGGATTGGGTTGCACAGATTAAAGCCGGTGCAGCTACCGTAACCGTTCATTTCACTGGCGGCGCACTTACGGTATATGGTGTAACTCCCGCTCAGTATACAACAACCAATCCATTCATTCAGAAAGCGATTGAAATGAGTTCCTACTTCAAGGAGGTGCGTATTACCCTCATTAGTCGCGTTCTACTGGATACCCCGGCAAAAACGCTTAAAGCTAAAAAAGCACAGAAGCAGCACCCGTCTACACCACAAGACACAACAGATGAATATACGAAACAACCTCTGACGGCTACCACTTCAGATGTTGCAGAAGAATCAACAATAGAAGCTGAGAACCATAACGGCTCATATTCCCCGACAGAAGAAACGGAACATACTGAGACTGAGATTACAGATAATTCTCTGACAAAGGTGGAGGTTAGCTGTCTGCAAGATGCACAGGACTATCTACAGCAGAACTTCAGCATCCCATCATACAAGGTGCGTTCCAATATAGCAGCTCAGAAAGCTGCATATGAACATGGAATTATATTCGTAGGCGGTAAGTTCGCATCATTTGACAATTCAGTTGAAGAAACAGAGGAAGACGAATAAAACTAAACTGACGCTATGGTATGCAACATAAACAATGTGATACGCGATGTGCGTGTGTGTCTCGACCAAAATATGTCGAGCGAACAACTGTTGCAGACTGACGATGTAGATACCTTGTCTCTAAATGATATAATACATAGTAAAATATTGGAGGCTGTAATCAGGGTACATACGGACGCACCTACATATCTTCTGGAGGAAGGACATCATTTCGGAGATGCAATTTTTTGGAATGATCTCGAAAGCGGCTGGGTTTTATTACCCGATGACTTTATGCGCCTTATTGTATTTGAAATGAGTGATTGGGAGAGCGCTGTATATACTGCTATCAGCACTTCCGACCCTAAATACAAATTGCAGCGGCAACGAATAAAGGCATTACGCGGCACAGCTCAGAAACCAATATGCGCCATTGTCAATCGTCCTGAAGGCAAGGCTTTGGAATTCTATTCATGTAGAAGCCAAGACGCATATGTAAGTAAGGCAACTTATATCCCATATCCAAATATCGACAACTATGGAGGTATCGACATTTGCGAACGTTGCTATACCGCAGTAATAAATTGCACGGCATCATTAGTTTCAGGAACTTATGGCGACACACCAAAAGCTGAATACTTTTCAAGTTTATATCAATCAATGTTGCAACAATGATACCAATTCCAACAAAGCTCATAGATGGAGATATTGCAGTTAGCCGTAATTCGACCATTGGAGGAAATTCCACTGTAAGGGGATCAGTTCATGTTGGACATGACCTTAAAGTTGACGGCTATCTTGAAGCACCGAACATCAAGGGTGTGTGCAAGGGGTTGTTTCCAGATGACACAACACTGCTCAAACTTTATCCCCGTCCGCAGACGGGATGGTGGGCATTGGTAGGAGATTCTTTTCCGGCAGAACTTTATATAGTTAATAAAAAAGGCGAATGGAGCAATACTGGAAATACAGTAGATAGCACGGATCTTAAACTTGACCTTTCTCAATGTAAGCAGGATATTGAAAACCTTGCAAATCTGATTGCTGCTTTAGAGATCGCACACAATAAACTGTCTGAAACAGTATCTCAAAAAGCAGAACAGAAAGACCTCGATAAAATATCGGATCGGCTGAACAATATCCGCATACGAAATTTTGACGGAACATCACTGCTTATACCGAGTAATGGACAGGTGTTTTTCAACCCTGCGAAAAAGCAGATGTTGAGCCAAGGCGAATATGCCTATTATGGATTAAATCAGTATGACTACAACGATCCGGATACGGGTCTGGCCAGATTAGACACACTGTTTCAATTCAATAATGAATTATATAGGTTCGATGGTGATTTACTGAAAAAGTATAATGCAGAGGTAAATGAAATCTCAAACGCCGAAATCGACGATATAATTGGAGATCTTGATTTTGATGCGGATGGTAATCCTGTGTTCGGTGCTTGCACATGCGGTCCGAAACTTGGCGAGATCAGCCGTGAGATCGACCGGATAAAGAGCGAGATTGATGCGGGTGCGGATGTGGAATCCATAGGACGTCAGGAAATTCTCGCGCTGCTTATGGAGAACATGATGCCCGGAGGTCCTACTGATACGGTGTGTGCCTGCGCACCTAAGATAGAGGCTCTTGAAGAACATCTTGAGACGATGGAGGACGAACTGGCTGTAGAGAGCATCGCTACTGATGAAATTATGTCGTTGCTAAAATGACGACAATTATAGAACAATCAAATAAATCATTAAAACAATTTTGTATGGCTGAAAAAAAGTATCTTGACCTTGATGGTCTGAAAACGTACAACGATGGGTTGCAGCAGCAACTCTCAGGCAAGTTAGCCGCCAAGGTTGACTCTGTTCCCGGTAAGGGACTGTCGGCGAATGATTTCACCGACGCGCTGAAAAATAAACTGGAGGCGTTGCGCGATGCAGGGCAGAGCCAGCAGGATCTTGCTGAACTTCAGAAGAAGGTGACTGACCTGGAGGCGCTGATGGAGAAAGACACCAACGGCGCGATCGACAAGCTCAAGGAGATCTTTGATTTTCTCGACGGTATTTCCGACACTTCCACACTGGACGGCATCATGTCCGGAAAGGTAGACAAGGTGGATGGAAAAGGGCTGTCGACCAACGACTATACCGACGAAGAAAAGCAGAAGCTTGCCGACCTGGGATCAAAGGCGCTGACATCATGGCAGCAGCAGTATCTAAAGGAACAGGAGCAGGCCGAGCGAGAATCGAAGTATGTGGCAAGCATGGCAATGACTCCTGCGGGTACTGAATTCACAGGCGCGGAAGTAAACTATCAGTTAAAGGTGACTGCCCGATACGACAACAAGGCTGTATCTGTGGCCGTGACCCCAACAAGCGCCAACCTTTCTGGTGTGAATTTCACTGATGGTGCTGCTCAGGTAGCATTCCCTGCTCCTGCAACATCCAATGGCAAAGTGACCGTAAGCTACAGTGCCAATGCTTCATATACTGATGAATACGGTACTCTCACAAAGCCAGTATCTGCATCTCAGACTCGCTATGCGCCTATAAAGATTCTGAGCAAGGCCACAACACCGACTTCGGCCGACATCGTCGCAGCCACCCAGAAGTTCGTAAAGGCTGCAGTCGCCGGTGACTACTCGGTGACTCTTACCCCCGACGTGTATGTATGGATCTGTGTCCCCACCTTCACCACTCCTACATCATTTACCAGTTCGGGTTTCAGTGTACCTATGGAAGTTCCTGTCGACGTAACTGTGAAAATCGGCTCCACCGATGTTACCTACAGATGTTACCGTACCTCTGGCGCTCCCCAGTCTTCTCCAATGTCACTTAAAATCGGATAAAGAATATGGCGAACATCAATATCTATGGCACTTTGATCAATGACTCAAAAGAGCCTATCTGCCGGGCTGATCAGGTGATAGATCCTGCTACAGGCAAATATATGAGCGAACTGCTCGAAGACCCGGACCAGCACGAATGCATCACTGAGGACGAGATCGCGCAGATAATTTCCGGAGAGATATCAGCAAGCGGATCAAATGTTGTACGGCTGTCACGTCAGTCCGGTAACGCTGTTGAATGCACGGTTGGAATCGGGCTGTATATCGAACCCGGAGTTGGCACTCATTCTCTTGACGTGCTTGTAATCTTCGCGCCTTCTCTTAAAAAAGGTTGCAACATTGAAGTATTGGATCTGAATTCGTCAGACGGTATAATCAGCTTCGCTATGGTGGAGGACGGCATAATAACAGGTTCGGCGAATGTGAATTATCCGAAAAACGACCTGATCATTGAATCCGGTATTTTTGGCTATAACAATATCTTCAGAATTGTATCCTCAGAATCTGAATACAATGAGCTTAAAGAAAAATACTATTTGGATGAATATACACAGGACTCCTCCTATCCCAAGAAGAAACTTTCTATTGAGGGCTACCTACCCAAAGACATGATTCCTGACCAATAATACGACAATATGGCAAACATCAATATCTATGGCACTTTGGTCAATGACTCCAAAGAACCTATCTGCCGGGCTGATCAGGTGATAGACCCGAAGACAGGGAAATATGTCAGTGAACTCGTTTCCGGACGCGACGTTCATCAGGCTATCTCAGAACAGGAGATAGAAGCTATGATCAGCCGCAAGTAACCAATTCTTTAATCATTTATAATTATGGCAACAGTAAAATATCTTGACCTTAACGGTCTTAAATCATTCAGCGACAAAATCCAGGCGCTGATCGACAATAAGCTTGGCGGCAAAGTTGACTCTGCTACAGTGGAAACCCTCCAGGCTGAGGTGACTGCGCTAAAGAATCTGATCGAGGCTGATTCTGACGGGGCTATCAACAAGTTCAATGAGATCGTGAACTTCTTGGCCGGTATAGAAGACACTCAGACTCTCGCACCTCTGGTCGAGAAACTCGCAGGCATCGAGGCCGGAGCGCAGAAGAATACCGTGACCTCTGTAGCAGGTAAGACCGGGGTAGTGACTCTTGGCAAAGCCGACGTAGGTCTCGGCCTGGTGAACAATACGCCAGACCTGGACAAACCGATTTCCAAGGCAACACAGGCAGCCCTGGATACTAAGCTCAATGATGCCGACATTTCGGCCATCAGCACGGAAGAAATCAATTCACTATTTGTAGAATAACTATGTCTGAGCAAAAATGCTTTCTTGATAAAGCGGGTCTGTCCCATTTCTGGGGCAGAATCCGCGCTTATCTAACGGTTATATCCAATACTATGACCGAGATCACCAAAACTGTCGATGACCTTGACAAGAAAGTCTGCGAACTGCCGGCGTTATCCACTGGCGCAGGTAAGGCTGTTGTGGAATTCGATGTGTTTCTTTCAGAGAACACTCTTTACGAAACAGTAGACTCCGATCCGCCTGCCGACAGTGATACATTGGTGTGCTACCTGCCGGAATTGGCAGAGTTCAGGCCATGTGTGCGCAAGAGGCTGCAATATACAGTGTACAATATCCCCGCCGGTTGGGATAAAGCATCCTACTACTATCCTATAGACGACATCGATTCCGGAATATGCATGGACAGATTGTACAGATGCGAAGATCACCTATACCAAATGACATCGCAAGGACTGGCAATCATAGATCCTACTATGCAGGCCGGAGATGGGATTTCCATTGAGCATAGTACATTTGGTCATGCTGTTATAATATCGGCGGTGAAGCAGGAATCGCCGCGGATGAATATTATCAACGGCACTAATTGTGGCATCGAGGGATGGAACAGTACAATGTCACACCATGTTGAATACAGCACACCGGACGGAATATCCGTAGAAGGGTCCGGAAGCAGGATGTTGTTTCAGCCCGGCCTCAGCCGTGAAGGATACAACTGGGGTTCTTCGGACACACTTTGTCTGTCGGGTAAGATCCGTAATGCAGGAGATGCTGTAAATGCCTCAAACCTGACATTCTCTGTCGAACTGTATATGGAGCTTGACACCTTTGCCGCGCAGACCACTCTCCAGAACTTCGGAGCTTCCGGAGAATGGCGCGACTTCCGGATAGTGTATCATCTGCCTCAGGAGATGCTCGACTTCATAAACACCGGTGGAGAGATCTCCCCGGGTCAACAGTTCAACACATCCCTGACTTTCGGATTTAGCTCTGCTTATAAATTCGGAATACGAGACCTCAAACTCGAAGCAGGAGACACACCATCCCCCCGCGACGAAACCGAAGAACTCAAATGGCAACTTGCGGCAATGCACCTTGATGCGATCAATTCTGCGGTTACTCTTAACGAAAAATAAATCTGTATTCCCCGAACAACGAAGATCGGGGAATACATAAATATTTGTAATTATGGAAACAATCTTATCTCTTGAGAAAGTATATTTGTTCCTCGGAATTTTTCTTGCAGTATGCATACTGGTTATCGTGGCCATTATGCTTGACCTATGGGACGGTGTTCACACGGCAAAGAAAACAAATCAGCGCGTACACTCTCACAAGCTGCGAGTGACAATAACTAAGATGAGCGAGTATTGGCGGTTCATTCTGATTGGCTTCCTTGTGGACTGCCTCGGCATATTCTTTTCATTCTACATAATGCCATTTGTTGCCGTACTGTTCGGAGCCGGACTGATTGTAGTAGAAGCAAAAAGCATGTTTGAACACGCCAACCGCAGGAAAAGCCAGACACTACAGTTGCCGGAAATAATTAGGAGCATTATTGACTGTGCACAAGAAAAAGATGCACAAAAGATAGTTTCGCAACTGCATTCGATAATTGAAACCCAATCCGACAAATCATGAAATACTTTACATTTCAGGAATTCGAAAGAAGTGATACTGCTTATCGTCATGCTATTGACAATGCCATTCCTGAAACTTTGAAGAACAATGTAGCCACTCTTGTAGACAAAGTACTCGACCCGTTACGCCAAGCATGGGGAAAGCCTATTGTTGTTACCTCTGGCTACCGCAGTCTCGATCTTAACAAACTCGTTGGTGGAGTAGCTACGAGTCACCATACACGCGGCATGGCTGCGGATATAACCACAGGTAACAGAACAGACAACCGGAGACTATTCCAAATGATACAGGATCTTAAACTCCCATTCACTCAGCTTATCGACGAGAGTAATTTTTCGTGGATACATATAAGCTATGACCCGACAGATGAACGCAGACAGATATTGAAATTATAATATGGACTCAAAACGCTTTGTGCTTATCGCTCTCATTTTGACGATAGCTTTACTCACAGGTTTCTTAATTGGCCTTAACTCAAACTCTTATTACATATCTGAAAGAAGTTATACTGTCTACGATACGATAAAATGCTATTCACCTTTACCACAAGCGGAATTAACGGTAGGATCACAGATATATACCCTGCCTAAGTATTACTTTATTGGTGGAGGGGCTGGGGGAGAACCGCGACAACGCTATAAAAGTCAAGATATGATTGTCAACGGCGATACACTGACACACCCCATGTATGGCATTAGTGATGGAGTCGAATCACAATATAGCATGGATAGCATGACAGTTGAGTTACCCAAAATACAACGCCATTATGCCGACAGCACTTATGAGGCTTGGGTAAGTGGCCCGTTAGATCCACGGCTTGACAGCCTGAATATATTCCGGCCTACTACCATCATTACGAAAAAAGAATGGAAACCTCCCAAGCGTTGGCACATAGGCTTAACAGCAGGATACGGATATGGGACGAAAGGTTTTCAACCATACATAGGAGTAGGGATAACATATTCAATCGTAAGTTTTTGATATGGAGATAATATTATTAATTAATAAGGATGCTGTAATGCAGGAGGTTGCCGTCACCACATCCTATACGGGTGCTAAGATGATTGACGATCAGGATGCTTTGGATAGAATCTCAACAGTTGATGAAGACAAAATCCATCTTGATAGATTCTGGGAGGAGAGCCGTGCCGATATATCACACGAGCTTATTGGTCTTGTTACTTTCGAGGGCATGGTAATAGATCCGATGAAATCCGATAAAAATGCTCCGACAAATAAAGAAAGTGTTGCTCCATCACAACTTCAATGCTATAAACTGATACTTGATGTATCTAAATCCTTTGATAATGCGCTACTTCCGAGTATGAATCTAAGCCTGTTTAGTTTCTTTGTTCATAGCATTGTTGCCAAATGGTATATCTACACCAACAAAAAGGAGGCCGGAGAATATGCGGACAAGGCTGTAATCTTGCTTGATGATATACACCGCAAGGCTGTATATAAGAAGAAGCCATCACGCCCGACATATGATGATTAATTTTTTAATACAACAAAATATTTATGGAACAAAAAAAGGCCATTACAGTTACTCTTGAATCAAAGGAGATTAAGTTTGATGTGATGAATAAATCTCATCTTACTGGACAGGCACGTAATGCAGCGGGCAAGGATTACCGGGCTACGGCCTACATGCAAGCAAGCGAGGATGACGAGCATGCTTATCAGATACTTCGTGGCATAAGTAATGCTTTCTCGCATCTGAAAGTGGAACTTGGAGAGTATCTACATGAGGATGGATCTACATCCAACAATCGCATCAACAAGTCTGTTGAGAACGGAGATAAGCTACAACTTGTATTCTTACTGCCGTCAAACTTCAACAATTCAGCTTGTGACAGTCTTGGAGGTATGCTCCACGAATATATCGTGGACAGGACTTTGTCAGAATGGTTTGTGATAACATCACCGGAAGATGCTCAAAACTATGCCAACCTTGCGACGGACGCTCTTGACCGAGCCAAACAGGCACTGTATAAACGAGAACGCCCGGTACGTCCAACATACAATGATTAAGCTATGTATCATATCGGTTGCAGCGAATTTTGCTATAACAATGATGCCAGAGACAGTAATACTTCCCGTAAAGTGACACTGGTATTTGATAGAAAGCAGTTGTTATATGATATTAAGAACTACGCCTATATTGAGGGACATGTGTGGGGAGAAGAAAACCAACATGCTCAACACACACTTATAGAAATAGGCGAGGATGGAAATGTCGACCGCGTAAACCGCATACTTGGAGTAGTACATGCCGCCTCCATTGAAATGCTATATCCATACACAAAGCAAGAGTCGACAGAAGATGAGGTGATACACAACTGCATATGGACGCCTTCGGAATACAAAATAGAGATGTCAGTACCGGCAACCATGTCACGGACCACTTTGCAACTGCTCAACAGGCTTATTCATGAATTCATGGTATCAAGGGTGATTTACGACTGGCTGAGTATTACTCATCCGGATGCAGCGCGAAATTGGCTCGACAAAGCAATAGAAGCACAGGAGGAAATAAAAAGAATCAAGAACATGAGGACTGGCGTCATGCGCAGACCCTCTCACCCGTTTTAATTTATCCGTAGATTAACATCAATTCTTTATAGAATGAAAAACCGAGGCGTATCACACGTCTCGGTTTCTTCTTAAAAACAACCTAAGTTACATATAGAAATTGTCATTATTATCGAAGCTGATTAGTTTGTCGAGGAGTCAACTGTATAGATGCACCACACAAGCTTTCGCCTTCAGATAGTGAAGTCAAACACGCTATACGGAAGTACTTGTATGGCGTACCGCGAAATCCTCTAAGATAGTGGTCCTTACTTGACCATATTAAGTGCCAATTAATCATATCCCGAGATCCATAGATCACAGATTGCACATTGCCTCGTAGGAATTCGCCACGCTGTATAGCTGTGTCTACTGTTTTCAGTATGTCTGGCATACCGAATTTCAGAGGCCGAGTTATCATTAAGCCTGGAATGGAGTCTTTATCCACAGAGAAGTTGACAAGACTATTATTTGCACAGACCACCAGAGAATCAGGATATGAATTAACATTATATGCCAAATGAAACTGTGCAGTAGACCATGCTTGTGTCTTTAGAGACAGAATATATGAATATCTGTAGTTAGGATTATATACTATTATGCGTTGGTGAACATAATCATAAGTCATTGAACATTCTGAAATAAATTCTAAGAAAGGTACTTGTTGGATTTCTGCGTCTGCAACATGCCGGCATATAATGTCCATTGCTGGCAAAGAGTCTGATTTAAACGGGAAATCGGTATTGACTCTATCCGATATGCATTGGGCCTCAGAACCGCTTAAAAGCATTATACCTCTGGCAGTTGGGAAAAGAACAGCAGAGTCTATCTGAGTAATACCTGCTATGTTATCGCATACATCCCGCGTAATCGGTTGTCTTGACATTATCTTTCCCTCAGAAGAAAGCTCAAGCGCCCAGATCCCATCTGAAGTGAAAGCGTATAACGGGAATTGCCCAAACTGACCTTGTGACAGAGCTTTGGCCGCAGTACTTAACGCACGAACTTGACCTGTTCCTACTGATACTGTGTATTCTGCAGGATATATAAACGGATTGTTTACTTCTGAAAGGTAGATTGCAGCCGGAATATCCGCACTTTTATCCGCATTTTTGGCCTTGTTGACTACTGTATTCGGTCTGTATTCCATCTTAAAGAAATTATCTTCGTCAAGATAATAAGCTCCGTTAAGAAAATCATGCCTTTTTAAAGGAACTTCAAATACAGATCCATCCGAATAAGAAAGTCTCATCCGGAAAGCATTTGCATCCGGATACCAAAGCCATCGAGGGAAACGTTTATGGTAATCATAAAGTTGATCTGATGGATTATTCAAGACCGCTTTATACTCAGAACTGCAGACTGAGCTATTTATACGAGTCCATATAGTGATGTCAACATGAGTTCTGATAACATCGGAGCCAATAGTTCCGGCAGGAGACCTGCTGAAACCTGAATGTAAAGCTATAGGTAAAGGTTCAGCGGGCAACAATCGCAGATTACCCAAGCAAAGGCGTGAGTTGTATACAAACATAGTGGATGCTGACATCGTGAACCGCGAACGATGATCATCTTTTAGCACTGGTAAAGTCTGTAAAGCTGAGAAATCCGATGTTTCGAGCGGCAATTCCTTTAGATTATCCTGTGGCATGTATTGTGCATCATCAGCTTGTATTACTGCAATTTTGTAGAAATTAGCTACAGATTTTATTTGAGTAAAGAAATCACCTCGCGGCTTTATGTTCCACAGCAATACTCCATTTGGCTGATTATTATAGTTTGCATACATTGACCATGTTTCATGATTCTGATATAAATGGCCTGAATCCTTGTCAAGTCCACGCCATATACCCCAGAATATGCTCTGTTTTGTTTGTGTACTTGCAGCATAATCAGCATCAGGACCGGAAGCATATTTGGCGACTAATCTATCATACAGACATACAAATGGCTTCTCTAAGTCTAAGGATTGATCATAAGTGTATATTGGTTCTGATACAAAAATGTCGATCCCTTCAATTATATCTTTCCATTGATCAAGTGGCTTTTCTCCCACTGTCATTACCGATAAGCCGGTGATTCGATAGTCAAGACGAAAATATGGGACATTAAGCCTGACTGTAGACCCATTGTCTCGACATTCAAGAAATGGTACGGCGACGTTTGGAAGCATAAGAACTGGAGCAGAATGCCATGCATAAGATCCATCATACATCCGGTATGCATAACGCACGAAGAATGGCTGATAGAAAAATCCCTTTTGGGTTACTTTATCTGCGACTTCGGAAAGCAGAGGTCCGAGAACTGCATTTGTCAAAGTTGTAATATCGGCCTTTGTTGCATCTTTATATTGGTCTGCCCAAACATCATCTATCCATTCGTCAGGATGAATAATCTTGTCTATGGAATCAGGAATCTTGAATTTTGATGATTTAGTAAGTGTTCCGACTCGAGAACATCCAAAAATTATGTTTGGCTCTGGCGGACGTTCACCAATGTAGCGATAAGCTCCATCTTTCCATAATATATACCTCATACCCTGAGAGGTTGAGATTACAATAGTATTTCCGATTGGTTTAATACATCTTATATCGGGCAGCGATACTGGAATTGCAACAAGATCCGAAATTTCAGGATATTCGGAAGTATATAAAACAATTCCAGAATCTGTAGCATGTGAAAATACGATATTTCGTGTAGTCACCACGTCATGAATCAATTCACATTTATAACCCTCCGGTATATCTTCTATGACAACCGCAGGGGAACAAAGCGGTCTGAGTGTATCGTCCTCGTTTATAAGATTTAGCGACAGATCCAATTCTCCGTCCTGGCATTCATAACCTGATGGAGTTACAGAGTAACCAGCATATTTGACTTCTTTAATCATAATGAACAGCGGTGTATTATTGTTAAGTACTTTATATTATCTTTTAATACTTCCACACCACAAGGGCAACGGAGACATTCAGTCCCACCTGTTGCTGATAATACATAGTTTGTTATTGCTTTTGACCAAGTGCGGAATGTTCCGCGGCCATTAGACGTTGCCCAGACACGTCCGTCATGCCGTCCTACATAAGAGCCGACGCGCAACTTAACGTAGAGATACCACTCGCCACTCTCCTGCGCAATATCAATCACATCTCCTGCAGATAGGGAGAGCTTGCGGGCAATATATGCCGATATGTCTATTCTTCCTGAAGCATGAAATGAGATATCATGCTTGCGAGAACTTGATAATATACTTTTCATAATTGTTATATTAGTTTGAGCGATGCGACCTGTCGTCAATTACACTGTTGGCAAAATTAGTATTAAGGATTCTCCAATTATCTTTAAGTTGTGGTGCAAGACGTTTGTCTGGCATATATTTATAATGTTATAAGTTTCCCGCAAATAGTTTGTTTTGTACATTATATTTTTCATATCTTTGTGGTGCATACATCGAGGTCATGATTGAGACAGTGGTCAGGATTATAATCACGCGCTTCACGTTGATAATATTCCAAACCTTAAAATAATAATCGTGATGACAGCCTTAGTTACCACATTCTTCTTGGCTCTCGCAATGTACATTGCTTGGTTGCTTTATTTAGTTTGTAAAGTGTTGTTAGAAAACTTCGACTGAGTTACTACTCAGGGTATGCACCGGGGATGCGTTTCTGGCGGAACGCATCCCTATTTCATACTGTATTTTTCGACGATCGCATTGATTTCTTCGATGCACTTGTCGCGGTCGGCGGTGGTGCGGAATTGTAGGTTTGCCATCACTGTCTGTTGTGCTTGCAACTTAATGTCATCAGGCAAAAGCGGAGCATAACATATTTGTAAAATGTATTTCTTCTGCTCCTGCTGCCAATTCATCCGCCCGGTGTAGGGTTCGAGTTCGGATGCAGGGAGCGCGGCTAAGTGGTCACATTCTTCGGTATCAATTGAATAAAGATAATAACCTCCCATGTTCGTGACAGCCTCTACAAGATATGGTTTGCCGTTATATACTACCATATCTCCTTTACTAAACTTCGGCTGGTTTTTTTCTTCTTCACAATACCACTCCTTGAACTCGGCGAAGGTGAGAAATATTGGCTTTTCGAAACTATGAACGCTGAGTGAGAATCTTGTGTTCCATCCCGCAATAGTTTTATATGGTTTAATGATGTAACACATATCATCTGTATTCCAATAATGTCTGTCAAGCAGATTATATTTTGAGTTGCCGCTCCACTTATACCCATTCTCATGCAGGATAGCAAGCAGCTCCTTGGCTTCGGCTTCGGTCGGGGTGTGGACTATGGCGTAGTTGGGGATTGGTTTGAGTTTCATCATATAAAATACATGTCTTTTTAGTTAAATAATTTGGGTTGACTCCTATGCTGCTCAAGCCTTTTCAAAGCAGACTTGTAATAATGCTCGTCTTTCTCAATTCCCATTAGCGAGAAACCAAGCTCATGACAGGCAATTGCTATACTGCCACTTCCAAGGTGAGTATCGAGAATTCGCCAACCCTCTTTTGCATAGTTTTTTAGCAACCATATATACAAGGCTACAGGCTTTTGTGTAGGATGGATTCGCTTTTCATTTAGCTTTTTATTGCCCTGCATTATACGGCCATTCGCAATGGACTTACCCTGCATCATTCCATTCCACATGAACGGGAACAGTCGTACGGATTCAATTAGATCAGTGGCCGCAATCTCGCAGTCAGAGAATGAGGACGCTCCATTACATTTATCCCATATTATGCGACCATGAGCAAAAATATAGTCAAAATAGTTGCAACCCCATACAATGTAGTGCCTGGCAATCCGTTTAAGTTCGTTGAAGTACTCAGCATTCGGGACTTCCCATGCTTCACTTTTTTCGTATATTCGCTGTACTCCAATGTTGCTTACCCTACGACCATAAAATTGCCGGCGTTCCGGACCGCTGAAATACGGTGGATCTACAATGGCGAGATCAAAAGATTTGTCGGGAAGATCTTTCATTATTTCCAAGCAATCGCCAAGATGAAATGAAATAGTTGATATAAGCATATTATTTTCCATTGTAGTTTTATTATCTCAAAAAGGCAATTTATCTAAGCGCTTTATCTCATCATAGCTATAGCCCTTGCAATCTATGCCATCGCGCTTGAAATCTGCGGCGGCTTTTCTACATTCCTCAAAAGAATCTCCGACATAAAGCACTTCACCGGAACGAATGTAACCTACACGTACTACACAAGATTGATACTCTTTCATCGTTTCTTGTTTTTGTTGTCTTTCGGAGTGAAGTCGGGGCAAGAGCTTTGACATTCCGCAAATATACAGATGCCATTCTCCAAAAGTTCGGTTATGGTTTTTCGAGGGTGAGTACAATCGTGCCAATCCTTAAAGCACTTCCACCAAGGTGTTTTCTTGAAGAACTTACACTCTATAGCTTCTGTTGGATTCATAGCTCGTTAGGTTTAAGCTGTTTGGGATTGTCGTGGATGTTTCCTGCAACTTCCATTTCTTCTGCAAATTTCTCCCACCAATCGTTACCGGGGTGTTGAAGATTCATTATCCAGAAGTATTTATCGTTGTAGTATTTGCACGGCATCAACGCCCAAGAAACCTTGTCCCAAAGGATGACTCGAGGGTAATTCTCTTTAAGAGTGATAATATCGCCCTCGTAAATCTCCTTGCCGTTGCGGTCGTGCAAGCCAATGAATTGACCGACAGTATTAGGAATAACATTCCATACCACCCCGTTATCGCTATGGTCAAGAATACACGGCTCGTCTCCTTCATGGACGAGATCTCCGTAATGCCATTTACCATCAGCAGACTTGCCACGAAATTTAATCTGTCTCATTATCCGATTGTTTTTAGTTTTCAAATGTGGATTCGCTAAATAATTTATTGATTAATTCAAGTTTGGCTTGATTTACACCGGCCAGCACCATTCTCTCGCCTGTCGGATTTTCAAGCATCAGTTTTTTATCAAACTCAATAACTTTCCGTTGTTGCTTGATGAAATCCCGGCTGACAATGCAGTGGGTCTTGGTAAGCCAGCGGAGAAAGTCAAGCAAATAAGCCTGATTCATTTCCAAAGTTTCGTTTTTGAGGCAGTTCGGCAGATTCGCATCCTCCGCCAATTTCGCCGCATACCCCCTTGCAAGCTGCTGTAATTCTTGGTCGGTCATGGTTATTTTATTGCTGTTATGTATGGGTACAATCCGAGAAAAGAAGATTTGAAAAAGCCATCTGTAGTTACTGTATATGTGCTGTCTACCTTGAGGCTTGAGGCCTCGGGGCATGCCCATAGGCCGGCTGTTTCTACTCGAAATGTACCTTTGTCAGTATTGATCAACCAATAGATGTGGGTAGATATATTTCCGTTGCTCCCGTTTGTTTCAATTTGCTTGTCAACGGATATTATCTTAACTGTTTCGATGCGTTTTTGCACCGGCTCGCATCCGCTAAATATAAGAGCTAATGCGAATATTATAACTATCCTTTTCATAATTTCTTCAATTTAATTGTGATTTCCACTTCGATTGGGGAGTTGTCAAAAGTGACTTCCGGGAACATATCGGTTGGTAGATTCAATATCCACGGATTAGTAGTGTCCCCACACCACCACTTTTTCACGACATCTTACGCGAACGGGTCTTTATCACATTTGGGCTTATACTCAAGAAAGACATGGAGATCGTATAGGTTGGGATGCATTTGTTCGTCCCTGCATATCCACCCGCTGATTGTCGCTTGGGGCTGGGGAGGATTCTCAATAATGGGTTCAAGCTCATCCAAGAAGTAAAATTTAACATAATTACCTTCCAAATCGGTAGCATTCAAATCTACAAATTCGTCAGGATCAAAGTCAAAGCGTTTGCGTTTTGACGCAACTTCAACTATTTTACCGGTTGCTTTTATTCTTGCTTTTAGTCGGTCTTTCATTGGCATACTCCTCTCTCAAAGTAAAACACTATTGGTTTGTCAACTCTCAGGATCAATCCGTATGCGAGTGACATCCGGACTTGGAATGTCTTGCATACACCCTCGGCTTGTCGCGCTATCTCCTTGCGGAAATCTTCAAGTTCAAGCGTACCTTTTCGGAAGTTGCACATCCGGCATGATGGTAACAGATTCTCAAAATCATCTTTGCCGCCCTTGTATTGTGGATGAATATGGTCTACCTGCATATCCGAATAGGCTATCTCACGACCGCAATAGGCGCAGTGACCATTGCACTTGTCGTAGACTTGCTGACGTATCTTTTTGCTGAATGCCATATCATTCTTCATTCTTCGCTCCGCGAAGCGACTCCGTCGATGACTTGAAAAATTCTGAGCCGAACAATGCTTCAAGAAGCGTTTTCCGCGCATATCCTACATTTTTGAGATAGCAACATCCAGTGTAGCCGTTGAAATTGTGACAATCACAGTTGTAGCGTTTCATCGTTGTAACTATTTTACAAGTTCAAAATCGTAGACGAACACATAAGGATTACTCTCCCACGTTCCTTTACCGGAGATACGGTCTATCAGGGCGGCGTAGGCTTCGCGGGCTGTGTTGAAGTTGTCACAGCCTATTCCTCTCCAATGCCCTAAACCACGGACGCAGTAGAACTTTTGACCGTTATACTCAAACTGACGGTTGTTAAGTTCCACGCCCTCCTTGATGCAGTCGGCATCGCTAATCTCGTTTAACCGCTCCACCCGCACGTTGGTTATGCGGATTTGGTTCTTGCAAGCATCGGCGCGGACGAACATCTTGTTATTCCAACCTGCCGAATCTCCTAATACGCAGCGAATATGGCTTACATATATGGGGGGTCTGTCAAGAGCGGTAGCGTCCATCCCCATGTTCTTATAGCTTTGCGCCACGGCTACGACCTCACCAACCTTGTATTTGGCATGCTCGTAGGTCTCGCTCCAGTTTCCAAGAGGAACATCGCCTTTGACAATCCACCTTGTCTGCGTCTTTCTGCCGGACAGCACGGCTTCGGTGAGTCCGAATTTATCTGAGAAGTTTATCTTTTTCATCGTTCTATCCTTTTTGTTTGGAGATGATTCAGTCCGTCACCTCCTGAACCTTTCCATCAACGAGTTTATACCATGTATCAGCCTTGATACGTTTGCCGTCGACTTTGACAGCTTTGACATCAAGGATATGCCAGTTGCTGTCCCGCTCGGTCAGCACAAGCCAATTGCCCCTCGCACCTTTAGCCTTGCTATCATAGCCTGTAACAATTGCAATTGACTCTTTGCCTTCCACACTTGCTGCGGACCGATAGCCTGTATTGGTTGCTGCGGACCGATAGCCTGTATTGGTTGCTGCGGACTGATAGCCTGTATTGGTTGCTGCGGACCAATTGCCTGTATTGGTTGCTGCGGACTGATTGCCTGTATTGGTTGCTGCGGACCGATAGCCTGTATTGGTTGCTGCGGACTGA
>CAJUKZ010000004.1:0-101379 GCA_910586995.1 uncultured Muribaculaceae bacterium | reverse complement strand
TTGCCTGTATTGGTTGCTGCGGACTGATTGCCTGTATTGGTTGCTGCGGACTGATTGCCTGTATTGGTTGCTGCGGACTGATCGCCTGTATTCGACTCTTTAGCCTCGTTCCATTTTACTCTATCCAGAATAAATTTCACACCTGCCGTAACCAATCCGGTCAAACCGATTTCGGCCTTTATATGCAGTTTGGATGAACAGGATTTATCACCCTCTTTGCAAACAGTTCCTCCCTGCTCAACCTCGCAATAACGCGATATTCCATCCTCAGTCGAGGGCGGATAATACCCTAATACGTCAAGCGGATTCTCACAGGCATGAAAGCCACTGCTGCAGGGAGCTACATCACCTTTATGTTTATACTTCTTGCCGACCTCATACTGAAATCCACGGCACGTCAAGTCTTTATTGAAACCTTTGTAGGCTTTGATTTTATTTTCCATTTTTAATTCTGTTCAGCGAGTTGGTTATCTACTATGGAGAGTGCCATGCGTACGGATGAAAGAATGCCTGGATCTCGTTTCATCTCCTTAACAAGCCCCATGATGATTGGAGACACGTTGCCGCCGGAGAATGATGTTACACTGCCGTGGTCTGGCGTGGATGCCGACCCAACGATGACAAGTGCTCCGAGGTTGCCATCGCCGAGCTTTACATCGGCAAGGAGTTGTCTGTGCAGACGGTTGATTGCCTTTTGCATAGTTGTATGTTATTTTGATTTAAGCATTTCGCATAGTTCTTCTGCTTCTCGGAGATTAAAGTCATCATCCTCATCAGTAAAAACCTTGATAGTTGTAGTTATAAAGTAGCCCCTCTTTGCGATTCTACGACAAACACCCCAACAGCCGTTATATTCACGAAATTCAGGGTTATCAGTTTTTACTCTTTGAACCGTATAAAATGCATTAGGGTCGATGTTCGCATCTCGATATGCGTTGATTTGAATTTGTTGCGCTCTATTTTTACGTAACTGGCTGTCGGAACGGTAGTAGTGGCGAACGGCCACCATAATAGCAACTCCGAGAAAGAGTGCAAGAATAATAGAAATGATTGTTAGTGTCATTATTAATAAAGTTTTGAGATTGTTGTATTCTTTTTTACTTCTTATCTTCTACTCTTGCCGGTGAGCGGAATTACATTATATGTCTTGAATCGGTCTATGAGTCGGCCATACTTATCACCTTTGGTAAAGCGTTCAATCATTGCCTTTTCATCAAGATTAGTTGTAATATGCGCAAATTTGTCCCAACCGGCCCAAATGTCGTTACGGGCAAGGAGGAAATCGTCTGTAAGAACTGAGGTTTTCATGCCATAGAAAACCTTATCATCATTAAGACCAACATCATTAAGGCATACATTTTCCGGCTGTGGCATGAATCCCTTGCTTTCTTCCTCGTAGAATGTATAGCGGTCGAAGTTGTTGTGTATGGTATAGTAATTTACCATTTGAGTTACAGACAGATTGTGGAAGAAACGGGGTGATTTTATTCGTTTGAGGTATTCTGAAAAGCATTGCATTATCATTGTCTTTCCTACGCCGAGTCCACCTTGCAGCATTATGTTTTTGTGCAACTTGTAGCCACGACCGGGAAATACCTGCTCTGCCAATGAGCAATTATTGAAATAGTACAGCAGAAATCGAATAACATCTTTGTTGTGTTCGTCAACAACGAATTGGCGATGTTGTGAAGCCATTACAATATTATTGGCGACATAGAGAAACAGAAGATAGTGCATATCGTATATAGCCGGATCGGAAAGATCTGGATATGCTTTTTTAGCAGCCACGGCATCTTCTTCAGCCTTTTTGATTACATTGTTGATCTCCATAGCTGCATATAATGCCTTGTCCGATGCACGACGTTTCAATGTATCCAGAATACATTTATCCCATTCCAAATTTCCGGTTGGTTTTTGTCCATATTGCGCGAGAGCATCAATCAGACAATGAGGATAGTTTGATAAGATCATAATTAGTGTTTTAAACATCCGCACCACCGAAACCACCTTTGAAGGAGTAATCGGAAGATTGGGACTGGGATTCTGATTGACTATTAGATTTCTGCTTGTTTTGTACGCCTTGGCTGTCACGATGCTTAATTCTCATAGAAGAAATAAGATGTCGAGACCAATCGCTGTAATCCTTATGCTCAGTCCGTGACAATTCCCATTCTGCAACTACCGCTTTAGCCAATGTGCGCAGACTGTCTATTCCATCAGGACCTAATCCAAAGTTTTTACAAAGCATGTTTAAGTTTTCACTGTGATTGTCTGAAAAAAATTCGGCCAGCATTTCCGCATTATTTCCCGATACCATTGCCACGGGTTTGTTTGTGAATGACTGCACATGAGTTTTCACCTGAGGAGATACTGTCGTTTTTAATTTAACAGACTTCGTAGCATCCTTAGCTTTGTTCTCAGTTGTCTTTTGCGGTGGAGACTCCAATAGAGAATATTTGTCGATCCGGCTCATTCGTTTATTCAGGCGTTGAATATTGCAGTATCTTACTTGAATCCCTTTTGAAGTCAGGACTTGCTCATTGCTGAGCAACGCTTTATCAAATAACCCCAGCGAAAGGCAGGTTTTGATCACTTCTGATATATACGCCTCATCAAAGCCCGACGTTTCCGAGACAATGAAAGGCAACTCGTCATCCCACTGCATGTAATACCCATTTTTATAGATAAGACAGAGCAGGAGAGCATATACCGTAACAGCTTTGCCACCTTGACGCTTGATTAATTTGCGTATGCGGATATCTTGAAAGAAGTCTATATCAAAGGGGAAATATTCAAGCCCAGACTTTGCTATTCGTGCCATAGACATACATGGATTAAATTTCTAAGATTGATATTCCGTGGACGTGGAGCATCAATTTTCGTTTTATGATATACTCTGGTGTGCGTACCCCTTTGGTATCCTCGACAATAATTCTGCCATCTCGTTCGTATACAAAGTCTGCCTTGTAGGAACATTCTTTTTCCAGAAGATTGCCGACAGAATCACGTTGAGTTGGGATAAGCACATACTTTACTTGTTCACGGAGATTCGATATAAGACCCATGTGCTGCATCATCTTCAATTCGTTAGCCCGATTGTGTTCCTTAGTAGAATCATAGCCTCCGGATTTCACAGCACCATACTTGTTGCGTTTTGAATATGATGCAGCGCACATTGCCTTATATTCCTTAATCGTCATTGTATACACCTGAAAAATTAACTGGAATAAAACACCCTATTGATAGTATTTTAGATTCTTCAATGAAAGAGTTTATTTGATACTTGACAAATGTACGTTCAGGATGCTTCAATGATTCTTGATAACGTTTTTCCTGGTTATCTCGAAGCCATTTTTCAATAAGCATATTAGCTCGTACTGCGGAAACTGTATGCACTATGAATGTATGGTCTTCTTCCAAATCCCCCTCTTTATCATCATGCATTATGACATGAGCACCAATCTGATAGAATTTCTTCGTCCCCTTATTTTCATCATCGGAGTTATCGGCATCAGGATTGCCATCAGTAATATTGTCGCATGTTGCCTCTACAAAGTTCTCCATTGATATATCACCTTTGAGATATGCAACATCAATCTCATATTTATAATTTTCAGCGGGCTTCAATTTATCCACAAGTACCACGCAATAATCCA
This sequence comes from uncultured Muribaculaceae bacterium, assembly GCA_910586995.1. GTDB lineage: Bacteria > Bacteroidota > Bacteroidia > Bacteroidales > Muribaculaceae > CAG-873. The sequence goes on along the minus strand of CAJUKZ010000004.1, from coordinate 97,723 downwards.
TAGCTTTGATATCTGTGATCTCAAATCCTCCTTTATAGTTCAATTCTATGTAATCAACCAAAATAACAAGAGCATTTGCTATTGATGTAGCATAGAGCAGGAATGTCTCACGCTTGTCATTTATCTTGGCTACTGCTTTATAAGGATACATAGAATGGTTTTCAAGAAGCATACCTTGCCTATTTTGATTTGACACTTCTACTTCTTTAAGAGAGCCCTCTTGCATCATGAAGTTAATAGAAGTTAGGACATCTTGACTTATATACGTACCCCGTTCAAGGAGTATATCATTTCGCTCTATTGAAACAATATCCCCGGTACTTTCATCTTTGAAATTCTCAACCCAAGTTTTCAATGCTCTACGAGCGACCCACTTTCCAAGCATTCTTTTCGGATCACTTGTTACATAGCGGATTTCAGATTTGCGTGTTTCCACACTATTAATTTTTGAAACCATTGTTAATGCGATTTTTTAGTTGCTGACTGATTTTGAGTTTCACAGTACGTCCGGCTGGAATGACCACAGTTGTACCGGCATTGATGTTGCGGGCTTTCTTTGCCTTGGTGGTCTTTACCTCGAATGTGCCGAAGCCACGGAGGAAAACATTTTCTCCTTTGACGAAAGCGTCAGTGAGAATGTCAGACACACCCTCAACAACATGCAGAGCCGTTGACTTCGTGAGGTCGGGAATTCGACTGCACAGAGCAGTCGCGATGTCATTCTTTGTCATTTCTGTTTGAATTTATATGGTTTTGTTTTACGAGTTTTTTGTGTAGCATTGACAGCATCCGCAGGGCATTGTATGCTTTTAAGTCGGATGTTGTTATGTTTTCTTTTGCGTACTGCATGACAATGGGCAGTTTGTCTATAAGCAGGGAGAAATCTGAGTTTGATATTGACCTCATACACCATCATCGCAGTTAAGGAATTGATTCACAAGTTCATCAAAGTACATCTCATCGGTCGGTATGTCGTCATTCGCGGCCATGATTTGATTAGCTATGCTCCGCTTCTTATGAATGATGTTGTAAAGCACCGGGTCTATGGTGTTCCGTCCGATTAGATAGTAGCAGTTCACATTGTTCTTTTGCCCAATACGATGTGCCCTGTCCTCACATTGGCAACAGTCGGCATACGTCCACGGAAACTCAACAAATGCCACATTTGATGAAGCGGTGAGCGTCAGACCTACACCTGCAGCCTTGATTGAACAAATGATGAGTTGAGCCTCGCCGGACTGAAACGCATCGACAGCGGCCTGTTTGTCGTTGAGACTGTCATCTCCTGTCACTCTCACAGAATCGGAGAATTGTTTCTGCAGAGCCTTTACAACTTCTTTAAGGGAGCAGAACACAATCAACGGTTTGCCATTGGCAAGGAAGTTGCGGATAAAGTCAGTCGCTTGTTTTACCTTGCCCTTTGAGGCAAGTGAGCGCAGCGTCATGAACTTTACAAGAGCCTCCATGCGCATCTTGCGGCGAATGTCCCGGTCTGTACATTCGGTATATTCACGAAGATAGGCGGCGAGATCGGCAGCGGCGAGGTTGTATTCATCACGATTGGATATATCGACATGGAGGTCGGTACGCTGTTTATCGGGCAACTCTGTGAGTACTGTTTTCTTTTCACGGCGTATCATGCAGGTGTCGTATAATTTTTTCGACAATTCACCGAGGTTTTCATTCTCGCCGTAGTCGGCAAGGAACTTACCACGACCACCGAAGTCAGATAGCAGCCGTCCCATGATAGCGAGTTGTGCCACCAAATCTTGTGCATGATTTACGACAGGCGTACCCGATAAGAGTATGCGCCATTCCTTACCCTCGACTATGCCACGTGTGAATATCGTCTGCTGGGCAGTAGGGTCTTTGAGCCGGTGTGACTCGTCCATAATAACCGACTTGAAGATATTGATGTCACGGTTGAAAACAACATCTTTAAGTTGGAATGTCTTGTTACCCTTGATGTCCCACACAAAGAACTTTTTCAAGCTCTCATAATTGACAATCGCCACATGAAACATACCCATGCCAAGAAGATAAGGCCACGATGTGCGGCTCGCATTATCGAGTATGAGTGCCTTTTTGTCGGTGAACTTCTCAAACTCACGTTGCCAATTTATTTTCAGCGAGGACGGACAGATTACCAGACAGGGGTAAGCGTTGGCTGTGTCAATGATGCCTATGCTTTGCAGCGTCTTGCCAAGCCCCGGCTCATCGCCGATGAGAATACGGCGGCGGTCAAGACCAAAGCGGATACCTTTTTTTTGGTAGTCGTAAGGCTCTATGCGGAGATTATGTGTTAATGTTGCAGTCATACATATCGTTTTTGCTGAGTCTTCTAATAGTTCTATATTAGATTCTCGGTTAGCCATGAATGCTCTGTCTGGGCCAAAGCATTCAAGATGAGCTAAATATCCTTTTAGACCTACACGCTTGTAAAATCGTGCGCATAATTCATCTTCTCTAATCTTTTCGTTGAACCGTATCTCAGATAGATCTTTCTCATTCATACGAGCCATTTGGTATCTATACTTTATATGAGCTCTCATCAGATAATAAATTATCTTTTCAATACTCATAAGGCAAGACACCAATATTGGAATGCTAATTCAAGATACTTATCACGTCCACGGAGATATACCTGGTCATCACGGCGAATCCTGGTTGTAAACACGTTGCAGTTCTTTTTGCTTATTGCATAGATGAAATCACAGTCAGATTTGGCGATGTCCATGTACCAAGCACGGCTTCTATCCCAATCGAAGAAATCAATAGCATCATCGAATTCTTTTTGAGTGGCGGCAGCGCAGGTCTTTAGATCTCCACCGAAACTGAAGCGAGGCAACCACCAATCCCACTTACAGCGGGTGTCAAGAACGAACGAAAAACCGCCATATTCAAATTCCTGGGCTTGATTTACCATGAATCGTTGTGTCTCGGCTTCCTCCAATACTTTAGCAAGAAATCGGTCATGCCTGGCAGTCATGCGCAGAGATCGATACATTTCTTTAGCAAGCCGAAACTCATCATCGGTGTATTGCTCATCATCAACTGTCAAGCGGTAGTAATTAACACGATCAGGCTCTGTGATGATTGCGTCCACGAGAGTACCAAAGCGGAATGCAGTCTCCTTGACACCCAGAGGCATAGGGATCGGATGCAGTAAGTTCTTTAGAACAGTGAGGTCAGAATTGCTGACCTCGGAGCGTAGATAATATGCATCGGGATTATGGCTCATAGTTATTTTGCCTTTACCTCGTCCTCATAGTGGACATTGTTGATGAACATCGGGGTATCCTTGGAGTTGGCTGCGGTATTGGCAAAGGTTATTTGCTTCTTGAATTCTTTGGTAAGCTCCTCCATTGTCAGAGTGCAGCCGACCTGCGACCACCAAAAGGCAACGATTGCCATAATGTCATCAGCAGATCTTACCATAACTTTTTTCTTGACCAACGTCTTGGGTTGATAGCCGACAGGAACGGCTACAGGTGCGCCGAACAGACCGTCCATTTCCTGCTTCTCAGATGCAAGTTTGGCTGCAGCGGCTTCCTGCTTTTCACGTTCAAGGCGTTCAGTTTCCTTACGAATAGCCTCCTCTCGTTCCTTTGCCTCTATCTGTGCCTTGATCTTGGCTGCTTCTTCGGCTGATACTTTTGTTATACGCTCAAGTTCCTTTTTCTTAGATGGCATCCTGTCAAGTATATCATCACGTGTGCTTGACGCCTCAAATTGGAATTGTTCTTTAAAACGTTGAACGAGGCCGGCCATTACGTTTGCCTGAATAGCGCGGCACTCATCGGACGAGAGTTCGGCAGGGCGCAGTGCGCCACAGGCTGCCGTCTGAAACCATGTATCGGGAAGATCGCAGTTATAGTTCTTAATGCCGTCATAGATAATCTCGTAGTTGTCGAGATTTATCTGCTTATCCATTTCGGTAAGCTCGTTGATACTATTGTTGACAAGAGCGTTGAATTGACGGACATAATCGTCCTCCACATCGCTGCGATAACGCTTTTTGGCATTCTCTTTCGCCAAACGTGCATTTTCCTCTCGACGGCGGTGTTCCTCCTCCTCATGTTTCTTTTGGGCAAACGCATTACGGTAGGCTTGGAGTTGACCGGGAACTGAAGTTACTTTAGTTGGATCTACCTCATTCTCCATAGTTGTGTAGACCTTACGGATTTGATCGAACAGTTGCGTAACAGGCGTACGCTTGCCGTTCATCTTCTTAACCGTCAATTTAGCTTTCTCGATGAACTTGGCGATTTCCATATCAAGTATGTCAGACATACCCTCTCTTTTGACACGTTCAAGAAGGGATTTTCCGGCCTCGATGCAGCGGAAGTGAGAAACTTGGTTTTCTTTGTAGGATTGAGGCGCAAGTTCGGCAAGCGTCTGAACGTTCTGCGACTCAAAGACGGTTAATGCTTGATTGTTGACTGCCATGATTGATATTGTTTAGGGGTTACACGGTTTTTGTTTTGCGTATTCGGTGATGATGCCAAGCCGTGTGCAGTAGAGTCCGTTAAGGGTATTACGCACAAGCGGACATCCACTGCACGGCTTATCAGAATTCTTAGAAGCCCTCCTCATCATCTGCGTTTACTGTTACACCTTGCAGCGGTTCGTTATCGCCAAAGGGCTGAGGAGCCGGTTCTGATTTGTCGAGTACTTCACCCGTCTCCGGATCAACTCCGTAGATTTCCTCATCCGAGAGTTCCGGCTGCTCATCCACCTGCTGAGATTGAAGCTCTGTACCTCGTCCAATACGCACTTTGGGGTAAGACTTAAATGCGTGTTTGATGCACTTAGCCATAAGGAAACCTGGGTCTATGTGAACAACACCTTGCGCATCCATACCATATAATTCATTGGCTTTACCGTTGGGATTGGACTTTGACCGGTTCTGCTTCATAGAGTAACCGGCAAGTCTACACCAATCCTCCGGGAACATCACCGAGTAGTCGATCGAGCCGTCGGCGCGAGTTATGCGCAGGTAGCAAGCCGTGATGTTGTGGCCGGAGTGTGGCAGATTGCAGGTGTAAGATACGGATTTGCGACCGTCCACGTCTTTGAATGAGAATTCGTCATTGTCGTAGACAAGTACGGGATTATCGACATGACGAATCTGACCGTCGCGTGTACGCATAACCAGTTCGCCGTAGGCAGACACGGTGAGAACGCAGCGACCCTCCCAATGAGGTTGCTCACGACTGCCGACATTGACGTTGCGTCCTATGAGGTAGGCAAGTGCACGAGTGCCCGGTTCAAGTGACACTCCGTTGACTGCAATATCAATGAATGCAAGGAAAATGCTGAATGGAGTGGCTCTTTGCAGTTTGCCATTGTCGTTGTCGCGGAGAGCCTTGTTGAAGAAAATGCTCTCTCGCTGATAGGCGGCTTCGCCATTACCCCACAATGTTTCGTAGATCTGCGTGAATCGCTCTCGCACTATAGGATGCTCGACTATTTCAAGCGGTTTCAGTTGGTTGATTTCCTCAACCGTCATCTGTAGATTACCCATGATTGATGGTGTTAAATTATTAAACATTTGCGGGTTGTCATGATTAAAAATGGAGGCTGCACAATCGGCTGACAATGCAGCCTCCGGGGTATCAATCATGTAGCAACTAACCGCTAATTTGTAACCTCTGCGGGAATCGAACCCACGCTCCAAGAACCAAAATCTTGTGTGCTAACCATTACACAAAGAGGCTGTTTAAGGTCGTAGTCGGAGTGTTTTTACAGGTCTACTGAATGGATATCTCCGTCAAACCCTAAGAACTTTCATGTACGACCTTGTGGACCGGGGAGGAATCGAACCTCCCGAAGAATGAAACCATAGTGAAGACTGACGTCCTACCGTGGCCCTGCGGCTTATCCTCCCCGTAGGTATTCGGCCCGTGATGCAACGGGCCATATAACCCGTTGCTACCTTACAATGAATAGATTAACCATAATTGGCAGTCCCGCCTCTCTTGGCAGGAGGCCTCGGCATCTTCACAGACACTCCGGCTGATTATTGCTTGTTTGTGGAGACGGCAGTTTCGACACTGCAACCGCTCGCTATTGAGCAAAGGTGGGCGACATTTCCCCACGGTCTCGTCTCCGGACAAGTGCGAACATCTCCCGATGGCCGGCACTTTTACCGGTTTTATGCAAACCGGCTTCTTGAATCGGAATGTGACAGCAGCCTTATTCTCTCTCTCTTTACTGCTGTCGAAAACACAATCAAGACATTCTGAACACATCATCCCGACGGATTACAGATGTCACTCACACTTATATTTTTTCAGAATCAGAAATAATCCTGTTCCCGGTTCTGGCATTTCCGTAGATCAGTTGTGCGATATTCAACCTTTCCCGGACGCTTGCATGGCTTCACCATGCCCTTGCGCCGCCATCGGTCCACATTCGCTCGGCCAAACATTGCGTATGCCTTGCGCTGACTTATGAATTCCTTATCAGATTGGTTTCGTGATATAGCCGAGGCCACACGCACGGCGACATCTTCCACGAATCGATCGTAACTCATATTGGCGAACATATCGTTTACTGTATATGGCGCACTCATTGGCCCTCCTTTCTGCGGCAGTCACATCTCCACGCGATCCAGGCAAGCGCCGCACCTGATATTTTAGTCAGCAGGAAGTCCGTATACCATGTGTTGCTTGTCTCCAACGGCTCTGAAAAGATCAGCAGGCATGCTGCTGCACCTGACAACACAGTGATTACCCTGAGAAAATCAGATAATGCATTAGACTTATCATTGATGGAATGAGTATCTTTTGTACCGATATTACCGGCATTGCAGGTTGTATTCGTATCTTTCATGATGCTGTGGATTTATTGTTTAACCTGGAGGGGGTGAGGAAAAAGGGATAATGTAGAAAGGATCAGATTGTCTCTTTTAGCAAGTCGTAGAGTTCCCAACGTATGATCTTGAGACGTTCACGCGCCAGGTCCGACTCTGCTATTGCAATCAGGACATCAATATCTCGGTAGTCATGCCTGCTAAACCTTTCGGCTTTCTCAATAAGTTTCTTGTCAAAGTCTGTCATGAATAATTAGTTTTAGTGTTTTGTTCCCCCGGCGACACCGAAGCCACGCTCTACGCTTTACGGGGGCTTTTCATTAACCTTGTGGTGATTGATCAAAAAATCAATGGAATTATGAGTTATAGTTTATTTCCTCTCCGGAAACAGAGCATCCGGTGTTGTGTTGAAGTGCTGCGCGAGCACAGACTGCGTCAGAGCGTCCGGAACTACTGATGTCTCACTGTCGCTGAGCCAACGACGTACTGCTATCTCGCTTTTCTTTGTCACATCCGCAAGTTCTCGGATGAAAGCCGTCCCGGGCGCTTCCGGCTTCGGCGCTTGTTTTGCCTGTAAATAAAGCTGTCGTAGTGTCATATACACTTGTTATTTATTGAAATTTATATTATATTCGCGACATGATTTAATTATCACGATGCAAAGATACTATCGCGAGGTTAAACCACGAAATATTTCGCGAAATATTTCGTATTAAAGAATGTTAATGCTTTGTATATGACTGATATTGAAAAACTTAGAAAATTACTTAATCTGACGCAGGAAACTTTTGCGTCTAAGCTTGGTGTTTCAGCCCGCACAATTCAAAATTGGGAAGCCGGGAAAGTCATACCCAAATCTAAACTTGCTATACTTCACAAAATAGCATCAAAATACCCCAATGAATCATTCCCTTTATTTAATACCTCCGATAATCTTAGTGGAAAATTCCGCAACGAAATAGAAGACATCAGCGCCGAGGATGCAGCCATGATATCCAAAGGGCTGGAGGACGGAACATTCAAAATGGTTCCGCTTATCAACATCGACAGTGTCGGCGGCATACATTCCGAGAATACCATCTCAGCCTCCGAACAATATACCCTCCGAATGCTTCCATTTACTGAGGCCCGTACCGGAGATGTGGCAATTCTCCAATCCGGAACATCAATGTTGCCAACCATTCCACCGGGATCTGTATTGCTCATCCGTGAAGTAGTGGACTGGAAAGAATATTTCGGCTATGGCGGCTTATTCGTCCTTTTGTTGAAAGATGGCCGAAGGATAACAAAAGAAATCCGGCGCTACGACGAGGATGCAAGAAACTACGTATGGTGTGTCTCATATAACCCGGAGGTAGCAGACGAGGAATTACCAAAATCCATGATCCGTGAAGTCTGGAAAGTAATTAAATTTCAAGCCGACTTCGGATGGTAACTGAGACAAGCTTCATACCTGAAGAATAGATCTAATTATGAAAGTCCATAATTATAAAAGATTTTTAATACCAATTATCACTTTAAGCCTTACACTATCTCTTTGCGCATGCAATAAAAAGAAGCAAGAGAAAGTTGAAGCTAATCCTTATTGTGTATTTGTATGTTCAGGAAGAAACGCAAAACGTTACCATTCAGTATCTGACTGCAAAGGCTTGTCTAAATGCGGAGGCTATGTCCGTGAAATGTCAATTAATGAAGCTGAGCACTATGGCAAAACTCCGTGTAGAATGTGTGTAAAACGACACAGATAAAAAGCAATACAATATAGCAACTACAGTGCAAAACGTTATAATATTCTTACCATGACAAATACATCCAACAACAAAAAGAGTTGTTTCATAATCACTCCAATAGGAAGTGCCGACAGCGATATAAGGCGCAAAGCTGAGGGAGTCATAACAAGTGCCATAAAACCGATACTTGAAAGCAATGGCTTCGAAATGATAGTCCCTCATTACATGACAAATCCTGGAGCAATAGAAATGGCTATAATACAGCAAATTCTTGAATGTGATCTTGTCATAGCCAACCTGACCGGCCTTAATCCTAATGTCATGTATGAACTTGCTGTAAGGCATTCATTCGGTAAACCAGTAGTATGTATAGCCGAACGTAATACAAGACTTCCATTTGACATCCATTCAATCCGCGTATTGCCATACACTGATGATATGTCTGGTACAACAGAGTTACAGAGAGATTTACCCGGCTATATAGATTCAGCCATGAATGATGATGGTAAATACAATCCTATTATCAATGCCAAAAGCGATTTGCAAGCTGAGAGTAATGCAACTGGCGATCAGAAAGTCATATTAAATAAACTTGACATGTTGTTGAATAAAATTCATCCCCAATTTGAAGAGCCGAAGAACTCATATCGTAAAATACGCCCTGATGGTAGTGCCACATACTATATTTGCACAGAATCTGATGCAAAGTTATATGGGTTGCTCAGCCGTGGATATAAGCTAATTGTACAAAACCTTCAACATCTCGATGGCGGCGTATTCGATGGAAGATAACCCCAAAAGAGCGTGTTAGACGGCGATTCAAGACTCAGACCAATGAAATGATTACACAAAACCATGCGCCAAATAAAGATAATTGTGTTCGTTCTCATATTGAATGTTGCAACATCTTGCGAGGACCACACTGAAGAAGTAGACAATGCCATAACTGATTTGGAATTGATTTACGAACAACTCGATGAAATAGGAGAGCGAAACATTGCCGGTTATAAACAGTCATTTGGATTAGATGAGCATAACGACACGATCCAAATTTCAGAGAAAGAGTTTCGTGATATACAATTAGACTTATTAAGAGTTATCGATGATTTAGAAGATCTATATGGAGAAATGATAAGAGCATATGAAACAGACTAACCCCAAAAGAGCGTGTTAGACGGCGATTCAAGGTTCAGATTATAAACTTTACCACCGAGACTGCGAAAGCGATTGTAGCGCGTCCGTAGGGCGAAATAACGATATAATTCAACCAAAGAACATGAACGGAGAATTTCAATATACAGAAACCGACACCCTGATGGACGAATTAAGGGACGCAGCATTTGAATATCTTCTGTTAAATCCCGGCTCAGAGTTTGGAGATTGGCAACAGGGATTAATCCAGGAATATCCCGCAGAAGTTGTCGATGCGTTGGGTAACAATCCTCATGAAGTATACGCCGGCCTCTCCGACCTTTGGGAAAGTGACTATACAGACCCCAAAACAGGTATTGAACAAAAGTTCAGCGAGTGGGCGATGTCATTCTGCAACGAACACTCTGTTGGTATCTATTACTATCTTGTGGACGCTTGCATAGAGTAGAAGAAAATGAACCGAAAGTTTTAAATCCAACAATAATTCAACATACCCAATAAGTCAGTAAACTTCACTTAGTTCGATCAGCGGCGCAGGCAGCCATCGAATAAGCGACAAAATACGCTTAAAATAAGTAACTTAGGCGATAAGTCCTCTGCAACAGGGGCTTATCGCCTAAGGTATTTTTAGACGGTTTGTGCATTCCGACACGATATTATGTAATAATGAACGAAAATGTTGTCCAAAATATGTACCATTTTCAGGGGGCTGTTGTCCACGTGTTGTCCACTCGCAATTCTATGATAAACAAAACAATAACATACAATCTCAAATGGCGACGTTCAAAGCAGTAGTAAGACGGCCTCGCGCGGATGGTTTTTATTCGGTCTACATCCGTGTGACCCACGAATGGCAATAGCCTACATCAAGACAGACAAGATGGTGACTAAACGCGAACTTACATCAGCGAAAGAAATCAAGGATAGATATATATGGAATCCCCTGATTTTCGCAGAAAACGTGAATAAATAGGCAAAAGGCCTATAACTCTTGCATTAGTGCATCGATTATGTATTCTTTTGTGAGTTCGGTGGAACTGCGGCCGAACCACATACTTCGTAAATTCTCTATTCCTAATGCTTTTGCCCGACGTTGCATTTCAGCGACAAATTCATCGGTAAAAATTTCTGTCAGAGGAATTGCTTTTGGTTCATTTTCCAAAGGGGCTAAAAACAGATACCCGTCGAAGTTATCCGCATAGTTTCCGGTTGCCGTATTGTATTTAATCTCATAAATACCATCAAACGGTTCATTGCCAAATGGAGAGTTTGCCAGCTTAAAACCAACAGGGCGGTTTCCATTCTGTTCAAATGCCAGATCAAAAACACCTCCGCGTATTGCAGACTTGTTTCGTCCTCGATTATCACCAGGCAGAACATGCTGAAATACGGTAAACACATTATTATCTCCAAGTCGTTCAGCTATTTGAGCACCGGCTGTTAACGCACCGTCCTTCCCATGTGCGGCAGATGCGAATCCTGATTGATTTGACTTATAGGCATGGGCACATCCGACAAGAAATAAGTTATTTCTGCTATCCTCCGACTGTGTGATGGTATTCACAACAATATCTGCCATGTGAGAGTTCCTATCTTCCGCTTCCCGTGCCTCATCTCGATTTGCAATAGTAGAGTAGGGAACTTGATAATCAGCTAATACAACCCGGAGTTTCTTATGCTCCGGTAAAGTGCGGTTGACTTCCCATAATTTGCATATAAACTCGTACTCACCACGATCCCACCAACCGTTTAATTGTTCATCTTGAAAAATCTTGATTATTATATTCGTGTCAAGAGTTTCAGAATCAAAGAATTTATCCATTAAAGGTTGATGATGCGACGGAAGTTCCATAAATACACACCCAACAATATCAGGAAAGGCAGGATGGTCTATAAGCCTTTTCAGCATATCCCATGATACTTTTCTACGGTGATATTCACCATTGATGACAAGCTTATGCGAGGCCAACATATCAAGCACAAAGGTTTCCGGGGAAGTTGTCACACCGGAAAGGAAATCCACAAACGGCGTCACATCTCCTGGAACATTATTTATTACATCAATTCGCGGCAGGTTGTATAAGGCCATTGGCAGTCTCTCTATCAACATGTCCTGAGCTTCATTCATATCGTCAGCCATACCTTGACCGCCATTTACCCATCGCCCGTTTTCCAACCAACAATTATTCAGCATCACAAGGTCTTCACCGTCGGTATGGGTTACAATGCATCCCACAGAGTCCCGGTACGTTACAATATAATCAATCTGCTCATTCAGCACGTATGTGCGGAATTCATCATCTACAATCTCATCAGACCAATTTTCACCATAGAACTTTGAGGTAGATATTGTATTCCAGTATTTACCTTTACCTGACAGCCGCACCCATGCCCTCGACAAATAATAATCGAGTGGGGAAGACAGATTGATTGAGTCAAGTTGAAATTCTTTAACTTTACTGCTGATCTTCTCAACTTTGAAATCACTTAATGCTTGAGAAAAACAAGCGCCCAGCGAAACAACGAGAAATGCAAAAATATGGACAATGCGTAATACCATGACGATGTGTTTCTCGCAAAGCTATATATTTTCAACAAAATATGCAAACATTTTTTGAATTTGTCAGATATGCATCTTATTTGCTAATCATAATTGATATAGCTTTCAACATCTTTGTCAATAGGCGCAATATCCAAGATTGTGAACTCGCCATCAACATCAGTTGCCTTTACCGGAATACATGTATATTCACTTTGAGGATTCCATTTATATTTCACCAAATACCGGTTTTCTTTTAATGCAACAACAATTAAAGATCTGATGCCATAGGCGCTTACGTCTTGTGCATGAACTATGGCATCGACGTCATACTTCCGCGTATATGCTTCAAGTTTTGCTATTAGTTCTTGCGACATACAAGTATTCAGCAATTTGATATTTTCCTGATCATTACACCTCTCTGCATTCTGCATATAAGCGACATAAAAATCTTTGATCTTCGCATCGCACTGACCGTAGCCACAGAATGAAAATAGCAAAAACACTGTCGTGAGTAATACTTTAAAATCCGGTTCTGCATAGTCTGATGTATATTTATATTTTCGGCAAAATTACGAAATAAAAGCAACAAGAATTTCAACAAATGTTGAAATTTGCCACACAATGCGATATTTATATGTATTATCATTATCTGTATATTCAGAATGTTGGTTAACTTTGTAAAGACTCTTTTAAATCCGAAAGCAATGGCATATTCTCCCGAACAACAATTTTTCTTAGATCTGGTAAATGAAGCTAAAACATTCATAGGATCGGATTTTCCTATGAATATCAGTTTTACTGACTTTCCTCATACGATTCGACCGGGAGATTTGAAAGCCACAAGATACTATCCTCCGGTAATACCCGACTCTGAATCTACCATATAATAACGAATACAGAAATTATTTCTTCAAATAAACTGATTATTATGAGCATAACCATTCCCCATTGGGCTCAGGTCCTCTTATTTTTTCTTGTATTTGCTTTAGTCACCGCACCAATAACAAAAGCGATAAAAAGTAAGATAACGAATAAATATATTGTATTCCTTGTCGACTTTATCATATGCCTTGTTATTTTATACCTGATGTCGCTAATCGCCGATCTCGTTGGATGGGAGTTAAGAAAATGATTTGACCAACGAGCAAGAAAACATTAACTTTGCATTCGGAAGTTATTGTATTTTACTTGCTTTCATCCGGTCGATAAACATTTTGCATATATAACCCCAATAAATTATATCGAGTTATGCCTTGGTGGATTTACTGTATATTAGGAGCTGTCACGGTTATCGTATATGACCTGCTAAAGAAACAGCTGAATAAGCACATCGGCAGTAAATATCTTCTGTCGTCCATTTGTTTTATATTGACCATTGCTATTTGTAGTACTTTGATGGCTGTTGTCGACGGTCTGTTTCCCGAATTGAGGGCTGGAAACTAAGTCTTGAGACTAAATTGAAAGTAACGGTATTGTACCGCAATAAACATTGGATGAATTACGCTAAGATATTTTATGAAAAAATTATAGTGAAATACTGAATAAATTATTAATTTTGCCGTTGAATATTAGCAAACGGCATATTGTTTATGCCTGTTCCCTACATGCGTTACGCATGCATGACTAATTGAATTTTGCTTACAAACCAGGGGATTTTAAACGGAATTACCCACAAAACTTACCATACGATAATGGCACGTCAAAATTTTGATGCATTGGATCTTAACATAATGAAGATGCTGTCGTCCAATGCCCGCAAGCCCTTCCTTGAGATTGCCAGGGAATGCAATGTGTCCGGTGCAGCGATTCACCAGAGAATCCAGCGACTGACTTCATTAGGTGTAATTAAAGGTTACGAATGTCTTATTGATCCTGCTAAGGTAGGTTATCAGACATGTGCCTATATCGGATTCTTTTTAAGTGATCCGACAGAGTTTGAACACGTGATTGAGCGTCTGCATTCGATTCCGGAAGTTGTGGAATGTCACTACACAACCGGCAAATACGATATTTTTGCCAAGGTACACGCTCGCAACAACGACCACTTGCTGAGCATCATACATCAGAAGTTGCTCATGCGCGGCCTTGGACGCACCGAGACTCTGATTTCATTCAAAGAAGTATTTAACCGCCATATACCTATTCTTGAGCATTCCAAGGAAGGTGAATAAACTATAATATAGATTAGTAGTTTTTTACAAAGCATTACAGAGAACCAATGGTTCTCTGTAATGCTTTGTACTATATATAAAATTAAACTAATTAACTCTCACGAACTAAAAGCAACTGACTATCCGTCGTTAACAATGTTTCAGAAGTTCATCACATTTAAGTACAAAGCAGTACCACCCACCTGTCGCGGCACTAAAATAGCAGTTCGCAGTGAATTCAGCGCATCATCAGATATGTATCCTATCAATGCCCCTGTAAATCCGGCATAGGCTGAATCTGAAAAGATTATTATCCGGTTTGAGCCATTTGATATTGGTTTCGCGAATATTGCAAAAATAGCGCTGTCGGACATCCTACATTGAATTATCTCCGATGCCGGCAGTTCTCCAATGATTTTATAGATAGTATTGCCATAGACTTCTGTTTGGCCACCTCGTTCTCCTTGCCAAACAAGCAATTGCCCATCAGTAACACCGATCGAAGCAAAATCATTATGCCCGCTTATTTCTGTACCATCAACACCTTTCATATCAGGTATTGCCTTTATTGAATCGAAAGCTTCTTCATATGTCAGGGCACTTACGGAAAGTACTCGACCCAGAACCAGAGTGATTAAAAGTAAAAATTTCTTCATCTTAGTTTTTATTTTTATAACACATTCATATATTGAATAGTTTCATGCTCTCGCCAATGCTAAACATTCCTTGGAGACTTTCTATTAGGGAATATATTAAGGTCTTATATGTAGCCATTGAATTAGTAACGAGGCATAGCTCAGGTTTTAAACCTATTTAATTTCTACAGAAATTTTGCCTCATAAAAATAAGAACCTATTGCAACAATGGATTTTTTTGTTTAAATTGCAGGCGCTTTGATGCACAGAGGTGACATCAGATTCCACTTCTTACTTTATAAATCTTTGATAACATGAAAGTTTACCAGACCAACGAAATCAAAAACATAGCCTTGCTCGGTAGCAAAGGCTCAGGTAAGACCACACTCGCGGAAGCCATGCTTTACGAGTGTGGTGTAATAAAACGCAGAGGTACAGTGGAAGCGAAAAACACTGTAAGCGACTATTTCCCTGTAGAAAAAGAATATGGATACTCTGTATTCTCAACAGTATTCTACGCAGAGTTCCTAAATAAAAAACTTAATGTGATCGATTGCCCGGGAGCTGACGACTTTGTCGGCAGTGCAATCACAGCCCTTAACGTTACTGACTGTGGCGTGATCGTCATTGATTCGCAGTACGGAGTTGAGGTGGGTACACAAAATATATTCAGGACATGTTCATCACTGAAAAAGCCGGTGATTTTTGCCCTCAATCAACTTGATGGAGAAAAAGTAGATTATGAGAATGTAATCGAGCAAGTAAAAGAGATATTCGGCTCCAAGGTAGTCACTGTTCAATATCCCTTGAATGCAGGTCCGGGCTTCAACGCCATGATAGATGTTCTGCTTATGAAGAAATATTCATGGGGACCCGACGGCGGAGTTCCCGTGATTGAAGATATCCCCGAAGAAGAACGCGAGCGCGCACAGGAACTGCATCAGGCTTTGGTTGAGGCAGCCGCGGAGAATGACGAGACTCTGATGGAGAAATTCTTCGACCAGGGTCATCTCAGCGAAGACGAAATGCGAGAAGGCATACGCAAGGGACTTATCGACCGCTCCATATTCCCGGTATTCTGCGTAAGCGCACTTCGTGATATGGGTGTCCGCCGCATGATGGAATTCCTCGGAAATGTTGTCCCGTTCGTCAGCGACATGCCAGCCCCTGTCGACACAGATGGAAATGAAGTGAAGCCGGACTCCGCAGGACCATTGAGCGTGTATATGTTCAAGACCACAGTCGAACCGCATATTGGTGAGGTAAGCTACTTCAAGGTAATGAGTGGAACATTGAAAGCAGGTGCGGATCTTGATAATATTACACGTGGTTCGAAAGAACGCTTTGCCCAGCTGTTCTGCGTCTGCGGACAGATCAAGACCCAGGTAGACGAACTCAAAGCCGGTGATATAGGTGCGACTGTCAAGCTGAAAGATGCACGAACAGGTAACACTCTGGACGAAAAAGGATGCAGCATAGCTTTTGACTTCATTAAATACCCTGCGCCTAAATACCAACGTGCCATACGTCCTGTGACTGAAAGTGATTCCGAAAAACTTTCAGCTATCCTCACCAGAATGCATGAAGAAGATCCCACATGGGAAGTAGTGCAATCGAAAGAGTTGAAGCAGACAATACTTTCCGGTCAGGGAGAATTCCATTTACGTACGCTTAAATGGCGTGTCGAGAACAACGATAAGTTGCCTATCGTATTTGAAGAACCTAAAATTCCATATCGCGAGACGATAACTAAAGCTGCTCGTGCTGATTACCGGCACAAGAAACAATCCGGTGGCGCCGGACAGTTTGGTGAGGTTCATCTTATAATCGAGCCATATTATGAGGGTATGCCCGCTCCCGACAGCTATAAATTCGGCAATCAGGAGTTCAAGATGAATGTGCGCGACACTCAGGAAATTCCTCTCGAATGGGGTGGTAAGCTTGTTGTTTGCAACTGTATTGTCGGCGGAGCGATTGATGCCCGTTTTATTCCGGCAATCGTAAAGGGCCTTATGGACCGCATCGAACAAGGACCGCTCACAGGATCATATGCCCGCGACGTGCGTGTGTGCATCTATGATGGAAAGATGCACCCGGTCGATTCAAATGAAATATCCTTCCGCCTGGCCGGACGAAATGCATTCAGTGAAGCGTTCCGAAATGCCAATCCCAAGATTCTTGAGCCCGTATATGATGTCGAGGTATTTGTTCCGGCCGATGTAATGGGCGACGTAATGAGCGATCTGCAGGGACGCAGGGCGATAATAATGGGTATGTCGAGCGAGAATGGCTTCGAGAAGATTTCGGCAAAAGTGCCATTGAAAGAAATGTCAAGTTATTCTACCGCTTTAAGTTCGATTACAGGTGGACGCTCATCATTTACGATGAAATTCGCCTCATACGAATTGTGCCCGTCGGATGTTCAGGAAAAATTACTCAAGGAGTATGCAGAGAAGCACGCAGATGAATAATATGATAGATTATAACAATAGTGGATTAGAAATCCGGACTGCTTCAGTCCGGATTTCTTGCAATTTAAGCATATGCATTCCGATTCAAGGACTAAAAACGATTGGAACAGACATATTCAATCTGTGCCAATCGTGCTTGTCTCCGATTTTGCTTTGTCTTGTTATGGATATTTTGTATTTTTGCAGTGTGTTAGGGCTTGGTGATTTATGCCCTATGCACTGAGAAATTATTTAAATTTCCAAAGATCGTAAATAAAAGCCATTATTCATTATAAATGAGTTCCAATAGACCTAAATATTCACGTCCGCAGCAGGGCACATCGGTAGTTTCAGTCGGCCATATCGATATTGACATGACACGCCAGACGCGAGATATAGATGCCGACTCCCTGCCTATTTTGCCAACCCGTAATCTGGTCCTTTTCCCCGGGGTCACAATTCCACTTACATTAGTAAGGGAAAGTTCCCTCATGTTGGCAAAAATGGCCGCCGAACGGCATATTCCTATTGGAATCGTATGCCAGAAAGATCCATCCATCGACAATCCCTCCTTATCGGATCTTTGCCGATATGGAGTGTGGGCTGAGGTCGCCAAAGTATTCGAACTTCCCGATGGAACACAGACTGCAGTTGTAATTGGCCGCGGTAAGATCAAGTTGCTTGGCGAGGCGTCCAGCACAAACGCTCAAAATAATGGCATATTGTATGCACAGGTTAAGCAGATCCGGGATAGAGTTCCATCCAAACCGGATAAGGAACTTGACGTCGCAGCAAGCCAAATTCGTCAGCTTTCGATCAATATAATCAGAAAAAGCCCCGATGCTCCCGATGAGATGGCAAACAACATCGAGGAGATTGAGGGATTGGAATTTCTTGTAAATTTCCTTTCGTCACATATGCCGCTACAGGCTGAGGTGAAGCAAGCACTTCTTGCCAAACACACACTTAAAACACGTGCGTTTGAATTGCTCGGAGCACTTCAGCAGCAGGAACAGCAAGTCGACCTCACACGTGATATTCTTGCAAGGACACGTAAGAATATGGATGAAAACCAGCGTACAGCTTTTTTGCAGCAACAACTCGAAGCTTTACGCGAGGAATTGTACGGCGATAATGATGAGCCTACCAATCTTGAAAAGCGAGCCAATGAACTTGGCCTACCTGAAGCCGTGCATACTTCGGTAATGAAGGAGATCGAGAAGCTAAAAAGAATGAATCCGCAAGTACCTGACTACAATGTAGGGCTGAACTATGTGGAGACAATCCTCGACCTTCCCTGGCATACATCGACTCCTGACGTCACCGACTTCAAGGAAGCGCAGGACACACTAAACCGTGACCATTACGGACTTGATAAGGTAAAGGATCGTATTCTTGAGCAGATTGCCGTATTGATGAATAATAAGGAAGGTAATGCACCGATCCTGTGCCTTGTAGGCCCTCCGGGGGTAGGGAAGACCTCACTGGGCCAGTCAGTCGCACATGCCTTGGGACGCAAATACCAGCGTGTTTCGCTTGGAGGACTACACGATGAAGCCGAGATACGCGGACATAGACGCACATATATCGGAGCTATGCCCGGACGTATAATAGACGCCATGCGCAAGGCAAAGACAGTAAATCCGGTGCTATTGCTCGATGAGGTAGATAAAATCGGGGCTGATTTTAAAGGTGATCCTTCAGCAGCATTGCTTGAGGTACTTGATCCTGAGCAGAACTGTCGTTTCCATGATAACTTCATCGACGTTGACTATGATTTGTCGAAAGTCTTGTTTATCGCGACTGCAAATACATTGCAGACGCTGTCTCAGCCTCTGCTCGACAGAATGGAGATAATAGACATCTCCGGATATCTTGTAGAGGAAAAGGTTGAGATTGCAAAGCGTCATATCATACCAAAGCTCATGAAAGAGCTTAATCTGTCGGAAGATGACATAATCCTTCCGGACGATACTATTGAAGCTATAGTTGTAAAATATACCTCTGAGAGTGGAGTACGACAACTCGAAAAGAAACTTGCAGCAGTAATGCGTAAGGTCATACTGAAGAAGATGAGCGGCCAGGAATATGCTACATTAGTTGCCACTAAGGACCTGAACGAATACCTTGGAGTAGAGATATACCGTAGGGATAAGTGCGAAGGCAATGAGGCAGTAGGCGTAGTCACCGGTCTGGCATGGACTTCGGTCGGAGGAGAGATCCTGTTTATAGAGTCTTCAGTATCTAAAGGATCTGACGATAAACTGACACTTACAGGCAATCTTGGAAACGTGATGAAGGAGTCGGCAATCATTGCCAAACAATATATCCGGTCCCATGCCTCAGAACTTGGTATAGAACCTGAAAAATTAGATAAATATCAGCTTCACGTACATGTTCCAGAAGGCGCTATCCCTAAGGACGGACCATCTGCAGGCATTACAATGGCAACGTCTATGGTGTCGGCCTACACCGGAAAGGCTGTACATCCCAATATGGCGATGACCGGCGAGATAACGCTGCGCGGTAAGGTACTTCCAGTTGGAGGTATTAAGGAAAAGATCCTTGCGGCAAAGCGTGCAGGCGTTACAGATATTGTGCTTTCCAGTGCCAACAGAAAGGATGTCGAGGGCGAGATCAATGAGATATATCGTTCAGGCCTCAATTTCCATTACATAGATGATGCAATGGAAGCCTTTCGCATTATGTTTGACTGATAACCACTGCTTACTCTCTCTTTAAAAACATATATATGTCTTCTTTTGTACATCTCCATGTCCATACGCAATACTCGTTGCTCGACGGACAGGCCTCAATTCCCGCACTTGTCGACAAGGCTATAGCCGACGGTATGCCTGGCATTGCTATTACCGATCATGGCAATATGTTCGGTGTCAAGGAGTTTTTTAACTATGTAAAGAAAAAGAATAGTAAACTCGAGACACCGTTCAAACCCATTTTCGGCTGCGAAATGTATGTTGCCGCATCTGATTTGCATGAACATATAGACAAGAGAGACACTGGCCGGCATCTTGTAGTCCTTGCAAAAAACAAGACCGGATACAAGAATCTCATAAAGATAGTGTCGCAGGCATGGACCGAAGGATTCTATATGCATCCGCGAACAGACAAGAAGCAGTTGGCCGCCCATAGCGAGGGGCTGATCGTATGCTCGGCATGCCTCGGCGGTGAGATTCCACGCCTTATTATTCGCGGAGAAATAGAGGAAGCCGAGAAGCAGATGCTCTGGTACAAAGAAGTGTTTGGCGATGATTATTATGTCGAGATACAGCGACATAAGGCCGATACCCCCCGTGCCAACCATGAGACTTTTGAGATGCAACAGAAAGTCAATCCAGTGCTGATCGATCTTGCCAGAAAGCATGGTATAAAAATCATTGCATCTAATGATGTGCATTTTGTCAACCGTGAGGACGCCGAGGCTCATGACCGACTGATATGTCTTTCTACCGGCAAATACCTCAGCGATGAGAACCGCATGCTGTACACCAAGCAGGAGTGGATGAAAACGACTTCCGAGATGTACGATATTTTTGCGGATATACCGGAAGCTTTGAGCACAACGGTGGAGATACTCGAAAAGGTTGAGACATACACGATAGACCACGCTCCAATCATGCCTAACTACGAAATTCCAGCTGATTTTGGCACTGAGGAGGAATACAGGCAGAGATTGACCGAAAAGGATCTGTTCGACGAATTTACCCGAAATGAACATGGAGAAGTAGTTCTATCACAGGAGAAAGCGGAAGAAAAAATCAAGAAATTAGGCGGATATGAGAAGCTCTATCGTATAAAGTTCGAAGCTGATTATCTCAAGAAGCTTGCATATGAAGGTGCTAAACGCCGCTATGGAGATCCATTGCCTGCCGAAATAGATGAACGCATCAACTTCGAGCTGCACATAATGAAAACTATGGGTTTCCCGGGATACTTCCTCATTGTACAGGATTTCATTAACGTAGCCCGGGAGAAACTTGGCGTGAGCGTCGGTCCAGGACGAGGTTCTGCGGCAGGAAGTGCCGTAGCCTATTCGCTGGGTATAACCCAGATCGATCCTATAAAGTATGACCTGCTGTTCGAACGTTTTCTGAATCCGGATCGAATCTCGCTGCCTGATATCGACATTGACTTCGATGATGACGGACGCGCCGACGTGCTCCGTTATGTGACAGAAAAGTACGGAGAGGAGAAAGTAGCTCATATCATAACCTATGGAACAATGGCTGCCAAGTCGGCCATAAAAGACGTTGCAAGGGTCGAGCAGTTGCCTCGCCCCGAGAGTGATCGTTTGGTGAAGCTAATCCCAGTACACATGCCTGTGGTCAATGGCAAGGAGTTAAAGTTGAATCTGGGCAATTGCTATGAATACGTTCCTGAATTCAAGCCGGAGGTAGAAAGCCGCGATCCATTGGTAAAGAGCGTCCTGCATTATGCAAAAGAACTTGAGGGTAATGTACGCAATGTCGGTGTCCATGCCTGCGGTGTGATAATTTGCAGGGACGATATTACTGATTGGGTTCCCGTGTCTACTGCCGTAGACAAAAACGAAGGAAAGCTACTCGTCACCCAGTATGAGGGTAGGGTTATCGAGGAAACCGGTCTGATAAAAATGGACTTCCTCGGGCTCAAGACTCTCTCCATTATAAAGGAGGCTGTAGCCAACATAAAACTCAGTAAGGGTATAGACCTTGATATAGATAATATTCCGATAGACGATCCGAAAACATATAAGCTATATTGCGAAGGCCGTACGAAAGGTACTTTTCAGTTTGAATCGGCAGGTATGCAGAAATACCTGCGCGAACTTCAGCCCACTACATTTGAGGACCTTATAGCCATGAATGCGCTGTACAGACCAGGTCCTATGGATTATATTCCCACTTTCATTGCCAGAAAGCATGGTAAAGAGCCTATCGAATACCCGATAGCAGAGATGGAGCGTTATCTGAAAGACACATATGGTGTTACCGTCTATCAAGAACAGGTCATGCTTTTGTCTCGTCTTTTGGCCAATTTTACGCGCGGACAGAGTGATACTCTGCGAAAGGCTATGGGTAAGAAGCTTATCGAAAAGATGAATGAGCTGAAAGGCCTGTTCCTCGAAGGTGGTCAAGCAAATGGACACAAGGCCGACATACTTGAAAAAATATGGGCAGATTGGGAAAAGTTCGCCTCTTATGCATTCAACAAGAGTCATGCCACTTGCTATAGTTGGGTTGCCTTCCAGACAGCATATCTGAAGGCCAACTATCCTGCCGAATATATGGCAGCCGTGCTGAGCCGCAACCTAAGCGATATTGCCAAGCTGTCGAATTATATGGATGAGTGCAAGGCAATGCATATTATTGTAAAAGGCCCTGACATTAACGAATCATTCAGCGAATTCTCTGTAAACGCAGCCGGCGACATACGCTTCGGACTGTCCGCGATAAAAGGCGTAGGCAAGAATGTAGTTGAAGGCATAATAGCAGCCCGCGCGAAAGGTGGAAAGTTTGAGAGTGTATATGATCTTGTGGAACGTGTGCCTTCCGGTACACTTAACCGCAGGGTTCTCGAATCTTTGGCTCTTGCCGGGGCTTTGGATTGTTTCTCCGATATCAAGCGGGAAGATTATTTCGAGAAAAATGCAAAAGACGAAAGTTTTTCGGAACTGCTGTTGCGCTATGGGCAACAATATCAGAACGCACAGCAGGACCGGACTGCATCTCTTTTCGGTTTCGATGACTCATTCTCAGATACTGAGGCCAGACCGGCGGTTATACCGGCAATCGCGTGGTTTGATGTGGTCAAACTCGAGAAAGAACGCGAGTTGGTGGGAATGTATCTTTCCGCACATCCTCTCGACAGATTCTATATAGAGTTGAATCATGGCTGTACGACTATAAAGGATAAGGACGAACTCGAGGCTAAGGAAGGAGCAGAAGTCACTTTCGGTGGCATGGTTGTGGCTTACACTGAAAAAACATCCCAACGCGGTGGCAAGTTCGGAGTGCTGAAAATCGAAGATTATACGGGAAGCACAGAAATCGCATTGTTTGGCAAACAATTCATAGACTTTGCGAAATTCGGTGTGATCGGTACTCCTGTGCTTGTCACAGGCCGCTGGGGAAAGAAATATAATAGCGATGAGCTTCGATTCAACATCACAGATATGTGTTTGCTCGAAGACAGGAAAGGTACATTGATCAAAGGCTTAACAATTAAGACAGACACCGGAGAAGACAAGGAACTGCTACGCTCCGTACTTCTTGATAATATTAAAAATACAACAAAAGACGGTTGTATGCTTAATTTTCGTATCTTTGATCCGGAAATTCATCGCGCCATCACCATGACCTCAGCGTTCAAGATCAGCATTGACAAGAAATTTCTCCAGTCACTCGACGAACTTGAAGTAGATTACGAAGTAATGCGAAGTTGATTTAATATTTATATAGCAATAACAACATACTCAAAACGAATTATAACAATGGCATTTACATTCACAGACGACAACGTCAAAGAGATTATTGAATCCGGTAAGCCGGTCGTTATTGATTTTTGGGCTACATGGTGCGGCCCGTGCATGGCCATGAGTCCTGTAGTGGATTCGCTGGCTGAAGAGTTCGACGGCAAAGTGGTAATCGGAAAATACAACACCGAAGATCAGACCGATTTCGCAATCGAAAACCGCATTATGTCTATCCCTACCTTCCTGTTCTACAATAAAGGTCAGAAAGTAGGCCGCCTATCTGGATCTCAGACGCGCGAGGCTTTGGTAGAGAAAATAAACGAAATGCTTTAAGCTATGCACGGATATTTCCGTGTGGCAGCCGCAGTCCCGGCCGTAAATGTGGCTGACTGCGGCTTTAATGCCGATTCTATTATAGAGTCGGCTAACAGAGCCATGCAGGCCGGCGCTTGCGTTGTCGTGATGCCAGAAATGTGTGTCACAGCATACACATGCGCCGATCTGTTCCACAATTCCACTCTTTTGCATGGTGCTGACTCTGCTCTCCGCAAAATCGTGAAGTGGTCAGCCGATAATCCTCAAATATTGTTGTTTGTAGGAGCTCCTGTTTCGTCCCGCAACACCATGTATAATTGTGCTGTTGCAATATGCGGTGGTGAAGTCGTCGCTGCTTTCCCCAAAACCTATATCCCTAACTACAACGAATTCTACGAAAAGCGTTGGTGGCAGTCAGGAGAGGGCATAGATGAATGTGTAACTATCGCAGGAATTGAAGACGTTCCCATGTCATCGCGCCAACTTATTGAATTCAGGGGAGTGAAGATCTTCGCTGAGATATGCGAGGACCTTTGGGTTCCAATTCCGCCATCAACAGAAGCTACACTTGCAGGTGCGCAACTTGTCGTAAATCTCTCTGCTTCTGATGATGTGATCGGTAAGTATGATTATCTTAAAACATTACTGGCACAGCAGTCGGCCAGATGCTATTGTGCATATGCTTATTCCTCAGCCGGCTTTGGCGAATCTTCAACCGATCTTGTATTCGACGGCAAAGCGTTGATATATGAGAATGGACATTGTTTGTCAGAAATTCCCAGATGGCAACGCAAGCCGGACATGGCTATTGCTGACGTTGATATAGAGTTGTGCATGCGCGATAGAATACATGCCGGCACTTCTTTCGGCTCATCGGTACATCAATGGCCCATCAGGCGTATAAACGCTGACTCTGAATGCGCTGACGATAAGAATGTGACACTCTTGCGTAACGTAGATCCAAGACCGTTTGTGCCGTCGAGTGAAGTGGATATCGACAAACGTGCTGAGGAGATAATAAATATCCAGTGTGCGGGACTTGCCAGACGTATGAAAGCTACGCATTGCCGCAATCTGGTAATAGGCATTTCCGGAGGCCTTGATTCCACGCTTGCATTGCTCGTGGCTGCAAGGACGTTCGATATGCTCGGATATTCACGAGAGGGAATCCACAGCATTACAATGCCCGGATTCGGGACTACTGACCGGACATATAACAATGCTCTTACATTAATGCGTACACTCGGTACGTCTGTGCGGGAAATCGGAATAGCTGAAGCTGTCCGACAGCATTTCTCTGACATTGGACATGACATGGAGTTGCACGATGTGACGTATGAAAATTCGCAAGCGCGCGAACGCACCCAGATTCTCATGGACGTGGCAAATCAAGTGGGGGGCATGGTGCTTGGCACTGGAGACCTCTCTGAACTTGCTTTGGGATGGGCTACATATAATGGAGACCACATGTCCATGTACGGAGTGAATGCATCAGTACCGAAAACCTTAGTAAGATATTTGGTACGTTGGTTCTCTATAAACATGGCGTGCGAAGAAACCCGCCACTGCCTTGTGGATATTATAGATACACCTATAAGCCCTGAGCTTATTCCGGCAGATGCATCAGGCAATATCACTCAGAAGACTGAAGATCTTGTAGGACCTTACGAACTGCACGACTTCTTTCTTTACTATATGCTGCGCTACGGATTTTCTCCATCAAAAGTGTATTTCCTTGCCAGAAATGCATTCAAGCAGGAGTTTAGCGAGGACACTATAAAGAAGTGGATGAAAATATTTTACCGCAGATTCTTCAATCAGCAATTTAAGAGATCTTGCTTGCCGGATGGGCCAAAAGTTGGCAGTGTCTGCCTTTCACCAAGAGGTGATTGGAGAATGCCATCAGACGCATCCTCGGCCCTATGGTTAGCAGAATGTGACGCTCTCTGATAAAGATCCAATTTAAACGAATCCGTGCCTGGCGGCACTTAGTATCACACGATACAAGGTTAATGCCAAAACTCTTATCTGATCAGCCACCAACAATTGACAACCTTCAAATATACAAAGAGGCTGAGTCGCTTGACTCAGCCTCTTTGTATTGTTAGGAGTAAATTTATTATTGGATTTTAGTGAGTATAAATGTGGCTCCATCCTCATAATTACAATCGTATGTCATCTTGTCGTTCTCAATTGTATATGTTCCAACAAGATAGTCATTATGGTTGATGTCGGTATCAAAATAGATATAGAGTTTGTTGCCGTCCGTTCTCCATTCGTTAGCTTTTTCAGGAGATTCTCCTGGCTCATAGACTATTGTTGCTTTATGGTTTGATTTAAACTCGATGGTGTAGAATGACGGATAGATATTGTAATTTGATAGTTGCCAACTGCCTATGATTTCATTGTAAGGATCGTCGGGAGCATCATTTTCGTCATCACCACAGGAAACCATTGAAAATGATAAAAGAGTCATTAAACCTATAAGCAGCAAAAAGTTACAGATTGGTTTGATGTCAAATACTGATATTTTGATTGATTTCATGTTTTTGTTGTAATGAATTAAACTTGGTCACAAAGATAAAAAATTAACTATGCCTATGCAAGACTTGGCAAAAAACAGAAATTCCACCCACATGATATAGAATAACCATTGTTGGTAGATTTTCTGTTCTTCGTAAATTTTATAGAGAATTTACTGTCATCTTCAGTTTTGTAAGACGGCGGAGCAGGGCAGGTAGTTTCTCAAGCGGTAGCATATTTGCACCATCGCTCTTTGCCACTGACGGATTCTGGTGGGTTTCGATAAACAGACCATCCGCACCGACTGCGATACCCGCCTTTGCAACTGTCTCGATTAACTCAGGCTTACCACCGGTTACTCCAGCACTCTGGTTCGGTTGCTGCAAGGAGTGCGTTATGTCAAGTATAACAGGACATTTGGAAGTCTGCTGCATCTCGGGGATTCCACGGTAATCCACAATCAGATCCCCATAGCCAAACATTACACCACGCTCAGTGATGGCTACATTCTCATTTCCTGCATCGCGTACCTTTTGCACGGCGAAACGCATTGATTCAGGAGAAAGGAATTGCCCCTTCTTTATATTCACAAATTTTCCTGTTTCTGCCGCTGCGAGCAGAAGGTCAGTCTGCCTGCACAGAAATGCCGGTATCTGCAATACATCTACATATTCTGCCGCCATAGCCGCTTCAGAAGCGCTGTGAATGTCCGTAACAACCGGTATGCCGAATTCCGATCTCACTTTAGCAAGTATCCTAAGCGCTTTTTCATCCCCGATACCGGTAAATGAATCTATTCTCGAACGATTTGCCTTTCGATAGCTCCCCTTGAAGATGTAGGGTATGCCAAGCTGTTCGCATACGCGATATGCTTTATCCGCTATGTCAAGTGCCATTTCTTCTCCTTCAATCACGCATGGTCCGGCAAGAAGAAAAAAATTGCCGGTAGGGGAAGATGATATATATTCTGTTACATTTAGCTGATTCATGTCTGATCTTATAAATTAGCTTGGTTTATAATGTGAATTGTATCACAGCCGACAAGGGCTGCTGTTTCCGTACGAAGTCTGTTGTCACCCATAGTCACGGCTTTATAGCCAACGCTGAAAGCGGAGTTTATTTCTTCCTGCGTGAAATCTCCTTCCGGGCCGATGGCTATAATAACATCACTCCCCGGCCTATATTCTTTTGCCAACAGATTACGTTCTACAATATCATCACAATATCCTATGAACTTCTGTGCGGCCTGATAGTTTCTCAGAAAATCATCAAACGTAATCATCTCTGTAATCTCAGGGAGTGTAGACTTCAATGACTGCTTCATGGCAGATATTGCAATTTTAACGAGTCTATCTGTCTTGATTTCTTTGCGCTCACTATGTCTGCATAGGAGAGGTACAATACGATTGACTCCGATTTCCGTGAGTTTCTCTACAAGCCATTCCATGCGGTCCATATGCTTGGTGGGCGCAACAGCTACCGTGACAGAGTATGGCCATACGGGCGGCATATCCAATTTCTCAACGATCTCTACCGCAGCAGCCTTAGGATTGTCATTCGCCAACACACACCGGAAACAGTGTCCGTTACCATCAACGACTTCCAGATTATCGCCAGCTTTCATCCGCAAGACTCTGATACAATGCTTCGAGTCACTTTCAGGGAGCTGAAGCGCTGTCTCAATATCCGATGAATAGAACCGTATCATATTGCATCAATCATTCCTTCCGGATCTTCCGATAGAATCTCTTTGGCCTTATTCTTATCTGATCCTGAAGCCTTGGTATCCTTATCATGGAATATCAACACAAAGAACACAGCGACAGCAAGAGCATATGCAGCGAAAATCAGCCATGATGTATGCCATCCGTCGATCTGCAACTGTCCGGCAGGTTGAGAGTTCACATATCTGTTGATCACAGCTTGAGCAGCAAGTGTACCAACAGTAGCACCAACGCCATTTGTCATCAGCATGAACAAGCCCTGAGCACTTGAGCGCATGGAAATATCTGTCTTTTTGTCGACATACAGCGAACCCGATACGTTGAAGAAGTCAAAGGCTATGCCGTAGACTATCATGGAAAGTATGAGCAACCATACACCCGAACCGGTGTCACCGATACCAAAAAATCCGAAACGCAGAACCCAGGCAACCATCGACATCAGCATCACCGTCTTTATCCCGAATCGCTTCAGGAAGAACGGAATTAGAAGTATGCAAAGAGTCTCGCTTATCTGCGACAGCGAGATCATTGCATTCGCATTTCTCACGCCCCAGTCAGACGCATATTCACTTACACTTCCAAACGATTGTATGAATGGATTGGCAAAACCATTGGTGATCTGTAGAGACACACCTAAAAGCATGGAGAATATAAAAAATGCTGCCATCTGCCTGTTCTTGAACAAAGAGAACGCTTTAAGACCGAAGGCTTCTGTAATAGAATTGCCTTTACCTTTTTTGTTGACAGGACAATTTGGCATAGTCAGGGCATATCCGGCCATCACGAGGCTGATAATACCGGATGCAATCAACTGTGCGTATGTGTTCTGAAAACCGGTAAAGTTAACAAAAAGCATCGAGCAAATGAAACCTACTGTACCAAAAACACGTATGGGAGGAAAATGCTTGACCGTATCAAGTCCGTTCTTATCCAATGCTGTATATGCTACCGAATTAGCAAGTCCTATAGTGGGCATAAAGAAAGCCACACTCACGGAATAAAGGCTGAACAGTATTCCAAATTCAGGATTTCCCGGACAAGTCGATGCATACAATCCTGCTGAAATCATGAATATACCGGCAAGCAGATGACACAACGAAAGCATTCTTTGAGCCGGAATCCAACGGTCGGCTGCAATGCCTATCACAGCCGGCATGAACATTGATACTATTCCCTGAACTGCATAGAACCATCCGATCTGTTCGGCCATACCTACTCTAAAGAGATAACTGCCCAATGATGTCAGATATGCACCCCAGACTGCAAATTCCAAAAAATTAAGGAGAGCAAGACGTACCTTTATGGGTTTCATAATTTTCCAGTGATATTTTTTGTTTATGATTTAAGTATCTTGTTGGGTTTTAGAACTATTCACCGCGTTTCTTTTTAAGTATTTCACTTACTCGCGCAGCTTCCTCATAGTTTTCATCGTCAATGAGTTTCGACAATCTGCGTTCAAGTTCTTCTACTGCGAGATTTTCTATTTTAGGTTCGAATCTCGCGTTGTCCTCATCCTCATTGTCTACCGTGCGGGCGGATATGGGGAAGTCGCTGTCTGTATCATTGCTGATGTCATTTGCGATATCAACCTCGTCTTCAACCTCATCCTCAGTGTTCTCACTCACAAATCCTACATTCTTGAGAATCGACATGGTTGTATATATGGGAGTCTGAGTTCTTATAGCAATAGCAATCGCGTCAGATGTGCGACTGTCAAGAACAATTGTCCTGTCGCCATCGCTGAATGTAAGTTCGGCTGAGAATATTCCTGATTCGAATTTATATATAAAGACGCTGCGGAGTGTCACACCAAACGCATGGGCAAAACTCACAAACAAGTCATGCGTCATGGGGCGTGGAGGGATTATACCTTCCATCTTTATGGCAATAGACTGCGCCTCAGCACTGCCTACAATGACCGGCAGCCTGTAAGGTCCGTTTTCCTGAGCCAAAATCAGTGCGTATGCATCGGTGTGCACCTGATTGAAGGATATACCGAGTACACGGAGTTTCACACGATCCATTGAACTGGAGTCTTTCATTTAGTGTCGCTTTTAAATTACTACATTACGTCCTGTTATTACAGCACTTCCGTAACATATCTTACCGCAACTGTCATATATTACGGCAAACTGTCCGGGCGCGATGCCTTGTACCTGTCTGTCGCTCTCAATCACATATTCATTGTCCGAGAGATGTATCAGCTTGCCAGATATGAATTCTGGCATATGTCTGTTCTTGAACGCAATATTCATGGTCTGCTGGTCATCATTCATCGGATTACGTGTGATCCAGTGCATCTCGTCCGTATGGATGGTCTTTCCGTATTGCTTTTCAGTGTCGTAGCCATTGGAGACATAAACAACGTTGTCACGTACGTTTTTTTTCACAACATACCACGGCCCTCCACTGAGTCCCAGACCTTTCCTTTGCCCGATCGTATGAAACCAAAATCCTTTATGCTCGCCGATCTTCCGGCCGGTCTCTATTTCAATGATCGGACCTTTCTTTTCGCCAAGATGACGGCGTATGAAATCGTTGTAATTGATTTTACCCAAAAAACATATACCTTGTGAGTCCTTACGGAATGCATTAGGCATGCGTGTTTCTGTAGCTATCCTGCGCACGTCTGATTTGGGTATATCTCCGAGAGGAAACATCAGATGACTCAACTGGCTATAACTGATCCTTGCGAGGAAGTCTGTCTGATCCTTAACCGGATCTACTGCGGTCGCAAGATATTTAAGTCCGTCGTCACCAGTCAGCGTACTTGCATAGTGACCAGTAGCAGTCATGTCAAATTCATGTCCCCAGCGTTCTTCGAAATATCCGAATTTAATCATTTTATTGCACATGATGTCCGGATTGGGTGTCAAGCCTTGTTTGACTGTCTGCAAAGCATATTCCATCACATTATCCCAGTACTCCTGGTGCAGCGATACTACCTCGAAAGGTAGATTGTACTTCCGTGCGATGAGACTGCACATCTCGATGTCTTCATCCGCCGCACAGTCGCCCTCTCCATTGTCCATACCGATCCTTATATAAAACAGGTGCAGGTCATGGCCTTGCTCCATTAACCTGTAGGCTGCCACGGCCGAATCCACTCCGCCGGAAATAAGCATTGCTACTTTCATAATTAGACTGAATCAATGGGTCATTATATGGTTCTGGAAAGAGCGGATTATGTCGTCAGCCGTAAAATCTTTTCCAAGAACCTCCATCTTTCTGTTAAGATAAGTAATTGTAGGAATAACAGTCAGGTCAAACAACGTGGATGCTTCCTCGCTACGCACAGTAAGCCAGTTGTCAGGAGCAGCGGAAGCCCATTTTGCCCATTGTTCCGAATCCTGACCTGCATATATGTTTATAATCTTTAGACGTCCTTGTTCAATCATTTGGTTAAGCGCGTAGTCAGCAGATAGCCTTATCCTCCACATTGAGCAATCCGTACAGTCCGGACCAGTAAAGAAAAGTATCATCATCGGAGCCGTGTTGGCCGATAGATTGACATTATCTCCTGATGCAGTCGTAAGATTCATATCAGACACCCTTGCACCAATCATGGAGTTTGATAGAATCTTGACCTCAGATGCAAACGGCTCTCTGTCTGCAGCCGGTATTTTCTTTGTCGATGCCACAGCTTTTGCGAAAGGCAGATAAAGTTCCTCGCTTACATAATCAGCGGTATCGCTCATAAGATAGCCCCTGGCCATCTTCGCAAGTGCGAGCAATTGCTTCGGGCTCTTATGCACCCGGCCAATCAGTACATCAATAGCCATAAATGCAGTATCAGCAGAAGCATATGGCATAAACGACAGGAAATCGCCCACAGCGCCATTCATTTTAGGAATGGATGAGAAAGCACTCTTAAAATTGCAATGATCCCAGAAGTGTGTGACCAAATAATTGCAACGCTCGGTCAGTGATGTCAGATTTTCAGGTGCAGTCGGGTAGGGGAAATATGTGGTCGTCTGCTGCGCCGTCGATGAATATATGGCCGACAGTGCTATAAATATGGATATTAATACACGTTTCATTTTCTGAATATACATTTGGATGCCATTGTTGGCACGGGTTTTGCACTACAAAGATAAATAATTGGCTTGATACGCACAAAACTTTATCTTTCGTCTATTGTTAAAGATAATAAAGAGCCTCAAGCAACGGGAGACCAATACGTAAAACTATTATTAGACATATGAATTTCAACAATTTTACCATCAAGTCGCAGGAAGCTATACAGAAGGCTGTAGAGCTTACGAGGGCAGCGGGCCAGCAGGCTATCGAACCTGTACACCTGCTGAAAGCCGTGGTCGAGGAAGGTGATTCACTTGTGAAGTTTATCTTTCAGAAAGTAGGTGCTAACATAGGTATGCTTGCGCCTCAGATCGACAAGGAAATATCAGCGCTACCTAAAGTATCAGGAAGCGAACCATACCTTAGCCGCACTTCAAACGATGTTTTGCAGAAAGCACTTGACATAGCCAAGAGCGGAGGTGATGAATATGTCACTCTGGAAGCCCTCCTCATGGCACTGTTTGCTATCAATTCACCTGCATCAACAATATTAAAAGATGCTGGGCTGAGCGAACGGGAACTGAAAGCTGCTGTCGAGGAACTACGCAAGGGGAAAAAAGCCACAGACCAGAGTGCTGAGGAGACATATAATGCATTAAGCAAATATGCCATAAATCTCAACGAGCGTGCCAGACAAGGAAAGCTTGATCCCGTAATCGGTCGTGATGATGAGATCAGACGTGTACTCCAGATTCTCAGCCGACGGACGAAGAACAATCCGATGCTGATCGGCGAACCCGGCACAGGCAAGACTGCTATCGCGGAGGGGCTGGCCCAACGAATTGTGCGAGGTGATGTACCTGAAAATCTGCGCACAAAGCAGATCTTTTCTCTTGACATGGGAGCACTTGTGGCCGGAGCTAAATACAAGGGCGAATTTGAAGAACGCTTGAAAGCAATCGTAAACGAGGTTACTCAAAGCGACGGGGAAATCATCCTGTTTATCGACGAGATACATACCCTTGTAGGAGCAGGTAAAGGGGAGGGCGCTATGGATGCAGCCAATATTCTCAAACCGGCTCTGGCCCGTGGTGAACTCCGTAGCATCGGTGCAACAACCTTGGACGAATATCAAAAGTATTTTGAAAAAGACAAAGCCCTGGAACGTCGTTTCCAGAAGGTTATGGTAAACGAACCGGATGAAGCTGCGGCCATAGCCATAATGCGAGGTTTGAAAGAACGCTATGAGAATCATCATAAAGTAAGAATCCGCGACGAAGCGATTATTGCATCTGTAACTTTATCTGAGCGCTACATCACCGACCGTTTCTTACCGGACAAAGCAATCGACCTTGTGGATGAGGCTGCTTCAAAACTTCGTCTTGAAATCGATTCCGTTCCACAGGCTTTGGATGAGATAACAAGACGCATAGCTCAGAAAGAAATCGAAAGAGAAGCTATCAAACGCGAAGGTGATGAGGCCAAAGTCCGCGACATCGAGAAAGAAATATCCACTATGCGGGAGGAAGAAAAAGAATATACCGCAAAGTGGAAAGCGGAAAAGGATCTAATTAACCGGATTCAGCAAAATAAGATCGACATCGAGCAACTGAATTTCGAAGCAGACAGAGCTGAACGCGAAGGCGACTATGCTAAGGTTGCGGAAATAAGGTATTCACGTATTCAACAGAAAGAAACGGAGAATGCCAACATTCAGGAGCAGTTGCGATCTATGCAAGGCGACCGTGCGCTGATAAAAGAAGAAGTTGATGCCGAGGACATAGCCGACGTTGTATCGCGATGGACAGGAATACCTGTAATGAAAATGGTCCAGAGCGAAAAAGAGAAGCTACTGCACCTCGAGGAGGAATTGCACGAACGTGTTGTAGGACAGGACGAGGCGATAAAAGCCATTGCGGATGCCGTTCGTCGTTCGCGTGCAGGCCTTAATGATCCTCGCCGTCCCATAGGATCGTTTATATTCCTGGGTACAACCGGTGTGGGTAAGACTGAGCTTGCAAAGGCATTGGCGGAATATCTTTTCGATGATGAAAACATGATGACTCGTATCGACATGAGCGAGTATCAGGAAAAGCATTCCGTAAGCCGCCTCGTTGGAGCGCCTCCCGGATATGTCGGATATGATGAAGGTGGACAACTCACAGAAGCTGTACGGCGCAAGCCCTACTCTGTGGTTCTGTTCGATGAAATAGAGAAAGCCCACCCGGACGTATTCAATATTCTGCTACAGGTACTCGACGATGGACACCTGACAGATAATAAAGGTAGAAATGTCAATTTCAAAAACACCATTATTATCATGACCTCCAACATGGGTAGCCATCTGATACGTGACAACTTCGCTACCATTACACCTGAGAATAAGACTGAGGTGGTAGAGAAGACAAAGGCTGAGGTTCTGGAAATGCTTAAACAGACTATCCGTCCAGAGTTTCTCAACCGTATAGACGAGATAATAATGTTCACTCCCCTCAATGAAAAGGAGATCGAGGAAATTGTCGGCTTGCAGATAGCATCGGTAAGGAAGATGCTCGAACGCAACGGTGTCACCCTTGAGGTTACACCGGCCGCTCTCCACTATCTTGCTGAAGAAGGTTATGATCCTGAATTCGGAGCGCGTCCTGTGAAGCGTGTCATACACCGACTCGTGCTCAATCAGCTAAGTAAGGATATCCTTGCACAGAAGGTAGATAGAGACAAACCGATTGTCATTGATGTAAAAGATGATGAACTCGTGTTCTTGAATTGAAAAGAAGTGATGATTGACAAACGATAAATTATGAAGATTATGAAAAAGTTTATGACTCTACTACTTGGTCTTGTGGCCCTTCCGTTGGCCATGACATCATGCGATGATGATAATGACCTGCCTGATGTTGACGTTACCGTGACATTCGACAACGCCACAAAAGCTGAAGATGGATCTATGTATATCGTTAAGGGAAATCCGATCTCCGTAAGTTCCATTGAAGTTACAAACCGCGAGGCCGGAAAGAAAGCGATCGCTACAGCCGCGATATATTACCTTGATGGCGTACGAATCGGTGCAAGCGTTGTATCACCACTGGCATTCAGCTTCCCTACGGAAAATCTTGAGGTTGGCGATTACGACTTCAACATCGAACTTGAGATCCTTGCCGTGGACAAGACTCCTGCTTTCGGCATCGTAGGCTACAAGTTGCACATTGTTGAAACCGCTGATGACATCCCTGGAGGAGAGACACCAGAAGCACCGGCTCAGTCAGTCGGACACATTCAGCTTCATGCCAAGTAATCATCTCGTATAAACCATAAATCAGAAAAGCGCTTTTCCCATCCGGGAGCAGCGCTTTTCTGTATGTTTACAAGATTGATAAAATCAGCGGTGTGAGCAAAGCCGTCAGCAGTCCATTTAGCGTAAGTCCGAGAGAAGCCCATGCACCGTAGCGCGCACCTCCCGATTCTATAGCCATAGTTGTTCCTATCGCATGTGCCGCTGTGCCCATAGATAATGCTCCGGCCATCGGACTTCTGACTCCAGACATTCTCATGATCTGGAATCCGGACATACCGCCGAAAATCCCCACGCAGATAACAACAGCGGCTGCCAGTGGTGGTATTCCACCTACTGCTTTTGTCACTTCAATAGCAATAGGAGTCGTGACAGACTTTGCAGCCAGCGAAGCGACTACAGCATCAGATGCTCCAAGAAAGCGCGCAATAAGGACAACCGAGACTACACCGGCCACACATCCTGCAAGCTCCGCTGCAATTATAGGTATGAGTTGCTTGCGTATTGCCGAAAGCTGCTTGTAAAGAGGGAATCCAAGAGCAACGACAGCAGGTTTCAGCCAGAAATCTATATATTTACCACCTTCATGGTAGGTCTCGTATGGAATATCAGCCGCAATAAGCAGGCATATTATCGCTGCTATTGTTATCAAAATAGGATTTAACAGAGGAATATGCGTGCGTTTGTACAGATGTTGTGCAAGCACATATATTATGAATGTAAGTGCTATCAGTAAGACTGTTAGCCCATCACTTTGCAGGAAGTCCGACATTGTTTTTATCTGTTGTTGTACTGCGGGACAGTCCACGTCTGATATATTGATGCACACGTCCCGTAACAAGTATTACTATCGCAGTGCTTACCGCTGCAGCCACGACTATAGCCAGCCATTCCTGCGCTATAACGTCAAAGTATAGCATAAGGCTCACGCCTGCGGGAATGAAAAAAAAGCCAAGGTTATTGGTAAGAAATTGAGAGACTCCACTTACCCAACGAGGCCTTACGATCTTGAACTGCAACGCGAGTACAAGGGCAAGCATACCCATGATGCTTGATGGGATCGGAATGCCTGTGACCGCCACAATTATTTCTCCTAATCCAAGAAATGCGAAAATGATTGCGAGTTGTAATATTACCATCGCTTAGATTTAATTTTATTTCCGCGCAAAGGTAGTGTATTTGCTCTAAAAATCAAATACTAATGTATTCATATTAAGAGCGTCGAAGCTTAACAAACGGTTGACAAGAGGCTTCCCTATACCCGTAAGCAATTTTAAAGCCTCCGCAGACATAATAGAACCTATGATACCTGGCACTGGACCAAGTATACCACCAACCGAACATGGCGTGAATCCCTCCCCACACCCCGGCTCAGGAAACCAATCCCGATAGCATGCATTACCTTTCGTATAGCTCATTACCTGACCTCGCGTTTCAGATATTCCACCGATCACACAGGTAATACCTGACTCTCGGCACAGATCTGAAATCATGTATTTAGTAGTCGGATTGTCTGATCCCTCGATCACTAAATCAAATTCTGGAATGAGCGTCTCTGCGTCGGATTTGCGCAATAGACGGTCTATTGCTGTAACTTCAACGTCGGAATTTATGGAGCGTAAACGCTCTGCGGTCGCCGTCACTTTCTTCTTTCCGACGTCCGATGAGACGAACGATAGCTGACGTTGCAGATTACTTAGATCTACAGTGTCGAAATCCACAATCGTTATATGGCCGACACCGGATGCGGCAAGATACATGGAGCATACTGATCCGAGTGCACCTGCTCCAACGATCAAGACTTTAGATCCGATCAGAGCCAACTGATGCTCCTCGCTGAATTCGGGAAGCATCAGCGAGCGGCTGTAGCGCACCCGCTGATGCTTGTTGAGTTTGTTATTGTCTTCCATATCAGTCAAATATCTGATCCCAGTCTTTCCATACGGGATCACAACCTCCGTCAATGATGGATTTGCATACTGCGGCAGGAGAACGATGGTCTGTCACCTCAAATTGCTCAAGAGCATCAGGACACGACGCATATCCTCCTGGTTCTGTCTGACTTCCGGCACTCATGGATGTAATACCAAGCTGCATCATCGAATTCCTGAATTCGGGACTTTCTCTCGTAGAATAAGAAATATCTACGTCATGATCAAAGATCCTGAACGCGAATGTCAGTTGGGCAAGTTCTTTATCTGATATAACCACATTGGGTTGGAATCCACTTTCCGAGGGGCACATACGCGGGAAATTAACACTATATCGTGTACGCCAATAATGTTTTTGGAGATAACGCAGATGCCTGGCCATCATAGTAACATCCGTTCTCCAGTCTTCCAGGCCTATCAGCACACCCATTCCAATCTTATGTACTCCTGCCCTTCCCATCCTATCATATCCGTTCAGACGCCAGTCGTAGAAGGATTTCATTCCTCGCGGATGATATTTGGGATATGCCTTCCGGTTGTATGTCTCCTGAAAGCATACCACACCATTGAGACCAGACGACACAAGTCTCTCATAATCCCTCTGTTTAAGTGGCATCACCTCTATTGTCAGGTTATGAAAATAGGGACGGCATACACGCAGAGTTTTCTCAAGATACTCCACTCCGCATAAGGCAGGATATTCCCCGGATACAATAAGCAGGTTCTCGAAAGGTCCAAGCTCGCGTATAGCCTTGCATTCAGCCTCGACCTGTTCCATAGTCAGGGTGGTTCGGGTCAAGGGATTATCGTGATTGAATCCGCAGTACACGCACTTGTTCGTACATGCATTTGACACATACATGGGAATATACAGAGATATTGTCTTCCCGAAACGTTCCTGTGTGAAATGCCGGCTAAGCAGAGCCATTTCTTCTATAAATGGCTCTGCTGCCGGTGAGATCAACACCATAAAGTCTTCAGGACTGAGCTGCTTACGGTTGCGGATGGCTTTTGAAAGCACAGCTTTCACATCTTCAGCCTTAAATGTACCAAACCGTGCGGCCGTCTCGTCCCAACTCCATTGGCCTATTACGTCCGCGAAACCATTCCCAAAAACAGAAGTCGATGTATTACGTTCGTCTACTGATTGCATTTGTCTGCTATATTTTGTGATATTCGCATTGCGCAGAAGTTAGGGCCGCACATGGTACAGAAACGATCATCTGCATCAGGGGCATCGCGTCGGGATTGCAAATAGTATTCCTTTGCTTTTTCCGGATCAAGCGAGAGATTAAACTGATCTTTCCAACGGAAATCATAGCGGGCTTTGCTTAAAGCGTCATCCCTCACACTTGCTCCGGGAAGACCCTTGCACAGATCAGCGGCATGAGCAGCGACCTTATACGCAATCACTCCATCTCGTACGTCTCCGAGATCAGGGAGAGAGAGGTGTTCCTTTGGAGTCACATAACACAACATGGCAGTACCGAGAGCTCCAATTATTGCTGCACCGATTGCAGATGTTATATGATCGTATCCGGGAGCTATATCAGTGGTCAGTGGTCCGAGAGTGTAAAATGGCGCGTTGTGGCACGCTTCCTTCTGGCGCTGCATGTTTTCCGGAATCTTATGCATCGGCACATGCCCCGGGCCTTCAATAAATACCTGCACATCATGCTGCCATGCCTTTTGTGCCAGTTCCCCAAGTACATCGAGTTCAAGGAACTGTGCCCTGTCGTTGGCATCATGAGTTGAACCAGGACGCATGCCGTCGCCAAGAGAAACGGCGACGTCATATTTGTTGAGAATCTCGCATATCTCATCAAAGTGAGTATATAGGAAACTTTCTTCGTCGTGAAGCACTGTCCACTGTGTCATGATTGAGCCACCACGCGACACACATCCGGTCAGACGTTCAGCAACCAGTTCTGCATGCGCACGAAGCACACCAGCATGTATCGTAAAGTAGTCCACACCTTGTTCGCATTGCTCAATCAAAGTATCGCGATATATTTCCCAAGTCAGACGTTTCACATCTCCGTTGACCTTCTCCAATGCCTGATAGATAGGAACAGTGCCTACGGGCACAGGGCAGTTTCGGATGATCCACTCGCGTGTTTCATGAATGTTGTCACCGGTCGATAAATCCATGAGGGTATCACCGCCCCAATAGCAACTCCATACGGCTTTTGCAACTTCTTCCTCAATACCTGACGAAAGCGCGGAATTTCCGATGTTTGTATTTATCTTAACAGAAAATGCGCTACCTATGATCATAGGTTCACTCTCCGGATGATTGATGTTTGCTGCGATCACAGCCCTTCCGGCTGCAATCTCATCACGAACAAATTCTGGCGTAATATATGTGTCTATACCTCGTTCTTTATTATCCAGATTCTCGCGAATGGCAACGTACTCCATCTCAGGAGTTATAATACCCTTACGGGCATAATGCAACTGGGTCACACATTTGCCTTCAGCTGCGCGACGCGGCTTATGGTTAACGGGAAATCGGATCGGCTGCAAGCATGCATCATTCATGCGCATACGTCCATATTCGCTTGTTATATCATCAAGGATCTCGGTATCACCCCTTTTTTCTATCCATGATGTTCTTATTCGCGGTATGCCTGCATTGATGTCAGTGTTTATTTTAGGATCTGTGTAAGGTCCGCTCGTATCATATACCGTGACAGGTGCATTCGGATGTTCTATCCTCTTGCCATCCTTAATCTCTACAGTAGGATACTGGTTGATCTCACGCATGCCTACACGAATATCAGGATATAAAGTTCCTGCTACATACTTTTTATTAGAATTTGGATATGCCGAAACGTCGATATTGTCGATCTTCATCTTGTAGTTTTATTATTTGGTTTGTGATAAGAAGCTTGTGAGTGGGCTTGTGGCCTGCGCGCTGTTTGAGACTTTACCAAGTCCTGCGAGATATGCCTTGCGTCCGGCAATTGTCGCTAATCTGAATGCATCAGCCATCGCGACTGGATCATCTGCTATAGCAATAGCCGTATTGACGAGTACCGCATCAGCACCCATTTCCATCGCATCAGCTGCATGCGACGGAGCACCGAGGCCGGCATCCACTACAACCGGCACACAACTTTGCTGTATGATGATCTCAAGGAAATCGCGTGTGCGGAGTCCCTTGTTCGTCCCTATAGGAGCGCCAAGCGGCATCACAGCGGCAGCTCCGACTTCCTCAAGACGTTTGCACAGCACCGGATCGGCCTGTATATAGGGGAGTACTACAAATCCGTCTTTGGCAAGTTCTTCAGTCGCTTTAAGTGTCTCAACGGGATCGGGAAGAAGATATTTCGGATCTGGATGGATCTCGAGTTTGATAAACGGAGTACCGAATATTTCACGGCTCATCTGTGCTGCAAGCACGGCTTCCCGCGCATCCCGCACGCCTGATGTATTTGGCAAGAACTGTACATGCTCCCGGTTTATATGTGTGAGCATGTCGTCAGTAGCTTCATTTAGCAGATTGACGCGCTTCATCGCTACTGTTATCATCTGCGATTCCGAAGCTAATATCGACTTGAGCATAAGGTCAGGCGACGAAAATTTGCCTGTGCCTACAAAAAGGCGAGAACTGAATTCACGGCCTCCGATTGTGAGAATATCATTCATGTAGTCTAATATTTAATTATCAAGGATCGTGCCCTCAATGTCTGTTTTAACAAATGTATCTGCCGCTGATTGAACGTCTCCGGCATGTGCGATAGCTCCACTTACGGCAACTCCGCATGCACCCGCCGATTTCACAACAGCTATGTCTTCTACCGTAATTCCTCCGATTACAACAGATGGAATCTCCCGGCCTAATATTTTTATTATTTCTGAAATACCTTCAATACCGAGAATCTCCGCTAATTTTTTTTTAGTGCTCGTGAATCTAAATGGTCCGACTCCAACATAATCAATAGGGTATGTCTTGGCAAGCATTGCATCGTCTGCGCTATTGACCGTAAAACCGATTATCCTGTCGGATCCAAGAATCTCGCGAGCCTTACGTGGATCCATGTCGCACTTTCCTAAATGTACTCCATCAAAGCCGCATGCCTCCACAAGTTCAACATGATCATCCACAATAACTGTGGCCTCAGTTTCATGACACATGGGTACTATTACAGATGCGACACTCTTTATCTCATCGGGTGTTGCATCTTTCATGCGGAGTTGAATCCACCTCACACCGCCAGCCAAAGCCTTTCGGGCCTGGTCAATAATAACTTCCACGGAATTTCCGTCGGTTATGAATTGTATCATATCTCTATTTGTCGTTCTTCGTTTTAACTCCAGTCTACTGCACCAAGCATAGCTGCACCGGAAAAGCCCCGTATCTTTATCTCCGATAATTTTTCATGTGTCACTCCACCAAGAGCAATGATCGGGAATGATGGATTGATATTCTTTAAACCATTAAGCAAGTCCACTGATGGTCCGTAGCCAGGCTTAGATATTGAAGGAAATACCGGAGATAACATCACGTATTCATATATATCCGGAGTCAGTCTTGTAATCTCCTGTATACTATGACATCCTGTTGATTTAAAAGGCGACTCTACATTCTCCCCACCTCTTGTATTCACATGAACGCCAACTCCTGTTTCATATGCAAGATGGTGATGATCATGTATCTTTATTCTTGATCGCAGATCAGCAGGAATACCTTCGATTATTTTCAGCATCTGTCCAACTGCTATTTCAGGATGCCTGATGTGTACAAAATCAAAGCCGTGATCAAGCAATCTGCATATTTTAGCAGACTCGTCAGCTATCGGCGTCACAGGAGTTATTGCAATCAGGAGAAAAGAGTTATCCACCATAAGCGGCTTTTATGATCACAATATCGTCGCCATTATCAACCTGAGTGTGATCCCAGTCTTGACGACGTACAAGTTTTCCGTTTCGGGCAACTGCAATTCCCCCGGAACCTTCGTTGCGGAGCGCTATCAGCTGACCTACCGTAACCGGTTTGTCGATGCTCATACTTTCTCCATTTACTATTATTTCCATTGTTATATTTATATGATTGGGTGTATACCGAAAAGATGATTTACCGGGCCATGCCCATGACCTATATTAAAATTTTTACCGCTATCAAGCGCCTGGGTCAACCATATTATAGCACGCGATGCAGCTTCCCTGGCATCAAATCCCAGTGCAAGATGCGCGGCAATAGCGCTCGACAATGTACAGCCTGTGCCATGTGTATTCTCGGTTATTACTTTCCGGTGTATAAAAGGCGATACTTCTATATGTCCACATTGTGAAACTGCGATATAGTCAGTTATCCGGTCGGACGTAAGATCATGGCCACCTTTCAAGATAACGCCATCGCATCCGAAACGCATGATTATATCTTCCACGCATTTACGCATATCGGCACTCCCTGAAATCTTCATCCCGGTAAGGACTTCGGCTTCAGGTATGTTAGGTGTTACTAATCCGGATAAGGGCAAAAGACGTCCGGTCATACATTCTACTGCTTCAGGAGTGGAGAGGGCATCACCGGATGTCGCTACCATCACCGGATCGGTTACTACATTTTCCAAATTGTATTCGCCAATAATATCTGCAATCACTCCGCAACACTCGGCATTCGGTATCATACCGATCTTGACCGCATCCGGCCTTATATCATCAAGAATGGTTTCAAGCTGCCTGCGCAAAAAATCAGAAGATACAGCTTGCACGCCGGTTACTCCGCGCGTATTCTGAGCGGTAAGTGCCGTAATGGCTGCCATCGCATACACACCAAGTGCTGTGCATGTCTTTATGTCGGCCTGAATGCCAGCTCCCCCCGATGGATCACTGCCGGCTATTATCAGGACTTTCGGATATGTCTGATTCCGCATACCGTATTTTTCAATTATGCCTCATGGAATCCATAAGATGTACGGTGGCGGGCTTATGCCTTATCGCTTGTCGGACACATATTCCCTTCGGCGGCATTATCCGCATCAGGTTCCAAGGGTATCATCTCAGCCTCGGATTGAGTTCCGGGCACCCCATGTGGCTTATAAAACAATTAAAATGATCTCTTTATTTCAATGACCTTTATGGTCTTCTTTTTGTAAATAAAACTCTACTGTCGGTAATGACTATGTCCACGCCTACGTCGTGAGGTTCGGTTTCAATCTCATCTATAAGCTGAAAATCATAGATCATGCCAATTCGTGTAGCAGTAGTATCTGCAAGCAGACGGTCATAATAACCTTTACCTCTGCCTAC
Organism: uncultured Muribaculaceae bacterium; assembly: GCA_910586995.1. Classification (GTDB taxonomy): domain Bacteria; phylum Bacteroidota; class Bacteroidia; order Bacteroidales; family Muribaculaceae; genus CAG-873. The sequence continues at coordinate 53,709 of CAJUKZ010000004.1, read as the reverse complement.
GCGGTTGCCTTTGCGATCGTATGCCACAGAAGGGACAATCACGACATCAATATTATCCATCCCAACCGTATTGTCACCCTCAGGTTCTTCGATTCTGAATGCTCCTAAACGAAGGGTACTGCGGTCATAGGGTAGGATTTCAAGATTAACGCCATTGACACGTGGCAAGAAAAAATTTTTCCTGCCGCACCATTTGCTTATGAACTCGTGTGTCGAAAGTTCATCGGGCAAAGAGTGGTACATCAGCACATTGTCCGCCATGACAAATGCTGCGGTACGTTCCAGCAGCGAGAATGCACGGCTTGCTGCGTCTTTACGCTCCGAATCGTCCAACAGGGCCTTCTGAGCTTTTATCTTGAGTCTGATATCTTCTTTTTTCATTTCAAAACAGATGCCTATTAACATAGATTAAACGACATTCCTTTGATGAATGTTCGGAAGAATTATCTGTTTCCTATTCAAACCGGTCCATGACGTCCTGTTGTCTCCGGTTTTACCGGGCTTATCGCGAGCCATGATAGGCACTTTAGCATTGCCGGATTCAAGTTGTCTGACAGCTTCCTTGACACTTGTGTCTGTGAGGTTGAATACTTCGTAATATGCAGACAGTCCAAGAGCATCACGAGCAATCAGAGCCTTTAGCTGACTGAGCAACAGACTCCTTGACTGATTTATATAATACCACCTTGCCGGCACTCCGTTATCCACGGCATAACTTACAAAACCGTATAGAAGTGTGTCATCATTAGGCAAAGTCTTAAGCAGACCGGCCACATCTTTCGCTTCCTTCAGCACGGCACGGTTAAGGTCGCAATACTCGTATGTAAATTTCTGGAGCAAACCGGCATTAGCCACATTGAGATAGTAACCGGTAATGCCGGTAGTATCGTTAGGGACAAAAACATCCGGCATTATACCTCCGCCACCATATACAACTCGTCCTGTCGATGTATGGAATATTTTGTCTTTATTGAATCGGACACTGTCGGCATTATATGCCTCTCCATGATTGTAGCGGTCGAGTATCTCACTCTCATAACCTACATTTTCACCTGGCTTGTAGTCCTTCTGTATAGATCTGCCGGAAGGTGTATAGTAGCGCTGGATTGTCAGCCTGATTGCACTGCTGTCCGGCAACACAAGCTGTTGCTGTACCAATCCTTTACCGAAAGAGCGGCGTCCTACGATAAGTCCACGGTCATTGTCTTGGAGCGCACCTGACAATATCTCACTTGAGCTTGCCGAGAATTCATCTATCAGGACCACAACTTCACTATTTATGAAATGACCTGTGCCGTCACTGACTACAATATCATTAGCATCACGATCGCGTCCGCGCGTCTCAACTATAGTGCTATAACCGGGAAGGAATTCATTAGCCATAAGTATAGCGGTCTCCATGAATCCACCACCATTCCCACGAAGGTCAATCACATATTTTGTCGCACCCGACACACGCAATTTATTTAGAGCGGAGATAAATTCATTATATGTGTTGCGCGAAAACTTATTCACCCTTACATATCCAATGCTATCGGATAGCTTATACGCAGCATCTATGCTGGTCACGGGTATATCTCCTCGGGTTACGTTGAACGGTAGTATCTTACGAGCTCCTGTTCTCTTGATTCCGAGGTCTACAGTCGTACCCTTGGGTCCGCGCAACTTATTGAATACTTGTTGCTGAGTGATGCCTGTTCCGGCAACATTTTCTCCGTCAATTGTCACGATCCTGTCTCCTGCTTTCATTCCGACACGTTCAGCCGGACCACCGCTGATAATCTCGACCACGCATATTGTATCGCCGATCAACGCGAAAGAAACACCGACACCAGAGAAAGAGCCCTCAAGTTCATCGTTCACACCCTTTAGATCTTTTGCCGGAATATAAGCGGAATGTGGATCAAGATTGGTAAGCAGATGGGGTAGGGTACGCTCAAGCAACGAGTCTGTATCTATCTCATCCACATATTGGTTTTCAATAGTAGAAAGAATGGAGGCAAACTTTTTCTGTCCCGGAGTCGAAGTCTCCATCCTGTAGATGCAAAAGTCTACCCACATACCCGCTGCAAATGCCACAGCGGCAATCAAAGGCAACCACTTGTAGCTATCCTTATTGATTTTCATCATTAGTCCTGATTAATCCTTTATTCCGACTGCAAGTCTTCTACGTGAATACATTCGATACCGGCTCTTATCATAAGATCTATACCATCCGTTATACGATACAACTCATGAAACACCACTCTTTTTATTCCTGACTGGATTATAAGCTTTGCGCACTCGAGGCAAGGCGATGCAGTGACATAAAGTGTAGATCCGGCACTCGAATTATTACTACGGGCCACTTTGGTTATAGCATTGGCTTCGGCATGCAGTACGTATGGTTTTGTCGAACCGGAGTCATCCTCGCATATATTCTCGAAACCGACAGGCGTACCATTATAGCCGTCGGATATTATCATTTTATCCTTGACTATGATAGCACCGACCTTGCGCCGCTCACAATAGGAGTTTTCCGCCCAAATTTTAGCCATGCGCAAATAACGGCGGTCGAGGACTTCTTGTTTGACTGATTTTTCATTCATACCTTGAATCTATGGCATAAAGTAGTGCAAAGATACTACTTTTTTTCGTATAATACGTGATGATTGCACTTATTTGAAACCAAAAAGAGACTGCCGAAACAGCAATCTCTTTTTCTATAACGTGTTCTCATTCTTTCTCTTTGGATTACAGGTCATTGTTACGAGGATTATTGTTCAGAACTTTTGTCCTCTCATCCTGCAATTTTTTTGAATTGTCGTTATGGTCTGATTCGTTTACTGCAGCACCGGAATAGTGAGCCTCAGCATATTCCTCATTCTCTATCCGCGTCTTTATGCGTTTTTCTTTTGTGTCCATATTCATATGATTTTAAGTTTGTTTTAAAATTGTAAACGATAAACCAATGAATATGTTCACATCAATATTGAAGATAAACGAAGGGGACAAGATCACTCTGTCGTGTCTGTATCACAAGGAATAAAACGATTGCAAGAATAACAGACTGTATGGCTATCGGCAGCAAAGAAAACCGCGAAATACTGCGTGCAGTCCATCTTGACGGCATGAAATGGAATATCAATGCTCCCGCTAAAGCAATCAGAATCACGGAATAACCTTCTATAAAAGAAAGTATTATCTCAGGACGGAAGTCAGTCACTATCCGACTGGACATTTCCCACCATTGCTCAAGCGAGCGTGCCCTGAAGAACATCATACCTATCACCACAAGCGTGAATGTAAGCATAATATTTCCAATTGTGGCAACCTTAGTCCCTTTCAGCCATTCCGGAGCGCGGTATATTTTTCTTGCTGTCTTGTGCAATGACAGCAACAGACCGTTATATGCTCCCCAAATTACGTACATCCATGAAGCACCATGCCAAAGGCCTCCGATCACCATCGTTGTCATAAGATTGGCATGACGCCTGGCATTTCCCTTACGGTTTCCTCCCAATGGTATATAGATATAATCCATAAGCCACGTGGACAACGAGATATGCCATCGTTTCCAGAATTCAGTTGGGCTCTGTGCTTTGAATGGAGCACGGAAATTATCCTTGAATCTGAATCCTAACAGCAAAGCCAGACCAATGGCCATGTCGCTATAACCAGAAAAATCACAATATAGCTGTATCGTGAATCCAACCGCACCCATCAGGTTCTCAAATCCGGAATATAACGATGGATTATCAAATATTCTGTCTACAAAATTACCACTGATATAATCCGCTACCACAACCTTTTTTATAAGTCCGGCCATCACCAAAAAGATACCTTCCGATACCATAATTGATGTAGCCGATCCTGAATTGCGTATTTGAGGAAGCATGTCTTTGGCACGGACCACTGGACCTGCAAGCAACGGAGGAAAGAATGTCAGGAAAAATGTATAATCAAGAAACGACCTGCATGGCTCAATACGCCCTTTGTATATATCAACAATATAACTGATCGACCGGAAACAGAAGAATGATATTCCAGCCGGCAGAACTATATCCAGAGGATCAAATCGTGTTGATGTAATCGAGCAAAAAGACTCATACAATAAGTTGAAATACTTGAACCATATAAGCATTCCGACATTCAGCACAACATTCAACACAACAAGAGATTTCCTAATCCACACTTTAGATGACGAACCTAAAGCAAGTCCTATGACGTAGTCGCTGATACATACACCAAGAAGAATGAAGCAGTATCCTGCGCTGCTTTTATAATAGAAATATAGAGAAAACAGAATAATAAGCACCATCCTGCTCATACGATGACGTCGAACAAGTGCATATAGCCCCATCAGCCCCATAAAGAGCAGAAGAAATAGGCCTGTATTGAACAGCAATGGATTTTTGGCGTCATAAGCCAACAGATCCTTTACCAAAGATATGTCAATGCTCGCAAGTTTATCCATATATTAACAATAATAGCCGCTTATTTTGATTGTTTCTCGCCGAGCAACGCTTTGACAAGAGCATCGTAAGTAAGACGCCCCTGCAATTCATATCCGGCCCATGTGAGATGTATTCTGTCCCGTTGATTCATCAATCCTGATGAAGTCCATTTCTCTGATGCCCCATTACCGCCTGCCACTTCATACAGATCATACACCGGAATATGATTATCTTCTCCATACCGGTTTATCACATTCCTTAATCTGAGCACATTGGAATTTACGACAAAACCGCCAGCACGCTTTTTACCCCGTCTCTTACTACCTGTGCGTCTTTGGCATTCAATTGGGGTGACAAGCAAAATCTTTGCGTCAGGACAGGACTTTCGCACGCGCTTCACCATAGTGTCGATTGTATCCTCAAATGCATCATCTGAAATTACACCGAATGCCTCGTTTGCCCCAAGTGAAATAATGACAAGCCTCGGGCAAAGCTCGGAAATACGATGGAAATCAGACAGAGCGTTGTAACTCATAAACATGGCCCCGTTGTTGCCTATGGTGTCATATAATATCCCCTTTGTTGAATTAAGCAACTCAGCACCGGCTATATGGACATCGTATGGATTTCCATCCGTGCTCATTTTCAGCGTTACGCTATCCACTGAGTTATGGAAACGCAAGATTGCACATCCATCACTATATTCACAAGTATAGAAGATTTTTTCACCATCCGAGATGCAGGCATCTACGGTAAGTTCTCCCTGATAAAATAACCTGATAGCACAGAATGGGTTTTCCTTTACTTTATCTGATGATACCGTACCAAGTTCAAGATCGAATTTATTACGCATAGGCGTAATTGACACTCCGGTAAACATCATCGGCGATTCCCACGGGGTTTTCATCAATTTAGATGTTACCCACGGGGTTGAGGATGTTATGCGGTAGTCACGAGGTTCGTTTGTCCTGGCCATTTTCAATGGCGTTATAAGCCCTCGGCCGGCATTCCCGAATACATTCTGGAGCAACTCTCTTGTCGTACCAGTTGCTGCATCTGCCTGTATGTGTGAATCCCCGATATGCAATATCGGGAATATACCTCCAAATTGAGCGTTCCTTGCCAGGTCTTTACCAAGGGCTGACCAATTGTCGCCGTTCATTTTTATTGAATTGGCTTTCAGATTGATAAACGACGGCTCATTGCCAGTCGTAGCGCTAAATGGAGTTATGTCTTCCCACGGATTCAAGTCAGGTGGATTCAACCTTTGATCAAGATTATCATCATCTATTTCGAATTCATCAGGCACACCTGACTCAGCAACACCTTTCTGTGTATCTGCAGTAGGTGTATTGGCCGCAAAAGATACCGCGCAAGTTACGGCAGATATTAGTGATATAAGGCTCTTTTTCATTGGGAGAGATAGTTTTTGAGAGCATCGACAAATAGGCGGGCGAGTTCCTCACCACCTTTATGATTCAGATGTATGTAGTCGGCATTCACAAGCTTGCGCTCACGCCAGTTCACAATAGCGTCATCTCCACCCATAGCCTCGCGGGTATCCCAGAAAGCTATTCCGCACCGGCGCGCTACCGCCCTCTGTGTCGATACCATATTGGATGCCGTGGACAATGAGTGAACCTCACTTCCGCTTTTCTGCCCCCTGTCGCCTATGCCCATCAGAAGTATATCTGCTTCAGGATAGCATGCCTTGAGCGTGTTCACGACTTCTTCCATATATTTACCATATTTGGAATAGTCTTTTTGAGAGGAAGATAAGGCGTTTATTCCATACTCAACGATTATAAGGTCATAGGGGACAAATTCAGACATCTGCCGGGCAAGATCTTCATCCAATTTCCTGTGTGTAATGCCTGAATTTCCTCTAAGCGACATGCAGTCAAAAACTATGCCGGTGTTGTCGCTCAACCATACTCCAAGAGCAGTCATCTCTCCTGTATTGTTCTTAATGGAGAATTTTGTCGTCTCCTCAACAAAATCTATGCACTGCACGGAGTCGGAAGCAGCAACAGCAAAATCCTGCGTACCGGAGTCTGTAGTTATACTTACAGTACCGCCTTTCGGAGCGATAAAAAGAAACATATTCCTATTCCACGCATCTGCATGTTGCAACCTTTTCACACCTTTATAAGTAGAAGTCGCACCGGAGCCGCCAGAATAATATTCCCCTGCCAACCATTTACAGGACTCCCGAGAACTGTTCCGTATGTCGTGAGCAGTCCAGCCTTTATCAGTTTGACTTACAGATTGTCTGAATCCAGGAATATCAGTATGCATCATCTGATAACCGGCTCCTCTGCCTCCATAGATTGACTGTAGATTCTCTCTTATATTCTGCGAAAAAACATCACCCTCAATGTAAGAATCACCGATCATGGCGATTCTTACCGGTCTTGAGCTGGATTCTCTGATAGCATTGGAAAATCGGGATAAGGCAGGACGCCCTGTCGAGTAATCCTCTATAACTACAAGGTCGCCGATTCTCGGTGAAATTTCTTCAGGAATATCTTCCACTACTGAGATCTCATCAACAGACTCATAACCACAGCTGTCATTTTCGGCAAACTCTCCTGCATGTGTCTGAGTCTCTGCCACAGAACTGTTTGCATCGTCTTCCGGTCCATTAAGCAACGCAACCAATTCGGGATCTACGATTTCTCCATCAGCCTGGATATCAGTTTTCACGGTACATATATCCTCAAGAATATTAAAATCCTTAAAGAAATTACCGGACAGCTTACCCCAAGGCATCAGGCTAAGAAATATCAGAATCAATACTGCGGAAACAACCGCTATGAGCGGATTACGAGGAGATGGAGTTTTCATCGGTTCGAAAATCTTTCTAATACAAGACGTGCCTTTTCTGTTTTCGACTCTGTCTCAAGCCACTCACGCGAAGAATCACTGTCCGGCATAATACCTCCTCCGGCATAAATACAGTAGTCATAGCCACTGAATTGCAGACATCGCAGGTTTACCACCGACATGAAATTATTTGAAGTAGCAAATCCAAGGTATCCACTATAGCAGCCACGATGATGCTTTTCAGCCTCTCTGATTTCTTTAAGTGCTACATCAACCGGATAACCCGAGACTGCAGGAGTAGGACTAAGGGAATCTGTAATTCTAAAGCATTTTTCAGCCGACAACACTGTATCAAATATATCAAAGGATGTACACAGATGCTCTATATTTCCGAATTTACTGCTATGCGGACCTGTCTTGGAGAAATTCAGACCATTTGATTCGAGGCATTCCGAAATATAATCGCTGACTATCTTTTGTTCCTTAAGGTTTTTATCGTCCCACGGTTTGTCGTCGGCAGAGCAGACACGAGTCCCGGCTAAAGCTACGGTATGCGATGTAGCGGAACTGCGATTGTGAGAGAACAACAACTCCGGCGTTGCTACTATCCATGCTCCAGTAGCCGGCGTATAATAAATGAAACGATAAGTCAATGGCAACTCCGAGAAATACTGCCGCGCAAATTCAATCCAATCTATACCTGGAATTGATCCACAGATAGTCCTGGAAATTACGGTTTTCCCTCCTTTCTCCTTTAAATGAGCGATAACATTGTCCACAGACTCTATGTATTGCCTATGGCAAGTCGGAGATGGCAGTGATGGAGATGGCGTACGGCAAATATCGGTAGGTCTCTGATCCAAAGCAGCTATAGTCATCTGTTCATCGGCAAGAAACGGTATCTTGACAAGTGATTCCAATGGCGACGCAAAGGTATTAACAAAAAAATAATCGCAATCATCACAATCTGTTTCACCCAAAGATGACTGAAATTTCAAACGTCTCTCGCTTGGATTCGCATAGGCAACGAAAGCTATGCCGTGGCGAAGACACAACTCAATGGCAAGCCGTATGTCGTTGGATATTTTCATTGTATTTCAAACAAGCGTTTTAGTCCAATGGTTCTGCAATAAGTTCAAACGGCATTGCGTCCGTCACTTTTACATTCACAAAATTTCCAGGGATAAGAATGCGTTTCTTTGCAATCAGGACTTCAGGATCGACTTCGGGAGAATCAAATTCAGTGCGTCCGATATAATACTCATCAGTCTCACGATCTATGAGAACCCTCATCGTCTTACCGATCTTCATTTCATTTGAATAAATTGCAATCTGCTCCTGCAAAGACATAAGCTTCGCCAGACGCGATTCTTTCACTTCTGCCGGGATAATATCCTCAAAGTTTTTAGCTGCGAAAGTATCATCCTCCTCACAATAAGCGAAAGCTCCCATCCTTTCAAATTTCTGACGTTTAGTGAATTCGAGTAATTCCTCAAATGCGTTTTCGTCTTCTCCTGGGAACCCGACCATAAGCGTAGTCCGTATGTGGATTCCTGGGACTTTTCTTCGGATCTCATCAAGCAGACGTTCCGTCTCCTCGCCTGTAATATGACGCCTCATGTTAGCCAAGACCTTGTCAGAACAATGCTGCAGAGCGATGTCAATGTATTTGCATACATTATCGCGCCGTGCCATTACATCAAGTATATCTTTAGGAAATTGAGCCGGGTAGAGATAGTGAAGCCGAATCCATTCAACTCCAGGAATATCAGCAATCCTGTCGATAAGGGTAGCAAGCTCCTGTTTTCCATACAAGTCGAGGCCATAGCTCGAGAGGTCCTGCGCTATAATATTAAACTCTTTAACGCCTTTATCTACAAGATCTGTCACTTCTGCTGCTATATCTTCTATAGAACGGGATTTGAAACGTCCCGTAATTATAGGAATTGCACAGAATGCGCAGAAGCGGTTGCATCCCTCGGCTATCTTGATATAGGCGCTATGGGGTGGGGTAGATAAAACTCTTTCCCAGGAATGCTTTGTTTTCTCGGTTTTTCTATCGGTAAGACGGCTTACAAGTCCGTCCCAGTCAAATTTGCCGAACCATCCGTCAACTTCCGGAATCTCTGCCGGTAATTCTTTCTTGTAACGTTCCGAAAGACATCCCATGACATATACCTGCTTGACACTGCCATGCTCCTTTGCATTGCAGCAATCAAGGATCATATTTATGGATTCCTCTTTGGCATCTCCGATAAAGCCACAGGTGTTAATTACAACAATATCAGCTCCCTCCGGCTTTTCGCAATGATTGGCAGACAGGCCGGCATCGCCGAGCATTTTGACCACACGTTCTGAATCGACAAGGTTTTTAGAACACCCCATCGTGATAACATCAACTTTTGCCATACCAAGATTATTTTCCGAACAGGGACTTTACAAATTCATCCTTACGGAATACCTGAAGATCTTCAATACCCTCTCCAAGCCCAATGTATTTCACCGGAATTTTCATCTGATCACAGATACCAATCACAACTCCACCTTTTGCAGTGCCATCGAGTTTGGTGATCGCCAACTGATTCACATTTGTAGCTGCAACGAATTGGCGGGCCTGCTCAAAAGCGTTTTGTCCTGTAGAACCGTCAAGCACAAGAAGTACATCATGCGGTGCTCCGGGCACAACACGGCTCATCACATTACGTATCTTGGTCAGTTCGTCCATCAGACCTTTTTTATTATGCAGACGTCCGGCTGTGTCGATAATGACCACATCCATATTCTGCGCTACAGCCGACGAAACTGTGTCGAATGCCACCGCCGCGGAATCGCTGCCAAGCTGCTGCTTGATCACGGGGACTCCTGCACGCTCACCCCAGATGTCAAGTTGCTCAACTGCGGCCGCACGGAATGTATCGGCCGCACCGAGCATTACCTTATATCCTGCTTTCTTATATTGCGAGGCAAGCTTTCCAATTGTTGTAGTTTTACCTACGCCGTTGACACCCACAACCATTATAACGTATGGTTTCTTGCCCTCCGGCACTGTAAAGTCTTCAAGCCCGTCGTCAGTTATGTTTTCAGAAAGCATCTGGCATATTTCGTCGCAAAGCAAGTCATTTAGTTCATCTGTGCTGACGTATTTATCTTTCTTGACACGCTCTTGTATTCTGTCTATAATTTTAAGAGTGGTATCCACTCCGACATCTGAAGTTATAAAGACCTCCTCGAGATCATCAAGCACCTCATCACTTACTGTGGAGCGGCCAGCTATAGCTCTTTTTATTTTTGAAAAAACACCTTCTTTTGTACGTTCAAGTCCCTTGTCGAGTGTCTCTTTCTTTTCGCGCGAAAATATTTTGCTGAATAAACCCATATTTGTGAATTCTATTTTATTCTGCAAATTTACGCATATTATTACAGAATTCCGTACATTTGCATAAAAATAATACTCAGCAGAATATGTCAGACATCTTCCGCACCATTTCTACTGACGGCAAGGGACAGTACACAGAGCAACGTAGCCGCTTTCTGTCTTTTGCGCACCATTGTACTACCATAGAACAAGCCAAGAATATAATTGCCGGATATGCCCGTGATTACCACGACGCAAGGCATGTTTGCTGGGCTTATCGCATTGGATCTGACGACAGCGAGCAGTGTGCGTCAAGTGACAATGGAGAGCCATCAGGCACTGCCGGAAGGCCTATTCTCGGACAAATACGTTCCGCTGACCTCACTGATATTACAATCATTGTAGTAAGGTACTTCGGTGGCATAAAGCTTGGAACTTCGGGACTTATCACTGCTTATAAAGAAGCTGCTGAACTTGCTATCGAATCCGCGGAAAAAATCACAGGATACCGCAAAGGCACTATAGAGATAGCTTATCCCTATATGGCAATGAACGATGTCATGAAGATTGTAAAAGGAAGCAGGGATATCGAGATACTCGAACAGACATTCGACAATACATGCAAGCTACTCCTCAGTATTCGGCTTGATGAGGTAGAAGCAGTCAGAAATAGGCTGATAGATATTGATGGAGTGACCACTCAATCCTAAATCGGGATTGCAAGCAGCGGAGTTTCTGTGCAGAAAAGCACTCTATGGGCAAGAGACGGACTGAATAATCTTGTGAATGCATTTGCTCGCTTGTTAGGCATCACGATAAGATCCGGTTGATAGCGACGGGCAATCACATCATGCAATTGCTGATCGGAATTTACTTTATGCACATCGACTGTATCTTTTTCAAAAATGCAGTTTGGATAATGCTCCTTGCAATATTCAAGCATGGAATCAAGATCCTTTTCTGCCGGCCTGTTGAATATGATACGTTTTCTAACCGGTATATGAACCAATATTATGTTTACGGACTTTTCCGGGAATATGCGGCATAAAGAGTCAACTGCCAATAGGTCTTCCTGGTCAAGATTCGTGAAAAACACAACTTTCTCCACTTTGCCTTTATATGTACTTGCCAAACCATCCGGAATCGCAAGCACATTATTCTGGCACTGATCAAGAACTTCTGCAGTCACACTGCCGATAAGCTGTTGCTCTTTTGCAGCACAACCTCTGGTTCCCATCACCACTAATAGTGGTGGATTTACACCTGCATATTCTATTATTGAGTCTTCAGGAACACCTTCAAGTACTTTCCTGCAAATTTTAGCAGGTGGCAATTCGCCCTTTCGCATTTTATCAATCAATTCAGACGCAAAACGCTCCAACGTGTCCTCAGACTCTTTCTCAATCTGCTTCCGCCGGTTTTCGTCAGCACCGACCGAATAATTCAGGCTTGCCGACAATTGCATTGCACTTTCCTGATCCGGATCGATGAAGCTGTGTAGCAGGCATACATCGGCTTTGTGAGTAGCTGCGATCCTGACGGCAGTCTCGGCTGCCTGCATGGAGTAGGGCATAAAATCGACAGGAACAAGGATATAATGGGAATCCTCCTGCCTGTCTGTGTCTGAAGATTGAAAAATATGAGGATTCTCTATTATCCTCAAAGCCAACGGCAGATCGCATTCATGTATGCGCACACGTACACCAGATGAAACTACAGGTGTCTGTAGGTTCACATTCTGGAACGACACGTTTATTCCTTCGTTCTCAAGAAGCTCGCGAAGGCGGACTGCATGATCGTAAGTATGGATTGCTACGGTAATAAGTCTGTCGGTCTGCATTGGCTGACTAATAATATAACAGGAGGTCTTGAAAGTACGCGTTTTGACACACTACACTCAAGACCCCCGATATGTACTTTGCTTATTTGTTTATAATTATTCCTGTTCCTGTTCTTGCAGAATTTCGATAGCCATATCGTAAATTGTAGCATCATCAAGCACTACAATGCCTCCATCAGGACCCGGCTCAATATGCACTCCACAATTCTTACCGAAATCATAGTTACTGCCGCCAAAGTAATTTCTTACTGTCTGCGCGGTGATATTAAGTTTGTCTGCGATCTTGCTGATGGAACCGTCGGGAAGGCTGTCCTTAATGCGGCGGAGGTCGTTGAAAGAAATAGTCTTAGTCATGATACTATCTTTTTAGTGAACAATTCTTGTTAGATGCTACGCTTTTATCGCGGCAGAGCACCGTCGTTTTATTTTTTGTCTAATTTAGTCCTTACTTTTGAAATGACCAAATTTTTTGGTGAAAAATTTCAAAAATATAATCTTATAATATGTCTACAAAAACTATATTCTATTAAAAACTAATTGATATACAATCATATACGCTCCACATCCGCAGCCTTTACCCATGCACGTGTCGTATTGTTGATCTTAACATCATAGTACATATGGGATGCAGCATCGTCCGGAGTCGCAACGGAATCGACAATTCTGAGCACTGTCCCCTCATGAACCGGGACGACTTTCTCGGTTTTTGACTTTGGCGAGCGTGGCGCTGATGTCAGATTCGTTGTCGGCACCATCACTACGGCTCTGTCGTGGCGATATAACCTGTTGGCAGAATTATATGCGACAGATATAAAGAACACCAGAAGAAAGATAAGTATGATCGCTCCAAAAAAACCGGTCTTACGTATAATGACTCGGCGCGTAAATATATATGTAGCTATGCTTCCAAGTAACAAGACAAAGACTGCAAGCGCTACCCAAGCCCAGGCGTTTGGAGAAAGGCTTTGTACTATCGACTCATAGGCGTTGCCGAGAAAAGAGCTGTCATCTTCCGGCTTATCTGTAATCTTGGTATTTACAAAATCCAGATTAGTACGTGCATCCTTAAAACTTGGGTCAAGTTTCAAGGCTCTTTCATAATTAAGTATAGCCAATCCGATTCTATCGGTTCTGTAATAAGCATTCCCCAAATTATAGAAGGCAGTAGGTGATGGACCATACTCCTCCAAAGCACGTTCGTAAAGAGAAATTGCCTGCCGGTAATCTTCTTTGAGATAAGCGGAATCAGCCCCCGCGAGCAACTCATTCTGGGCAAACAGGGAGACAGAAACAAAAACGGATAATATAAATAGTATGATGCGTCTCATAATGCTATTTCTTATTAATTTTTTCCATTTCATTCACAACATCAACAGCCTTATCATAAAGACCGCTCATTTCCTCCTCGGAATGATCTGGAGTAAACCGGGCCATTTCGCAATCATCAATTATTGCGATCACATTTTTTACGGTATCCTCATCAGCTCCATGAGCAGACATAGCCTGGGATATATTGTCGCGCAAAAGTTGAGAGGCGGGTATTCCAAGCTTATCACTAAGATACCCCCACAGTGCCTTTGATAATTCTTCGTAGAACTTATCATTCTCATGAGCATGCATCGCAGCCGAAGCAAGTTTGAATCTTTTCTTGGCAAGTTTTGTAGCACGCACAAGCTGCATGCGGCGCACATCGGCGCTTAACTGCATTTTCTTACGATATATGACTATAACAGCTATCAAGAGAACTACAGCAACGATATAGACACTCCAGTAATACCAACTGAAGAATACCTGCGATCCCGGTTGAATTACAGGGGCGTGCGCTGACTTTATGTGCAATATGTCATTCAGACTTGTATCTATTTCCTTCTGCTGCACAGGAGCAGCAGAGTTTGCACCTCTACCGACATTTACGTCATAACGCTCGGTCTGTAAAGTGACATATTCCCGCTTTGACGGATCAAAATATGTAAACTCTACAGGCTCTATTACAGCTTTACCGACTTCTTGCGGAACTATTGTATAATTTACGGTTGCCGACCCGGTCATATCACTGCCGTTAAAGCGTGCATCTACCTCTTTATCGGGTGTGTATTCATCGAATCCGTGAGGGAATTCAACTTTAGGCTCAGAAAATACCTTTATATTTCCCGTGCCTTTTATTGTAAGTTTCAGATTAGCAGCCTCGTTAGTCAGTAATCTTTGAGGCGTGAGTTCCGAGGATATTGTATATCGGCCAACCGCACCATTGAAACTTTCAGGAGCCGGAGTAGGCAATGCTTCAACGTTTATCGACACCGAATTGCTCTGAGTCACAATCTTACGCTCAACAGGTTCTCTGGTAGTAAAGAATCCCATTGATACATTGCGATATTGCACCACAGTAACATCATACTTTCCAGAATTGATCGTCAGCTTACCTGACTTTTGCGGATAGATGATCGCCTTTTTCAGTTCTGCGGAATAATAGTTCTGTCCATTGAAATGGTCTGGCTGCAACTCATTGTTGACCGGCAATTCCTCGCTTATGAATCCATCGAATGACGGTTGTGTATTGGCAAGAAAACCGGAGATTTGGAATTTGGTATATACTTTTATTGTAGCGATGATCGCCTCCTGCTCGTATACCTTGTCGCGGGATAGGGAAATCCTCACGAATAAATCCTTATCAGATACAGGTCCGGGTGTCTGTGTATCTATATCGTCGACATGTACCGGACGCCTGCCTCCCTGGGAGTACGAAGCGTCTTCTTCTGATTCCTTATCCGCAGGAAATATCTGAAAAGTTATCTGTCGCGAGCTATAATTATTCCCGCCGGAATTTATTGTTACTGCCGGCACAACGACTTTACCGGCCGACTTCGCAAGATAAGTATACGTATAGTCGATCGATGTCGACGATGTCATCTTTCCATTGGCGTATGTCGAACTTGACATTGTAGATGTAGCAGGCCCATAAAGTAGCTCACAGTTGTCGAGCTGCGGAGGCCGGGGCGCTGACGCCTGACCGTTTTTCAACCTGAAAGTTAACGCGAACTTACGCCCTTCAATCACATTTCCAGGCGAATTTACACTAAAGGATACATCCTGAGCCATCACCGACACCATGCAAGTGATAGCCAATATAAATAAATTAGTGAAACGTCGTGCCATAATTATTACCAAGGTTTAGGGTTGACGTATCCCGAAGCATTTTCGGTTTTTTCGTTGTCTTTGCGTGTTTTATTCTCTTGAGCCTGCATGGCTTTGAGTATCTGCTCAGAATTACCTGAGATCTCCTTTTTTTGCTGAGGCTGTGATTCGGGCTGTTGCTGCTGTTGTTGATCCTGCTGCTGCTTTTGGTCCTGCTGATCTTGCTGTTGTTGCTGCTGATCCTGTTTATCCTGCTGATTATTCTCGTTCTTCTTATTAAGCGCGAGCAACAGATTCTGACGAGTTTTTTTGTTATTGGGGTTAACTTTCAGCGCATTCTTATATGCAGCTATACTCTTGTCATAGTCCTCTGCTTCATAAGCAAGATTTCCGGCATTATAAAATGCACGTTCCTTTATCAAGGAGTTTTGAGTAGACTTGCCTACTTGTAGAAAAATAGAGTCAGCTTCCTGAATCACTTTATTCTCTTTAGCAGGTACTCCGGCTTCCTGTGATAATTTATACATTGCCAATGCCTTATTATACTGTGCAGCGTCAGACATAGCATTCTCCATGAGTGCGAGTTCATAATATTCCAACGCACCTTCATAATCCTTGCTGTTGTACAAGTCATTTCCACGATGTACGTAATTTCGTTCCTTACGTGTGGTCTGATCCTCTTGCTTATGCTGTGCATACGCAGGCAGTATTCCTGACATAAACACCGAAAGCAATACTGATAACTTGAGCGGTATGTGTCTGTATAATGCTTTCATTTGCTTATTTAGTAAAGAAATTTATCTTATTGAGCCAACCAATCTTTCGCTCAAGAATAAATATATCCAGGACAAGGAACAAGAAGGCAATCCACGCAAATATCGGGAATTGCTCCGCGCTTGAACTGTATTTCATACTTTTTAGCGGAGTGTCTCCAAGTCCACCGAGTTGGGAAGCAATCTCATTCAACGCCGAAGAAGATGCCCCGTTGACACATATTCCACCTCCGGCCTCCGCGATTTCTTTTCCCAACGCTTCATTTGTAGCAGTCAGAACTACCTGACCTTCGGAATCCCGCAGATAGTCGCCCTTTTTCCCTTTAACGGGAATGGGTACACCCTTGGTACTTCCCATGCTTATTACATTTACTTGTATTCCTTTTTCTGCAGCTTCTTTAGCCATCTTCACAGCGTTGCCATCATGGTCTTCGGTATCGGTGATAAGAATTATGGCTTTGTGAACATCTTCTGATGGCGAAAATCCTTTTATCGCCATGTCAAGCGCTGTGGAAATATCTGTACCTTGGTACGCTATAAGCTCTGGCGACAGATCATTTATATACATTTTCACTGCCGAATAGTCGACTGTTATAGGTAATTGCATTTTTGCCTGTCCTGCAAATATGATCATACCTACCTTATCATTCTCGAGTTTGTCAACTAATTTCTCCAAAATCAGTTTCGATCTGTCGAGACGGGATATTCCATTAGGATTGTCATTAGCTGACGCCAACATAGAATTCGATACATCAAAAGCGATCATGACCTCAATGCCATTGACCTGAGTGTTTTTCTCAACCTCACCGGCACGCGGACGGGCAAGAACTATCACAATAGCGGCCAAAGCGATCAACTCCAGCACAATCTTTATTCCAGGCTTATATCGGGATGCATCAGGCATAAGATGCTCAATAACCTCCGGACGTCCGAAACGCCTGAGCTTACGCTGGCGAGACAACCTGGTCCACCAATAGAGCAAGCCGAACGCCGCAAGTGTGCATAACAGCCATAACAGATGTGGATAAGCGAAATCAAACATATTTAATATCTGTCATTTTTTAATTCATGATTATGGTATTGACCGCAATACGGTATAGCGCATTAACAGATCAAGACAGAAAAGAGCAAATGCAATCCATGCCCATATCATATAGTTGTCCTCGGTATGGGAGAAATGGCGCACATCCATCGTAGTCTTCTCGAGCTGATCTATTTCTTCAAACACTTTTTTGAAAACCTCATTGCTCGTGGCTCTGAAATACTTACCACCCGTCATATCGGCAATATTGGTCAAAGTCTGCTCATCAATCACTACTGGTTGCGGGACATACGTTATTCGGCCAAACATGTCAAGGGTAGGGAATGGAGCATTTCCGTTTGTACCTATTCCGACTGTATAGATCTTAACTCCCATTTCCTTGGCAATCTCAGCCGCAGTCATAGGGGATACGACTCCCGTGTTGTTCGATCCATCGGTCAGCAGTATTATACTTTTACTCTTGGCCTTACCCTCCTTCAGTCGGTTGAGTGAAGTAGCGATACCGTCGCCTATGGCAGTACCATCGGTAAGCATTTCAGTCTGTATTCCAGCGATATAGTTCTGTACGGGAGCATGATCTACTGTCATTGGGACTCCAGTCATGCTTTCGCCAGCAAAGATCACAACACCGATGTTGTCGTTTTCCCTGCCTGCAACAAACTGCTGGGCTACGGCTTTCGCAGCCTCCAGACGATCTGGATTAAAGTCTCTGGCCAGCATGCTGGTCGAGGTATCCATCGCCAGAACTATGTCTGTACCCTCTGTCGATGTCGTACGCCAGTTATCTTTTATCTGAGGTCTTGCAAGAACAATGATTATACACCCTATAGCTCCGAGACGTAAGACAAACAGAGCATGCCTCAGCCATGACTTATATGTATGAGGAAGACCTGCAAACGGCGATATGGTTGAGATCGCCATTGACGGGCGCGCATTGCGTTGCTTGAATATGTACCATACAATAAGCGGCACAAACACAAGAAACAACCATAAATATTCAGGATGAGCAAACTGCATTGTATCGTTGGATTAATTGTTTTTTTCTGAATTGTCGGCGTCCTGTTCCTGAGCGTCGTCAACGGGTTTTGTTTCCTCTACAAATTCTTTAACTACAGAAAAAGACCTTATATTATCATCCGGCGGAGGCAATACTTTGGCAAACTTCACAAAGTCAGCAACTCGGAAAAGTTGTTTAAGATCAGCTTTCGCCAAAGAAGCTTCTGGGTGTGAGGCTATTGCTTCTATAGTCTGGGACGATGTCATTTCAGGAGCATAAATGCCAAATCTTGCAGAAAGATAGCGACGTAGAATATCCGTAAGTCTGGTATAATATTCCTTTACGTGGCCTTTCTCGATCAGATTTGAATTGCGCAATTGCTCAAGATCATTGATGGCTTGCTCATATGGCGGAACTGGCTTCTTCCTCGGGATCAAAGTCTTGCCGTTTTTCTTATACAGGAAGTATACAGCGACACCTCCACCGAGAATCACAATACCGAGCAATATCCAATACCAGAAGTCAAGCAACCAATCCGGAAACACATCAAACCATTTTCTCTCGATCGACACAGTTCCCTCCACAGGGTTGATTGTTGTAAGAGAGTCAAGATCGACCGGACGTACATTCAGCGTAAGCACATCAGCAAAGGTCGTATCGCTACCTACGGCATAGCCGACTTTAGGCATAGTAACTAACTTAGGCTCAAATGCCTGAAATAGTATTTCATATGCGATATGTCGCTGTCCGTCAGGCGTGTCGTTTTCCTCTGAGTTTATCTCAAGGAATTCTACACCTTCGTGTTCCATACCTTTCTGAGGTATACCAACCACATTTCCGACATCAGTCTTATCCGCAAAAACATCGACCCGCATTACCGCACGGTCGCCCATTTCTATGGTGACACTGTCTATTGCAGATCTTACAGCTACCGTCGCATTCACCGGAGTGTATGTGGCAAGTGCAGCAAACGCTAAACATGTTATATATCGGCTGAATATCATCTGAATCTGTCCATTTATTTTAGAATCACCGGCCACGGCTTCTGAAAAGGGCCATAAGCGATTTTACATAATCTTCATCTGTAGAGATAGATGCGTAGTCGACATGACAACTTTTAAATGTCTGCGACATGTGCTGCTGCCGGTCGTACCACCATTTGTCATATGCCTTCCTTGCTCGGGAAGACGAGGTATTTATCCATCTTGATGCTCCTGATTCAAGATCTAACACGCGCATCAATCCGACATCAGGCATCTGGGCATCCCTACGGTCATATACCTGCAAGGCCATGAGATCATGCTTATTGCGAGCCATCGTCAGTTCTCTCCTGTAATCTTTATCTGTGATAAAATCACTTATCAGGAATGTCGCGCATTTCTTTTTCAGTGCATCTGTAAAATATCTGAGCGCCTGAGCTATGTCTGTGCCTCTGCTTTGCGGCTGATAATTGATAAGCTCGCGTATTATCAATAATATCTGGTGCTTGCCTTTCCTCGGGGGAATAAACTTTTCAATTTTATCTGTGAAAAACAGAGCACCGATCTTATCATTGTTCTGTGTAGCAGAGAAAGCGAGGGTAGCTGATATTTCGGCTATCATCTGACGTTTCTCCACTCCCGCAGCGCCAAACTCACTGCTTCCGCTGACATCAACAAGTAGCATAACTGTAAGTTCGCGTTCCTCCTCATACACTTTTACATAAGGATGATTCTGACGGGCAGTTACATTCCAGTCAATATCACGGATATCATCGCCATACTGATATTCGCGCACCTCCGAAAACATCATTCCTCTGCCTTTGAAAGCAGAGTGGTATTCTCCCGCGAATATGTTCTGCGACAATCCGCGGGTCTTGATCTCAATCTTTCGAACCTGCTTTAATAATTCTTTAGCGTCCAATTTAGAGGAAGTGTTATTATTAATTATACGAACGTAGTACGGTATGTTCTCCTGATTTCAATCATCAGGGAACTTGAACCTTATCAAGAATCTCGGTAATTATCTCGTCCGTAGTTATATTATTGGCCTCAGCTTCGTAGGTGACACCGATACGATGACGGAGAACATCATGACAAACAGCCAATACGTCTTCGGGGATTACATAGCCTCTCTGGTGCAGGAATGCATATGCACGTGCTGCTCTTGCCAAGCTTATCGATGCACGTGGAGATGCGCCGAACGAGATGATTCCGCTCAGATCGTCGAGCCCGTATTCTGCCGGGTAACGTGTGGCAAATACAATGTCCACGATATATCGTTCGATCTTCTCGTCAACATATATCTGTTCTACGACCTTCTGTGCATCAATTATTTCTTCAGGACGCAACAGTGGGACAATGTTCACTTTCTCTCTGGCTATGTTCTGACGGATAATTATTCTTTCTTCATCCTTGGTCGGGTATCCGATCACAACTTTCATCAGGAAACGGTCTACCTGAGCCTCAGGAAGCGGATATGTGCCTTCTTGTTCGATAGGGTTCTGCGTTGCCATCACAAGGAAAGGATCATTCAGTCTGTAGGTATTATCACCGATAGTCACCTGACGTTCCTGCATGGCCTCAAGCAATGCGCTCTGTACCTTAGCCGGAGCGCGGTTGATTTCATCAGCCAACACGAAGTTGGCAAATATCGGACCTTTCTTTACCTGGAATTGTTCTTTCTGCATGCTATATACCATAGTTCCGAGTACGTCGGCCGGAAGAAGGTCAGGCGTAAACTGAATACGGCTATATTTGGCATCTATCAACTGTGCGAGTGTTTTTATCGCAAGTGTCTTAGCCAGACCGGGAACACCTTCGAGAAGCACATGACCATTCGACAGCAACGCTATCAAAAGTGATTCGATAAGATGCTTCTGACCCACGATGGTCTGATCCATGCCACGGGTGATGAGATTGATAAAATCGCTTTTGCTTGCGACTAAGTCGTTCAACTGGCGGATGTTTATCGTTTCGCTCATAATGTAGAGTTGTTAAGTGTATGTGTTGTTTGTATTTATTTCCTTATTGGGGAATTGAATTGATGAATTCGCTATATTTGTAGTACAAAATTAGAATTATAACAACTAAAATGTAAAATTCAATTGTTAAATTTGTCTATCAATTGCTTATCTCCCTTAACTCTTAACTTGATTTATGAAAAATCCCGTTTCCGGCGGCTCATATCATAAATATTACGACTTAATGTAAGCTCCTCTCAAGACGTGATATTCTGCGTGCCGCCTCTGCCCGCCCTTTGGTTGCATTACCATCCGGGACATATTTCTCTAAAGGAGGTATCACTACTGCAGTACCTGGTTTTATCTTGTTAGGGTTTGCAGGAAGGATATCTCTGTTTTCCTCATATATGAATATCCAATACTCCATTACACCGTAATATTCTCTGGCCATAGTCGCCAAAAAGCGATGCGCAGTAACCGTATCAGTAATGATAGGGGATTCGGAGTGTTTGGTCTCAGGAGAAATCGGTTCAGGAGGATCAAGAAGATATACGGCGACTGTATCTACAGGTGTATGCTGTATTGTGGTTACAACCTCCTGTATTGAGTCCGATTCTTCCTGTATCGTAGTGTTTGATCCCACGAATCTATCGTGCCCAAAGAATCCGATTATCATACCGGTCACAAGGCCAAGAGCCACGCCTGCCATTACCGGCCAAGCCTTTGTCTCCCTTATGATTTCAATATTGTCCTCTGCTTCCATATCCTCGTCTGGAACAGACTCATCAATATAATCATCTCCCTGACAGACATCATTGCCGGAATTATCAGTGGTTGATATTGAAGTTATGTCTTCCAAATCCATCATAGGCTCGCAATGCTCCGGTTCAATTTCTGCCTGAGGGGCTTCAGGCTCTTTATCTTTATCGGAATCATTGTCGCTTTCCATTTCTGTATTGGTTTCCTTATCCAGCACATCACTTTCAACATTCAACTCTACAGCCTCGAAGAAAGAAAACGGTTCATTTACAGCTTCAGCAATAGCGTTATCGGGAGAAAATATAATATCGCAAGCTTCATGGTCCACCTTAAAATTACCTAAACCCGGCAGTTGGGCAATGCCTGATGTTTCAAGTGACGTTGCAATGTATTCGAAGATTGCATCTATGAATTTCTCTGATTCAGCTTCATTCCATCCGGTATACTCGGATATCATCGCACAAAGACGACGCAGGTTAATAGTTTCGTTCATTTCTGTAAATGTTTACGCAGTGTGACACCAGCAACGAATTTCAGTACTACTTCGGGTGGTAACAACAGGCGCTTACCACTTGCATGATCCACCACGACGGTCTCATCATGCTTTTCTGTCACAAAACGTCCGAATGCCGGTATTGCGACTATATCAAGGTCTTGTGAAGCCTTGATCAATATTTTGCCCAGAGCCTGGATGCCTTCTTCAACCTGCGGCATTGAAATGCCGCATGCGGAGGATATTGCCTCCACCGGATTTTCTGATTCCATATCCTATGATTTATATATCCGTATTTACTTCTATGATATTGTCCATTCTTGTTGAATACAGTCTTGTAGGCATGCTTTTGTCTGATAGATTGTCTACACCCCTGTATCCGGCTACATGAACGGAATCTTTCATCATTTGAGATCTGTTTATATTATCTATTATGGTCATCAACCGAGCACGCTTCTCTCGGTCAGCCGCGTCTGTAAACAACGAACGCTGAAGTTCTGTATCTGGCACAATGTCGGTCAATACTACACCTGCTTTTTTATAATAGAACCCTTTCCGATAGGCTTTCTGCAAAGCTCTGACTGCCAGATTGGCCAGAGTTGGAGTATCCGAACAAGCTTCATCAAGATATTCCGTAGCCTGCCCTGAGTATTGATCAATAGCCTCGTTCAAGTGATTGGTGCGAATGAATACCGTTATGCTTCCCGCGCATGAATGCTGCTCACGCAATCTTCTGGCTGCAGAAGATACAAATGATACAACAGCCTCGCCCAATGTCTCTATATCAGAGATTGATTCTCCGAACGAACGTGTACATTGTATCTGTCTATGCGAATTTTCAGCGACTGCATGCGCCACTATACATGATTCTCCGTTAAGTTCACGCCACGTGCGTTCGACAGCAATATTGAATCTGCGCACGGCGTCTTGCGACATAGTTGCGAAATCAAGCGCAGAATTCACACCAATAGATCGCATTTTACGTCCCAACCGGCGTCCTATGCCCCAAACATCACCAACATCCGTCATTGAAAGAGCTTTCTTCCGCTTCTCATCAGTATCAATCACGCAGCAACATTTATATCCCGGATATTTTTTAGCAAAACGCCCTGCCACTTTGGCCAGAGTTCTGGTTGATCCAAATCCTACAGAAGTCGGAATTCCTGTATTCCTCAAGATCGTCCTGACTATCATCCTGCCAAAATCATGCAGCGATTCTGTCCGCAGATCATCTGCACTGAAGAATGCCTCATCTATTGAACTGACCTCTATTCCGCACTTCGTGTTCTCGGCAAGCACAGCCATGACGCGCTTCGACATATCTCCATACAAACGATGGTTTCCGGAATATACGTACACTCCATTGGCTTTGCACATCTCGCTGATCTTATAATATGGATCTCCCCGTTTAAGTCCCAAAGCTTTTGCCTCATTTGATAGGGCGACTGCACATCCATCGTTATTGCTGAGTACAATCACAGGGCTGCCCATGAGCACAGGATTGAACACACGCTCGCAGGAAACAAAAAAGTTGTTGCAATCGACAAGACCAAACACTATGTTATCAAGGTATATAGCGATTTCGCCTAAGACGATGAACCTGCTTAATCGTATAAGTCACAACGCCCCAGACCTGAAACCGATGGTCAGTTGTCACAAGTATAGGATCAAAATTCTCATTAGCCGGAATCAGCCATACCCTGTCTGCCTCAAGTCGTATTCTCTTAAGTGTAAATTCTCCATCAAGACAACATACAGCAAGATCTCCATCTGATGGTTCAATCGAACGGTCTATCACCAGAAGGTCTCCTTCCTCGATATTTTCACCTATCATGGAGTCGCCGTTAACACGGCCATAGAAAGTAGAGGCAGGATGTGTGACGATCTCTTGATTCAGATCAATTCTATCAGAAATATAGTCTTGCGCAGGAGATGGAAACCCGGCCTGGATACCTTGATCTGCAAATGGCAGTTTTAGCTCAGACGACAGATCTGGTGGAAATATGTCTATCGTAACCTTTTTTTTATCCATAAAAATCAGAATAATTCTTCTGCCACAGCATACCGCGGACGATGTTTGACTTCTATAAAAATCTTGCCTATATATTCACCCACTATACCAAGCCCCATCAGTATAAGGCTTCCAAGAAACCACACCGACAGCATCAATGAAGACCAACCTGAGATAGTTGCATGATTGAAGTATGAGATCAGTACATATAGGGCTACCAAGAGATCAAGAAGAAGCAGGATCAGACCGGTGACAAAAATAAGCCTCATCGGCTTTGCTGAAAATGAGGTT
This sequence comes from uncultured Muribaculaceae bacterium, assembly GCA_910586995.1. Lineage (GTDB taxonomy): Bacteria > Bacteroidota > Bacteroidia > Bacteroidales > Muribaculaceae > CAG-873. The sequence continues at coordinate 28,813 of CAJUKZ010000004.1, read as the reverse complement.
ATGCCATCAATTGAAAGACTGATCATCTTGCCAAGCGGATATTTGGATTCGCCTGCAACTCGCTCCGAACGTGCATACTTTACCACAGAAGATTTAAGGCCGATACTCGGCACTATACCTCTGAGAAAAAGATTGGATTCGCCATATTCGCTAAGTAGCCTCAATGCATTGTTGTCCATCAACCTATAGTCGGCATGATCATATATCGTATCCAATCCCATTTTCCGCTGAAACGAATAGAATGCATGGGCCGATGTGCGCTTAAACCAGGTATCGGTTGTCCTTGAGGAACGTACCCCATAGACTATATCCATACCACTGCGATAGTCCTTCACCATCTGGATGATAGCGTCCGGATCGTCTTGAAGATCAGCATCTATGCTTACGGAGACATCACACCTGTCCTTAACGGCCATCAGACCTGCAAGCAAAGCATACTGATGCCCACGGTTGTGGGCAAGAGAAATACCTTTTATTCTGGAATCCTTCTTATGCAGATGATTTATCACATTCCATGTATTGTCGCGGCTTCCATCATTACTGCATAAAATATAGCTGTCGCGTGAAATCAGGGATGATGTAATCATTTTATCTATAAGCTCAAGCAGGCGCGCCGTTGTAATCGGCAAAGCTTCTTCTTCGTTATAGCAAGGTATCACGATCGCTAATACTGGTAATTCTCTATTCATGGCCTGGATGTGGTGTGTGGGGGGGGGAGATCTGTAAGTGATTGCTATTTAAAAAGCGTCCGGTCCTGAATCTGTCGCGGACCGGACGCTTTATCGTGGTTATCTACACTGTCAGAAAAATCAGTAGTTACGTGCGATGATGACACGTCGGGCCGAGGGTTTGCCTGTAACCATACATACGCCTGGTTCATCAGGCTCATCCCAAGGAATACACCTGATGGTAGCCTTTGTTTCTTCCTTTATGCGTTCTTCCGTCTCTGTAGTACCATCCCAGTGACATAGGAAAAATCCACCATCTTCAATTTTCTCCTTGAATTCTTCATAAGAATCCACGACATAAGTTTTTGATTTGCGCATAGCAAGAGCCTTGTCATAGATATTCTGCTGAATCTTTTCAAGAAGTTCCGAAACATATTCTGCAATACCAGCCAACGGCTTGACTTCTTTTTCAAGAGTATCTCGACGCATAATCTCCACCGTGCCGTTCTCAATATCGCGAGCACCAATAGCCAGACGCACAGGTACACCTTTTAGTTCATAGTCGGCGAACTTGAATCCCGGACGACGATTGTCAGCATCGTCATACTTAACACTTATGCCGAGACCACGAAGCTGATCCACAATAGGCAGGACTGTCTTGGAAATCTCATCTCGCTGTTCGTTGTTCTTATATATAGGAACAATAACGACCTGTATAGGAGCGAGGTGCGGAGGCAGAACAAGACCATTATCATCAGAATGTGTCATTATCAGAGCTCCCATCAGACGAGTTGACACGCCCCATGATGTAGCCCAGACGTATTCCGGCTTATTGTCTTTATTTACGAATGTAACATCGAAAGCCTTGGCGAAATTCTGGCCGAGGAAGTGAGATGTTCCTGACTGCAATGCCTTTCCATCCTGCATCATCGCCTCGATAGTGTATGTATCTACAGCTCCTGCAAAACGTTCGTTTGCCGTTTTCACACCTTTAACCACTGGCACAGCCATATATTTTTCGGCAAAGTCACTATAGACATTAAGCATCTGCTTGGCTTTTGCTTCAGCTTCTTCTGAAGTTGCGTGTGCTGTATGTCCTTCCTGCCACAAGAACTCAGCAGTGCGGAGGAACATGCGGGTTCGCATCTCCCAACGCATTACATTAGCCCATTGGTTGCATAAAATAGGAAGATCTCTATATGAATTTATCCAGTTGCGGTATGTATTCCAGATTATTGTCTCTGAGGTAGGGCGTATTATGAGTTCTTCTTCAAGTTTTGCTTCAGGATCAACAACCACGCCACTGCCATCCGGATTATTTTTAAGACGATAGTGTGTCACCACTGCACATTCTTTGGCAAAACCTTCGACATGTTCGGCTTCCTTACATAAAAAAGATTTAGGAATGAGCAGCGGGAAATATGCATTCTGTACACCTGTTTCTTTGAACATCCTGTCAAGCTGCTGCTGCATCTTTTCCCAGATCGCATATCCATATGGCTTTATTACCATACATCCGCGCACCGGCGATTGCTCAGCCAGATCAGCCTTTATTACCAAGTCGTTGTACCATTGCGAATAATTATCTTTTCGCTTGGTGAGATCCTTTAATTCTTTTGCCATATAATATATATGATATGTATATGTTTGATTTACTTATTATTGGACTTTTCCTCAATCCACTTACGTGCATTCACAAAGGCATCTATCCACGGAGTAGCCTCATCGTTGCGTCTTGCATACGGATAATATGCGCACTGCCAGGGGAAGATCGCACGCTCAGGGTGGGGCATCATTGCTACATGGCGTCCATCGTCGCTTGTGATAGCCGCAACTCCTCCTCGCGATCCGTTAGGATTGGCAGGATAACTCTTATAATTATATGTAGCGACAACATTGTAGCGATCCATTGGCAATGGCAGATTAAAACGGCCCTCACCATGAGCAATCCAGACACCGAGTTTGCTTCCTGAAAGACTACCGAACATGACTGATTTATTCGCAGGGAAGCTTACTCCTACAAACTGACTTTCAAATTTGTGAGATATGTTATGCTCCATACGTGTGCGTTTCTCATGACCCGGATTTATAAGATTCAACTCAATCATAAGCTGACAACCGTTGCAAATACCGAGTGATAGAGTGTCTTCACGTTTGTAGTAATTTTCAAGTGCCTGACGTGCATTTTCGTTCCATAGGAATCCGCTTGCCCAGCCCTTGGCTGAGCCAAGTACATCGCTGTTGGAGAAACCTCCGCAGAACACAATCATATTCACATCCTCGAGTGTCTCCCGACCTGTCATGAGGTCCGTCATATGCACATCTTTCACATCAAATCCAGCGAGATGCAGAGCGTATGCCATCTCACGATCTCCGTTCACACCCTTCTCGCGGATGATAGCCGCGCGTACTCCTGATCGAGTAGTGCGGTATTCCTCCAATCCACGTTCTGCAAGCGTTGAGACATGAGATGCAGGGAAGTTGTACCGAAGCGGCTGACGTTTGTAGTTTTGGAAACGTAGAGCCGCACATTCCTTACCGCTCTGCAGGCAATCGAGTTCATAAGACGTGCTGAACCATATGTCGCGCAAGTGATCTATACCGAGCAGATTGTCCGTACCCTCATGACTTATCATCAGAGTACGCTCTTTAGAAGGCATACCAATCGGGAAATATTTTACTCCGGACTGATCGAGAATGCTTTCTACCGTATCTTTCTTACGGTCATCCACCTGGATCACAACCGCAGGATTTTCAGCAAAGAGGATTTTCACTATATCGTGTTCGCCATACATGGCAAATCCCTTTGTATGGAAATCAATACCTCCACGTACATTGCCGAATGTCATTTCAAGCAATGTGGTCACAAGACCGCCGGCCGACACGTCGTGCATTGCAAGCACTCTGCGGTTCTTAACCAGCTTTTGAACGGTTTCAAAAGCGGTTATAAATTTCGCAGCATCCTTAACAGTCGGGACATCAGAGCCAATACGACCCATAGACTGAGCTAATGCAGAACCTCCAAGTCGTAATTCGTCTGAAGAAAAATCTATATAATAAAGAGTAGAGCGCTCTTTCTGATGAAGGACAGGCGATACAGTCTTCTTCACATCAGTCACTTCTCCTGCTGCGGATATGATGACTGTGCCAGGCGCGTATACCTTGTCTTCTCCATATTTCTGTGTCATGGAAAGACTGTCCTTTCCGGTAGGAATGTTTATGCCAAGCGCACATGCGAATTCGCTACATGCCTCGACAGCCTTATACAAGGCAGCATCCTCACCGGCATTCTTGCAAGGCCACATCCAGTTAGCCGACAATGAGACGCTTTTCAGGCCTTTTGCCAAGTTAGCACCCACAATATTAGTCAGCGATTCGGCGATAGCCACAACCGAGCCCTTGGCTGAATCAGCAATGGCAACCTGAGGAGCATGTCCGATAGAAGTCGCTATACCTGATTTGCCATGATAGTCAAGTGTGACCACACCGCAATCGCTCAGGGGAAGCTGTATTTCACCCTGACATTGCTGACGCGCTATCTTTCCTGTCACCGAGCGATCGACCTTATTAGTAAGCCAATCCTTACATGCAACGGCCTCAAGACGCAGGACATTGTTGAGATATTCATCTAAAGAAGCTACATCATATTCTGCATCCGCATACTTGCTGTCAACTGTAGAATCAACCATGACGGTTTTGGGCGAGTTCCCGAACATATCCTCCATCGCGAGGTCTATTGGGCATACACCATCTTCCTGGCGGAACACAAAACGGTCGTCACCAGTAGTCTCTCCAACTACATACATGGGCGCTCTTTCTCGCTGTGCGATACTGTTGACATATTCTATGTCTTTTTCATCAAGCACCATACCCATGCGCTCCTGGCTCTCATTGCCTATGATTTCCTTGGCAGACAATGTTTTGTCGCCAATAGGGAGTTTGTCCATATCTATACGGCCACCTGTGGTCTCTACAAGTTCAGACAGAGCATTGAGATGTCCGCCTGCGCCGTGATCGTGAATGGAGACAATTGGATTATTGTCACTTTCAGCCAAAGCACGGATTACATTTGAAACACGTTTCTGCATTTCAGGATTGGCTCGCTGAACGGCATTCAGTTCAATGGCATTGGCGTACTGTCCGGTCTCTACAGACGAAACAGCACCTCCTCCCATTCCTATACGGTAGTTATCGCCTCCCATCACCACAACTTTCTCTCCTGCGGAAGGAGTTCCCTTGATGGCGTCTTTCTTTGCTGCGAAGCCCACACCTCCAGCGAGCATTATAACCTTATCATAGGCATAAAGCTTACCGTTCTCAGTATGTTCGAATGTGAGCAGTGATCCACAGATGAGAGGCTGTCCGAATTTATTACCGAAGTCTGAAGCTCCGTTTGATGCCTTTATAAGAATCTGAGCCGGAGTCTGATATAGCCATGCTCTCGGATTCATCATCACTTCCCAGGGCTTCATACCATCAAGACGAGGATACGATGTCATATATACGGCTGTTCCGGCGATTGGCAAAGAGGCTTTACCTCCACCAAGACGGTCGCGGATCTCACCACCTGTACCTGTAGCAGCTCCGTTAAACGGTTCGACTGTAGTAGGGAAGTTGTGAGTTTCGGCTTTCAACGATATTACCGTATCCAGATCTTTTTCTTTAAAGAAATCGGGGCGCTCGGGATGCTCAGGATAGAATTGCTTAACTTTTGGGCCTTTTACAAACGCTACGTTATCTTTATAGGCCGAAACAAGAGAATTGGGATTTTCTTGTGAAGTTTTTTTGATCAGCTTGAAAAGCGACATCGGCTTTTCCTCACCATCTATAATGAATGTCCCGTTAAAAATCTTATGGCGGCAATGCTCAGAGTTTACCTGCGAGAATCCGAACACCTCGCTGTCCGTCAGCGGACGGCCGAGCTTCTCCGACAACTTGCGGAGGTAATCTTCTTCCTCCTTGCTCAAGGCAAGACCTTCCTCACGGTTGTAAGCGGATATGTCTTCTATATATACAATCTCATCAGGTTTTTTGTCGACAGTAAGCGAACGAGCATTCAATCCCTCATAGACACGCTGGAGCATTTTATCGTATACAGGCTCTGTACCGGTAGCTACAGAATGGAATTCCTCTATTCGGGATATGCCCTCGAGCCCCATGTTCTGTGTTATCTCTACCGCATTTGTGCTCCACGGAGTAATCATTTCCTTGCGTGGACCTACAAATGTGCCCTTTAATGACGTTGACTTCAGCGGCTTTGCTCCGTCAAGCAACCATTGCAGACGTTCTATCTCGCTATCATTGAGCTTGTGATCTGTGACAACGGCGTATACCGTGGTCGTTCCTTTCTTGAAATATGCTACCATATATTATAGAGCAAAATGGGATGTGTGGATGATATGGTTTCTTATTTAAGTTGCAAATTTAGCCAAATTTTCGTTATGTGCAGATATTCCGGCCTGGCAAAATCAAAAAAATAATTACTTCTCTCTAAAAAGAAAAGGTTTCCCGAATCCGAAGCCGAGTATGACTATGAAGTATCATCTGGCTACTATCAAAAAAGAACGAGAACAAAAATGATGAAAAGCTAATTCATTTAATAAAGAAATGAGCTATACATAAAGAGAAAATGCTAAATTTGCAAATGAATAAAGCTGTATATAATGAGAAGTTTAGAGAATTTAGAACAACATGCCATCAAATTTTGGCCAGCAGAAATTGCCGGTCAAGAAAAAGATATCAGTATTATACCCAAGCTAATAGAAACTCAAGACAAATTTATTAGCATATTAAATATATCAGATGCAAATCCATTTATCTGGAAGCAAACTTTGTCGTCTACAAAATCCATATCAGGTAATCTTTTCTTAAAGCACTTAATGGTTCTTTCTGATATCGGGGGAGAATCTTTAATGCGTTTAAAAAAGGAATTACCTCTTATCTTAGGAGAGAATCTAACTTTTAATTGGGAAGGGCAAACTTTTTCATATAAATTTCAAACCTTAGCATCAAATAAATCATGGAGTAATAAAAATCTCTATGTTGATGGTAATGGACTCGGTAAGGAAGTTGTCTTAACTCCAATGATGGAAGATATTTGTATGTTGTTACTCTTTGGAGGTGCAACTATTACAAACAGAGAACTTCCTGTTGATATTATTAATAAATGCATAATTGGTTCATTATTAGGGAAATCCACAGAGTTAGAATTATTTATTAAACAACGATACATTTGGGTTAGTAGAATCACAGGTGGAGCTACAGCAAATACATTAGGACAGTTAGCTCAAGTATATGTGACACGATATTTAGAAGAAAAATTACCGGGATGGCGTATAAACAAGGATCATCTTCCTGATGTCAGTCAAAACGAACGTACAACATTGTCTGTTGATGTCGTCGCAAAATCTCCTAAAGGAAATTATTGTGCCGTAGAAGTTAGTTTTCAAGTTACAACTAACAGTACAATAGAACGAAAAGCAGGACAGGCACAATCAAGGCAAGAATTATTACATTCTAAAGGCTATAAAATAGCATATGTGATTGATGGCGCGGGAAACTTCGCTCGACAATCTGCACTAAGAACTATTTGTCAATACAGTGACTGCACTGTTACATTTCATGATAGTGAGTTAGATAAGCTGATTGAATTTTTAAAAAGCCTTGATAAATAAATGTCCCATTTAAGTGAATTAGAAAATAGACTTTCGGTCAAGACTATTGAAAGTTTATCCAATCCTACTGACTCAATAGAGGATGTGTATTATATTAAGTATCCTTATTATACTTCTTTAAAAGAGATCCCCAATTTAGATACTATAATAAGTGATCTGAATTTTTTCATAGATCATTTAGGAGAAAATACCATTATATCAATATTATCATCTCCTTTATTTATAGCAGAATTTTTGTCTAAACTAACTAATAAAGCCTATATCAAATTATGGGTAGGGGTTAAGTTGATAAAGCCGGTTAATATAACTAAGGGACAATTACCACAACATCACGCTGCATTAGCTGTTATAACACGCTATAAGGAAGCATTAAAACATGCAAAAACACGTATAGCTTATACATTTTGTCCATTTTGTGAAAAAACCACAAAAGATTATGGAGGTAAAAAACACCTCTATCACGAATATGGAACGATAATGTCTGATGTATGGCGTGACATTGCAATAGATTATAAAAATGACACATTAATCATAGATAGATTAAGAGACATTTTTGGTATTTCACCATACAAAAATTTGAAATACATCGATCTAACAAACAAACACTTGCATACAGATTGTACTATTGATAAAAATATAAACATTCCTGTTGGCGAAATAGAAGCATTTAATTATAAAGGGAATACAGATTCTGTCATAATCAACGACGACTGTTTGAATGTCCTAAAGGAGTTACCATCAAACAGTGTGGATTTTTGCTTTGCAGACCCACCTTATAATGTTAATAAAAAATATGACAACTGTAATGATGATATAAATACAATCGAATATCTCCGATGGTGTGATAAATGGCTTATGGAATTAGCTCGCATCATTAAACCGGGGAAGACTGTCGCTATCCTAAATATACCACAATGGGCTGTCAAGCATTTTCAATGCTTAAACAATTTGTTAGAATTCCAAGATTGGATTATTTGGGAAAGTTTAAGTGTTCCTGTAAGAATGATTATGCCTGCTCACTACTCTGTTATATGTTTTACTAAAGGAAAAGCTAATGATTTACCTTTTTACGACTTAAAACATTCTACTTTAGAGGTTAACAGTATTAATACGTATAAAGAGTTTTATTGCATAAGAAATTCATGTATAAAGAAACGGGCAAAAGAAAATATAGTTGATAAAGCACCAGTTACAAATTTATGGTGGGATATTCATCGGCTAAAACATAATAGCCAAAGAGTAGATCATCCGACTCAACTTCCCCCAATGTTCATGGAAAGATTAATTTCCATTTTCACAAATGAAGGTGATTTGGTTCTGGATCCATTTAATGGTTCAGGAACTACTTCTTTATGTGCAGAAATGTTAGGACGTAAATATTTCGGCATTGAATTGTCATCAAAATACTATGATATAGCAATTAAAAGACATGCCGACCTACAAGCTGGTATCGATCCCTTCGGGAAACATGCAGAAACTCCAAAAGCGAAAAACAGTTTAGTCAAACGATTAAAAAAGCAAAAATATGAAGTGGATAAAAAAACTCTCCAATTAGAAGTTAAACGCATATCACAATTGGTAAACAGAACACCTACAAGAGATGATGTAATAACTTATAGTAACTATCCTATAAAATATTATGATGATTATTTTATTAATTGGGGAGAAGTTACTGCTGCGGTGCGAACTACAGGTATGCAAAATGTGGAAAACAAAAAAGATTATGATTTTATTATTAATAAAAAACGTAATACAGAAACAGGGAGTAAATAGTGATTCACGCCCTGTTTCTGTATAAAATATATACAAATGCTTAATGAATGTCCACATGGTTTGAGATGCAGAATATTTTTCGTAATTTCGCATAGGGAAATAAATCGTTTTAAGCCAAATATCATACTTAATTAACTTAACCATTTTTACAGGCATATCATTAACATGAAAACTATTAAACAGATGACTAAAAAGTGTGGAGAAATCGCGGCTTGCGGACTACTTGCCACAGCCGCACTGACTCCAAAGGATGCTAATGCCAAGAATTTCCAGCAGGATGATATTTATTTGTCTTTTCCGCAATACAACGGTTCAGATCTGGAACTGTATGTAGACAATAATGGTACGCATTTTAAACTTTGGTCTCCGATGGCGGAGGAAGCAAGAGTACTGCTTTATGACACAGACAGAAATACACCATCCACAGACACATTGAAAATGAGTCATGATGCACATTCCGGAATATGGAATTCGTCTGTGGATAAAAAACTGTACGGAAAGTATTACACCTTTCAGATCCGTCACAACGGACAATGGCTCGACGAAACTCCCGGCATATGGGCCAAGGCTGTTGGTACAAACGGCAAGAGGGCAGCAATCATAAACCTATCATCTACAAATCCTGTCGGATGGGAGCAGGATCATGGTCCGGAGATAAAAGCAATCAATGATGCAGTCATTTATGAAATGCATCACCGCGACTTTTCTGTACATCCGACATCTGGAATTGTAAACAAGGGTAAATTCCTGGCTCTTACAGAAAGTTCAACTCAGAGTCCTGAGGGACGCGCCACAGGCATTGACCACCTCAAAGAACTTGGAGTCACACACGTACACATTCTGCCGTCATATGACTTCAATAGCGTAGACGAATCAAATTTGACAGCCAATAAATATAATTGGGGCTATGATCCACAGAATTACAATGTACCCGAAGGATCTTATTCCACCAATCCGGCAGACCCTGCTACGCGCATAAAGGAGATGAAAGAAATGATAAAATCGCTTCACGATGCCGGGATTGGAGTGATTATGGATGTGGTATATAATCATACTGCTGAAAACGACACCTCCAATTTCTCACTCACTGCACCCGGATATTATTATCGGCATCGTCCTGACGGCAGTTACAGCGATGCGTCCGGTTGCGGCAACGAGACGGCCTCAGAAAGAGCGATGGTGAGCGATTTTATTGTCAATTCTGTAAAGTATTGGGCCAAAGAGTATCACATAGATGGTTTCCGCTTCGACCTCATGGCTATACACGACATTGAAACCATGAACCGCGTAGCCCGTGAGCTCAAAACTATCAATCCTGACATCATAATATATGGAGAAGGCTGGACAGCAGGCGATTCACCACTTCCCGCTGAGCGCAGGGCATTGAAAGATAATGTCGCAGAAATGGACGGCATAGCAGTGTTTTCAGATGACATAAGAGATGCTGTAAAAGGGCATTACAGTGATGCCTCCGACCGCGGATTCGCTACGGGTAAACCTGGTAATGAGGAGACTGTAAAGATCGGTATTGTTGCAGCCACTGCTCACCCGCAAGTCAACTACAACAAAGGCAACAATTCAAAAAAGCCATATGCCAAAAGTCCGACAGAAGTCATAAACTACGTTTCTTGCCATGACGATCTTACATTGACAGACAAACTTGCGGCATCAATGCCAGGATCAACCGAACAAGACCGGCAACGTGCAGCCAGACTTGCACAGACGATTGTATTCACCTCTCAAGGCACTCCGTTCATTTTTGCAGGAGAAGAGATATTCAGAGACAAAAAGGGTGTTCATAATTCTTATTGCTCACCGGATTCGATCAATGCAATTGATTGGAGTCTGAAAGATAAGAATGCTGACCAATTCGAATTCTACAAGGAACTTATCGCACTCCGCAAAGCGCATCCTGCATTCAGAATGACTACAGCTGAGGATATCGCACACCACATACGATTTGATGATGTAAAGGAAGAAAACGTTGTATCATACTCAATTATTGACTATGCCAATGGCGATACCTGGAAAGAGATAAAGCTCATATTCAACGGCAATACCAAACCGATCTCGATAAGTATTCCATCCGGGCAGTGGAAAGTGATCGCCCGCAACGGAGATATAAAAGCCGAAGGAATGGGTGAGATAAAAGGGGGTGAGATATCTGTAGAACCCACCTCTGCATTAATTTTAGCAAAAGAATGAACAGCGAAAACAAGACAGAACAACAACAATATATAGAACTACGCGGTGCTCGCGTAAATAATCTAAAAAATATTAGTATTGACTTGCCAAGAGGCAAGTTCATAGTAATAACCGGCGTTTCCGGTTCCGGTAAGTCATCACTGGCCTTCGACACATTGTTTGCCGAAGGCCAAAGGCGTTATGTGGAGAGTCTTTCTACATACGCAAGACAGTTCCTTGGAAAAATGGCCAAACCGGAATGCAACAGCTTAAAAGGGCTACCTCCGGCAATAGCTATCGAACAGAAAGTAAATACCCGCAATCCAAGAAGTACGGTAGGAACTGCAACTGAGATCTATGACTACATGAGGCTTATGTTCGCAAGAGCCGGACATACATATTCACCTGTAAGCGGCGCTGAAGTCAGACATCAGACAGCAGAGGATGTGGTGAATGAAATATTAAAATATCCAGAAGGGACAAGAATCGCTATATCATCACCTATAATCCCCCAAAAAGACCGGACTCCATCAATGCAGCTCAATGTAATGCTGAAAGCCGGATATTCAAGGCTGATGAAAGGCGATGAATTCGTAGATATAGCAGAACTCATCGAATTAACTCCGGATCTGAAATCCCTGGATGAATATTCACTACTGATCGACAGGCTTTCTGTAAGCAAGGATCACGACGAAGTAAGCCGTATGACAGATTCAGCAGAGACGGCTTTTTTCGAAGGACACGGGTCTGCCATACTTACTGTATGGGTAAATGATGGTAACTCAGATTATCCAACAGTACAACAGTCAACATTCTCGAACCGCTTCGAATCAGACGGAATCTGTTTTGAAGAACCAGATCCGCAAATGTTCAATTTCAACAATCCCTATGGCGCTTGTCCTGTATGCGAAGGTTTCGGAAAGACCTTGGGGATTGACCCAATGAAGGTAGTACCCAATCAAGCTCTTTCCATATACGACGATGCTGTAGTGTGCTGGCGTGGAGAGAAGATGGGAGAGTGGAAACGACTGTGCATACACCATGCCACCGATGCTGGATTCCCTATACATAGGCCGTACAATAAGCTTACAGATAAAGAGCTCGATTTCTTATGGCATGGCAACTCGGATGGCTCATTTCCCGGAATAGATGGATTCTTCAGAATGGTCGATGAAAACCAGTATAAAATACAGTACCGGGTAATGAAGGCACGCTATCGCGGCAAAACAATCTGCCCCGAATGCCACGGACACAGATTACGAAAAGAAGCTGAATACGTAAGGATTGCCGGTAAAAGCATAACAGACCTGACAAATATGCCCGTATCAGTCTTACAAGGATGGTTTAAGTCTCTGCCTGAGCATATTAGTGCCTCAGATGCAAAAATATCAGAACGGCTTATTGCTGAAATCACCACCCGCCTTGATTTTCTCTGCGACGTGGGATTAGGTTATCTGACTTTAAATCGCCCGGCTGCAACACTCTCAGGAGGCGAAAGTCAGCGTATCAACCTCGCGACATCTCTTGGCAGCGCTTTGGTAGGTTCTCTGTATATACTTGACGAACCGAGCATTGGGCTGCATAGCCGCGACACAGAGCGCCTTATAGGAGTATTGAGACAACTTCAACAGAAAGGCAATACTGTTGTCGTGGTTGAGCATGATGGCGACATAATGCGTGCATCTGACTTCATTGTGGATATTGGACCTGATGCCGGACGCCTCGGTGGGGAAGTTATTCTGGCTGATTATACAGACAGACTGCTCTCGAATAAGGTTAAGGTCACAGATAGCCATACACTTAAATTCCTTAATGGACAGATGTCCATTCCTCATTCAAGACAACGCAAGTGGAGCAACTATATAGAAATACAAGGCGCATGCGAGCATAATCTGAAAAACGTGACAGTTCGTTTTCCCCTTGGAGTGCTTACTGTTGTGACCGGCGTAAGTGGCTCGGGAAAGTCTACTCTTGTGCGAGACATATTATACAGATCTCTATCTCGTAAGCTTAATCAAGACTCAACAGCTGATACCCCTGGCGCACATATCGCACTTGCAGGCGACACACATCTGCTCTCATCCGTGGAAATGGTAGACCAAAATCCGATAGGTCGATCAACACGATCCAATCCCGCCACATATCTCAAGGCATATGATGAGATAAGACAATTGTATTCCATCCAACCACTCGCCCGGCAAATGGGCTTCACTCCGGCTTATTTTTCATTTAATACTGAAGGTGGTCGCTGCGAACAATGCAAAGGCGAGGGTGTAATTCAAGTGGAGATGCAATTTATGGCGGATATCACTGTGCCATGCGAGAGCTGCCACGGACACAGATTTAAGCGCGACGTACTGGATGTCCTCTACAACGGCAAGAATATTTATGATATTCTTGAGATGACCGTAGACGAGGCTATCAATTTCTTTTCATCTGATGCCGGCGCGGACAATTCTGTCCGCTCTATATTGGACAAGATTGTAGCCCGTCTTCGACCTCTTGCTGAGGTTGGGCTGGGATACATAAAACTCGGCCAATCTTCCGCCACACTATCCGGGGGAGAAAACCAACGTGTAAAACTTGCAAGTTTTATAGCCGGTGAGCGCAGGAAGCCCACAATGTTTATCTTTGACGAACCTACCACCGGACTTCATTTCCATGATATAGATACGCTTATGCGATCGTTGCAAAGATTGGTTGACGATGGTCATACTGTCGTTATAATTGAACACAATACAGATGTTATAGCAGCGGCCGATCACATTATTGATCTCGGTCCAGAAGGTGGCGATGAGGGTGGCAACATAATAGTGGAGGGAACTCCTCAGCATGTTGCGGAATGCAAGAAGTCGTATACCGGACAATATCTTAAAAAGTCTGCCACATTAAAATAGCGGACACTGAACGCTATAAAAAACGCCCGGAATGAATAAGTCATCCGGGCGTTTTTACACTCTAAAGTTATTATTATCGCAATCTGTCGTAGCTTGTGAGCAGTTTATGATCGCGACGCATTCTATAATAGGCAAGCAATGCAAAAATCGCCGTTCCTACCAAAAGTAGGTCAGAAACCAATAGTTCAACAGAACCACCACCATTCATGCCTCCGTAGAGAATGAATCCGCCTGTCACCATTGATGCCGCAACCAATACTATCACAACAAGGGTCATTAGCATCTGACGGCGTATGTTGCGGTACATGAAGATACTCAGCACAAGAAGTGCAGCAATCAATACATTCACAGTCAGAAAAACAGGTGCATCAGCTACACGGAATCCTTTTACCGATTCACCTACATGTATTTCTGCCACTGTAGAAAAGCAGAATATACCCATCATTATGGCTGCAATAAGCAGAAAGACGGTCTGCCAACGTTGTATTACCATATTTTGTAGAATTAAGTTGTTTGATTTTATTCCTGCAAAGGTAATCAAAAATCATAAATTCACACAGTTTTTGTATCCGAACCATAGGTCTCTCGGATACACCATACAGAAAGTGCACCTGCAAGCAGCAGGATTCCTGCCACAAGAAGCATCCACACAGTCTGGGTAACACCACTTTCGGCAACAGGGAAGAACGATAGGATAAATCCGCCGCATAAAGCTGCGACAATCTGAGGTATCGTAATGGTGCAGTTAAACAGCCCAAGGTAAGTCCCGATATGACCACCGGAGAGAGCATTCGTAAGAATAGTGAATGGCATAGCCAACATGGCAGCCCATGCTATTCCCACAAGGCCATACGATATGAATAAAAGAGCGGGAGAAGTTATAAACCATATGGAAATGAAACCTAATCCTCCTATAGCGAGGCTTAAAGAATAGGCAAGTCGGCGCGAGCGGAAACGTGGAAGCACCAAAGCCCATAAGACTGCTATTAATCCCTGTACTGCCAGAAGAAGGCCATTCCAGTCTCCGGCATTCTGATACTCCTCCGACTCCGCATTAAGCACAGTTGCAGTCTCTATCTCAAGTGATGTCTTATCGGTTAGGGTAGGGAGTACGGTAGTCTGCTCAAGCTCATACTTGCCGGTACTATGGTCTATGGCCGCAATATGTGCCAAAGTTAATGTCTCTCCCGGTTGTATCAGCGAAAACGCGGAAACGATTTTAGCTGTATTGCCAACAACCACCGGTACACCATCAATTGATACAGTCGTGCCGGAATTGGCAAACTGACTGTCAGGACGAACTCCGGACACCCCTCCGACGTACTTTAGATTTCCATCGGAAATTATTGTATCGTTGCCAACAACAACAGTCCGAGGAGATGAAAAGCTGCCGTCAACTGTAATACCTGCAACCGTCATCTTTCCATCCATTATTATCGGACGGTCGCCCAGGAACAGATATTTGTCAGAATAGCTCTTGCCATTTATTTTAACGCCTGTCGCTTTCTCGACCACAGGAGCATCAAATGCATGCCCGGCTATTGCATCTGTTGAATATGTCCACATATAAAGGAATGCAGCCCAGCAGAAAAACTGAGTAACACCTACGGTCCAGAACACTTTTGGTGCATGAATAAGGAGAGAGAACATTCCACCTTGAACCTTATTCTTTTCTGCATCAGATGATATGCCGTTGTATTCTGCATATTTTTCCGGTGGCCACTCGCGCACTTTCATCAGGGTATATACCACACATATAAGCAAAATAGCTGCGCCCAGATAGAAAGACCATGTCACTGTAGGCGGAACTTCTCCTTGCGGTGCTGTCTTGCTCAAGAAAAGAGCAAGTACAAACGGCGCTACATAACCGACTACTGATCCGGCATTACACAGGAAACTCTGAATAGAATAAGCCAAACCTTTTTGCCGCTCGTTCACCATATCTCCTACAAGCATCTTGAACGGTTGCATCGCCATATTGATACTTGTATCCAAAAACATCAGCATTACAAGTCCGAAAATGATTGCTTGGGATATTCCAAGACCAAGACTACCTGAGTTTGGAAGGAAACACATGACTATTATACCAACTATAGCGCCTATGATAAGGTAGGGTAGGCGACGACCGATTCTCGTCCAGGTGCGGTCCGAAGCAGCTCCTATAATCGGCTGAATAATTAAGCCCATAAGAGGAGGCAGAATCCAAAAATAGCTCAAATCATGTGGGTCTGCACCGATTGTCGAAAAAATACGGCTTACCTGTGCACTTTGCAGCGCATAGGCAATCTGCACACCGAAAAATCCGAAACTCAGATTCCATAATTTCCAGAATCCCAAATCAGGTTTTGTTTTCATGTGTATGTCTTTTGTTTTCGCATTTCCCAAGGCAATATAAAACCATAGCACACATGAGATCAGATGCTTATGAAAAGCACAAGGACCCATAACTTCAGGCCCGTTAAGATTGTGTCAGTATATATGCCTTGAGGCTTGGTTAAAATGGTAAGTATGATGCTTGCAAATTTACAAAAGTTTTCGATAGTTATTCACGGTATGCATAAAATTAAATAGTTTTTAACTTATATGATTTTTCGCATAATTCACAGGAATAAAAAAGGTGTCAACAGACTGCTCCGCAACACCATTTACTACAAATAAGATAATTAATCTGAATTAGTATTCTTTCCAGCGATCGATCAATTTACATAGCAAAAAATAAACAAAGTATATTATTGCAAACTTATATAACAAAGCAAGCATAAAGCCCATAAACGAAACTGTTGAAGCATAAAAAATAGAATCCATAATCAATATCTTATTACATACGTCAATCAACACAAAGCATAGACCAACAGCAAAATGGCAACTTAGAAAATGCATAGCAATTGTTGTATAACGCCGATTATGTTAAATAACATATAGAGGCAAAGTAAATCCAAGTTTTGAACTGTGCTCTACTCCCTCACATGCTTAAATTCTCCTACACATAAGAAAAACTGTACATGAGAATAAATGATCAGTTTATGTCGTATTATAAGTTCAAAGCGCTCATAAGGCACACAAGTATGAAGTATGTTCTCAATCTCGTATTTACAGACCTGTTGCGTGATGACGTGCGGGATTATACACTATTATCGTAATTTCCCGTTTCACTATTTTTAGGAAATTTGAGGGCAAAAACTCAGCAAAAATGGATAAAAGAATACGGATATTTGTTAAATTTGCAACGCCAAGTTGTGTGTAGTCTAAATTTTAGATCAACACAAAAGACACAGAATATATTTAACCATTTAATATCATAAATTTATTATGGAAATTTCCCACATTGAACACATTGGCATAGCAGTGCCATCTCTTGACGAAGCCATTCCCTTCTACGAAAACATACTCGGAATGAAATGTTTTGCTATCGAAGAAGTTGCAGATCAGAAAGTACGCACAGCTTTCTTCAAGGTAGGACAAACGAAGATTGAACTTCTTGAAGGCACTGCACCAGAAAGTGCAATTTCTAAATTCATCGCTAACAACGGTGGACGCGGTGGTATTCAGCATGTTGCATTTGCTGTTGAAGATGGCGTTGCCAATGCATTAGCTGAAGTGGAAGAAAAAGGATGCCGCCTTATCGACAAAGCTCCGAGAAAAGGTGCAGAAGGCCTGAATATCGCATTCCTGCATCCCAAATCGACCGTAGGCACTCTCATTGAGCTATGCGAAGACCCTAACAAATAATATAGAAAAACCAACATTTAACGCAATAATGAGTAATCAACTTGAAAAAGTGCAGGAACTTATAGCCCTGCGCAACGAAGCTCGTATCGGCGGTGGCGAAAAAGCTATCCAGAAACAGCATGAACGTGGCAAGTATACTGCCAGAGAAAGAATTGCACAGCTTCTCGACGAAGGTTCGTTTGAAGAACTTGATATGTTTGTACGCCATCGTTGCCACAACTTCGGACAGGAAAAGAAAAGTTTCCTTGGCGACGGTGTGGTGACTGGATATGGAACAATCGACGGTCGTCTTGTTTATGTATTTGCACAAGACTTCACCGTATTCGGAGGATCCCTTTCGGAGACAATGGCCCTGAAAATCTGCAAAGTCATGGATATGGCTATGAAGATGGGCGCGCCTGTGATCGGCCTCAACGACTCAGGTGGTGCTCGTATCCAGGAAGGTATCAACGCCCTTGCCGGATATGCTGAAATCTTCCAGCGCAACATTCTGGCGTCAGGTGTAATCCCCCAGATTTCCGCTATCCTCGGCCCATGCGCCGGTGGTGCGGTTTACTCACCCGCACTTACCGACTTCACTATAATGGCAAAGGGCATCTCATATATGTTCCTCACAGGTCCGAAAGTTGTAAAGACTGTTACCGGCGAAGACGTATCTCAGGATGCACTTGGTGGCGCTGAAGTTCACTCATCAAAGAGCGGTGTATGTCATTTCGCTGCTGAAGATGGAGAAGATGCACTGCGTATTATCCGCAAACTGTTCAGCTTCATACCTCAGAACAACCTCGAAGAACCCCCGTTGGTTGAATGTACTGACCCGATCGACCGTCTCGAGGATTCTCTTAATGAGATAATCCCTGACTCCCCCACCCGTCCATATGATATGTATGAGGTGATCGGTGCTATTATTGATAATGGTGAATTCCTTGAAGTACTCCGCGATTACGCTAAGAATATAATCATCGGATTCGCAAGATTCAACGGTCAGACCGTAGGTATTGTCGCCAACCAGCCAAAGTATCTTGCAGGTGTGCTTGACAGCAATGCCTCAAGAAAAGCGGCGCGTTTCGTACGCTTCTGCGATGCATTCAACATTCCATTGGTAACATTGGTCGATGTTCCAGGCTTCCTGCCCGGCACAGGACAAGAGTATAACGGTGTGATCCTGCACGGCGCAAAACTTCTTTACGCATATGGTGAAGCTACTGTACCTAAAGTGACAGTAACATTACGTAAGAGCTATGGTGGCAGCCATATTGTGATGAGTTGCAAACAGCTTCGTGGCGACATGAACTATGCATGGCCTACTGCTGAGATCGCAGTAATGGGTGCTTCCGGTGCTGTCGAAGTCCTTTATGCAAAAGAGGCTAAGGCTTCCGACGATCCCAAGAAAGTACTCAAAGAGAAAGAAGACGAGTACAACAAACTGTTCAGCAATCCATACAATGCAGCACGTTACGGTTACATTGACGATGTGATTGAGCCACGCAACACACGTTTCCGTGTAATCCGCGCACTGCAACAGCTTGCGACCAAAAAGGTTACAAACCCCGCTAAGAAGCACGGCAACATTCCTCTTTAATTCACCGACTATACGTATTCAGAGGTTTTTAGCCTCTGAATACGGTATTAAAGGAATGTCCAATCTCAGCAAATTTTTCAAAGCATGAAAAAAAGAATATTCAGCCTTATTGTCGTTGCCGCAGCATGCTCGGCCTCTCTATTCGCACAGAGCCGTACAAGCTTGAGGATCAACGAAGTGATGGTAGACAACCAGACAAATGTTGTCGATGAATATGGAGAGCGTCCGGCTTGGATCGAGCTATTCAACTCATCTTTTGCCCCGCTTGAAATTTCAAGTGTCTACATAACCAACGACAAAAGCAATCCAAAGAAATACCCTATCCCATTAGGTGACGCAAAAACCAAAATGGGGAAACGCCAGCACCTTGTGTTTTTCGCGGACTCCAAACCTACCAGGGGTACTTTCCATACAAGTTTCGGATTGACTCCCGGACAGGATAACTGGATCGGTATCTATGATGCAGATGGCATCACTCTTATTGATGAAGTTGTAATTCCTGCCTCTCTCCCTGCCGACGCTTCATATGCCCGCACTAAGGACGGAGGCGACGAATGGCAGGTTCGTGACGGATCTCAGGAATCTCTGTATATCACTCCTGCAGGTGCAAACCAGATTATCGACGAGAACGACAGAGTGAAAGTGTTCAAGGAAAGAGACGCATCCGGCGCTGCACTTACCGTAATGGCCATGTGTATAGTATTTTCCGCACTTCTTATGCTCTGTATATGCTTCTATATAATCGGCAGAATCAACAAGACTTTCGCTCAGAAACGCAAAGTAGAGGCACACGGAGCAGTAGCACGCGAAATTCCTAAGAAAGAGCGTCCTGAAGCTGACTCCGGCGAAGTTATCGCTGCAATTGCAATGGCTCTCAACGAGCATCTTGACGCACACGACAGAGAGAACACAATTCTTACAATCAATAAGGTGCGTCGCGCATACTCTCCTTGGAGCTCTAAAATATACAGTCTTCGCGAGAATCCTCAGCGCAAATAAGAATGGTTCTTGCACAACAATTTCATTTTTACAGTAACATATAGATTTTTCATACAATGAAAGAATATAAATATACCATCAACGGCTCAGTATATACAGTGTCCGTAGGCGATATTGACAATAATGTCGCTCAGGTAGAAGTCAACGGCACTCCTTATAAAGTGCAACTCAACCGCGAGACAGCACCTGTCACTGTAGTAAAGAGTCCGCGTCCTGAGGCAGCTCCACGTACAGCTACAGGAGAAAAAGTCGTAGCTAAGCCAGCAGCTACAACTGGAGCAGGAACTGCAGTGAAAGCCCCCCTGCCTGGTGTGATACTTTCTATCAACTGCAAGGTTGGAGATACAGTTTCTGCCAATGACACAGTAGTGGTACTCGAAGCCATGAAGATGGAAAATGCGATAAAGGCCGGCCGCGATGGCAAGATCTCATCAATATCTGTCTCAAACGGCCAGAGCGTTCTTGAAGGCGAAGCCCTGCTCACAATCGAATAATTTGCCGGACCACAATTATCAATAGTCAAAACTCTGAATCTGATAAAATATGTTTGGCGAATTTTTTGCATCAAACCTACAGCGTTTCTGGGAGCTGACCGGCTTCTATAACGCTACCTGGGAGCATCTTGTAATGCTCTGCGTAGGTCTTTTCTTCATATGGCTTGCCATTAAGAAAGACTTCGAGCCCATGCTCTTGGTTCCTATCGGCTTCGGTATGCTGATTGGAAATATTCCTTTCAATCTGAATGCCGGATTGGAAATAGGTATCTATGAGCAGGGATCTGTTCTGAATATCCTATACAATGGCGTAAGTGCCGGATGGTATCCCCCGCTGATCTTCCTGGGTATAGGTGCAATGACTGATTTTACTGCACTCATTGCGAATCCAAAACTCATGCTTATCGGCGCTGCTGCGCAGTTTGGTATCTTCGGAGCATATATGGTAGCTATGGCTCTCGGATTTGCTCCCGACCAAGCAGGAGCCATCGCCATTATCGGTGGTGCTGACGGTCCTACTGCCATCTTCCTTTCATCTAAACTTGCTCCTAACCTGATGGGGGCAATTGCAGTATCGGCTTATTCATACATGGCACTTGTGCCTGTTATTCAGCCGCCGATCATGCGCCTGCTCACCACTCACAACGAGCGCCGAATAAAGATGAAGCCGGCCCGTGCGGTGACACAGCGTGAGAAGATCCTGTTCCCGATAATCGGCCTGCTGCTCACTTGCTTCGTAGTACCCTCCGGTCTTCCCCTGCTTGGTATGCTGTTCTTCGGCAACCTGCTGCGTGAATGCGGCAAGACAAAACGTCTGGCAAACACAGCATCAAATGCACTTACCGACATTGTCACAATCCTTCTCGGAATGACCGTCGGTGCGTCAACTCAGGCATCCTCATTCCTGACCGCACAGACAATTTTCATCTTCCTGCTTGGTTTCATGGCCTTCATAATTGCTTCGGCATCCGGTGTATGCTTCGTGAAACTGTTTAACCTTTTCCTCCCAAAGAGCAAGAAGATAAATCCTCTGATCGGCAATGCAGGAGTCTCCGCAGTTCCGATGTCAGCCCGTATATCCAACAACCTCGGTCTGGAATACGATCCATCCAACTACCTGCTGATGCACGCTATGGGCCCGAATGTTGCGGGTGTTATAGGTAGTGCTGTAGCCGCAGGTGTACTGCTTGGATTCCTTGCTTGACAATAAAGCTTCAAGAACTCCGGCTGTAAAGCCAATGGAAATACAATCCGGACTTTACTGCCGGAGTTCTTTTAAATTCAATTAATCAGGCTGCCACATCATTATCAGCCATAAATAATATTATTCCAGCCTATAGCAAATTTTTACTTTTCAAACGAACTATACACAATCCGTTGTTGTTCTACATATAAGAGAATATGAGCCGGAATACTTATCCGAATATTTCTCGAAGCAATTATAGTAATTAATACCCTATCCTGAATATTAATCATGATAACCGGACAAGTAATAGACACCCTATATAAGAAATATAAGAAGCGTCCTGCATCACCCGACGATTTAGATATTTCTATTATATTCGATGGGGATCTGGCTGACATACATAATCTGACTGTATCACCTGACGATAAACTCATTATTGGCTCTGTAGATCCGGCATCACCGTTTCACGCCATCCCAATGAGCCATATACATGCATTTGTGGTATTTGAAAAATGGATAGCTATAGTATTGCATTCCTCCATCATATTCCTAAACCGCAAAGAGCCAAAGGTAAGCTTGAATATAAAGCCCATGAAAAGATCCTTCATGGGTATTCTAAGAGATAAATTCAACAGCTAAAATGTCAACCTCCAACGCACCGGTAATATTACGTGTATATGACAATGCCCCTGAAGCGTATATTGCATTAGGTGCACTGCGTTCAGCAGGCGTACATTGTCAACTCGAGAATCAGATCATTTCTTCTGTTCTTGCCATACCAATTTCTGACATCTGCAGCATAAAGCTTCTTGTCAATCCAGAGGATATTGATGAAGCAAACGCAATATTAGATGGTGCTACAGCAACCGATTAACCTATGATCTTCTATTTCTCAGGAGCAGGAAACAGTCGGAATGTGTCCGAGAAAGTCGCGGCTGCATTAGGGGAAAATGCCATTGCTATTGACGATATTTCTGAGAAAGAATTTTATAATTACAAATTTCTGGATGGCGAAAGGCTTGGGATTGTCTGTGCCGTACATTTTTTTAAACTACCGGCAATAGTAGAGCGTTTTCTAAACCGGTTGACACTCACCGGAAAACCCTCGTTTGTATTTACTATCGTAACATTCGGAACACTAAGCGGTGGCGCATCGCATCGACTAAGAGAAATACTCTTGAAAAAAGGAATACACGTCGATGCACAACATTCGGTTCGGATGGTTGACACATGGACACCGATGTTTGACCTCTCAGACAGAGTAAAAACCCATCAACGCACTTTAACCGCACAGGACAAGATCTCCGACATTGCTTTATCGCTGACAGACGGACAGCACGGTAATTTCGACAGATCAAAATTACCACGTTGGATCTCAGATATATATTACTCCGGTTATGATAATAAGCGAGATACCTCACACTTCAGACTGATCTCTGACCGATGTACCGGATGTGGCCGATGCTCAAGACATTGCCCTGAACGTGCCATATCCATAATCAACGGTAAAGCCACTTGGATTAAGCCTAAATGTACAATATGCCTAAGATGTCTGCATAATTGCCCATCTTTTGCAATACAGTACGGAACTAAAACGATTAAACACGGTCAATTCGTCAATGCCTTATAAATTAAACAGGCGGTAGAAGATTATGATAGTACTTTCTACCGCCTGTTTTTCTATCACGTCAGGTATGCGTCACTCCATATCCTGATCATCATTGAAATCGAATTCAAAGTCCCAACCGTCGTCACTGCCGAAATAAGCTTCCTCGGTGAATTTAGACAATTCGCGTCCCTCTCGCTTAGTAGGTCTACCGAGACCTTTTCTGCGATCCACAAAGCCGCTTATCTTGACTACTTCAAGCAAATCCAATTGTGACTTAGGAGTTATATTTTCCATATAATCCGGAACAAGCTTTGCTCCAAGTCTGTTCTGGGTGAGAGCTTTGACCCTGAACGTATACGTAACCGGAGGTTTTCTGACATTGATTTCATCTCCAACCTTTATCATACGCGACGGCTTTGCTATAACCCCTGAAGGATTAAGTGTCACCCGCCCCCGCTTGCAAGCCTCTGATGATATGGTACGTGTTTTAAATATACGCACAGCCCATAGCCATTTATCTATTCTGACTTCACTCTGCGACATAATTTCTACTTGTTGTTGAACATATTCATCGCGCGATTGATTCCTGCCAAGCAAAAAGTCTTTATGGCTTCTACAGCGACGTCTATACGCTCCGGCATAGCTTCAACCTGCTCAGGAGTGAAATGTCCCAATACATAGTCGATCTGGCAACCTCTCGGGAAGTCGTTGCCTATACCGAAACGCAGCCTTGGATATGCGGTTGTCTTCAACATTTCCGCTATATTTTTCAGGCCGTTGTGACCTGCATCGCTACCTCCAAGTCTAAGTCGGATAGAACCAAACGGGAGTGCAAGATCATCGACTACAACAAGTATATGATCCAATTCTATACCCTCCCGCTCTTTCCAATATCTTACAGCATTGCCTGAAAGATTCATATATGTCGACGGCTTCAGCAATGTAAGCATCTTGTTTTTTAACCGCATGTGAGCCACATCACCGTAACGCTCAGTGCTAAATACAGTATTGGATGCCTTAGCTAAGGCATCCAATACATTAAATCCTATGTTGTGTCGGGTATCGCGGTATTCATCACCGATATTACCCAGTCCAACTATAAGGTACTTCATTGGCAAAAGCTATTAAGCATTTGCTGCAGCAGCGGCAGCACCACGTGCAGCACGTGTCAGAGCTACAGCGCAGACAACAGCATTCTTTGCATTTACAAGCTCAAGACCCTCGAAGTGGAGGTCACGGATCTGCATGGTCTTACCAAGACCGAGGTGATCGACATTGATCACAAGGCGCTCGGGAATTTCATTGTAGAGAGCTTTCACCTTGAGCTTCTTCATGTTCAGGTTCAGCTTACCACCAGCCTTAACACCTTCTGCGTGACCTTCAAGCTTAACAGGCACTTCCATTACCACGGGCTTATCAGGATGCACTTCAAGAAGATCGATGTGCAGAATTGTATCCTTCACGGGATGGAATTGGATATCCTTAATCACAGCCATCTTTGTTGTGCCATTATAAGACAGTTCGATAGCGTAGATTTCAGGAGTGTAGATGAGCTTGCGCACTGCATCCTGAGTAAGAATGAGATCTGTTGTTATCAAGCCTTTACCGTCACCGATCTCGACAAGCTTTTCTCCTGGCTGGAGAGTTCCTGCAAAAGGAAGTTCAACGAGTTTACCTCCATTGAGTACTGCGGGGATTTTAGCTTCGCTGCGAAGCGCTTTTGTTGCCTTCTTGCCTAAATCTGTACGAGGCTCGGCTGTCAGTTGGAATGTCTTCATTTCTGATTTTTTGTTGTGTTACTAAAAATTAAAGATATTGCTCATTAATTTCCCATCACACGGGATGCTAAAAAGCGACTGCAAATTTAGCTGTTTTAATTAACATACACAAGTTATGCATCACAAAAACAGCAAAATCCGGTTTTATTTCATTTCTGAGATATAGCTACGCAAAGAATCGGCCAAAGCCTCGGCCTGCTCCATTGTGTGCGCCTCTGCGTAAATACGGATTATAGGTTCTGTATTTGACTTGCGCAGGTGAACCCAGGCGTCAGGAAAATCAATCTTCACGCCATCGATGTCTGTGATTTCACCACGGCCTGTATATTCTTCTTTAATCCTGGCAAGAACACCATCTACATCTATTTCAGGAGTAAGCGTTACCTTTGTCTTAGCGATAGCATACGCTGGGTATCCAGCCTTAAGTTCAGTCACTTTCTTGCCGCTGCGTGCCATAAGGCTCAGGAACAGAGCAACACCGACCAAAGCATCGCGTCCGTAATGCAATTCTGGATAGATAACACCTCCATTGCCTTCACCTCCGATTACGGCTCCAGTCTCTTTCATCTTAGTGGTGACATTAACCTCACCTACTGCAGCAGCAGAATATGAGCAACCATGAGCCTGCGTTACATCGCGCAATGCTCTTGATGAACTCAGATTGCTGACTGTAGATCCAGGAGTGTGAGAAAGCACATAATCCGCTATAGCTACGAGAGTATATTCCTCCACAAACATTTCACCTCCGTTCATCACAATCGCCAGGCGATCCACATCCGGATCAACTACAAAACCGACATCCGCTCCGGATGTCTTCATCAGATCCGAGATCTGAGTAAGGTTTTCCGGAATTGGTTCCGGTGTATGGGCAAATTTTCCAGTAGCTTCACAGTTAAGTTCTATGATATTATTGACACCCAATGCTTTCAGCAGACGAGGTATCACGATACCACCAACTGAATTCACTGCATCTACTGCAACTGTAAAATTAGCCTTGCGTATTGCTTCCACATCTACCAATGGAAGTGCCAGCACTGATTCAATATGCTTTGCATCGTAGGTGTTATTCACAAATTCATGACCAAGATCTTCGACATTGGCAAAATCGAAATCTTCCGCCTCCGCAATTGCAAGCACTCTCTTACCCATAGCATCATCAAAAAACTCTCCGGATTCATTCAGCAGTTTTAATGCATTCCACTGTCCGGGGTTATGACTCGCGGTGAGAATTATACCTCCGCATGCCTTTTCCATAGTAACAGCAACTTCTGTCGTAGGAGTTGACGCTAATCCGATATTTACAACATCGAAACCCATAGCGCAGAGAGTTGATACAACAAGCCCTTCTACCATAGGTCCTGAGACTCTTGCGTCACAACCTACAACGATAGTCCGGTTATCCCTGGTTGTAGTCTCCTTTATTACTTTAGCGTATGCTGCCGTGAATTTCACAACGTCAACCGGGCTAAGGCCTTCTCCCGTACGGCCTCCGATTGTTCCTCTAATGCCAGAAATTGATTTTATAAGCGACATATTGGTATGTGTGTTAACTATTTATTAAATAGGACTTTTATAATATCTTATATTATACATGAACGGTATGACATTAGCCACTTCGTTGGTCATGCCATATTGCGACTTTACCACAATGTTTACCTCACAATTCACAGGCAGATAATAGAGAGGCATCTGTATGCCTGAACCCCACTGCGAGGAACTTTGCAACTCAAAATTTTCAAACCTGAAGAAGTAGTTTCCCACCGACGGATCTGACGCATTACCATCGCCTTCAGGCAATGTCCCGTCAAAATAATAATGGAGGTTATAGCGCGTGGTACGGAAATAAATTTGTTCATTTGGCTGTACTTTATTCGCTTCACTTTTTGTACCAGCATCAAGCACCTGCATATAGAAGTTGCCGTCTGCATCCAAGCGGTAGAAAGGTGCATCTTCACCTACTTCGAATACCGTATCCGCCGGTATTTCATTCTCGACCCTGTGATCCGCAAGAAAACGGTTTATAGAATGAGCTTCATCCGTCAGAAGCTCAGCATAGCTTTTGCCATCGTCGCATGACATCATGGAAGCCGCAATACCCAGTCCCAATGTCAGCATTGACAAAAAGCGTGAATAAGATTTCATATTTTATAATTGCCTTAAATTATTATTCCTTTGTAATAAGAGAAAGATTCTCAGGCATGAGCGATTTAAAAAGCTCCGCACATTTGTGCATATCGCCATCATGGAATTCTCCTCCAGCTGCATTCAGATGACCACCACCACCAAAATGTTCCTTACATAGTTTGTTTACCGGGAAATCCCCGACACTACGCATAGATACCTTTACATAATCTTCCTCATCGCGGAGGTAACAACTGTACACTACTCCGGGAATACTGAGCGGTACATTGACCAACCCTTCCGTATCTCCCTTTTTATATCCGAATCTGTTTGCCTCATCTCTGGTTATACAGATCAAGGCAGCATGATACTCAGGGAAAACCTCAAGTTTTTCGAGCAATGCATAACTATTGAGCCTGATTGAGTTCTCAGACCTGACATTCATAGCCTGACGATAGATCTGATCCTTATCTATTCCTCGTTCAAGAAGATCAGAAATTGCAAGATAAAGATCCGGATCATTTGAATTATAGCTGAAATTACCCGTATCTGTCATCATCCCTGTATATATGCACTCCGCTGCATCCTTTGTTATATATTCATCAAGCCCCATTGCGCAAATGACCTTATATAAAAGAGCGCAGGTCGATGAAATCTCAGGGTGTGATATTTGTACATCAAAACCTTCTGTCGCCGGATGCAAGTGATGGTCAATCATAATTTTCCGGGCAGGCGAGGCTTCTATATACGGTGCAAGTCTATCGACCCGCTTCAGTTCATTGTAATCCAGACAAAATATCAGGTCTGCCCTGTTGACATGGCTTCGCACTAATGTCTCGTATCTGGAAAGTGGCATCACGTCATTATATCCTGGCAGGAACGACAGGGACTGAGGCGGACAATCAGGCGTTATGACCCTGCATTCAATACCCAAGCAAGAAAGTACATGCTTCAGGCCCAATGACGACCCCAAAGCATCTCCATCCGGCGAGAGATGACAAGTTATGACCACATTCCTTGACTTGGAAATAAGCTCTTTCAGCTTTTCTATTTGCGGTATATCTTTATCTGTAATGCTCATTGTTAGCTAATTTCACACAAAAATAAGCAAAATTTGCG